>NZ_BAAAOH010000001.1:2400000-3600000 GCF_039530225.1 Microbacterium pumilum
GGCTCGGTGATGCGGCTGGGCAGCGACGAGCGCGCGCCCGTCGAGGTGATCCCCACCGGATCGATCGCCCTGGACGTCGCACTCGGCATCGGCGGACTCCCTCGTGGGCGCATCGTGGAGATCTACGGTCCTGAGTCGTCCGGAAAGACGACACTCACGCTTCACGCGATCGCCAACGTGCAGAAGCAGGGCGGTATCGCCGCGTTCATCGACGCCGAGCACGCGCTCGACCCCGAATACGCCCGCAAGCTCGGCGTAGACATCGACGAACTGCTCGTGTCGCAGCCCGATACTGGCGAGCAGGCGCTCGAGATCGCCGACATGCTGATCCGCTCCGGCTCGATCGATCTCGTCGTGATCGACTCCGTCGCGGCGCTCGTTCCCAAGGCCGAGATCGAGGGCGAGATGGGCGACTCCCACGTGGGTCTGCAGGCTCGCCTCATGTCGCAGGCGCTGCGCAAGCTCACCGGTGGCCTCAACACCACCAACACCACGATGATCTTCATCAACCAGCTGCGCGAGAAGATCGGCGTGTTCTTCGGCAGCCCCGAGACCACCGCCGGTGGCAAGGCGCTGAAGTTCTACGCCTCGGTGCGCTTGGACATCCGTCGCATAGAGACGATGAAGGACGGCACCGATGCGATCGGCAACCGCACGCGCGTCAAGGTCGTCAAGAACAAGATGGCGCCGCCGTTCAAGCAGGCCGAGTTCGACATCCTGTACGGCACCGGCATCTCGCGCGAGGGCAGCCTCATCGACTTCGGTGTCGAGCACGAGATCGTCAAGAAGTCCGGCTCCTGGTACACCTACGACGGTGAGCAGCTCGGACAGGGCAAAGAGAACGCACGCTCGTTCCTGATCAAGAACGAGGATGTCGCCGCCGAGATCGAGACCAAGATCAAGGCGAAGCTCGGCATCGGCCAGCCCAAGGCCGTCGAGGCGTCGGGTGAGGACGAGCTGGCGGCTCGCCGCCCCGCCTGACGTTCCGTCAGGCTCGACGCAAGTGTTTCGAGAGGCTCAACACAAGTGACTGACTCCACCGAAGACGGACGCGGGCACGAGTCGCCCGCTGCCGTCATCCCGCTCTTCGGCGTACGCCCTGCGGAGCGACCGGCGCACACAGTGTCGTCGGTCGCCCCCGCGGTCCCTCGGTCGATGGAGCGCGGGTCAAGCCGACCCGAGGCGGCGCATGCCGACTGGCACCCGACGTGGCTCGAGGACGATCAGCCGGATGAGAGTCCCGACGACGAAGACGCGCAGATCGACGCCGACGCCGACGACCTGGCCGAGAAGCGTCTCCTGCGTAAGCTCCGCGCCCGGTCGCTGTCGGTCGCCGAGGCACGCAAGGTCCTGACCCAGAACGACGTTTCGGCGCACCGCGCAGAGGCGATCATCGACGAGTTCATACGGCACGGCTACCTCGACGACGCGGCGCTCGCGGAGCAGCTGGTGCATGTGGGCGTCGACCGCAAGGGTCAAGGCAGGCAGGTGATCGCCCAGACGCTCGCCGGTCGGGGCGTGCCCCGCGACATCGCCGATGCCGCGCTGTCGGCGGTTCCCGACGATGAGGCGGAACGCGCCCTCGAGTTCGCACGGTCCCGAGCCTCTCGCCTCGGCGATGTCGATGACACGACCGCCATGCGGCGGCTGCTCGGCCAGCTCATGCGACGCGGGTACGGCGGGTCGGCGGCGACCACCGCCGCACGCACGGCGCTCGCCGAGCGCGACAAGGGGTCGTCCGGCGTGCGGTTCCGCTGACGCCCGTCGGCAGGCTCGGGTGGCGAGCAAGCACGTCCGCACGTGCGAGACTGTGAGCCACGCGCTCGCCCGCGTGGCTCATCCTGGGTCGTGACTGGGGGGACGATGTCGATCGAGGTCGAACAGCTGACCAAGCGATTCCGCACGGTGACAGCCGTCGACGAACTGAGCTTCAGCGTTCCCGAAGGCATCGCGTTCGCGTTCCTCGGCGCCAACGGCGCAGGCAAGTCGACGACCATCAACTGCCTGACGACGGTGCTGCCGTTCGACTCGGGCTCGGTCCGAGTCGCCGGGCACGACGTCGTGCATGACGGGGAGCGGGTCCGCGAGCGGATCGGCGTGGTCTTCCAGGACTCGGTGCTGGATCCCATGCTCACCGTGCGCGAGAATCTGCGACTGCGCGCTACTCTCGCGCGGTTGCCCAGGGCTCGGGCCGATCGACGGATCAACGACCTCACCGACCTCATCTCGCTGGGGTCGTTCCTCGATCGACCGTACGGCAAGCTCTCCGGCGGGCAGCGCCGGCGCGTCGACATCGCGCGGGCGCTGATCCACGAGCCGAGCATCGTCTTCCTCGATGAGCCGACGGCGGGCCTCGATCCCGCGAGTCGCGCGATCGTGTGGAGCACGATCCATGAGCTCCGCGAACAGACGGGGCTCACCGTGTTCCTCACGACGCACTACATGGAGGAGACCGAAGAGGCCGATCGGGTGTGCATCATCGACCGGGGCAGGATCATCGCCGACGGCACCCCTGCCGAGCTTCGGGCCGAGCACAGCAACAGCATCTTGACGATCACTTCCGCAGACCCCGACGGGCTGATCGTGCTGGCACGCGAGCGCGGCGGCAACCCCGAGGCGGACGGCGAGCGAATCGTCGTCGCCGTCGACGATGCGATGGTCGCGCGGGCCATCCTCGACGCCCACGGTGATGCGGTGCGGGACTTCGAGTTCCGCCACGGCCGGATGGACGATGTGTTCCTTGCGCTCACCGGCGGAACGACCGACGCCGCAGACCTCCAGGAAGACGGCGAGGCGGCGTGAGAGTCGTCGGATCGATCGTCCGCCGCAACCTGCGGCTGTTCTTCCGTGACCGGATGAACGTCTTCTTCTCGCTCCTCGGCGCCATCATCCTGTTCGTCCTGTACACCCTGTTCCTCGCCCGCCTGCAGATCGACGGTCTCAGCGAGACGTTCCCTTCTGCGTCCGAGGACGAGATCCGCTCATTCGTCGACACGTGGATGTTCGCCGGCATCGTGATGCTGTCGACGATCACGACCGGGCTCGGTGCCCTGGCAACCCTCGTGGACGACGGTGAGACCGGCCGCTTCCGCGACTTCCTGGTATCGCCGGTGCGCCGCTGGCAGCTCGTCCTCGGCTACCTCGCCGCGGCCGTCATCGTCGCGGTCGTGATGTCGATGATCGTGCTGACGGTGAGCATCCTCTACCTGGGAATCGTCGACGCCACCTGGCTCGGGCCCGCCATCGTCCTGCGCATCGCCGGCATCACCGTGCTGTGCTGCGCGGGTTTCACCGCGCTATCGGCGCTCGTGGTCTCGTTCATCCGCACCAATGCGGCGTTCTCGGGCTTCGCGACCGTCATCGGCACGGTGCTCGGCTTCATCGCCGGCGCCTACATCCCGGTGGGGTCGCTTCCGATCGCGGTCGCCAGCACGATCAATGCGCTGCCATTCGCCCAGGGCGCCATGCTCCTCCGACGCGAATTCACCGACGAATCGCTGGCGTCGATGGTGGGACGGAACGCCGAGGCGGCGGCGACGATCCGGGAGTTCTACGGCATCGACGCATTCGTGGGCGATGCGCTCGTTCCTGCCGGCATCGCCTTCGGTGTGCTGCTCGCGATGGCCTTCGGCTTCACGCTGCTCTCGGCGGGGCGAATCCGCGCGCGCATCCGGTGAGGCGCGAAGCCGTCCCTCAGCCGACGTGCACCGGACGGCTCGTAGAATGGCACCCATCATGACCACTCCGTCTTCGGCGCCGACGATCATCGCGCCCTCTCCCGCCGCGCATGCTCCGGACGGTCGAGCCCGCACGTACGAGGTGCGCACGTTCGGCTGCCAGATGAACGTCCATGACTCCGAGCGCCTTTCCGGCTCGCTCGAGAGCGCCGGCTATGTGCCGGCCGAGCTCGGCCAAGACGCCGACGTCGTCGTCATCAACACGTGCGCCGTCCGCGACAACGCCGCCGGCAAGTTGTACGGCACCCTCGGCCACCTGAAGTCCCGCAAGGACAAGCACGAAGGCATGCAGATCGCGGTCGGGGGCTGCCTCGCGCAGATGGACAAGCAGACGGTGATCGACAAGGCGCCGTGGGTGGATGTCGTCTTCGGCACCCATAACATGGGGTCGCTGCCGAGCATGCTCGAGCGTGCGCGACACAACGGCGAGGCGGAGCTCGAGATCCTCGAGTCCCTCGAGATCTTCCCGTCGACGCTCCCGACGAAGCGCGACTCCGTCTACAGCGGCTGGGTGTCGATCTCGGTGGGATGCAACAACACGTGCACGTTCTGCATCGTGCCGAGTCTGCGCGGCAAGGAGAAGGACCGCCGTCCCGGCGACATCCTGAACGAGATCCGTCTCCTCGTCGACGACGGAGCCATCGAAGTCACGCTGCTTGGGCAGAACGTCAACTCCTATGGCGTCGAGTTCGGCGACCGGCAGGCTTTCGGCAAGCTCCTTCGCGCCGCGGGCGAGATCGAGGGGCTCGAGCGCATCCGCTTCACGAGCCCGCACCCGGCCGCATTCACCGACGACGTCATCGACGCGATGGCCGAGACGCCGTCCGTGATGCCGCAGTTGCACATGCCGCTGCAGTCCGGCAGCGATCGCGTCCTCAAGGCGATGCGCCGCTCATACCGCAGCGAGCGGTTCCTCGGCATCCTCGACCGCGTCCGCGAGCGGATGCCGCACGCCGCGATCACAACGGACATCATCGTGGGCTTCCCCGGCGAGACCGACGAGGACTTCGAAGACACCATGCGTGTCGTGGAGCAGGCGCGCTTCACGAGTGCCTTCACGTTCCAGTACTCGATCCGCGAGGGCACCCCGGCAGCCACCATGCCCGACCAGGTGCCGAAGGCGATCGTCCAGGAGCGGTACGAGCGCCTCATCGCCCTGCAGGAGCGCATCTCGTTCGAAGAGAACCGGAAGCAGGTCGGCCGCGAACTCCAGGTGCTCGTCTCGATGGGCGAGGGCAAGAAGGATGCCGCGACCCACCGGCTGACCGGACGCGCCGAAGACAACAGACTCGTCCACTTCGAGGTCCCGGCAGGGTCGGACCTGCCTCGACCCGGCGACGTCGTGTCGGTCGTCGTGACGCACGCTGCGCCGTTCCACCTCCTCGCGGATGCTCCCGACGGAGCGCCGCTGCACATCCGCCGCACCCGCGCAGGCGATGCGTGGGATCGCACGCAGGCAGAGTCCTGCGCCCTGCCCACCTCCACCGGCGGTGCGCCGACCGCGGTGTCGCTGGGCCTGCCCACGCTGCGCGTCGGGGTGTGAGCGCAGCCAGCTCGTTCGCACCGCGTCTCTGGGCGGTGGTGGGGGCAACCGGCACGGGGAAGTCGGCGCTGTCGCTCGACCTCGCGGAGGCCCTCGCCGCGCAGGGCAGGCCCGCCGAGATCGTCAATGCCGATGCGATGCAGCTGTATCGCGGCATGGACATCGGCACGGCCAAGCTGCCGATCGCCGAGCGGCGCGGCATCCCGCACCACCTGCTGGACGTGCTCGACGTCACCGACGAAGCGGCGGTCGCCTGGTATCAGGATGCGGCGCGCACCGCGATCGACGACATCCATGCTCGCGGCGCGGATGCGATCCTCGTCGGAGGATCCGGCCTGTACGTCTCGAGCGTGCTCTTCGATTTCCGCTTCCCGCCGCACGACGACGAGCTGCGGGCGGAGCTCGAGGCCCAACTCGAGCAGGACGGGCCCGGCGTCCTGTTCGCACGGTTGCGCGACGCGGATCCGGTCACCGCGGCGCGCATCGACCCGAAGAACGGCCGCCGGATCGTGCGGGCGCTCGAGATCCTCGCGCAGGGCGAGTCGACCCACGGCGCCGCGCTGCCAGACGCACCGACACTCTGGCGCGCAGACACGCGGGTCGTCGGTGTCGCCGTTCCGCGCGCCGAGTTGGTCGAGCGGCTCGACCTGCGCGTCGAGCGGATGTGGGCAGATGGCCTCCTCGACGAGGTCGCCGGTCTTCGCGCGCGGGGCCTCGAAGACGGCGTGACCGCGAGACGCGCGATCGGGTATGCGCAGGCGCTCGCTCAGCTGGCGGGCACGGCGTCCGAGACCGAGGCGATCGCGGAGACGCAGGCGCTCACGCGTCGCTACGCCCGACGGCAGGTGTCGTGGTTCAAGCGCTACGACGCGATCGAATGGCTCGAGCCGGGTGCGGCTGTGTCGCTGGAAAGCGCAGCCGGATGACGATCGACATCCGGCCGTTCGACCGTGCCGACACCGAGGCCGTTGTGGCCCTGTGGCATGGGGCGGGCCTCACCCGCCCCTGGAACGATCCGCATGAGGACATCGAGCGCAAGCTCGGTGTGCAGCCCGAGCTGTTCCTGGTCGCGATCGACGGCGGCGAGGTTGTGGGATCGGTGATGGCGGGCTACGACGGACACCGCGGCTGGCTGTACTACCTGGCCACCGATTCCGCTCGCCGCGGTGAGGGCATCGCGCGGTCGCTGGTGGGTGTCGCTGAGGAGCGGCTCATCGCGCTGGGCTGTCCCAAGGTTCAGCTGATGGTGCGACCTGACAACGAAAGCGCCCGCGGCTTCTACGAAGCTCTCGGCTACGAGCCGTTCGACACCTGGGCGACGGCCAAGCGGCTCATCGCCGACGACTGACATGACATCCTGATCCGGTGACGGAATCCGAGCCCCACACCAAGCTCCACCGCGACGGCAGCGTGTGGTCCCGCGGCTTCATGCGGGGCGATGACATGGATGGGTACTGGGAGTGGTTCCGCGTCGACGGCACGATCATGCGCAGCGGCACGTTCGATCGCGGGCGTCAGGTCGGCGTGTGGACCACGTACGACAGGTCGGGCGCGCCACACAAGGAGACCCGGTTCCCTGACTGACTAGTCCGCAGGACCGGGAATCGGCACTTCGCGTCCGGCGACTCGGTCGGCGAGGCCCACTTCGGCCAGCAGCACCTCGACGGTCTCCCTCGCACCCCGCAGTCGGTCGTCGCCGACCGCGTCGGCGATTCGCCGCTCCAATCGCGCACGGATGTCGCGAGCGGCGCGGACGGCGTCGCGCCCGTGGTGGCTGAGCGAGATCGAACGGCGTCGCGCATCGGCGGCGTCGGGGGATGCCTCGATGTAGCCGAGTGCGGACAGCTCGGCGATGGTCTTGGACATCGCTTGCTGCGTCACGCCGAGGTCGCGGGCGAGGGCGGTGATGCTCAGGGGTGCCACGAGCAGTCGCTGGAAGACATATCCGTGGCGCACTCGCAATCCCGCGTATCCCGCGGATTCGAGCGACCGCACGATGAATGCGTCAGATGCGCCCCCGGCAAGTGAGACGAGATCCACCAGAGTGAGAGCGTTGGACACACAACCATAGTTGTGTATTATCGCTCGCATGACAAGCACGGAGGATGTCGTACGTCGCTACTTCTCGCTCGTCGCCGACCTGGACTCCAGCGCGGATGAGCTGCGAGAGGTCGTCACACCCGATGCCGTCTTCACCGAGCTGCCGAACCCGATCTCGCCGAACGGTCACACGCGCACGATCGACGAGACGATCGCCGGCTTCCTGGCGGGCAAGGCCCGGTTGACGGCGCAGTCGATCGAGATCCACGAGGTGCTCGTCGTCGGCGATCGGGCTGCGGTCCGCTCGACCTGGCGCGGCACGATCGGCGACACCGAGATCGTCGCGCACATGGCCGGGTTCCTCACTGTTCGCGATGGGCGGATCGTCGCCCACGACACCTACGACTGCTACGAGCCGTTCGCGATCTGAGTGGCCGTGGCATCCGTAGAATCGAGGGATGCCGCAGACCATCGCCTTCACGAAAGGGCACGGCACCGGCAACGACTTCGTGATCCTCCCCGATCCCGATGGCGAGCTGGAGCTTTCCGACGATCAGGTCGCGGTCCTGTGCGACCGGCGCTTCGGGATCGGCGCGGACGGGGTTCTGCGGGTCGTGCGCGCGACGGCGATCCCCGAAGGGATGACCGCTGACGGGGCCGAGTGGTTCATGGACTATCGCAATGCCGACGGTTCGAAGGCCGAGATGTGCGGCAATGGCATCCGCGTGTTCGCGCGCTATCTCGCTGACGCGGGGTGGGCGTCGCTGGATGATGCGCCCCTCGCGATCGGCACACGTGCCGGCGTGAAGATCGTGACGCGAAGCGATCTCGGCTTCGAGGTCGACCTCGGGCCATGGCTCGTCGATGACGCCGATGTGCTTGTGCGGGCACGCGGCGTCGGCGCACCGCGCCCTGGCCTCGGCATCGATGTCGGCAACCCGCATGTGGTCGTCGCCCTGCCCGACACCGATGAGCTGGACGGTCTCGACCTGGCAGCGGAGCCGCAGCTCCATCCGGTACCACCGCACGGCGCGAACGTCGAGTTCGTCGTCCCGAGCGACCCTCTCGTGCGCAACGGCGTCGGATCCATCCGCATGCGCGTCTTCGAGCGCGGCGTCGGAGAGACGATGAGCTGCGGGACCGGCGTGGCGGCCGCGGCGCTGGCGGTGCGGCACTGGGCGGGCCCCGCTGCCCCGGACCACTGGACCGTGGACGTGCCGGGCGGCACCTTGGAGGTGCGAACCATCGAGGTCGGCGCCGAGCACCACGTGCTGCTCTCGGGACCGGCGACGCTCGTCTACTCGGGCGAGGTCACGCTCACGTAGGCAGCCGCGCCGGCGTCAGGGCAGCGTGATCGGCTCGCTGAGCGGTGAGCCGTGGCGCCGCACTTTGATGACGCGGAACCCACGGCCGGTCGCCACGCGGTGCACGCTGTAGCCCCGCTCGAAAGTGGCGGCCAGCCAGCGCTGGAGGGAGTCCGAGCCGAGGTTGCGCTGCACGACGAGCCACGCATCCGACCGCTCTTCCAGACGCGGGATCCAGCGTTCGAGCAGCCCGTGCAGCTCGTTCTTGCCGACGCGGATCGGCGGATTCGAGCGGATCGTGCGGAACGCGATGTCGCCGGGAACATCCTCCGGCAGGAGAGCGTTGACGTTGTCGAGTCCCAGAGCGAGAGCGTTTCGCCGGACGAGATCGAGCGCCCGCTCGTTCACGTCCACCGCCCAGACGGCCGCGTGTGGCGACTGGATGGCCAGGGTGAGCGCGATCGGACCCCAGCCGCTTCCGAGATCGAGAAGGTTTCCACCCGGCGGTGGCGGGGGAGTGTTGGCGAGGAGGACCCCGGTGCCCGAGTCGACGTGATCGGGGCTGAATACCCCTCCGGCGGTGGAGACCTCGAGGTCGCGGTCGGCGAGTGTCACGCGAATGCGTCGGAGATTCTCGGCACTGGCGGGGGACGCGCTGAAGTAGTGGTCGCTCCCCATGGCTGTCGAGCGTACCGGAGGACCTCCCCACCGCGGGAGACTAGAATCACCACGCTCACCCGAACGATGCGGGTCAGCATCTTGGAAGGAACACATGACGGACACCACAACCCCTCAGAGCACGGACGAGACCCCGGTCGACCCGGTGGATCGTGTGCTGGCGCGCGCCGACGCGCGCTCGGGGGTTCGCGTCAGCACATTCACCGAGCAGAGCGCGGCGCATCCCTTCGGGGCCGCGCAGGCCCTGCAGGATGAGGCGACGATCACCAGAACCGACACCGACGGCGACCAGTGGGATCGTGAAGAGCGTGCTGCACTCCGCCGCGTTCCGGGCCTGTCGACCGAACTGCAGGACGTCACCGAGGTCGAGTACCGGCAGCTGCGACTCGAGAACGTCGTACTGGTCGGCGTGCATCCCCAGGGTGCACAGGAGGATGCCGAGAACTCGCTGCGCGAGCTCGCCGCGCTCTCCGAGACCGCCGGAGCGGTGGTCCTCGACGCGATCCTCCAGCGCCGGCCGCATCCCGACCCAGCGACCTACATCGGCCGCGGCAAGGCGCAGGAGCTCCGAGACATCGTCGCCGCGGTCGGCGCCGACACCGTGATCGCCGACACCGAGCTGGCTCCGAGCCAGCGGCGCGCGCTCGAGGATGTCGTGAAGGTCAAGGTCATCGACCGCACCACCGTCATCCTCGACATCTTCAGCCAGCACGCCAAGAGCCGCGAGGGCAAGGCCCAGGTCGAGCTCGCCCAGCTCGAGTACCTCCTCCCACGGCTGCGCGGGTGGGGCGACTCGATGAGCCGCCAGGCCGGTGGCCAGGTGGGCGCAGGCGGTGCGGGAATGGGCTCGCGCGGACCCGGTGAGACGAAGATCGAGCTGGATCGCCGCCGCATCCGAACGCGCATGGCTCAGCTGCGCCGCCAGATCCGGGACTTCGCTCCTGCGCGCGACGCCAAGCGCGCCGAGCGCAGGCGCAACACGATCCCCTCGGTGGCCATCGCCGGTTACACGAACGCCGGCAAGTCGAGCCTGCTCAACCGGTTGACGAGCGCAGGCGTGCTCGTCGAGAACGCGCTGTTCGCCACGCTGGATGCCACGGTTCGGCGCTCCGGCACGAGTGACGGGCGGGTTTACACCCTCACCGACACCGTCGGTTTCGTCCGGAACCTGCCGCACCAGCTCGTCGAGGCCTTCCGGTCGACGCTCGAAGAGGTCGGCGGCTCGGACGTCATCATCCACGTCGTGGATGCGGCGCACCCCGATCCCGCAGCCCAGCTCGCAACCGTCCGAGACGTGATCGGCGATGTCGGCGCTCGCGGCATCCCCGAGATCGTCGTGTTCAACAAGGCGGACCTCGTCGACGAGGGCACGCGCATGGTGCTGCGCGGGCTTGAGCCGAATGCCGTGTTCGCGTCCTCCCGCACCGGCGAGGGGATCGACGAGCTGCGTGCCGCGATCGAGGCCGCCCTGCCGCTGCCGGCCGTCGAAGTGCGAGCCCTCGTGCCCTACGACCGGGGCGATCTCGTCTCGGCCATCCACGAGCAGGGGATCCTGCTCGAGCAGCAGCACGAGGCCTCAGGAACCGCCATCCACGCACGTGTCGGCGAGCACCTCGCCGCGCGACTGGCGCCGTTCGCGGTCTAATCCAACGGAACCGCCGGGACACCGGGCGTCTCGAATCCGAAGATCTCGCCCAGGAAGGCGAGTTCCGCCTCGAGCGTCCGGACCACCGTCTCGGCGCGCCGGAACCCGTGCCCCTCGCCCTCGAACGCGAGGTAGGCGTGGGGGACGCCATTGGCCGCGAGGGCGTCTCGCACCGCCTCGGACTGAGACGGCGGCACCACCTCGTCGTCGAGTCCCTGCTCGATCAGCAGCGGAGTGGTGAAGCTTGCGAGGTGCGACAGCGGTGACCGTTCGATATACGTGTCTTCGGCGTCGGGGAGCGGACCCACCATGCTGTCGAGGTAGCGCGCCTCGAAGTCGTGGGTCTCTTCGGCGAGGCGCCGGAGGTCGGCCACGCCGTACCGGCTGATCCCGGCCGCGAAGGCGTCGGATGCGACGAGTGCGCACAGCACGGTCCAGCCGCCGGCCGAACCGCCGGCGATCGCAAGCCGGTGCCGGTCGGCGGCTCCCGAGGCGGTGAGCCCTGCTGCGGCGGCGACGACGTCATCGACGTCGACGACGCCCCACTGTCCGAGCAGGCGCTCGCGGTACGCGCGTCCGTAGCCGGTCGAGCCACCGTAGTTGACGTCGAGCACGCCGATGCCGCGGCTCGTGAAGTAGGCGATCTTGCCCGTCGCCGCGCCGCCGACATGGCTCGTCGGTCCGCCGTGAACGAACACGACGTACGGCGGCAGCTCGCCCTCGGGTGCGTGGGCTTCAGGGTTGGTGGGCGCGTAGTCGAAGGCGTGGACCGGGCCGTGGGGCCCCTCGAAGGTGACCGCACGGGGCTGCGGCATCCATTCCGGCCCCCAGGGGAATCCACCGCCCGTGATCCGCTCTGCGGATTCCGGAGCATCGACATCGACGAGCCACAGTGATGCGGACCCCCGCGCACCGGATGCGGTCAGCAGGACCTGGCTGCCGCGAACGTCTTCGATCACCACGTTGGAGGTGGCGTCGATCGCCAGCGGCGTCGAAGAGCCCTCCGCGTCGATCACCACAAGCTGGTCGTCGCCGTTCGTCCGCACTGCGACGATGCGGCCGTCATCCAGCACCGCGAACCACCGCAGCCCCAGGCCCCACAGCGCACCGCCGGTGTCGGCATCGGCCGGTGCGAGCGGACCGTGGTGCAGGTCGGCGGTCAGGCGGAGCCGCCACAGGTTCCACCGCCCACTCGGGTCGTCGCTGTAGACGAGGTCGTCCTCGCCCGTCCACACCGGCTGGAGAGGTGCCGTGCCGTCGCCACCGGCGATCGTGGCCCACTCCGCGACGAGTCCCTCCTCGATGCGCCCGACGCGCAGCTCCGTGGTGTCCCACGGCATGTGAGGGTGATCCCACGCGATCCATGCGAGATGCGAGCCGTCGGATGAGAGCACGGGCTGCGCCAGGAAGTCGCTGTCTTCGGTGAGCGAGAGGATGGCCGAGGGGTTCCAGGACGCAGTGCGGTCGAGCGGCACCTCCACGATGTCGCGGTGCGGAGCGACCCCGTCACGATGCGTCTCGCGGATGGCCAGAAGTCGCCCGGTCTGCCACGTGAGTCCACCGAATCGCATGCCGTGATCAGCTGGAGTGAGCGCTCGCGGACCCTCGGGTGTGAGCATCCAGACGCGTTGGTCCTCCTTCTCGACGAACACGAGCACACCCTCATCCGTGGTGGTCCACGCCCCGCCCCCGTATTCGTGCACCCGCGAGCGGGCATTCCACGGCGACGGGAGCACATCCTCGACCTCGCCGGATGCCGCGCGCCGCCGCACCGCGATGCGCCCGCCCTCGTCCGGAACGGACTCGCCCCACCAGATGTCGCTCCCCACGAATCGCGCCCCTTCGAGGCGCGGCGACGCTGCGGATACTGCCGCGGCGGTGAGTGGAGATGGCCAAGACCCGTAAGGGATCGTCGTCTTCACGCCTCCACCGTACGCCGAAACGGCTATCTTCCGTCGGTCGAAATACAAGGTCACACGGGGGATCGCGACGCGTTCTTTCGCTACCGTGAAGCATCCGCCCGGGTCCTCGAGCTCGCTTGACGATCCCGGGCAAGGAGCGACAGCCGAGCCCGGCACCCGCCCGTGATGACAACGCCCCAACGGCCTCCCCGTTGGGTGCGCGATCCGCGGCCGACCGGCCGCCCTTCGTTCCGATCCGAGAAGCGCGAGATGACCATCGACTTGAGCACGCCTCCGGTGCCGTTCTCGTTCGAGGTCTATCCGCCGAAGTCCGAAGCTTCGACGGTGGCCCTCCACGAGACGATCCGCGAGCTCGCGGCGGCCGGACCTCGCTTCATCTCCGTCACGTACGGCGCCGGTGGCTCGACGGGTGGGCGCTCCCTCGACCTGCTGCGCTTCATCCGGAGCGAGACGGCCGTGTCGCCGCTCGCCCACCTCACCTGCGTGGGCAACACGTACGGCGCGGCGAAGGCGCTCATCCGGGAGTTCCTGGATGCCGGAATCACGAGCTTCCTCGCGCTTCGCGGCGACCCGCCGGCCGGCAGCGAGGACGACGAGTCGTTCCTGGGCGACCTGCGCAGCTCGGCCGAGCTCGTGCAGCTCATCGACCGCGTGCAGGCCGAGTGTGCGCCGTACACCGAAGCGGTCATCCCCGGTGTCCCGGGCGCAGCGCGGGTCGAACGCCGGGCCAAGGTCGACATCGCCGTCGCGGCATTCCCCAACGGACATCCGCGGTCGCGACATCCGCGTGAGCACATCGATGCGCTCCTCGCCAAGCAAGCAGCCGGTGCGACGCTCGCGATCACGCAGGTCTTCTTCCACTCCGACGACTACCTCTCGTTCGTCGGCCGCTCGCGTGAGGCCGGTGTCAGGATTCCGATCCTGCCGGGCATCATGCCCATCACATCGCGCTCCCGCCTCTGCCGCGTGCTCGAGTTGAGTGGTGAGGAGCTGCCCGCCGAGCTCGCGATCGCGCTCGAGGTCGAGCCGACGCCCGAGGGGCAGCACGACGTCGGCGTCGCGTACGCCGCAGACCTCGCCCGCGAGGTCGTCGCCGGCGGCGCCCCCGGCGTGCACCTCTACGCGTTCAACGACCACCGAACGGTGCTCGCGGTGCTCCGCGACGCCGATGTCCTCAGCCACACCATCCAGAAGGAGGCCGTACGATGACCGAACCCCGCCCCGCATTCCCTCACGCCACGATCCTCGGCTACCCCCGCATAGGGCGTCGCCGCGAACTCAAGCGAGCTGTCGAGGCGCATTGGACCGGCGCCACCGACGAGCCGACGCTCGAGCGCGTGGCGGCTGAGCTGCGCCGCACGACCCGCGAGCGCCTCGCCGCGCTGGGTCTCGGGCGCACGGACTCGTCGATCCCCGAGTCGTTCTCGTACTACGACCAGGTGCTCGATGCCGCGGTCACGGTAGGCGTGCTGCCGGAGCGATTCTCCGGCCTCCGCGCCGCGGACGGCACGATCGGGCTCGCCGCGTACTTCACTGCGGCCCGCGGTGAGGGCGACAGCCTGCCGCTCGAGATGACGAAGTGGTTCGACACCAACTACCACTACCTCGTTCCCGAGATCGGCCCCGAGACGGTGTTCTCGCTGTCGAGTGACCGGCTCGTGCGCCAGGTCGCCGAGGCGAGGGCGGACGGCTTCACCGTTCGCCCCGTCGTCGTGGGTCCAGTGACGCTGCTCGCCCTCGCGAAGGCGACGGATGCCGCGCCCGCCGGATTCGATCCGCTGAGCCGTCTGGACGACGTGCTGCCGGTGTACGTCGAGCTTCTCGCGGCACTGCGCGATGCCGGCGCCGAGTGGGTGCAGCTCGACGAGCCCGCGCTCGTGAGCGAGAGCCTCGCGGTCGACGGGGCGGCGCTTGCCCGTGCCGCGGAGCGGGCTTATGCGGTGCTGGGCGAGGCCGCCCATCGACCCGCGGTGCTCGTCGCCGCCGGCTACGCGCAGCTCGACGGACGTGCGTGGGAAGTGCTGGCCGCGGCGCCGATCGACGCGATCGCCATCGACCTGACACGCGGCAGTGCGCCGGCGCGCGCCGCGGGGCTCGACGGCAAAACCATCGTCGGGGGAGTCGTGGACGGCCGCAACATCTGGCGCGGCGACCTCGCGGGGGCGTGGCACAAGCTCGAGGCGCTCGAGTCGCTCGGTGCGGGTGCGGTCGCGGCAGGCACCTCGACGTCGCTGCAGCATGTTCCGCACGACGTCGCCGACGAGCCCGACCTCGACTCGCGCCTGCGCTCCTGGCTGGCGTTCGCCGATCAGAAGGTGGGCCAGGTGACCACCCTGGGCCTCGGCCTGCGCAGCGGCCGCGCGACCATCGATGACGAGCTCGCAGCAGCGACGGCGGCCCTCGCGGATCGCGCCGCCGCACCGGGCGTCTTCGACGGCGCCGTGCGCGCCCGCGCGGAGCGGCTGTCGGCTTCGGATCGCACCAGGTCCTCGTACGACGAGCGTGCGGCGGCGCAGGAGGATTCACTCGACCTGCCGTTCCTCCCGACCACCACGATCGGATCGTTCCCGCAGACCGACGAGATCCGGCGGACCCGCGCGCGCCATGACCGAGGGGAGCTGTCGACCCTCGAGTACGAAGACCTCATCCGGTTCGAGATCACGGCCGTCATCGGACTGCAGGAGGAGCTGGGTCTCGACGTTCTGGTGCACGGCGAGCCGGAGCGCAACGACATGGTGCAGTACTTCGCCGAGAATCTCGACGGATTCGCCGTGACCCGGAACGGGTGGGTTCAGTCGTACGGATCCCGTGCGACGCGGCCGTCCATTCTGTGGGGCGATGTGTCACGGCCGTCTCCGATCACGGTCGACTGGAGCCGCTTCGCGCAGGCGCTGACCGAGAAGCCGGTGAAGGGCATGCTGACCGGCCCGGTCACGATCCTCGCGTGGTCGTTCGTGCGCGACGACCAGCCGCTCGGAACGACGGCCGACCAGGTGGCGCTCGCGCTGCGTGACGAGGTCGCCGACCTCGAGACCGCCGGCATCCGGATCATCCAGGTCGACGAGCCGGCGCTTCGCGAGCTTCTTCCGCTCAAGCGGGGCGATCAAGCGGCGTATCTCGACTGGTCGGTGGGATCCTTCCGGCTCGCCACCGCGGGAGCCGCCACGGCCACACAGGTGCACACGCACCTCTGCTACTCGGAGTTCGGCGAGGTGATCGACGCCATCCGCGGCCTCGACGCCGACGTCACCTCCATCGAGGCTGCGCGCAGCCGCATGGAGATCGTCGCCGACATCGCGGAGTCCGGCTTCGACCACGGCATCGGTCCGGGCGTCTACGACATCCACTCGCCTCGCGTGCCGTCGGTCAGCGAGATCACGTCGCTCATCGAGCGCGCCATCGCCGAGATCCCCGAGCGGCGCGTGTGGATCAACCCCGACTGCGGCCTGAAGACACGCGGCTACCGCGAGACCGTGACCTCGCTCGCGAACATCATCGAGGCGACCCGACTGGTCCGCGAGCGCACCAGGATCAGCGTGTAGGCGAGTCTCCGTTCGGGCGAGCGGCCGCGTCCACAGCGGGCGCGGCCGCTGTCGTCGGCGCATCGGCTGCCGAGAACACGAGTGTGGGGCTGTCGTCGGCGTCGGGTGCTTCGTCCGTGACCACGACATCCTCCGCGACGACGACCTCGACATCGTCGATGTCGACCGTCGCGGTGACCTCCTCGGGACGACGCTGCAGAAGTTCGAGGATCCATGCCACGCCGAACGAGACCACCACGACGAGCAGGATGTCGCCGATCGACAGCGGGCGCAGCGCGAACAACCAGAGCACCGCCAGGATCGCGATGATCGTTCGCACCAGAATGCGCTGCCGTCCGAGCCACACGCCGAACGAGCCGGTGTTGAGTCCGCGCCCTGCCAGCTGACGGCGCGCGGATGAGTTCATGCTGCGGATCGCGCGGCGGAATCCCTGGGCAGGACGCGACCTGCCCATCGCCCAGCCCAGGACCGCGATGAAGATTCCCAGGAACACGAGGACGACGGCCGTCTGCGTGATGTTGCCGACCAGCTGTTCGTAGATGACATTGAGGGCGTCCGGTGAGAGGCCGAGCGAGCCCGCGGCTATGCCGACGAACGTCGCGCCGACCCCGAGCGAGGTGGCGAGGGCCCCTGCGCCGATCACGAATCCGATGCCCGTGCCCATGACGGCCACGCTGCGACGGCGGGCGATCAGGATGCCGAGCGCGAACAGCCCGAGGGTGATGAACGGCAGCCAGTAGCCGAGCGTCGTCGCGAGCGCATAGCCCGTGCGGATCGCGGCCAGGTTCTGGCCGTCACCCAGGATCACGACCTTGTCGATGGTCGGGATCAGCTGGGCTGCGCCGAGGCCGCGATCGATGAGATTCTGCTTGACCCGCTCGACGACAGCGCCCAGCTGGATGCCGACGCCATCGTCCGTCCGGACGACCAGTCCACCGCCGTCCGAGGTGGCCGCGCCCACCAGAGCTCGATGGGCGGCACGGGTCGCAGTGGCCCAGACCTCCGAGAAGGCGTCGGACTCGACCACGCGCGTCACGGTGGTGGTCACGAGGCTCTGCAGCCCGTTCGCAGCGGGCGCCTCGAGGAGCGTGAGCGCGTCTGCCGCGCGTGGCGGCAGGCCGAGGGAGGCGATCCCGTCGAACACGTTCGAGGTGATCTCGGCGAAGTCGACCTGGGCGTTGATGGCCTCCATCGACTCGTCGATGATCATGTCCTGCACCGCGGGGTCGTCCACCAGCGGGGCGAGGGTCGCGACGAACGCATCCTCATCGACCAGCTGCACGCGAGCCCAGGCGCCGATGATCGACACCGGAACGAGGATCGTCGCGACGATGATGAGGACCGCGGACAGGAGCGCGCGCCACCAGCCGCTGCGACTGCTCGAGGCCGGTGCGACCTCATCCTCGTTCACCTCGGCGCGTAGCCGCAACGCGTCATTCTCCGCGCGGAGCGCGTCGAGTTCGGCCTGCAGGTCGACGGTGTCTGGCTCACTCATGACGCCTCCTCATGGCGGGATGTCACTCATTGTGACCTACCACGCGGGGATGGCATCACCCTCGGCGGGCGAGAAGTGCTGACCTGCGGCTCGGAACGGGCGCAGCGCCCCTCCGCCCGGGCCCGGTGCCGTCAGACCGCGCGCAGCACCGCGACGACTTTGCCGAGCACGACGGCTTCGTCGCCGAGGATCGGCTCGAATGCCGAGTTGCGGGGGAGCAGCCAGGTGTGGCCATCCCTCTGGCGGAAGGTCTTGACCGTGGCCTCCCCGTCGAGCATCGCGGCGACGATGTCGCCGTTGTTCGCGGTGGACTGGGAACGGATGACCACCCAGTCGCCGTCGCAGATCGCGGCGTCGATCATCGACTCGCCCGAGACCTTCAGCATGAACAGGTCTCCCTTGCCCACGAGCTGACGGGGGAGCGGGAAGATCTCCTCGACCTGCTGCTCCGCCGTGATGGGCACGCCGGCCGCGATCCGACCGACGAGCGGCACCATCGCCGCGTCGCCGACCGAGGGACCGCTGTCCGCGGGGTTCTCGGTCGCGGCGCCCGGCAGGTCGATGAGCACCTCCATGGCGCGCGTCTTGCCGGCGTCGCGTCGGAGGTAGCCGCTCAGCTCGAGCTGGTTGAGCTGGTGCGTGACGCTCGACAGCGACTTCAAGCCCACGGCATCGCCGATCTCTCTCATGCTCGGCGGATAGCCGTGCCTGGCGATGGAACGCTGGATCACCTCGAGGATCGCGAGCTGCTTGTCGCTCAGGCTCTTGCGTCGCCGGGTCTGGGGCTTTTCTCGGCCGCTTACCTCGCTCATGATCCAGCTCCTGTCTCCCGCGTGGGGGCATTGGTCTTCGAATGTCGGAGGCCCGTGGTGGGGTGTCGGTATCGAAACCGTATCCGGTTCGAACGCGTCTCCCGGCGAAGCTGACCGCGTGTCGCGTTCGAGGAATCGGCATCCGCACCCGTAGTTGACACTCTAGAACATCGAAGATAAGTTCGGAAGAGAGATTCGTATCCGCCGCTCCCGGCCGAGGGGCGGATGCGAATCTCTCCCCACCCGCAGGAGGATCACATGACCGCCATCAGCATCACCGCATCCGGCACCACCCGCCTGCCGGCAACGCGCCTTCGCCTCACGGTGCGAGGTCGACGCGTGCTCGTGGCGACGGCAGCCCTCCCCGCCGCGATCGCACTCGGCATCGCGGTGATGAGCGGCGGCGCGGCGCTGGCGTCACGCGACGCCGGAGCTCCGGCCGATACCTTCAGCACCGTCGTGGTCTCGTCGGGCGAGTCCCTGTGGTCGATCGCCGAAGAAGTCGCCCCGACCGCCGATCCGAGAGACGTGATCGACGCGATCGTGCGACTCAACGCACTGGACGGAGTCTCGATCTCCGCCGGCCAGCGGCTCGCCATCCCAGCGGAGTACACATCGGGTCGGTGACGGTTCGGCCGTAGCATGGGCGGGGTGACTGCTCGCCTCGATGATCTGCCCCTCCGCGACGATCTGCGCGGCCAGACTCCGTACGGTGCGCCGCAGGCCGCCCTGCCGGTGGCTCTCAACGTCAACGAGAACACGCATCCGTTTCCCGGAGAGGTCGCGGACGACATCCTGGATTCGATCGCTCTCGCGCTGCGGGACGTGAATCGCTACCCCGATCGGGAGTTCACCGCGTTACGCGAAGGTTTTGCGGAGTACCTGGGGTACGGCCTGACACCCGACCAGATCTGGGCGGCGAACGGCTCGAACGAGGTTCTCCAGCACGTCCTGCAGGCGTTCGGCGGTCCGGGCCGCACCGCATTCGGCTTCGCTCCGACGTACTCGATGTACCCGCTGCTCACGCGCGGCACCGGTGCGACGTGGACGGCGGGCACGCGGTCGCACGATTTCACGGTGGATGCCGAGAGCGCGGCGTCCCAGGTCGATGCCGCCGATCCCGATGTCGTCTTCCTGTGCGCTCCGAACAATCCCACCGGTACGCCGATGCCCCTCGACGTCATCGAGGCGGTCTACCAGGCGGCGCGCGGCATCGTGGTCGTGGACGAGGCGTATCAGGAGTTCGCACCGCGTTCCGAGCCGTCGGCGCTGGCACTCCTGCCCGGTCGCGAAAGGCTGATCGTCTCGCGCACCATGAGCAAGGCGTTCGCGTTCGCCGGCGCCCGCGTCGGGTATCTCGCCGCGGACCCCGCGGTGATCGACGCGTTGCGTCTCGTCCGTCTGCCGTACCACCTCAGCGTCCTCACCCAGGCGGCGGCGAGCGCGGCGCTCCGCCACGCGCCGACGATGCTGCGCGCGGTGGACGAGATCGTCGCTCAGCGCGATCGCATCGCGGCGACGCTTCCCGCGCTCGGATACGAGCCGCATGACTCGTCGACCAACTTCGTGCTGTTCGGCGGAGTCGACGACCCCCGAGCCACCTGGAAGGGCCTCTACGACCGCGGCGTTCTCATCCGCGACGTGGGCATCCCTCACCACCTCCGCGTGACGGCCGGCACCGAGGGCGAGACGACGGCGTTCCTCGACGCACTCGCCTCGATAGACTCGCGATCATGACCCGTTCCGCCGCTCGCACCGCGTCGGCCCGCCGCGCAACGAGCGAATCCACCGTCGAACTCGACCTCGATCTCGACGGTTCCGGCCGCAGCCACATCGACACCACCGTGCCGTTCTACGATCATCTCCTCACGGCGTTCGCGAAGCACTCGCTGACCGATCTGACGGTCCGCGCATCCGGCGACACCGACATCGATGCCCATCACACCGTCGAGGATGTCGCGATCGTCCTCGGGCAGGCGATCCGCGAGGCACTCGGCGACAAGGCCGGCATCTCGCGGTACGGCGACGCGCTCGTCCCGCTGGACGAGGCGCTGGCGCAGGCGGTCGTCGACGTCAGCGGGCGCCCGTACCTCGTCCACTCCGGCGAGCCCGCCGGCTTCGAGCACCACCTGATCGGTGGCCACTTCACCGGATCGCTCGTGCGACACACGTTCGAGGCGATCGTGTTCAACGGCGCGCTCACCGTGCACGTGCGCGTGCTGTCGGGCCGTGATCCGCACCACATCGCCGAGGCCGAGTACAAGGCGTTCGCGCGCGCGTTTCGGCAGGCCAAGGCGCTCGACCCTCTCGTCGAGGGAGTCCCGAGCACGAAGGGCGCTCTGTGAGCTCCCGCCCACTCGTGGCAGTGCTCGACTACGGCTCGGGCAACGTCCACTCCGCCGTCAAGGCGCTGGCTGCGGCCGGCGCTGATGCGAAGCTCACGTCCGACCGGGCGCTCGTGCTCGAAGCCGACGGTCTCGTGGTGCCGGGCGTCGGGGCGTTCCATGCCGTGATGGAGGCGCTCCGGGCGAGTCGCGGCGATCAGCTCATCGAGCGCCGCCTCGCAGGCGGGCGGCCGGTGCTCGGCATCTGCGTGGGCATGCAGGTGCTGTTCGAGCGGGGTGTCGAGCGCGGCGTCGACACCGAGGGCCTCGGAGAGTGGCCCGGGGTCGTGACGGAACTGGATGCACCCGTCCTGCCGCACATGGGATGGAACACGGTCGAGGCGGGCACCGGTTCCAGGCTCTTCCGGGGGATCGAGGACGAGCGGTTCTACTTCGTCCACTCGTTCGGCGCCCAGAAGTGGCTCCTCGACGTGGTGCCGCCATTCCCCGAACCCGTCCTGACATGGTGCGACTACGGCCGGCCGTTCCTCGCGGCGGTCGAGAACGGCCCTCTTTCGGCCACGCAATTCCACCCCGAGAAGTCCGGGGATGCCGGCATCCGGCTGCTCGCGAATTGGATCGATGGGCTGGGCAGGGCTACTCTCTGAACTCGTGCCATCTGCCGGAGCGTGTGCTCCTGTGATATCTCGGCATGAGGAGCCATGAACGATTTCGCGTCAATGCCGGAACTGATCCTGCTGCCCGCTGTCGATGTCGCGGGCGGCAAGGCCGTCCGCCTGACCCAGGGCGAGGCAGGCACCGAGACGAATTACGGGGACCCGATCGATGCGGCACTCGACTTCGCGCGTGCCGGAGCCGAGTGGATCCACCTGGTCGACCTCGACGCCGCGTTCGGCCGCGGCAGCAACGCCGGCGTTCTGCGCAAGGTGATCAAGCAGGTGCGCGGTGTGCAGGTCGAGGTCTCGGGCGGTATCCGCGACGATCGCTCGCTGGAGGCCGCGCTCGAGAGCGGCGCCGCACGCATCAACCTCGGCACCGCTGCCCTCGAGAACCCCGAGTGGGCTGCCGATGTCATCGGTCGGTACGGCGACGTGATCGCGGTGGGTCTTGACGTGCGCGGCACGACACTCGCAGCGCGCGGGTGGACCGAAGAGGGCGGCGACCTGTGGACCGTCCTCGAGCGCCTCGAATCGGCCGGCTGCAGTCGCTACGTCGTGACCGACGTGACGAAGGACGGCACCCTTCGGGGTCCGAACCTCGACCTGCTGCGCGAGGTCGCCTCACGGACGACGAAGCCCGTCGTCGCCTCGGGCGGCGTGTCGAGCCTCGACGACATCGAGGCGCTCCGCGAACTCGTGCCCATCGGCATCGAAGGCGCGATCGTGGGCAAAGCGCTCTATTCGGGCGCGTTCACGCTCGCCGAGGCGTTGGATGTCGCCGGCCACTGATCCGCACGCGCACGGCGACTCCGCAGGAGTCCCGTGGGAGGGGCGCAGCTTCGAGCCGAATTCCCACGCGGGAGATGACGGCACGGCGGATGCGCGGCTGATCGCTGCGCTGAGCGCTCCTCGCGACGGGGCGGCCGTCCAGGTGGAGGTCATCGAGGCGTACCGCACGGCGCGGCTGCTGATACCGCTGGTGGCGGAGAAGGGCGATGCCCCTGAATCGGTCGGTGAGCCCGTCGAACCGCACGGGCTCTCGGTCGACAAGACCCAGGAGCTGTCGATCGTCACGGTCGCCGCGCCGGACGGGCGCTCCGTACTGCCGGTGTTCACCTCGGTTGCGTCGATGAAGCGCTGGGATGCGGTCGCCCGCCCGGTGCCGGCAGACGGCGTTCGCACGGCGCTGGCCGCGTCGGCCGACGACACCGACCTCATCGTGGTCGACCCGGGCTCGGACACCGAGTTCGTCATCCGTCGCCCGGCCGTCTGGGCGATCGCTCAAGGCCAGCCGTGGGAGCCGAGCCACGCATCGCCGGAGGTCTTCGCCGCGATGCACAGCAGTATCGGGGGCGAGCTCGCCATCCTCGATCTCACTCTCGAGTCGGGGGATCCCACCGGGCGGCTGCGCGGTCCCGAGCTCATCGTCCGACTCGAGCTCATCCAAGGCCTCGAGCAGGCCGAGTTGGATGCCGTGCTCGGCCGCCTTGCGCGGCGCTGGGCCGCTGACGATCGCATCGCGGTGCTGGTCGACTCCCTTACCGTCAAGCTCGTCCGCGGCGACTGACCCGCCACGAGATCAGCCGATGTGCCGGCATCAGGCCAGTCGGCGCACGCATCGCCCTGAACTGGCGAGCTCGCCTGAACTCGGCACCGGAGCGTGTCCAAGGATCGCCGGCGCTTCGACAGGATCAGCGACCTCTGCAGGTCAGTTGACCGGGCCGGTCCACTTCTCGCCCGGCCCCTTGCCGATGGGATCGGGGATGACGGATGCCTCGCGAAACGCGAGCTGCAGCGAGCGCAGCCCGTCGCGAAGGGACCGCGCGTGCATGTCGCTGATCTCGGGCGCCCCCGCGGTGATGAGGCCGGCCAGAGCGTTGATGAGCTTCCGAGCCTCGTCGAGGTCGGTCTGCGTGGTCGGGTCGTCGGCGAGTCCGACCTTGACGGCCGCGGCGCTCATCAGGTGCACGGCCGCGGTCGTGATGACCTCGACAGCCGGCACGTCGGCGATGTCGCGCGTCGCAGCCGCGGCGGCCCGCTCGCGCTCTTCCCACCGGGCCTGGCGCGCGGCATCCGGAGTCGTCTCTGCTGCCGTGAGGTCGCCGTCGGCGTCCCGAATCGTGTCCACGTGCCACTCTCTGCTAGACTTTGGCGGGCTCCGGAGCGTTCTGCTCTGGAATCGAAAGAGGATCACATCCCACCCGCGCTTGCCGCTCAAGGCTACCGGGTCACGCACTCCGCCCCGTCCGCGCTTCGGACGGGGTAGCCAGCAATGGAATCAGGGTGCAAGAGCCGGCGCTCCCGCGTCGTGCCGGGTGGCATGCGTCTCTTCCGCCCGCGACACACCCTGTGTCGCGGTGGCCGACATCCCGCACGAAAGAGGAGTTCCGCATCAGCGATCCCCGCACCAATGACCGCATCCGCGTCCCCGAGGTCCGCCTCGTGGGTCCCGCAGGAGAGCAGGTCGGCGTCGTCCGCATCGAGGTGGCGCTGCGCCTGGCTCAGGAAGCCGATCTCGATCTGGTCGAGGTGGCTCCCAACTCGAAGCCTCCCGTGGTCAAGATCATGGACTACGGGAAGTACAAGTACGAAGCCGCACAGAAGGCGAAGGAAGCGCGACGCAACCAGGCGAACACGGTCCTCAAGGAGGTCCGTTTCCGACTGAAGATCGAGGCGCACGACTACACCACCAAGCTCAAGCGTGCCGAAGGCTTCCTGCAGTCCGGCGACAAGGTCAAAGCCATGATCCTGTTCCGAGGCCGCGAGCAGTCGCGTCCCGAGCAGGGTGTGCGCCTCCTCCGCAAGTTCGCCGAGGACGTCGCCGAGTTCGGCACCGTCGAATCGAATCCCACGATCGACGGTCGCAACATGGTCATGGTGATCGCCCCGCACAAGAACAAGTCCGAGGTCAAGACCGAGCAGAACGCCCAGCGTGCCGCCAACAAGGAAGCCGCGCGATCAGCCCGCGTCGGCTCCGCCGCGGACAGCTCGGTGTCGACGGATGTCGTCGACGACGACTCCGACGACTAGGCCCCCACATTCTCCCGCACCGCGGGACACCGACTCCCGCCCGCGCGGGACGTGAAACGAAGGAAACAGAGATGCCGAAGCAGAAGACCCACTCGGGCGCCAAGAAGCGCTTCAAGGTGACTGGCAGCGGAAAGATCATGAAGCAGCAGGCGAACCTTCGCCACAACTTCGAGGGCAAGTCCTCACGCCGCACCCGCCGACTGTCGCAGGACCAGGTGCTCGCACCCGGTGACGCGAAGGTCGCCAAGAAGCTCCTCGGTCGCTGAGCGCGCCGACGCAAGTTAGGAACGAAACGAAATGGCTAGAGTCAAGCGGGCGGTCAACGCCCACAAGAAGCGTCGCGTCATCCTCGAGCGCGCCTCCGGTTACCGGGGCCAGCGCTCGCGTCTGTACCGCAAGGCGAAGGAGCAGGTCACCCACTCGTTCGTCTACGCGTACCGCGACCGTCGCAAGCGCAAGGGCGACTTCCGCCGCCTTTGGATCCAGCGCATCAACGCAGCGAGCCGCCAGAACGGACTGACCTACAACCGCTTCATGCAGGGCCTGGGCCTCGCGGGCGTGCAGGTCGACCGTCGTATGCTCGCGGAGCTCGCCGTGAACGAGCCCGCGACCTTCGCGAGCCTCGTGGCGACGGCCAAGGCCGCGCTGCCCGAGAACGTCAACGCGCCGCAGACCGCGTAGTACGCGACCTTCGACGTCATGGGGCGTCCTCCTCCGGGAGGACGCCCCTTCGTCGTTTCGCCGAGGTGGATGAACACACCTGATGCCGCGGCTCTATGCTGATCGTGTGCTCGAGAATCCGCGGTCGCCGCGTGTCCGCGCTGTCGCGAAGCTCACCAAGCGGAGTGCTCGTCAAGAGACCGGACTGTTCCTCGTCGAAGGCCCGCAGGCGGCTCGTGAGGTGCTCGCGTATCGGCCCGACACGGTGATCGAGCTGTTCGCCACGCCCACCGCGATGGAGCGTCACCCCGACGTGCGAGACGCTGCTCGTGAGGCAGACATCGAGGTCGTCTTCACGACCGAGGCGGTCCTCGATTCGATGGCCGACACAGTGACCCCGCAGGGCATCGTCGTCGTGGCGAAGCAGTCTCCGACGTCGGTGCGCGATGTGTTCGCCGCATCGCCGCGGCTGGTCGCCATCTGCGAAGAAGTGCGCGATCCCGGCAACCTCGGCACGATCATCCGTGCGGCGGATGCGGCGGGCGCGGATGCCGTCGTGCTGACCGGTCGCACCGTCGACCTGTACAACCCCAAGGTGGTGCGCGCCTCGACGGGGTCGCTCTTCCACCTTCCCGTCGCGATCGGCGTGGACCTCTCGACAGCAGTCGACCGCGCACACGCCGCCGGCGTCAGGATCGTCGCCGCCGACGTCGGGGGAGAGGACTTCCTCGCGTCGCGCTCGCTGCTCGCCGAGCCGACCGCGTGGCTCTTCGGCAACGAGGCGCGCGGGCTCGAAGAAGACGCGCTGCGCCTCGCCGACATTTCGCTGCGGCTGCCCATCTACGGGCGGGCCGAGTCGCTCAATCTGGCGACCGCGGCGAGCGTCTGCCTGTACGAAACAGCCTTCGCGCAGCGTGCGGCGGGTTGAAATCCCGGTTCGCGCGCCTGTTACAGATAGGTAAAGCCTCGGGCCCAGCTATGGCCGGGGGTCCCAGCCCGCCCATAGGGTGGCGCTATGACGACCCCCGATGGTGCGCCTGTCACGTCCAACATCAGCGTCAAACGCGGTGATCCGCTCGTCGTGATCGAGAACGTGCAGAAGCACTACGGCGAGTTCCAAGCCCTCACCGACATCGATCTGACGGTGAACCGGGGCGAAGTCGTCGTGGTGATCGGCCCATCGGGCTCGGGAAAGTCGACGCTCTGCCGCACGATCAATCGGCTCGAGACCATCACGTCGGGCAGCATCCGCATCGACGGAGATGAGCTTCCCAAAGAGGGCAAAGGGCTCGCGAAGCTGCGGGCGGACGTCGGCATGGTGTTCCAGTCGTTCAACCTGTTCTCGCATCTGACGATCCTCGAGAACGTCACGCTCGGACCCATCCGCGTGCGGAAGATGAAGAAGGCGGACGCCGACCGCGAAGCGAAGGTGCTGCTCGATCGAGTCGGCGTCGGGCAGCAGGCGTCGAAGCTCCCGGCTCAACTCTCCGGCGGCCAGCAGCAGCGTGTCGCGATCGCGCGCGCCCTTGCGATGAGCCCGAAGCTGATGCTCTTCGACGAGCCGACGAGCGCGCTCGACCCCGAGATGATCAACGAAGTCCTCGACGTGATGGTCGGTCTTGCGCAGGAGGGCATGACGATGATCGTCGTCACCCACGAGATGGGATTCGCGCGCAAGGCGGCCGATCGCGTCGTCTTCATGTCGGACGGGCGGATTCTCGAGGATCAGAAACCCGATGACTTCTTCACCAACCCCGAAACCGACCGGGCGAAGGACTTCCTGTCAAAGCTCATCACCCACTGACCGCAGAACGCAGGCACAACCCGAACAACTGATTCCCTCCGCACGACCCGAACGTCGGATACGTAACGCACCAATGAATACGGAACAAGGAGAAATCTGATGCGACGACACACACGTCTAACGGCAATCGTAGGCCTGGCGGCTGCAGCGCTGCTGACGCTCACGGCCTGCAACAGCGGAACCCCGGGCACCACGCCGAGCGACGGCGCCGACGGCGGCGACGAAGCACTCTGGGAGGTCGCCACCGATGTCACGCTCGACGGCAGCCCCACCTTCGACGCCATGACGGCGCGCGACGGGGTGATCATCGGCGTGAAGAACGACCAGCCCGGTCTCGGCTATGAGGACGCGGCGACGGGTGAGCGCAGTGGGTTCGACATCGATATCGCGCGCTGGATCGCCGCGTCGCTCGGCTTCAGCGAGGACCAGATCGAGTACAAGACCCTGCCGTCGGACGCCAGAATCCAAGGCATCGTCAACGGCGACATCGACTATTACGTCGGCACCTTCTCGATCACCGACGAGCGCAAGCAGGACATCAGCTTCGCAGGCCCGTACTTCACCACCGGCCAGGGTCTGCTGGTCGCGGCCGACAACACCGATATCAATGGTCCGGAGGACGTCGCGGGCAAGATCGTCTGTTCGGTGACGGGGTCGACGTCCCTGCAGCGCATCCGGGATGAGTACGACCCCGCTGATGCGGTGGAGTACGCGACGTACTCGGAATGCATCGAGCAGTTGACGCAGGGCACGGTCGACGCGATCACGACCGACGAGGCGATCCTCGCCGGATACGTCGCACAGAACCCGGATGAGCTGAAGCTCACCGGCGAGCCGTTCAGTGAGGAGCGGTACGGCGTCGGCCTGACCAAGGGCGACACCGTGCTGCAGGAGCACATCAACGCGCTGTTCACGGATGGCGGGGATGTCTGGACCGCCCTGTTCGAGGAGCACCTCGCGCCGTCCGGAATCGAGGGCACCCAGCCCGAGGTCGACCCGGTTTCATGACCGACGGTGGTGGTGGCGCTCGAGGGCGCCACCACCACCTCGCCGACAGGGATGCGAAAGGAGGAGACCGCTGAACGTCATCACCGACAATTGGGATGTCTGGATCGAGGGTTTCGTCGGAACGATGATCCTCTTCTTCGCGGGCGGTCTCGTGGCCCTGATCCTCGGGATCATCGTGGGGGCGATGCGCGTTTCACCCGTGCCGATCGCGCGGACGATGGGCGCTCTGTACGTCAACACGATCCGAAACACGCCCCTGACGCTGGTCTTCTTCGCCTTCGCATTCGCCCTGCCGCCGCTTCTGGGCCTTCGACTCACAGGAGCGGTGTCGCTCACACTCGCCGTCGCCGCTCTCGGTATCTACACGGCGACCTACGTCGCCGAGACGATCAGATCCGGCATCAACACCGTGCCCGTCGGGCAGGCCGAGGCGGCGAGGGCGTTAGGCCTCACCTTCGGGCAGGTCATGTCTGTCGTAGTGCTGCCGCAGGCCTTTCGATCGGTCATCCCGCCGATGATGAGCGTGTTCATCGCCCTCCTGAAGAACACGACGGTGGCAGCCGGGTTCAGCGTGGTGAACCTCGGTGCAGCACGCAACTACCTGAGCGAACGGGGCGCCAATCCGATGATGGTAATCCTTTGGGTGATGGTGATCTTCGTCGTTCTGGTCCTGCTGCTCGCCTGGGCGCAGCGGGCGCTCGAGAACAAGTGGAGGGTCACACGATGACCTCCGTCCTGTACGACGTTCCCGGGCCGCGGGCGATCATCCGCAACCGCATCCTGGGAGTGATCACCGTCGTCGTGGTGGCGGCGATTTTGGGCGCCATCCTGTGGCGGCTCATCGATACCGGTCAGTTCAGCGCGGAGAAGTGGGAGGCGTTCACTTATACGAACGTCTGGGTGCAGCTCGGGCTCGCGACCCTGCGCACCCTGGCGGCCTTCGGCGTGGCCGCGGTCGGCGCGGTGATCCTCGCATTCGTGCTGGCCCTCGGCAGGATGTCTGACCACGCTTGGCTGCGCGTGCCCGTCGGCGCCGTGGTTGAGTTCTTGCGCGCCGTGCCGGTGCTCGTCTTCATGTTCCTGCTCTACTACGGGCTCCCGGTGGTCGGCATCCGAATGACTCCGTTCTGGGCAGTCGTCATCGCGCTCATCGTGTACAACGGATCGGTGCTCGCTGAGGTGATCCGAGCCGGCGTCGAATCGCTCCCTCGTGGTCAGCGGGAAGCCGGGTACGCGATCGGCCTGCGCAAGTCCGGCGTGATGCAGCTCGTTCTGCTTCCGCAGGCTATCCGGGCGATGATGCCCGTGATCATCGCCCAGCTCGTCGTAACCCTCAAGGACACGGCGCTCGGGTTCATCATCACCTACCCGGAATTGCTCTTCTACGCGCGATATCTCGGTTCGCAGTCGGTTCTCGATTCGCCCATCATCCCCGCCACGATCGTCGTCGGCGCGATTTACATCAGCCTGTGCCTCATCCTGTCGTTCATTGCGAACCAGGTGGAGAAGCGGCTGCGCAGCGAATCGCGTGGCATCCGCATTGCGGGTGCGAACCAGCCGACGCAGGAGATCACCGACACCGAGCTCATCGTCGCGCAGGGGGATACACCGGCACGATGATCGCGCTGTGGCCCCCGGTCTCGTCCAATCGGGGTGCGCGGGGCGCGGCATCCGCCGTCGGTAGACTCGTCTCTCGTGTCTGACGTACCAGAAATCACCCCCGAAGCGGTGGATGCCGCGGTGCAGGCCGCGCTCGATGCCATCGCCGCGGCCGCCGACACCGCCGCTCTGAAGGCCGCCCGATCCGCCCACAGCGGCGAGGCTTCGCCGCTCGCGCAGCTGAACGCTCGACTGCGGGATGTCGCACCCGACCGCAAAGCCGAGTTCGGCAAGCTCGTCGGCCAGGCTCGCGGGCGCGTGAACCAGGCGTTCGCCGCACGCGAGCAGGAGCTCGCCGCCGCCGAGACGGCCGCGAAGCTCGAGGGCGAGCGCATCGACATCACAGCGCTTCCGGCCCATGCCCGGGTGGGGGCGCGGCATCCGATCTCCCTGCTGCAGGAGCAGATCGCGGACCTCTTCGTCGGCATGGGCTGGGAGATCGCGGAGGGACCCGAGCTCGAGCACGAGTGGTACAACTTCGACGCGCTCAACTTCGACGCCGACCACCCGGCGCGCCAGATGCAGGACACGTTCTTCGTCGAGCCGGTCGAGCGTCACCTCGTGATGCGCACGCACACGAGCCCCGTCCAGGTGCGCTCGATGCTCGAGCGCGAGGTGCCGATCTATGTGCTGTGCCCGGGGCACGCCTACCGCACGGATGAGTTCGACGCGACGCACCTGCCGGTCTTCACGCAGTTCGAGGGACTCGTGGTCGACAAGGGCATCACAATGGCGCACTTGAAGGGCACGCTCGACCACGCGGCCCGGGTGCTGTTCGGTCCGGAGGCTAAGACGCGGTTCCGCGCCAACTACTTCCCGTTCACCGAGCCGAGCGCCGAGCTCGACCTGTGGCATCCGACATTCAAGGGCGGCGCGCGCTGGATCGAGTGGGGCGGGTGCGGCATGATCAACGCCAACGTGCTTCGTGCCGCCGGCATCGACCCCGAGGAGTACTCCGGCTTCGCGTTCGGCATGGGCATCGAGCGCACGCTGATGTTCCGGAGCGACGTGCAGGATATGCGAGACATGGCCGAAGGCGATGTGCGCTTCAGCGAGCAGTTCGGGATGGTGGTCTGATGCGCGTCCCCCTCTCGTGGCTGCGTGACTACGTCGATGTGCCGGTGGGAGCCACGCCGGAGGATGTGCTCGAGGCGCTCGTGCGCGTCGGATTCGAGGAAGAGGACATCTTCCGCTTCGGCCTGCAGGGGCCCATCGTCGTGGGCGAGGTCGTCGAGTTCGTCGAAGAGCCGCAGTCCAACGGCAAGACCATTCGCTGGTGCCAGGTCGATGTAGGCCCCTCGACAAGCTCAGGAACCGATACCACCGTGAGCGGCGGTAGGGATGTTCGAGGCATCGTCTGCGGCGCGCGCAACTTCTTCGCGGGCGACAAGGTGGTCGTGAGCCTGCCGGGCTCGGTACTGCCTGGACCGTTCCCGATCGCGGCGCGCAAGACCTATGGGCATGTCTCGGACGGCATGATCGCCTCGGCGAAGGAACTGGGGCTCGGTGAGGAGCATTCCGGCATCCTGCGCCTCGTCGAACTCGGCATCGACGCGCCCGTCGGCACCGACGCGATCGCGCTATTGGGCCTCGACGACGTCGCCGTCGACATCAACGTGACCCCCGACCGCGGATACGCGCTGTCGATGCGCGGCGTGGCACGCGAGTACTCCCACGCGACCGGTGCGGCCTTCACTGACCCGGCGCAGCGCCCGGTCGACGAGGTCCGGCCTGGCAGCGGCTTCTCGATCGTCGTCGACGACCGTGTGCCGATCCGCGGTCGCGTCGGCGCATCCGAGTTCGTCGCCCGCGTCGTGCGCGACCTCGATCCGACCCGGCCCACCCCGCCGTGGATGATCTCGCGGCTGACGCTCGCCGGCATACGGTCCCTGGGCATTCTGATCGACATCACGAACTACGTGATGCTCGAGCTCGGACAGCCGATCCACGGCTACGACCTCGACCGGCTGCAGGGCGGCATCACGGTGCGCCGGGCCACCCCGGGTGAGAAGCTCAAGACGCTCGACGGCAAGGAGCGCAACCTCAGCACCGAGGATCTGCTGATCACCGACGAGTCCGGCCCCATCGGTCTGGCCGGCGTCATGGGCGGCGGCACGACCGAGATGGGCCCGTCCACGCGGAATGTGCTGATCGAAGCCGCGACTTTCGATCCGGTGTCGATCGCTCGCACCGCACGGCGCCACAAGCTGCCCTCCGAGGCGTCACGTCGCTTCGAGCGAGGCGTGGATCCGGCGATTCCCTTCGTCGCGGCGCGACGCGTCGCCGACCTGATGGTGGAGTACGCCGGCGGCACGCACGATGGCGAGTTCGGCGGCGCCCTGTTCGCCGAGATCACCCGCACCCGCATCGCACTGCCTTTCGGTTTCGTGGAGGGCGTGATCGGCGTCGACTACACGTCCGATCAGATCGCGGATGCGCTTCGCCTCATCGGCTGCGATCTCGAAGAGCGGCCGGAGGGCTGGATCGCGACGGCACCGACCTGGCGCCCCGATCTCACCGACAAGTGGACGTTGGCCGAGGAGGTCGCCCGCATCGAGGGCTACGACCGCATCCCGTCCGTGCTTCCTCTCCCGCCGTCGGGCCGTGGGCTCACCGCCGCGCAGCAGGGACGCCGGCGCGTCGCCAACGCGCTCGCCGCCGCCGGCTACGTCGAGACGCCGTCGTTCGCGTTCACCAGCGAAGAGCAGAACGATCTGCACGGCTCGGCCGAGGGTCTGCACCTGCCGAGCATCAAACTCGCGAACCCGCTCGACGGGCAGGCGCCGTTCCTGCGGCGCTCGCTCGTTCCTGGGCTGCTCGACATCGCGCACCGCAACGTCTCGCGCGGGTTCACCGATCTCGCTCTCTTCGAGGTGGGCGCAGTCTTTCTGCCCAAGCCGGGCGTCGCGTACGGCACGCCGTTCGTGCCGCCGTTGGCTGTGCGACCGGATGCCGCGACCCTCGCCGCGCTGGATGCATCCATCCCGCCCCAGCCCCGCCATGTCGCGGTGCTGCTCGCCGGCAATTTCGCGGCGAAGCAGCCGGGGGCGGCAGCGATCGCCGCGGGTGTGGGGGACGCGCTCGACGCGGTGCGCACCATCGCCGCCGCAGCGGGCGTCACGATCGACGTCGCACAGAGCGAGCGCGCTGCGCTGCATCCGGGGCGCACCGGCGTGCTGTCCGTGACGACGCGCGACTCCAGCACTCCGGTCGAGGTGGGATACGTCGGGGAGCTGCTGCCCGCCGTGGCAGAGGCATCCGACCTGCCTGGCCGCGTCATCGTCGCAGAGCTCGACCTGGACCTCGTCCTGTCGCTCGCGGGCGCGAAGCCCGTTGCCGCGTCGCTGTCGGGGTTCCCCGCTGCGACGCAGGACGTGTCGCTCGTCGTCGACGCGGGAGTGCCCGCAGCAGAGGTGCGCGCCGCGCTCGTGGAAGGGGCGGGAGCCCTGCTCGAATCGCTGCGGCTCGTCGACGACTACCGCGGGCCGGGTGTCACTGACGGCGCCAAGAGCCTCACCTTCGCGCTGCGCTTCCGGGCGCCCGACCGCACGCTCACGGCCGCCGAGGCGACGGAGGCAAAGCTGGGCGGCGTCGCCGTGGCCACGAGCCGTTTCGGAGCGGCTCTGCGGGAGTGACACGAGGTCGACCGGTCCTGTTCATCTGAGGATCAACGCGAACCCCAGTTCCAGGCCGGACGGTCGAGCGCTCCCTGTCCGTCGACGACGGTGCCCGCGGCATCCGCTCGAAGCCGATGGGTCATGGCACCGGCCGACTCGAGTGCGTTCGCGAGAAGTTCGGCGTGGGTCACGACCACGACCTGCGACCGATCGGATGCCGCGACGATGAGTTCTGCGAGTGGGGCGATCAGATCGGGGTGCAGGCTCGATTCGGGCTCGTTGAGCACGATGAGCGGCGCGGGGTGAGCGGGCAGCAGCGCCGCGCACAGCAGGAGGTAGCGAAGCGTTCCATCCGACAGTTCTGACGTCTCGAGCGGACGAAGCAGGCCGGGCTGGTCCATGACGAGCCGCAGCCGCCCATCCTCCCCGGTCACCGTGACCCGCGAGCCGGGGAACGCCCGCTCGACTTCGCGGTCGAGCGATGCGCCGCGCCCGGCATCCTGGATCGTCGCCCACACCGCGGCGAGATCCGATCCATCGTGCGCGAGCGTCTGCGTGCGCGTGCCGATCTGCGACATCCGCACGGGTGCGCCCGGATCCGTGCGGAAGTTGTCGTAGAACCGCCAGCCCGACAGCACACGCCGGAGTCCGAGCAATTCCGGACCGGTGTCTCCCTCGGCGAGGTCGGTCAGGATCGTCTCGTAGGGCATCAGCGGCTGGTCGAGCGTGCGCCACGATCCGTCGCGCATCCGGGTCGCCGCGCGCGTCCGGTCGATGAGAAGGGTCGCGGGCTTCGCGAACGGACCCGCGAACACCTGTTCGCGCTTGAGCTCCGGGTCCCGGTCGAAGAGCGTCGGACCGACCACCTGCGGGAGTCCCAGGTCGACGAGGTAGCCGAGCTCGTCACTCGCGTAACCGAGCAGCAGCGCGCGCGGACCTTTGCGCACCGTTCCCTGGACGCGTGCTTCGCCGGTCGGCGACTCCGGGCCGGCCCACATGATCGAAGGCAGCCCGCCCTCCGCCGCCACACCCGCCACGATCGATCCGGACGCCGCTGTCGACAGCAGGCGCAGCGCGCGATATAGATTCGACTTGCCCGACCCGTTCGGTCCCGTCACGACCGTGAGTGGGCCCAGCGGAACGACGACGTCACGCAACGACCGATAGCCCGCGACGGCGACAGTGGTCAGCATCGCCCCATCCTGCCAGCGTGGGGGGCCACGTCATGGGTTGGCGACAGGACCTCGCTGTTCGGCCGACGGCGGAGGAGGATGCCGCGGCGAATCGTCGTCTGGTGGGATGGAGGCATGACCGACGTGCTGATCCTGGGCGGAACCGGCTGGCTGAGCGGACGCGTCGCGGCGCGCTGGCCGGCGGAAGGAGCGTCCGTCACGTGCCTCGCGCGCGGCGGACGGCCGGCGCCTCGCGGTGCACAGCTGGTGGTCGCCGATCGTTCGGCGCCCGATGCGTACGACGTCGTGGCGCGCAAGGACTGGGACGAGATCGTCGACATCTCGTCGATGCCCGAGCACGTCGCTGCTGCCGTGGCGGCGCTCGCCGGGCAGACCCGGCATTGGACCTACGTCTCATCGCTCTCGGTCTATGCGGGCGACGACGACGTGGGCGCCGACGAGACCGCCGACCTGCACGAGCCGGCCGTCCGCGGCGAGGAGTATGACTACGGTCGGGCGAAGTCGGCCGCGGAGGCGTCGGTGCGGGGCGCGCTCGGCGACCGCGCGGCGATCGTGCGGCCCGGGCTGATCGTCGGGCCCGGAGATCCCACCGACCGGTTCGGGTACTGGGTGGGGAGGTTCGCGCTCGCCGGCGCCGAGCCGGTGCTCGCGCCGACGCTCGACGGACTGAACGCCCAGGTGATCGACGTGGACGACCTCGCGGAGTTCATCGTCGCCCGCGGCTCGGAGCGGTGGCACGGAACGGCGAATGCGACCGGTGACACGATGCCGCTCGGGGCGCTGCTGGCGCTCGCCCGTGAGACCGCCGGACATACGGGCGATCTCCGCGAGGCCGACGACGACTGGCTCACCGCGCATGACGTCGCGCACTGGGCAGGGCCGAGGTCCTTGCCGCTGTGGCTGCCTCGCGACATGCCGGGCTTCGCGACCCGCTCCATCGCGGCCTACCGGACCGCCGGGGGACGCCTTCGCGACCTCCGCGAGACGCTGGAGCGCACACTCGCGGACGAGCGTGCGCGCGGCCTCGACCGCGAGCGGGTCTCGGGCCTGTCGCGCGCCGATGAGCTCGCGCTCCTCGCCGACCTGTGAACCCCGACCCCTCCGCCGAGAGCACATGATCTCGGCGAAGACGCACGCTGCTGACCCCCATCACCTGTGATGTCGCCGACTGCATGCGCACTCGCGGAAAGGAGGGGAGAAGCAGGGCCTCAGGCCGACATCGATTTGCGGATGCCGCGGCGCGGCCGCTATCGTCGGCCCATGCCCTCGACGACGCTCCCGCAGTTCACGCGGTTCCTGAGCCTGTCGAAGGGCGCACTGAGCGCCGTTCCCGTGCGCCGACCGCTGGGCGGACGCCGACTTCCGGCGACCCTGCGCACCTTCTGAGGAGGGCAGCCGCGGGCGTCGCCGCCTCCGGCTCATCAACCCAGACTCTAAGGTGGAACCCATGACATATTCGGTCGCCGTCTCCGGCGCATCCGGCTATGCGGGCGGCGAGATCCTTCGTATCCTCGCCGCACATCCCGACGTCGAGATCCGCACCGTCACCGCGCATTCGAACGCGGGACAGCCTCTCATCCAGCACCAGCCGCACCTCCGCTCGCTCGCGCACCTCACGCTTCAGGACACGACTCCCGAGGTCCTCGAGGGCCACGACATCGTGTTCCTGGCGCTGCCGCACGGCCAGTCCGGCCCGTTCACCGACGCGCTTCACGACACCCCCCTCGTCATCGACGCGGGCGCCGACCACCGCCTCGAATCCATCGCGGACTGGGACCGGTTCTACGGCGGCGACTTCCACGAGCCCTGGACGTACGGCGTGCCCGAGCTGCCGGTGGCGGGGGCCAGGCAGCGCGAGCGGCTGGTCTCGGCGACCCGGATCGCCGCGCCCGGGTGCAATGCCTCGACGGTGAGCCTGAGTCTCGCGCCGGGCGTTGCTGCGGGGGTCATCGATCCGTCCGACATCGTCACCGTCCTGGCCGTCGGCCCCTCCGGCGCGGGCAAGAGCCTGCGTCCGAACCTGCTCGCGAGCGAGATCCTCGGCAGCGCCAACCCGTATTCCGTCGGCGGCACGCACCGGCACATCCCCGAGATCCGGCAGGCGCTCGCTGCGGCACGCCCTTCGACGGGCTCAGGGATCCAGGTGGGCTCGGATGAGGGCATCCGGATCTCATTCACACCGATCATCGTGCCCATGGCCCGGGGGATACTGGCCACCTCGACCGCGCCCATCGCACCGGGCGCGACGGATGACGACATCCGCGGCGCCTGGGAGACGGCGTATGGCGACGAGACGTTCGTGCAGCTGCTGCCCGCGGGGGACTTCCCCCGCACCGCCGATGTGCTCGGAGCCAACACGGCGCTCCTCGGGCTCGCGATCGATCGCGCTGCGAATCGGGTCGTTGTCGTCGCCGCCGTCGACAACCTCGTGAAGGGCACCGCGGGCGCTGCCGTCCAGTCGATGAACATCGCGCTGGGCCTCCCAGAGGGCCAGGCGCTGACGGTGAACGGGGTGGCGCCGTGAGTGTGACCGCCGCGCAGGGGTTCGAGGCATCGGGAGTCGCCGTCGGCCTCAAGTCGACCGGCAAGCCCGATGTCGCTGTCGTCGTCAATCGCGGTCCCCTCAAGGTCGGTGCTGCAGTCTTCACGAGCAACCGCGCGAAGGCGAACCCCATCATCTGGTCGCAGCAGGCGGTGCAGGACGGCGTCGTCGAGGCGATCGTGCTGAACTCCGGCGGAGCGAACTGCTTCACCGGGTCGTTCGGCTTCCAGACCACGCATCAGACCGCCGAGAAGGCCGCCGCGCTGCTGGGCGTGAGCGCCGGCGACATCCTGATCTGCTCGACGGGTCTCATCGGCACCGGCGACGGGGTGTTCCGCGCCAAGGTGCTCGAGGGGGTCGAGCAGGGCATCGCCGCCCTCGCGACGGACGGCGGAGAAGCGGCATCCCTCGCCATCATGACGACCGACTCGAAGCCGAAGCGCTCCATCGTGACCACGGACGGCTGGACGATCGGCGGCATGGCCAAGGGTGCCGGGATGCTGGCACCCGGGCTGGCGACGATGCTCGTGGTGATCACGACCGACGCAATGCTCGACGCGGCAGCGGCGGACGAGCATCTGCGTCATGCGACCCGCGTGAGCTTCGACCGGCTCGACTCGGACGGATGCATGTCGACCAACGACCAGGTCACCCTCATGGCGAGCGGCGCGAGCGGCATCACCCCGACCCCCCAAGCATTCCGCGAGGCACTGACGGCGGTCTGCATCGATCTCTCCGAGCAGCTGCAGAGCGATGCCGAGGGCGCGAGCCACGACATCCGGATCGTCGTGGAGAATGCGGCATCCGAGCAGGATGCGGTCGAGGTCGGCCGCAGCGTCGCTCGCAACAACCTCTTCAAGGCCGCCATCTTCGGCAACGACCCCAACTGGGGGCGCGTGCTCGCGGCGATCGGCACGACGGACGCCGAGTTCGATCCGTACGACGTCGACGTCTGGATGAACGGCGTCCGCGTGTGCACGCAGGGCGGTCCAGATCGCCCGCGCGAGGATGTCGATCTCACGCCGCGTGCGACGCGGCTCGTGATCGACCTCAAAACGGGCACCGCGGGAGCGATCATCCTCACCAACGACCTGACGCACGACTACGTCCACGAGAACAGCGCGTACTCCTCATGACCGACGTCGACATCCAGGACACCGATCCCGGCGAGGCCAGCGCGAAGGCCGCCACCCTCATCGAGTCGCTGCCGTGGCTGCGCCGGTTCGGCGATCAGATCATCGTGATCAAGTACGGCGGCAACGCGATGGTGTCCGAAGAGCTGCAGGATGCGTTCGCCGCCGACATCGCCTACCTCCGGTACGTCGGGGTCAAACCCGTGGTCGTCCACGGCGGCGGACCTCAGATCTCGTCCATGCTCGATCGGCTCTCGATTCCGAGCGAGTTCAAGGGCGGGTACCGCGTGACGAGCACCGAGGCGATCAGCGTGGTGCGGATGGTGCTGACGGGCCAGATCAACCCCCAGCTCGTGGGGAAGATCAACGAGCACGGCCCGCGCGCCACCGGGCTCAGCGGTGAGGACGCGGGTCTGTTCGGCGGTCGTCGCCGCGGCGTCGTCGTCGACGGCGTCGAGCACGACCTCGGCCGCGTCGGCGACGTCGTGACGGTCGATCCGCAGCCGGTGCTCGATCACCTCGCAGCGGGCCGGATCCCCGTGGTCTCGAGCATCGCGCCCGACCTCGACCACCCCGGACACTCACTGAACGTGAATGCGGATGCGGCGGCATCCGCGCTCGCCGTGGCGCTCGGTGCCGCGAAACTCGTCGTGCTCACCGACGTGGCGGGGCTTTACGCCGACTGGCCGGATCGCGAGTCGCTCGTGTCGCATCTGACCTCCACCGAACTGCGCGCGATGCTGCCGCAGCTCGAGTCGGGCATGATCCCGAAGATGCGGGCGTGCCTCGAGGCCGTCGAAGGCGGTGTGGAGACCGCCGCGATCATCGACGGACGAGTGCCGCACTCGGTGCTCGCGGAGATCTTCACCAGCAAGGGAATCGGAACAGAGGTGGTGCTCGGATGACATGGCAGGATGACGCCGGACGCGACCTCGTCCGCAGCTTCGGTGACCGGATGGCGCTGTTCGTCCGCGGCGAGGGGGCCTATCTGTGGGATGCCGACGACAGGCGATACCTCGATTTCCTCGCCGGGATCGCGGTGAACTCGCTCGGCCACGCCCACCCGGCGTTCGTCGAGGCGATCGCGGGGCAGGCGGCGACACTCGCGCACGTCTCGAACTACTTCGCCACGCTGCCGCAGCTCGAGCTCGCGGGGCGTCTCAAGCGCCTCTCCGGCACCGGTGACTCGGGGCGCGTCTACTTCGGCAACTCCGGCGCCGAGGCGAACGAGGCGGCGTTCAAGCTCGCCCGCCTCCACGGCGGAACCGAGCGGCCGCGAATCCTGGCGCTCACGGACGCCTTCCACGGCCGCACCATGGGCACCTTGGCGCTCACCGGCAAGCCGCACATGCAGGAGCCGTTCCTGCCGATGACCCCGGGCGTGGAGTTCATCGACTCCACGATCGAGGCACTCGAAGCGGCGCTCGACGAGCGCGTCTCGGCTCTGTTCGTCGAGCCGATCAAGGGCGAGGCGGGCGTGATCGACCTGCCCGACGGCTATCTGCGAGCAGCGCGCGAGCTGACCGAGCGACACGGTGTGCTGCTGATCCTCGACGAGATCCAGACCGGCGCCGGCCGCACGGGCGAATGGTTCGCGTTCCAGCACGCCGGCATCACCCCTGATGCGATCACGGTCGCCAAGGGCATCGGCGGTGGCTTCCCGATCGGGGCCCTCATCACTTTCGGCGCCGCGAGCGACCTGTTCTACCCGGGGACGCACGGCTCGACGTTCGGCGGCAACGCCCTCGGCACGGCCGTGTCGAGTGCCGTGCTCGCCGAGATCGAACGGGAAGACCTCGTCCGCAACGCCGCCGAGCGGGGCGAGCAGCTGCGTGCGGCGATCGCTGCGATCGACACGACTCTGATCGACGGATGCCGCGGTCAGGGCCTTCTCATCGGCATCGGGTTGCGGCATCCGCTCGCGAAGGCCGTCGTCGCCGCGGCGCAGGAGCACGGCCTCATCATCAACGCGCCGAACGAACAGACGATCCGGCTGGTCCCGGCGCTCAACATCGGAGACGTCGAGATCGACGAGTTCATCTCACTGTTCACGGCGGCGCTGCACACTGTCGAGCACGCGTTGCTGCTCGATGCCACGCCCACCGAGGACGTGCCCGCGGGCGCCGTCCTGAGCGACCGAAGGGAGTCGGAGTGACCCGCCATCTGCTGCGCGACGACGATCTGACCTTGGCCGAACAGACCGAGATCATCGACCTCGCGATCGAGCTGAAGAAGGACCGCTGGAAGCTCAAGCCCCTCGAAGGCCCTCAGACGGTCGCGGTGATCTTCGACAAGTCATCCACCCGCACGCGCGTCTCGTTCGCGGTCGGCATCGCCGACCTCGGCGGGTCGCCGTTGATCATCTCCACCGCGAACAGTCAGCTCGGCGGCAAGGAGACACCCGCCGACACGGCGCGGGTGCTCGAGCGCCAGGTCGCCGCGATCGTCTGGCGGACCTACGCGCAGGCGGGCATCGAGGAAATGGCTGCCGGCACCCGGGTTCCCGTGATCAACGCCTTGAGCGACGACTTCCATCCGTGTCAGCTGCTGGCGGATCTCTTGACGATCCGCGAGCACAAGGGCGAGCTCGCCGGGCTCACGCTGGCGTTCTTCGGCGACGGGATGTCGAACATGGCCCACTCCTACGTGCTGGCGTGCGTCACGGCGGGCATGCACGTGCGGGTCGCGTCACCCGAGGTGTACGCGCCACGCGAAGACGTGATCGCGGATGCCGATCGCCGGGCCGCCGAAACCGGAGGCTCGGTCACCCTCTACACCGACGCGAACGAGGCGGCGGCAGGGGCCGACGTGATCGTGACCGACACGTGGGTGTCGATGGGCAAGGAGGAGGAGAAGCTCGCACGGCTGCGCGACCTCGGTGCCTACAAGGTGACGCAGGAGCTGATGTTCCTCGCCAAGCCCGAGGCGATCTTCATCCACTGCCTTCCCGCGGATCGCGGTTACGAGGTCGAGGCCGAGGTGATCGACGGTCCGCAGAGTGTCGTGTGGGACGAGGCCGAGAACCGCCTCCACGCACAGAAGGCGCTGCTGGTGTGGCTGCTCCGGCAGGAGTAGGCCGAGCTCGATGGCAGGCTCCCGGTCGTTGAGCGAGCGACGTGAGACGAAACGCTCGCACCTGGCCGAACGCTGGGAGCGGCTGAACGGTCCGCACCGCATCGGCGGAGTCGACCTCGCACGCGGGCTCGCGGTGCTCGGGATGTTCGCGGCCCACCTGCTGTGGATCGAGCCTCTCGATTTCGCCGACTCCTCGACGTGGGTCGACATCGTCAACGGGCGCTCCTCCATCCTCTTCGCAACGCTCGCCGGAGTTTCCATCGGCATCGTGACCGGAGGCAGAACGCCGCTGACCGGTCACCGGCTCGAGGTCGTGCGGCTGCGTCTGGTCGTGAGAGCGGGTCTGTTGTGGCTCATCGGCCTCCTGCTGATATGGAGTCGGGTGCCGGTCTACGTGATCCTGCCCGCCTACGCGATCCTGTTCCTGCTCGCCCTTCCGTTCATCGTCTTCGGGGCGCGAGCCCTTCTCCTCCTCGCCGGAACCCTGGCCGTGGTGATGCCCGTCATTCAGGTGGCACTCGATTCGCTGCCGCTCTGGTCGACGCCGGCGGGGAGCGATCTGTCGACGCTGCTCGGCTGGCACTACCCGTTCACGGTGTGGATCGCGTTCGTCCTCGCGGGACTGGGCGTCGCGCGGGCCGGCATCCTGCGCGCACGCGTCCAACTGTGGATGCTGGGAGCCGGCGCCCTGCTGGCGGTGATCGGCTACGGGTTGGATGCCGTAACCGGCGCCGGCGACGCGGCCGAGGCGATCTCGTATTGGGGCGCGGTCTGGACCTCTCGCGCGCACTCGAGCGGCGTTCTCGAGGTGATCGGAACGGGAGGCTTCGCGCTCGCCGTGATCGGTGCCTGCCTCCTGCTCTGCCGGACCGTTCTGACGTGGGTCGTGCTGCCCCTTCGCGCTGTGGGGGCGATGCCGCTCACCGCGTACGTGGCGCAGCTGGTCGTCTGGGCGATCGTCGCGACCGCCGTGCTCGGCGATGCCGGCGACCTTCGCGGCTTCCGCGATCTGGAACCGTTCTGGCCCCTCGCACTCTGGACGATCGCTGCGTGCACGGCGTGGGCGCTCCTCGTCGGACGCGGCCCGCTCGAATGGGTCGTCGACCGGCTCGCACGGCTCATGGCGCCCGGTCGCGTCGGTAGGGTTGAGCGGTGAGCCCAGGCAAGTCGGATGCAACCAACGAAGGCGCCCTCTGGGGCGCCCGCTTCGCTTCCGGGCCATCGCCCGAACTGGCCGCGCTGAGCCGCTCCACGCATTTCGACTGGGCGCTCGCGCTCTACGACATCGCGGGATCCCACGCCCACGCGAAGGCGCTCGCCGCCGCGGGCTACCTCACGGCCGACGAAGAGCGCACGATGCACGCCGGTCTCGACGAGCTCGCGATCGGCATCACGGAAGGCACGCTGCTGCCCGACCCGACGGATGAGGACGTCCACGGCGCGCTCGAGCAGGCGCTGATCCGCATCGTGGGCCCGGGCGTCGGGGGCAAGCTGCGCGCGGGCCGCAGTCGCAACGACCAGATCGCGACCCTGGTGCGGATGTACCTGCTCGATCACTCGCGCACGGTCGCGCGCGACATCCTGCGTCTCATCGACGCGATCGTTGCGCAGGCCGAGGCGCACCCCGCCGCGATCATGCCCGGACGAACCCACCTTCAGCACGCCCAGCCGATCCTGCTCGCGCACCATCTTCAGGCGCACGGCTGGCCCCTCGTGCGTGACCTCGAGCGGCTCCGTGACTGGTCGGCCCGCGCGGCGGTCTCGCCGTACGGCGGGGGAGCGCTCGCGGGCTCGACGCTGGGCCTCGATCCCCAGCTGATCGCCGACGAGCTCGGTCTCGATCGTCCGGCCGAGAATTCGCTCGATGGCACGTCCGCGCGCGATGTCGTCGCCGAGTTCGCCTACATCGCGGCGCAGATCGGGATCGATCTTTCGCGGTTCGCCGAGGACGTCATCCTGTGGAACACGCGAGAGTTCGCGTTCGTCACTCTCGACGACGGGTATTCGACGGGGTCGAGCATCATGCCCCAGAAGAAGAACCCCGATATCGCCGAGCTCGCGCGCGGAAAGGCCGGTCGCCTGGTCGGCAACCTGACGGGCCTGCTCACGACCCTCAAGGGGCTGCCGATCGCGTACAACCGAGACCTCCAGGAAGACAAGGAGCCGGTCTTCGACTCGGTCGCGACCCTCGAAGTCCTGCTGCCGGCGTTCGCGGGGATGGTCGCGACCATGCGTTTCGACACCGCGCGGATGGCCGAGCTCGCACCGCAGGGCTTCTCGCTCGCGACGGACGTCGCCGACTGGCTCGTCAGGGTCGGCATCCCGTTCCGCGACGCGCACGAGATCTCCGGGCAGCTCGTGCGGCTCTGCGAATCGAAGGGGATCGAGCTCGGCGAGGTCACCGACGACATGCTCGCGTCGGTGTCGCCTCACCTGACTCCCGACGTGCGCGAGGTCCTCACGATCGAGGGCTCGGTGGCCAGCCGCGACGGCGTCGGAGGCACCGCGCCCATCCGAGTCGCCGAACAGCGTGCCGAGCTCGTGGCACGCTCGCAGGCCGTCGCCCACGCACTGGGGCTCTAGGCCGGCAGGTCCGACCGGCCGGCGCGAATCACCAGATCGCCAGCCGGACGAGTCCCCCCACGATGCACGCCCATAACAAGCTCGCGAGCGTGCCGATGATGAAGCGCTCGCGTGCTTCTGGCGCGGCGAGTTCCGAGAACCGACCGATGCCCTTGATGGCCACGACGATCGCTATCGCCTCGGGATAGCCGGCGACGATCGCGATCGCGACGCCCAACCGTTCGAGGTAGCCGATCGTGGTGCCGCCGCGCAGCACTTCACGGGGCGGCGCGTCGACCGCGGCCGGCTCGCCGCCCGTCTGCGCCCGCAGCATGATTCCGCCGTTGGCACCGTCTGTCACGCGGCCGTGCGTCGCGATGGTCAGCACTCGGCGGGTGACCGGATTGCCCCCGAGAACGGCGAGCGCGATGCCCATCATCGCGATCACGAGACCGACGATCACCGGGACGTTCACCGGCGTGACGACGACCACCAGAAGGCACAGCACCACGAGTCCGCCGGCAATGAAGAGCGGCAGGTCCGTGGGCTTGCGCAGATTCACGATGATGAGCGTCAATGCCGCACCCAGAGCGAGGAACAGGAAGATCGACAGGATGGCTGCGAGCAGCACGTCGGGGATCACCATTTCGTCAGTCTCGCACGCACCACCGACGAACGCTGGGTGCCTACGCCGCGCCGTCCCCATCGCCATCGCCGTCGGGCTTGTCCGCACCGGCCAGCACTCGACCGAGCGCGGGGAGCGCCCCCTCCTCGGCCCTCAGGCCCGCCGCCTTCGCCCGTAGGCTCACGGCGCCCTCGGTGATGCCCAGTCGCTTCGCGGCGTCGCGCTGGCTCATCCCGTCGGCGAGCAGGTCGTACACCTCCCAGCCTTCGGCAGTGCGACGGTCGCGCAGTTCCACCATCAGGCGAACCAGGGCCTCGGCGTCCGTCGCCGCTTCGTCGCTCCCAGTGACGGCGAGTCGGGTGGGGGTGCGCTTCGCACGCTCGACCGCGTCGCGCGCATATACGAACGCCTCCCCCCGCCCGGCCCGGACGCTGGCGGGGAGAGGCGCCTCGACGGCCCCGATCCCCACGCCGACGCTCCAGGTGCCGAGCCGGGTCAGATGCAGGACGATGGCGAGCACGGCGTCGGCATCCCGATCCGCGACCTGCAGTTCGTCGCCGGCAGTGCGTTCCGGTGTGGATGTCGCACGGATGCCGGCCAGCCGGACGACGTCGTCGATGGCCTTGGGCACGAGATCGTCGCCTGAGCGACTGTCGCGCTGATCCGCGGTGATCACGAACATGACGCCTTCCTTTAGCTCTGAAACAAACTATCACACTTGTTTAGTCTGTCAAATAAAGTGTGTCAAGCTGTGAAGCTAAATGGTGACCGAATCAAGCTTGTGAGCTTGTATCAGTACCCGTGCTCCGCGAGAAGAACGTGCACGCGGATGCGGCGACCGCCGTCGCCGGCCCGGCCGAGGCATCCCGCGCCCGCTGATAATCTGGCTCGCGTGCCTGGCCCCCCCGTGACTTCGACCACCCCCGCCAATGACCCGACGTTCGAGAGCATCTGGGACGAGATCGTCTGGCGAGGACTGGTTCACGTGTCCACCGACCAGGAGACGCTGCGCGACCTGCTCGCCGGTGATCCGATCACGTACTACTGCGGCTTCGACCCCACCGCACCGAGCCTGCACCTGGGCAACCTCGTTCAGCTGCTGACGATGCGACGCATCCAGCTCGCCGGGCACAAGCCGCTGGGTCTCGTCGGCGGATCGACGGGACTGGTCGGCGACCCGCGCCCCTCGGCCGAGCGCACGCTCAACACCAAGGAGACCGTCGCCGAGTGGGTCGGGTACCTCCGCTCGCAGATCGAGCGGTTCCTGAGCTTCGACGGCGAGAATGCCGCCCGCATGGTCAACAACCTGGACTGGACCGCGCCGATGAGCGCGATCGACTTCCTCCGCGACATCGGCAAGCACTACCGCGTGGGAACGATGCTGAAGAAGGATGCCGTCAGCGCGCGACTCAATTCCGACGAGGGCATCAGCTACACCGAGTTCAGCTACCAGATCCTGCAGGGGCTGGACTACCGCGAGCTGTTCCTGCAATACGGCTGCGTGCTGCAGACCGGCGGCAGCGACCAGTGGGGCAACCTCACGAGCGGCGTCGACCTCATCCACAAGGCCGAGGGAGCGAGCGTCCACGCGATCGGCACGCCGCTCATCACCAACAGCGACGGCCGCAAGTTCGGCAAGAGCGAGGGGAACGCGATCTGGCTGGATCCGCAGTTGACGAGTCCCTACGCGATGTACCAGTTCTGGCTCAACACCGATGACGCGGACGTCGTCGATCGGCTCAAGGTCTTCACGTTCCTGACCCGAGCGCAGATCGACGAGGTGGCGGCCGCGCACACGGCCGAGCCGTTCCGCCGGATCGGGCAGAAGCGGGTCGCCCTCGAGGTCACGTCGCTTGTTCACGGGACGGATGCCGCCGCCGCGGCGATCGCGGCATCCGATGCCCTCTTCGGCCAGGGTGACCTGACCACTCTCGACGCCGACACCCTTGCCGCCGCACTGTGGGAACTTCCGCACGCCGAGCTGCCCACCGGAACCACGGTCGTCCATGCGCTCGTCGAGACCGGCCTCGTGGCGAGCCTCGGCGAAGCACGTCGCGCGATCGCGCAGGGCGGGGTGTCTCTCGACGGCGCGAAAGTCGCGGACGAGACCGCCCTCGTCACGGGCGCGCTGCCCGGCGGGGTGTCCGTCCTGCGCCGCGGCAAGAAGACGCTCGCGGGCGTGTTCGTCATTCGATAGCGTGCCCTTCACACCGAGCCACGCGGTCATCGCTCTGCCGTTCGTCCGCACGCCGCTCGTGCCGGCCGCCGTCGCGGTCGGCGCCATGGCGCCGGATCTGCCCCTGTTCGTGCGCGCGGGCGGGCTCGACTACGCGAAGACCCACGACCTCGCGTGGCTTCCGGCGACGATCCTCCTCGCTCTCGCGCTCCTACTGGTGTGGCGGTGCCTCCTCCGACCCGCTGTGCGGGAACTGTCGCCGGAGTGGCTCGCATCGCGATTCCCACGGGCCTGGGACCGGGGGAGTGCGCGCGCGCTCCTTGACACGTTCGGCATCGCGGCGGAGCGCCGTCCCGGTAGGCCCCGGCGCTGGCACGCGTCGTGGCTGGGGATCGCGCTGCTGCTGCTCTCGCTGGCGATCGGCGTAGTCAGCCACATCGTGTGGGACCTCTTCACGCACGAAGGGCGGTGGGGTGCCGAGGTCGTCCCGGCGCTGAACGACCGCTGGGGACCGCTCACCGGCTACAAGTGGCTGCAGCACGGCTCCAGCGTGATCGGGCTCGTGATCCTGGCCGTGTGGGCGACGATCTGGCTGGTGAAACGGGATGCCGCTGCCGCCGTCATCCGAGTGCTGCCGCGATGGGTGCGCTGGGCCTGGTGGATCTCGCTGCCGGTGATCCTCGCCGCCGCATGGCTGAACGGTCTCGCCGCGTATGGGCCGCTCGACAGCGACTTCACGATCGCTCACCTCGGCTACCGCGTGCTGCCACCCGCGTGCGCGCTGTGGGGCGTCATCACGCTCGCGTTGTGCGTCGTCGTGCAGGTCGTGCGCAGCATGCGCGAACGCCCGCCTCGGGCCAGCCGGGAAGTCTGAGCGCCTTCGCGGCTCGGCGCGCCCGGAGTTCCTTCGCGATCACCCGCGCGGCCGCCCGCGCGTCGAGCCCGATCTGGAGCAGCTGGCCTTTCAGCGGAATCGTGAGGCGACTGGGTGCCGGTGGTCAGGGCCGGGAACCTTCCCGGTCGGTGATGTCCATGCTCCCCGTGCCCGGATGCGGCCCGTCGTACGCATCCGGATGCCAGCCGAGCGTCGTCCACGCCTGCACGCGCACCCGCTCGACGGGATCGTCGACGAGGCGATCGATGATGCCGTCGGGATCGTCCAGTCCGTGACGCCTGACCACCTTCAGGCTCATCTCGCGGACGCGCCACGAGACGTCCGACAGCGCATCGAGCACCACGGCGGGGTGTGACGGCGGGCCGACGTGCAACAGGCCACGGGCTCCCCATACCCGGCCCCAGTAGTCCGCCCACCCGATCGTCCCGCCGAGCCACGCGATGTCGGGCCAGGCCGGGTCATCGGCATCGGCGCGCCCCGCAAGCAGCTCCTCGCACCAGAGCACGATGGTCTCACGACCGAAGAGCTCGGAAGCCTGGGCTGCGAGATCTTTGGGCAGGGCGTTGTGAGACGCAGGATGCCGGGGGTCTCCCATAGCCGGGACCTTACGCCGCACCGTCCGCCGGCGCCAGACGCGCCGTCGACGGAATCCGCGTGATTCCGCGGGCCTGGACCCCGACACGCCCGGGCTGCAGCCTCGATTTGCCCAACCCCCGGATCCCGCGTAACTTATTACTTGTTCGCCCCACAGGGAAGCGGAGAGGCCGAGAGCCTCACCCCCCTCAAGCGGAGAACCACCCCCTTCTGAACAGCACTCCATTGAGAGTGCCGGCCCCCGGGTCTAGGATGGGGAATCCACCTCGTGGACCGCGGTCATCGGCTGCACACCGAGAGTTCGAACTCACGGCGCGCCGATTTGACAGACGGAACGAGACGGATAAGATAGAGAAGTTGCCCTGCGACGACGGCCGAGAGGTCAGAACGCAGGAGCATCCGATCCTTGAGAACTCAACAGTGTGCACTTGTCAAATGCCAAAAAACCTCGCGGTCAGCTTGTCTGGCCGATGAGATTCTTTTGAGATTAAACGAGATGTCAGCAATGACATCCGATCGTCAGATCAAACTCGCTCGGGCCGACCCATTCCGGTCTGCTCGCAGCAAAATTCTTTTACGGAGAGTTTGATCCTGGCTCAGGATGAACGCTGGCGGCGTGCTTAACACATGCAAGTCGAACGGTGAAAGAGAGCTTGCTCTCTGGATCAGTGGCGAACGGGTGAGTAACACGTGAGCAATCTGCCCCTGACTCTGGGATAAGCGCTGGAAACGGCGTCTAATACCGGATACGAGCTGCGAAGGCATCTTCAGCAGCTGGAAAGAACTTCGGTCAGGGATGAGCTCGCGGCCTATCAGCTAGTTGGTGAGGTAATGGCTCACCAAGGCGTCGACGGGTAGCCGGCCTGAGAGGGTGACCGGCCACACTGGGACTGAGACACGGCCCAGACTCCTACGGGAGGCAGCAGTGGGGAATATTGCACAATGGGCGCAAGCCTGATGCAGCAACGCCGCGTGAGGGACGACGGCCTTCGGGTTGTAAACCTCTTTTAGCAGGGAAGAAGCGAAAGTGACGGTACCTGCAGAAAAAGCACCGGCTAACTACGTGCCAGCAGCCGCGGTAATACGTAGGGTGCAAGCGTTATCCGGAATTATTGGGCGTAAAGAGCTCGTAGGCGGTTTGTCGCGTCTGCTGTGAAAACCCGAGGCTCAACCTCGGGCCTGCAGTGGGTACGGGCAGACTAGAGTGCGGTAGGGGAGATTGGAATTCCTGGTGTAGCGGTGGAATGCGCAGATATCAGGAGGAACACCGATGGCGAAGGCAGATCTCTGGGCCGTAACTGACGCTGAGGAGCGAAAGGGTGGGGAGCAAACAGGCTTAGATACCCTGGTAGTCCACCCCGTAAACGTTGGGAACTAGTTGTGGGGTCCATTCCACGGATTCCGTGACGCAGCTAACGCATTAAGTTCCCCGCCTGGGGAGTACGGCCGCAAGGCTAAAACTCAAAGGAATTGACGGGGACCCGCACAAGCGGCGGAGCATGCGGATTAATTCGATGCAACGCGAAGAACCTTACCAAGGCTTGACATATACGAGAACGCTGCAGAAATGTAGAACTCTTTGGACACTCGTAAACAGGTGGTGCATGGTTGTCGTCAGCTCGTGTCGTGAGATGTTGGGTTAAGTCCCGCAACGAGCGCAACCCTCGTTCTATGTTGCCAGCACGTAATGGTGGGAACTCATGGGATACTGCCGGGGTCAACTCGGAGGAAGGTGGGGATGACGTCAAATCATCATGCCCCTTATGTCTTGGGCTTCACGCATGCTACAATGGCCGGTACAAAGGGCTGCAATACCGTAAGGTGGAGCGAATCCCAAAAAGCCGGTCCCAGTTCGGATTGAGGTCTGCAACTCGACCTCATGAAGTCGGAGTCGCTAGTAATCGCAGATCAGCAACGCTGCGGTGAATACGTTCCCGGGTCTTGTACACACCGCCCGTCAAGTCATGAAAGTCGGTAACACCTGAAGCCGGTGGCCCAACCCTTGTGGAGGGAGCCGTCGAAGGTGGGATCGGTAATTAGGACTAAGTCGTAACAAGGTAGCCGTACCGGAAGGTGCGGCTGGATCACCTCCTTTCTAAGGAGCATTTGGAGCACTTCGGTGCTTCCAGAGCCAGACTCGAGACACACGTTCTCGACTGGTCAGCTCATGGGTGGAACATTTGACAAGGTGCGGGGGCAGCGATCCCTCATCCAGTACGCCGCTTGCGGCCGGAACGATGGGAGTTCGAACGCCTCGCACTGCACACTGTTGGGTCCTGAGGGACCGGATGCCTTGGCCTTAGGGTCGGAGCAGACGAAACTCAGGACCTTTTCTGATGCCGGCGAAGCCGGCAGCGGGGAGGGTACCGCCCGTACTTTGAGAACTACACAGTGGACGCGAGCATCTTTTGAGCTGATCTTCGATCAGCTCATATTGATGATCTTAAAGATCATTAGTCAATTTCGAGTTGGACTTCGGTCCAAACCGATTCTTTGATAAAACTCATGTGATTTCAAGTCTTTAAGAGCAAACGGTGGATGCCTTGGCATCTGGAGCCGAAGAAGGACGTAGCAATCTGCGATAAGCCTCGGGGAGTGGATAAGCACACCTTGATCCGAGGATTTCCGAATGGGGAAACCCCGCTGGGCGGCATGCCGACCCAGTGACTCCCGCCTGAATATATAGGGCGGGTAGAGGGAACGTGGGGAAGTGAAACATCTCAGTACCCACAGGAAGAGAAAGCAACCGCGATTCCGTTAGTAGTGGCGAGCGAAACCGGAACAGGCTAAACCGAGTACGTGTGATATCCGGCAGGAGTTGCGTATTCGGGGTTGTGGGACTTTTCAGGCTGCTCTGCCGAGCAGCCGGCGTTACAAGAAGGTATAGACGAACGGCATTGAAAGGCCGGTCATAGAGGGTGCCAACCCCGTAGTCGAAATGCCTCCCTTGACGCGAAGAGTATCCCAAGTAGCACGGGGCCCGAGAAATCCCGTGTGAATCTGTCAGGACCACCTGATAAGCCTAAATACTCCCAGATGACCGATAGCGGACAAGTACCGTGAGGGAAAGGTGAAAAGTACCCCGGGAGGGGAGTGAAATAGTACCTGAAACCGTTTGCTTACAAACCGTTGGAGCCTCCTTAGTAGGGGTGACAGCGTGCCTTTTGAAGAATGAGCCTGCGAGTTAGCGATATGTGGCGAGGTTAACCCGAGTGGGGTAGCCGTAGCGAAAGCGAGTCTGAATAGGGCGATTCAGTCGCATGTCCTAGACCCGAAGCGAAGTGATCTATCCATGGCCAGGTTGAAGCGACGGTAAGACGTCGTGGAGGACCGAACCCACTTAGGTTGAAAACTGAGGGGATGAGCTGTGGATAGGGGTGAAAGGCCAATCAAACTTCGTGATAGCTGGTTCTCTCCGAAATGCATTTAGGTGCAGCGTTGCGTGTTTCTTGCCGGAGGTAGAGCTACTGGATGGCCGATGGGGCCCAAAAGCTTACTGACGTCAGCCAAACTCCGAATGCCGGTAAGTGAGAGCGCAGCAGTGAGACTGTGGGGGATAAGCTTCATAGTCGAGAGGGAAACAACCCAGACCACCAACTAAGGTCCCTAAGCGCGTGCTAAGTGGGAAAGGATGTGGAGTTGCTTAGACAACCAGGAGGTTGGCTTAGAAGCAGCCACCCTTGAAAGAGTGCGTAATAGCTCACTGGTCAAGTGATTCCGCGCCGACAATGTAACGGGGCTCAAGCACGCCACCGAAGTTGTGGCATTGATATTATTGGTAGGCCTTCGTGGTCCAGCCGTATTGATGGGTAGGAGAGCGTCGTGTGGCCAGCGAAGCGGCGGTGTGAACCAGCCGTGGAGGCCACACGAGTGAGAATGCAGGCATGAGTAGCGAAAGACGTGTGAGAAACACGTCCTCCGAAAGACCAAGGGTTCCAGGGTCAAGCTAATCTTCCCTGGGTAAGTCGGGACCTAAGGCGAGGCCGACAGGCGTAGTCGATGGACAACGGGTTGATATTCCCGTACCGGCGAAGAACCGCCCAAACCAATCCAGTAATGCTAAGTGTCTGAATCCCAGTGACCGATCCCTTCGGGGTGACGCGCTGGGCCTAGCACACGACCCTATGCTGAGGCGGTTAGCGTATTAACAGGTGTGACGCAGGAAGGTAGCCCAAGCCAGGCGATGGTTGTCCTGGTGCAAGTGCGTAGGCCGAGTGATAGGCAAATCCGTCACTCATACAGGCTGAGACACGATGCGGATAAAAAGTGGGTGATCCTATGCTGCCAAGAAAAGCATCGACGCGAGGTTCAAGCCGCCCGTACCCCAAACCGACTCAGGTGGTCAGGTAGAGAATACCAAGGAGATCGAGAGAATCGTGGTTAAGGAACTCGGCAAAATGCCCCCGTAACTTCGGGAGAAGGGGGGCCTTCGACGTATTAGGACTTGCTCCGAAAGCGTTTGGAGGCCGCAGAGACTAGTGGGTAGCGACTGTTTACTAAAAACACAGGTCCGTGCCAAGTCGCAAGACGATGTATACGGACTGACGCCTGCCCGGTGCTGGAAGGTTAAGAGGACCGGTTAGCCGCAAGGCGAAGCTGAGAATTTAAGCCCCAGTAAACGGCGGTGGTAACTATAACCATCCTAAGGTAGCGAAATTCCTTGTCGGGTAAGTTCCGACCTGCACGAATGGCGTAACGACTTCCCAACTGTCTCAACCGCGAACTCGGCGAAATTGCATTACGAGTAAAGATGCTCGTTACGCGCAGCAGGACGGAAAGACCCCGTGACCTTTACTATAGTTTGGTATTGGTGTTCGGTGTGGCTTGTGTAGGATAGGTGGGAGACTTTGAAGCATGGACGCTAGTTCGTGTGGAGTCATTGTTGAAATACCACTCTGGTCACTCTGGATATCTAACTTAGAACCGTAATCCGGTTCAGGGACAGTGCCTGATGGGTAGTTTAACTGGGGCGGTTGCCTCCCAAAAAGTAACGGAGGCGCCCAAAGGTTCCCTCAACCTGGTTGGCAATCAGGTGGCGAGTGTAAGTGCACAAGGGAGCTTGACTGTGAGACTGACAGGTCGAGCAGGGACGAAAGTCGGGACTAGTGATCCGGCAGTGGCTTGTGGAAGCGCTGTCGCTCAACGGATAAAAGGTACCTCGGGGATAACAGGCTGATCTTGCCCAAGAGTCCATATCGACGGCATGGTTTGGCACCTCGATGTCGGCTCGTCGCATCCTGGGGCTGGAGTAGGTCCCAAGGGTTGGGCTGTTCGCCCATTAAAGCGGTACGCGAGCTGGGTTTAGAACGTCGTGAGACAGTTCGGTCCCTATCCGCTGCGCGCGCAGGAAGTTTGAGAGGATCTGACCCTAGTACGAGAGGACCGGGTTGGACGAACCTCTGGTGTGTCAGTTGTTCCGCCAGGAGCACCGCTGATTAGCTACGTTCGGGATGGATAACCGCTGAAAGCATCTAAGCGGGAAGCCGGCCTCAAGATGAGACTTCCATGCCTTCGGGCGAGAGGCTCCCAGCCAGATTACTGGGTTGATAGGCCAGATGTGGAAGCGTGGCAACACGTGCAGCTGACTGGTACTAATAAGCCGATGACTTGATAACACACCGTTTTTTGGTGCTTGCGTCCACTGAGTGGTTCTCGATGTACGGTCGAGAACCGCATGACAATGACTTTTGTTGTGCAGACTGAAACATCAATAGTGTTTCGGCGGCCATAGCGTGAGGGAAACGCCCGGTTACATTCCGAACCCGGAAGCTAAGCCTCACAGCGCCGATGGTACTGCAGGGGGGACCCTGTGGGAGAGTAGGACACCGCCGGACTTCTTTCGTGAAATGGCCACCCAAAGCTGGGTGGCCATTTCTCGTTAACGGCCATGATTGTCCCGAAGCCGGGCACCCGGAAGGATCGAGAGATGGCAGACCAAGAGTCGCGTGACGACCGGACCGACCGAGAGTCGCGTCCGCGCAGCGATCAGCGTCCCCCTCGATCATCCGGTGCCGCCAAGAAGCCGCACGAGAAGCAGGGCGGGGATCGCAAGTCGTATCCGCCCCGGACCGGCGATCGCAAGCCCTACCCCAAGCGCGAGGGCGACAAGCCCCGCAACGGGGAGCGGAAGTCGTATCCGCCTCGTGATGGCGAGCGCAAGAGCTACCCCCCGCGCGACGACCACAAGCCCTCCGTGAAGCGCGATGGTGAACGGCAGCCGTATGCTGCGCGCGACGGTGAGCGGAAGTCGTACGCAGCACGAGACGGCAAGAAGCCGTACCCCCCTCGTGATGGCGAACGGAAGTCCTACCCCCCTCGCGACGGCGAGAAGAGGCCCTACGCTGCTCGCGACGGGCATAAGCCCTACGCCAAGCATGATGGCGAACGGAAGTCGTACCCGCCCCGTGATGGCGAGCGCAAGCCGTATGCAGCACGAGACGGCAAGAAGCCTTACGCCGCTCGCGACGGGGACCGCAAGTCCTACCCGCCTCGCGACGGGGACCGCAAGTCCTACCCGCCTCGCGACGGGGGTCGTGGTGCGGAGCGTCCGGCACGAGGCGGAGCGGATCGTCCCGACCACGGTCAGCGACCCGAAGAGAACCGTCCCGTTCGTGCTCACCACGACGATCCGTTCCTTCCTGACGAGATCACTCCCGCCGATCTGAACCAGAGCGCGCGCAACGAGCTCAAGACCTTGAGCAAAGAGAACGCCGAATGGGTGGCGCGCCACCTTGCGATGGCGTCGAAGCTCATCGAGATCGACCCCGAGCTCGCGCACCAGCACGCGATGTCGGCATCGCGCCGCGCCGGCCGCATCGCGATCGTGCGTGAGACCCTTGCGATCACGGCCTATGCGACGGGCGATTTCGCGCTCGCGCTGCGGGAACTGCGCACCTACCGTCGCATCTCCGGGCGAGACGATCAGATCGCGCTGATGGTCGACAGCGAGCGCGGCGTCGGTCGGCCGGATCGCGCACTCGAGGTCGGGCGCGCGGTGGACCGCACGGATCTGCCGACCGTTGCCCGGGTGGAACTCGCGATCGCCATGTCGGGCGCTCGGCTGGATCTTCGGCAGCCCGATCGTGCGCTTCTCGAGCTCGACATTCCCGAACTCGACCCCGATACCGCTTTCGAATGGAGCCCGGCGCTCTTCGCCGCGCGCGCGACGGTGCTCGAGGAACTGGGTCGCGAGGCCGAGGCAGAGGAGTGGCACCGGCGCGCCGAGGTCGCAGCCGACGCTCTCGACGCGGCCAGCGGTGCCGGTGACCTCGAGACGATCATGATCGAAGAGGTCGAAGAACAGTACCTCGCGGACGCGGCCGAGCCGCAGGACGATTGATGGCATTGTTCGGCCGGCGACGTGAGTCGGCGCCGCTGGACGGCGTCGACGTACTCCTCGCCGACCTGGATGGAGTCGTCTACGCGGGTGCCGGTCCGCTGCCGTATGCGGTCGAGAGCCTCAACCAGGCCCGCACCGGCCGCACCCTCGCGTACATCACCAACAACGCGTCGCGGACGGACGCCTCGGTTGCCACGCATCTCAGCGAGCTCGGGCTCGCGACCGCTCCTGACGAGGTCGTCACCAGTCCTCAGGCCGCCATGCGCCTTCTCGTCGAGAAGATCCCGCCGGGCGCGACCGTACTCGTCGTCGGCGGCGACGGGCTGGTCAGCGAGGTGGCAAAGGCGGGCTTCGTCGTGACGCGCAGCGCCGATGACCTTCCGGCCGCGGTCGTGCAGGGATTCGCCCCCGAAGTGGGGTGGCTCCAGCTCGCAGAGGCCGCGTACGCTCTGAAGGTTCCGGAGAAAGAGGGCGGCATCCCCTGGATCGCAACAAACACCGACTGGACGATCCCGCAGGCGCGCGGCATCGCGCCGGGCAACGGCACCCTCGTCTCCGCTGTCCACACGGCGATCGGTCGTCTCGCGACGGTTGCAGGCAAGCCCGAGGTGCCGATCTTCGAAGAGGCAGTCGCACGGTTCGGGGCGCGGCATCCGCTGTTCCTCGGTGATCGCCTCGACACCGACATCCTGGGCGCGAATCGCGCGGGGATCCCGTCGGCACTCGTGCTCACCGGGATCGACCGACCCAAGCATGTTCTCGCGGCGCCCCCCGGGTCGCAGCCGACGTTCATCCTCGGCGATCTGCGCGAGCTGCATGAGCCATATCCCGAGGTGCGCCTCCACGACGCAGCTGCGAGCGTTCGTGGTGCCACCGTGCGGATCGACGGCCCAGACGTGCAGATCATCGCAACCGGAGATCGACCGATCGATCTGCTGCGCGCCGGTGCGGCGGCGATCTGGTCCACCGGCCGTGCGATCTTCGGATTCCGGGTGCCCGCAGAGCTCTACGCGGATCCGTTCCATCGCCCCTAGTCCATTCCGTGCTGCGGGCCTTCAGCTCGCGGGGCGGCCCCACCCGTATCCTGGGGGCATGGACGACACGCGCGACGCCGAGGCCGCCGACCTGCTGTCACAGCTCGAGATCATCGAAGCGCAGCCGCTCGCCACCCGCGCCGAGGCCTACGACGCCCTACACGACACTCTCGCCCGCCGTCTGGAAGCCGGGCCCGCCGGCGCCGCAGCGCCTCGATGACACCCCGCCTGGACGCGGAATTGGCTGAGCGGGGCCTCGCGCGTTCGCGCACCCACGCGGCGACCCTGATCGCGGGCGGTCTTGTGACCGTCGACGGCCGGCCCGTCGTGAAGGCCTCGACGCAGGTCGGGGACCACGCGGTGCTGGAGGTCGCCGGGGCCGATCACTATGTGAGCCGGGCAGCACACAAGCTCATCACCGGCCTCGACGCATTCGGAGTCGATGTCGCGGGGCGCGTGGCGCTCGACATGGGAGCGTCGACCGGGGGCTTCACCCAGGTGCTGCGCGAGCGCGGCGCGGAACCCGTGATCGCGGTGGATGTCGGTCACGGCCAGCTCGCGGCATCCGTCGGCGTCGACCGCGGCGTCATCTCAATCGAGGGGTTCAACGTCCGCTACATGACTCCGGAGTCCCTGGCCGACGCCAGCGGGATCTCCGCCGCTCCGGCTGTGATCACGGGAGACCTCTCGTTCATCTCGCTCACGCATGTGCTGCCGGCCGCACGAGCGGTCGCGGCATCCGACGCGGACCTGATTCTGCTCGTCAAACCGCAGTTCGAGGTGGGTCGCACCGCGGTCAAGGGTGGTCTGGTGGCGGATGCCGCACTCCGCGCCGATGCCGTCGCCACCGTGCTGTGGGCGGCGTGGGACGAAGGCCTCGGCACGTGCGGCGTCGTCTCCTCCCCGATAGCCGGAACTCACGGAAACAGCGAGTACATCGCACACCTCGCGCCGGGGCGGGGGAGCAATCCGACAGAATGGTTGAGCACCGTGAACCGACTGGCGGGGAGCCAATGACACAGCCTGAGACACGCGTCGAACGCAGCATCCTCGTGGTCGCGCACGCCCTTCGTCACGACACGGTGGTCGCCGCAGAACGTGTGGTCGGTGCCTTGCGTGCGGCAGGCGCGCGCCCGGTGCTCGCCGCCGATGACCGCGATGCGCTCGCCGCGGTGCGGCCGTCGCTGGCGGATGTCACCACCCTCGGCGAAGTGCCGGTGGCCGACATCGAACTGGCCATCGTGCTGGGTGGCGACGGCACGATCCTTCGGGCTGCCGAGCTCGTGCGCGACGGTACCGCGCCGGTGCTCGGCATCAACATGGGCCACGTCGGCTTCCTCGCCGAGATCGAGCGCGACGACATGGACGACGCGGTCAGACGTGTCATCGCGCGCGACTACGACGTCGAGGAGCGCCTCGCACTGCAGGTGCGGGTCAAGGACTCCGCCGATGCGGTCGTGTACGAGACCTGGGCGCTGAACGAGGCCACGGTCGAAAAGGCGAGCCGCGAGCGCATGCTCGAGGTCGTCATGGAGATCGACGGACGACCGCTGTCGACGTTCGGGTGCGACGGCATCGTCGTCTCGACCCCCACCGGTTCCACCGCCTACAACTTCTCTGCGGGCGGCCCCGTGATCTGGCCCACGGTGCAGGCGATCGCCGTGGTGCCGCTGTCGGCCCACGCGCTGTTCGCGAAGCCGCTGGTGGTCGGGCCCGACCATGCGGTGGCGATCGAGCTTCTCCAGCGAACGGCCGACGGCGGCATCCTGTGGTGCGACGGCCGGCGCTCGCACGACCTCCCGCCCGGTGCACGCGTCGTGGTGCGGCGGTCCGAGCGTCCGGTGCGGCTCGCGCGACTGCATCCGGCCGCGTTCACCGATCGCCTGGTGCGCAAGTTCCAGCTTCCCGTGACGGGCTGGCGGGGACCGGCGACCGCGCCCGGGGATCAGCCGTGATCGAAGAGATGCGGCTGCGAGACCTGGGCGTCATCGCCGAGGCGACGCTGCACATCGGTCGAGGATTCACCGCGATCACGGGTGAGACCGGCGCCGGGAAGACGATGGTCGTCACCGGGCTCGGCATGCTGCTCGGCCAGCGCGCTGATTCGGGCGCGGTGCGCTCGGGTGCCGCGCAGGCGTCGGTCGACGGCGTGTGGATCGTGCCGGAGGACGGCCCCGTCGCCGATCGCGTGCGTGAGGCCGGGGGAACCGTCGAGCCACTCGGCGACGGCACGGCCGAGCTGTTCGTGGGGCGATCGGTGTCGAGCGAGGGTCGGGGCCGTGCCACCGTCGGCGGTCGGGCGGCCCCGGCGGGGGTGCTCGCGGATCTCGCCGACGAACTTGTGGTGGTGCACGGCCAGTCCGACCAGCTGCGGCTGCGTTCGGCGGTGGCCCAGCGCGACGCACTCGATCGGTTCGGCGGCGACGACGTTCAGTCGGCGCGCGCGACCTATCGCGATGCCTATGAGCGGTGGCGGGTGATCGACCGGGAACTCACCGATCTCACGACCGATCGCGACGTGCGAGCGGCCGAAGCCGAGCAGCTGCGCAGCCAGCTCGCCGAGATCGAGCAGGCCGCGCCGCAGCCGGGGGAGGACGCGGAGCTGACCGTACGTGCCGAGCGTCTCGCGAACGTCGAAGAGCTGCGCCTCGCGGCCGCGGCGGCGCATGATGCACTGTCCGGAGACGGCGAAGTCCCCGACGCCGGTTCGCTGCTCGCCGAGGCCAGACGCGTCCTCGAGCGTGCGTCGGACCCGGCACTCACCGACCTCGCCGCGGTCGCAGCCGACCTGGGGTACCGCACCGCCGACCTGGCGGCGGCGCTCGCGGGCTATCTGGCGGACCTGGACGAGACCGGCCCCCACGAGCTCGCCGCCGTCGAAGAGCGCCGGGCCGTGCTGACGGCACTCGCCCGGGTGCACGGCAGCCTCGGCGAGGCGATCGCGGTCCTCGAGACCGGTTCGGCGAGGCTCGCCGAGCTCGACGACGACGGGGATCGTGTCGAGCGCCTGACGCGGGAACGGGATGCTGCGGCATCCGTCCTCGACGGCGCCGCAGAAGCGCTCACAGCCGCGCGCACCAGTGCCGCTGAGCGCCTCGGCACGGCCGTGACGGCAGAGCTGCGCGACCTCGCGATGCCGGACGCACGTCTCTCCGTCGCGGTCAGCCCTGGCGCCGAAACCGCGTCGGGCCGCGACGACGTCGCCTTCCTGCTGTCGCCGCACAGCGGCGCTGATCCGCGACCCGTTTCGCGAGGCGCATCCGGAGGCGAGCTCAGCCGGGTGATGCTCGCGATCGAGGTCGTCATCGCCACGACCGACCCGGTCCCCACCTTCGTGTTCGACGAGGTCGACGCCGGCATCGGCGGGGCGGCTGCGATCGAGGTCGGGCGCCGTCTCGCGCGGCTCGCCGAGGCCTCGCAGGTCATCGCCGTGACCCACCTCGCCCAGGTGGCGGCATTCGCCAACAATCATCTCTCCGTCGTGAAGGCGAGCGACGGCTCGGTCACCGCATCCGATGTCCGTCGCCTCGAAGGTCCCGATCGCGAAGCCGAGATGGCCCGGCTGCTGTCGGGATTGACAGACTCGGCGTCGGCGCTGACCCACGCCCGCGAACTGCTGACCTTGGGCGCCTCGATTGCCTGACCGGACTCGCTGGGAGCGTGCGTCAGGATACGCCCATGCGCGTGAGATAGGATAAAAGCCCGTGATGCAGACTTCTTCTTCAGGCGCGGGAACTTCGTACGACACCACCAGACACATCTTCGTGACCGGGGGTGTCGTTTCCTCGTTGGGGAAGGGCCTGACCGCCGCGAGCCTCGGCAACCTGCTCACCGCGCGGGGTCTGCGCGTCGTGATGCAGAAGCTCGACCCGTATCTGAACGTCGATCCGGGCACGATGAACCCGTTCCAGCACGGCGAGGTCTTCGTGACGGATGACGGCGCCGAGACCGATCTCGACATCGGACACTACGAGCGCTTCCTCGACATCGACCTCAGTCAGGCCGCCAACGTGACCACGGGTCAGATCTACTCGCAGGTGATCGCCCGTGAGCGGCGCGGCGAGTACCTGGGCGACACCGTGCAGGTGATCCCGCACATCACCGACGAGATCAAGCGGCGGATGCGGCTGCAGGCCTCCGAAGAGCCGCGACCGGATGTCATCATCACCGAGATCGGCGGCACCGTCGGTGACATCGAATCGCAGCCGTTCATCGAGTCCGCGCGCCAGATTCGCCACGAGCTCGGTCGTGGCAACGTGTTCTTCGTCCACGTGTCGCTGGTTCCGTTCATGGGCGCCTCCGGCGAGCAGAAGACCAAGCCGACGCAGCACTCCGTCGCGACACTCCGGTCCATCGGCATCCAGCCTGACGCGCTCGTGCTGCGCAGTGACCGGCCGGTCACCGAGGCGAACAAGCGCAAGATCGCGCTGATGTGCGACGTCGACGAGGGCGCCGTCGTCAACGCCGTCGACGTGCCGAGCATCTACGACATCCCCTCGATGCTCAACGAGCAGGGCCTCGACGAGTACATCGTGCGCACGCTGGGGCTCTCGCAGGCCGCGGAGGTCGACTGGTCGCGGTGGGAGCGCGTGCTCAAGGCCGTCCACAACCCCAAGCACGACGTGACGATCGGCCTCGTCGGCAAGTACATCGACCTGCCCGACGCGTATCTCTCCGTGACCGAGGCGCTCAAGGCCGGTGGGTTCGCGCAGGAGACCCAGGTCAAGATCCGGTGGATCCCCTCGGACGCGTGCGAGACGCCGGAAGGCGCGGCCAGGGCGTTGGGAGAGGTCGACGGGATCGTCGTGCCCGGCGGGTTCGGCATCCGTGGCATCGAAGGCAAGGTCGGCGCGCTGCGCTTCGCGCGCGAGCAGGGCATCCCCGCTCTCGGCCTGTGTCTCGGCCTGCAGTGCATGGTGATCGAGTACGCTCGCCACGTCGCAGGGCTCGAGGGAGCGTCGTCGAGCGAGTTCGACCCCGACACCGAGTTCCCGGTGATCGCGACGATGGCCGAGCAGGTCGACATCCTCGACCACGGAGACCTGGGCGGCACGATGCGTCTGGGCCTGTACCCGGCGGAGCTCGCCGAGGGCTCGCTCGCCGCGGAGCTCTACGGCTCGGGCCTCGTGGAAGAGCGGCACCGGCACCGCTACGAGGTCAACAACCGCTACCGTGACCGCATCGCCGAGGCGGGACTCGTCTTCTCGGGTCTGTCGCCCGACCGCAACCTCGTCGAATACGTCGAGCTGCCGCGCGACGTCCACCCGTACTACATAGCCACGCAGGCGCACCCGGAGCTGCGCTCGCGGCCGACGGATCCCCATCCGCTGTTCCGCGGGCTCGTCGGCGCCGCGATCGAGCGCCACAGTTCGAGCGAGCTCTTCGACGTCGAGAATGGCTGACCCGGTGGTCCCCGAGCCTGTCGAAGAGGTCGCTGAGCCTGTCGAAGAGGTCGCTGAGCATGTCGAAGCGCTCCGCGACGAGCTCGTCGACGCAGAGGTCGTGGACAGCGATCTCGTCTACCAGGGGCGGGTGTGGGATGTCCGCAGCGACACCGTGCGCTACGGCGACGGCGAGATCGTGCGGCAATACGTCGATCACCCGGGTGCCTCGGCGATCGTGGCGATGGATGACGACGGAAAGGTGCTGCTCATCCAGCAGTACCGGCATCCCATCCGTCATCGGGATTGGGAGATCCCTGCGGGGCTGCTCGACATCGCGGGGGAGTCGCCTCTCGAGACCGCCCAGCGCGAGCTCATGGAAGAGGCTGACCTCGTCGCGGCCGACTGGCGGCCCCTGGTGAGCATCTTCACGACTCCCGGGGGCAACGACGAGGTCGTTCACCTCTTCCTCGCCACTGGACTCTCGCCCGTCGGCCGTGCGCATGCGCGCGAGGCCGAGGAAGCCGACATCCGCATCGAATGGATTCCGTTGGAGGATGCCGTCACCGGGGTCCTGGAAGGACGCCTGCGCAACGGCATCCTCGCGACGGGTGTGCTGGCTGCGGCCGAGCGCCTGCGCCGTGCCGCAGGAGCGGCGGGGAGCGTGCGTCAGCGAGCCGCGAGTTCGGGGCGGAGCCCCAGAGGAGACTGACATGCGGCTCGATCGGGCGGTCGACGCCTACCTGCGGCACATCTCGATCGAGCGCGGCCTGTCGGACCACACCGTTGCCGCCTACCGACACGACCTCGTCGGCTACGTCGCCTGGCTCGATCGGCGCGGCGTGATGGAAACGGGCGATGTCACACCCGAGCTGATCGCGGAGTTCGCCGCGGACCGGGCATCGGCGCAGCCGCCCGTTGCGGCATCCAGTCTCGCGAGACTGCAGTCGTCGGTGCGCGGTCTGCATAGGTTCCTCGCGCGTGAGGGAATCGAGCCGGCCGATCCGTCGACGCGGCTCCGGCCGCCCAAGCAGGCGCAGCGGCTGCCGAAGGCGTTGACGATCGACCAGGTGGAGCGGCTGCTCGACGCCCCCGACCGTGATTCCCCACAGGGCCTCCGCGACCGGGCGCTTCTCGAGCTGCTCTATGCGACAGGGGCCCGCGTGTCCGAGGTGGTGCAGCTCGATGTCGACGATCTGGCGCACGGTGATGTGCTGCGGGTGCGTGGCAAGGGATCGAAGGAGCGGATCGTGCCCGTCGGCTCGTACGCTCGCGCCGCGATCGACGCCTACTTGACGCGGGCTCGTCCCGAGCTGTCGCGTCGGGGAAGGGCCACGCCTCGGCTTTTTCTCGGCTCGCGCGGCGCACCGTTGTCGCGCCAGAGCGCGTGGCTCGTGATCCGGGATGCCGCGGAGCGGGCCGGTCTCACAGCGCACGTGTCTCCGCACACCATGCGGCACTCGTTCGCCACCCACCTGCTGCAGGGCGGTGCCGATGTGCGGGTCGTGCAGGAGCTTCTCGGTCACGCCTCGGTCGCCACGACGCAGATCTACACGCACGTCTCGGTCGACGCCCTGCGCGACGTCTACGCGACCTCGCACCCGCGCGCCCGGTGATATCCGAAACAGGGTCGCCGATTCCTGGCGGAGGGGGCTGATGCTCCCGGGGGACCGCCCTGCTGGTGGATAGAATCGGGGCACGGCAAGGTGAATCAAGGAGAGTCAGTGGCGGTCAGCAAACGGGGCGCGACGACGACCTCAGATGACGAGACCCCGATGGGGCCGACTGGACGCCCGTATCACGGCTTCCCGACGCCGCCCAAGCTCGACGGTCACGGGCCGGCTCGCATCATCTCGCTGTGCAACCAGAAGGGCGGCGTCGGCAAGACGACGACGACCATCAATCTGGCGGCGGCGCTCGCGGCCTACGGGCGCAAGGTGCTCGCCGTGGACTTCGACCCGCAGGGCGCGATGTCGGCCGGGCTCGGCATCCAGACTCACGAGATCCCGACCATCTACGACCTGCTGCTCGACAGCAAGCGCGATCCGAAAGAGGTCGTAGTCCACTCGCGCGTCGAGAATCTCGATGTGATCCCCGCGAACATCGATCTCTCGGCGGCCGAGGTGCATCTCGTCAACGAGGTCGCCCGCGAGCAGTCACTCTCACGCGCATTGCGTGGGGTGAGCGCCGACTACGACGTGGTGCTGATCGACTGCCAGCCGTCGCTCGGGCTGCTGACGGTGAACGCCCTGACGGCGAGCCACGGCGTCATCGTGCCGCTCGAGTGCGAGTTCTTCGCGCTACGCGGAGTCGCCATGCTGATCGAGACCATCGACAAGGTGCGCGACCGGCTGAACCCGACGATCACACTCGATGGCGTGCTCGCGACGATGTTCGACGCGCGCACGCTGCACTCGCGCGAGGTGCTCGAGAGAGTGGTCGACGCGTTCGGAGACGACGTGCTCGAGACCGTGATCGGTCGCACTGTGAAGTTCCCGGATGCCTCGGTCTCCGGCATGCCCATCACCGAGTTCGCGCCCGAGCACGCCGCCGCCCAGGCCTACCTGCGGCTGGCGCGGGAGCTGGTCGCCCGTGGCGCCGTCGCCTGACGAACGCGACCTTCCGGTCACCGAGCCCCTCGAAGAGGCGGGCGACGGATTCCGCGTCTCACTCGGCGTGTTCGACGGTCCGTTCGACCTGCTGCTGACCCTCATCTCGAAGCACGAGCTCGACATCACCGAGGTGTCGCTGTCGAAGGTGACCGACGAGTTCATCGCCTACCTCCGGCTGCTCGGCCCTGACGAAGAGCTCGATCAGGCATCCGAATTCCTCGTGGTCGCCGCCACCCTGCTCGACATGAAGGTCGCGGGGCTGCTGCCGCAGGGCGAGCTCGTGGACGCCGAGTCCGTCGCGCTGCTCGAGGCGCGCGATCTTCTGTTCGCGCGGCTGCTGCAGTACCGCGCCTTCAAAGAGGTGTCCGCGTGGTTCGCCCGGTGCCTGCAGCGGGAGGATCGCCGCCACACGCGCAGCGTGCGGCTCGACGAGAAGTACCGCAAGGCCGTGCCCGAGCTCGTGTGGACCCTGACCGCGGACGACTTCGCGGCGCTGGGGCTACTCGCATTGACGCCGAAGGAGATTCCCCACGTCGGTCTCGACCATCTTCATGCGCCGCTCGTCAGCATCCGCGAGCAGGCGGCCATCGTCGTGACGCTGCTGCGCGATGCGGGAACCCTCAACTTCCGCGAACTCGTCGCCGGAGTCGCCCAGCCGGGTGTCATCGTGGCGAGATTCCTGTCGGTGCTCGAGCTGTACCGCCACGCCGCCCTCTCGTTCGAGCAGCTCGAGCCGCTCGGCGAGCTCACCCTCCGATGGACCGCGCAGCGCTGGTCCGATGAGAACCTCGCGACTCTGGGAGCCGACTATGACCGATGACGCCGAATCCGTTGGCGCGGAGCTCGTCGAGCCGCCTGTCGCCGAGCGTGCCCAGCCGACGCCCGTGCCGGAGGTCGCTCGACGGCTCGAAGCGATCCTCCTCATCCTCGACGAGCCGCAGAGCCTTGTGAGTCTCGCCGCTGCCGTCGCGGCTCCCGTGCCGGCCGTGCGTCAGGCGATCGAAGGGCTCGTCGAAGACTACGACGGGCTCACCGGCGGTCCTCGCCGCGGTTTCGAGCTGCGTGAGGTGGGCGGCGGCTGGCGGCTGTACGTGCGAACTCGCAGGCTCCGTCGCGGCTGTCGCAGGCGGCGCTCGAGACCCTCGCCGTGATCGCCTACAAACAGCCTGTCACGCGCGGCCAGGTCGCATCGATCCGCGCCGTGAACGTGGATTCGGTGGTGCGCACGCTCCTGTCACGCGGGCTCATCACGGAGCTCTTCACGGATGCCGAGACCGGCGCCATCCACTACGGCACCACGGATGCGCTGCTGGTGAATCTGGGCATCAACTCGCTCGACGAGCTGCCGCACATCTCGCCGCTGCTCGACGGCGCGGACGAAGTGAGCGGCGCCGGTGGTTTCGACGACGGGATGCGGCGATGAGCCCTGCAACAGGTTCAGGGGCCGGAGCCGCAGACGAGCCCGGTGACGGCGAGCGGTCGACCGACGGCATCCGGCTCCAGAAGGTGCTCGCCAATGCCGGGGTCGCCTCTCGCCGAGTCGCCGAGAACCTCATCGTCGAGGGACGTGTACGGGTCAACGGCGAGGTCGTGACCGAGCTCGGCTCGCGGATCGATCCGACGACAGACCTCGTCGATGTCGACGGCACCGCAATCCAGCTCGATCCGTCGAAGCGGTACGTCATGCTCAACAAGCCCACGGGTGTGTTCAGCACGATGCGCGACGAGCGCGGTCGTCCCGATCTGCAGCGGTTCACAAACGAGTGGCCCGAGCGGCTCTTCAACGTGGGACGCCTCGATGCCGAGACCAGCGGCCTGCTCCTCCTCACCAACGACGGCGAGCTCTCGCACGTGCTCGCGCATCCGTCCTTCGGAGTCACCAAGGTGTACATCGCGAAGGTCGACGGCCGGGTGACGGCGCAGACCATCGCGACGCTGACCCGCGGCATCGAGCTCGAGGACGGTGCGATCGCGGCCGATAAGGCGCGACTGCTCTCGAGCTCGACGGATGGTGGGGGCTCGCTCATCGAGCTCACCCTGCATTCCGGCCGCAACCGGATCGTGCGTCGAATGATGGATGCCGTGGGACATCCGGTCGTCGATCTCGTGCGCCGCCAGTTCGGCCCCTTGCACCTGGGAACCCTGCCAGCTGGGCGGGCACGCGAATTGACTAAAGTGGAGCGGGGCGCCCTGCTGACACTGGCGCGCCCGGCCCCGAGCGGCCCGTCGCAGGTCCTTCCACAGGATCAGGAACCGCGCCGCGACGACGACCCGCATTCGGCGGGGAGCGACCAGGAGACATAGTGACCGATCACTCGGCAGCGCCGCGCGTCCGCGGCGAGCGAGACCGCGCCGCCGAGTCGACCCTCGCCTCCCGCGTCCAAGGCACAGTGCGCATCGTCGGCGCGGGCCTGCTCGGCTCGAGCATCGGCCACGCGCTCACAGCGCTCGACATCGACGTGGCCCTCGACGACACGTCGCCTGCTCAACTGCGCCTCGCGGTCGACTACGGTGCCGGCCGCCTCGCCGCCGCTGCAGACGATCCGTCGCTCATCGTCGTCGCCGTTCCGCCGGATGTCACCGCCGATGTCATCGAGCGCGAGCTCGCACAGCACCCGAACGCGGTCGTGACGGATGTCGCGAGCGTCAAGCTCGAGCCGCTGCGGACTCTTCGCGAGCGCGGCGTCGACCTCACCCACTACATCGGGTCGCATCCGCTGGCCGGACGCGAACGCGGCGGAGCGATCTCGGCTCGCGCCGACATCTTCGTCGGTCGTCCCTGGGTCGTCTGCCGCGACGAGGACACCCCAGCCGCCGATCTCGCGCTCGTCGAGGGTCTCGCCCTCGACCTGGGTGCGACGCCGCTCGAGATGACGCCCGAAGATCACGATCGGGCGGTCGCCCTCGTGTCGCACGTGCCGCAGCTGGTCGCCAGCCTGCTGGCCGGCCGCTTCGTCGATGCCCCCGATGGCTCGCTGCGACTGGCCGGGCAGGGTGTGCGCGATACGACGCGGATCGCGGCATCCGCCCCCGAACTGTGGGTCCAGATCCTCGGAGCCAACGCGGCGCCCGTCGTCGACGTGCTCGACGCCCTCGCCGACGACCTGTCGACTGTCGCCGATGCGCTGCGTGCCCCTGAGGCACCGGGCTCGCGTCGGGCGGTCGCCGACACGATCCGCCGGGGCAACGACGGCGTCGAGCGCCTGCCCGGCAAGCACGGCCAGAACCGCCGGTTCGACCAGGTCGTCGTCATGGTCGACGACACCCCCGGACAGCTCGGACGGCTGTTCGGCGACCTCGGCGAGCTCGAGGTCAACGTCGAGGATTTCCGGCTGGAGCACTCTCCCGGCGCACAGTTCGGCCTCGCCGAGATCAGCGTGGTGCCCGGCGCCGTGCGTCGCGCCGTAGACGGACTCGAAGCCCGCGGCTGGAAGATTGCGAGCACCACCAATGACTGACCCCTCGACCCCTTCGACACGCTCAGGGACCGGTGCGACCGAAAACCCCATCGTCGTCGCGATCGACGGTCCGGCCGGAAGCGGCAAGTCCAGCGTGTCCAAGCAGGTCGCGCGACGCCTCGGCTACGGCTTCCTCGACACGGGCGCGGCGTATCGCGCGCTGGCATGGTTCGCGCTCGAGCGCGGCGTCGACACGGCGGATGCGGCATCCGTCGAAGCCCTCGCGACTGACTTCGACTACGCGATCTCGCTCGACCCCGACGACTTCTGGGTCCGTGTCGGCTCGACCGATGTCACCTCCGCGATCCGCGAGGTGCGAGTGACGGATGCGGTGAGCGGCGTTGCGCGCGTGCCCGCCGTTCGCGAATCGGTCAACCGGCTCTTCCGCGCGCTCGTGGCGGCATCCGGACGCCCTGGCGTCGTCGTCGAGGGCAGGGACATCACCACTGTCGTCGCGCCGGACGCCCCCGCGAGGATCCTCTTGACCGCGGCGCCCGAGGTGCGCGCGGCGCGTCGCAGCAAAGAGCTGGTGACACAGGATGCCGCGACTGTCGCCGATGCGCTGCGACGCCGCGACGCGTCCGACTCCGCTGTGGTCGACTTCCTCACCGCGGCGCCTGGGGTCACCGTCGTCGACTCCACCGACCTTGATTTCGAACAGACCGTGGACGCCGTGCTCGGCGTCATCCGCACGGTCGTGTCTGCCCCGACAGGAGCCCCTGATGTCCGCTGAGGACCGCGACACCGAAGAGTACGAGGGCGGTCCCGACCACCTCGAAGCGAAGCTCGCCGACCTCGACGAGGAGCTTGCCGAGCAGCGGGCCGCGTCGCTGCGCGCCGGACTCGCCGATTACGAGCTCGACGACGAGGACGCCGAGCTCCTCTCGGGCGTCGAACTCGGCGAGGACGGCATCTTCTACTCGCCGGCGTTGCCGGTCGTCGCGATCGTGGGGCGACCGAACGTCGGCAAGTCCGCGCTCGTGAACCGGATCCTCGGCCGCCGCGAAGCCGTCGTCGAAGACACCCCCGGCGTGACGCGTGACCGCGTCACGTACAAGGCGGAGTGGATGGACCGGAAGTTCTCGCTCGTCGACACCGGCGGATGGGAGCCCGACGCGAAGGGCATCGACCGATCTGTCGCCGCGCAGGCGGAGGTCGCGATCGACCTCTGTGACGTCGTGCTCTTCGTGGTCGACGCGATGGTGGGCGCGACGTCCACCGACGAGCACGTGGTGCGGCTCCTGCGCAAGAGCGGAAAGCCCGTCTTCCTCGTCGCGAACAAGATCGACGACGCGCGGCATGAACCTGAAGCCGCCGCCCTGTGGAACCTGGGGCTCGGCGAGCCGCACCCGGTCTCGGCGATCCACGGCCGTGGGGTGGCCGACCTTCTCGACGAGATCATGAAGGTGCTGCCCGATGTGTCGGCGGTCGCGAAGCAGGAGATCGGCGGACCTCGCCGTGTCGCCATCCTGGGCCGGCCGAACGTCGGCAAGTCGTCGCTGCTCAACCGGGCGGCGGGCGAGGAGCGAGTGGTCGTCAACGAACTCGCCGGGACCACACGCGATCCCGTCGACGAGATCGTCGAACTCGGTGGCCGGATGTGGCGATTCGTCGACACTGCCGGCATCCGTCGTCGTGTGCACCTGCAGCAGGGCGCCGACTTCTACGCCTCGTTGCGCACGTCCGCCGCTCTCGAGAAGGCCGAGGTCGCCGTCGTCGTGATCGACGTCTCGGAGTCGATCTCCGAGCAGGATGTGCGCATCATCGACCTCGTGCTGGAGTCGGGACGCGCACTCGTGCTCGCTTTCAACAAGTGGGACCGGCTGAACGATGCGGATCTCGAGAACCAGGATCGTCGTCGCTACCTCGAACGCGAGATCGAGCAGGACCTCGCGCACGTCGCGTGGGCGCCGCGCGTCAACATCTCAGCGCGCACCGGTCGGCACCTCGAGCGGCTCGTGCCGGCACTCGACCTCGCGCTGGAGTCGTGGGACCGCCGCATCCCGACCGGCAAGTTCAACGCCTTCCTCTCCGAGCTTGTGGCCGAGCACCCGCATCCGCTGCGGGGCGGCAAGCAGCCGCGCATCCTGTTCGGCACGCAAGCGTCGACACGCCCGCCCACTTTCGTGCTCTTCACGACCGGGTTCCTCGATCCCGGGTATCGCCGGTTCATCCAGCGCCGCCTGCGCGAGCTGTACAGCTTCGAGGGCACTCCCATCGTCATCAACATGCGCGTCCGCGAGAAGCGGCAGCGCTGATCTCGGTGCTGCCGGCCGGGCTGATCCCCGGTCGCAGGCACCGGCTCAGCCTGAGACGGGGGAAAGGGTCGGTCTGTGGCAAGATGTCCCACTCTTCACGCTTCGTGTCCCGCTTTCCCCCGGTTAGTTAGCCGGGAGGCGGGGGAAAGTGGGACATGGCGGGATCTCGGTGCTGCCCGGCGCCATAGGATCAGCCCTGACGGCTGGGCCGGATCATCGCTGTGGCATCGGGGGCGCCGAAGCCGAACTGCTCGTAAAGCCCGTGCGCGTCGGCGGTGAAGAGCACCCAGCGGAAGTCGCGGCCGGGACCGTCGTCGATCATTCGCTGAATCAGCTGCTTGCCCAGCGCGTGCCCGCGGTGCTCGGGCAGCACGAAGACGTCCGCGAGATAGGCGAATCCAATGCCGTCCGACGACGCTCGTGCGAACCCGACCTGCGCGCCGGTATCGGCGCGATACGCGCCGACGACCCGCCACGCCGAGGCGAGCTGGGCTTCGATGTCGACACGCGTGCGCCAGCGTCCCCAATACGCATCGGTCGACAGGTAGGCCCACACCACGTCGGGTTGGATGCGCGCAGGGTCGTCATCGAGTTCGTAGTCCATGCCCCTATTCTCGCGAGACGCCGGATGACGGCACCGGGGCCGATCCGGAGTCCGTGGACTGCGCGGTGTGACAGGCTGAGCGGGTGACCATCGAGCCGCCCGTACCCGGAGGGCCGCGGCGTCCGCTCGGACCACGCAACCCCGGCGACGCGTGGGTCGAGGCGCCGACGGGGGAGCGGTACTGGGGCAGGTTCGGCGCCGCTGGTCTTCTCGCGCTCGATCCCCATCGCGGCATACTCCTGCAGCATCGCGTGTCGTGGAGTCATTTCGGTGACACCTGGGCACTGCCGGGCGGCGCCCGGCACCAGGGGGAATCGGCGAGCGATGCCGCTCTGCGTGAGGCCGCAGAAGAGGCCGGAGTGCCGAGAGGCGCGATCCGGCCACGTCTGCTCAGTGTCTTCGACCTCGGCTACTGGAGCTACACGACGCTCGTGGGCGACGTGACCACACCGTTCGAGCCCACGATCAGCGATCCTGAAAGTCACGAGCTCGCGTGGGTGCCTGCGGATGCGATCGATGATCGACCGCTTCACCCGGGCTTCGCATCATCGTGGGAACAGCTGCGTGCGGTGCTCGGCATCCGTCCGGCTGTCGTGGTGGATGTCGCCAACGTCATGGGGTCGACCCCGGACGGCTGGTGGCGCGACCGCGCCGGTGCCGCCGATCGGCTCATCGCACGGATCTCCGATCTCGCGGTGAGCGGGATACGGGCCGATGCGCTCGCGCTGTCCGAGCACCGCTGGTACCCCGAGTGGGTCGCCGTCGTCGAGGGCCAGGCGCGGCGGGCAGGGACCGATGCGTCGAGCGTCGACGTGGTCGCCGCGCCGGGATCAGGCGATGACGCGATCCTCGCCGAGGCGGTGCGGCTGGTGGCCGCAGCGCGCACGGTCACGGTGGTGACGAGCGATCGCGGACTCGCCGATCGGGTGACGGATGCCGGAGCCGCCGTCCGCGGCGCCCGCTGGTTGACGGAGCTTCTCGGCTGATCGATAGGTCGAGGTCGCTCTCGCTCCCGCTCACTCCTCGCGACCGCGGAGCCTGTCGATGTCGCGACGTTCGCGCTTGGTAGGTCGTCCCGCGCCGCGGTCACGAATAGGCACGAACGCGGTCAGCTCGCGCGGCGGCGGGGGAGGGGTCTGGTCATCGAGAGCCGCAGCCGCCTGCACGGCGCCGACACGCTTCGAGATCGGCTGACGCACGACGAGGATCCGGTCGAAGCCCGAGATGCGCACGCGGAGCTCGTCGCCTGGGCGCACCGGCTGGGCGGCCTTCGCACGGTCGCCGTTGACCCGTACATGCCCGGCGCGGCATGCGGTCGTGGCCGCGGAGCGCGTCTTGTACACGCGGACCGCCCACAGCCACGCGTCGACGCGAGCCGAACTCTCCATCATGGCGCGACCTCCGCCATTTCGGTGCTGGCAGCGGACCTTCGCAACCGGTCGGCCACGATGACGCCCGCCGCGATGAGTCCCTGCCCGAGACAGTACGCGAGCATGATCACCGGGCTCGACCAGGGCGGGGCAGCCGCGGGCGTGAAGATCTCGAACGCGAGGATCGTGTCAGAGGCGAGGAAGAACGCCCCGCCCACGGCGATGAGGGGGTGGCAGCGAGATGCCGCAACCGCCGTCCCCCCGAGGACCAGACCGTAGATCGCGACGGAGATGAGCAGACCGCCGAGCGCCGGCCACAGCACCGCGAGCAACAGGCCCCACCAGAGTCCGTACACGACGGCCCAGGGCGGAACCGGCCGCACCGAGAGGATGCGCCAGAACAGCCAGATGTAACACAGGTGAGCGAGGCCGAAGCAAACCAGCATCGTCGGAATGGTGGGCGCCGCAGGGAAGAAGGTGTCGGCGCCGTCCCCGAGCCACGAGAGCGCGATCGCAGTGAACAGGAGGGCAAAGGTCGTGCCCCAGCGAGAGCCGCATCCACCCCAGAGCACGGCGACGGCAAGCAACGGCATCAGGAGGAGCTTCGTCGGGGCTGCGATCGCGACAGCCTCGAGCGAGAGGGCGCCGACGTGAAGGACCGAGACGACGGCGAAGGGGATGAACCCGATCCAGAGCCGGTGCATGGTCCTCCTCATCGAGCGCACGACACCATCATCGTCGCACGTTCGGCAGGCCGGACCGGGCGCCCTGTGGAGGCTACGCGGTCAGATCGAGTGCGACGATCGCGCGATCCGGCTTGGGCCGGGCGACCTCGTGAAAACCGGCATTCTCGAACGTGGACACGACCCCCCGGAAGAGCGAGTTGGAGGACCTCTTCTTGCCTGAGGCGTCGATCGGCTCAGTCGGATAACCCTCGAGGAGCCGGGCGCCATTCGAACGGGAGAAGTCGATGGCCGCGTCGAGAAGGCGCGCGCTGAGGCCTTCGCCGCGATGCTCTCGCCGGACGACGAAGCACGTCACCGCCCAGACGTCGCCGTCCTCCCATGGCTCTTCGGAGTACGCGATGAACTCCTTCGTTCGTGCCAGCCGCTGCTGCCGGGTGCGAGGACCCACGCGGATCCATCCGGCGGCCTCGCCATCGACGTAGGCGATGAGAGCGGGCGGCGGCGCGACATCCATCTCGTCGTGCAGGAGCGCCTTCTTCTGGTCGCGCGTGGTCCGCTGGAAGTCGGCGTTCGTGATGGTCCACCACGCGCACTGGCACGAACTGCCGTCGCCGCCGCCCGTGAGCGCGTGCTGTGCGTCGTCGAATCTCTCGGCCGTCGCAGGTTCGATGGTGATGGTCGGCATGGTTCGACGCTAGGCCGGGGATCCGACATCGGCAACGACGAAGAGGTGTGCGACGGCCCAGAAGGACCGCCGCACACCTCGCCTCAGTTCAGGAGCCGAGTCAGGGGAGGTTGCCGATGCGCTTCCACGTTCCGCATCCGTCCGAGGTGAAGCCCTTGTCGGTCACGAAGATGTAGTACCGGTCACCCACAGCATCCACATAGAGGCTCTCGATCACGTCGACGTCGGCGATGCCGGTGAACGAGCTGTGGAAGACGACCTTGCACCGATCGCTCGCGAAGGGCCCGGAGACCTGCCAGATGCCGGGGCTCACATCCTTGCCGACGATCCAGGTACCGTCTGCGACGGCGGTCTTCACGCTGGTCGCCGGCAGCTTCCATACGCCACAACCCTCCGTGTAGAAGTACTTGTCGGTCGACTTGATCGTCACGACCTTCTGCCCGCCGTAGCCGGCGCTGTAGAAGTACTGCCAGCCGAGCGCACCGGCCTCAACTCCGACGTTCGCATCGGAGCGGCGTTCGAACCAGCAGTTGTTGCCGCCTGTCGCGACGTAGGTTCCCGGCGCGATGTGCTTGCCGACCTCGTACAGGCCGTCCCGGGTGATCGTGTTGGCAGGGACCACCTTCGCTGTCGCCGCACTCGTGACCGCGCGCGTCGTGTAGCCGGATCGCTCACCTGTGACGGTGACGGTGATGGTGCTTCCGACGTCCCTCGATGTGAGTCGGAATGTCGACGCTGTCGCTCCGGCGATGGCGACACCGCCCCGCTTCCACTGGTAGCTGAGCGTGGGCGTCGGCGACCACGTCGGCATCGAAACGCTCAGCGTGACACCGCCACGTGCCGCACCGACGATCTTCGGCGTCGTGACGCCGGCGAAGGGCTTCAGGACGGTCGTCGTCGGAACGCTGGTGCGCGTCGCGGTCGTGTATGACGTGCGCTTGGCCGTCACCGTCACGGTCATCGTCTTGCCTGCATCGCTCGTCGTGAGCTGGTAGGTCGACTTGGTCGCACCCGAGATGGCGGCGCCGCTGCGCTTCCACTGGTAGGTCAGTGTCGCTGCGGGTGCCCAGGTGCCGGCGGCTGCCGTCAGGGTGCTGCCGACCTGCTTGGCACCGCTGACGACAGGCGCGGGCGCCGTCTGGAAGACACCCGGTGCGATGGTCGCACTCGCGTTTCTGCGTATCGTCGGCAGGTGCCCGGGAGTGGTGCCCGTCACCTCCACGCTGAGCTTCTTGCCGAGCGTCGACGCCGTCGGTGTGTAGGACTGTGCCGTGGACTTCGAGTAGGTGACGACACCCTTGCTGTCGATGAACCTCCATCGGTAGGTGAACGTGGTGTCGGCCGGCCATGCGCCGGGCTGTGCCGTCACGACACTGTCGACGCGCACAGTGCCCGAAAGGGTCGGCGTCGGCGCGTCGGTGACCGGCTGCGCCGTCACAGCGAGCGCACCGCTCGTGGCGGTCTGCGTCGTGAAGCCAGGCGCGGCGAACTCCACGACCACGGTGATGGATGTCGAGACATCCTCGATCGCCACGGTGTACGTCGCAGCGGTTGCCCCGCTGATGGCCACCCCGTTGCGCTGCCAGCGGTAGGTCGCTGTGACGCCGGCGGGGACTGCCGCCGAGAGCGTTGCGGTGAGCGTCGCACCGAGCAGGCCCGATCCTGCGATCGACACCGCCGGGACTCCCGTCAGCACGCCCGCCGCGACGGGAGTCGCGCCGCCCACTACGATGCTCGCCGGGGTGAGTCCGTCGGCGGAACCGGTCACGACAGCCCACACGTATCGGCCGTTCAGCTCGGGACCGATGGTCAGGCTCTCGCTCGCAGCACCGTCGATGACCGTGGCCCCTGGGTTCTGGTCGACACCGTCGACGGGTGCGACATAGGCGGCGGACGATTGCCACCACGCGTACGCCAGAGTTGCAGACTCGGGAGTCCACGGCCCGGTCTGGACGGCGACCGTCGAGCCGACGCGCAGATCGCCGGTCAGCGACGACGTTGCCGGTGCAGTCACCGACACCGCATCGACGTCGTCCGCGAAGGCTGCGGGTGACGCGACCAACGGTGCGAAGACGAGAGCAAGGACGGTGACCACTGCTGCGAAGGTGCGTCTGTGCGACCTGGTCGCTGATGGATCGGTGGATGGATGAAATGCCGTCGCGGACGGCACGAAGACATTCGTCATCGAGATGTGACTTTCCCCAGTCAAGTGCGGCACTCGTCAGGATGTTGACGAATGTTCAGGGGAAATTGTAAGTACGGCGGTCGGCACGTTCGAACAGCCTGTGGATGAGTCTCGAGGAGCGCTCCGCGTTCGCGCCCATTGCGGCGCTCGGGTACGATGGGTGAGTTGTCCGCGCTCAGGCACGGGCATCGGGATGTGGCGCAGCTTGGTAGCGCACTTGACTGGGGGTCAAGGGGTCGCAGGTTCAAATCCTGTCATCCCGACAGTTGAAGAAAGGGTCGGCCGCAAGGCCGGCCCTTTCTTCACGTCAACCGTCCTGTCGAGGGCGTGACGATCCCGCGAGGACGGAATCAGCGGAGCGGACCGAAGAACGCCTGCACGTCTTCGGCGAGCACCTCGGGCAGTTCCATCGCGGGAAAGTGCTGCCCGTTTCCGAACTCGACCCAGCGCGCGTCCTCGGGCGAGCGCATCACCCTGCGAACGGTCTCGTCCGCACCGAAGACCGTGAAGGACTGCGGGACGGTCACCGGTCCGCCCCACTCGCTCGAGTGGGCCTGGTCGTAGAGCGTGTGCGCGGCCGAAGCGCCGGCTCGGCCGAACCAGGCCACGGAGACGAGGGTCAGGATCAGCTCAGGGTCGAGGTCGACATCCGTCCACTCCTGGAGCTTCTCGACGATCCATGCGAGCAGGAACGTCGGCGAGTCCGTCAGCCCGTAGCCGATCGTCTGCGGGCGCGTGTTCTGGATGGCGAGGTAGCCAGAGGCGTCGTTGCGGAAAGCGGCCATCCGCTCGAGGATGAGCTGATCGATCGGATCCGAGGCATCCAGGCTGTCAGCCATTCCCGGGATGAAGGTCGCCGCGCTCGCCGCGGTCATCGGGTCGGTCACGACGTGGATCCCGACGACATGCTCGGGATCACGGCTCGCGACCATGCCCGATACACCGGCGCCGATGTCGCCACCGTGCACGCCATACCGCCTGTATCCCAAACGGCGCATGAGTTCGATCCACGCGTCGGCGATCCTGCCCATCGACCAGCCGGCGCCGGAGAGCGGCGTCGAGAATCCGTAGCCGGGCAGCGACGGCGCGACGACGTGGAACGCTGGACCGTTCGACGGATCGGTCAGCAGGTCGACGAGCCGCGCGAACTCCACATTGGAGCTCGGGAATCCGTGCGTGAGCAGCAACGCGGGCGCGTCTTCGCGGTCGCAACGGGCGTGCAGGAAGTGGACGCGCTGACCGTCGATCTCCGTGACGAACTGCGGAATCCGGTTCAGCCGTTCCTCGTGGGCGCGCCAGTCGTAGTCGCTTCGCCAGGCGTCCGCGAGCTCGCGCAGTTCAGCTGCACGGATGCCGCGCTCGCGGCCGTCGGCGGGTGACTCGTCCGACCATCGGGTGCGGGCGAGCCGATCGCGCAGATCGTCGAGGTCGGCGTCCTCGACGGCGATGCTGAATGGCTGGATGTCGTTCATCGAGGTCTCCTCGCCGAGTCGTTCGTGGAAGTTCGGTGCGTCTTGCTGCGACAAGGCTAGGGCCCCATGCGGAACGCTTCTTTCCGCAATTCGTGAGATCGTGGGACCATGCTCGAAACCTCCGCTCGGCTGCTGCGCTTGCTCTCGCTGCTGCAGGTGCGCCGCGACTGGACCGGGCCGGCGCTGGCCGAGCGGCTCGAAGTGACGACGCGAACCGTGCGAAACGACATCGATCGTCTTCGCAGGCTCGGCTACCCGGTCGAGGCGAGCCCGGGAGTCGCCGGCGGCTATCGCCTGGGTGAGACGGTCACGATGCCGCCGATGCTCCTCGACGACGAGGAGGCGGTCGCGATGGCGATTGCGCTGCGGACTGCGACGTCGGCGACAGTCGAGGGGATGGGCGAGGCATCCGTCCGTGCGCTCGTCAAGCTGCAGCGACTGCTGCCGTCGCGACTGCGTGAGCGCGTCGAGTCGCTGCGGGTGGCCGCGCTGACCATCCCGACAGGCGGCGGACGCATCGACCCGGGAGTGCTCGTCACGATCGCGGCAGCGTGCCGCAATGCCGAGCGACTGCGTTTCTCGTACGAGGCTCATTCCGGCTCGACGAGCAGTCGCGACGTGGAGCCGTATCGACTCGTCACGAGGGACGGGCGCTGGTACCTCTTCGGATGGGATCGCGAGCGAGCGGGGTGGCGGACGTTCCGGGTCGACCGCATTCAACTGCGACTTCCCGTGGGGCCGCGCTTCTCTCCGCGTGCGACGCCGCCCGACGATGCCATCGCGGCCCACGTCGCGCGGGGGGTCGATCGCGGCACGTGGCGGTTCCGCGCGCGAGTCGTGGTGCATGCTTCGGCAGCGTATGTCAGGCAGCGGATCCTCATCCCGATCGAGATCACCGAGCGCGGGCCGGACCGCAGCGAACTCGTGCTGGGATCCGACGACCCCGGCATGCTCGCACTGCACCTGAGCATGCTCGACGCCGAGTTCGACGTGATCGACGCGCCAGCGCTCGTCGCCGCGCTGCGCGCGCTCGCGGCCCGGCTCGACCGCGCGGCGGGAGCATTCGTCGAGCCGGAGCCGGCAGCGACCATGCCGGTCCGCTCCGAGCGCTGACTGTCCCTGGCTTGCGGAGTGCTCAGCCGGACACCGACGATGGGGTCATGGGGGATTCGAGCGAGGCGGCGGTGCAGCCGCGTGGGCGACGCGCCGCGTGGATCTCCCTCGCGCTCGTGCTGGTGCTCGTCGTCGCGGGGCTCATCACCTGGGCATTGCGTCCGGCCGCGCCTGCGGCATCCGCTCCCACAGTGACGGCGACCCCCGTGCCCACCCCCACGCCGACACCGACCCCCACGCCGACCCCGACCGGGTATCCGGCGAACACCGCGTCGTACGACGCGGCGACGCTCCCGCAGGTGAATGTGTTCGCGGTGATCCCCGAGCTGCCCGTCGACGACGATGCCTACGGTGACTTCACGGGCGAGCACGCGGTGGCGCGGGGCATCGGAGCACCGGTGTTCGCCGATCCCACCACCCAGCCGGTCGCGTATCTGCCGAGTGAGTTCCCCTACGACGGCACGACGGTTCCGGTCGTGCAGAAGGAAGAGAACTGGGTCAAGGTGCTGCTCGTCGGGCGCCAGGCGACGCCGTCGCACGGAAACTCCGCACAGGTGACCGGGTGGCTTCGGACGCAGGATGTCGAGCTGGCTCCTGACGACACCGTCGTCGAAGTGAGCATCTCGGCGCGAACGGTCGACATCGTGCGGGCCGGCGTCACCGAGCGGGTGGCGACGGATTTCGCATGGGGCACCCCCGACACCCCGACCCCCGTCGGTCGCGCTTTCATCATGACGACGGCGGTCGTCCCGGAGTTCTGGTACACCCGCGGTCACCCGATCGTCTACCTGTCGGTGCAGTCGCCGACGCTCGACGGGTTCGGTGGCGCGGACGTGGCGATCACGGCATTCCACTATCACGATGAGCGTTCGGGGCCGATCTCGAACGGCTGCATCCGCCTCGACTCCGCGGCGATCGATCGGCTGGCCCAGCTTCCGCTCGGCACGCCCGTCGTCATAAGGGCCTGAGGATGCGGTGCTGCGAAGCGGCTTCGACCCGCGCGCCCTCGTCATCCACACAGCGGCGGTGGCGGCATCCGCCGTCGTGACCACGTGGTGATCCGATCGACGGCGCCGATGAACGCCCACCGTACGGGCCATCGCCGACCCCGAGTCTGACAAGCTGGAACGTGGGCGCGGCGACCGCGCCCCGAAGGAGATCTCCCATGGATCAGCGAGCCCTCGGGCGCACGGAACGCAAGGTATCGGCGATCGGCCTCGGCACATGGCAGCTCGGCGCCGACTGGGGTGCGGTGAGCGCCGAAGACGCGTCGGCGCTGATGGCGGCATCCGTCGAGCGGGGTGTGACGCTGTTCGACACCGCGGATGTCTACGGCGACGGGCGCAGCGAGTCGCTCATCGGGTGGTTCCTCGAAGGGCGGCCGGGCCACGACATCACGGTCGCGACCAAGATGGGCCGACGGATGCCGCAGGAGCCCGAGAACTACACGCCCGAGAACTTTCGCGCGTGGACGGATCGGTCGCGGCAGAACCTCCGCGTCGAGACGCTCGACCTCGTTCAGCTGCATTGCCCGCCGACGGCCGTGATCGAGGATGCCGCGACCTACGATGCCCTCGATGCTCTCGTAGACGAGGGAGTGATCGCCGCGTACGGCGTGTCGGTCGAGACCTGCGAACAGGCTCTCGCCGCGATCGCGAGACCGAACGTGACGAACGTGCAGATCATCTTCAACCCGTTCCGGCTCAAGCCGCTCGATGCGGTGCTTCCGGCCGCTGCGGCCGCGAAGGTCTCGATCTTCGCGCGGGTTCCGCTCGCTTCGGGCCTGCTGTCGGGCAAGTATTCGTCGGCCACCACTTTCGCCGAGAGCGACCACCGCACCTACAACCGTCAGGGTGAGGCATTCGATCGGGGCGAGACCTTCTCGGGGGTCGAGTTCGACACCGGGCTCGCGGCCGTCGCCGAGCTCGCGACGGCCCTACCGGATGGCGTGTCGCTGCCCGCGGCCACACTTGCGTGGATCGTTTCGCAGCCCGGTGTGACGAGTGCGATTCCCGGAGCACGGTCGGTCGCGCAGGCGACGACGAACGCCGACGCCGAGGCGCTGCTCGGCTCGGGGTTCGATGTGTCGGCGTTCGGTGCCGTCATCCGGGATGTGTACGACCGGCGGCTGCGAGAGGCCATCCACCCGCTCTGGTGATCGAGCCGGCGTCCCGCGGTGCCGTACGCGGCGGCGCGCGCGGCTCGCGCCGGCACGACCGAGCGCCCCGGCGCCGAGAGGCACCGGGGCGCTGGCCCCGTGGGGGGTTATGGGGTCGGGTAGTCCGTGATGTAGACGGGTGCCCCGACGCGGGTCGTATCCGCGGCGTCGCCCACGCCGTTCACGACGTGCTCGATCGTGCCTGCGCTGAGGTTCACCGTCATGATGTGGTGCAGCTGAACCCCGGGGCGCTGCGGTACTTCGAATCCGTCGGTCGTCGTGATCGACGGGTTGTTCTGGTTGAAGACGTAGACACCGCCGCCATCAAGGCGATGGGTCTTCACCTTCTTGTCGACCACGTACCCGGGGTAGCCGAGCGTGCCGTCGGGCTGGGTCCAGTCGGCCTGCAAGGGCGGGTCGTAGGGCAGTTCGTTCTGGTACAGGATGACGCGCCCGTTCTCGCCCTTCCAGAGCGTGTTGTAACGCTGGAAGTGCTCTACGAACAACCCCGTCGCGGTGACGTTGTCGCCGTTGACGATGACGCCGTTCTTTCCGGTGTTCGTGTTCCACCGGTCGGTGTCGCCGTTCACGCCGTTCGTGAAGCCTTCCACGCCGTGGTCACCGCGCCACACCCAGGTGTGGTCGATGAGCACGTTGTCGGCGTTGATCTCGAGCGCTGTGGTGGCCTTGCCGATGTGCGGACCGCCGACGCGGAAGTACACGTCGTTCAGCGTGATCGGGTTGTTCTTTGAGAGCTTGCTCGACAGATTGAGCGTCTTCGACAGCCCCACCTTGAGCAGCACCGGCGACAGCTTCTCGCCGGCATCGATCGTGATGCCCGCGACGACGATGCCCGGGACGTCCGCGATCGCCAGGGGAGTGGCACCCTTCTTGGCCGTGAGCGTCGCGTGCCCGAGACCGAGCACCACCGTGTTGGGCCGCCATACCAGCATCGTCGACGGGATGTCGTACACGCCCGGCGTGAAGATGAGGTTCTTGCCGAGTGCGAGCGCCGCGTTGATCTTCGTCACCGAATCGCCGGGCTTCGCGATGTAGAAGTCCTTGATCGGGATGCTGCGACCCGCCGTCTCGCCGGCGCCCCAGCTGATGCCGCTGGACTCGCGCTGCACACCCGGGACGCGGACGTTGTAGCGGCCCTGGTCGTCGACGTACAGGTACGGCTTCTCCCGGCTGATCGGCGTCTTGTCGATCGTCGTATATGGCGGGTCGGGGAACGCGGCGTCGCCTGGGGCGCCGACGACACCCGAGAACACCTGGTTCCACACCGCGTTGCTCCAGTTGGTCACCTCGCTGTTGCGGGTGAGCCACTGCTGCTGCGAGCCGTTGGTGACGGTCTGCAGGCGGGTGTCGCCGATGTACCCGCCGCTGGCATACTGCGGTCCGGCAGTGCAGTAATCCATGAGCGACACGTTGCCCGTGACGTCGACCCGACGCATCGAGACGGCTTGGGACACCGCCCAGAAGTTGGCGGTCTGGCGGCATCCGTCTTGGCCCGCCTTGTTCACGTCGATGGACAGATTCGAGATGGTGCGCCAGAAGTTGACCAGCGCGAGGCAGTTGCTGGTGCCTCCATCCGCGAGGCACCGGTTGTACACCTCTATGGCCCCGTTCACGTTGACGTCGCCCGGATCGGCGCCGAGGCCGGCAACCTCGGTGTAATAGCCCACCTCGAACTGCAGGGGAGCCTCATCCGTGCCGTAGTCGCCCGGCAGGAAGTACACCGCATGACGGGTCGTGCCCATCTCGGCATCGCGCTGCTGATCGGCGAGCGCATCGAGAGACGACTGGATGTCGGCGAGGGGGGTGTCGGGACTGAAGATCGTGACATTCGGGCCGAAGTCCGGATGTATGGGATCGACGGCCGCCGGAGCCACCGCGGCGGCAGGGGACGCCATGAGCGCTCCGGCGATCAGCGCTGCGCCGGTGACGGCCGCAGCCAGTCGTCGCGTGCGGGGGACAGGTGCGTGCATATTGCGAAGGTCCTCTCCGTCGAGGGATGTCCGCGGCGGGGAGCCGCCTCTACTTACAGGACAGTAACCAATCTGTGGGAGCGCTTTCAAGGGGGAAGCCGAGGTTGCTGCAGGACTGCTGGGCCGCGAGGCCGTCCCGTCAGGACGAAAGGTCCTTCCGCATGACGACGCGCCGCTTCGTGGGGTGGGTGACCTCGACGAACCCTGAAGCCAGGAATGGTCCCACTGGACCCACATTCATCTCGTCCCAGATCACCTGCTTGCCCTCGGTGACGAGGGGGTACCCCTCGATCGATGTGGCCCCGCGGGCGCGGGCGTGCTCGACCGCAGCGGCGACCAGCGGATACGTCAGTCCCCGGTTGCGAAAGCCCTTGCGCACGATGAGGCAGGCGATGGCCCAGACCGATTCATCGTCCTTGTCTTCGTGCCGGTCCTTCCACGGCACCGGTGAGCCGCGCACCCGACCGAACACGCTTCGCACGTCGACCGCGCACCAGCCGGCGGGCTCGTCGTCGATGTAGGCGACGATGCCGATGGTCTCGGTTGCCCGCGGGTCGTCGCAATGCGTCTCCTCGCGCAGGATCGCCGAGCGCTCTGCGACTGGGAGGTACCACCAATCGCGATCGCCGAGCCGCTGCCGCTGACACTGGCAGCGAGCTGCCGGGCCGGTGAGGATCGCCTGCAGATCCTCCCACGACGCTTCGTTGCTCGGCACGATCCGAATGATGCCGCTCGAGTCGCCCAGACCGCCCATGACGACAGGGTAATGCCGGGCAGCGACCCGGGCTCGAACCGCTCCCGCGCAGCTGCCGAACGAGGTGAGCGTCCGAGAGTATGGTGAAGCTGTGCCTCTGGTTCCGCGTGTGACGGTCGTCGTCCCGTGCCGGAACGACGCGGACTTCCTCGAGAACTGTCTCGAGGCGCTCGCCGCCCAGTCGCGTCTCGCGGATCGCGTGATCGTGGTCGACAACGGCAGCTCGGATGCGTCCGCCGCCGTCGCCCGTCGCTATGGCGCCACCGTGGTGGAGGAGCCGCTGATCGGAATCTGGCCGGCCGCGGCACGCGGGTACGACGAGGCCATGGCGGATGCCGAGATCATCGCGCGCATCGATGCCGACTCGAGGCCGCATCCCGATTGGGTCGCGCAACTCGTGCGTGCGTTCGTCGCCGATCCCGGTCTCGGCGTGCTCACCGGCGGAGCCGAGTTCTACGGCGGCAGTCCGATGACGAACTATCTCGGCGAGCACTGGTACATCGGCGGCGGGCATTACTGGATCAAGAAGTGGCTCGGCATCCCGCTCGTCTTCGGATCGAACTTCGCGATGCGCACGCGGGTCTGGGAGCGGGTCCGGGCGGAGGTGGATCGCACCAACGCGGGCATCCATGACGATCTCGATCTGACGATCCGACTGCGCCCGTCCGACGGCGTCCGGTACGACCCCCAGTTGCGCATGCCGGTGTCGGCGCGCCCCGTGCAGACGGTTTCGGGCCTGTCGCGGCGGGTCTGGCGGGTGGCGACCACATTCGCGTCGAGCTGGCCGGAAGGCGCCGCGTGGCGACGCAGAGCCGAACTGCGGCCGTCGACGGATGCCCCGTCCATCGCGACCGACTCCTCATGGGTACCCGCCGACGACGACTGGGCACCCGGCTTCGGGCGCTGAGCGACAGCCGGGGCGGCATCGGGACCACTCCGTCGGCTACCGTTGCCCACATGTTCGAGTTGACCGAAGAGACGCTGGTCGCAGCATCCGTCACCACGGTCTGGGCCGACTTCACGGATCCGACACGCCTTGCCGAGTGGTTCTGGCCGGCGCGATTCGAGGCCGAGGCATACATCGACCTGGCTCCGCGCGGGCATTGGCAGATCCGGTCACCCGTCGCCGGCCTCGAGATCGAAGCCCGCGTGCTGGCCACCGATCCGCCGCACTCGCTGCCACTCCTGTGGCGCGAGGCGCGGGAAGAGCACGAGACGGACGTCGAGATCACGTTCGAGCAGGCGGATGGCGCGACCCGCGTGATCGTCCACCACTCGGGGTTCCGCTCGGAGGAAGAGCGGGAGGATCACGTCGAGGACTGGTCGACCTCGCTGGCTCGCCTCGCCGCGCGCCACGCCGGCTGACCACCGGTCGACCGAGGACGGTCGACGCACACGCGCCGTCGGGGGTGCGGACTACCGTGGAGCCGTGATCATCGAGTTCGAGTCCGAGGTCTGGCAGTGGGGGGCACGCGACGACTCGTCATGGTTCTTCGCGACCGTCCCGCCTGAGCTGAGCGAAGACATCCGCGAGATCCCGCGCATGCCACGTGGCTTCGGATCCGTTCGCGTGCGGGCGCGGATCGGCGGTTCGGAGTGGACGACGTCGATCTTTCCCGACAAGGGGTCGGGTACCTATGCCCTTCCGCTCAAGAAGGCGGTGCGGGATGCCGAGGGCCTCGAGAAGGGCGCGAGCACTCTCGTGCGCCTGGAGGTCCTCGACGGCTGAGCCCGCCGCGCGGGACTGACCGGCGGCGCTTTCTAGTCGATCAAGACGACGATGTTGCCGATCGTGTGGGTGCCGTACTCTGCGAGCGCGGTGGCCACATCGTCGAAGGTGTGCTCGCGGTCGACGATGACCTGCAGCTGACCCTGGTCGGCGAGGTCGGCGAGGTAGCGCAGATCCGCCCCGTTCGGATAGGCCGCGATCGGCACGAAGGTGAGCCGTTCGGCCCCGGGCAGCTGGCTCGGGTCGTACACGAGCGGGGACGCGAAGACGCCGCCGTCCTTGACCAGCGACGCGACCGCCGCGGCATCGCCGCTCAGGTGCGCCGCCGCATCCACGCCGTCGGGCGCGAGAGCGATCACGGCGTCTTCCAGCTCGCTGTAGTCGACGGTTGCGCGCGCTCCGAGCTCTTCCAGCAGCTCTCGACCCTCAGCGGTCCGTCCGGTTGCGATCACGTTCACCCCCGCAGCCGCGGCGAGCTGGACGAGCAGGGTGCCGACCCCTCCTGTCGCACCCACGACCAGCAACGTCTTGCCTTCGGGCTCGTCGCCGAGTGAGCGGAGGATCGCGACCGCGGTCGATCCGGTGTGCGCCAGCGATGCGGCCGCCGAGTCGGTCAGGGCATCCGGAGCGAGCACGACCCCACTCTCGACCACCGCGGTGGTGTATTCCGCGAATGCGCCCTCACCGAGGTAAGGCTTCGAGACCACGCCGAGAACTCGGTCGCCGATGACCAGGCCGTCGACCCCGTCTCCGACCGCGTCGACCACACCCGCGAATTCACGCCCGAGGACGACCGGATAGCGGTACTCGAAGTAGGGGGTCATGTACCCCATCCCCACGGCGATGTCGAAGCCGTTGACGGATGCCGCGACCACGCGGACGCGCACCTCTCCGGGTCCGGGGTCCGGGGTGTCGATCTCGTGCTGTGCCGGCTGGGCACCCTCAGCCGGAAGGGCGAAAGCTTTCATGGCGAAGTCCATCCCCGGCGCATTCGTTCCCGAGGATCCGGGGGCGAGGCGAACGCGACTCAAGCACATCAATACACCCGGTCCCGATGGCGGCACAAGAAGGTCGTGCGTGCCGTCGCCGTCGGGCACGCGCGGCCCATGCTGGGGTCGACTTCCACCGCACCGGGCGACACTGTCCGGTTGCTCGAATCAACCTTGAGCCAAACCTGAGCGAATGCCGCGTCCGTGATTTGACTCCCGATCCGGGAACGCTGATGATTCTCGACGGGACAACGCACGTGCACTGCCCGACCTGGCTCTGGGGAGAACCAGGGGATCCGGAGGCGCGGCCGAATTCTGGGGATTCAGTCGAGTCTGGGCGTAGGAGCACCAGCAGCACGAGGACAACGCTCTGGGGGAACCGCACATGCGTGCAATGATCAAGAACTGCGTGGGCGCCGCACGGCACGATCGGCGAGCGAGCGTATCGGGCTTCTCGATCGTAGAACTGCTCGTCGTGGTGGCCACCCTCGGCGTCCTCGTCGCGATCGCCATCCCGCTGTTCAGCGCCCTCCAGGCGAACGCGCGTCTCGGCGATGCCCGGGTGGCTGCCACCGATGGCGCATCCCAGGTGGTCGCAGCCGTGGCCGACGGCACGCCGGCCGTTGCCGGCACGGTGCTCGAGAACCTGACGACGGGCAAGCTCACCGTGACGAATGAACTGCCGGCAACCGAGCCCGACCAGGTGTGCGTCTCGGCGGTGACCCACGGCTACGAGGATGCGACCTGGTTCGCCGGACCGGGCGCCACAGCGGACGGATCGGCCTGCAAGTAGTCCCGCACATGAACTCCGCAGCCGTGATCTTCGTCCTCGTCGCAGCGACGCTCCTCGGCCTCATCGTCGGGTCGTTCCTCAACGTCGTCGTCTATCGGGTGCCCGCCGGAATCCCGCTGACGAGGGGGAGCCGCTGTGCGCACTGCGACTCGCCGGTGCGCTGGTGGCACAACGTCCCGGTCGGGTCATGGCTGGCACTGGGCACCCGATGCGCGACCTGCCGATCGCCGATCTCGGCGCGGTACCCGCTCGTCGAAGCGACGACCGGTGCCCTCTTCGCCGTCGTCACCTGGTGGTTCGTGATCGAACCCCCGGCTCCGAGCCCCGCAGCGAGCTGGACGGTGGCGGCGGCCTTCCTCCACCTCGTCGCGATCAGCGTCGCGCTCACGCTGATCGACATCGACACCCATCGGCTGCCGAACGCGATCGTGCTGCCGAGCTATGCCGTCGCCGTCGTGCTCTTCGTCATCGCGTGCCTCCTCGGATCAGACTGGCGGGCCTTGGGCAGAGCGGCGATCGGGATGTCCCTCCTGTATGCGTTCTACTTCATCCTGCGCGTGGTGCGACCGGACGGGATGGGCGGTGGGGACGTCAAGCTCGCCGGCGTGCTCGGCCTGTATCTCGGCTGGCTCGGCTGGGGAGCGCTCGCGGTCGGAGCATTCGGGGCGTTTCTCCTCGGGGGCATCTTCGGGGCGCTGCTGCTGCTGCGCAAGCGGGCTGGGCGGCGTACCGCGATCCCGTTCGGGCCTTGGATGATCCTGGGCGCTTGGACAGGAGTGTTCGCCGGCGAGGCCCTCGGCAGCCTCTACCTGGGTGCCGCGACAGGACTCTGACGACAGCGGGCACGCGCGGCCCGCCGCGTAGCGCAGGCCGGCCCCGACGCGCGGCTAGTCTGGCGCTCATGGCCGACTTCATCGCCCGGATCACCGCGTGGGCGCTCACCCTCAAGCCGGTGCGCGCGTTCCTGCTGTACCTCGAGAACCGCGGGCCGATGCTGGCGGACAGCATCAGCTACCGCACGCTGTTCAGCGTCTTCGCCGGGGTGTTCCTGGGCTTCTCGGTGGCCTCGCTGTGGCTGTCGGGCAACCCCGACGTCTGGGACGCGCTCATCGAGCTCGTGGATGCCGCGATCCCCGGGCTGCTCGGCGAGAACGGGCTCATCGATCCGGCGACGATCTCTGCTCCCGCCGGCCTGACGTTGGCGAGTGTCATCGCGTTGGTCGCGCTGGTCGGCTCGGCGATCGGCGCGATCGGGTCGCTTCGGACCGGATTCCGCCAGTTGGCGCGGCACGTTCACGACGATGTCTTCTGGATCTGGGTGATCGTCCGCAACGTCCTCATCGCGATCGGCATCGGGGCGTTGTTCTTCGCATCTGCCGTCGCGACTTTCTACGGGACGGCGGGTATCGGTGCCTTCACCGAGTGGCTGGGGCGGGGACCGAACGATCCGCTCACCGTCATCGCCGCCAGCGCCCTGTCGATCTTCGTGGTGTTCGTCCTGGATGCGCTGTGCATCGGACTGCTCTTCCGCCTCCTCTCCGGCCTCAAGCCTTCGGTCCGGTCGCTCTGGAGCGGCGCGCTTCTGGGGGCGGTCGCACTCACCGTGCTGCAGCAGCTGTCCTTCCTGTTCGTCGGCGCGGTGGCATCCAACCCGATCTACACGTCGGTCGCGTCCCTGGTCGCCGTCCTGGTCTGGCTGAATCTGTCGGCGCAGGTGATCCTGATCTCCGGCGCCTACATCATCACGGGCGTCGCGGAAGAGAGGGATCGGGTGCGTGCCCGCTTCGGTGCGAGATCCTTCGCACAGCGACGCGTGCAGCAGGCCGAAGACCTCGCCCGGCTGGCGAACGATGACCTCAGGGACGCGCGGGCCGACGAAGAGAAGGAGCGGAAGGGTGCCTGAGGCTGTCCCGACCTATCGAGCCGAACAGGTCAGGGCTGCCGAGCAGCCCCTGCTCGCGGCCGGTGAGCCGCTCATGAGGAGGGCGGCCGCAGCGCTCGCGGCGATCGTGCGCGAACAGCTGGCGGATGCGGTGACCCCGCGCGTCCTCGTGCTCGTGGGGAGCGGCGACAACGGCGGCGATGCGCTGTTCGCTGCGGCTGACCTCCGCGGCGCGGCCGAGGTCGATCTCCTGCTCGTGTCGGAGCGGTTCCATCGACAGGCGCTCGATGCGGCCGTCGCGGCAGGAGCGCGGCGAATCGACCTGCCGACCGCGCGGGATGCGGCATCCGATTACGCCGTTGTCGTCGACGGGATTCTCGGCATCGGCTCTTCCGCCTCATCCGCACTCCGCGGCGTTGCACGCGAAGTGGTGGAGTCCCTGCTGCCCGCGGTCCGCGGAGGGCGACCTCGTGCGGTCGCCGTCGACCTGCCGAGTGGGCTGCATCCCGACACCGGTGAGGCGGATGATGTCGTGCTGCCGGCCTCGGTCACCGTGACCTTCGGCGCGGTGAAGGCGGGCTGTGCGAGGGCGCGGGGACCGGCCCTGTGCGGACGTGTGGTGCTGATCGACCTGGGGCTTCAGCTGAACGGAGCGGATGCGGTGGGGACGGCACCCGTCGACCGCGTCGTGAATGGCTGAGCGCGGGTCCCCTCGGCGGGGGCTTGCGGGCACGTCCCTCAGGGGCCGGGCCCCCAGAACCCGGTCACTGAGTGTGCCCCCCGATCATGACGTTGGACGCGCGGTCAGCCGTCGACGAACGCCCGTTGCGCGTGGCGTACGCGGTCGCCGACGAGCGCCTGCCGGACGGCTTCGGGGTCTTTACGGGTGACCTAATCGGACCACATCGTCCGATTAGTCTGGACAATAGCAGACCGCGCGAGCGGTCACAATGGACCGAGAAATCCTGAAGTCGGAGCCGGGGGCCAGGTGCGAGCGGACGCTGAGGCGAATCGTGGAAGAGTGCTGGATGCCGCAGCCGACGTCTTCGCGCAACACGGGATCGAGGCGCCGATGAACCTCGTCGCCGAACGCGCGGGTGTGGGAAAAGGAACGCTCTACCGGCACTTCGTCGATCGAGATGCGCTGATGCAGGGGCTCGCCGATCGGCTCCAAGAGCGGTACGCGACCATCGCCCGGGAGGCGGAGAACGCCGCGAGCGGGTGGGATGGGCTGCTCACCTACATCGACGGCGTGACGTCGATGTACTTCGAGCTGCCGTGGATGGTCGTGGTCCGCGCCCGCGCGCGCCGGGTGTCGAGTACGAAGGGACAAGCCGAGCGGGATTTCAGGCTGGTGCTCGAGCGAGCGTGGGCCGAGGGCTCACTGCGCACCGACGTCGACCTGACGGATCTGGCCTTCGTCACGTCGGCCCTGGGGGGTCTCGCCGAGATCTCCGAGCCGGTGCGATCGGTCGTCCTCGCGCGCCTGAGGGGCGTCGTGCTCGATGGGTTGCGCGCTGAGGGGTCTCCGCGTCCGCCGCTCAGCGCACCGCCCTTGGAAATCGAGCACCTGCGCGACTACCTGCAAGGGCAGGACGGCACCCCGGACGCGGACTGACGAGGCTCAGCGGCTGTAGCGGTCGACGAAGTTGCGCAGGATGCGGCTCGGGTGCGAGACCTCGGCACGTCGCACCGCGGTCAGGGTCAGCTCGAGTTCGTCGACGGCGAAGTATCCGTGATCGGCGTACGCGTGGATGCGGGTCGTTATGCCGTCGATGTCGAGTTCGGGGTGGAACTGGGTCGCGTAGACGTTCGCGCCGACACGGAACATCTGCACCGGGCACGCCGGAGACGATCCGAGCAGCACCGCGGACGGCGGCAGGATCGTGATCGCCTCTTTGTGACCGACGAAGGCATCGAAAGTGTCCGGCAAGCCGTCGAGAAGCGGGTCCGAGGCCCCGGCTTCGGACAGCGTCACGGGCACGATGCTGATCGGCTCGGGGTACGTGCGGTCGATGGTGGCGCCCTGGTGCACTCCGAGAGTCCCGATTCCGTAGCAGGCGCCGAGGAACGGGAAATCCCGCGCGACCACGTCGTCGAGGAGAGTCTGGAACTCCGCCTCGACGCGATGCTGCACGCTGGACTTCTTCTGGTCGGGGTCGGAGGCGTTGAACGGGCCACCGCCGACGAAGATGCCCGAGAACGCGTCGAGGTCGAACGCGGGCATCGGCCCGGACTCGAGCCGCACGCGGATCAGCTGGTCGGGTGAGAGCCCCGTGTAGCGCAGGAAGAGCGCGTACTCCTCGTCCGCCGGGCGGTCCTCCGCCCTCGTCGCCAGAAGTGCGAAAGGCCTCACTCCTCGAGCCTAAGTGAGGCCAGACGAACCCCAGCGCATGTTTCCAACGTGCAAACTCTCCCCCGAGAGCGCAGGCGAGTATGCGCGTCAGGACGAGAGGTGGGTAGCGTATGGGGGTGTCTGAAGAGAACTCCGCCTCCGTCTCGCCCGCCCACCGCCTCGGCGCGACGCACCCCCTCGCGCTCGCGCCGGTGATCTCACCCCCCGCGACAGTGGACGGGTTCGTCCGGCAGTTCCTGCAGAACCTCAACTTCGACCAGGGGGTGGCCCTGTCGGACTCGAGTTCCACTGACCAGTACCTCGCGCTCGCAGGCACCGTGCGCGACTACCTCATGGCACGCTGGCTCGACGACCAGAGCCGCCAGCGCGCGCAGCAGTCGAAGGGCGTGTGCTACCTCTCCGCCGAGTACCTGCTCGGACGTCAACTCGACAACAACCTGCTCGCCTCGCGCCTCACCGACATCGCGACCGAGTCCCTCGCCAAGTGCGGCATCGACATCGATGTGCTCCGTCAGGTGGAAGTCGAGCCGGGTCTCGGCAACGGCGGCCTCGGGCGCCTGGCCGCCTGCTTCATCGACTCGCTTGCGACGATGAGCGTCCCGAGCACCGGGTACGGCATCCGGTACGAGTACGGGATCTTCCGTCAGACCTTCATCGACGGACAGCAGGTCGAGCAGCCCGATGCCTGGCTCGCCCTCGGATCGCCGTGGGAGTTCCCCCACCCTGAGGCGGCACAGCAGATCTCATTCGGGGGCCACACCGAGACCTACGACGATGAGGACGGTGTCACACGCAGTCGCTGGATTCCCGCATGGCACGTGCAGGCGGTCCCCTACAACTACATGGTGCCGGGGTACCACAACGGCCGTGTCAACACTCTCCGCCTGTGGAGCGCGGTCGCCTCCGATGCGTTCGACCTGCGCATCTTCAATTCGGGCGACTACGAAGAGGCCGTCCGCGCGCAGACGTTCGCCGAGAACATCTCGAAGGTGCTCTACCCCGAGGACTCCACCCCCCAGGGCAAAGAGCTGCGTCTCCAGCAGCAGTACTTCTTCGTCGCCGCGTCGATCGGCGACTTCCTCGACAACGTGCTCCCGGAGGGCTTCGACCTTTCGAAGCTCCCCGACCGGGTCATCTTCCAGCTCAACGACACGCATCCCGTCATCGCCGTGCCCGAGCTGATGCGCGTCCTGGTCGACGAACGTGGGATCGAATGGGATGCCGCGTGGGCGATCACGCAGCAGTGCTTCGCGTATACGTGCCACACGCTCCTCCCCGAAGCGCTCGAGGTGTGGTCGGTCGATCTCCTGGGGCGCCTCCTCCCGCGCCACCTCGAGATCATCTACCGCATCAACGACGAGTTCCTCCTCGCCGTGCGCGAGCGCTTCGGCGATGACGAGCTCCGCATCCGCGCCATGTCGATCATCGGGGAGCACCCGTATCGCTCCGTCCGCATGGCCTATCTCGCGACGGTCGCGGGTGCGAAGGTCAACGGGGTCGCGGAGCTGCACTCGCAGCTGCTCCGAGAGAAGGTGCTGCCGGACTTCGACGAGTTCTTCCCCGGCAAGTTCACGAACGTCACCAACGGTGTCACGCCGCGCCGCTTCATCCGGCTCGCCAACCCCGACCTCGCAAGTCTCATCACCGAAGCCCTCGGGGCCGGCTGGACCGTGGACCTCGAGCGGCTGCGGGGACTCGAGGCCTTCGCGGCCGACCCGGAGTTCCGCGAGAGATTCGCCGCCGTCAAGGCGCACAACAAGGTGCGCCTGGCGTCGGTACTCCGAGAGCGCGACGGCATCGAGGTCGGCGATGGCCACATGCTCGACGTCATGGTGAAGCGTCTGCACGAGTACAAGAGGCAGATGCTCAAGGTGCTGCACATCGTCACTCAGTACGAGCAGGTCCGCTCGGGTGAGGTCGCCGCGTCCGACATCATCCCTCGCACGTTCATCTTCGGGGCGAAGGCAGCTCCTGGTTACACGATGGCGAAGCACATCATCCACCTCGTCAACGCCGTCGGAGAGGTCGTCAACAGCGATCCGGTCGTCGAGGGCCGACTCAAGGTCCTCTTCCCGCCGAACTACAACGTGACCCTTGCCGAGCGCGTCATCCCCGCCGCGGATCTCTCGGAGCAGATCTCTCTCGCAGGCAAGGAGGCATCCGGCACGGGCAACATGAAGTTCGCCCTCAATGGCGCCCTCACCATCGGCACCGACGACGGCGCGAACGTCGAGATCCGCAAACTCGTCGGCGACGACAACTTCTTCCTCTTCGGCATGAGCGAGCCGGAGGTCGAGGCGCTCTGGGCGAAGGGCTATCAACCCACCGAGTACTACCAGTCCGACGAGCGGCTGCGGCGTGCCATGGACCTCATCGCGTCCGGCGCCTTCTCGGGTGGCGACCGATCGGTCTTCGAGCCCATCGTCTCGAACCTCCTGTACGACGACCGCTTCATGGTGCTGGCCGACTACTCGTCGTACATCGAGGCACAGGCGAGGGTGGACGAAGCATACGCAGACCAGGACACGTGGAGCCGCTCTGCGATCCTCAACATCGCCCGGTCCGGCTTCTTCTCATCCGATCGATCGATCCGCGACTACATCGAGCGGGTCTGGCACACTCCACCGATGTTGTAGCCCGGGCCCGGCGCGAACCGCGTGTGCTCGACGGGCGTCGGCACGCCGGGGCTAGGGTGGGCTCATGGCGATTGCACGACTGCACGGAGGCCCGCTGGATCAGCAGCTGCTTCCTCTCGAGAGTCCGGAGCTGGACTCACTCATCGTTCCCTACGGCGAGGGGCAGGTCGTGTACCGCCGCGGTGGCGCCCTCGAGCACACCGGCGACGGCGACGGACCCACCGAGGCCGAGTTCTGGTTCGTCGAGGCGACGGATGAGATCGGACCCTCCGACGACTGAGCAGCCTCCGGGCGCCGGCTCGAGCCATTCGGTGGAGGTCGAGCGGAAGTTCGATGTCGACGAGGGCACTCCACTTCCCGACTGGCGGTCTGTTCCGGGCGTTGCATCGGTGGGAGACGCCGAGGTGCGGCAGCTCGACGCCCGCTACGTCGACACCGAGGATCGCGCGCTCGCGCGTGCCGGCTTCGCGTTGCGCCGTCGCAGCGGAGGACCCGACCAGGGATGGCACATCAAGGGTCCGCTGCACAACGGCGGCCGCATCGAACTCCACTGGCCGCTGGACGAGGGCGACCCGGACCCGGTTGTCGTTCCCGCCGCGATCCGCGCCCACCTGTCGACCCTGACGGATGCGGCGGGTGCGCCGGTGCTCGGCGGGGCGGATGCGCTCGAGCCATTGGCCCGGATCCGCAACACCCGCACCGCGTATGCGCTGCGTGCGGACGATGGCGGACTCGTGGCCGAGTTCGTCGACGACCACGTGGATGCCACGGACGAGCGATCAGGTGCGGAGCGTCCCTGGCGGGAGTGGGAGTTCGAACTCGGCCCCGCCGCACCGGACGACCACGAGGCGCTCTTCGCCGCAGTGGACGAGGCAGTGCTCGCGGTGGGCGGCAGGCATGCGGCATCCGCTTCGAAGCTGGCGCGCGCGCTCGGGGCCTGAACAGCGACCTCAGGGCAGGCGACACTCGCCGGTCAGCGGCCTCCAGCGGTGGTTGTCGCACTCCGGCAGCGGCTCGTTCGATCGCACCGCGTCGACCACGTCGTCGACGGCCCTGACGACCAGGGCCTCAGCGTCCCAGTGAACGGCGTGGCCGGCCTCGGTCGCAATCACATGGAGGACGTCGTCCGAGAGCGTGGCGAGCCGGTCCTGCGTCTGCAGCCACAGCTCGGGGTCGGGCCAATCCTCCATCGTCCCTTGCGTCAGCACGATCAGGGGGAGATCACCGAGATCGAGGCCATTCAGCTCATCGGTGGTCCTGGCGGTGTCGATGTCTCGGCCGCCCTCGGCCCACGCGAAGAAGTCCCACTCGGGTGAATCGAACAGCTCGGGGGTCGCCGCATCCTCGAGCACCAATCCGGCGAGCAGGTCGCCGTGCCGCACCGCGAATGCCTGCGCCACGACCCCGCCGTACGACCAGCCGAGCATGACATAGGGGCCGGGCTCTTCCCGTGCATCCAGTGTGGCGAGCAACTGGTCGGCGGCGTCGCCCGCGGACGGGTCGTCGAGGTGTTCCGGCCAGCTCGGGCTCCCTCCCAGACCCGCACGCGAGTAGCTGCACACCCGGTTCGTCTCCGCGAGCTCGTCCTGCAGCTCGAGGAAGGCACTTCCGTCGGTGCCCAATCCCGGCACGAGAACCACCGTGGGTGCGCCATCGCCGCTGCAGGTCATCGCGAGGTTCGCGGGGGCGACGCTCGCGGCGGGGGTGTTCGCGGGGGCCCGGGTCGTGTGTGCCGTGGTCCCGGAAGGACTCGCGCAGCCCACGAGCACTGCGACGAGGAGGATCAGCGTGCAGCTGGCCCGGATGCCCGGCTGTGCCGAGGTCATGGCGGGGACGATACTCCCCCCGGGTGCAGTCGTCGATGACCCGGGTGACGGTGCCGTTTAGTCTGGCGGCATGGCCACCGACGACGACCTCGCACGCTCGCGCACCTTTTCCTGGGACGATCCGGTGCCGCCGCTGGCGGCATCCCGCCAGCTGGACGGACTCACCTACCTGCGCGCGCTGATCTCGGGGGACTTCCCGCCGCCGCCGATCGCGCAGCTCATGAACTTCTGGATGATCTCGGCCGAGCCGGGTGTGGCGGTGTTCGAGTGCGAGCCGGGGGAGTATCACTACAACCCGCTGGGCCTGATCCACGGTGGCCTCGCATGTACCCTGCTCGACACCGTGGTGGGCTGCGCCGCGCACACGACACTGCCTGCGGGAGTGGGATACACGTCGATCGACCTCAACGTGTCGTACGTGCGCCCGATCCTCGCCACCACCGGCCTGCTTCGTGCACGCGGGCGGGTGGTCAAGGGCGGTCAGCGCGTGATCTTCGCGTCAGGTGAGTTGACGGATGCCGCAGGGGCGCTGCTCGCGACGGCGACGAGTTCACTGCTCGTCCTGCGGGGCTAGGTGCCGAGAAACCACGATCCCGCCGGGACCCCGCGCCGCGCGCGGGGTGTCAGCGGGAATGCGGTTTCTGAGCCCTGACGAAGCGTCAGCTCGGGTCAGAGGTTGATCATGTGGCCGGCGAGGCCGTGGAAGGCTTCTTGTACGGCTTCCGACAGGGTCGGGTGCGTGTGGACGTTGCGCGCCGCCTCGAGGGCGGTCAGGTCCCACTTCTGCGCGAGGGTCAGTTCGGGCAGCAGCTCCGACACATCGGGTCCGATGAGGTGACCGCCGAGCAGTTCCAGGTGCTCGCCATCCGCGACGAGCTTCACGAAGCCGATCGGCTCGCCCAGGCCGTTCGCCTTGCCGTTCGCCGAGAACGGGAACTTGGCGACCTTGACGTCATAGCCGGCGTCGCGCGCCTGCTGCTCGGTCAGACCGAACGAGGCGACCTGCGGGGAGCAGAAGGTGGCGCGCGGCATCATCCGGTAGTCGCCGAGCGCCATGGTCTCGGCCTTGCCGATGGTCTCGGCGGCGACGACGCCCTGTGCCTCGGCAACGTGCGCGAGCTGCAGTTTCGCCGTGACGTCGCCGATCGCGTAGATGTGAGGGACCGACGTGTGCATGAAGTCGTCGATCTCGATCGCGCCACGATCGGTCAGCTTCACACCGGTGTTCTCGAGACCGAAGTTCTCGACGTTCGGCGCGAACCCGATCGACATCATGACCTTGTCGGCGTCGATCGAGGCCTGCGCGCCGTCCTTCGGGGTGTACGTCACGGTGACGCGATCGCCGTGGTCGACGACGGTCTCGACCTTGGTCGAGGTCAGGATGTCGACGCCGTACTTCTTGTACTGGCGCGCGAGCTCCTTCGAGACTTCCTCGTCCTCCATCGGCAGGACGCGGTCGAGGAACTCGATGATCGTGACCTTCACGCCGTAGTTGACGAGGACGAACGCGAACTCCATGCCGATCGCGCCGGCGCCGACGATGACGATCGACTCGGGTAGGTCGCGAGCGAGGATCTGCTCCTCATACGTGACGACGTTGCCGCCGAGCTCGACGCCCGGCAGCAGGCGGACCTTCGAGCCGGTCGAGATGATCGCGTTGTCGAAGGTCACGCGCTCCGTCGAGCCGTCGGACTTCTTGACGTCGATGGTGTTCGCGTCGACGAAGGAGCCGCGGCCGTCGTACTCGGTGACCTTGTTCTTCTTCATCAAGAAGTGGATGCCCCTGACGTGCGTGTCGGCGACCTTGCGGCTGCGGTCCCAGGCGGCACCGAAATCGAACGTCACGTCACCCGAAATGCCGAACAGATCGGCCTTGTGGTTGAACGTGTGCGCGAGATCGGCGTTCTTGAGAAGCGCTTTGGAAGGGATGCACCCGACGTTCAGGCAGACACCGCCCCAGTACTTCTCTTCGATGACCGCGACGGAAAGGCCGAGCTGAGCGCTTCGGACGGCCGCGACGTAACCGCCGGGGCCGGCGCCGAGAATGACGACGTCGTAGTGAGGCATGGATCCAGCCTATCGGTCGGCGGGAGGCTCGCTCCCGGCCGCACGTGCCGCATCGGCCCGCAGCGCGGCCTTCTCCCGCTCACGCCTCGCGCGCGACACCAGGAGGTAGATGACGGCGCCACCCACGGCGGCGACGATGATCCCTCCGATGATCCAGGGCAGGGCCGCTTCGACGTCGCTGTCATCATCCGGCGCGACCGATGGCGAGGGCGTCGGGGTGATCGTCTCGATCGGTGAGGCGGTGGGCGCGGGCGTTGCGGTGGGCGTCTCCGTCGGAGTGGGCGTCGGAGCCGGGGCGACCGTGAAGGCGAGTTCGCCCGAGACCGGATGACCGTCGCTCGAGACGACCTTCCAGAGCACGGTGACGGCACCGGATGCTGCGCCCGCGAGTGGCTGTGTCAGCACGTTGTCCTGCACGGTCGGCGCACCAGCGGCGAGATTCGTGCCGGCGGCATCCGTCACCTGCACTTCGTTCGCACCCTCCTCGGTCGAGATGTCTGCGCTGAACGTGAGCGTCAACTGCGTGGGCAGTGCATCGAGGGTCGACTCCGCAGCCGGATCCGACGACACCAGCTCATCGTGTGCGAATGCGGGGGAGGCGACGAGCAGGCCGCCGGCGGACAACAGCACCGCTGCGAAGGCGGCGATCACGAAACGGACGGGGGAACGACGAGAGGAAGTCTGTGCAGGCATCCTCACCAGGCTACGCCCGCCGCTTTGCGGTGTTTCGAGATGTCGCACCGTATGACGGGCTTGTGAATTGCTTCTGAGTGCGGTCGAAACCCCGTGACGACGGGCGGTTCTCGGAGTAGCGTGCCGGTCAGGCGGTCATCTCCGCCGAGGATGAGAAGAAGGAGCCCGAGATGGATTCCATGATGATGGACGCCATGTCGAAAGACATGATGTCGATGCCCGGTATGGACTCGATGGACATGTCGGTCCTGCAGGCGTGTATGGACGCCTGCTCGGCCTGCGAGCAGGCGTGCACGGTGTGTTCCACTCAGATGATGGATTGCGCGCCCGCGTGCATGAACTGCGCGGACATGTGCAACACGATGATGCGCGCCATGATGCGGATGCAGGGCATGAACGCGGCGACGATGATGTCGATGCTCGACGCGTGCATGGCCATGTGCCAGCTCTGCATGGACGAGTGCATGAAGCACGCAGACATGAGCGAGGTCTGCAAGATGTGTGCTCAGGCCTGCCAGGCCTGCATGGACGCGTGCATGGCAGTCAAGAACTCGATGATGGCGATGGGCTGAGCCCGAACTGCATCAGCCTCGCTGGATGTTGAACCGCTGGCCTCCGACGGCCAGCACGTTGTAGCGCCCGTGCACAGCCACGGGTGAGCCCGGAGCGACGTGCGCCGCCGCACCGGAGGCGCTCCACAGCGCGATCGGCGCCGAGTCCGTGAGAGTGCGGACGATGACGACGCCGGTCGCGGCATCCGCCCACTCGACGATCGCGTCATCCCAGTCGGAGGGCGTCGCCGATGCGAGACGCGCCTGGATCAGGTGCAGCGCGTGCCCCGGTGCGAACGAGGAGCAGACGTCACCGTGGTCGCACATGCACGCCGCACGCTCCCGCACCTCGACGGGCGGGTTGTGGCGCTGCGGGCTCGACACGGGAGTTCTCCTTCTGGTCGCTTCGGACTTTCACTGAGGTTACGGTGCGGACCCGAGGCACCGCATCCCGAGCGACACGGTGCGAAACATTCCGGAATCGCCCCGCCCGGACGCACATCCGGCCTTTCGCGCCAGGGGCGATCGGATAGGCTTGCAGGCCAGAGAAGGGATCACCGTGGAGGACTACCGCCGACCCGAGCCGGATGAGATCCGCCGAGGTTCGAGCCTCAGTGGGGACGCCGGCGAAATCGATCGCGGCACCGACACGACGCAGACTTTCGGGCACGATTCCGACCTGTCGTTCGTGCCGTTCGGCAGCGATCTCTCGGCGGCGGAGCTCGAGGCGATCGACGCTCTTCCGAGCGGCGCCGCGCTGCTGATCGTCCGCTCCGGTCCCACTGCGGGCGCCCGCTACCTGCTCGACACCGACGTCACGACCGTCGGACGACATCCCGAGGCCGACATCTTCTTCGATGACGTCACGGTCTCGCGGCGTCACGCCGAGATCACCCGGGATGCGGCGAACTTCGAACTCGTCGACCAGCGATCGCTGAACGGCACGTATGTGAACGGCGAGCGCGTGGATCGAGCGGCGCTCATCAACGGCTCCGAAGTGCGCATCGGCAAGTTCCGGCTGAACTTCTTCGTATCGCCCGCTGACCTGGCTCAGCCCGCGGACGGGTGATGCCCGCCGCATCCGCCCGCGAACGTCCATCGTCCGCGGGTCTCCTGAGCATTGGGCAGGTGCTCGCGAGGCTCTCGCCGGAGTTCCCCACCCTGACCTCCAGCAAGCTCCGATTCCTCGAAGTGCAGGGCATCGTGACGCCCCTGCGAACCGAGTCGGGCTATCGCAAATTCACACCCGACGATCTCGAGCGTCTGCGACTCGCGCTCACGCTGCAACGCGATCACTACCTTCCCCTGGTCGTCATCCGCGAGTACCTGGAGGACGTCGATGCCGGCCGCGATCCGGCGACTCCGACCGCCGTGCCGCCGCCGTCGATCGTCCCGGCGCCCCGACGGTATCGCCGCGAAGAGCTGCTCGTGGCCGCGGGTGCCGCGCCGCAGCTGCTCAACGATGCGATCAGCACCGGCGTGCTGGTCGGCTCGGACTCCTACAACGACCAGTCCGTCGCGCTGCTGCGTGCGCTCGTCGCTCTCGACCGGCACGGCATCGAGCCCCGTCACGTGCGAGCGCTGCGCCAGAACGCGGAACGCGACGTCGCCCTCGTCGAGTCTGCGCTGGCGCCACTCTTGCGGCGGACGGACGCAGCTTCGCTCGGTCGAGCCGGGGAACTCGCCACCGAGCTCGCCAAACGTCTCGAGGAGGTGCGCGCGATCTTCGTGCGCTCCGCGCTCGACCGGCTGCTCTCCTGAACGCGGTCGACGAGCCCGCCGCACGCGACACGCCGACGGCTCGCGGCGGATGTCGTTGCCCGAGGCGGGGGGCTGATCTAGCGTGGACATAACGGGCCCAGAGGGGGGATGCGCATGACCGGTCGCGATTCAGGCGACGATCAGCCATTCGTGGCCGATCTCCTCTTCACCGACGGACTTCCGCAGATGGATGACGAAGTCGGCTATCGCGGCGCCGTTGCAGCGCGTGCCGCCGGCATCACCTACCGCCAGCTCGACTACTGGGCGCGAACCGAGCTGGTCGAGCCTACTGTGCGCGGGGCGACCGGCTCCGGTTCGCAGCGGCTCTACGGCTTCCGCGACATCCTGGTGCTCAAGCTTGTGAAGCGACTGCTCGACACCGGCATCTCGCTGCAGCAGATCCGCACCGCCGTCGAGCAGCTGAGGTCATCCGGCATCCGCGATCTTGCCGGCACGACGCTCATGAGCGATGGCGCGTCCGTTTACCTCTGCACCTCGAACGACGAGGTCATCGACCTCGTGAGCCGGGGCCAGGGTGTGTTCGGCATCGCCGTCGGCAAGGTGCTGAGCGAGGTGGAATCGACGCTCGTCGACTTCGACCCGCAGGCCCCCGACACGACGGACGAATTGTCGGCGCGTCGCGCCGCGCGGACGGCCTGACCTTCGATTCGGGCGCTTCGCGGCCCGCTCGACAACCGGGGCGGGACTATGCCCGGGCTTCGCCGGCGACGGGGATGCGTCCGGTGCGCATCACTCGGTCGAGCAGCGCGTCGAAGTCGGCCGCGAGCTCCTGAGCCGAGTCGCCCGGCCAGATGTGCAGCGGCTTCGCCGCACCCTGTGCCTGCTGGAGCGACGTGCGCTCGGGCAGCTGGGGTGCGAGTACGAGCGGGCCGAACATGTCGCGCAGCTCTTTGATGCGGAACTGGTGTTCGATCGACTGCGGGCGGACGCGGTTGACGACGATGCCGAGGGGCTGAAGTCGCGGCGAAAGTCCTCGGCGGATCTCTTCGATCGCGCGCAGGGCGCGATCGGCAGCCGCCACCGAGAACAGACCGGGCTCGGTCACGACGATGACGCGATCAGACGCGGCCCATGCCGTGCGGGTGAGCGCGTTGAGAGACGGAGCGCAGTCGATCAGCACGAGGTCGTAGTCGGCCTCGATCGTGGCCAGTGCCTCCTCGAGCTTCCAGACGTCGCGGACACTGGGGTGCGGGCCGTCGAAGTTGATCGCCGATGGACTGCCGATCATGACGTCGATCGTTCCCGGGTGGACCTTCGCCCAGCCGCTGGACGTGATCGCCTGCCGGACGATCTTCTCCTTCGGATTGCCGAGCACATCCGAGACGTTGAGCCGGCCGGCAACCTGGATGTCCATGCCCGTAGAGACGTCGGACTGAGGATCGAGGTCGACCACGAGCGTGCGAACTCCCCGCGCAAATGCGGCAGAGGCGAGTCCCAGCGTCACGGTTGTTTTACCGACCCCGCCCTTGAGCGAGCTGACGGAGAGTACGTGCACAAGGCTCTACGTTACCTTCCCCTAGGCTGATGGCACACTCAACCCGCTTCCAAGGCTGCTCAGCGAGGTGTGCATGTTCCGAAAGATCCTGGTCGCGAACCGGGGTGAAATCGCCATCCGAGCGTTTCGCGCCGCATACGAGCTGGGCGCTCGCACCGTCGCGGTCTACCCGCACGAGGACCGCAATTCGCTGCATCGGCTGAAGGCCGACGAGGCGTACCTGATCGGCGAGAAGGGGCATCCCGTCCGGGCCTACCTCGACGTTTCGGAGATCATCCGCGTGGCCCGCGAATCCGGTGCGGACGCGATCTACCCCGGCTACGGGTTCCTCTCGGAGAACCCCGACCTCGCCGAGCAGGCGGCCGCGAACGGCATCGCGTTCATCGGACCGCCCGCGAGCGTGCTCGAGATGGCGGGCAACAAGGTGACCGCGAAGCACCACGCGATCGCGGCCGGAGTGCCCGTGCTGCGCTCGACGGAGGCGTCCGACGATCTCGACGCGCTCGTCGCGCAAGCCGACGACATCGGCTTCCCCATCTTCGCCAAGGCCGTCGCAGGTGGCGGCGGTCGCGGCATGCGGCGTGTCGAGACGCGCGAAGAGCTCGCGCCCGCACTCGCCGAGGCCATGCGAGAGGCCGCCAGCGCGTTCGGCGACGCCCGGATGTTCCTCGAGCAGGCGGTGCAGCGGCCGCGTCACGTCGAGGTGCAGATCCTCGCCGACAAGACCGGCACGACAGTGCACCTCTTCGAGCGCGACTGCTCGGTGCAGCGCCGCCACCAGAAGGTGATCGAGATCGCCCCCGCGCCGAACCTCGACCCCGACGTGCGCGATGCGCTGCACCGTCACGCCGTCGCCTTCGCGGAGTCGATCGGGTACGAGAACGCCGGCACGGTCGAGTTCCTGCTCGAGACCGCCGGACCTCGCACCGGCGAGATCGTGTTCATCGAAATGAACCCGCGCATCCAGGTCGAGCACACCGTCACCGAGGAGGTGACGGATGTCGATCTCGTGCAGTCGCAGATGCGCATCGCGGCGGGTCAGAACCTCGCCGACCTCGGCCTGCTGCAGCACCAGATCCAGCTGCGCGGGGCCGCGCTGCAGTGCCGCATCACGACGGAGGACCCGACCCAGGGCTTCCGGCCCGACACGGGCAAGATCACCACGTACCGCTCGCCGGGTGGTGCCGGGATCCGACTCGACGGCGGCACGACAGCCGCCGGGTCGCAGATCAGTCCGCATTTCGACTCGATGCTGGCCAAGCTGACCTGCCGCGGCCGCGACTTCGGCGCCGCGGTCGTCCGGGCGCGGCGCGCGCTGGCCGAGTTCCGCATTCGCGGCGTGTCGACCAACATCCCGTTCCTGCAGGCGGTGCTCGATGATCCGGATTTCGTCGCGGGCAATGTCAGCACGTCGTTCATCGATGAGCGTCCGCAGCTGCTGCGCGGCCGCGAGTCGAAGGACCGCGGCACGAAGATGCTCAACTGGCTCGTCGATACCACCGTGAACCAGCCGAACGGCGAGAACCCGGTCACCGTCGATCCCCGGCTGAAGCTGCCGCGACTCGACCTGACCGTGCCCGCGCCGGCAGGGTCCCGGCAGCGGCTGCTCGAGCTCGGACCCGCGGGATTCGCGCGGGCGCTGCGTGAGCAGACCGCCCTCGGCGTCACCGAGACGACCTTCCGCGACGCACATCAGTCGCTGCTGGCGACCCGCGTGCGGACAAAAGACCTCGCCATCGTCGCACCCTACGTCGCTCGCATGACCCCGCAGCTCCTCTCGGTCGAGGCCTGGGGCGGTGCGACCTACGACGTCGCCCTGCGGTTCCTCGGCGAGGACCCGTGGGAGCGCCTGGACACCCTCCGCGGCGCCCTTCCCAACATCGCGATCCAGATGCTGCTGCGCGGCCGCAACACGGTCGGCTACACGCCATACCCGACCGAGGTCACCGACGCGTTCGTCCGCGAGGCGGCGACGAGCGGCATCGACATCTTCCGCATCTTCGACGCGCTCAACGACGTCAACCAGATGCGCCCGGCGATCGACTCCGTCCTCGCGACGGGAACCGCCGTCGCCGAGGTGGCCGTCTGCTACACCGGCGACCTGCTCAACCCGGCCGAGGATCTCTACACCCTCGACTACTACCTGCGACTGGCCGAGCAGATCGTCGACGCGGGGGCCCACATCCTCGCGATCAAGGACATGGCGGGCCTCCTGCGGCCGAGTGCGGCATCCCGCCTCGTCACGGCGCTTCGCGAGCGTTTCGATGTGCCGGTCCACGTGCACACGCACGACACCGCCGGGGGTCAGCTCGCCACCCTGCTCGCCGCGAGCATGGCGGGGGCGGATGCCGTCGACGCGGCCGCCGCGCCCATGTCGGGCACGACGAGCCAGCCCTCGCTCTCGGCGCTCGTCGCCTCGCTGTCCCACACCGAGCGCGACACCGGGATCGATCTCGACGCCGTGTCGGACCTGGAGCCGTACTGGGAGGCCGTGCGCCACCTGTATCGACCCTTCGAGTCGGGTCTGCCCGGCCCCACCGGTCGCGTGTACCACCACGAGATCCCGGGTGGGCAGCTGTCGAACCTGCGGCAGCAGGCCATCGCCCTGGGTCTGGCAGAGGACTTCGAGCTGATCGAGGACATGTACGCCGCCGCGAACAACATCCTCGGCCGCGTGCCCAAGGTCACACCCTCGTCGAAGGTGGTGGGCGATCTCGCGCTGCACCTCGCGGCAGTCAAGGCCGATCCGGCCGATTTCGCCGAGAACCCGCAGAACTACGACATCCCCGACTCGGTCGTCGGCTTCATGGCGGGTGAACTGGGTGATCTGCCCGGCGGCTGGCCCGAGCCGTTCCGCACCAAGGTGCTGCAGGGGCGTGAGGTGAACATCGCCGTCACGCCGCTCACGGCTGCCGAGTCGACGGCTCTGGAGGGGGATGCCGCGGCTCGCCGCGACATGCTCAACCGGCTTCTCTTCCCCGCCCCCACACGCGCGTTCCACCAGGTGCGCGAGGTGTTCGGCGATCTCAGTGTGCTCGACACGGTGGACTACCTCTACGGCCTCGCTCCCGGATCCGAGCACGTCGTCGAGATCGAACGAGGCGTTCAGCTGTTCGTCGGCCTCGAGGCGATCGGCGCCGCGGACGAAAAGGGCATGCGCACGGTCATGACGACGCTGAACGGTCAGCTGCGACCCGTCTTCGTGCGTGACCGCAGCGTCCAGGTGGATATCCGTCAGGCGGAGAAGGCCGACACCTCCATTCCGGGTCAGATCGCCGCCCCGTTCTCGGGAGTCGTGACGCTCAAGGTCGGCGTCGGCGACACTGTCGCGGCCGGTCAGCCAGTCGCCTCGATCGAGGCGATGAAGATGGAAGCCGCCATCACGGCACCCATCGAAGGTGTGGTCGATCGGCTCGCGATCAGCGAGACGCAGCAGGTGGATGCGGGTGACCTGTTGGTCGTCGTCCGTCCCGCCCGTTAGCCTTGGGATCATCTGCCCCGAAGGCACCCGACCTTTTTCTAGGAGAACCCCGCAGTGACGCCCGATCGCCCAGACCACACCGACGACGACGCAGCCCACGGCGTGCTCTCCGACAGCGGCAGCATCGAGACCAGCGGTCTCGGCATCCTCGGCGGCGCGACCGAGGGGTTCAGTGTGAGCCTGCCCGCCGCGTCGGACGATGATCTGACAGACGATGACGACGTCATCGGCGACGAGATGCCCCTCCAGATCGACACCGACCTGGCCACCGAGACGGCCGAGGGTGAGATCATCGATGTGAGTCCACTCGCGTACGACGAGTCGGACGGTCGGGGCGACGCCGTGGCGGGGCACGATGTGGAGGATGCTGAAGTGATCGACGATCCAGCGGCCAAGAACATCGATGGCGGATCCGCGGCACCGTCGCCTTCCGCCGACGCTGCATCGGGGTACGACGCGTTGATTGCGGGTGCCGTTGCGGCCGCGGTTGCCGAGCCGGAAACCGTCACCGGGTCCACGCCCGCCACCCGCCGCGAGGCCTACCACCCCGACAGTCTCGACCGCGTGCAGTCGGTGGAGCGCGTCACCCCGCACACCGAGGTGACGCTCACCTCGAAGCGTCTGGGTGAGTTCGACGGCAACCGCGAGTCGGCTGACCTGCTCACGGCCGACCGGCTGCTCGATCCTCACCAGGTCGTGCGTCCAGAGCCCGAGGGCGCCTGGCAGCACTTCGTCTACTCGATCTCCGGCCACCGCATCAATCTGGGTGACGGCAAGCGCGCCCGCGCGAGCAAGGAGCTCGATCGCCGCATCGCCGCGCCCCTGACCGGCGGAGCCCGATTCGTGCCGGTGCTCTCGCGCAAGGGCGGTGTGGGCAAGACGACCGTGACCACACTGCTGGGCATGGCCCTGGCAGATGCCCGCGACGACCGTGTCATCGCCGTCGATGCGAATCCCGACAGGGGCACGCTCGCCGAGCGCATCGCACGCAGCAGCGGCAAGACGGTACGCGACCTCGTCCGCGCTCGCGGGGAGGTCGTCGGATACAACGACCTGTCCTCCATCGTCGCTCGTGACGAGACGCGCCTCGACGTGCTCGCATCGGATGCCGACCCGCGCGTGTCGGAGGCCTTCAGCGACCGCGACTATCTCGATGTCGCCTCGCTCGCCGCTCACTACTACTCGATCGTCCTCACCGACACCGGAACCGGCATCGTGCACTCGGTCATGGGCGCGACCCTCGATCTCGCCGATCAGCTGGTCGTCGTCTCGGGGCTCAGCGTCGACGAGGCACGCCTGGCGTCCGAGACGCTCACCTGGCTCGAGACGAACGGCTATGCCGAACAGGTGCGCTCGGCGGTCGTGGTGCTCAACTCCGCCCGTCCCGGCACACCGCTCGTACGGCCCCAAGAGCTCGAGGGCCACTTCCGCACGCGGGTGCGCAACGTCGTGCGCATTCCCTATGACCCGCACATCGCGGCCGGGAGTGCCATCGCGTTCCGCGACCTGCAGCCCGCCACCCGTCTCGCGGCGCGTGAACTGGCAGCCTCGGTCGTCGAGGGCCTGCGCTCGCTCGCCCGCGCTGCCTAGGCATCCATGACCGTTCGTCCCATCCGTGTCTTCGGCGACCCCGTGCTGAAGTCCGTCAGTGCGCCGATCGATCAGATCGACGACGGCGTACGCGCACTCGTGCGCGATCTCATCGAGACCGTCGAGCTGCCAGGTCGCGCCGGGGTTGCGGCACCCCAGATCGGTGTCGGGCTGCGCGCCTTCAGCTACAACATCGACGGTGAGATCGGCTATGTGATCAATCCGGTCCTCGTCGAGGTGTCGGGTGAGCCGGAACCGGTCGGCGAGGGCTGCCTTTCGGTGCCGGGCCTCTGGCACGACGCGCTCCGCCATCCGTGGGCGAAGGTCGTCGGCATCGACCTCGACGGCAACGACGTCGTGCTCGAGGGGGAGGGGCTGCTGGCGCAGGCGCTGCAGCACGAGACCGACCACCTCGACGGCACCCTGTTCCTCGACCGTCTCACGCCCGAGAGTCGTCGCGTCGCGATGCGCGAGATCCGCGAGTCGGACTGGTTCTGACGCGTATCGCCCGTTGAGCGTCGGGCCCGGTTCGTCTCGCGGAGAGCTGCACTGAGCGAGTGGAGCGAGCCGCAGTGTCGCTCGACGACGGGGCGACGGAAAGCCCCGGGATGCGGCATCCCGGGGCTTCGTCGTCAAGCCGCTCTGCTACGAGAGCGACACGTTCGTCGTGCTCACCGGCACGCTGTAGAGCTCCTCGACCGCGATGGCGTAGTCGTCCATGATGACGTTCCGCTTGATGCTCATCTTCGGCGTCAAGTGACCGCTCGCTTCCGTCCACTCATCCGCGAGGATCACGAACTTGCGGATGGATTCGGCGCGCGACACGGACTTGTTCGCGTTGTCGATCGCCCGCTGCACCTCGGCGCGGACGGCGTCGTTCTTCGCGCAGTCGGCGAGCGGCATGTCGGCCGCCAGGCCGTTGTTGCCGAGCCATGTGGGCAGCATCTCGGGGTCGAGTGTGATGAGCGCCGAGATGAACGGCTTCTGGTCGCCGACGACCACCACCTGGCCGACGATCGGGTTGGCGCGGATCGGGTCTTCGAGGGCCGCGGGGGCGACGTTCTTGCCGCCCGCTGTCACGATGATCTCCTTCTTGCGGCCGGTGATCGTCAGGAAGCCCTCTTCGTCGAACGTGCCGATGTCACCGGTCTTGAACCAGTCGCCGTCGAACGCCGCCGCAGTGGCCTCCGGGTTGCGCCAGTACTCGCGGAAGACATTGATGCCGCGCACCTGGATCTCGCCGTCATCGGCGAGACGCATCCCCACGCCGGGGAGCACGGGACCGACGGTGCCGATCTTCGACTTCTTCGCGAGGTTGACCGTCGCGGGCGCCGTCGTCTCGGTGAGGCCATAGCCCTCGAGGATCGTGATGCCGAGGCTGTGGAAGAAGTGGCCGAGCCGCGAGCCGAGCGGCGCGGATCCCGACACCGCGAACTCGACCCGCCCGCCCATCGCGGCGCGGAGCTTGCTGTACACGAGCCGATCGAACAGGGCGAACTTGATCTTCATGAGGAAGGGGATCTTCTTGCCGTCCTGCAGCAGCTTCGAGTGCTCGATCGCGGTCTGCGCGGCGGAGCGGAAGATCTTGCCCTTGCCTCCCGCCTCGGCCTTCTGCTCGGCGGAGTTGTAGACCTTCTCGAACACGCGCGGCACGGCGAGCAGGTACGTCGGCTTGAACGAGGCCAGCGCGGGCAGCAGGTTCTTGGTGTCGGGCTGGTGCCCGGTCTTGACGCCTCCGACGACGTTGAGGATCGAGATGAAGCGCGCGAAGATGTGCGCCGTCGTGATGAACAGCAGGGTGGATGCTCCCGGCACCTCGACGACCTCGCTCAGCGCCTTGCCGGAGTTGCGGGTCAGCTCGACGAAGTTGCTGTGCGTGAGCACGCACCCCTTCGGCCGGCCCGTCGACCCGGACGTGTAGATGAGGGTCGCGATGTCGGCGCCGTTCGCGATGTTTCGGCGCCGCTCGATCTCGGCATCCGTCACCCCCGCGCCCTGTGCGCTGAGCGTGTCGAGGTCGCCGTTGTGCATCGCCCACACCGAGCGGATGAGGGGCAGATCGCTGCGCACCTCATCGAGTCGCGCGGAGTGCTCGGCGGACTCCACGATGCACGCCACGGCGCCCGAATCGGCGAGGTTCCACGCCACCTGCGCGGGCGAACTGGTCTCGTAGATCGGGACCATGACGGCACCCGCGAAGAAGAGCGCGAAATCGACGAGTGTCCACTCGTAGGTGGTGCGCGCGATGAAGCCGACCTTGTCGCCGGGCTCGAGCCCTGCCGCGGCGAAGCCCTTCGCGAGGGCGACCACCTGGGCGTGGAAGTCCGCGGCTGTGATGTCGCGCCATCCATCGCCCTCGGGGACGGCGAACAGGGCGAGCCCCGGGGTCGCCTTCACGCGTTCGACGAGCAGGTCGGTGACGTTCGCCTGCGGATCAGCAGGGACGATCGCGGGGACTTCGAATTGCACCACGGCAACTCCTTCGGTACCGGTTGAATCTCGGGATGAGGTCTGCGTCGAGTCTATCCTCGGGATGCGATCGCCACCGGGGGGTGTGGAACCGGCTCCGCCGCTAGACTGCAAGGCGCCGTCGCCTGAGCGCCGGTGGGAGAGGAACAGCGGTGCTCAAGGTCGGAATCGACATCGGCGGGACGAAGATCGCGGGAGGTGTCGTCGACGAGGACGGACACATCATCGAGAAGCTTCGTGTCGACACACCGGAAGATACGCGTGCACTCGCGGATGCCGTCATCGACATGACGCGGCATTTCAGCGCAGGACACGACATCGCGGCCGTCGGAGTGGCCGCCGCCGGATTCATCGACAGAGATCAGGCCACCGTCATCCACGCCCCGAACATCGCATGGCGAAACGAGCCGCTAAAAGCGACCCTCGAGGCGCGCATCGACGTGCCGGTCGTCATCGAGAACGACGCGAACGCGGCAGGCTGGGCCGAGTTCCGGTTCGGTGCCGGCCAAGGCGTCGGTCACATGGTCATGCTCACGATGGGCACCGGTGTCGGGGGAGCCGTCGTGCTCGACGGAAAGCTGTTCCGGGGCGGCCACGGCATCGCCGGGGAGCTCGGACACACGCGATTCATCCGCGATGGACTGCCGTGCGGCTGCGGGCAGAACGGATGTCTCGAACAGTACGCGTCCGGACGAGCCCTGCAACGGGCGGCGAACGAGATCGCGGACAGCGGAGGGATCGGCGAAGCGCTGGCCGAACTGCGGGCGGACAAGGGCACGATCAGCGGACCGGCCGTCTCACGCCTGGTCCTCGCGGGAGACCCGGGGGCGATCGAAGCCCTCCGGCGCGTCGCTACGGCGCTCGGCGAGGCGTGCGGCGGATTCCAGGCCGTGCTCGATCCCGAGCTGTTCGTCATCGGCGGCGGTGTCGCGCAGCTGGGGGAGGATCTTCTGACCCCGGTGCGGATGGCGTACGAGACGTCTCTGCCCGGATACGGCGACCGGCCCGTCGCTGCGTTCGCCATCGCCCAGCTCATCAACGATGCCGGCCTCATCGGCGCCGCCGACCTCGCGGTCGCGCAGGGATAGCGGATGTTCTACTGGCTGATGAAGTACGTGGTGATCGGACCGATCTCGAAAGCGATCTTCCGCCCATGGATCGTCGGCCGCCGCAATGTTCCCATCGAGGGCGGTGCCATCCTCGCGAGCAATCACCTGTCGTTCATCGACTCGATCTTCCTGCCGCTGATGATCGACCGGCGCGTCTCGTTCCTCGCGAAGAGCGACTACTTCACGGGCAAGGGTCTCAAAGGGTGGGCGACCCGGTTCTTCCTCAATGCGTCGGGCCAGCTTCCGATCGATCGATCCGGAGGAAAGGCGTCCGAGGCATCACTGAACACCGGTCTTCAGGTGCTCGGGCGAGGCGACCTTCTCGGGATCTACCCCGAGGGCACCCGCAGCCCCGACGGCAAGCTGTATCGCGGACGGACGGGCATCGCGCGCATGGCTCTCGAAGCGCACGTGCCGGTCGTTCCCGTCGTGATGGTCGACACCGACACCATGATGCCGATCGGTCGGCGCGTGCCCCGGGTGATCAGGATCGGCATCGTCATCGGCGAGCCCCTCGACTTCTCGCGGTTCGAAGGCATGGAGGGTGACCGGTACATCCTCCGCTCGGTCACCGATGAGATCATGGTCGCCCTGCAGCGGCTGGGGGAGCAGGAGTACGACGACGTCTATGCCTCGACGGTGAAGGAACGGGCCAAGGCGAAGTCCTGAGGCTGCCGGCGCGGCGTCACACCTCCCGGTCACAATAGACTTGGCGGATGCCTGAGCAGCCCGACCACCTCGACCACTGGCGCACCCTGCCCATCAAGCAGCAGCCGCAGTGGACGGATGCTGACGCTGTCGCCGCCGTCTCCGCCGAGATCGCGACGCTGCCGCCACTCGTGTTCGCCGGTGAGGTCGACAACCTGCGCGACCGGCTGGCGCGCGCGGCATCCGGTCGGGCATTCCTGCTGCAGGGCGGTGACTGCGCCGAGACGTTCGCCGGCGCCACCGCCGAGCAGATCCGCAATCGGATCAAGACCGTGCTGCAGATGGCGGTCGTGCTGACGTACGGCGCCTCGATGCCCATCGTGAAGATGGGGCGGATGGCGGGCCAGTTCGCCAAGCCGCGTTCGAGCGACACCGAGACCCGCGGCGACGTCACGCTGCCGGCGTACCGCGGCGACATCGTCAACGGCTTCGACTTCACCGAGAGCTCGCGGCGTGCCGACCCGGCGCGGCTCCTCAAGGGCTACCACACCGCCGCGTCGACGATCAATCTCATCCGCGCCTTCACCCAGGGTGGCTTCGCCGACCTGCGCGAGGTGCACTCGTGGAACAAGGGCTTCGCCGAGAACCCCGCCAACCAGCAGTACGAGCGGCTCGCGCACGAGATCGACCGCGCCATCAAGTTCATGGAGGCGGCGGGCGCCGACTTCGATGAGTTGCGCCGCGTGGAGTTCTACACCGGCCACGAGGGCCTGCTGATGGACTACGAGCGGCCGATGACCCGCATCGACTCGCGCACCGGCACCCCGTACAACACGTCGGCGCACTTCGTGTGGATCGGCGAGCGCACGCGCGACCTCGACGGCGCGCACATCGACTATTTCTCCAAGATCCGCAACCCGATCGGCGTGAAGCTCGGTCCCTCGACCACCGCGGACGACGCGCTGGCGCTGATCGACAAGCTCGATCCCGAGCGCGAGCCGGGTCGCCTGACCTTCATCACGCGCATGGGCGCCGGCAAGATCCGCGACGCACTGCCGCCGCTCCTCGAGGCCGTCCGCAACTCGGGAGCGACACCGCTGTGGGTCACCGACCCGATGCACGGCAACGGGATCACGACACCGACGGGGTACAAGACACGTCGCTTCGACGACGTCGTGGATGAGGTGCGGGGGTTCTTCGACGCGCACCGCGCGGTCGGCACGTTCCCCGGGGGCATCCACGTCGAGCTCACCGGTGACGACGTGACGGAGTGCCTCGGCGGCTCGGAGATGATCGACGAGGCGACGCTCGCGACCCGCTACGAGTCCCTGTGCGACCCGCGCCTGAACCACATGCAGAGTCTCGAACTGGCATTCCTGGTGGCCGAGGAGCTCGAACAGCTCTAGGGGCCTCCTAGAACACCCCGCCTATGACGAGCGCGATGTCTGTTCCTCTGACTCGCATCTCTCCGGCGTTGGGGTTCTGGGACTTCACCTGCGTGAACGGGTCCGGGGCGCCATCCCAGAACTCGTCGTACGAGATCGTGAAGCCCTCGGCTGCCGCCGCATCCCTCGCCTGGGCGAGCGTCTTGCCGCTCAGGTCGGGGATCGCGAACAGCGGTGGACCACTCGACACCACGAGCGTGACGGTTTCGCCGGGTTTCAGCCATCCGTCGTCGGGCCGGATCAGACGGATGACCTGGCCCGCAGCGACGGTGTCGCTCGCCTCGGTCTGGTCCTCGGCCACGACCAGGTTGAGGCCCTCCAGGGTGCTGCGAGCAGCCTCCGCGCTCTGACCCGCGACATCGGGGATGATCCCGAGCGACACCCACAGCGTCGCCTTGTCGCCCTGGTGGGCGGTGCAGCCCTCGCCGCACGCATAGGCTTCCGAGCCGTCGGCGGGCGCGAGCATCGTGCCGACGACGAGACCGGCAGCCGAACCGGTGTACCAGGTCTCGTTCTCGTCGGCGACGTCGATCACATTCGACTGCAGGATGCCGCGGGCCTCTGTCTCCGTGTGGCCGATGAGCTTCTCGATCGTCACTTCGGCCGGGCCGAGGGAGACCAGCACGGTGACCTTCGAGTCTTTGTCGACGCGGGTGCCGCTGGTCGGCTCGGTGCCGACGACGATTCCAGGCTCGGCATCGAGACTGCTCACGCCCTTCTCGACCGCGACGAGGGAGTCGTCGGCCAGGCGTGACTCAGCCTCGGCGAAGGTGAGGTTCTCCACATCCGCCACCGCCACCAGCGAACCCGGGCCCGAGCCGAACCACCAGCCGGCCGCCGCCGCGAGCGCGGCGAGCAGGATGACGAGCGTGATCAGCCACCACCCCTTGCCCTGCCGTCGCCTGGTGGCGCGGCGCAGGCGGGTGACGTTGTCGATGTCGCCGATGGTGGATGTCGGGCCGGTGGCGGTGAGCGGCAGCACCGTGGTGAGCTCGCCCGTCGTCGTGGCCTCGCGGATGGTGCCGGTCTGCGCGGTGCGGGCGATCACCGGGGTGATGCCGAGGTCGCGTTCGATCTCGCGCAGCCGGGTCAGCATCTCACCCGCGTCGACCGGGCGCTCATCGGGCGACTTCTCCGTCGCCCACAGCACGAGTTCATCGAGCTGCTCGGGTACCCCGGGATTCTTGACGCTCGGACGCGGCACCGAATCCGTCGCGTGCTGGAAGGCGATCTGCATGGGCTGCTCGCCTTTGTACGGCTGTTCGCCGGTCAGCATCTCGTAGAGCATGATGCCGAGGGAGTAGATGTCGCTGCGGGCGTCCGCGGTGCCGCGTGTGACGAGCTCGGGAGCGAGGTAGGCGATCGTGCCGAGCAGCTGGGCCCCGGTCGCCGTGTTCGCAGTGGTGGCACGGGCGAGCCCGAAATCGCCGATCTTGATCCGGCCGTCTTCTGCGAGGAGCACATTCTCGGGCTTGACGTCGCGGTGGACGATTCCCGCGCGATGCGCCGCCGACAACCCCGACAGGATCGCGTCCATGATCGTGATCGTCTGCGGGACGTTCAGCCTGCGCTGCTCGCGCAGCAGCTCGCGCAAAGTGATGCCGGGCAGGTACTCCATGACGAGGTACGCCATGTCGCCGTCCTGCCCCTGGTCGAAGACGTTGACGACGTGCGGGTCCGCGAGGCGGGCGGCCGCTCGAGCCTCTTGGATGAAGCGGCTCTGGAAGACGGTGTCGTCGCTCAGGTGACCATGCATCACCTTGAGCGCGATCCGCCGCTCGAGTCGCAGGTCGGTCGCCACATACACGGTCGCCATCCCTCCGCGCGCAATGCGTGCGCGGACCCGGTATCGGCCGTCGACGAGTCGGCCGATGAGCGGGTCGGTCTGCTGACTCGTGCTCACGCTGAGAGTCTACGGACGGGTACCTGCGAGGACGCGGAGCGGCTCACCCCGCTGTCGAGAGCGCCGCGCGTCAGCCGACCGCGGCAAGCCACGCCCAGGCCGACTTCTCCCACTTCGCGTAGGCGTCGGGATAGGCGGAGATCTGAACTGCCTGAGCCGCCTGCGCGAAGGTCAGACCCTGCCACCCGGGGATGTCGAGGAGTCCCTTCGTGCGGCTGCCGTTGGGGTCGGATGCACCGCCGTAGAAGGCCTTCACGGCCCGGACCGGGTCGCTGACCTCGGCCGCCGTGCCCCACCCGGTGCTTGGGCGCTGCTGGAAGAGCCCCAGCGAGTCCCGGTCGCCCCGGTCGAGATTGCGCATCGAGGACTCCTGCATCGCGGTGCCGAGTGCGATCGCGATGCCGCGGTCGGGCACACCCAGCTCGCGCCCGACGCGCACGATCAGCTGGGCGTTGGCGATCTGCTCGCCGTCGAGGCCGGCGCTCGCTGCTGCGGGTGCGGCAGCCGCGGGCATCGCACCGGGAATCGTGATCGTCTGACCGGGGTAGATGATGGACGACCACCCGAGCTTGTTCGCGGCGAGGACCGCCTGAATCGAGACACCGTGACCGGCGGCGATCGAGCTGATCGTGTCCCCGGCCTTGATCTTGTAGCTGCCGCGGGCAGCGGGCGCGGGCGCCTTCGGAGCTGCAGGTGCCGCAGCCGGCGCCTGCGGCGCGGCTGGTGCGGAAGCGGGAGCGGCCGCGAGCGCCGCCTTGCCCGGAATGACGAGTGAGTTGCCCGGGTAGATGATCGAGGACCATCCCAGCCCGTTCGCCGACAGCACCGCTTGGATCGAGACCCCGTGGCGGCTCGCGATCGCGCTGATGGTGTCACCGCGCTGGACGGTGTAGGTGCCGGATGACGCAGCCGGTGCGGCCGGGGCGGGAGCTGCGGGCGCGGCAGCGGCGGGCTTCGAGCCCGTGAGGCGCAGCACGTCGCCGGGGTGGATGATCGACCTCCAGCCGAGGCCGTTCAAGGCCAGGAGGTCGACGGTGCGGAGTCCGAACCGGGTCGCGATCGCACTGACGGTGTCGCCCTGCCTGACCGTATATGTCGCCGGGACGGCGCTCGCCACGACGCGGAGTGTGAGTCCGGAGCCGTGCGCCGAGGCGGGGAGCGCACGCAGCATCCGCTCGTCGGACCGGGTCTCGCTGGCATTCGCGGGTGTCGCGCTCAGAACGAGCGCAATGGATCCGGCGAGCGCAACAGGCACTCCTCCGGCGAGGACGCGCGAAGTGCGCCCACGGTGGATGTGGTGTTCGGGTCGCAAGAGATTCCCCCCTCTATCGACTCAGCAAACCGTGTCACGGAAGTGAATTAGTGTCAACTGATGCTACGCAAGGGGCTCAAGTGACCAATGGGGCGGATGTGACTGGGCAACCGGGATGCACAGGGATCGTTCCGGTGGGATAGTGGCTGGGTGACCGCTGACTCCGCGCCGCGAATCCAGACCGATTGGCTCAGCCTTCCCGAACTCGTGGAGGTGCTGGACGAGCCGCTCGGCCGTGTACGGCGCCTGCTCGACGAATCCCAGCTCGTCGCCACCCGACGAGACGGCGCACTGAAAGTGCCTGCCGTCTTCATCGTCGACGGACATCCGCTCTCATCGCTGCGAGGCACGATCTTCGTGCTGCACGATGCGGGATTCACCGACGACGAGGTCATCGACTGGCTGCTGGAGCCGGACGACTCGATCGGCATCCCGCCCATCGAGGCGCTGCGCGCAGGTCGAAAGAGCGAAGTGCGGCGCGTGGCGCAGAGTCTCGCCTGACGCCGGTTCGACGGGCACAGCGACCGGGGCGCACGCTCAGGTGACGCGGACCGTCGCAGACCGCGCGAGATCCCTCAGTTCGCCGACGGCACCGTTGCCGAGACGCGCTCCGGAGAGGGCACGGTCCGCTTCGCGGGCGTACTCCGCGATGAGTGCCTCGACGCGGTCGAGCGCTCCGGTGTCGGTGATGGTGCGCTGCAGCGATGCGATCTGATCGGCATCGAGATCCGGATCGCCGATGAGCTCGTCGACGATCCGCCGTGCCGACGGTGCGAGCGCTTCGCGTGCGAACGCGACGAGCACCGTACGTTTGCCCTCGCGTAGGTCGTCGCCGGATGGCTTGCCGGTCTCGCGCTCGTCGCCGAAGACTCCGAGCACGTCGTCTCGCAACTGGAAGGCCATGCCGAGTGGATGGCCGAATGCCGCCAGCGCCGCGGACTGCGGTGCATCGGCCCCGGCGAGCGCGGCGCCGAGCGCGAGCGGCCGCTGCACGCTGTAACGCGCGGACTTCAACGACGCGACGCGAAGCGCCCGGTCCGCATGCCGATCGTCGGGCTCGGAACGGAACGCAGACTCCTCGGCGATATCGAGGAACTGGCCGAGCGTGACTTCGCGTCGCATCGCCGCGTACTCCTCGCGTGCGGCCGGCGCGTGCGATCCGACGGCGGCGGCGAGCGCCTCCTCGAGCAGGTCGTCGCTCCACGCCACGAGCAGATCGCCGAGCAGGATGGCCGACGATCGCCCGAAGGCTGCGGCATCCCCGACCCATCCCGCCGAGCGATGCGCGCCCTCGAGCGCCCGATGCGCCGCCGGGCGCCCGCGGCGCGTATCCGAGTTGTCGATCACGTCGTCATGGACGAGCGCAGCGGCGTGGAACACCTCGAGCGCCGCAGCCGCTGTCACCACCGACGACGGTGCGTCGGCAGCGGGATTCGACGCTTCGGCGATGGCTCGCCAGCCCGCGATGCAGAATCGTCCGCGGAGTCGTTTGCCACCGGTCACCGCGACCGTGGCCGCGTCGACCAGAACGGCCGCCTCGGCGCCGAACTCGGCCGCTGCGCGGCGCTGACCTCCGATAAAGATGTCCAGTCGCTGGGAAATCGCTTCGACCGGGTCGATGGAGGCTGTCACGGGCCTAGCCTAGTGATCCAGGGCACGCGTAGAATCGACGTGATCGAGCCACCAGAGGGGGATGAATGCCACTCTCCGAACAGGAGCAGCGACTGCTCGATGAGATGGAACGCCATCTCATGCGCAATGACGCGGACGTCGTCAGTGCGCCCCGCGACGGTCGCACGCTGAGTTATCGCAACATCGTGTACGGCACCGTCCTGGTGCTGCTCGGTCTGGGCGGGCTCATCGTGGGCGTCGCCATCGGCCCCCAGGTCGCCGGCATCATCGTCGGAGTCCTCGGCTTCCTCGTCATGCTCGGCGGCGTCATCCTGGCCGTCACGCCGACGCGCGCCGTCGCGCCGTTGCCCACCGAGCCGGCGCGACCTACGGCCGTACCGCCTCGCGCCAATTCCTCCTTCATGGATCGTATGAACGACCGGTGGGACAAGCGGCAGGGCGAGCGCTGATCCGCATCCACCACTGAGTTCTACAGCTGAGCACCGACCTCCGGGTCGGTGCTTTTGTTTGCGCGGACGGTGGTGACGACTCCCCACCAGCGGATGCCGGCGGCGTTGCCGCGCATCGAATGGGTGACAAAGTGGAGGAAAGTGGAGTAACGTGGCGGGCAACCCGGGGGGCCGGAACAAAGGGGGGTGATGGCGGATGCTGTTGGGCACGCACACTCCCAAACTCGACGACAAGGGCCGCGTCATCCTCCCGTCGAAGTTCCGGGATGACCTCGGGGCCGGCATCGTCGTCACGCGTGGACAGGATCGTTGCCTGTACGTCTTCAGCACGCAGGAGTTCGAGCGGATCCATGAGCGGATCCGCGAGGCACCGCTGAGCAACAAGACGACGCGCGACTTCCTTCGAATGTTCCTGTCGGGCGCCAGCGCCGAGAAGCCCGATAGCCAGAACCGCATCACCATCCCCCCTCCGCTGCGCTCGTACGCCGGCCTCGAGCGCGACCTCGTCGTCACGGGCGTCGGCGCTCACGCCGAGATCTGGAACGCCGAAGCCTGGGCCACCTACGCCGAAGGCAATGAAGAGAGCTATGCCGAACTGGAGCAGGAGGTGATTCCGGGCCTGTTCTGAGGCCCCCCGGTCCTGACTCCCAGCCGCTCCCGCCCTGACGCACTTCCCCGGCGCCAGGTCAGAGCGGATGGGGATCAGGGCCTGGGGACCGGGACCCGACATCATGAACCTCCGCGACATCCATACCCCGGTACTGCTCGATCGCTGCATCGAGCTGCTCGCCCCCGCGCTCGAGCGCGACGGTGCCGTCTTCGTCGACGCCACACTCGGCATGGGCGGGCACTCCGAGGCTTTTCTCGAGCGCTTCCCGGCGCTGCGGCTCGTCGGCCTCGATCGCGACCAGGATGCCCTGCGCATCGCCCGCGAGCGTCTGGCACGCTTCGCCGACCGTGTCACGCTCGTGCACACCGTCTACGACGGCATCGCGGAGGCCGTGGCATCTGCCGGATTCGACGCGGCCGACGCGATCCTCTTCGATCTCGGCGTCTCGTCGCTGCAGCTCGATGTCGCCGACCGCGGCTTCGCCTACTCGCAGGACGCGCCGCTCGACATGCGGATGGACCAGTCCACCGGTACGACGGCGGCAGACATCCTCGCGACGTATGGCGAAGGCGACCTGCGCCGCATCTTCGAGCGGTACGGCGAGGAGAAGCTCGCCGGCCGTTACGCGCGCGCCATCATCGCGGCGCGGGCCCAGGCGCCGATCGAACGTTCGGGGCGCCTCGTCGACATCCTCGTGACCGCGACGCCCTATGCCGCGCAGCGCACCGGCCACCCCGCCAAGCGTGTGTTCCAGGCGCTGCGCATCGAGGTCAACCGTGAACTGGCGGTGCTCGAGCGGGCGATCCCTGCGGCTCTCGGCATCCTGCCGGTGGGCGGCCGGATCGTCGTGCTCGCCTACCAGTCGCTCGAGGACCGGCTCGTCAAGCGCGAGTTCGCGCGGTCTTCGGCATCGACGGCGCCATCCGGGCTGCCGGTCGAGCTGCCCGAGCACACCCCTCGCTTCCGGCTGCTGGTCAAGGGTGCGGAACTCGCGCCCGACGACGAGCGAGCCACGAACCCGCGTGCGACGTCCGTGCGGCTCCGCGCGGCCGAGCGAGTGGAGGCGGCGGTATGAGCGCCACGGCGACCGTACGTCCGGCGGCAGCACCCGCACCGCGCCGGAAGGATGCGCCGCGCGAACGCCTGCGCGTCGTCGAGGCGCCGGCGCGTCGGCGACGGCCGCGCCAGCTCTACGGGATCGTGGCGGTGCTCGGGGCCATCACGATCGGTGCGGCTCAGATGACGCTGTCCATTCTCACGACCCAGACGTCCTACGAGCTGTCATCGCTGGCCGGCGAGCAGCGGACCCTGACGTATCAGAAGCAGATGCTCTACGACGATGTCGCGGGCCTCAGCTCGCCGCAGTACCTGGCGGCGAACGCCGCCGCCCTCGGCATGGTCATCGACGAGTCGCCGAACTATCTGCGGCTGAGCGACGGCGCGCTCCTCGGCGCCGGCGATGTGTCGCTCGGCAAGTCGTCCGTCGATGCGATCGGCCGCGGAGTCGTCGCGAACGCGCTCATCACCGACACGCCGCTCGTCACCGACCCCGACGCCACGATCGAGGGCGTCCCGGTCGAGACACCCGCGGACAACAAGACCGGTGGCAAGAAGGCCGGCGGCAAGAAGGCCGCAGTCGCGAACACTCCGGCGCCGGTGACGGACGGACTCCCCACCCCGAGCACACACTGATCACATGGTGACGAGAGCAACGCGAAGCCCCCGCCGACGAACGGTCGTCGCGCTCGCCGTCGTGCTGGCGGTGCTGGCGGGCTTCATCGTGCGACTCGTCGACATCCAGGTCGTGAATGCCGATGAGCACATCGCAGAGTCGCTCGAGCACGCCCTCGGCGGCTCGCAGACGCTCTACGGCACGCGTGGATCGATCGTCGACCAGACCGGTCAGACGCTTGCGGGGAGCGTGCTGGAGTACGACTGTCAGCTGGACCCACTCCTGATCACCCAGATCGATCAGGACATCCTCGCCGAGACCTCGACCGCGAAGCCGTGGTCCGTGGTCTCCGTCGCGATCGCCGAGCTGACGGGCCAGAAGGTCAAGAAGGTTCAGAAGATCGTCGCGGACGCACTCGCGGAAGACGCCGGGTCACGGTACGCGATGCTCGCCCGCGGACTTTCCACGCAGGTCTACCGCGGCCTCGCCGACCTGGGCGTGCCGTACCTCGCCTGTCTGCAGCATCCGGCGCGCACATATCCGGACGGCGCCGTGGCCGGCAACCTCGTCGGCTTCATGGGCACCGACGGGGAGGCCCTCGAGGGCCTCGAGATGACCGAAGACTCCTGCCTCGCCGCCACCAACGGCACGCTCGCCTTCGCGCGCGGCAAGGACGGCGTGATCATTCCCGGCACGCAGCGCACGCAGCCTGCGGTGAACGGGGGAACGCTGCAGCTCACGATCAACCGCGACCTGCAGTGGTACCTGCAGCAGCTCATCGGCGAGCAGGCGCAGGACATGGGCGCGAAGAGCGGCGGGATCATGGTCGTCGAGACCGCCACCGGCAAGATCCGCGCCGCCGCGGAGTGGCCGAGCGTCGACCCCAACGATGTGACCGCCTCGAAGCCCGCGAACCGCGGCAGTCGCATCTTCCGGGCCTCGTTCGAGCCGGGGTCGACCTTCAAGGCGCTGACCGCATCCACCGTGATCGACGCCGGCGGTCAGTCGCCGACATCGACGGTCGTCGCCGCGAGCACCGAGATCTTCCCCAACGGCGCCCGCGTGCAGGACTCGTTCTCGCACGGGCCGTACACCTACACCCTCGCGGGTGTGCTGATCGACTCATCGAACGCCGGCATCTCCAAGTTCAGCGAGCGGGTGAGTCCCGAGACACGCTACGACTACTTCAAGAAGTTCGGCATCGGCGATGGCAGCGCCGTCGGCTTCAACGGCGAGCAGTCGGGCCTCATCTGGCCCGTCGATCAGTGGGACAACCAGACCATCTACAACACGGCGTACGGTCAGGGCCTCACCACCACGATGCCAGAGCTGGCCGGAGCCTACGACGCGATCGCCAATGACGGGGTGCGGATGCCGCTTTCGCTCGTGGAGTCGTGCACGACCGCCGACGGGCAGGTCGTCGAGCCGACGCTGCCTGATCCGGTGCGGGTGATCAAGAAGTCGACGGCGGCGCAGATGCGCGAGATCCTCGAGAACGTCGGACTCCAGGCCCTCTATGCCGATGCCATCAAGATCCCGGGCTACCGGATCGGAGTCAAGACGGGCACCGGCGAGAAGTCCAACGGCAGCGGTGGATACAAGGCCGGGGCGTACTACACCACGATGATCGGCATGGCACCGGCGGAGGAGCCGGAGTACATCGTCATCGTCACTCTCGATGAGCCGACGAAGGTAAAGTCGTCTGCGGCCAACGCGACCGCGTTCCAGAAGGCCATGACGCAGGTCCTCAAGACGTATCGCGTCATGCCCTCCACGACGGCGCCGGAGCTGCTGCCCAAGTTCGGGTGACACCTCCGATCCGGCCGGAGAACACATGATCGCCCTCACCCTCACACAGCTCGCCCACGCCGTCGGCGGCGAGATCCTGCTCGCCCCCCGCGACACCCCCGACACCGTGGTCTCCGGCGCGGTCGACACCGACTCGCGGCTCATCGGGCCCGGAGGGATCTTCGTCGCCAAGCCCGGTGAAGAGACCGATGGACACCTGTTCGTCGGGGCCGCCGTCGACGCGCGCGCGGTGGTCGCCATCGTCGAGCGGCCCGTCGCGGCGACCGTCACCCAGGTCGTCGTGCCTGATGTCGTCGCGGCCCTCGCCGACCTCGCCCGCGAGGTCGTCGCGCGCGTCCGCGAGCGCGGAGACCTCCGGATCGTCGGCATCACCGGCTCGAACGGCAAGACCACGACGAAGAACCTCCTCGCGCGAATCCTCGAGCCCGAAGGCGAGACGGTGTCGCCCAAAGCATCGTTCAACAACGAGGTCGGCGCGCCGCTCACGATGCTTCGCGTCACCGAAGGCACGAGATACCTCGTGAGCGAGTTCGGCGCCAGCGCGCCCGGCGAGATCGCCAGGCTGGCGGGGCTGGTCGAGCCCGACCTCGGCGTGGTGCTCATGGTCGGCATGGCGCACGCCGGAGGCTTCGGCGGGATCGAGGCGACGCTCGCGGCCAAGTCCGAGCTCGTCCGGGCGCTGCGTCGCGGCGGGTTGGCGGTGCTGAACGCCGACGACGCGCGGGTCGCGTCGATGGCGCCGCTCGCGGCAGAGCGGGATGCGGCCGTCCGCTGGTTCGGGCGGGGCCCCGCCGCCGACGTGCGGGCGGATGATGTCGAGGTGACCGCGGCCGGCACGACGTGCGTCGTGACCGCCGACGGCGAGTCGCTGCCGCTGCGCCTTCGCGTGCTCGGTGAGCACCACGTCATGAATGCGCTGGCCGCGATCGCTGCGGCCACCGCGCTCGGCGTGCCGCTTGCCGCGTGCGTGGACCGGCTGGAAGCCGTCGAGATCGCGGAGCGCTGGCGCATGCAGCCGCTCGGGTCCGAGCGGGTGCGCATCATCAACGACGCCTACAACGCCAGCCCCGACTCGATGTCGGCAGCCCTCCGCACCCTCGCGCAGATCACCGGCCCTGGCGAGCGGACGGTCGCCGTGCTCGGCGCGATGAGCGAGCTCGGCGAGTACGCCGAGGACGAGCACGACCGGGTGGGCCTCCTCGCCGTGCGTCTCGGCATCCAGCGCATCGTCATCGTGGGCGCCGGCGCCCGGAGGATGTTCCTCGAGGCCGTGGCGCAGGGATCGTGGGACGGCGAGGCCGTCTTCTTCGCCACGGCAGACGAGGCGTACGACTACCTCATGGGCGAACTGCGGGATGGCGACCGCGTGCTGGTCAAGTCCTCGAACTCCGCAGGTCTCCGGTTCCTCGGCGATCGTCTGGGAGAATCGTTCTCGTGAGATCACTCCTGACGGCAGCCGCGATCTCGCTCGCATTCACCCTGTTCCTGACGCCCGTCTTCCTGAGGCTGTTCCGGAAGTGGGGCTGGGGCCAGGTCATCCGGACGCCCGAAGACATCCGCAATCCGAGCCACGGCGAGAAGCGCGGAACGCCCACCATGGGCGGCACGATCTTCATCATCGGCACCATCGTGGGCTACCTCGTCGGCTGCTACACGGGCAACAACCCTCCGACGATCTCGGGATGGCTCGTCCTCTGGATGATGGTCGGCTTCGGCATCGTCGGCTTCATCGACGACTACATGAAGGTGCGCCGGCAGCGCAGTCTCGGGCTCACCGGCTGGCGCAAGATCGTCGGCCAGATCATCGTCGTCGTGCCGTTCGGCGTCGTCGCGCTGATGCTCCCCAACGCGTGGGAAGCAACACCCGCGTCCCCGTACATATCGGTGTTCCGTGACATCCCGGCGCTCTGGTTCTTCGTGCTCGGCCCCGTCGTCGGCTGGCTGCTGTACCTCGCATGGGTCACGTTCATCGGCGTCGCATGGTCCAACAGCACGAATGTCACGGACGGGCTGGACGGCTTGGCCGCCGGAGTCGGCATCTTCGTGACCGGCGCATACAGCCTCGTCGTGTTCTGGCAGTTCAACCAGAGCTGCCAGGCGCCGCAGATCCTGGCCGACACCGCGAACGCGTGCTACGCCACCCGAGATCCGTTCGACCTGGCGATCGTGTCGGCGTCCTTCGCCGCTGCGCTGATCGGCTTCCTCTGGTGGAACGCGCCGAAGGCGAACGTGTTCATGGGTGATGTCGGCTCCATGGCGATCGGCGGCGTCATCGCCGCGATGTCGATCCTGTCGCGCACCGAGCTGCTCGGAGTGCTCATCGCCGGCGCCTTCATCATCGGCCCGGGCTCGGTCATCCTGCAGCGGCTGTACTTCAAGATCACCCGCGGAAAACGGCTCTTCCTGATGAGCCCGTTCCATCACCATCTCGAGATGCGCGGCTGGTCCGAGATCTCGATCGTGGTTCGGATGTGGATCATCGCGGGCCTGCTCGCGGTCTCGGGCGTCGGCCTGTTCTACGTCGAGTGGCTTGCGCAGACATGAGCGCACGCCCCCGTTCAGAATCCCGGCTCGACGACCTCACGAGCTGGCGCGCGGATTGGAGGGGCCTGCGCGTCGCGGTGCTCGGTCTCTCGGTCACCGGCTTCTCCGTCGCTGACACGCTCGCCGAGCTCGGCGCAGACGTCCTCATCGTCACCGAGAAGGCCGACGGGGAGTACGAGCGTCTGCTCCCCGTGATCGGCGCGCGGCTGTGGACCGGCTCACTCGAAGGCGTTCCACAGGACCTCGTGGACTTCGCACCCGAGGTCGTCGTCGCGTCGCCCGGGTTCGCGCCGGCGCACCCGCTCATCCGGTGGGCGCAGGAGTCGGGCGTCGCCGTGTGGGGCGACATCGAACTGGCGTGGCGGGTGCGCGACAAGGTGCTGCGAGCGGATGGATCGCCCGCCGACTGGATCCTGGTGACGGGCACCAACGGCAAGACGACGACCACGAGACTCGCCGCGACCATGCTCGTCGAAGGCGGGCTCCGCGCGGCACCGGTCGGCAACATCGGCACGCCCGTGCTCGACGCCGTGCGCGACCCGAGCGGCTTCGACGCCCTGGTCGTCGAGCTCTCCAGCCACCAGCTCTGGTACCTGGGACTCCAGGGCGGTCCCGACCCGGTCTCACCGCACGCGAGCGTGTGCCTCAACCTCGCCGACGACCACCTCGAGTGGCACGGCTCCGCCGAGGCCTATCGCGATGCCAAGGCCCACGTGTACGATAACACCCGCGTCGCGTGCGTCTACAACAAGGCGGATGCCGCGACCCGGCGCATGGTCGAAGACGCCGAGGTCGTCGAGGGCGCTCGTGCGATCGGCTTCGACCTCGGCGTGCCGGGGCCGAGCGACCTGGGAGTCGTGGACGGCATCCTGGTCGACCGTGCCTTCCTCGAGGATCGGCGCACCAGTGCGCTCGAGCTGACCACCGTCGCCGAGCTGGCGGGACTCGGACTGGCCGCACCGCATGTCGTGGCCAACATCCTCGCGGCGTCGGCGCTCGCGCGCTCGCTCGACGTCGGGCCCGCGGCGATCCGCGAAGCGCTGCGCGGCTTCCGGCTGGATCCGCATCGCATCGAAGTCGTCGGCCTCGCCGCCGGCGTCACCTGGGTCGACGACTCGAAGGCGACGAACCCGCACGCCGCCGCCTCATCGCTCGCGGCCTACCCGGGCGCTGTCTGGATCGTCGGCGGTCTGCTCAAGGGCGTCGACATCACGGAACTCGTGGCCACGCGGGGTGCGGGCGCCAAGGCCGCCATCGTCATCGGGGTGGACCGGGAACCCGTCGTCTCCGCGTTCGCGCGACACGCGTCCGGGGTGCCCGTGTTCGAGGTCGACGCCGATGAGACTGAACAGGTCATGGCACGGGTCGTCGAACTGGCGGCGGGAATCGCACGTGACGGGGACGTGGTACTGCTCGCCCCCGCCGCGGCATCCTTCGATCAATTCGCCTCCTATGCCGACCGGGGTCGCCGCTTCGCGGCGGCCGTGAGTGATCTGATCGGAGCGGGGGCTGAGGATGACGACGACCCAGCCGCGGACCCCTCCTCCGCTGACGACGCCTGACCGCCCGCAGAAGCGGGGACTCGCGGCGCGCGTCTCGCTCGGCAAGGTGTTCGCGCCGGTCCCGAGCGAGTTCCTGCTGATCGCGTCGACCGCGCTCATGCTCACCGGCTTCGGGCTCGTGATGGTGCTGTCGGCGACTTCCGCCACCGCGACGGCGGCCGGCGAGCCGCCGTACGACGCGGTGATCAAGCAGGCCGTGTTCGCCGTGATCGGCATCCCCCTCATGTTCATCGCGAGCCGCCTGCCGGTGGCGTTCTGGAAGCGTGTGGCATGGCCGGCGCTCATCTTCGCGACGATCTTCCAGCTGCTGGTGTTCACGCCACTCGGCGTCTCGGCGCACGGAAACCGCAACTGGATCATGATCGCCGGCATCCAGGCGCAGCCCGCCGAGTTCCTGAAGCTCGGTCTCGCACTCTGGCTCGGCTACGTCCTGTACCGCAAGCAGACCCTGCTCGGGCTGTGGCGACATGTCTACATCCCCGTCGTCCCGGTCACCATCGCGGTCATCGCGACGGTCCTCGCAGGGCAGGACCTCGGCACCGCCATGGTCCTCGTGCTGATCGTGCTGGGCGCGCTCTTCTTCTCGGGCGTGAAGCTGCGGATCTTCATCCTCCCCGCGATCGCCGCGGTGGTCGCCGTCGGCCTCTTCGCCGTCACGAACCCCAACCGGCTCGCTCGCATCATGAGCTTCCTCGACCAGGACTGCATCGCCGACTACTTCGACAGCTGCTATCAGCCGCTCCACGGCGTGTGGGGCCTCGCCGGCGGCGGGATCTTCGGGCTCGGGCTGGGCAACTCACGCGAGAAGTACGACTGGCTCCCGGCCGCGGCGAACGACTACATCTTCGCGATCGTGGGCGAAGAGCTCGGACTGATCGGCTGCGCCGTCATCCTCGCGCTGTTCGCGCTGTTCGCCGTCGGCGCGTTCCACGTCATCCGCAAGACCGACGACCCGTTCGTGCGGATCGTCTCCGGCGGAATCACGGTCTGGATCGTCGGGCAGGCGCTCATCAACATCGGCGTCGTGCTGCGCGTCTTCCCGGTGCTGGGTGTGCCGCTGCCGTTCATGTCGCAGGGCGGCACATCGCTGCTGTCGGTGCTCGTCGCCTCGGGAGTGCTGCTCGCATTCGCGCGCTCCCTTCCCGCGAAGCGACCGGTCCAGCCCGTCCGTCGCGTCGCTCCGGTGCGCGCCGCTCGGTAGAGTCACCGGGTGACGACGTACCTCCTCGCCGGCGGCGGCACCGCCGGTCATGTCAACCCGCTGCTCGCGGTCGCCGACGCGCTGCGCGATCGTGATCCGGATGCCGTGATACTCGTGCTCGGAACCCGCGAGGGTCTCGAGGCGAGACTGGTGCCGGAACGCGGCTTCGAGCTGCTGTTCGTCGACAAGGTGCCCTTCCCACGGCGACCGAACCGCGACGCGGCCGCGTTCGTCACGCGCTTCCGCCGCGCCGTCGCCCAGGTCCGCGCGCATCTCACGTCCCGCGACGTCGACGTGGTGGTCGGCTTCGGCGGCTACGCCGCGGCACCCGCGTACGTCGCCGCACGGCGCCTGAAGGTGCCGGTGGTGGTGCACGAGGCGAACGCCAAGCCGGGCATGGCGAACGTCCTCGGTGCGCGCACCGCCGCACGAGTGGGTGTCGCGTTCCCCGGAACGCCGTTGAAGCGCTCACAGACCGTCGGGATGCCGCTCCGCCGGGAGATCGTCGGGCTCGACCGCGCCGCGCAGCGCGCCGAGGCGACGGAGCTGTTCGGTCTGGATCCCGATCGTCCGATCCTGCTCGTGTTCGGCGGGTCGCTGGGCGCCCTCAGGCTCAACGAGGCGTTCGGCGACGGGCACGGCGCCGCCTGGCGAGACGTCGTCGCGGCCGGCTGGCAGCTCATCCATGTGACGGGGGAGCGCTCCGAGCTCATCGACCCCGGTGCCACCGGATACGCGATGCGGCGATACGTCGACCGGATGGACCTCGCATTCGCGGCGGCCGACCTCATCGTGTCGCGGGCCGGTGCAGCCACGGTGAGCGAGATCAGCGCTCTCGGCATCCCCGCGGTCTACATCCCGTACGCCGTGGGCAACGGGGAGCAGGCGCTCAACGCCGCGGCCGCCGTCCGTGCCGGAGCCGCGATCCTCATCCCGGACGGGGAGTTCACGGCAGACCGCGTGCGCAGCGAGGTCATTCCGCTTCTGCTCGACGACCATCGGCGTGCCGCGATGACCGAGGCCGCGGCATCCGTCGGCACGCGCACGGGCACCGAGAACGTCGTCGCCATGATCGACGAGGCGCTGAGCGCCTGACCCACCGGCCCGCGACCAGCCGGCGCCGCATCCGCCGCGGGCGAGACGATCGCGCGCCCGCCGACACTGACGGAGTGAGACCGCAGCGCCGCGAACACGAGGAGGACCCGATGTCGAACGCCCTTCGCCGAATGGGAGCGCCCGCGGCGGCGCTCCTGCTCCTCGCTCTCGCCGGCTGTGCGACCGGCACGCCCGCGGCCCTCGACCTTCCGCCCTCGTGCGGCGAGTACACGCTGGGTCAGGGCGAGAGCATCCCCGATGAAGCGGTGGACTGCATGGCCGCGGCGGGCGAGGCCGGCGCGACGCTCACCGTCACGTCGCCCACGACCGAAGGCGACCCGATCCTGACCGTGTACACGGCGATGCCCGACGGCTCCGTCGAGGTTTACGCCGACATGACCGAAGACCGCTTCGGAGGCGGCATCTCGGTGCAGATCTGCCCCGAAGCGGTCTCGGTGCTCGACCTCGGCGGCTGCGAAGAGGAGCCCGTCGACTGACCGGCGATGACCACCCCAGCGCGCCCTGACCGGGGCTGCACGGACCCAACCTAAGATTGACGGGTCATGATCAGACCCGACTTGAGCCTTCCCATTCCCGAGCACATCGAGGCCGCGCACTTCATCGGCATCGGCGGTTCGGGCATGTCGGGGCTCGCGCGCATGTTCCTCGAGCGCGGCATCCGAGTGTCCGGCTCCGACCGCTCCGACAGCCAGGCGCTCCGTGATCTCGCCGCCCTCGGCGCGCGCGTGCACGTGGGCCACGACGCCGCGAACCTCGGCGACGCCGACACCGTCATCCACACCGGTGCGATCTGGCCCGAGAACCCGGAGTACGCGACCGCGAAAGAACGCGGGATGCCCGTGATCCACCGCTCGCAGGCGCTCTACTGGCTGATCGGCGGGCGCCGACTCGTCTCGGTCGCCGGCGCTCACGGCAAGACCACCTCGACCGGCATGATCGTGATGGCGCTGCAGACGCTCGACGCCGACCCCACGTTCGTCAACGGCGGCGTCATCTCGCAGCTCGGCATCTCGAGCGGAACCGGGTCGGACGACCTCTTCGTCATCGAGGCCGATGAGTCCGACGGCACGTTCCTGCTGTACGACACGTCCATCGCCCTCGTCACGAATGTCGACCCCGATCACCTCGACCACTACGGCACAGACGACGCGTTCCACGACGCGTTCGCCACGTTCGCGAACCGGGCGAGCGAGGCCGTCGTCATCTCAGCCGACGACCGCGGTGCGCGAGTCGTGACCGATCGCCTCACCCACCGGAACGTGATCACGTTCGGCGAGTCGGATGCCGCGAACGTCCGGGTCACCGACATCCTCACCGACGGCCCCGTCTCGTTCACGGTCACGTACGACGGCGCATCGGTCGCCGGCCGCCTGCCCATCCCGGGAGCGCACAACGCGATCAACGCCGCCGGCGCGGTCGCCGTGCTGCTGACGCTCGGCCACGGCCTCGAGCCGGCGGTGCGGGCCGTGGAACGGTTCGAGGGCACGGTCCGGCGCTTCGAGCTGCACGGTGTAGAGCGGGGGGTCAGCGTCTTCGACGACTACGCGCACCACCCGACCGAAGTCGCCGCCGCGCTCGAGGCGGCGCGCACCGTCATCGGCGACGGGCGGATCATCGCGATACAGCAGCCGCACACCTACTCGCGGACGCAGGAGATGTACCGCGAGTTCGCCGAGGTACTCGAGCGCTATGCGGACCACACCGTGATGCTCGACGTGTACGGGGCCCGTGAGGACCCGGTGCCGGGTGTGACGGGCGAGCTCGTGTCGGGCGCGTTCGCCGATCCGTCGCATGTCCACTTCGTCGCCGATTGGCAGCAGGCGGCCGACTACACCGCGACGGTCGCCCGGGACGGTGACTACGTCATCACCCTCGGCTGCGGCGACGTGTACCGGATCATTCCTCAGGTGCTCGACTCCCTGGCACGGACCGCTCCGGCGGATCCGGGGGAGTAGCCCCGCATGCGTCGGCCATCCCCGTTGCCGCCCACCGGCCGTGCCGCTCCGGCAGCCGACTCGGCGTCGGAGCCGGATGTCGAGACGTCCGCGCGACCGCTCGGCACGGGCGGCGCGGCGACGGTCGTCGAGGGTGCAGCGGCGCGGGGTGGTGTTGCGACCGGGTCGGTCACCGAGTCGGCGTCGGATGCCGATGAGCAGCCGTCCACGGGATCAGACTCCGCCGCGGCCGAGGATCGCCCTGCGGCGCCGGTCATCCCGCTCGGCTCGGCGGAACGCCCCGCAGAGCTCGACACGGCGGCGGGGCAGGGCCCGGCCGTCGAGACGCCCGATGCCGCAGACCCGCGCGTCGGGATCCGCGAAGTGTGGCGTGCGGCGCGAGCCCGCCGGCGGGCGCTGCGCGCGGAGGTACGCCGCTTCACGGTTCGCCAACGCCGGCGCCGCGCGGTGTGGCTGGGTGTCGCGGCATCGATCGTCGTCCTCGTCCTGCTGACGCTCGGCGCGGCCTACAGCCCGCTGTTCGCGGTGGAGACGATCACGGTGGAGGGCGCGTCGCAGCTCGACGCGGACGCCGTCGAGCAGGCGCTCGCCGATCAGCTCGGCACCCCCATGCCGCTCGTCGACGAGAGCGCCGTCAAGGCGGCGCTGGTGACCTTCCCGCTCGTCGAGTCGTACTCGCTCGAGGCCCGGCCACCGCACGAACTCGTGGTGCGGATCGTCGAGCGCACACCGGTCGGCTCGATCGAGAGTCTGGCCGGTTACACGCTCGTCGATGCGGCCGGCGTCGCCCTGTCGACCACACCGCAGCAGGTCGCAGGCAGCCCCCTGCTGACAGTCGACGGCGGCACCGACTCCAAGGCCTTCGAGGCGGTGGGCCAGGTGATGCGGTCGCTGCCCGCGGCCATTCGCGCACAGGTGACGGCGGTCGCGGCATCCACCCCCGACGATGTCACGCTCACGCTCGGCGGAACCAATACGCAGGTCGTGTGGGGGAGCGCAGAGGATTCCGCGCTCAAGGCCGTGGTCCTCCAGTCGACGATGGCCGCGCGTCCACCGGAGTCGGTGAGCGTGTACGACGTGTCATCGCCCCGCGCCGTCGTCGTCAGCTGAACCCGCTCGCACCAGTTCGACTGCGGGATGTCGCGACACGCCCACGATGCTCCGGCCTGAGCATCCGCGTCCGCTTACTTTCAATTCAGGAATTGCATACCGGGCAATTCTTTATACCTCTACTAGAGGTTGAAGGTTTTTTCACAGGTTCGGACAGACGGAGGCCGGCATGAGCCAGAACCAGAACTACCTCGCCGTGATCAAGGTCGTCGGCGTCGGTGGCGGCGGCGTCAACGCCGTCAATCGCATGATCGACCTCGGACTGCGCGGGGTCGAGTTCATCGCGATCAACACCGACGCTCAGGCGCTGCTGATGAGCGATGCGGACGTCAAGCTCGACGTCGGCCGCGAGCTCACCCGCGGCCTCGGCGCGGGAGCCGACCCCGAAGTGGGCCGGCGCGCGGCAGACGACCACGCGGAAGAGATCGAAGAGGCGCTCCGCGGCGCCGACATGGTCTTCGTCACGGCCGGCGAAGGGGGTGGCACCGGAACCGGTGGAGCGCCCGTCGTCGCCAAGATCGCGAAGTCGATCGGCGCTCTCACCATCGGCGTCGTGACCAAGCCCTTCTCATTCGAGGGACGTCGTCGACAGCAGCAGGCTGAGACCGGTGTCGCGAAACTGAAGGAAGAGGTCGACACGCTCATCGTGGTGCCGAACGACCGGCTCCTCGAGATCAGCGATCGCGGCATCTCGATGATCGAGGCGTTCGCCACGGCAGACCAGGTGCTCCTCGCCGGTGTGCAGGGCATCACCGACCTCATCACGACCCCTGGTCTCATCAACCTCGACTTCGCCGACGTCAAGTCGGTCATGCAGGGAGCCGGATCGGCACTCATGGGCATCGGCTCGGCCCGCGGCGCGGATCGCGCCATCAAGGCCGCCGAGCTCGCCGTCGAGTCGCCGCTTCTCGAGGCGTCCATCGAGGGTGCGCACGGCGTGCTGCTGTCGATCCAGGGCGGTTCGAACCTCGGAATCTTCGAGATCAACGATGCGGCGCAGCTCGTCAAGGAAGCAGCACACCCCGAGGCGAACATCATCTTCGGCACCGTGATCGACGACACGCTCGGCGACGAGGTGCGCGTCACGGTGATCGCGGCGGGCTTCGACGGCGGCGAGCCGTCTCTGCGACTCGACCCCGTCACGGCATCGCGGGTGATCTCGACTCCGGTCGTGCCATCGACGCCTGCCGTCGCGGCCGCTGCCGAGGCTGTACGCGAGAACGAGCCGGTGCCGGTCGGCGCCGTCGTGCCCGACGGAAGCTACGACTCGGCATTCGGGGACGATGATCTCGACATCCCCGACTTCCTGAAGTAGATCGTCGACAGGCTCAGGGACCGCGGTCATCACGCATGCCATCGCTCCCTGAGCCTGTCGAGGTGCTCGCCGCCCGCCTTGCGGACGTCGATGCCCGGATTGCGGATGCCGCGCGCGCCGCGGCCAGAGACCCCGCCGCGATCACGCGCATCGTCGTGACGAAGTTCCATCCGGCATCCGTCGTCCAGGCTCTCCATGACCTCGGAGTGCGCGATGTCGGTGAGAACCGCCAGCAGGAGTTCAGCGACAAAGTCACGCTCGTCGGCGACCTGCCCGGCTTGCGCTGGCACTTCATCGGGCAGGCGCAGTCCAACAAGGCACGGGCGATCCGGGCGGCGGCATCCGTCGTCCATTCGGTCGACCGCGTCCGCATCGCGGACGCCCTCGACGCCGCGGCGGCCGAGGACGACCCCGTGCTCGACGTACTGCTGCAGGTGAACCTCACCGACGACCCCGCGCGCGGTGGTGTCGCGCCCGATTCGGTCGAGTCACTCGCCGCGCACACGGCAGGATGCCGCACCCTCCGGGTCCGCGGGGTCATGGCGGTCGCGCCGCTCGATGAGAACCCCGCCGCGGCCTTCGAGCGGCTGAGCACGTACGCAGACCGGGTCCGGGCGGTCGTCCCGCACGCGGATTGGATCTCCGCCGGTATGACGGCGGACTTCGTCGAAGCGATCGCGGCAGGCGCGACACACCTGCGGATCGGCTCGGCAATCACGGGACCGCGCCCCCTGCGCGGTTAACCTCGGAACAGATGAGCACAACGGAGGATGCGATGTCGAACCCGCTCAAGAAGACCATGGTGTACCTGGGCCTCGCCGACGAGGAAGAGGTCTACGAAGAGCCCGCGCCGCAGCCGCGCGGTCGCAAGACCGAGACCGCCGTCGAGAAGACCGCGACGGTGACCCCGCTGCACCGGCCCACCGTGGTCCGTCAGCCCGCACCGTCCGCGATCAGTGAGATCCTGACCGTGCACCCGAAGCAGTACCGCGACGCGCAGGTGATCGCCGAGAACTTCCGTGACGGCATCCCCGTCATCATCAACCTCTCGCAGATGAGCGACGCCGACGCGCGCCGCCTCATCGACTTCGCGAGCGGACTGTCACTGGGCCTCTACGGACGCATCGAGCGGGTCACCAGCAAGGTCTTCCTGCTGTCGCCCGAGAACGTCGCGGTGTCGGGTGAGGGAGCGGTTGCACAGGCGGATGCGGACGCGGTGCCCTTCACTCAGCCGTAATCTGTCTATGTGGCAGTCGTTCAACTCATCGCATCCATCGTCAACATCGCACTGCTGCTTTTCGTGTTCGTGCTGTTCGCCCGGCTGATCCTGGACTGGATCCCGTTCTTCAACCGGGAATGGCGTCCCAAAGGCGCGGGCCTCGTGGCAGCCGAGGCCGTGTACACCGTGACCGATCCACCCATCAAGCTGTTCCGGCGTCTCATCCCGCCGCTGCGGGTGGGCGCTGTCGCGATCGATTTCGGATTCGCGCTGACCATGCTGCTGTGTTTCATCCTGCTCGCGGTCACGCGCACGCTCGCGGGCTGAGAATCCTCCCGCGACTCGGTGATTGCCCTTCCACACTCGCCGGATCGCCCGACTATGCTTGCCTGATACGACCAGCCGGAGATGGCGCGGTCGCCCCGGAATCGGCCAGCGACCTGAGCGCTCGAAAGAGGAACCACCATGGCATTGACCCCCGATGACGTCGTCACCAAGCAGTTCCAGCACGTTCGCTTCAAGGAGGGTTTCGACCCGGATGAGGTCGATGACTTCCTCGACGAGATCGTCGTGGAGTGGCGCAAGGCGATTGCTGAGAACGACGAGCTGAAAGCGAAGCTCGCAACGTACGAGTCCGGTGCGACACCCGAAGCACCTGAGGCTGAGCCCGTCGCAGCTGCTGCCCCGGCCCCGGCTGCGGCGCCCGAGACATCCGCATTGGCTGCTCCCGCCGCGAGCGCCGGCATCATCGAGCTGGCCCAGCGCCTTCACGACGAGCACGTCGCCGAGGGTCTCGCGCAGCGCGACAAGCTCGTCGCCGATGCGAAGGCCCAGGCCGCCCAGATCGTCGGCGACGCCGAGGCCCGCGGTCGCGAGGAGCTCGCGAAGCTCGAGCGCGAGCGCACCGGGCTCGAGGGCCGCATCTCCGAACTGCGTCAGTTCGAACGCGACTACCGCGCCCAGCTGCGCAGCTACATGGAGGGCAAGCTTCGCGACCTCGAGACCATGACGACCACCTCGGGATCGACGCCGGTCTCAGCCATCGGCCTCTAGGCCGGCCTTTGACAGGCCGCCCGCCACTTCGTCCATCGGCGGCCGGCGCCATCATCGCGGTTCTCGCGCTGGTGGTGCTGGCCGCTGATCAGTTCACGAAGTACCTCGCCCTCGCGAACCTGCCGCCCGAACAGCCGGTTCACGTGATCGGCGACTTCCTGATCTTCTACCTCATCCGCAATCCCGGAGCGGCGTTCTCGCTCGGCGAGGGCGTCACGTGGGTCTTCACGATCGCGCTCACGGCGGTTGCCGTGATCATCGTGTGGCTTGCCGCAACACGTGTCCGGTCGCGACTGTGGGCGGTGGCGCTGGGCCTGCTGCTCGGCGGCGTGCTGGGAAACCTGACGGATCGCGCGCTGCGCGAACCCGGGTTCCCCGTCGGTCACGTGATCGACTTCATCAACACGCCATGGATGATGCCGGCGATCTACAACGTCGCCGACATGTTCATCGTCACCATGATGATCGGCGTCGCGATCCTCGTGCTGTTCGGCCTTCGCCTGGACGGTCGGCGAGACCACCGGGCGAACGCCGAGGCGGGGGACGGCGACACGCCCCCGGCGGACGGCTCCGAGACCGCCGAGACCGCTGACCCCGCCGAGACGGCGTCGAGCTCTGCGACGGCAGCGGAGGATCCGCCGGGCACGACGGCGAAGGACTGACGTGGAGTCGCGCAGCCTTCCCGTTCCGGACGGTCTCGACGGCACCCGTGTGGACGCCGCGCTGGCCAAGATGCTCGGCTTCTCGCGGACGTTCGCGGCCGACGTCGCCGAGGCCGGCGGGGTGAGCATGGACGGCCGCGTGCTCTCGAAGTCGGACAAGCTCCATGCCGGTGCGTGGCTCGACGTCTCGTGGGCACCCAAAGAGGAGCCTCGCGTGATCCCGGTCGAGGTGCCCGATCTCGCGATCGTCTACGACGATGACGACATCGTGGTGGTCGACAAGCCCGCGGGTGTCGCCGCGCACCCGTCCGTCGGATGGGAGGGGCCCACCGTGCTGGGCGCCCTGGCCGCCGGCGGCTACCGCATCGCCACGACCGGCGCGGCCGAGCGGCAGGGCGTGGTCCACCGGCTGGACGTCGGCACGTCGGGGCTGATGGTGGTCGCGAAGACCGAGCGCGCCTACACCGTCCTCAAGCGGGCTTTCAAGGAGCGCGAGGTCGAGAAGATCTACCACGCCGTGGTGCAGGGGCATCCCGACCCGCTTGCCGGAACGATCGACGCGCCGATCGGCCGGCACCCCACGCATTCGTGGAAGTTCGCCGTGACGCCCGAGGGCAAGGATTCCGTTACGCACTACGAGACGCTCGAGGCGTTCCACGGCGCCTCGCTGCTCGAGATCCACCTCGAGACCGGGCGCACGCACCAGATACGCGTGCACATGGCGGCGCACCGGCATCCCTGCGTCGGCGACCCGCTCTACGGCGCCGACCCGACCCTTGCGGCGCGTCTCGGGCTCACCCGCCAGTGGCTCCATGCGCACCAGCTGTCTTTCGCGCATCCGAGCACGAGGGACTGGGTGACCTTCACGTCCGAGTATCCCTCTGACCTGGCGCACGCACTCGAGGTGCTGCGCGCCGAGTAGCCGGTGTCGGATGCCGGTGGGACAGTGGTCGAATGACGATCGAGGTGCGTCCGGCATCCGTGTTCGAAGATGTCAAGAAGATGGTCGGGCCCAAGAAGCCCGACTCGAATGTGTGCTGGTGCCTCAGCTACCGCATCCCGTCGAAAGAGAACCTCGCCCTCGCAGGGCAGGCGCGGGGCCGTAAAGTCGCCGCGCTGATGAAGCAGGGTCCACCGGGTGTGCTGGCGTATGACGGCGACGAGGTGGTCGGGTGGGCCGCGGTCCACCCTCGCGCCGACACGGCATTCGCGACCAACCGCAGGATTCCGCACGTGGATGATGTCGACGTGTGGTCGGTGTGGTGCATCCGTGTCCGTCCGGGGCATCGTGGCGAAGGCATCTCGCATGCGCTTCTCCGAGGCGCGGTGGATTTCGCCCGCAACAGCGGTGCGCCGGCGATCGAGGGGTACCCGGTCGACAACAAGGGCGAGAGGGTCGATCTCACGATGGCGTACGTCGGCACACGCAGGCTTTTTCAGAAGGCCGGGTTCCGCAAGGCGGCTGACACCGACTCGGTCCTGAACGGCTTTCCGCGCGTGCTCATGCGGCTCGATCTCGGCTGAACCGTCGGAGTGGTCGCCTCAGCGGCCACCCTCGAAGTGAGCTGGGTCGTCCTCCGCCATCGCGAGCGCGATGCGGCGAACGTGATCCGCGTCGAGGTCCCCGAGCTCTTCGAGCTTGCGGAAGCCGACCTCGGTCAGTTCGCCGTCGGCGGGGTGCGGCTCACCGGATACCCACGAGCAGCGGAAGACCAGATCGAGGTAGTCCACCTGGTCTCCATTGGCGTAGGTCACGCGCGGCACAGTCTGTACGAGCGCCAGGCGCTCGGCGCGCACCACGATGCCGGCCTCCTCCAGGCACTCCCGCACCGCGGCGTCCGCCGGCTCCTCCTGCGGATCCACGATGCCCGAGACGCACTGCACCCGCCCGTTGTCGGCGCGACGCCCGACCAGCACCTTCTCGCCGCGGAAGACGACCGCGGTCACGCCCACGAGCGACAGCGGATCCTGCCCGATGCGCCGGCGCAGATCGAGGACGAAGTCAGGGGTCGGCATCCCGCCACATTAGCGGGGCTCACAGACGCAGCCGACCCCGTCCCACGTCTCGCGGCAACGCGACGGACGAGCGCGGAGCGCGCAACCATCCACGAATCTCTCACCCTGAACTCGAACGTTAAGCGACATCCACGACACACGAACAGGACCCCCGCGCGCCCGGCAGGAGCGTCGCATCTCGTACGTAGACTCGTCGCGTGGCATCCGACTCCTTCGTTCACCTGCATGTCCACAGCGAGTACTCGATGCTCGACGGGGCTGCGCGAGTCGGGCCGCTCATCCAGGAGGCCGTGCGGCAGGAGATGCCGGCGATCGCCGTCACCGACCACGGCAACACGTTCGCGGCCTACGAGTTCTACAAGACGGCGAAGGATGCCGGCATCAAGCCGATCATCGGCATCGAGGCCTACGTGACCCCGGGCACCCACCGCTCCGACAAGGCACGCGTGCGCTGGGGAACGCCCGAACAGTCCGACGACGACGTCTCGGGCTCGGGCGCCTACACCCACATGACGCTGCTGTCCGAGACGACGGAGGGCATGCACAACCTCTTCCGACTGTCGTCGAGGGCGTCGATGGAGGGCTACTACTTCAAGCCGCGCATGGATCGCGAGCTGCTCCAGACCTATGCCAAGGGCCTCATCGCAACGACCGGCTGCCCGAGCGGCGAGGTCCAGACGCGGCTGCGGCTCGGACAGTACGACGCGGCACGCGCTGCCGCCGCCGAGTTCCAGGACATCTTCGGCAAGGAGAGCTACTTCGCCGAGATCATGGATCACGGACTGTCGATCGAGCGGCGGGTGATGACCGATCTTCTGAGCATCGCGAAGGATCTCGACATCCCGCTCGTCGGCACGAACGATCTGCACTACACGCACCAGCACGACGCCACGAGCCACGCCGCCCTGCTCTGCGTGCAGTCCGGATCGACGCTCGACGACCCCAAGCGGTTCAAATTCGACGGTGACGGGTATTACGTCAAGACTCCCGCCGAGATGCGTCAGATCTTCCGCGATCACCCCGAGTCGTGCGACAACACGCTCCTCATCGCCGAGCGCTGCGAGGTCGAGTTCAATACGGCGGCGAACTACATGCCCCGGTTCCCGGTGCCCGAGGGCGAGACCGAGGAGTCCTGGTTCATCAAAGAGGTCGAACTGGGGCTGCAGGATCGCTATCCCGCAGGCATCTCGTCCGAGGTTCGTGCTCAGGCGGAGTACGAGACCGCCGTCATCACGCAGATGGGCTTCCCCGGCTACTTCCTCGTCGTCGCCGACTTCATCAACTGGGCCAAGCGCAACGGCATCCGCGTCGGCCCCGGCCGAGGTTCGGGCGCCGGGTCGATGGCGGCGTACGCGATGGGGATCACCGACCTCGATCCGCTGCAGCACGGGCTCATCTTCGAGCGCTTCCTGAACCCGGATCGCGTGTCGATGCCCGACTTCGATGTCGACTTCGACGACCGCCGACGCGGCGAGGTGATCCAGTACGTCACCGAGAAGTACGGCGACGAGCGGGTCGCGCAGATCGTCACGTACGGCACGATCAAGGCCAAGCAGGCGCTGAAGGATGCCGGCCGCGTCCTCGGATTCCCGTTCAGCATGGGCGAGAAGCTGACGAAGGCGATGCCGCCTGCGGTGATGGGAAAGGACATGCCGCTGGAGGGCATGTTCGACAAGGACCACCCGCGCTTCAAAGAGGCGTCCGAGTTCCGGGCCCTCATCGACACGGACCCGGATGCCAAGACGGTGTTCGACACCGCCGTGGGCATCGAGAACCTGAAGCGCCAGTGGGGCGTCCACGCCGCCGGAGTGATCATGTCGAGCGAGCCGCTCATCGACATCATCCCGATCATGAAGCGGGAGCAGGACGGCCAGATCGTCACGCAGTTCGACTACCCGGCGTGCGAGGCTCTCGGCCTCATCAAGATGGACTTCCTGGGGCTTCGCAACCTCACGATCATCAACGACGCCCTCGACAACATCGAGGCCAACCGCGGTGTGCCGCTCGTGCTCGAGGATCTCGCGCTCGACGATGCGGCGGCCTACGAACTGCTCGCCCGCGGCGACACCCTGGGCGTCTTCCAGCTCGACGGCGGACCGATGCGGTCGCTGCTGCGGCTCATGCGACCCGACAACTTCGAAGACATCTCGGCCGTCATCGCCCTGTACCGCCCCGGCCCGATGGGTGCCAACTCCCACATCAACTACGCGCTGCGAAAGACGGGGCAGCAAGAGATCACGCCCATCCATCCCGAGCTCGAAGAGCCGCTCGCCGACATCCTCGACACCAGCTACGGCCTGATCATCTACCAGGAGCAGGTGATGGCCATCGCGCAGCGCGTGGCGGGCTTCACACTCGGCCAGGCCGACATCATGCGACGCGCGATGGGCAAGAAGAAGAAGTCCGAACTCGACAAGCAGTACGAGGGCTTCCAGGGCGGCATGAAGGCGAACGGCTTCTCGGATGCCGCCATCAAGACGCTGTGGGACATCCTGGTGCCCTTCTCGGACTACGCATTCAACAAGGCGCACTCGGCCGCGTACGGGCTCATCGCGTACTGGACGGCGTACCTGAAGGCCCACTATCCGGCGGAGTACATGGCCGGCCTGCTCACGAGCGTCGGTGACGCCAAGGACAAGCTCGCCGTCTACCTCAACGAATGCCGCCGCATGGGCATCAAGGTGCTCCCCCCTGATGTGGGGGAGTCGATCCGATACTTCGCCGCCGTCGGCGAAGACATCCGCTTCGGCCTGGGGGCGGTGCGCAACGTGGGCGCCAACGTCGTCGACGGCATCGTCGCCGCGCGCGCGGAAGATCGGTTCGACAGCTTCCACCACTTCCTCTCGAAGGTGCCGCTCCACGTTGCGAACAAGCGCACCGTCGAGTCGTTGATCAAGGCCGGGGCGTTCGACTCCCTGGGTTCCACCCGCCGCGCGCTGATGGAGATCCACGAGGACGCCACTGAGGCCGCAGTCGAGACGAAGCGCAAGGCCGCCACGGGTGCGATCGGCTTCGACTTCGACAGCCTCTACGACGAGGTGGAGGAGGTCATGCCGGCCAAGGTGCCGGCGCGGCCGGAGTGGACGAAAAAGGACAAGCTCGCGTTCGAGCGCGAGATGCTCGGCCTCTACGTCTCCGACCATCCGCTGGCGGGCCTCGAGATCCCCCTCGCCAAGCATGCGTCGACCAGCATCCACGACCTGCTCGCGTCCGAAGACATCAACGATGGTGACCAGGTCACTGTCGCGGGTCTCGTGACGAGCGTGCAGCATCGTGTCGCGAAGTCGAGCGGCAACCCCTACGGCATGATCACAGTCGAGGACTTCGACGGTGAGGTCACGGTGATGTTCATGGGCAAGACCTACACCGAGTTCTCGCCGATGCTCGCGGCCGACTCGATCCTCGTCGTGCGAGGGCGGGTCTCCCGCCGCGACGACGGCATGAACCTGCACGCCCAGTCTGCGTTCGTGCCAGATCTCGGCAATGTGGACGCCTCCGGCCCGCTCGTGCTGGTGATGCCCGAGCGGCGCGCGAACCAGTCGATCGTCGAAGAGCTGCTGCAGACCCTGAACCGGCACAAGGGAGACACCGAGGTCACCATCAAGCTGCACGCGGGTTCGACGACGAAGGTGTTCGAGGTGCCGCATCCGGTCCGCGTCACCGCGGACCTGTACGGAGAACTGAAGGGGCTGCTCGGCCCCCAGTGCCTCGGGTGACCTCATCGGCATCCGAGATGCCGATGAGTAGTATCAAAACGCTATACACGGCGCGTAGGCGCGGAGGGAAGGGATGATCGTGACAGACCAGCAGAGCGACCAGGATGTCGAGCTCGAGGAGGCTGAGCCGGTCGAGACCGCGCCGGCACCGCAGTACGGCGTCGGTCCCTTCACGGTGCGCGAACTGTCGCTCGTGGGCGTATGGGTCGTGGCGTTCGTCGTCTCGTTCTTCTCAATCGTCAATGACCAGCGCTACCCGACCCTGAGCGGCCTCGGCGCGTCCGTATGGACGACCGGGATCGAGTGGGTCCTCACGATCGGCGTTCCGAGCGTCGCGGTATTCCTCGTCGTCCTGCGGCGGTTCTCACCCGACGGCATCCGCCGCGTGGGCTCGCTCGCGGTCGACCAGTTCGCCTCGGTCGCTTTCTCGGTTTCTGCGGTCGTCTGGCTGACCTGGCTCTGGTCGAACATCGGCACAGCCATCGCCAGCGGAGTCTGGCTGTACAGCTGGGTCGTGTGGGTCGAGTTCTTCCTGATGCTCGTGGGTGTCGTGCTCACGGTCGCCGCGCCCTTCATCCCGCCGTTCGAGCAGGACTTCCAGGGTCGACCGGAGGTGCCCGCGCACCGCAACGCCAGCCCGGTGCGCGCGGTCACGAAGCGTCCTGCACCGGCACCGCGGGTCGTCGAAGAGACCGATGCCGCTCCCGCCGGCGTGATCGCCGGAGAAGTCGCGGACGCGGCGCCGGGCGCGGACGCGGCGCCGGGCACCGATGCGGCTCCGGTCGCCGATGCAGCGCCGGTCGCAGAAGGCGCCGCCGTCACGCAGAGCGAGCTGTGGGCCCCCTCCCATGCGCGCGATACGTTCGAGCCCATCGAGACCGCGCAGCCGTACGCGCGACAGCAGCAGGCCTTCTGGGCGCTCGCTCCCGAGGAGCGCGACGTCGTCGACGAGAGCGGCATCCCCATCTTCCGCATCGGTCCCACCGCGTGGGCCCTGGTGATCGAGGATCGCGGCAACGTCTTCGTCGTGCGCCACGAGGACGGCCGCATCGGCTACCTGCACGACACGTCGGGCGTCACCCGGGGGTAGCACGGCCCTACCGGCGATCGGCGGCACGCGAGCTCCGAGTGGCGCGCTAGCGTAGACGGATGCTTCGGACGATAGATCTGCGCGGTCGTGCGCTGTCACCGGCGGAACTTCTCGCCACCGTGCCGCGCGCGACCGCCGAGCGTGAACGGGCTCTTGCCACGGCCGCGCAGCTGGTCGCGGATGTGGCGGCCGACGGCGAGGCAGCGCTTCGTGCGCAGGCCGAGCGGTTCGACGGGGTGACGGGGCACGACATCCGGGTGCCCGCCGCGCACCTCGACGAAGCGCTCGCGGCGATCGATCCCGCGGTCCGCACCGCGCTCGAGACCGCGATCGATCGGGTTCGTCTCGCGTCGGCCGTCCAGGTTCCAGCCTCCGCTGTGACCGAGCTCGGCCCCGGCGCCCGCGTGCGCCAGCGATGGCAGCCCGTTCGCCGGGTCGGACTCTACGTGCCGGGCGGCAAGGCGGTGTATCCGTCGAGCGTCGTCATGAACGTCGTCCCGGCGCAGGTCGCGGGGGTCGGCCAGGTCGCCCTCGCGTCACCGCCGCAGCGCGAGCACGGCGGGCGCGTTCACCCGGCGATCCTCGCGGCCGCGCGGCTGCTCGGCGTCGAGGAGGTCTATGCGATGGGCGGCGCCAGCGCGATCGGCGCATTCGCACACGGCGTGGCCGTACTCGGACTCGAACCGGTGGATGTCGTGACCGGACCGGGCAACAACTTCGTGGCATCGGCCAAGCGTGTCGTCGCCGGACTCGTGGGAACGGATGCCGAAGCCGGCGCGACCGAGATCCTCGTGGTCGCGGACGACAGCGGCGACCCGCGGCTGATCGCGGTGGATCTGATCAGTCAGGCCGAGCACGATGAGCAGGCATCCGCGGTGCTCGTCACGGACTCCGAGACGCTGGCGGCGGCGGTCGCGGTGGAGATCGCTCCGCGGGTGGCGCGGACGCGGCATGCGGACCGTGTCGCGGCGGCGCTGTCGGGGCCGCAGTCCGCGATCGTGCTCGTCGACGACCTGGCAGCAGCGACGGCCTTCAGCAACGCCTACGCGCCGGAGCATCTCGAGCTGCACCTCGCCGACCCTCACCCCGACGAGTTCGTTCACGCCGGGGCGGTGTTCGTCGGCCCGGACTCGCCGGTGAGTCTCGGCGACTATCTCGCCGGCAGCAACCACGTGCTGCCGACGGGTGGTCAGGCGCGCTACAGCGCAGGACTGTCGGCGGCGACGTTCCTGCGCCCGCAGCAGATCATCGAATACGACCACCAGGCGCTCGCCGAGGTGCGCGATGCCATCGTGGCACTCGCTGAGGCGGAGCAGCTCCCCGCCCACGGCGAGGCGGTCGTGGCCCGGTTCGAGGCGTAGCGAAACCCACTGGGGCTCCGCCCCGAAACCTCCGGCTCGGTGCCGCACACCGCGCGCGGGCGTAGTCTGTCTCTGCCATGCACTGCCCGTTCTGTCGTCATCCCGACTCTCGCGTGATCGACTCGCGTACGAGCGACGACGGTCTCAGCATCCGTCGCCGGCGCCAGTGTCCCGAGTGCGGCGGGCGGTTCTCGACGATCGAGACGGCCAGCCTCAACGTCATCAAGCGGTCGGGAGTGATCGAGCCGTTCAGCCGCGAGAAGGTGATGTCGGGCGTCCGCAAGGCCTGTCAGGGTCGGCCCGTGACCGAAGGCGATCTCGCGGTGCTCGCACAGAGCGTCGAAGAGGCGGTTCGGCAGACCGGCTCGTCGCAGATCGACACGAACGAGATCGGCCTCGCGATCCTCGGCCCTCTCCGCGAGCTCGACGAGGTGGCGTACCTGCGCTTCGCCAGCGTCTACCAGGCGTTCGACTCGCTCGAGGACTTCGAATCCGCGATCTCGCAGCTGCGCGTCGACCACCAACGGCCCGAGGCGGTCGCGGCCGCCGCGAATGCGTCCCCTCGCGACGCCGGCGCCGGGCCAGGTGAGGACTGACGCCCGACACGCCGCCGGGCACCGGATACCCTGGACGGAATGTATCCGCTCCTCTTCCGCACCGTCCTGTCGCGGATGGATCCTGAGACCGCGCACCACGCGGCGATGATCGTCATCCGGGTGCTGGGCGTCCCGCCGTTCTCGTGGGCGGCCCGGGCCATGACGAAGCCGGCCGCCGCGCTCGAGACCTCGGCACTGGGGCTCCGGTTCGACTCGCCGTTCGGTGTCGCCGCAGGTTTCGACAAAGACGTCCGCGCGGTGCCCGGCCTGTATGCACTGGGTTTCGGCCATGTCGAGGTGGGCACACTGACCGCGATCCCGCAGCCCGGCAACCCCCGGCCCCGGCTGTTCCGGCTCATTCCCGACCGCGCCGTCGTGAACCGCATGGGTTTCAACAACAAGGGGGCCGCGGCTGCTGCGGAACGGCTGACGAAGATCCGCCGCCGCGCGAAGCGGGCCGTCATCGGCGTGAACATCGGCAAGAGCCGGGTCGTGGATGTCGCCGATGCGACAGCCGATTACGTGCAGAGCGCGACGCTGCTCGCCCCGCTGGCCGATTACCTCGTCGTGAACGTGTCCTCGCCCAACACGCCGGGGCTCCGTGGCCTGCAGGCGGTCGAGACGCTGCGACCGCTGCTCGAGTCGGTGCGTGATGCTGCGGGATCGACGCCGCTGCTGGTCAAGATCGCGCCCGACCTCCCCGACGACGAGGTGACGGCCATTGCGCGGCTCGCCGTCGATCTCGGGCTGGCGGGTTTGATCGCCACGAACACGACGATCTCGCGTGACCGGCTCAGCACCGCCCCCGACGTCGTGGCCGCGGCGGGGGAGGGCGGGCTCTCCGGGGCGCCGCTCAAGGCGAGGGCGCTGGCCGTGCTGCGCCTGGTGCGCGCCGAGGTGCCGTCGGACTTCTGCGTGATCTCGGCGGGGGGCGCCGAGACCGCTGCGGATGTGCTCGAGCGGCAGGATGCCGGGGCAACCCTGGTGCAGGGCTACACGGCTTTTCTGTACCGCGGTCCGCTGTGGGCGCGTCAGATCAACCGGGGACTGGCGAAGGGTCGCTCATACACGTCGACGGGCGAGGTCAGACGGGGCGGTTTCCGCGCTTGACCTGCGGCTTGGGCAGGCGCAGGAACCGCATCTGCACGATGCGCATCGCGCCGTACCAGCCGAGGCCCTTCTCGACCTTTCCGACGCCGAACTTGTCTCTCGCGGCGCGCTTCACGCGTATCGACGTGATGATCATGTCGCCGATGACGAAGAGGATGAAGATCCACAGGCCGACGAACGAGTAGAACTGGATCGCAGGCAACGGCACGAAGGTCGCGAGGATGACGACGACCATCGCGGGCATGACCGCCTCGGCGAGGTGCCAGCCGCCGTCCACGTAGTCGCGGACGAACTTGCGCTGCGGCCCCTGATCACGGGCCGGAAGGTACTTCGGGTCGCCGGCGGCCATTCCGACTCGCGCCTTGTCGCGCTTGGCGGCCAGTTCAGCCCGCGCTCGGGCCTTGGCTTCCTTCGTGTCTGGAACCAGCGGTCGCTTGCGCGCGGCCTCCTGCTCGGCGCGCGAGGGGGTCGCGCGACCCTTTCCAGCGGCCGTGTCGACCGACACGTCGGGCGGAACGTCCTTGGGTGCCGGGGCGGCGGGTGTCTTTGCCACGGGAGATCCTCGCAGATGCAGTAGGGGTTGGACTTAAGATTACCCGCATGACCTCCGACCTGACCCGACAGGATGCTGTGCGCGAAGCCGCGGCCACCGGCATCCCTTCCGCCCTCGCCGATCTGGGCGCCCTCGTCCGCATCCCCTCGATCGCATTCCCCGGTTTCGACCCCGCACAGGTGGAGCGCAGCGCAGAGGCCGTCGCGGAGCTCGTCCGCGGGACGGGGCTGTTCGAGATGGTCGAGATCCGTCGCGCGGCCATCCCCGGCACGTCCGAGACGGGGAATCCTGCGGTCCTCGCGACACGTGCGGCCCGCAACGGCCGACCGACGATTCTGCTCTACGCGCACCACGACGTGCAGCCGGTCGGCGACGAGGCGCTCTGGGAGTCCCCGCCGTTCGAGCCCACCGTGCGCGACGGCCGCATCTACGGCCGCGGGGCCGCCGACGACAAGGCCGGCGTCATGGCGCACGTGGCTGGGCTGCGTGCCCTGACCGAGGCGATCGGCACCGACTTCGATCTCGGCGTGGTGCTCTTCTTCGAGGGGGAGGAAGAGGCGGGCTCACGTTCGTTCGCGCAGTTCCTGTCGGACAACGCCGATGAGCTGCGGGCGGATGTCATCGTCGTCGCGGATTCCGGCAACTGGGACGACAAGACGCCCGCGCTGACGGTGTCGCTGCGCGGCAACACGCGATTCACCATGCGCGTGCGCACGCTCGACCACGCGTCGCACTCCGGCATGTTCGGGGGAGCGGTCCCCGACGCGATGATGGCGACCGTGAAGACCCTCGCGTCGCTGTGGGACGAGGATGGCGCGGTTGCCGTGGCGGGCCTCACCGAGCGGGACGCCGAGACCCCGGAGTACAGCGAGGAGACGCTGCGCGACGAATCGGGGCTGCCCGCCGGTGTGAGTCCGATCGGCACAGGAACGATTCTCAGTCGCATCTGGAACAAGCCGTCGATCACCGTGACCGGGATCGATGCGCCGAGCGTCGCGAACGCCTCCAACACGCTGAGCCCGGAGATATCGGTGGTGATCAGCGCCCGCATCGCCCCCGGGCAGCGAGCACGCGAGGCCTACGCAGCGATCGAGGTGCACCTGCGAGCGCACGCGCCGTTCGGTGCCCAGCTCGAGTTCACCGACCAGGACTACGGCGATCCCTTCCTCGTCGACACCAGCGGTTGGGCTGTGGGTGCGGCGCGAGAGGCGCTCCACGAGGGCTATGGCATCGAGCCGGTGGACATCGGCGTGGGCGGATCGATCCCTTTCATCGCCGACCTGGTGCGTGAGTTCCCGGGCGCCCAGATCCTCGTGACCGGTGTCGAGGATCCCCACGCTCGCGCCCACAGCCCCAACGAGTCGCTGCATCTCGAGACGTTCCGAAACGCGGTGCTCTCGGAGGCGCTGCTGCTCGAGAAGCTCGACCGCCGCGGCCCGCAGGCCTAGACCCGCGAGGCTCGGAGCCTGCGCGCGTCTACCGGGCGTAGAATCGAGGGAACCCGCCGCGTCCGCGGCCCGTCCGGAGGAGTGCCATGACCGACACTGCACTGTCGACCGCCCAGACCGTCCGCGAGCACGGCGTCCTCCTCACGGACACCGCCGCGCTCAAGGTGAAGAGTCTCCTCGGCCAGGAGGGTCGCGATGATCTGCGTTTGCGCGTCGCCGTCCAGCCGGGCGGATGCAGCGGCCTGATCTACCAGCTCTACTTCGATGAGCGGTACCTCGAGGGCGACAAGACCGTCGACTTCGACGGCGTCGAGGTCATCGTCGACGACATGAGCGTCCCGTATCTCGACGGTGCCACGATCGACTTCAAGGACACCATCTCCGAGCAGGGTTTCACGATCGACAACCCGAATGCCGCAGGCAGCTGCGCGTGCGGTGACAGCTTCCACTGACCTGATCCCAGCGGATTTCCGCGGGCCCGGTGCACTCGTCCGAGTGGGCCGGGCCCGAGCTTTTTTCCGCCACTGGACACAGTCGAACCTGGGCGCTTGGCCCGAATCCGCTGAGCGGTTGCCCTAGACTGGCGAGAGTCAGACGTTCGAGCCAGAAAGGGGCATCGTGCCCACGAAACGCCGTCTCCGCTGGGCCCTTCTCCCCGTCGGAATCGCAGCGGTCGTCGTCCTGGCCGGCTGCACGACGACCGAGTTGAACGGGTACCTCCCCGGTTTCGAGGAGGGCGCCGCGCCGACCACGGACCGCACCGAAATGGTGTCGGGGCTCTGGGTCAACTCGTGGATCGTCCTGCTCGCCGTGGGCGTCGTCACCTGGGGCCTCATGGGCTGGGCGGCCGTGGTCTACCGCCGCCGCAAGGGCCAGGTCGGACTCCCCGTCCAGCTTCGCTACAACATGCCGATCGAGATCTTCTACACGATCGTGCCCCTGATCCTCGTGGTCGGCTTCTTCGCGTTCACGGCGCGTGATCAGAACGTCCTCGAGACTCAGTACGACGATCCCGACGTGTCGATCACTGCGATCGGAAAGCAGTGGGCGTGGGACTTCCAGTACAACGGTGACACCGAGGACGACACGGTCTGGACCATGGGGGTCCAGGCGCAGACCGATCCGCAGGGCGGCGTCATGGGAGAGCTCCCCACGCTGTACCTGCCGGTCAACGAGACCGTGAAGATCAAGCTGCAGTCCCGGGACGTCATCCACTCCTTCTGGATCATCGACTTCCTCTACAAGAAGGACATGTACATCGGGCGTGACAACTACTGGTCGTTCACGCCGACCCGCGAGGGCGAATACGCGGGGCGCTGCGCCGAATTGTGCGGCCAGTACCACTCGAACATGCTGTTCAACGTCAAGGTCGTGAGCGCCGACGAGTACGAGTCCTATCTCGACTCGCTGCGCGCGGCCGGTCAGACCGGTGACATCGATGACGAGTACGACCGTCTTCAGAACCTGCCCGGTACGGGTACGACGACCAAGACCGAGGAAGAAGGAGGCTGATCATGGCGACGACGCTTCCGCTGCAGGAGCAGGGCCGTCCGACCACCCTGCCGCCCCGTCAAGCTGCTCTGCTCAGCGCCACGCGCGTGGATCAGAAGGGCAACATCATCGTCAAGTGGATCACCTCCACTGACCACAAGACGATCGGCTACCTGTACCTCATCTCGTCCGTCCTGTTCTTCATGCTCGGCGGGGTGATGGCGCTGATCATCCGTGCCGAGCTCTTCGAGCCCGGGATGCAGATCATCCCGACGAAGGACCAGTACAACCAGCTGTTCACGATGCACGGCACGATCATGCTGCTGATGTTCGCGACCCCGCTGTTCGCGGGCTTCGCGAACGTGATCATGCCGTTGCAGATCGGCGCGCCCGATGTCGCCTTCCCACGCCTGAACGCGTTCGCCTTCTGGCTCTTCCTCTTCGGGTCCACGATCGCCGTCGCCGGCTTCCTCACCCCGCAGGGTGCTGCCGCGTTCGGATGGTTCGCCTATCAGCCACTCGCGAATGCGAGCTTCTCACCGGGCATCGGCGGCAACATGTGGATGCTGGGCCTCGGTATGAGCGGTTTCGGCACGATCCTCGGCGCCGTGAACTTCATCACCACGATCATCACGATGCGCGCACCTGGCATGACGATGTGGCGCATGCCGATCTTCACCTGGAACACGCTGATCACCAGCATCCTCGTTCTGATGGCGTTCCCCGTGCTCGCTGCGGCCATCCTGGCGGCGGCAGCCGACCGCGTGCTCGGCGCTCACGTCTACGATCCCGCGAACGGCGGTGTGCTGCTCTGGCAGCATCTGTTCTGGTTCTTCGGGCATCCAGAGGTGTACATCATCGCCCTGCCGTTCTTCGGCATCATCTCCGAGGTCCTGCCGGTCTTCAGCCGCAAGCCGATCTTCGGCTACAAGACGCTCGTCTACGCGACGATCGCGATCGCGGCGCTCTCGGTCGCGGTGTGGGCGCACCACATGTACGTCACGGGCGCCGTTCTGCTGCCGTTCTTCGCACTCATGACGATGCTCATCGCGGTGCCGACGGGCGTGAAGATCTTCAACTGGATCGGCACCCTCTGGCGAGGGTCAGTGACGTTCGAAACCCCGATGCTGTTCGCACTCGGCTTCCTCGTGTCGTTCGTCTTCGGCGGGCTGACGGGCGTCATCCTCGCGTCGCCACCACTGGACTTCCACCTCTCCGACTCGTACTTCGTCGTCGCGCACTTCCACTACGTGGTGTTCGGCACCGTCGTCTTCGCGATGTTCGCCGGCTTCTACTTCTGGTGGCCGAAGTGGACGGGCAAGATGCTGAACGAGCGTCTGGGCGTCGTGCACTTCTGGATGCTGTTCATCGGCTTCCACATGACCTTCCTCATCCAGCACTGGCTCGGAGTCGAGGGCATGGTCCGCCGGTACGCGGACTACTCCGGGGCCGACGGGTTCACGCTGCAGAACCAGATCTCCACGGTGGGCTCGATCATCCTCGGCGCGTCGATGATCCCGTTCCTGTTCAACGTGTGGGTCACGGCCCGCAAGGCACCCAAGGTCACCGTCAACGACCCGTGGGGCTACGGCGCGTCGCTGGAGTGGGCGACGTCATGTCCGCCGCCGCGTCACAACTTCACGTCGATCCCGCGCATCCGCAGTGAGCGGCCCGCGTTCGACCTGAACCATCCGGAGGCGGGGATTCCGGTGGGCGTGGGTCCTGCCAAGGATGCACCCGACGCCCCGGTCATGGACGCCGAGACGGAAGAGGTCAAGTAGATGCGGACCAACACCGGTCTGTGGTGGCTGCTCGCCGCGTTCTTCGCTCTCGTGGCGGTCATCTACACGGCATGGAGCATCGTCGCCCACCCCGATATCCCGTGGGTCCGCGGGGTCGAGTGGGTCGGCAGCGTCGCGCTCCTCTTCACGGCGCTGATGGGTTCGCTCATCGCGTTCTACCTCGGACGCGTGCACCGCGCACAGCGCGGTGAGCTGCCCGAGGACATCCTCACGTCCGACATCGACGACGGCGACCCGGAGCTCGGCGAGTTCAGCCCCTGGTCGTGGTGGCCGATCGTCCTGGCGTTCTCCGCCGCGCTCGGCATGATGGGATTCGCGATCGGCAACTGGCTGCTGCCGATCGGCGTGGGCGTGTTCCTCGTCGCGATCGTGGGCTGGGTGTTCGAGTACTACCGCGGCTACTTCGCACGCTGAACACGTGCCAGTCCGGCTGAGAGCCGGTGCGGCCACCGACATCGGGCCCCACCGGAGCATCAACCAGGATGCCGCGTTCACCGCGCCCTGGGGCGTTGCGGTGGCGGACGGAGTGGGCGGCGGCCCGGCCGGAGATCTGGCGTCGGCTGCCTTCATCCATCGGCTCGCCGCAGGAATGGTCGGACCGCTCGACGCGGATCAGCTGGCCGTGCGCATCAGCGAGGCCAACTGGGACCTGCGGGCGCACGTGGAGCACGATCCGTCCCTCGACGGAATGGCGACGACGTTCACGGGCATCCTGGGCTCACGCAGCGGTGGTCTGCTGCTCGCCCACACCGGGGACTCCCGGGCGTACCGGCTCCGTGACGGCGTGCTCACCCAGCAGACGCGCGATGACTCGTATGTCCAGGCTCTCGTCGACAGCGGCCTCGTGGCGGCGGCGGATGCTGCATCCCACCCCCGCCGGAACCTCATCACGGCGTCGCTCAGCGGCGGTGAGCGGGATGTGGCGTCCATCGTCGAACACGACGCGGTCGAGGGCGACCGCTGGCTGCTCTGCAGCGACGGCCTCAGCGACTACGTTCCGGATGCCGTCATCGAGGCACTGCTCGTCCTGCACCCGGAGGCGGACGCCGCCGCCCGCGCGTGCGTAGACGTGGCTCTGGATGCCGGCACGTTCGACAACGTGACGGCGGTGGTGTGCGACATCCACGGCGCGACCCCCGGTGATGCGGCGGCGGACGCCGCCCGCAGGCCGGTGTTCCACGGCGCTGCGGCGGCGCGCTTCTGCGAGGACCTCGAGACGGCCTGAGCGAGTCTCGCTCAGCCTGCGACCGGCTGGCGGACGACCATCACGAGCGGGTCGAAGACGCGGGCGAGCGCACCCTGGTCGTTCTCGGTCGGCTGGCCCTCCCGGACCCAGTACTCGTAGCCGCCGATCATCTCACGGACGCGGTAGCCGAGCTTCGCGAACTCAGCGCCGCCTTTGGCTCCGCCGTTGCAGCCGGGGCTCCAGCAGTAGACGACCACCGGCACATCGGGGTCGAGTTCCCGCGGCGCGCGATCCGCGATCTCGCTGTGCGGCATGTGGATCGCCCCTGAGATGCGGCCCTGCGCCCATGCCTCGTAGCCGCGCACGTCGACGAGCACGAAGGCCTCACCGGTTCGCTGCGCCTCGTAGACATCGGAGGAGTCGGTCTCGAGGGCGAGTTTGGTAGAGAAGTATTCGAACGCGTCGGCCATGGCCCCACCCTATGGCCGGGTGGCGCCGGCTCCGTTCCGCTGAGCGGCCATGCTTCAGCGCTTTTCTGCCGTTGCCATGTCCGGGCGCAACCTGCGGACGCATGACCGTCGGGTGCGCCGCAGGCCAGTCAGAAGCCCGGCCACGAGCATCCTTGCGGAGTCGTGCCGGGGCTTCTTGAGACGGAGGACTATTGTCCGCGTTCCTTCTCGCGGTTGCGAATCGGCTTGCCGTCTCCCTCGGGGACGATCACGTTCGACGGACGGACCGGCACCTCCGAGTTGTGACCGTCGTCGATCGGCCGGTGCGGAGCATCCGGAACCCCGGCACGCTCGTGCGCACCCTGGATCTCGGCATCCTCTTCCTCGGCGATGTGCTCGAGCTCGTGGACCTGGTGCGAGTGAGCCTCGTCGAGCTCGGTCTGCGTGACCGTGGTGAGGCGGTCCTCGAAGAACCAGCGCGACACCGCAGCGCGCAGGTTCTCGTGCCAGGGGATGCGACCCTTGGCGTTCGGACGGACGATCAACGGCTCGTAGTGCTCGATGTCGACCAGTTTGTAGCGGTCGTAGTCGTCGACCGGCTGGTGGACCTCGATGTACTCGCCGCCCGGGAGGCGGACGATGCGACCGGACTCGTAGCCGTGCAGCGCGATCTCGCGATCCTTCTTCTGCAGCGCGAGACACATCCGCTTGGCGACGAAGTAGGCGAGGACCGGGCCGATGAACAGCAGGGCCTGGAGGGTGTGGATGACGCCTTCCATCGTGATCCAGAAGTGGGTCGCGATGATGTCCGAGGCGGCAGCCGCCCACAGCACCGCGTAGAACGTGACGCCGGCTGCGCCGATCGCGGTGCGCGTCGCCGCGTTCCGCGGACGCTGTGCGTAGTGGTGCTCGCGCTTGTCTCCGGTGACCCACGCCTCGATGAAGGGGTAGATCAGAACGAGGACGATGAACAGGCCGAGTGCGGTGAGCGGAATCAGGATGTTGAACGACCACGTGTGTCCCAGGAACACCGCCTCCAGGTGCGGAGGCACCAGCCTGAGGGCGCCGTCGGCGAAGCCGATGTACCAGTCGGGCTGCGTTCCGGCCGAGACCGGCGACGGGTCGTAGGGACCGTAGTTCCAGATCGGGTTGATCGTGAACAGCGATGCGATCAGCACGATCACACCGAAGGTGAGGAACAGGAAGCCGCCCATCTTCGACATGTAGATCGGCATCATCGGGTAGCCCACGACGTTGCTGTTCGAGCGCCCGGGCGCCGCGAACTGCGTGTGCTTGTTGATGACCATCAGCATCAGGTGCACGACGAGCAGACCCACAAGGATCGCCGGGAGCAGCAGGATGTGGAGCGTGTAGAGGCGCCCGACGATCTGGTCGCCTGGGAACTCGCCGCCGAAGATCAGGAACGACGTCCACGTGCCGATGAGGGGGATGCCCTTGACCATGCCGTCGATGATGCGCAGGCCGTTGCCCGACAGCAGGTCGTCGGGGAGCGAGTAGCCGGTGAATCCTTCGCCCATCGCGAGGATGAACAGGATGAAGCCGATCACCCAGTTGAGCTCGCGCGGCTTGCGGAACGCGCCGGTGAAGAAGATGCGGAGCATGTGCACGCCGATTCCGGCGACGAAGACCAGCGCGGCCCAGTGGTGGATCTGGCGCACCAGCAGGCCACCGCGGACGTCGAACGACAGGTGCAGCGTGGAATCGAGAGCGGCGGACATCTCGACGCCTCGCATCGGGAGGTACGCGCCCGTGTAATGGGTCGGCACCATCGAGGCCTGGAAGAAGAACGTCAGGAAGGTGCCCGACAGCAGGACGACGACAAAGCTCCACAGTGCGATCTCGCCGAGCATGAACGACCAGTGGTCGGGGAAGATCTTGCGTCCGAGTTCCTTGACGAAGCCCGAGAGGCTGGTGCGCTCATCGATGTAGTTCGAGGTCGCCGCAAGGAATCGACCGCCGAGCGGCCCACCGTTCTTGCCGGTCGGCATCGAGACCAGGTCATCAGGGATGGGCGGGTCCAGGTGGTCGTGCTCAGTGGGGGGAGTTGAAGTACTCAATGGCGCTCCCAGAAGCTCGGGCCGACGGGCTCGGTGAAGTCGCTCCGCGCGACGAGGTATCCCTCATCGTCGACCATGATGGGCAGCTGCGGGAGCGGACGGGCGGCGGGTCCGAAGATGACCGCGGCGCCATTGGTGACGTCGAACTGGGACTGGTGGCACGGGCAGAGCAGGTGATGGGTCTGCTGCTCGTAGAGAGCCACCGGACATCCGACGTGCGTGCACACCTTGGAGTAGGCGACGATGCCGTCGTACGACCAGTCCTTCTTGTCGGGCTGCTCGATGAGCTGCTCGGGCAGGAGCCGCATGAGCAGCACGATCGCCTTCGCCTTCTCTTCGAGGTAGCCCTCGGTGTGGCTGAGATCGGCGAGGTCCTCGGGGATCACGTGGACGGCCGAGCCGAGTGTGACATCCGCTGCGCGGATGGGCGTGCCCTCGGGGTCGTGCGCCAGGCGGGTGCCTTCCTTCCACATGGTGCGGCTCAGGAGTGCGACGGGGTTGCCCGCATCGGGCTCCAATGGCGAGTCGAAGGGCGCAAGTCCGCGGAACAGCACGATCCCGGGGGCCAAAGACGCGACGACCGCGGCGATCATCGAGTTGCGCACGAGAGCGCGGCGACCGAATCCGGACTCCTCGTTCGCGACGGCGAAAGCCTGGGCGGCAGCCAGACGGGTGGAGTCGCGGCCGCGGGTGGCGTGACGGGGCTCGACGAACTCCTTGTCGGACATGATCGCCTTCGACCAGTGGATCGCACCGATGCCGATGGCCAGCAGCGCGAGCGCGATGCCGAGACCGATGAAGAGGTTGTTGTCGCGGATGGCGACGACCGAGCCGTTCTCGATCGGGAACAGGAAGTATGCCGCGATGGCCCAGATGCTGGCCGCGACCGAAAGGTAGAAGAGCGTGTAGACGGTGCGCACCGCACGCGTCATGGCTGCGGGGTCCTTGTCGGTGATCCGCGCGCGGTGCGGCGGAAGCTCGGGGTCGCGCACCGGATCGGGCACCGCGACGGCGAGCCCGGGGGAGGGCTTCCATGAGGCCCTCTCGTGCTCCAGCGGGTCCTTCTCGAGTGTCATGCTGCTCCTCGTTCTTACGTGTCGGATGCGATCAGTTCGACTTCGCCGTGATCCACACGGTGATGGCGATCAGTGCGCCGATGCCGAAGACCCAGATGAAGAGTCCCTCCGAGACGGGGCCGAGCGAACCCAGCGAGAATCCACCGGGCGACTCGTTCTCTTGGAGGAAGAGGAGGGCCGAGATGATGTCGCGCTTGTCCTCCGTCGTGAGGTTCAAGTCGTTGAAGACAGGCATGTTCTGCGGACCCGTCACCATCGCCGCATACATGTGAAGTGCGCTCGTGGTGTGCAGCGCAGGAGCGTACTTGCCCTCCGTGAGTGCGCCGCCCGCAGCTGCGACGTTGTGGCACATGGCGCAGTTGATGCGGAACAGCTCGGCGCCGCGGGCGACATCGCCCTCTCCGTCGATCGTCTCGTCGTCGGGGAATGTGGGCCCGGGTGCCTGGGTCTGCACGTAGGCGGCCATCGCAAGGATCTGGTCCTCGGTGAACTGCACGGGCTTCTGCGGAGCCTGCGGCCCCTGCATGGCCATCGGCATGCGCCCGGTCGCGACCTGGAATTCGACCGCGAGCTCACCGACTCCGTAGAGCGACGGACCATCGGCCGAGCCCTGGAGGTCGAGCCCGTGGCACGTCGCGCAGTTCGCCTGGAACAGCCTCTTGCCGTCTTCGACGGTGAGCGCCGATGCGACCTGCGTGTCGGTCGTCGCGGCCATCGCAGCGGAAGCGCCGGCGTAGACCCCTCCGGTGATCAGCAGGCCGATGCCGATGAGGGCGGCTGCTGCCCAGGGACTGCGACGACCGTTCGAGCGGCGCGGGGACGTGCGTGCCATGTCGGGAATCAGCTCCGCTCTATTTCAGGAAGTAGATGACGAGGAAGAGGCCGATCCAGACCACGTCCACGAAGTGCCAGTAGTAGGAGACGACGATCGAGGACGTCATCTCCTTTCGACCGAAGTTCTTGACCGCGAATGCACGACCGATGACCAGGACGAACGCGATGAGCCCACCCGTGACGTGGAGGGCGTGGAAGCCGGTCGTGATGTAGAACGCCGAAGCGTACGAGTTGGCGCTGATCGGCATGCCCTCTGTGACGAGCTGGGCGTACTCCCACACCTGACCCGAGACGAAGATCGCGCCGAGCGCGAAGGTGAGCCAGAACCACTCCACCATGCCCCAGCCCAGCCAGCCGCGCTTCTTCGTCGAATACGGCTGGAAGCGCTCGGCGGCGAACACGCCCATCTGGCATGTGACCGACGACAGCACGAGGACGATCGTGTTGACGGTCGCATACGGGATGTTGAGCTTCTCGGTCTCTTGAGCCCACAGCTCTGGAGAGGTGCTGCGGAGCGTGAAGTAGATCGCGAACAGGCCTGCGAAGAACATCACCTCGCTGCCGAGCCACACGATGGTGCCGACAGCGACCGGATCCGGTCGCTTGACGGACCGCATGGCCTGAGAGTAGGTCGCTGTGGAGGTCGTCACGCTCCCCATTATGGCTGACTTCAGGACCTGAGTTCCGCATCGGAGGACAACGATTTGGCTCCATCGAGACTTAGGACCACCTAAGAACATGCCCCCAGTCCGCTGGGAGCCTTCCGTGAGCGCGTGACGGGATGCGTGTCATGGAATCGATCGCGCCCCACGCCCGCGGCTAGGCTTCTGCGTTATGGCGGAGCTGTACACCTGGCCGGAAGTCCTCACGACACTGCTCGATCGGCGCGACCTCAGCGTCTCGGAGTCCACCTGGGCGATGCGACAGGTCATGGCGGGGTCCGCGACCCCGTCCCAGCTGGCCGGATTCCTCGTCGCGCTGCGTGCCAAGGGCGAGACGGTGGATGAGATCGTCGGATTCCGCGATGCGATCCTCGAGGCGGCGCTGCCGCTGCCGGTCGACCCCGCCGTGCTCGACATCGTGGGAACCGGCGGCGATCGCTTCGGGACGGTGAACGTCTCGACGATGGCGGCCGTCGTGGCGGCGGCATCCGGTGTGCCCGTCGTCAAGCACGGCAACCGGGCCGCGAGCTCGTCCTCGGGCGCATCCGATGTGCTCGCCGCCCTCGGTGTCGACCTCACGCTGCCGCCCGAGGCTGTCGCCGAGACGCTCAACCGGGCGGGGATCACGTTCGCATTCGCCTCCGCGTTCCACCCCGGATTCCGACACGCGGGCCCCACCCGTTCCGAGCTCGGCGTGCCCACGGTCTTCAATTTCCTCGGCCCGCTGTGCAATCCGGCCCGTGCCGAGGCGAACGCGGTCGGCGTCGCGCAGCTCGACCGGGTGCCGCTCATCACCGGCGTGTTCCGCACGCGCGGCGCGACCGCCCTCGTGTTCCGCGGCGACGACGGGCTCGACGAGCTGACCACGACAGGACACAGCAGGGTGTGGGAGGTCAGTCGGGGCGACGTCCACGAGCACGATCTCGATCCGCGTGATCTCGGCATCCCGCTCGCCGACATCGCCGATCTGCTGGGCGGTCAGCCCGCGCACAACGCCGCGATCTTCCGCCGGGTGCTGGACGGCGAGGCGGGTCCGGTGCGCGACATCGTGCTGTTGAATGCCGCTGCGGGAATCGTCGCCTACCGGCTCTTCCAGGACGCGACCGAGGTGCAGCGCCCGATCCTCGACCGCCTCGCGGAGGCGAAGGACGACGCCGCCGCCGCCGTCGACAGCGCCGCCGCACTCGCCAAGCTCGACCTGTGGGTCGAGGTCTCGCAGGAGCTCGCCGCCTGATCGGCAGCGCCGTCCTCCGGTGGGCGGCGGGCCTCTTCCGCTCGGCGTCATCGCGCCGCTAGCGTGAACCGCGCAAGCACCCACCGCGAGGAGCACACCATGAGCGACCAGACCACACCGGCCACAGACACCGCCGCCGCGGTGGCGCCGCCCGCCAGGAGCCTGGGTGGGGTGAAGGTCGTCGGAGTACTCGGAATCCTCGGTGGAGCGCTGCTGATCGTGGTCGCCATAATCGCCTGGATCGCGGTCACGAGCCAGCTGACCGCCGAGAACATCACGATCCCCGACGATGCGGTGGCGTTGCAGGGCTATCCGGTGACGGGTCCGGTGACGGCCTACATCCAGGCCGACATCATCAACACCCACGCCCTTGCGGCGTCGGGCGGCAAGACGTACGCCGAACTGGATCAGGACGACCCGGTCCGCGCGACGGTGATGCAGGCCTCATTCCTGCGCGCATCGCTGTTCACGTCGGTCGTCGCCTACGGCGTCGCCCTGTTCGCGGCAGCCATGGGTGTGCTCTCCATCCTGTTCGGATGGGCGCTTCGCCGCCTCGCGTCGGCGCCGGTCGTGATCAAGCAGGCTCGGATCCTCGATACGTGAGCAGTCCCACGACGCCTGGCACCGCATGAACCCGCATGACGCGCTCAGCGAGATCGCGACGCTTCTCGAGCGCGAGCGATCATCGCGCTACAAGTCGAAGGCGTTCCGCGCCGCAGCCGATGCGATCGAGGGCCTCACCGACGAGCAGCTGCGTGACACGGCGTCTCTGCGGCGCCGGAAGGGCATCGGCGACTCGACGTTCGGGGTCATTCAGGAAGCGCTCGCGGGGGATGTGCCGGCGTACCTGGTCGATCTCCGGGAGCGGGCCGGAGTGGAGCAGGTGTCGAAGCTGCGCGGGATGCTGCGCGGTGACCTGCACTCGCACAGCGACTGGTCGGACGGACTGACCTCGATCGATCTGATGGTGGACGCGGCTCGGGCGCTCGGACACGAGTACCTCGCCCTCACCGACCACTCGCCGCGCCTTCGGGTCGCGAACGGTCTCTCGCCCGAGCGGCTGCGCACGCAGCTTGGCGTGGTCGCGGGAATGAGCGGCGACGGCTTCACACTGCTGAAGGGCATCGAGGTCGACATCCTCGACAACGGCGCACTCGACCAGGAACCCGAACTGCTCGACGAGCTCGACATCGTGGTCGCGTCGGCTCATTCGAAGCTGCGGATGGAGCGCGGCCCGATGACCCGGCGTCTCGCGGCGGCCGCCGCGAACCCGCGAACGGATGTGCTGGGGCACGTCACCGGTCGGCTCGTCGAGGGATCTCGCGGCACCCGGCCGCCCTCCACCTTCGACGCGCGCGTCGTCTTCGCGGCCTGCGCGGCAAACGGTGTGGCAGTCGAGATCAACTCGCGACCGGAGCGGCAGGATCCGCCCGACGATCTCATCGCCATCGCCCTCGATCTCGGATGCCTGTTCTCGATCGACTCGGATGCGCACGCGCCCGGCCAGCTGTCGCTGATCGATTACGGCGCACAGCGCGCCGAGCGCGCGGGAGTGCCACCCGAGCGCATCGTGACCACCTGGCCGCTCGAGCGACTGCGCGAGTGGACGAGCCGCACCCGCTGAGCGGCGACATCCGCACCGCGCGATACGTTGTCGTCGTGGATTACACGCATTCAGGCCTCCTCGCTCGCAATGACGAGGAGTTCGCCGCTTTGCTGGCGCTCATCGACGGCATACTTCCCGAGCGGCTCGACGAGGAGTTCGCCGGATCATCGCGAGATCGCAACGTGCGGGATGTCGCCGCCCATCTGCACGCCTGGCACATCCTGCTGGAGCGGTGGTATTCGGACGGGATGAGCGGCGGAACACCGTCCATCCCCGCCGAGGGCTACACCTGGAGCCGGCTCGCCGAGCTCAACGAGGACCTCAGGCAGCAGTGGCAGGACACCAGCCTGGCGGAGCTTCTGCCGCTCCTGCGCGCCTCGCACGAGTCGCTGCAGGCGATGGTGGCGCTGCATGATGACAGTGAGCTCGCCGATCCGCAGGCGTACGCGTGGACCGACGGATCCGCCCTCGGCGAGTACGCACTCGAGTGCGGCGGCAACCACTACGTGTGGGCGCGCGAGACCATCAGCACCGGATTGGGCCTCGGACCCCAGTCCTAGACTCGAGCGTGTGACCTCCGACTCCGCCGCCCGTGCGGGGCGCGGGATGCCATGGCTCGTCGTGTCGGGTGTGCTGCTGGCCGCGGTGAGTCTGCGCGGTCCGATCGTGGCGCCGACCCCGGTCCTCAGCCAGATCGAGAGCGACCTCGGAATCGGACCCGCCACAGCGGGGCTGCTGACCACCGCTCCGGTGCTGATGTTCGCGGTGCTCACGCCGGTCGCCGCGCTCGTCATCCGTCGCGCCGGCGCCGAGCTCGCCCTGCTGCTGTCACTCAGCGGCGTGCTGGCGGGGACCTTCGTCCGCGCGCTGCCGGGGTTCGGCTGGATGCTCGCCGGGATGATCGTGATCGGGGCATCCATCACTATCGGAAATGTCGTCATCCCGGTCATCATCCGCCGTGATGTGCCGTCAGCCCGAGTCGCTCTGGTGACGGCCGCTTACGCGGCAACCCTCAACGTCGGCTCGCTCCTGACGTCACTCCTGACCGCGCCGATCGCCGCAGTGATCGGCTGGCAGCTCGCCCTGCTGGTGTGGTCGGGGATCACCGTTGCGGGAGTCGTGCTGTGGGGCATCCATCTCCGACGGTCGCGCGTCGCGGGAACGGACGGCGACGAGCGGTACAGCGGCGACCCGCCACCACCGCGTACGACGGATGCCCATCGCCGACCCGATCTCGATGCCAGCCAGCTGACCGGACCGCTGCCCGTGATCGGCCGCCACGAGCGCTCGCTGCTGCGGCGACCGGTGGCGTGGCTGCTCACTGCCGCGTTCGCGATGCAGTGCACCATCTACTACGCGCTCACGACGTGGCTGCCGACGCTCACGGCCGACGAGCTGGGTCTCGATGCCGCCGCGGCCGGTGCGCTCTCGTCGCTTTATCAGGGCGCGGGCATCGCCGGCGCGTTCCTCATCCCCCTGCTGATCCGCTACACGCCGCGGTTGGTGCCTGCCCTCACGATCTGCGCCTCGTGGATCATCGTGACCGTCGGCATCCTGCTGTGGCCGGAGCTCATGTGGGTGTGGCTGATCGCGGGGGCGGTCGGGCACGCCGGCGGGTTCGTGGTCATCTTCACGACGCTGGTCGGCGTCGCGCGCAGCGACGCCGAGGCGGCGGGGATGTCGGCGCTCGTGCAGGGCGGTGGCTACGCCGTCGCCGCGCTGGGGGCACCGTTCATGGGCTGGCTGCACGAGGTCACCGGCGGCTGGAATGCGGCCCTCGCGGTGATGGTCGCCCTGGCGCTGGTGTACTGCGTGGCGCTGCTGGCCGCGGTCGCCGCGGCCCAGCGCGCGCGGCGCTGAGATCGCGCGAGGCGCTGGTCCCGCGGGCGGGACCAGCGCCCGGCGACAGCTCAGCTCGCGGCGTTGGCGCGCAGCACTTCGAGCCGCGCGCGGTACTCGACCTCGTCGATGTCGCCCTTGGCGTAGCGCTCCGCGAGTGTCACTTCGGCCTGCCTGGTGGGGTTGAGCCGCCCGTGGGGGCCGAAGCCGATCTCGGCGGCCGACCGGCGCCAGCGGCGGCCGAAGACCGCGAAGAGGATCACGAACAGTGCGATCCAGAACAGCGGGATCAGCAGGAACCACGGTCCCCAGGCCCAGGGGCCGGCGAAGTGGGTGGCCACCGCAGCGGTGGCGAGTGCAGCAGACATGATCGTCCTCTCGTCATGGTCGGCGACAGCGCGTCGCCGATCGGATGACTCGAGTCAACGCATCGGCGGGTCGGAGCGAATCCGCCTGCGGGACGCACTCCGTGTGCTCCTGGGGGAGTACCGCGCGAAGCGACGCTACTGCTGCCATCCCGGCGTCGCGAGTCCGGATTCGTACGCCAGCACCACGAGCTGCACGCGATCCCGGGCATGCAGCTTCTGCATGATGCGCGAAACGTGCGTCTTGGCGGTGAGCGGCGACAGGAAGAGGCGTGCGGCGATCTCGTCGTTCGTGAGGCCCTGCGCCACGAGCCGCAGCACCTCGACCTCGCGCTCGGTGAGCGCGGCGAGGGTGCTCGGGTCCACGGCATCCTTCATTCCCGCCGCGGCCCGTTCGAGAAGCCGGCGCGTGACGCCGGGCGAGAGCAGCGCCTCGCCCTCAGCGACCACGCGGACCGCGCGGATCAGGTCGACCGGCTCGGTGTCTTTCACGAGGAACCCGCTCGCACCGGCCCGGATCGCGCGTGCGACATACTCGTCCAGCTCGAAGGTCGTGACGATGACCACCTTGACCGATCGCAGCATCGGGTCGGCAGCGATCTGCTCGGTCGTCCAGAGCCCGTCGCCGTCGGGCATCCGGATGTCGAGGAGTGCCACGTCCACGGGAGTCGTGCGCAGGACCCGCAGGAGCGCCTCGCCTCCCGACGCTTCCGCGACGACCTGGATGTCGGGCTCGGAGTCGAGCAGGGCGCGGAAGCCCGCGCGCACGAGCTGATGGTCGTCGGCGAGGGCGACCCGGATCACGACAGCGTCTTCCACGGCAGCCGCGCGGTGATCGCGGTGCCCCCGCGCGACGGTGCGGTCACCTCGAGCGTGCCGCCCTGCAGCCCTGCCCTCTCGCGCATGCCGCGCAGCCCGCCCCGCTCGGGCGCATCCGCCGCGATGCCGCTGCCGTCGTCGGTGATCGTCACGACGAGCTCATCGGCATCCCGTTCCAGCAGGATCGTGGCGCGGGATGCCGCGGAGTGCCGGACGACGTTGGTCAGGGCCTCCTGGACGATGCGATACGCCGTCGCCTGGCTCGCGCTGGTGGGCAGGTCGCCCGCGAGGCGATCGTCCAGCTCGACCGCGAGCCCCAGCCCGGTGCGCTGGGCGGCGAGCGCCGGCAGCTGCGCGAGCTGCGGCTGCGGCGTGAGCGGGGCGGTCGAGGTCGTGGGCTCGTCGCCGCGCAGGAACGAGAGCACGCCGCGCACCTCGTCGAGGCCGGTGGCGCTGAGGGTGCGGATGTTGACGAGAGCCTCGCGCGCCCGCTCCGGCTCGCGGTCGAACAGGTGCAGGCCGACGCCGGATTGCACCGCGATCTGGCTGAGCGAGTGGGCCAGCACGTCGTGCAGCTCGCGCGCCATGCGGGTGCGCTCCTCCTGCTCGCTCGCCGTCCGCCGCTCGGCGAGCTGCCTGCGGCGAGCCTCGCCGTGCTCGAGGCGCGAGCGGATGCCCTCGCCGATGCCGAAGCACAGCGCGAGGGCGAGGGTCGTGATCGCGATGCGGAACGGGTGCCAGCTCGTGCTGAGAACCCCGCTCAGGATGACCGCGGTCAGCCATGCGACGCCCACCGAGACGAGCGCCCAGATTCGCGCACCGCGCACGACCGCGCCGACGATGGCGAATGCGAGCGCGACGAAGGGCGGCCCGGCGTCGGGCGGCACGAACAGGTCGGCCAGCGTGAGCAGTGCGACGACGGCGACGGTGAGGCCGGGCCAGCGCCGCGCGGCGAGCAGGGCGAGAGCGGATGCCGCAGCAAGCGCGACGCTCAACGCGGCGTACGGCACGGGCACACGCTGCCACACCGAGATGGCGATCGTCGCAGGCACCTGGATGACGAAGGCGATGAGCACCGGGACGAAGAGCGTCACACCAGGCGGGGGGCGGAACCGCGGCGCGGCGTCGTCCCAGGTCTCGCGCGGCATGCGGTCGATCGTACGCCGCGGCATCCTGGGAGTCGTCTGATCAGCGGAGGGGGTCCGCGTACTCCCGGGGAAGTATGCGGGGGACCGTGCAGGTCGGCGAGCGGGTCGGTGAGGGGCACCCTGGTCGTTGAGCGAGGGAGGGCAGCCACCGAGACGAAACGCACCGCATCAGGCCAGGACGTCGCACTCGCGGACCGAAATCGGAGTAGGGCGCGTGAATCGGATGCCGCGGCCGACCGCATCCGAGAAAGCCGGGATTCTCCGAATATCGAAGGCTGGGACTGCCCGTCAGACGGCGTCGAGCGCGTCGATGATCCTCGTCATCGCGGTGCCGAGCGCCCACCGTTCGGCGAGGGCCGCGGCGTCCTGCCTGGCGGCCTCGTCGAGGGGCCGCAGCCTCGTGTCGGGCTCGGCGAGGTCCAGATCGCGGACCACCGCCACCACTTCGGGCGCGACGGCGAGGTAGGGGAGACCCGCGGTGAGCTTGGCGCGGATGCCCGCCGACATCCCCTCACCGGCTTCGGCTGCGGCGAGGATCCCCGCGAGGTCGCCGTGTGCGGCGAGGAGTCCGGCGGCTGTCTTCTCGCCGACGCCCGCGACGCCCGGAAGACCGTCGGATGCGTCGCCGCGGAGCGTCGCGAAGTCGGCGTACTGGCTGGGCAGCACGCCGTACTTCGCCACCACGACCGCATCGGTCACGATCTCGAGGTTGCTCATGCCGCGTGCCGTGTAGATGACGCGGACGTCGCTGGCATCGTCGACGAGCTGGAACAGGTCGCGGTCGCCCGTGACGATGTCGGTCGGCAGTGTCGAGCGGGTGGCGAGTGTTCCGATCACGTCATCTGCCTCGTGCTCGGCAGCACCGACGATCGTGATGCCGAGGGTGTCGAGCACCGTGCGGATCACGGGCACCTGCACTTCGAGCGGGTCGGGCACCACCTCGATGTCGGGGCCGACGGCGACGATCTCCGCGACCCGGTGCGTCTTGTAGGTCGGGATCAGATCGACTCGCCACTGCGGGCGCCAGTCGTCATCCCAGCAGGCGACGAGATGCGTCGGCTGGTAGGTGGTCACAAGCCGCGTGATGATGTCGAGGAACCCGCGCACCGCGTTGACCGGCACGCCGTCGGGCGATCGAACCGTGTCGGGCACGCCGTAGAAAGCACGGAAATACAGCGAGGCGCTGTCAAGCAGCATCAGTCGGTCAGTCACGGAGTTCATCCTGACACGCGTCCCCGACGCGGTGAGAGGCACGCGGCGTCACCGGAGCGTATAGGTGACGTGCGTAACGTGCGGCGTCGCGCGCACGGTCGTCGACGTGAACCTCAGAGGCGGAACGCCATCGAACAGACGGACCACATCGGTCCGGCCGCTGTACCCGAGCGTCAGCGGCACCACATGGATGCGCAGCTCATCGATGAGTCCCGCCGCGAGGAACTGATTCGTGGTCGAGGCTCCGCCGCCGATCGCGACATCCGCGTCGCCTGCGTCCTCGCGCGCCTGTGCGAGCGCGGACTCGATCCCGTCGGTGACGAAGACGAACCGCGTTCCGCCGGCCATCTCCAGGGTCTCGCGCGGGTGATTCGTGAGCACGAAGACCGGCGCGTGATAGGGCGGCTCGGGTCCCCACCAGCCCTGCCAGTCGCCGGTCCACTCGCCGCGCACCGGCCCGAACATGTTGCGGCCCAGGATGTAGGCGCCCGCGGTGAGGATCGCGTCGATCTCGGGCCGGTGGTCGTCGGCGTGCTCGAACATCCAGTTGTGGAGGACTTCGGGCTCGATGTCGCCGAACGGCGCATCCTCCCGCTGGTTGGGACCGGTCGAGAAGCCGTCAGCGGAGATGGCCAGATCTGCATAGACGCGGGGCATGGTTCCACTCTGCCCCGACGTCGGCAGCGGGTGCCAGACTCCGGTCATGACATTCGCGAACATCGGCACGCTCGGCACGAAGCCTGGAGCGCGCGACGAACTCGTCGCACTGCTGACGCGTCCCGGGCCGGAGCTTGCGGAGATCGGGTGCCTGCTCTACGAGGTCGGCGTGTCCGACGCCGAGCCCGACACCGTCTTCGTCGCCGAGCTGTGGACCAGCGCAGAAGCGCACCGTGACTCCCTGTCGCTCGCGTCGGTTCAGGCGGCGATCAACGAGGCTCGGCCCTTGCTGTCGGGAGTCATGGACGGCCTGCGATTCGAGGTGGTGGGCTCTCCGCTCCGAGGCGGATGACTCCTCCGGTTCAGCAGCCCGGGCCGCTCGGATTCTCGGCGCAGGTCTCGTCGACGAGTGCGGTTCGCACTTCGACCACGCGCACGTCGTAACCGCCGGTCGTCGACGTCACATACCCGGCGACAGGGCGCCAGTTTCCCGATCCGAAGTCGACGGATGCCGAATACTGCACCGTGACCGCCACCGGATATGTACCGCGAGCGAGGTACACGTGACTCGTGGCCGTCGGGGTGAACTGCGCCTGACCGAGTCGCTGCCACGATGTCCCGCCGGTGGCCGAGCGGATGGAGCCGCCATCGCCGTACTCGAAGACGAATGCGGCCGGAACGAAGCGAACTGTCACGTCCCAACCGAGGAGCGTGCCCGCAATACGCTGCTCGGATGCCGCGGCCACGATGTTCGCCGGCATTCCGACGACTCCGAAGCCCGCGGGTTCACCCTCGAGGCTCGGTCGGGCGGGCCGGAAGGAAACGAGGTCGGCAAGCGTGACGTCTGGAGGCGTGACGACGTCGTACGGGAGGTCGCACCGATTCAAGGGACAGTCCTCCGGCACCGTCGGCACGACCGGCAGGCTCGTCGGCGGGTCGGGGGAGATCTGACCGCTGCCGGGGTCGGGGGAGGGGTCGGTAGACGTCGACCCCGGATCGGTTAGCCCGGCTCCGATGTCCACTTGGTCGCCTGAGTTGGAAACGTCGCAGTAGCTCTGCCACCCCGTGAAGTCGCAGTCTCCGTCCGAAGCTCGAGCCGCGACCCCGGTGCTGGAGATCGCGCAGACCAAACCCAACAAAATGGTCGACGCGACCCTCAATCGCACGTTGGATCTCCCTCGCGCCCATCAAACATCGATATGGCCAATCCAGTGTCGGTGCTCGTCGACGGCGAAAGTGTGATCAGCATGCTTTGTACATCCGGGCGGGACGGGTCGATGACCGAGTCACCGTCTGGGCCGACGAGTGAGACGCCGGACACATCGAGGCAGATGGCCAACTGGACCTCGCTCTCGCCGGTGCCACCAGCGAGTCGAGGTTCAACGACGGTTGGCTCGCTCACTCCACTAACCACCCACTCGTCAGCGTGCATCTGGGAAAAGGACTCCCGAGCGCCCGCATTCGCGTCGCCCGTCGTCCACGCATAGACGTCCTCGAAGGTCTCGGGATCGCTCAAATCCACTGCGTTGAGCGCATCGACGTACGCGCGATACGTAGCTTCCGCGGCGGCGAAAGCCTCGTCCTCGCTCGAGAAGAGCGGCGTTGTCGCGGCCGGATCGGCCGGGCCCGAGCATCCCGTCAACCAACCGGTCGCCAGCGCGAGAGCGGCGGCCACAGCGGCGAGGCGGGTCTTCACGCCAACAAGGTAACCCCGATCGCACGGTGCCGATGCGAGTTATCCACATGGGCGACCGGCAGGCGCCGAGCCACGAAATCGGCGGTCCGATCGAGTGCGACCACTCCTGAAGCGAGCACCGCGATGATCGCGAGCACCTGCGCGAGCGCAGCCACTGTGCCCACGAAGCCCAGCGTCGCGAAGTCGAAGAACGGGTAGTTGAACCGGCTCGAGACATCGGGGAACAATGCGCCGCGAAGGAGCGCGGCGGCGCCATAGATGACGGGGTACAGAATCCAGACGATCTGATCGCGCAATCGGACGGTGCCGCGCGGCCCGAAGAGGGCCCAGTCGATCAGCACCATGAGGGGCACCGCGTAGTGAAGGAGGAAAAGCGCCTGGTTCGCCATCGCGACGCCCGGCGCTGCGTCGACGAGGCCCGGAAAAGGGCTTTCGCCGTGATTGAGGATCAGATGCGCGACGAGTCCGGTGGTCACGATCCACAGCGTCACCCCGCCTCGAAGGCGCGGGGCAGGGGCTTTCGTGGTGCGGTGGACGACCATCCACCACACCGCCACCGCGAAGTATGCGAGCACGATGATGTTGCTCTGGGTCGTGAAGAAGAGGAGCGGCTGAGCGCCCAACCCGAGTCCCCACACGCAGACGAATACGATGGCGAGGCGCCACCAGAGTTGTCGCGCCTTCCAGACGTGTAACCCAGACTTCTCAGTCATATATCCCCCTAGTTCGAGCGTTGCAGGGTACCGGTCGCGGGCAAGCAATCAAAACGCCGTCACATGCAAGGAGCCGACGACCGCTCCGGGGGGACTGCGGTCGCCGGCTCCGAGGCGGTTCGGTCGAGACCGCCCCTCGCGCCCGCGGAAACGAGCACGAGAGGCGGCCACGCTCTGAAGAAGTCCGCCAGAGTTCGCAGAGCGCGCGCCGGTGGATCGGGTACCACCTGTGCGTCTGCCCCACGAAGACCTGTCCAGGATGCCAATGCCACCTGCGAGGAGCCCGCCGCAAGACCGGGTGCGGGCTGAGAGATTCAGGTGTGCTGGCAGGGAGCCCCAGCTCGATGCCAGCGACCCCGCTAAAAGCAGTATCGCATGGCTGGCAAGCCGGACGGATGAGGAAGAGACCACTGGCCATCGCCGTCGCTGTTGCCGGCGTGACCGGACGCGCGGCGGGCAGCACGCCGCTCGTGCTGTCGAACTCTGATGGCGGCATCCCGGACGTCAAGTTCACGGTGGAGGTGTCGTCTCACTGAACAGCGAACCGGTCGTCGCCGTGCCCGCATAGGCTCGGAGCGATGACTCTTGCGGCCGAGCACGGCATCCTTCTTCGCGATTCCCGCGCCGATGCGCGTGCACGTCTCACCGCTCTGGATGTCGCGATCGCCGAGCTTCGTGTCGAGCGAGGCGTCGACGTGGCAGACGATGAGCACGATCCCGAGGGCGTGACGCTCTCGGTGGAGTGGGGTCGACTCACCGGGCTCCGTGCCGCCGCCGAGCGCGAGGTCGCCGAGCTCGATGATGCGCTGGCGCGGTGGGATGCGGGCACCTACGGCATCTGCGTCGACTGCGGTCGCCGCATCCCGGTCGAAAGACTGCGCGCGCGGCCGGCCGCAACGCGTTGCGTCGCGTGCGCCGAGAGAGCGGGTGAGTGAGCGTGTCATTCGGCGCCGCATCCGGTCGACCATCGACCGACGGATTCGTTCGAGTGGGTGACGCGCAGACCTGCCCCTGCGGAAGCGGTGCGCGATTCGACGGATGCTGCGCCCCGCTCCTTCGCGGTGCCGCGGCTCCGACGGCGGAAAGCCTGATGCGCTCGCGATATTGCGCGTTCGTCGTCGGCGACCTGCGCTACCTCATCGAGACGTGGCATCCGGGAACGCGTCCGTCCGACGTGGAACCAACCCCGTCGCTCCGGTGGACGGGGCTCGAGATCCTCGATGTCGGAGCCGGCCGAGAGGACGACACCCGGGGCACGGTCGAGTTCCGCGCCCACTGGCGAGATGGTCCGACGACCGGTGTGCTGGCGGAGCGGAGCCGGTTCGTCCGCCAGAGCGGCCGCTGGTGGTACCTCGACGGTGACGTCTCATGACCTGCAGCTGTCAAGGGGACGTGGGGCGCGAAATCCGCAGCTAGCGTGTGGGGATGAGCACCCAAGCCGAGAAAGCCCAGACCCTCGCGCAACTGCACGCCGCGCCCGAGATCCTCCGTGTTCCCAATGTGTGGGACGTCGTGTCGGCCAAGGCCATCGCCGCGCTCCCGGAGACCCGCGCGATCGCCACCGCCGGCCACTCGATCGCCGCGACCTTCGGCTACGCGGACGGTGAGAAGATCCCGCTCGAGGTCATGCTCGACATGGTGGGCCGCATCGTCGACGCGGTGGGCGACCTGCCGGTGACAGCCGACCTCGACGCCGGATACGGAAACGCGGGCGAGACCGTGCGCCGCGCCATCGGCGTGGGAGTCGTCGGGGCGAACGTCGAAGACCGGCTGCGCCCGCTTGACGAGTCCGTCGCGGCCGTCGCGGCGATCGTCGCGGCGGGTGAGGCGGAGGGCGTGCCCTTCGTGCTCAACGCCCGCACCGACGCTCTGGTGCGGGGCGGCGACCGGCCCCTCGCGGACTCCATCGCCGACGCGATCGAGCGAGGCCGCGCCTTCCTGGATGCCGGGGCGGACCTCGTCTTCGTTCCGGGTCTGCTGAATGCGGATGTCGCCCGCCAGCTCGTCGAGGGGATCGGAGAGCGCAAGGTCAGCGTCATCGGGATTCCCGGCGCACTCCGCGCCGCGGAATACGAGGCCCTGGGCGTCGCTCGCATCTCGTACGGTCCGACCACGCAGCGACTGGCGCTCACAGCGCTGCAGGACCTCGCGATCGATCTCTACGCCGACGGCGTTGTGCCCTCGACGATCCGCGCCCTGAACTGAGGGGCGGGATCAGAGTCCGAGCGCTCGGCGGAACGTTCTCGCGATGCCCCAGGCGCCCTCCGGGGTGTTCGAGATCACCGTCGCGGTGAACCTCGACTCGGCGTCGAAGCGGGAGCTGATCGACACGCCGGCGTCGTAGCCGACGAGGTCGAGCCCCGGTGCCTCGAGGTCGATGTACACGCCCATCCCGTAGCGCATGTTGTCTTCTTCGGCGACGTTCCTGGGCGCGGTCATCTGCGTCACGCTCTCGGACGAGATGATCTTGCCGTCCACGAGCGCGCGCCAGAACCGGCTCATATCCGCGACGGTCGTGAACGCGCCGCCGTCGCCGTTGCCGCGGACCGGCATGTGGAGGATGTTCGTGCGGAGCGACTCGGGAGACTCGTAGAGGTAGCCCTGAGCCGCATCGCCGGGCAGCTCATCGATGCGGAGGTAGCCGGTCCGCTCGAGACCGGCCGGTGCGAACACCCGTGCCCCAACGAGGTCGTGGAAAGGCACGCCGCTGGCGCGCTCCGCGACGATGGCGAGAACGATATAGCCGCCGTTGCAGTACGAGAATCGCTCGCCCGGTGGGAACTTCTGAGGCTGTCCGTCGACAGCGCGAACGAATGCCTCGGTCTCGGCGAGTTCATGCACCGGCACGGTCAGAATGTAGTCGTCGACCTCCCAGTCGGACTCCTCGTCGAGGTAGTCGCCGATTCCCGAGGTGTGGCTCAGCAGGTGCTCGATGGTGACACCGTCATCGATCAACGGAAGATCGGCCCTCAGGATGTCCCGGACCGGCGTGTCGAGGCGAAGCGTGCCGTCATCGACGAGCGACCATACGGCGGCCGCGGTGAATGCCTTGCTCGCACTCGCCATCGCGAAGCGCGTGTCGACGGTGTTCGGGATGCCGTGGGCCCGATCGGCCATGCCATAGGCAGCGGCGAACACGATGTCGGCGTCTACGTCGAGGGAGATCACGCCGCTCAGTGCGTCGGTCCTGGCCTGAGCGTCGAGGGTCGCTCCCAGCGCTCGGACGTCGATGTCAGGCATGCGCATCACGTTACGGCGCGCGTGGCCGCCCCGCCACCGCGGGTCGCGTCGGGGTAGCGTGACACCACATCGGCGAAGGGAGCCTCATGTCTCGCATCCTCGTGTTCGGCGGACACGGCAGAGTCGCTCGACTGCTCGAACCACTGCTCGTCGAGCGCGGCGACAGTGTGACTGCCGTCATCCGCAATCCGGACCATGAGGCCGACGTGGCCGCGACAGGCGCGACACCGCTCGTCGCCGACGTGGAGACGTTCGATCTGGATCAGCTGCGCGACCTCGTCGCCGGCCATGATGCCGTCGTGTGGTCGGCCGGCGCCGGCGGCGGCGATCCGGAGAGGACGTACGCCGTCGACCGCGACGCGGCGATCAGGACGATGGATGCCGCCGCCGCTGCCGGTGTGCCGCGCTATGTGATGGTCTCGTGGATCGGCTCACGTCCTGATCACGGTGTGGATCCGGAGTCGTCCTTCTTCGCGTATGCCGATGCGAAGCTCGCCGCGGACCAGCATCTGCAGGAGAGCCGTCTGGACTGGACGATCCTGGGTCCCGGGTCCCTCACGCTCGATCCGCCGACCGGTCGGATCTCGCTGGATGTGCCCGGCATCGCCGAGGTCGCCCGTGCGGATGTGGCCGCCGTCATCGCAGCCACGCTCGTCGACGACTCGACGATTGCGCGCACCATCCGCTTCGGCATGGGAGATGTGCCGATCGGCGCTGCGCTGTCGGAGGAGCGCCCCGCCGGCGAGCCTTAGGCTCGTCTCATGCTCGCCACCGTCATCCACGCCCCTCGCGACATCCGTGTCGAAGAAGTCGCCGACCCCGCCCTTTCGACGGGAGGGGACGCCATCGTCCGCGTCGTCGCCGCGTGCGTCTGCGGTTCGGACCTCTGGCCGTACCGCGGTGTCACGCCGACTCGTGAGCCGCACCGCATCGGTCACGAGTTCATCGGCATCGTCGAAGAGGTCGGGCCGGATGTCCGGAGCATCGCGGCCGGTGACTTCGTGATCGCTCCGTTCTACGTCTGCGACGGAACGTGCGCGAACTGTCGGAACGGAGTCAGCACGTCGTGCCTGAACGGCGGATGGTGGGGCGGTGACGACCGATTCGGCGGCTTCGCCGACGGCGGTCAGGGCGAGCGCGTCCGCGTACCGCTCGCGGATGGAACGCTCGCCGTGGTCGAGGGTCCGGTTTCGGACGACGAGATCCCCGGACTGCTGACGCTGAGCGATGTCATGGGCACCGGCCACCACGCGGCGGTCTCGGCCGGGGTCGGTCCGGGTGACTCCGTCGCGGTCGTCGGTGACGGAGCCGTGGGGCTGTGCGCCATCATCGCTGCGAAGCGACTCGGCGCGACGACGATCATCGCGATGTCGCGGCATCCGCAGCGCCAGGCGCTGGCTCGCGAGTTCGGCGCCACGCACGTCGTCGAAGAGCGGGGGGATGCCGGCATCAAGGCCGTCAGGGCGCTGACCGGCGGCATCGGAGCCGACCGCGTGCTGGAGTGCGTAGGCACGAAGGAGTCCATGGACCAGGCGCTGCGCTCCACCCGCCCGGGCGGGATGGTCGGCTACGTCGGGGTGCCGAACGGCGGTCCGGAGCTGCCGATCCGACGGATGTTCGACCGCAACGTCGGCGTGAACGGCGGCGTAGCGCCGGTGCGCGGCTACATCGACGAGCTCTTGCCCGACGTCCGCTCGGGCGTGATCAATCCCGGTCTCGTCTTCGATCTCACGCTGCCGCTGAGCGAAGCGGCCGAAGCGTACGCGGCGATGGACGAGCGCCGCGCGACGAAGGTGCTGCTTCAGCCCTGACGCGTCACTTCAACGGGCCGCCGGGCTCCTTCGACGGCTGCGAGCAGAAGACAGCCAGGATGATCAGTCCGGCGATCGGCACCAGGAGCCAGAACGCGTGGCCCCAGCCGTAGCCGGCATCGCGCAGCCGTCGCACGAGCACGGCCAGCGTCGGGACCAGCACCGCGGTGTTCCACAGGCCGACGAGGATATACCCGAGCGTGGCGTCGCCGACCGGGATCACGTTGAAGAGACCGAGTGCGCTCGAGACGAGCGCGGTGAAGAGGATCCACCACCAGAACTCCGGTCGCGCGGCGAGACCGGTGAACTCGGCGTACTTGCGGAAGACGGTCTGGATGGCGGCGCCGAACGACATTGTTCTCCTTCAGGATGCTCGGCTCATGGTACGAGCGCCGTGAGGTGGACCGCCAGAGGGGTCGTCAGCCGGTCACCTGCGCTGCGCCACCATGTCGAGATAGTGCTGGTTGAACATCACGCCCAGCGGGTTGCCGAACGGGTCGATCACCGACGCGGTCACGAAACCGGGGCCCTGCTCGGCGACGGGTTGGTGGGATGTGGCTCCGAGCTCCAGAAGCCGGTCGTATGCCGACTGAACGTCGTCGACCGCCCAGTATGCGACCGTTCCGCCCTGATGCTCGGGGGTCGGCCCGACATACCGGCGATCCAGGATGCCGAGCTCGTGGCTGTAGTCGCCGATGCGGAACTCGACGTAGGCGAGTGCCCCGGCGAACTCCTTGCTGAAGTACGGCTCGACTCCGAGGACGTCCGAATACCAGTCCGCCGCCGCGGCGACGTCGTCGGCGGAATAGGTGATGGTCGTGAGGCCTCGCAGCATGGGCATCCCTTTCGTCGATCCCATCCTGGCGAGGGGTGCCGACATCCGAGGGCCGATCTCAGCGCACGACGGCAGCGCTCCGCACGGCGCCCACGAGTTCGCGCGGCGACCCGTGCCAAGGCGCTCCATGCCCGGGCAGAACCCAGGCTGCCTCGAGGTCCTCGATCCCGCTGAGCGACCGGAGGGCGCCCTCCGGGTCGTCCGTGAACGGCGCCGGCTGACCACCGGTCCGACCGGTGAGCACGTGGCGCGTGGTGAGCGCATCGCCCACGAACACCGCATCGGCGACGGGCACGTGGATCGCGATACTGCCGGGGGAGTGGCCGGGCATGCCGATGATCCGCGGTGCGCCCGGGAGCGGCAGCACATCGCCGTCCGCGACCTCGACGACCTCGCCCACATAGGTGGTGCGCATTCCGCCCTTTCGCAGTGCGTACGCGAAGAAGCCGAGCATGGGTCCGAGGCGCTTCGGGCCGATCTCGTTCTTCGGCTTCTCGGCGCCCCGCGCGCGAGCGGCGTCGGCGGAGTGCACGTAGACGGGCACGCCCTGCTCGCGGCGCAGGCGCTCGGCGAACCCGAGGTGGTCCGAGTCGCCGTGCGTGAGGATCACACCGCGGATCTCGGTGACGGATCGGCCCATGTCCCTGAGCTCCGCCTGGAGGTCGCGCCAGTGCCCGGGCAGCCCGGCATCGATCACCGTGATCCCTTCCGGAGTCTCGACGAGATACGCCGCGACGATGTCGTTGCCGATGCGGTGGAGATGAGGACCGAGATTCATGAGAGCTCCTGTGTCCGGATGTCGCTGCCCACTGCAACGAGGTGATGGCTACGATACCTAGCTATGATAGCTTAGGTCAATAGCCATCGCACGAGTCGAGGAGGAAGCATGCCGACGCCGGATCGCACGTCTCTTGATCAGATCGTCGAGGCGGGTCGCGAGCTCATCGAGACCGGTGGATCATCGCGGCTGACCATGCAGGCTGTCGCCGAGCGGGTCGGGGTGCGGGCGCCGTCGCTCTACAAGCGCGTCCGCGATCGAGATGCGCTGCTGCTGCTCGTCGCGCAGGCCACCGTGGACGACCTGGCGCAGCGGCTCGAGGCATCCGACCGCACGCTGGCGGGCCTCGCGCACGCCTACCGGCTGTTCGCGCAGGAGCACCCGGAGGGGTTCCGGCTGCTGTTCGCGATCGATGGCGCCGTCGAGTCGATGGATCGCGTCAGCGCCACGGTGCTGCGGCTCGGCCGTGAGCTGGTCGGCGACGATGAGGCGCTCGAGGCTGCCCGACTCATCACGGCGTGGGCGACCGGATTCATCAACATGGAGCTGGCCGGTGCCTTCCGCCTCGGCGGCGATGTCGACCGTGCGTTCGAGTTCGGCCTCGAGCGGCTCGAGATCGGTCTCCGCGCCTAGCGCGTGGTTCGCGCCCATCTCCGGGAACACTGCGGAGTATCGGGGCGTTCTGATACCCTGAGGTGTCACGAGTGTGGCTTCTACAAGCACGTATCCGTGGCATCCGCAAGAAAATCCGCTTCGCTTCGGCTCGAGGCATCCGTCTGCGCCCACGCTCAGATCGACACCACGAGGCTGAAGCCCGACACCCCAACCCAACAAGGACAACCCACTACATGACTATCGCAACGACCGCCCCGGCCACCAAGCAGGTCGCCATCAACGACATCGGATCTGCTGAGGACTTCCTGGCCGCGGTCGAGAAGACCCTGAAGTTCTTCAACGACGGAGACCTCATCGAAGGCACCGTCGTGAAGATCGACCGCGACGAGGTGCTCCTCGACGTCGGCTACAAGACCGAGGGTGTCATTCCCTCGCGCGAGCTTTCCATCAAGCACGACGTCGACCCCAACGAGGTCGTCAAGGTCGGCGACGCCGTCGAGGCGCTCGTTCTCCAGAAGGAGGACAAGGAAGGCCGCCTCATCCTCTCCAAGAAGCGTGCGCAGTACGAGCGCGCCTGGGGTGACGTCGAGAAGATCAAGGAGACCGACGGTGTTGTCACCGGCTCCGTGATCGAGGTCGTCAAGGGTGGACTCATCGTCGACATCGGCCTCCGTGGCTTCCTGCCGGCATCGCTCATCGAGCTGCGCCGCGTCCGCGACCTCACGCCGTACCTCGGCCAGGAGATCGAGGCGAAGATCCTCGAGCTCGACAAGAACCGCAACAACGTCGTGCTCTCGCGCCGCGCCCTGCTCGAGCAGACGCAGTCCGAGTCGCGCACCACGTTCCTCAACAACCTGCACAAGGGCCAGGTCCGCAAGGGCACCGTCTCGTCGATCGTCAACTTCGGTGCGTTCGTCGACCTCGGCGGCGTCGACGGTCTCGTGCACGTCTCCGAGCTCTCGTGGAAGCACATCGAGCACGCGTCCGAGGTCGTCGAGGTGGGCCAGGAGGTCACCGTCGAGATCCTCGAAGTCGACCTCGACCGCGAGCGCGTCTCGCTGTCGCTCAAGGCGACGCAGGAGGACCCGTGGCAGGTCTTCGCCCGCACCCACGCCATCGGCCAGGTTGCTCCGGGCAAGGTCACCAAGCTCGTCCCGTTCGGTGCGTTCGTTCGCGTCGCAGACGGCATCGAGGGCCTCGTGCACATCTCGGAGCTCTCGGGAAAGCACGTCGAGCTCGCCGAGCAGGTTGTCTCGGTCGGCGAAGAGGTCTTCGTCAAGATCATCGACATCGACCTCGAGCGTCGCCGCATCTCGCTGTCGCTCAAGCAGGCGAACGAGGCTGTGGACCCCTTCGGCACCGAGTTCGACCCGGCCCTGTACGGCATGGTCACCGAGTACGACGAGCACGGCGAGTACAAGTACCCCGAGGGCTTCGACCCCGAGGCCGGCACCTGGCTCGAGGGCTTCGACGCCCAGCGCGAGAAGTGGGAGCAGGAGTACGCCGCCGCCCAGGCTCGCTGGGAGGCCCACAAGGCCCAGGTCGCCAAGACCCTCGAGGCCGAGGCCGCCGCTCCCGCCGAGTCGGCGTCGAGCTCCAGCTCGTTCTCGTCCGACAGCACGTCGGGCGGAACCCTCGCGGACGACGAGGCGCTCGCCGCGCTGCGCGAGAAGCTCTCGAGCCGCTGAGCAGTTCATCGGTGATCGACTAGCGGGCAGCCGCTGATCGAGCCCGCACAGCAGGGCCGGAACCTTCGGGTTCCGGCCCTGCTTCGTCTCCGGCGAACGGATGCCCCACCTCGCGCTGTCGGCGTCTCCGGGTACGCTCCCGACGTGCCCACCTCGACTCGCTGTCTCGCGCCAGGCGACGGATGCCGGGGCGCCGTGCCCGCGGACGCCCCCCTCGCGCTCTGCGAGGGGCACCTGGCGGTGGCAGCAGACTGGGCGGGCCGGACATACGGCATCACCGACCTGCTGCCCGCGCCATGCCGCCTGTGCGGCTCCCGCCTGGGCATCCACCACCCCTCTGGGTGGATCTGCGCGGTGTGCGAGTGGCGACACGGCGAGGTGCCCGACGCCGACCTCGCACCACCGCGCGTCGATGTCGTCTACTACCTCCGGTACGGCGACCGCGTGAAGATCGGCACCACCGCGAATCCGCATCAGCGCTTCGCCGCGATCTGGCACGACGAAGTGATGGCGTTCGAGCGCGGTGACCGGATGCTGGAGCATCGGCGTCATGTGGAGTTCGATGCCGACCGCTACCCGGGCACCGAGTGGTTCCGGCTGTCCGAGTCGATCCGCAGCCACATCGGCGTTCTTGCGGCGGGCGTCGACGATCCCTGGCGACTGCACGCCCGCTGGATCAGCGAGGCCAACGCAGTCCGCTGACGGCGCGGAGCGCGCCGGCATCCGTTAGCGTCACGGTATGACCGTCGCAGCGCAGGGCGATCCGGACGCGGGTGAACCGCGCAGCAGCCGCGCGCGCGCGTCGCGGCGGCAGGCCGAGGTCGTCGATCACACACGCGAGCGAACCGCGATCCTGAACCAGCTGCTGCTGGGCTCCGTCGTGTTCGTGCTCGCCATGCTCGTCGCGATCGGCACCTTCAGTGGCAACCTCGTGCTGTTCTTCATCGGCGTCGTGGTCATCTTCGTGGTCACGGGAGCGACATTCGTCATCCCGTGGAACCGCATCGCCGCCGGCTGGGTCACGCTGGTGCCTGTGATCGACATCGTGGCCATCACGCTGATCCAGGTCTCGGCTCCGAGCACCGCACTGGGTCTGCTGTGGATCTTTCCGACAATGTGGCTCGCATCGGGATTCGGTCTGATCGGTCTCACGGCGGTCATCGTCTCGATCGCCGGCATGACGACCATCCTGATGGCGCTGGGCGACCAGGACCTCAGCTACACGACCCTGCTGCTGCCGCTCGTGCTGTTCGCCGTCGCGGCCACGACCTACCTCAATGCGCGGCGCTCCGATGCGCAGCGCAGTCTTCTCGCCAAGCAGGCACTGCTGCTGGGGCGCGTGCTCGAGCGGACCCGAAGACAGGAGCAGGAGGTCACCGAGGTGCTCGACGCCGTCGACTTCGGCGTGATCCGCATCGCGGCCGACGGGCAGGTCTCGGTCACGAACGAGGCGCACGGGCGCCTGCAGCAGACGAGGAGGGCGGATGACGCGGATGCCGAGGCCCCGGCCTTCCGCGATGACGGGGTGACGCGCCTGCCCCCCGATGAGCTGCCACTCGAGCGTGCCCTGCGCGGCGAGGCGTTCGATGCCGAGGTGGTGTGGTTCGGCGAAGAGCCCGGACCTCGACAGGCGCTGAGCATCAGTGCCCGGCGCCTCACCGACTCCGCCGGCGAGGACGCGGGCGCCGTCGTCATCTCGCGCGATGTGACGACCGAACTGGACGCGCTGCGCGCACGGGACGAGCTCGTCGCCTCGGTCTCCCACGAGCTGCGCACCCCGCTCACGTCGATCCTGGGATACCTCGATCTCGCGATCGAGGAGCCCGACATCCCCGATCATGTGCGCTCGAATCTCGACGTCGCCGAGCGGAACGCCGAACGGCTGCTGCGGATCGTCGCCGACATCCTCGCCGCATCGAGTTCGTCGTCCTCGTCGGTCGAGGCGTCCATGCATCTGATCGACTTCGACGCCCGTGACATCGTGCGCGCCGCCGCCGAGGCACTGCTGCCTCGCGCGTCGGACCGTGCAATCGTGATCGACATGTCGGGCCTCGAGGCGGCACCGGTCTCGGCCGATCCGATGCGGCTCAGGCAGGTCGTCGACAATCTGCTGTCGAACGCCATCACCTACAACCGCGACGGGGGAACCGTGTTCCTCGGCACGACGAGCGACGGGACGTCGAGCTGGGTGCTGGTGCGCGACACCGGCATCGGCATCAGCGAGGCGGACCGGTCGCGACTGTTCCAGCGGTACTACCAGGCGGGCGCGCCGCGCCGCACCGGAACGGGGCTGGGCCTCGCGATCACGAGGGACATCGTGCGCGCGCACGGCGGCGACCTCGCCCTGCACAGCACGCCGGGTGCGGGCTCCACGTTCATCGTCAAGCTGCCGGCCCCGGCGCCGCTCGCCGAACGCTCCACCGAGGAAGGGACCCCACCGTGACACTCGACCTCATGAGCGTGCTCGTCATGACCACGCTCGTCGTCAACGTCTGCGGCATCCTGTTCATCGTCGAGACCCTGCTGCGCCGAGACGAAGGGGCGGGCAATGTGTGGGCGCTCGCGTTCCTCGCGGGCATGCTCACGACCCTCGCCTACGCCCTGTGGGCGCAGACGCCCGATGCCTGGTGGGCGATCGCCGTCGGGAACGCCGCATTCGTGGCGAGCACCGGATGCATGTGGCTCGGATGCCGCCGATTCAACGGCCGGCGGACGGGATGGGGCACAGCACTGGTGGCGGCAGCAGTGCTGGTCGCCGGGGGAGCGGTCGCCATCGCCGGGCCGGAGGGCGGCGACTGGGCAGGAGCACTCGGGATGTTCATCCCGCTGATCGCCTTCGCCGCAGCCGGGTGCATCGAGTGCCTCCGGGGTGAGCTGCAGGAATCCCGCACGGCGTGGGTCCTCGCCGCGGTCCTCGGGCTGCAGGCCCTCTTCTACGTGTCGCGGACGACCGCGTTCATCGCATCGGGCCCCGACAGCGACCTCTTCCTGAGTGCGTTCGGCATGGTGAGCACAGGTTTCCTCACCGTGACGCTGACGATCGTCGCGGTCGTCGTCACCTCTGTTCTGCGTGCCACCAGAGCGCCCATGCGAGGATCCCTGCTTTCGCGGGCCCCGGGAGCCACCCATGAGGGAATCGTCGTCGAGGGTGTGTTCGCCGACGAGCTGCGCGATCTGTGCGAGCGGGCGACGTGGCGATCCGAGCTCGTGTCCGTCATCGCCGTGCGGGTCGAAGACCTCGAGCAGATCTCGACGGCGTTCGGCACCGAAGTCGCGCGCACGGTGACCGAGACATGGCGCACCGGAGTGCGGCGGTACGCGCCCTCGAACGCACTGGTGGCGGACGACGGGCCCATGGGTCTTCTGGTGAGCGTCCTCGTGGAGTCGCCCATCCACGCGCGCCGCGTCGCCGGCGTCATCTACCGCGGGCTGTTCGAGGATCTCGGCCGGGTGGGCGGGGGAGTGATCCCGGTCGTCGGAGTCGGCGTGGCGCTGAGCGACGCATCCGGATACGACTCGGAAGCCCTCATGCGCGTCGCACGTGAAGCTGCGACGCGAGCGGCGACGAGCGTCGAGACATCAGTGCTCGTCGGACACGACGAGTAGCGGCATCCCCTCGCCGAGCGGCTCAGGAGGCGGTCAGTCGGTAGCCGACCCCGCGAACGGTTTCGATCCAGCGCGGGTTCGCCGGCGACTCGCCCAGTTTGCGCCTCAGGTTGGCGACGTGCACCTCGATCGCCCGGGCATCGCTGTCGCTCACGTAGTCGTAGCCGGTGTACTGCTCGCCGCGGAGCATCAGCGCGAGGTCGGACTTTCCGCGGACGCGGCGTCCTGCGACGAGGAGGTCGGCCAGGATGTCGAACTCGCTGCGGGTGAGCTCGACATTCGCACCGTCGACCGTCACGATGCGCATGTCGGGGTGCAGTCGCACTCCCTGGTGCTCCAGCCAGCCGATCGGCGCGGATCCGCCGTCGTCCGCAGCGGGCTCGGCTGACGCGGCGATGTGGTGCCGCGGGCGTCGGAGCATCGCGTCGATGCGGGCACGCAGCTCTCTCGGGCGGAAGGGCTTCGCGACATAGTCGTCGGCGCCCGCCTCGAGGCCCTGCAGAGCGTCGATCTCCTCGGTGCGAGCGCTCAGCATGACGATGTAGGTCGTGCTCACCGCGCGGATCTGCTTGGCGGTCTCGAACCCGTCCATGCCGGGCATGTTGACGTCGAGCGTCGTGACGAGTGGCTGGTGCTCTCGCACCAGCGCGAGGCCTTCGGTGCCGTTGGCTGCGGCGTGCACGCCGAACCCGGCCTGCGACAGGATGGCGGACAGGAGAGACCTGATGTCTTCCTCGTCCTCGATCACGACCGCTACGCGAGATTCATTCACCGATGCGCTTTCCGGCGCCGGCGAGTCGAACGCCGGAACCTGGACGTCGGTCAGGATATCCCAGAAGGCGGTCTCAAGGGCACGGCGGGTGTCGGCCACTCAGACCCCGATGCCGGCGGAGCGACCACGTCGCCTGCCCATTCGCGCCGATCCGGCCTGGCGGCGGCCCGAGCTCCCCAGAGGCATCGGGCCGCGCGCCAAGCCGGAGCGAGCGACTTCGCGGGGCGCAGGATCGGTCATCCTCTTCGCGCGCCCGCGCATTTCCCGTGGACGGTGAGAAGTGGCGATCGTCCCCCCGATCGCCACCTCACCGACACGGAAACGGATCGCTCCACCGCGCCTGGTGGCGCGGTGGCACGAGCAGGGAGCGCAGCGGGCACCCGACGTCGCGCAGTGGCGGCACCGAGTCATCGCTTTTCCTCCCCAGGACCCTGCTGTACGGATCCGTCTCTTTCGGGTTACGCACGACGTTAGCCGCGGCTGCTCATGCCACGCTCAGGTCCCGCTCAGGACAGTCCAAAGGTTCGGCCGGAGGCGATCGACCCGTGCGATGTCGTCGAGCTCGGGGCGTGGCATCCTCGTTGCATGCCCCTCGTTGCACTCACCGGCGGCATCGCGTCGGGAAAATCCACCATCGCCCGCAGACTCGCCGAGCACGGTGCCGTGATCGTCGACGCCGACCAGATCGTGCGCGACGTGCAGCAGCCGGATTCGCCCGTGCTGGCCGCGATCAGGACCGAGTTCGGCGACGGGATGCTGCGCCCCGACGGTTCGCTGGATCGAGCCGCGCTGGGTGGCAGGGTCTTCGGCGACGCCGATGCGGTGGCGCGACTCAACGCGATCGTGCATCCCGCGGTGCGTGCGGAATCGGCGCGGCGCTTCGCCCAGGCGTTCGCCGCCGACCCGGCCGCCGTGGTGGTCTACGACGTGCCCCTTCTCGTGGAGGCCCGCGTCGACGACCCCTGGCAGCTCATCATCGTCGCCTACGCCCCCGAGGACGTGCGGCGGCGGCGACTCGTCGACCTGAGGGGCATGAGTGAGGCGGCCGCGGCCGCCCGGCTGTCGTCGCAGGTGCCGGATGAGGCTCGCCTGGCGATCGCCGACGTCGTGATCGACACGGCAGGTTCCCTCGACGACACCGAACGACAGGTCGACGAGCTGTGGCAGGGACTGGCAGAGCGGATTGCGGCACGCGCCGCCGGCTGAGGCGTTCCGTGACCGCAGCAGGTCTGCCGCTCGTAGGGCGCTCGGGCATACGCTGGGACCACCCAATTCGGAGGTGCGTCCATGAGTTTTCTCTCGAGGTTCCGTCGACATGGAACGCCCGACGCCGCGCTCACCGAAGAGGAGAGCATCGCTCGCTACGTCTACCTGCTCAACACGCTGCCCCCGTCGGTGATCGAGAGCGCCCACGCGAAGGCCTTCCAAGATGTGCCTCCCGAGCGCCGGCGTGAGATGTTCGACCAGCTCAAGCCCTTCATGTCCGAGACCGAGAAGGACGCGGCATCCGACGACCCGACGGTCTTGGCGCGTTTGATCCGGCGGGCGGAGGAGCGACGCGCCGAGCGTGCGGCGAGCAACGGCGCGACGGCGTCGGGCGAGCCGGACGACGGGCGCGACTCGGTCGACCCGCGGACGATGATGCAGAACACCGGCGTCATGACGCTGGTGGCCTATCAGTTCCTGCTCTCGAGCTCGGTCTCCTCGTACTTCGTCTACGGAGCCGGATCTCTCGAGCTCGCGGATCAGCCCGACTGGGTGGCGCAGACCTATGATCCCGCCCCGGGAGTCGACCCCACCGGCGCCGGTGCAGACCAGTACGGCGCCGGCGGGTTCGACGGCGGCAGCGGGTTCGACGGTGGCGGGTTCGGCGGCGGCTTCGACGGGGCAGGATTCGGCGGCGGCGGGTTCGACGGCGCCGGCGGCTGAGCGACGCGACCGGATGGCGGCATCCGCCGCTCGCGAACATCGCCGCCGTGTCGGTGGCGCCGCCTACCCTGGATAGGTGCAGACCACTCGCTCCGTGCGCCCGTTCGAAGTCATCAGCGACTACGAACCATCGGGCGACCAGCCGACGGCGATCGCTGACCTCGCCGCACGCATCAACGCGGGCGAGACGGATGTCGTGCTGCTCGGCGCGACCGGAACGGGCAAGTCGGCGACCACCGCGTGGCTCATCGAGCAGGTGCAGCGTCCGACCCTGGTGCTCGCGCACAACAAGACGCTCGCGGCGCAGCTGGCCAACGAGTTCCGCGACCTCATGCCGAACAACGCGGTCGAGTACTTCGTCAGCTACTACGACTACTACCAGCCCGAGGCGTACGTCCCGCAGACTGACACCTTCATCGAGAAGGACTCGTCGATCAACGCCGAGGTCGAGCGGCTTCGGCACTCCACGACGAACTCGCTGCTCAGCCGGCGAGATGTCGTGGTGGTGAGCACCGTCTCGTGCATCTACGGCCTCGGCGCGCCCGAAGAGTACATGCGGGCGATGGTGGCTCTGCAGGTGGGGGAGCGATACGACCGCGATGCCCTCATCCGCAAGTTCATCGCGATGCAGTACAACCGCAACGACGTCGATTTCTCGCGGGGCAACTTCCGGGTTCGTGGCGACACGATCGAGATCATCCCGGTGTACGAGGAGTACGCGATCCGCATCGAGCTGTTCGGCGACGAGATCGAGGCGCTGTACATGCTGCATCCGCTGACGGGTGACGTCGTGCAGAAGCTCGACTCTGTGCCGATCTTCCCGGCGTCGCATTACGTCGCCGGCACCGAGACCGTGCAGCGCGCGATCGGCACGATCGAAGAAGAGCTCGAGGTCCGGCTGAAAGAGCTCGAGTCGCAGAACAAGCTGCTCGAGGCGCAGCGGCTGCGCATGCGGACGTCGTTCGACCTCGAGATGCTGCAGCAGCTCGGATTCTGCTCGGGCATCGAGAACTACTCGCGGCACCTCGACGGACGGATGCCGGGCGAACCGCCGCATACGCTGCTCGACTTCTTCCCGGACGACTTCCTCATGGTGATCGACGAGTCCCACGCGACGGTGCCGCAGATCGGTGCGATGTACGAGGGAGATGCCTCGCGCAAGCGCACCCTCGTCGAGCACGGTTTCCGGCTGCCGAGCGCGCTCGACAACCGGCCGCTGCGGTGGGACGAGTTCAAGAACCGCGTCGGGCAGACGGTGTATCTCTCCGCGACGCCCGGTCGCTACGAGATGGGCATCGCCGACGGTGTGGTCGAGCAGATCATCCGGCCCACGGGTCTGATCGATCCCCAGATCATCGTGAAGCCCTCGAAGGGTCAGATCGACGACCTGCTGGAAGAGATCCGCGTCCGGGCGGAGCGCGATGAGCGCGTGCTCGTCACGACCCTGACGAAGAAGATGGCCGAAGAGCTCACCGACTTCCTCGGCGAGCACGGCGTGCGCGTGCGCTATCTGCACTCGGATGTCGACACCCTCCGCCGCGTCGAACTCCTGAGCGAGCTGCGCGCCGGCGTCTATGACGTGCTGGTCGGCATCAACCTGCTCCGCGAGGGTCTCGACCTTCCCGAGGTGTCTCTCGTGTCCATCCTCGACGCCGACAAGGAGGGCTTCCTCCGCAGCGGCACATCGCTCATCCAGACGATCGGCCGCGCCGCGCGCAACGTTTCAGGCGAGGTGCACATGTACGCCGATTCGGTAACGGATTCGATGCGAAACGCCATCTACGAGACCGACCGACGGCGCGAGAAGCAGGTCGCGTACAACCTCGCGAACGGCATCGATCCGACGCCGTTGCGCAAGCGGATCGCCGACATCACCGAGGTGCTGGCTCGCGAGGCGTCGGACACGAACGCGATGCTGTCTCGCAAGGACTCCGCGCGACTGAAGTCCGGCAAGGGCAAGTCGCCGACTCCGCAGCTGCGCCGCGAGGGGATCGCGGCAGAGGGTGCAGATCAGCTCGAGGCCACGATCGGCGACCTCAGCAACCAGATGCTCGCGGCCGCCGCCGAGCTCAAGTTCGAGCTCGCCGCCCGCCTGCGCGACGAAGTGCAGGACCTCAAGAAGGATCTGCGCGCGATGGAGCGAGCCGGGCACGCCTGACGCGGTCACGCATCGCGTGAATCCAGCGCTGTACCGCGGACGGCGCGCAGAGTAGCCTTTCGCCAGCCTCATCCTCGCCCCATCGACCCGACGGGGGGTGCGCACCGGTGTCGACCGCACCGCTGCGGCGTCTCACCTCGTCCGCGTGGCTCGCCCTCGCGGCGCTGATCGGCGTCCTCGTCGTGCTGCCCGCCGGTGCCGCCTTCGGCGGGAGCGACGTGGAGCCTTCCGACCCGGATGCCGGATGGACCGTCCCGGTCAACCACGACTTCATCGCCGATCCCGCATCCGTGCCCGAGCTCACGGGCGAAGTGTGGAACAGCACGTGGGGTGACATCGTCTTCGACATTCGCGCCGACGGATCGTTCACGGCAGCGTACGCATACCGAGAAGGCGTCGTGGTGGGGTCGGTCGTCGGCGAGACACTGGTGGGCTGGTGGTGCGAAGCACCTTCGCGCCAGCCGCCGGCGGGAGCGGGCGAGGCGCAGTTCCGGATCTACGAGAGCCCGTCGGGCGTCGCGATCGTCGGTCGATGGTCGTTCGGACTCGACACGGCAGACGTGGGCTGGGAGGGATGGAACGCGACACCGCTCGGATCACCGCCCACGGCCGACCTGCAGGATCGGATGGCGCGCGCCGACGAGCTGTGCGCCTCGCCGTTCGCGGCCCTCACCACGGCTGCATCCATGGGCATCGACACACCCTCGACGCTGAGCGCACTCACGACGATCCAATCCGTGACGCCGATCGCGGCCGCGGTCGCCGGAGGCGGTGCGGTCGTGCTGGTGGCTGTCGCCGCCTATCCGGCGGTCTTGCTCGACGGCACCCTCACAGCGAATCGCGATCGCCTGTTCGGCTGGGCACGCCGACCCGCCGCCCGCTTCCGTCAGTGGGGAGGAACGCTCCGCACGCGGCTGCCGGCCTGGCTCGGAGTCACCCTCGGCCTACTGGCGACGGTTGTCCTTTCGGGCTTCATCGAACCGCGCTTCGGCCTGAACCCGGGCTCCGCGCGACTGCTGGCATCGCTCGCCATCTCGCTCGCGATGGAGCGACTCCTCTTCCTCATCATCGTTCGGCGGATCGTGCATCGCCGGTCGCCCGCGCTCAGGCCGACGATCCAGTTCGCGGCGAGTTCGCTCTTGTTCGTCGCGGTGGCCGTGCTGCTCACACGCGTGACCGGCTTCGAGCCGGGAATCGTGTTCGGCCTGGTGCTCGGCCTCGCGGTGGCATCGGATCTGACGCGTGCAGGCGAGGCCCGACTGGCGCTCGGGGCGAGCGCGTGGGCGCTGGCGATGGGGCTCGTCGGATGGTGCTGCTACAGCATCCTGGTTGCGATCCTCGGGTCGGAGCCGCCGGCCCTGGGCCTCTTCGCGATCGAGACCTTCAGCGGGTTCGCAGTGGCGGGTATCGCGGCGCTTCCGATCGCCCTGTTGCCCCTCGCGGTGCTCGACGGGGGTGCGATCTGGGCCTGGCGCAAGCTCGTGTGGCTCGCGGTGTACGTGGTCGGGCTCGTCGCGTTCCTGATCGTCGTACTCCCGATGCCGACGAGCTGGGACGAGGTCTCGCTGACCTACGTCGCCTGGATCGTGCTGTACTCGGCGTTCTGCGTGTTCGCCATCGGGCTCTGGGCGGTTTTCCGGTTCGTACCGCGCCGCAGTGGCGTTCCGGGCGAAACTCCGGCCGCGGCCGATCCTTCCGCGAGCGGCCCGGTCACGGGCAGTGCATGAGGGGCTTCGGCCCTGAGCGCTCGAACGAGTGCTCCGTCATCGCGTGACCGCACAGCGGGCACGGCCGCGCCGCGCGCTCGGCGTTGGACGGCGGGGGAGTCGTCTCGTAGGGACCGACGGCCGCCGGCCCCGCCAGCCGGATGAGCTTCGCATTGAGCCACGCGTACCAGCCGCCGGCGGCACCCACTCGATCGCGCAGCGGCAACCGGCCATCGGCTTCGGCATCCATTCGATCCATACTCATTAGTGTACTAAACATTCGTGCACGATAGGATGCGGTCATGGACTCGCCGGACGATCTGCTCAAGCTCGACAACCAGGTGTGCTTCGCCCTCGTGACGGCGGCGCGAAACGTGGTGTCGATCTACCGTCCGATCCTCGAGCCGCTGGGGCTGACGCACCCGCAGTACCTCGTCATGCTCGCGCTGTGGGAGAGCGCGCCCCGATCGCTCGGCGAGCTCGCGGATGAACTCGCACTCGAGCCGGCGACGGTCTCGCCGCTGGTGAAGCGGCTCGAGGCTCAGGGTCTGGTCGTGCGTTCGCGCCGCGCCGGCGATGAGCGTGTGCTCGATGTCGCACTCACGCCGCAGGGCGTCGCGCTGCGGGCGCGCGCCCTCGACGTGCCGCGCCAGGTCATGGCCCGGACGGGAATGGATGCCGACGAACTCGCTGGCCTCCGCAACGCGTTGTCCGCCTTCGCCGGTGGTCGAACCCGATGGGATGCCACACACGCGGCGTCGGGTGCCGTGCATTGAGGTATCGGATGGGACTCGATTCCAGGAATTGAGCAACTCGTCTCTAGGCGGAGTCCCAGGTTCTGCATAGGCTCGATTCCAGCGCACCCGACGCGGCAACACCGCGCGGTGGCGCCATCCCCATCGGCGAGAAAGAGGATGCGATGCCATCTCGGTCATACCCCGGCCACCGGTCACACCCCACCCGACGGCGACTCGCGTTCGGCGCGGGCATCGCAGCGGCCGCGCTGGGAGCGAGTCTGCTGACGGCTCCCGCGGCGCAGGCGGCTGACCCGGTCGTCCTGAACCTGTTGACGGTCAACGACTTCCACGGGCGGATCGACCCGAACACCGTGAAATTCGCGGGCACCATCGAGGGTCTTCGGGCCGCTGACGGCGCCGGCGGAGCCAACACGCTCCTGATCGGCGCGGGCGACTTCATCGGAGCGTCGCTGTTCGCATCCTCGGTCGCGCAGGACCAGCCCACGATCGATGTCTTCAACGAGCTCGGGATGGTCGCATCCGCAGTCGGCAACCACGAGTTCGACGCGGGCTGGCCCGATCTCCGTGATCGGGTGCTCAATGACGGCAACAATGCGCAGTGGGACTATCTCGGCGCGAACGTCTACCTCGCCGGCACCACGACGCCCGCGCTGCCCGAGTACGGCCTCTATGAGGCCGCCGGTCTCACTGTCGGCATCATCGGCGCGGTGACCCAGGAGACACCGGCCCTCGTATCGCCCGGCGGCGTCGTCGATCTCTCGTTCGGCGACCCCGTCGAGGCGGTGAACCGCGTCGCCGACCAGCTCACGGACGGGAACGAGGCGAACGGCGAGGCCGACGTCCTCGTCGCGACGTTCCACGAAGGCGCCCCGACGGGCACGCTGACGCTCGACCAGAACGAGGCCATCAGCCCGGTCTTCGCGCGTATCGTCAACGAGGTCTCGCCGAAGGTCGCCGCGCTCGTCAACGGGCACACCCACCAGGCCTACGCCTACAACGCTCCGGTCCCCGGCCAGCCGGGAGCCACCCGACCCGTCCTGCAGACCGGCAACTACGCCGCGAACGTCGGGCAGATCACACTGACCGTCGACCCCGACACGGATGTCGTCTCGGCATACACGGTGGCGAACGTCCCTCGCGTCACGACCGCCGACCCCACGCTCATCGCCACCTACCCGCGGGTGGCTGCGGTCAACACGACCGTGCAGGCGGCCATCACTGCTGCAGGGGTCATCGGCAACCAGCCCATCGGCACGCTCGGCGACGATGTCACCACCGCGATGACTCCCGGAACGCCTGCCTCGAAGCCCTACCCGAACTTCGAGCGCGACGACCGATCGAAGGAGTCCACTCTGGGCAATCTCGTCGCCGATGCGATCCTCGACGCGCTCGCGCCACCGGATCGAGGTGGGGCCGAGATAGCGGTCGTGAATCCGGGGGGCCTGCGTGCCGAACTCGTGTACGCGAAGGATGCCGCGAATCCGGCGGATTCGGATGGCGTGATCCTCTACGCGGAGGCGAACGGGGTGCTCCCGTTCGTGAACAACCTCGCGACGGTGGACATGACCGGCGCGCAGCTGAAGACACTGCTCGAGCAGCAATGGCAGCGCGACGCGAACAACCAGGTGCCGACGCGTCCGTACCTTCAGCTCGGCACCTCGGCCGGCTTCAGCTACACGTTCGACCCGGCGCTCGCCGAGGGAAGCCGCATCACGTCGATGATGTTCAACGGCGCTCCGATCGATCCCGCCGAGACCTATCGGGTGGGCACCTTCACCTTCCTGACCGGCACCGGCACCCCGGCGAGTGCGGGAGGCGACAACTTCTGGGTTTTCCGGCAGGCGACCAACTTCCGCGACTCCGGCCTCGTCGACCGCGACGCGTGGATCGCCTACCTCAAGGCACACCCGGGTGTGGGGCCCAACTTCGAGAAGCACGCCGTCTCGGTGTCTGGGCTGGACGCGACGCCGATCGCCGGTTCCACTCAGACGCTCACGGTCGGCACGCTCGACCTGACGAGCATCGACTCACCGGCTAACACGTCACTGACCGCGCAGTTCGCGGCGACGGCCGACGGCGCCGGTGCGGTCGACATCGGATCGGCCACTGTGGCCGGCGGTGCGGCCACGATCGGCGTGACGTTCCCGGCGAGCGCCTCCGGCGCGGGGTTCCTTATCCTCACGGCCCAGCCGACGGGAACCAGGGTCGTCATCCCGGTCGAGGTGGCCCTGCCCGAGAGCACCGTGTCTGCGACCGCCGCCGCCGTGCAGTACGGCAGCAGCCCGAAGGTGAAAGTCACTGTCGCCTCCGCAGGTGTGACTCCCACCGGAACCGTGACGGTCAGCGATGCAGAGGGGGCGATGCTCGGAACCGCCGCTCTCACGAACGGCGCCGCCACGGTATCGCTCGGCCGCACGGCGGTACCGCCAGGGACGCACACACTGACGGTCTCGTACAGCGGCTCCGACACCGTGGCAGGGTCGACCACCACAGTCGAGCTCGTCGTCAAGCGGGCATCCTCGACCACGGTGGCCATCGGCTCGGCCCTCATCGTCAAGAAGGGATCGGCGCTGAACATCACGAGCTTCACCGTGGCGAACGGCGGCGTGCAGGTCGGCGGCACGGTGACGGTCACGACTCGCGGCGGAGAGGTGCTCGGCACCGCCACCGTGACCAACGGACGCGCGAAGGTGGCCCTGGCGCCACTCACGGCCCGTGGCCTGCAGGTCCTGACGGTCCGCTACGACGGATCCGCCACGGTCGCGCCGTCGTCGGGGAGTGTCGTCGTGCTCGTTCGCTGAGCAGCTTTCGCACAGACGGATGCCGCGAAGCCCCGAGCTTCGCGGCATCCGTCGTCTACGCGGCGAGCGAACGGTGGCCGGGACCGATGTCGGAGGCCGCACCTAGACTTGTCGGGTGCCCATCGTCCCCGTCGCCGCGCCCGGAAACACCAGCGGAAAGCTCAGCGTCCGGGGTGCCCGTGTCCACAATCTCAAGAACGTCGATCTCGACATCCCTCGCGACTCGCTGGTGGTCTTCACTGGTCTCTCGGGGTCCGGAAAGTCGTCGCTCGCGTTCGACACGATCTTCGCGGAAGGCCAGCGGCGCTACGTCGAGTCGCTGAGCGCGTACGCGCGTCAGTTCCTCGGCCAGGTCGACCGACCCGACGTCGATTTCATCGAGGGACTCAGCCCCGCGGTCTCGATCGACCAGAAGTCGACGAACCGCAACCCGCGGTCGACGGTCGGCACGATCACCGAGATCCACGACTACATGCGTCTGCTGTGGGCGCGCATCGGCGTACCCCACTGCCCGGAGTGCGGCGAGGTCATCCAGCGCCAGACCGTGCAGCAGATCGCCGATCAGCTCATGGAGCTGCCCGAGAAGACCCGATACCAGATCGTCGCGCCGGTCGTCTCGCAGAAGAAGGGCGAGTTCGTCGACCTCTTCAAAGAGCTCGGCGCCAAAGGCTACGCCCGTGCGATCGTCGATGGCGACCTCATCCAGCTCGCAGAGCCGCCCACGCTCAAGAAGACCTACAAGCACGACATCGGCGTGGTCGTCGACCGTCTCGTCGCGAGCCCCGACATCCTCGGCCGCGTCACCGATTCGGTCGAGACGGCGCTGGGCCTGGCCGCGGGAATCGTGCAGATCAACTTCGTCGACGAAGAAGGAGATGCCGCGTGGCAGTCCTTCTCCGAGAAGCTGGCCTGCCCGAACGGGCACCCGCTGCAGCTTACCGAGATCGAGCCCCGGACGTTCTCGTTCAACGCGCCGTTCGGTGCGTGCCCGACGTGCTCGGGACTCGGCACCCGGATGTCGGTGGATGTCGACCTGATGCTCGGCGACGAGGAGGCCTCGATCCGCGAGGGCGTGCTCATCCCGTGGACGACGCAGGGAAAGGGGCTCTTCCAGTATTACGAACGCCTTCTCGAAGGACTCGCCGACGACCTGAACTTCTCGCTCGACACCCCGTGGAACGAGCTGCGGGTCGACGTGCAGGAGGCGATCCTGCGCGGTGAGAACTACAAGGTCACCGTGAAGTGGAAGAACCGCTACGGGCGCGAGATGCGCTACTCGTCGGGATTCGAGGGCGTCGTGCCCTACATCGAGCGGCAGTACGTGCAGGCGGAGTCTGACTCCCAGCGCCAGCGCTGGTCGGAATACCTGCGCGAAGTGCCGTGCGCGGTGTGCCACGGCGACCGCCTGAAGCCGGAGGTGCTGGCCGTGCTGGTGCACGGGCACTCGATCGCAGACGCGTCGCGGCTGAGTCTCGGCGACGCCCAGGCCTACTTCGCACAGCTCCAGCTGACACCGCGCGAGGCGAAGATCGCGGCACAGGTGCTGCGTGAGATCCGGGTGCGGCTGGAATTCCTGCTGCAGGTGGGGCTGAACTATCTGAGCCTCTCGCGGTCGGCGGGCTCCCTCTCCGGGGGAGAGGCACAGCGCATCCGTCTCGCCACCCAGATCGGGTCCGGCCTGACCGGAGTCCTGTACGTCCTCGATGAACCCTCCATCGGCCTGCACCAGCGCGACAACCGGCGGCTCATCGAGACGCTTCTCACGCTCCGCGACCTCGGCAACACGCTCATCGTGGTCGAGCACGACGAAGAGACGATCCATGCCGCGGACTGGGTCGTCGACATCGGGCCGGGCGCGGGGGTGAACGGCGGCGAGGTCGTGCACTCGGGGCCGTACGCTCAGCTGCTCGCCGAGAAGGAGTCGCTCACGGGGGACTACCTCGCCGGGCGGCGGTCGATCGAGACCCCGAAGAAGCGGCGCCGCATCGACAAGGAGCGCCAGATCACGGTCGAGGGTGCGCGCGAGAACAACCTCCGCAACGTGACGGTGAAGTTCCCGCTCGGGGTCATGACCGCGGTCACCGGTGTGAGTGGTTCGGGCAAGTCCTCGCTCGTGAACGGCATCCTCTACGAGGTGCTGGCGACGAGGCTCAACGGAGCCCGGCGGGTCGCGGGCAAGCACACGCGCGTGACCGGCCTCGACAACCTCGACAAGGTCGTGCACGTCGACCAGGCGCCGATCGGTCGCACGCCGCGATCGAACCCTGCGACCTACACCGGCGTCTTCGACCGAGTCCGCACGCTGTTCAGCGAGACTCCCGAGGCCAAGGTGCGCGGGTACCAGCCCGGCCGGTTCAGCTTCAACGTGAAGGGCGGGCGGTGCGAGGCGTGTGCCGGCGACGGCACGATCAAGATCGAGATGAACTTCCTTCCCGACGTCTATGTGGACTGCGAGGTGTGCCACGGCAAGCGGTACAACCGCGACACGCTCGCCGTGCACTACAAGGGCAAGAACATCGCCGAGGTGCTCGAGATGTCGATCGAGGATGCCGCAGATTTCTTCGAGCCGATCCAGGCGATCCACCGCTACCTGCGGACGCTCGTCGACGTCGGCCTCGGATACGTGCGGCTCGGTCAATCGGCCACGACGCTCTCCGGTGGCGAAGCGCAGCGCGTGAAGCTCGCGACCGAGCTCCAGCGTCGCAGCAACGGCCGCAGCATCTACGTGCTCGACGAGCCGACGACGGGCCTCCACTTCGAAGATGTCCGCCGGCTGCTCGAAGTGCTGCACAGCCTCGTCGACAAGGGCAACACCGTCATCGTCATCGAGCACAACCTCGACGTGATCAAGTCGTCGGACTGGGTCATCGACCTCGGGCCCGAAGGCGGATCCGGCGGCGGCGAGGTCGTCGCGACCGGCACGCCCGAGCAGGTCTCGCGCATCGAGGCGAGCCACACCGGGACATTCCTCGCCGAGGTCCTCGGCACCTCGGCCGAGCGCCGCAAGGCCGGCTGAGCCCGATCTCGTTCCCCCGCATGCCCAATCAGCTCTCCTACCGGCCGAGGCCGGGCGAGATCCCCACCAACCCCGGCGTCTACCGCTTCCGCGACGCGCAGGGGCGCGTGCTGTACGTGGGGAAGGCGAAGAACCTGCGCGCTCGGCTGTCGAACTACTTCGCACCGCTGCACACCCTGCACGAGCGCACACGGCGCATGGTCACCACCGCGGCATCCGTCGAATGGACCGTCGTCGCGACCGACGTCGACTCCCTCCAGCTCGAGTACATGTGGATCAAGGAGTTCGATCCGCCGTTCAACGTGCGCTACAAGGACGACAAGTCCTACCCGTTCATGGCGATCACGCTCGCGGATGAGGCGCCCCGCGTCATCGTGACCCGCAATCGGCGCATCAGCGGGGCCAAGTACTTCGGGCCGTATCCGAAGGTCTGGGCCGTGCACGACACGATCGACCTGATGATCAAGGTGTTCCCGATCCGCACCTGCAGCGACGCTAGTTACAAGAAGGCTATGGCGACGGGCCGCCCGTGCTTCCCCGGCCAGATCGGCCGCTGCGGCGGCCCATGCTCGATGAAGGTCACGATCGAGGAGCATCGCGTGATCGTGGACGACTTCATCGCGTTCATGGCCGGCGGCGATCAGCGGTTCACGAAAGAGCTGACGGCACGGATGCGGGAGGCATCCGCCGCCATGGACTACGAGGCCGCCGCGATCTACCGCGACCGGCTGCAGTCCATCGACGCGGTGCTCAACAGGAGCGCGCTCGTGCTGGCGTCCGACACGGATGCCGACCTCTTCGGGATCGCGGAGGATGAGCTCGCCGCGACGGTGCAGCACTTCATCATCCGCGGCGGGCGCGTGCGCGGTGTGCGCGCGACCACGATCGAGAAGGAGCTCGACATCTCAGGCGGCGACCTCGTCGATCAGGTCCTGCAGCGCACCTACGGGGATGCGGCACCCGTCGACATCCCTCGCCAGGTGCTGGTGCCCTCGCTGCCGGACGATTCCGAGGAGCTGGAGCAGTGGCTGCGAGACAAGCGGGATCGACCCGTCACCATCCAGGTGGCGCAGCGCGGGCGCAAGGCCGAGCTCATGAAGACCGCGACCCTCAACGCCCAGCAGGCGCTCATCCTGCACAAGACCCGTCGCACCAGCGACTACGTGGCGCGCACTCAGGCGCTCACCGACCTGCAGGAGGCGCTGGGCCTCGCCGAGGCACCGCTGCGCATCGAGTGCTTCGACGTCTCGCACCTCGGTGGCACGAACGTCGTCGCCTCGATGGTGGTCTTCGAGGACGGCCTGCCGCGCAAGGACCAGTACCGGTCGTTCGGCGTGCCCGAGACGACCGACGACACGGACTCGATCTACCAGGTGCTCACCAGGCGGCTGGCGTACGTCGACCGCGGCGACGCGGAAGACGCGGCCGAACTGGCGGCCGCAGCCGCCGCCGCGACCGATCCTGAAGGCGCCCTCCGACCGGTTGGTGAGCCTGTCGAACCCCAGGAGCCGGTCGTGACGACCCGCAAGCGGCCCCGCTTCGCGTACCGCCCGCAATTGCTCGTCGTGGATGGCGGCAAGCCACAGGTCGAGGCGGCCGCCCGCGCGCGGGCCGATGCCGGGCACGAGGAGATCGCCCTCTGCGGCATCGCGAAGCGACTCGAAGAGGTCTGGCTGCCGGGAGAGGACTACCCCGTGATCCTGCCCCGGACGTCTGAGGCCCTCTATCTCCTGCAGCGTCTGCGCGACGAGGCGCACAGGTTCGCGATCACGCACCAGCGCAAGCGCCGGCGGAACGACATCCAGACAGTCCTGGCCGAGGTGCCGGGCCTCGGCGACGCGCGCATCAAGGCGCTGCTGCGCCACTTCGGATCGGTGAGCGCGCTCCGCCACGCGACATCCGACGAGATCGAGGAGCTGCCAGGGGTCGGACCCAAGCTGGCCGCCGCGATCCATGCCCATCTGTCGAGTGGCTAGGCTGAGTCGCGACAACGGGGGTGGTCATGACCGAGGCAGAGCGCCGCGAGAGCGGCGAGGTGCTGATCGTGACCGGGATGTCGGGAGCCGGCCGATCGACGGCCGCCAACGCCCTCGAGGACCTCGGTTGGTACGTCGTCGACAATCTGCCGCCCCAGATGCTCCGGCCGCTCCTCGACCTGACCGAGCTGGCCGCAGGGGTGCTGCCACGCGTTGCCGTCGTCGTCGATGTGCGCGGCCGTGACCTGTTCTCGGAGCTGCCCGAGGCGATTCTCGCGCTGCGCGAACGCCGGCAGATCCGGCTCATCTTCCTGGATGCCGCGGACGGCGTGCTCGTCCGGCGCTTCGAGGCCGTCCGCCGTCCCCACCCCCTTCAGGGCGACGGCACGGTGCTCGACGGCATCCGTCTGGAGCGCGAGCGCCTCGCCGCCGTACGCGAGAGCGCCGACATCATCATCGACACGTCGTCGCACAACATCCACCAGCTCTCGTCGCAGGTCGCAGAGCTGTTCTCCGAAGCGGGTGCCGCGCGGCACACGCTCACCATCCTCAGCTTCGGATTCAAGTACGGACTGCCGCCGGACGCCGATCTCGTCGCCGATATGCGCTTCCTGCCGAACCCGTTCTGGAACGATGAACTGCGCGCCCTGACCGGTGAAGACGACGCGGTGCGCGAGTACGTGCTCGCTCAGGACGGTGCGCGGGAGTTCATCGAGACTTACGCGGCAGCACTGCATCCCGTCCTCGCGGGCTACCAGCGCGAGAACAAGCGGCACTCCGTCGTCGCGATCGGCTGCACCGGCGGCAAGCACCGCTCGGTCGTGATGGCCCGCGAGCTCGCAGAGCTGCTCGCGGCGGAGCCCGGGGTGGCGGTGCGGGTGAAGCATCGAGACCTCGGCCGTGAATGAGGCCGCCGCCCGAGTAGGCTTGACCCTCGTTCCCACCGACGACAGAGGAGACACGTGTCGCTGACCGCTGACGTGAAGGCCGAGCTCACTGCGGTGCGCGATCCGCGCCCGACGGCCCGGGTGGCCGAGCTCACCTCGCTGCTGCGGTTCTCGGGTGGACTGCACTCGATCGCGAACCGGGTCGCCGTCGAGGCGGAGCTCGACTCCGACGTCCTCGCGCGTCGCGTGGCACGAGACCTGATGGAGATCTACGGCGTCCGGCCCGAGCTCGTGCACGTGCAGGGCTCCGGTGCCCGCAACGGCAGCCACTTCGCCGTCCGCGTGATCGAGGGCGGTGAGACGCTCGCTCGCCAGACCGGGCTGCTCGATCAGCGCCGGCGCCCCGTGCGCGGGCTGCCGAACAAGCTCACGACCGGATCCCGCGGCGACCTCGCTGCGATCTGGCGGGGCGCGTTCCTGGCTGCCGGCTCATTGAGCGAGCCCGGCCGTTCCGCCGCGCTCGAGATCACGTGCCCCGCGTCCGAGGCCGCCATGGCGCTCGTGGGCGCCGCCCACCGGCTGGGCATCCCGGCGAAGGCCCGCGAGGTCCGGGGAGTGCCACGGGTCGTCGTCCGCGAGGGCGAGGCGATCCGCCTGGCACTCGCGCAGATGGGCGCCGAGAAGGCCGCTGCCCAGTGGGACCAGCTGCGTCAGCGCCGCGAAGTGCGTGCCGGCGTCAACCGGCTCGTGAACTTCGATGACGCCAACCTGCGCCGTTCGGCTCAGGCGGCGGTCGCGGCGTGCGCACGCGTCGAGCGAGCGCTCGAGATCCTCGCCGACGACGTGCCCGACCACCTGCGCGAGGCGGGCGAGCTGCGCCTCGCGCATCGCGACGCGAGTCTCGACGAGCTCGGCCATCACGTCGACCCGCCGCTGACGAAGGATGCCGTCGCCGGGCGCATCCGGCGGCTCCTCGCCATGGCAGACAAGAAGGCAGAGACCGAGGGACTGCCCGACACCGAATCGGCCGTACCGGCCGGCCTCGACGACTGAGCCTCCGCGGCGCAGTCTCCGCCAGGTCATACGGGGAAGCAACCCCCTCCTCGGCGCGTTGCCGCTCACTAGGATGAAATCGTCACCCTCGCTGCCCCCGAGGAGCTTCGGCGGCAGCGCCGATAGGAAGAAGAGAACATGGCGAAGTACACGTTGCCCGACCTCCCCTACGACTACGCCGCACTCGAGCCGCACATCAGCGGCAAGATCATGCAGCTGCACCACGACAAGCACCACCAGGCCTACGTGACCGGCGCGAACACCGCGCTCGACCAGCTGGCCGAGGCGCGTGAGACGGGCAACCTCGCGAACGTCAACAAGCTCGAGAAGGATCTCGCCTTCAACCTCGGCGGGCACGTGAACCACTCGATCTTCTGGACCAACCTCTCGCCCGACGGCGGCGGGCAGCCCGACGGCGAGCTCGCGGCCGCCATCGACGAGTTCTTCGGCGGGTTCGACAAATTCCAGGCGCACTTCACGGCCGCCGCGACCGGTATCCAGGGCTCCGGCTGGGCCGTGCTCAGCTGGGATCCCCTCGGCGAGCAGCTCCTGATCCAGCAGCTGTTCGATCAGCAGTCCAACACGGCGCAGGGCACGATTCCGGTGTTCCAGCTCGACATGTGGGAGCACGCGTTCTACCTCGACTACCTCAACGTCAAGGCCGACTACGTCAAGGCCGTCTGGAACATCGCCAACTGGGCGAACGTCGCTGACCGTCTGGCGGTCGCCCGCGAGAAGACTGCAGGCCTGCTGGTACTGTCATAGCAAGTGCGGGCGTCCCGGTGGGCTGCCCCACCGGGACGCCGTTGTCCACCGTCTGAAAAGCAATGAACCGCGCAATCGCGCACGACATATCTCAGGAGAATTTCCGTGGCTGTCAAGATCGGAATCAACGGCTTCGGCCGCATCGGGCGCAACTTTCTTCGCGCGGCTCTCGCGCAGGGCGCAGACCTCGAAATCGTGGCGGTGAACGACCTCACCGACAACAAGACGCTCGCGCACCTGCTCAAGTACGACTCCGTGGGCGGACGCCTGGCAGAGGACGTGTCGTACGACGAGGGCTCCATCACCGTCGGCGGCAAGTCCATCAAGGTCTTCGAAGAGCGCGACCCCGCGAATCTCCCCTGGGGTGAGCTGGGCGTCGACATCGTCATCGAGTCGACCGGTCGCTTCACCAAGGCCGACGACGCCAAGAAGCACATCGCGGGCGGCGCCAAGAAGGTCATCATCTCGGCTCCTGCCACGGGCGATGACGCGACCCTCGTCATGGGAGTGAACGAAGAGACCTACAACCCTGAGACCGACGTGATCATCTCGAACGCGTCGTGCACCACGAACTGCCTGGCACCCCTCGCCAAGGTCTTCAATGACGCATTCGGGATCGAGCGCGGGTTCATGATGACCGCGCACGCCTACACGGCCGACCAGAACCTGCAGGACGGCCCGCACAGCGACCTGCGCCGCGCGCGTGGCGCTGCGATCAACATCGTCCCCGCGTCGACGGGTGCGGCCAAGGCCATCGGCGTCGTGCTGCCCGAACTCGCCGGCAAGCTGAGCGGCTCGTCGTACCGCGTCCCCGTGCCCACCGGCTCGATCGTCGATCTGACCATCGTCACGCCGACCGAGGGCCTCACCGTCGAGACGGTCAACGCCGCCTACAAGACTGCTTCGGAAGACGGCTCCCTCGTGGGCTACCTGAAGTACACCGAAGACCCGATCGTGTCGAGCGACATCCAGCTCGACCCGCACTCCTCGATCTTCGACGCCGAGCTGACCAACGTCAGCGGCAACCTGGTCAAGGTGTCGGCGTGGTACGACAACGAGTGGGGCTACTCGAACCGTCTCGTGGACCTCACCGAATACGTGGCCGAGCGCCTCTAGGCGTCCACCATGGCTCTGCGCACCCTCGATTCGCTGGGTTCGCTCGCAGGAAAGCGCGTCATCGTCCGTTGTGACCTGAACGTCCCTCTGAAGGACTCGGCGATCACGGACGACGGCCGCGTGCGAGCCTCCCTGCCCACGCTGAACGCCCTGATCCAGCAGGGCGCACGGGTCGTCGTCTGCTCGCACCTCGGGCGTCCGGATGGCGCGCCGGACCCGAAGTACAGTCTCGAGCCGGTCGCGCAGCGCCTTTCGGAGCTGCTCGGGAAGCCCGTCGCGTTCGCCCTCGACACCGTGGGGGAGTCCGCACACGACGCCGTCGCGGCGCTCGAGGACGGCGACATCGCCGTCATCGAGAACCTGCGCTTCAACACCGGTGAGACGGCGAAGGACGACGCTGAGCGCGGAGCGTTCGCTGCTCAGCTTGCCGAGCTCGGTGACGCACTGGTGTCCGACGGGTTCGGCGTGGTGCACCGGAAGCAGGCGAGCGTCTACGAGCTGGCCGAGATCCTGCCATCCGCGGCCGGTCTGCTGATCGCCGCGGAGCTGGATGTGCTCGACCGACTCACAGAGAACCCGGAGCGGCCCTACACGGTCGTACTCGGCGGCTCGAAGGTCAGTGACAAACTGGGCGTGATCTCGCACCTCCTGCCGCGCGTGGACCGACTGCTGGTGGGTGGTGGGATGCTGTTCACCTTCCTGGTCGCGCAGGGGCACAGAGTCGGCGCGAGCCTGCTCGAGGCCGACCAGCTCGACACCGTGCGGCAGTACCTCAAGACTGCGGAGGAGTCGGGGGTCGAGATCGTCCTCCCGACGGATGTCGTGGTCGCGTCGAAGTTCGGTGCCGACGCGGAGCACGTGGTGACTTCGGCGGATCGCATCGAAGACACGCCGTTCGGGGCATCCGGTCTCGGTCTCGACATCGGACCCGACACGTCGGCACGCTTCGCGGAAGTCATCCGCGACAGCCGGACCGTCTTCTGGAACGGCCCGATGGGCGTGTTCGAACTCGCTCCGTTCGCCGCCGGCACGAAGGCCGTCGCCCAAGCTCTCACCGAGGTGGACGGGCTGAGCGTCGTCGGCGGCGGGGACTCGGCGGCCGCGGTGCGACAGCTCGGCTTCCAAGACGATCAGTTCGGCCACATCTCGACGGGTGGCGGCGCCAGCCTCGAGTTCCTCGAGGGCAAGAAGCTACCTGGACTGGAGGTCCTCGGATGGCAGTAGCAACGCGTACGCCGTTCATCGCAGGCAACTGGAAGATGAACCTCGACCACTTGCAGGCGATCGCATTCGTGCAGAAGCTGCACTGGTCGCTCAAGGACGCCAAGCACGGCGACGACTCGGTCGAGGTGGGGCTCTTCCCGCCTTTCACCGACCTCCGGACCGTCCAGACGCTCCTCGACGCCGACAAGATCCCGTTCGCCCTCGGCGGCCAGGACCTGTCGACCAAGGACTCCGGGGCGTACACCGGAGAGATCTCCGGCGCTTTCCTCGCGAAGCTCGCGTGCCGGTACGTCATCATCGGCCATTCCGAGCGTCGTGAGTACCACGCCGAGAGCGACGAGGTCGTGGCCGAGAAGGTCAAGGCCGCGCTGCGGCACGGCCTGGTCCCCGTGATCTGCGTCGGTGAGACATCCGAGGATCTCGAGAAGTTCGGCGCGAGCGCGGTGCCCGTCGGGCAGCTGCAGGTGGCGCTGGACGGCGTCGCCTCGAGCGCCGACATCGTCGTCGCCTACGAGCCGGTCTGGGCGATCGGCTCGGGACAGGCGGCGACTCCCGAGCAGGCGCAGGATGTGTGCGCCAAGCTGCGCGACGTCATCGCCGACAAGCTCGGGGCGGATGCCGCGGCCCGCACCCGCGTGCTGTACGGCGGATCAGTCAAGGCGGCGAACATCGCGAGCTTCATGCGCGAGCCCGATGTAGACGGCGCCCTCGTGGGCGGCGCGAGCCTCGTGGTGGACGAGTTCTCGGCGATCGTGCGCTTCCAGAAGCACGTCGGCGTCTGACAGTCCGAGACGAAACGGCGCAGCACGTATACTTGACCCTTGTGCGATCGGCGGATGATCGCCACGAAAGGCTTGAACGACTGTGCCAATCCTCGAGTTCGTCCTCCAGGTTCTCCTCGGAATCACGAGTCTGCTGCTGACACTGCTGATCCTGCTCCACAAGGGGCGCGGCGGCGGGCTGTCCGACATGTTCGGGGGCGGCATGACGTCGGCGCTCGGATCATCCGGCCTCGCAGAGCGAAACCTCAATCGCTTCACGATCGTCCTCGCCCTGGCGTGGTTCGTATCGATCGTCGCGCTCGGGCTGATCACGAAGTTCCAGGGCATCTGATGGCCACGGGGGGCAACGCGATCCGCGGCACTCGAGTCGGTGCCGGACCCATGGGCGAGCAGGACCACGGCTTCCATGCCGACCGCGTCGCCATCTCGTACTGGGATGCCCTCGGCAACGAGACCGTCCGCTACTTCGCGGCCGGCATTCCCGAGGAGGAGATCCCCGACACGATCGACTCCCCGCACTCGGGTCTGCCCGCGGGGCGTGACAAAGAGAATCCGCCGGCGCTCGCCAAAACCGAGCCGTACAAGACGCACCTCGCCTACGTGAAGGAGCGACGCACCGAGGAAGAGGCCGAGGCCCTGCTCGACGACGCGCTCAAGCAGCTGCGTGACAGGCGCGGTCAGGACTGAACCCACCGCTCAAGCGACAGCGGATGCCACCGGCATCCGCTTTTCGCATTGTTGACCCGCGCCGCGTCAATACTCCCCGTCGATGAGTTCCGGCGGCACCTGTGCGGCGGCGGCATCGTCGACGAAGAACACGGTGCGCTTGCGCCCCTTGGCGCCCGCTGCGGGCACGCTCGCGTAGCTCGCGCCCGCCAATGCCAGCCCGAGGGCTGCGGCCTTGTCGGCGCCCGAGAGCACCATCCACACCCGCTGCGAGCTGTTGATCACCGGACGCGTCACGCTCACGCGCTCTGGCGGAGGCTTGGGGGACTCCCGCACCGGAACCGTCGAACGATCCGTGATGAGGATCTCGGGCCGGTCGGGAAAGAGCGAGGCGATGTGCGCATCAGGGCCGACGCCGAGGAAGCATACGTCGAACGAGGGCCAGTCCCCGTCCTCGCCGGCGAAGCGGGCGAGCTCCGCCGCGTACCGTTCGGCGGCGCCCTCCAGGTCGACGCCGTCGTCGCTCGAGGCGATCGCGTGGATGTTGGCGTCGGGGATGTCGAGTGCGTCCAGCAGCGCGGCGCGCGCCTGCTTCTCGTTGCGATCGTCGTCGGCGCGTGGCACGAATCGTTCGTCGCTCCACCAGAAGTGGACGCGAGACCAGTCGATGCGGTCCCGACGCGGATGGCGCGACGCGGCCACCAGCACGGCCGACCCCATGGTTCCGCCGGTAAGGGAGATGTGGACGAGTGCATCGCTGTCGAGGCGCTTCGCCACGCGATTGAGCAGCCGAGCAGCGACCGAATCCGCCAGAGTCGTGGGATCGGGGCTGATCACCACGCGCTTCTCTGCCCAGGCCTCAACCATGCGTCTCGCTCATGTGTCTCGCGTCTCGCTCAGACCTTTCGGCCGGCGTCCTCGGTACTGCTCGGAGGGCCGAGGAGTTCCCAGCCCTGGGTGATCACTCGACCATACAGGACGTCCGGATCGAGGCGCCGGAGCTCTTCGGCGAGGCATTCCCGCAGTGTGCGGCGGGGAAAGGCGAGGTCGTGGACCGGCTGTCCGGGCTGGGTGAGCACGGCGACCCCTGACTCGGGCCGCTCCAGCTTCACTTCGCCGCTCTCTCGGACGAGCGTCACGGACTTGATGCCGTGGGGCCACTCTTCGGCGTCGAGATAGGCCCAGTCGACCGGCACGTCGAGAGCGAGGCGGAGCCACGCCGCGAGGAGTGCCGTGGACGGCGAGTCGGAGGCACCCCGCACTCGCACCGCCGTGATCGCCTCGTACGGAGGCTGGTCGAGGATCGCGGCGAGCTGCTCGCGCCACCGGGTGAGGCGAGTCCAGGCGAGATCGGTGTCGCCCGGAGCATAGCTGCCGCCGAGCGCGGCAACCCACGCCGATGGGTCGGACTTCGTCGCGGCATCCGTGATGCGGCGCTGCGCGATCTTGCCGATGGATGTCGCCGAGGGCACATCGGGCGTCTTGTTCGGCCACCACACCACGACGGGTGCATCGGGCAGCAGCAGTCCGGTCACCAGGCTTTCGAGGTTCGAGTTGCCGGCCTCGCCGTTGATGCTGAGGGTGATGACCTCACTGGCGCCGGCGTCGCCGCCGACGCGGATCTGCGCGTCGAGGCGCGAGTCCGCTGCGCCGCTGTCGCCGATCATGAGGACGATGACGCGCATCGGATGCTCGCGCGACGCGTCGTTCGCGGCCTCGATGACCTCTTCCAGCGCGCCCTCACGGGTGAGGATGATGAGGGTCAGCACCCGGCCGAGGGCGACCGCCCCGCCTTCTTCGCGCACGTCGACGAGCGCGCGTGTGATCTTGCTCACGGTGGTGTCGGGCAGATCGACGATCATGGGCGCCTCCAAGTGCGGCCATCGCGGGCGAGCATCTCGGCCGCGGACGCCGGGCCCCACGACCCGGGCGCGTACTGTTCGAGGGGGCCGCCCTGCGTCTCCCAGAACTCCTCGATCGGGTCGAGGATCTTCCACGAGAGGTCGACCTCCTCGTGGCGCGGGAAGAGCGGCGGGTCGCCCAGCAGCACGTCGAGGATGAGCCGCTCGTAGGCCTCGGGGCTCGCCTCGGTGAAGGCGTGGCCATAGCCGAAGTCCATCGTCACGTCGCGCACCTGCGCGCCGGCGCCCGGCACCTTGGAGCCGAAGCGGATCGTCACGCCCTCGTCGGGCTGGACGCGGATGACGAGCGCGTTCTGCCCCTGACCGGCGGTCTGGCTGCGTGAGAAGAGCTGCTCGGGCGCCGTCTTGAAGATCACGGCGATCTCGGTCACGCGGCGGCCCAGCCGCTTGCCCGTTCGCAGGTAGAACGGCACACCCGCCCAGCGGCGCGTGTTGATCTCGAGCGTGATGGCGGCGTAGGTCTCGGTCGTCGAGTTGGGCTTCATCCCGTCCTCTTCGAGGAAGCCGAGCACCTTCTCGCCGCCCTGCCAGCCGCCCGCATACTGGCCGCGTGCGGTGGAGCGCGCGAGGTCCTTGGGCAGAGTCACCGCAGCGAGCACCTTCTCCTTCTCGGCGCGAAGGTTCTTCGCGTCGAATGAGATGGGCTCCTCCATGGCGGTCAGCGCGAGGAGCTGCAGGAGGTGATTCTGGATGACGTCTCTTGCTGCCCCGATGCCGTCGTAATACCCCGCGCGACCGCCGACGCCGATGTCCTCGGCCATCGTGATCTGCACGTGGTCGACGTAGTTGGCATTCCAGATCGGCTCGTACAGCTCGTTGGCGAAGCGCAGCGCGAGGATGTTCTGCACCGTCTCCTTGCCGAGGTAGTGGTCGATGCGGAAGATCGAGTCGGTCGGAAACGCCGAGCGAAGGGCATCGTTGAGCGCCTGCGCGGAGGCTCGGTCGTGTCCGAACGGCTTCTCGATGACGACGCGCCGCCAGCGCTCGGGCTGGTCGGCGGTGTCGTCGACCAGTCCGGAGGCCTTCAGCTGCTCCGCGACGATGGGGAAGTCCTTCGGCGGGATGGACAGGTAGAACGCGTGGTTTCCCATCGTGCCGCGCTCGGCATCCAGCCGGTCGACTGTCTCACGAAGACGACGGAACGACTCCTCGTTGTCGAATTCGCCGGAGACGAAGCGGATGCCTTCCAGCAGCTGCTGCCACGTCTCGTCCCGGAATTCGGTGCGTGCGTGCTGGCGGACCGCGTCCTCCACGACTTTCGCGAAGTCCTCGTCCTCCCAGTCACGGCGTGCGAAGCCGACGAGTGCGAATCCGGGCGGCAGCAACCCGCGATTGGCCAGGTCGTACACGGCCGGCATCAGCTTCTTGCGCGAGAGATCGCCGGTCACGCCGAAGATGACGAGCGCGCTCGGGCCGGCGATCCGGCTCAGCCGGTGATCGTCCGGGTCGCGCAGCGGGTTGTGGCCGCGCGTGATCTCTATTCCGTGGCGCTCCTGCGCGTCACTCGATTCTTGGACCTCGTTGGGCATGTCGGGGTGGCTCCTACTGTGCCGCTTCGAAGAGCGACAGCACTTCGAGCTGGGGGTCGGTCAGCGTGAGGGTGACGACCGGACGCCCGTGTCCGTCGGCGAGGACGCTCGCATCTCCGGCTGCCTGCGCCTCGATGAGCTGACCGAACGTGAAGGGACGCCCGGGGATCTCGAGATCGACATCGCCGCGCTCGAGGATCTGGAGGAACACCCCGTTGGCGGGTCCGCCCTTGTGGTACTGCCCCGTCGAATGCAGGAAGCGAGGTCCCCAGCCGAACGTGGTGGGGCGCCCGGAGTCGGCGGCCACGAGCTCGCGCAGACCCTCGAGCTGGGGGAGTGCGAGCCGGTTGACGTATGCCTGGATCGACACGTAGCCGTCGGCGGGCACAAGTGCCCAGAGCGCGTCGAGCACTCCGGCGACGGTGCCGGATGCCGCGAGCCCGGGCTGCGACACACGCACCTCGACGCCGTCCACCTCGAATGCGGGGGCAGTCGCCTCGGGGCGCGCGTCCAGGAGGCCGCGCGTCGCGACCTTCGCGGACTCGACATCAGGCTGATCGAACGGGTTGATGCCCAGCATCCGCCCGGCGGTCGCCGTCGCGTACTCCCAGACGATGAACTGCGCTGCGAGCGACCCGCTGATGAGGACTTCACCCTCGTGGTGCTCGCGGAAGTGGAACTCGTGCGCCTCATCCACGATCCGCACGATCTGCAGGTCGTGCGGCTTGCTGTCGAGCTCGGGTGAGACGGGGAGAAGCACGACTGGCAGGATGCCGGTGCCGTTCTTTCCGGTCGACTCGGCGACGAGCTGCTCGATCCAGTCCGGCAGTCCCACGATGTGGGTGCCGTCGCTCACGAGGCCGAGCTTGTCGCGTCTGGGCTGTCCGCCGGCGATGGCGGCGGCGAGCACCAGGGCGGGGTTGTCAGGGCTGTCGATCGCGACCTCGAGCAGTGACGCATCCGCCTCGTCGAGCAGTTCGGCCAGGTCGACGCCGGCCAGGCCGGTCGGGACCAGACCGAAGGCCGTCAGCGCCGAATAGCGTCCTCCGACACTGGGGTCGGCATTGAAGACCGTGTAGCCCTCGCCGCGGGCTGCGACGTCGAGGGGGGACCCAGGATCGGTCACCACGACGATGCGTTCGAGCGGGTCGATCCCGAGATCGCGGAATGCCGCTTCGAACGTGCGCTTGGCCGAGTCGGTCTCGACCGTGGAGCCGGACTTCGACGACACGACGAGCACGGTCTGCGTCAGGCCGCCCGACTCCGCGTCTCCGTCGAGAGCGGCCAGCACCTGCCCGGGTGAGGTCGAGTCGAGGATGACGAGGGGCACGCCGCTCGTCTGCGCGATGACCTCGGGTGCGAGCGAGGACCCGCCCATGCCCGCCAGGACGACACGCGTCACGCCCTTCGCGAGCAGCTGTGAGCGAAGCGCCTCGATCTCGGCGACGAGCGGCCGTGAGGTGGTCACGGCATCCACCCAGCCGAGCCGAGAGGATGCCTCCGTCTCGGCGTCGGGTCCCCACAGGCTCGGGTCCGCTGCCGTGATGCCGGATGCGACGAGGTCGGCGACGAGGCCCGGGAGCGTTTCGTCCACGACGGACTTGACGTGGCCGCTCAGGTGGAGCTCGAAGCTCATCGGGCGATCTCCGGCGCGTTGCTCAGTGCAGCCGCGACGGTGTCCTTCAGCTCGTGCCAGGACGCGATGAACTTCTCGACGCCTTCGTCCTCGAGCACCTGCGTCACGTCGTCGAAGTCGACGCCGACCGAGGCGAGCTGGTCGAACAGGGCGTGTGCATCGGCGTAGGCGCCGGTGACGGCGTCGCCGCCGATCTCACCGTGGTCGAACGTGGCCTCGAGGGTCTTCTCCGGCATGGTGTTCACGGTGCCGGGCGCGACCAGTTCGGTCACGTACAGCGTGTCGGGAAGGGCAGGATCCTTGACCCCGGTCGAGGCCCACAGCGGCCGCTGCACGTTGGCACCGGCATCCGTCAGCGCCTTCGCACGATCGGTGGCGAACTCCTTCTCGAACAGCTCATACGCCAGTCGAGCATTCGCGACGCCGGCCTTCGACTTCAACGTACTCGCGACCCCGTTGCCGATCGCGGTGAGGCGCTTGTCGACCTCGGTGTCGACGCGCGACACGAAGAACGATGCGACCGAGTGGATGGTCGAGATGTCGTGGCCGGCCGCCTGCGCCTGCTCGATTCCGGCGAGGTACGCGTCGATGACCTCGGCGTAGCGCTGCAGGCTGAAGATCAGCGTGACGTTGACCGAGATGCCCTCGGCGAGCGTCGCGGTGATCGCCGGCAGCCCGGCCTTCGTGGCGGGGATCTTGATGTGCGTGTTCGGCCGGTCGACCGTCGCCCACAGCTGCTTGGCCTGATCGATCGTGGCTGCGGTGTCGTGGGCGAGGTCGGGGGAGACCTCGATCGACACGCGTCCGTCGACACCGGCGGTGGCGTCGTACACCGGGCGGAAGATGTCGGTCGCGTCGCGGACGTCATCCGTCGTGATCTGGAAGATCGCGTCATCGGCGCTCGCACCGGCGGCCGCCAGCTGCGCGACCTGCGTCTCGTAGGCGTGGCCGTTCGAGAGGGCGCCGGCGAAGATCGTCGGGTTCGTGGTGACGCCGACCACATTCCGCGTGGCGATGAGTTCGGTGAGGTTGCCCGACGTGATCCGCTCCCGCGAGAGGTCGTCAAGCCAGATGCTCACGCCCTGGGCGGTGAGCTGTTCGGTGGGGGTGCTCATGACTGCTCTTCCTTCTTCTTCGCCACGACGGCGAGGGTCTCGCGGGCCGCCGCTACGACGGCTTCGGCGGTGATGCCGAACTTCTCGAACAGGGTCTTGTAGTCGGCGGACGCTCCGAAGTGCTCGATCGAGACCGAGCGGCCGCTGTCGCCGACGATGCCGCGCCACGTGAGGGCGAGGCCCGCCTCGACGGACACCCGCGCGGTGACGGATGCGGGCAGCACGCTCTCGCGGTAGGCGTCGTCCTGCTCGGCGAACCATTCCAGCGACGGCGCCGAGACGACGCGCGCCCCGATGCCTTCGGCGGCGAGCGTCTCGCGTGCGGCGACGGCCAGCTGCACCTCGGAGCCGGTGCCGATGAGGATCACGTCGGGCTTTCCACTGGGTGCCTCCGCCAGGACGTAAGCGCCCTTGGTGGCATTGTCCGCCGAGGCGAACACGTCGCCCGAGGCCTCGCCGTCGCCGCGCGCGAACACCGGGATGTTCTGGCGGGTGAGCGCCAGGCCGGCGGGCCCGCCGTGACGGCGCAGGATCTCGAGCCACACGACGGCGGTCTCGTTCGCGTCGGCCGGGCGCACCACCGTGAAGTTCGGGATGGCGCGCAGCGCCGCCAACTGCTCGATCGGCTGATGGGTGGGCCCGTCTTCGCCGAGCGCGACGGAGTCGTGCGTCCAGACGTAGATGCTCGGGATGTTCATGAGAGATGCGATGCGCACCGACGGGCGCATGTAGTCGCTGAAGATCAGGAACGTGCCGCCGAATGCCCTGGTGGGCCCGTGCAGGACGATGCCGTTGACGATCGCGCCCATCGCGTGCTCGCGGATGCCGAAGTGCAGAACGCGGCCGAACGAGTCACCCGCCCACTCGTGCGTCGACCACTCCGACGGGATGAAGGACTTCGCGTCCTTGATCGTCGTGAGGTTCGACTCGGCGAGGTCGGCGGAGCCGCCCCACAGCTCGGGCAGTTCGGCGGCGAGGGCGTTGATGACGGTGCCCGACGCGGCACGGGTGGAGACATCCTTGCCGGACTCGAAGACGGGGAGCGCCGAGGCGATGTCGCCGGGCAGCTGACGGGCCTGCAGGCGGTCGAAGAGAGCCTTGCGATCGGGGTTCGCCGTGGCCCAGGCGTCGAACGACTCCTGCCACTCGGCGTGCGCAGCAGCACCGCGCTCACCGAGCGAACGCGTGTGCTCGAGCACGTCCTCCGGAACGACGAATGTGGTGTCGGGGTCCCATCCGAGCACCTTCTTGGTCGCGGCGAGCTCGTCGCCGCCGAGGGCGGAGCCGTGGATCTTTCCGGTGTTCTGCTTGCCGGGGGAGGGCCAGCCGATGATCGTCTTCAGGACGATGATCGAGGGCTTCGACGTCTCGGCCTTCGCGGCTTCGATGGCGGCATCCAGCTCGGCGACATCCTCGACGTATTCGCCGGTCTTCTTCCAATCGACCGTCTGCACATGCCAGCCGTAGGCTTCGTATCGCTTGGCGACGTCTTCGGTGAACGCGACGTTCGTGTCGTCTTCGATCGAGATCTGGTTCGAGTCGTACAGGACGACCAGGTTGCCGAGCTCCTGGTGGCCGGCGAGTGATGACGCCTCTGACGTCACGCCCTCCTGCAGGTCGCCATCCGACGCGATGACGTAGATGAAGTGATCGAACGGCGACGTGCCGGGCGCGGCATCCGGATCGAACAGTCCGCGCTCGTAACGCGCGGCGTACGCGAACCCGACGGAGGACGACAGTCCCTGGCCGAGCGGCCCGGTCGTGATCTCGACGCCGTCGGTGTGCCCGTACTCGGGGTGGCCGGGGGTCAGCGATCCCCACGTGCGCAAAGCCTTGAGGTCGTCGAGCTCCAGCCCGAACCCGCCCAGGTAGAGCTGCACGTACTGCGTCAGGGACGAGTGACCGGCCGACAGGATGAACCGGTCGCGGCCCGTCCAGTGCACGTCCGCGGGGTCGTGGCGCATGACCCTCTGGTAAAGCAGGTACGCGGCGGGGGCGAGGCTCATCGCCGTACCGGGGTGGCCGTTGCCGACCTTCTCCACCGCGTCTGCTGCCAGCACACGAGCGGTATCGACCGCGCGCCTATCGATTTCGTCCCACCGCAGTTCCGACACAGGGCCGCCTTTCTCGAGGGTTTGGCCCCAGCGTCGCCGGTCCGCGTCCCAACTCGACGAGGAGAAAGGGGGAATCGGCGCGGGGCGCGCGAATGACTTCAGCATAGCGAAGCGGTATGTCGCACCGATCATGCGTGCCGCTGTGTGACGGACCCCTGCCCCCGAAACGACCCGTCGCAGGGCGGTCGGTGGGCCGGGTCGCCGACATGCCATGCCATAGACTGAGGGCTGTTCGACAGGCGGCGATTGCGGGGGCGATGGACATCACGACGACGGCCGGTGCCGAGGCCTCCGTCCACGGACGACGCGATCCCCGCCACGGTTTCGGCCGCACCCTTCGCGCGTACATCGCACTCACGAAGCCGCGGGTCCTCGAACTGCTTCTCGTCACGACCATGCCGGTCATGATCCTCGCCCAGGGCGGACTGCCCAGCCTGTGGCTCGTGTTCGCGACCGTCATCGGCGGCTCGATGAGCGCCGGCTCGGCCGCCGCCTTCAACATGTACCTCGACCGCGACATCGACGCGCACATGCAGCGCACCGTGAACCGGCCGCTCGTCACCGGCGAGGTGTCGCCGAGGGGTGCCCTGATCTTCGCGTGGACGCTCGCCGTCGTCTCGACGATCTGGCTGTGGCTGACGACCAACTGGCTCGCCGCGACCCTGTCGGCGACGGCGATCTTCTTCTACGTCGTGATCTACACGATGATCCTGAAGCGCCGCACCGAGCAGAACATCGTGTGGGGCGGCATCGCCGGCTGCTTCCCGGTGCTCATCGGCTGGACGGCCGTGACCGGCTCGCTCGCCTGGCCCCCCGTCATCCTGTTCGCCCTCGTGTTCCTCTGGACGCCGCCGCACTACTGGCCCCTCTCGATGAAGTACAAGGACCAGTACGAGGATGTCCACGTCCCGATGCTCGGAGCCACCCGCAACGGCTCGCAAGTCGGGCTGCAGGTCATCCTCTACGCATGGGCGGCCGTCGCCTGCTCGCTGCTGCTCGTACCGGTCGCCGGGATGGGTCTCGTCTACACCGTCTCGGCTCTCGTGTTCGGAGGCTGGTTCATCTACGAATCGCACCGCCTCTACAACCGCGCGATCCGCGGCACCGAGCCCCGCCCGATGCGGGTTTTCCACGCATCGATCACGTACTTGACGCTGCTTTTCGTCGCCATCGCGATCGACCCGCTGCTGCCGTTCTGACGGCCATTGCACGCCTCGGTCGTTGAGCGAGCGGAGCGAGACGAAACGTCGCGGGTCCGGCTTGCGGCGTTTCGTCTCGTCGCTTCGCTCCTCGCTCAACGACCGGCGGGTTTGTTCGGAGTCTTTAGTAAATACTCTTGACAAACACGGATCGCCTTCGCCACAGTGATGCCATCACATCGCCGTGGAAGGAATCCCCCCATGTCCTCATTCACCAGATCCATCGCCGTGGCCACCGCGGTGCTCGTCGGGCTCGGCCTCGCGATCGCGCCTCCGGCGCAGGCGACCTCCTCGAAACCACCGTCCGATGCTCCCGCGAAAGTCGTCAGCGCCTATTTCGCGAACTGGGACGTGTACGGCCGCGGCTATTTCGTCAAGGACATCCCCGTCGACAAGCTCAACGTCATCCAGTACGCCTTCGGTGACGCGACCTACGACCCGGCGACGGGGAATGTGGGCTGCTCATCGCTCGACCCGTGGGCCGACTACCAGCAGGTGTACTGGGGGCCTGAGAACACCGTGGACGGCGTGGCCGACAACTTCGGCGCCAACGGCAACCTGTACGGCAATTTCAACCAGCTGAAGAAGCTGAAGGCCGCGAACCCCCACCTGAAAGTGGAGATCTCACTCGGCGGCTGGACGAAGTCGAAGTGGTTCTCGACGCTGGCGTCAACCAGCCAACTCCGCGAGAAGTTCGCCGCGGAGTGCATCGACACGTTCATCAAGGGCAACCTTCCGACCGGTGGATGGCCCGAGGACGCCGGCGGACCGGGAGCGGCAGCGGGCATCTTCGACGGCATCGATCTCGACTGGGAGTATCCGACATCGGTGGCCGACGGCAACTACAACGTGAGCCCCGCCGACCGCAAGAACGCGACAGCGCTCGCGGCCGAGTTCCGCACGCAGCTCGACGCGTACGGCACGAAGACCGGCAAGCACTACCTGCTCACGGCGGCACTGCCCGCGGCGACGAGCTCGACGAAGTACTACGAGCTCTCGGCGTTCGTGAAGCACCTCGACTGGGTCAACATCATGAGTTACGACTACAACGTCGCGGGCAGCCCCGTCGTCGCCCACAACTCGCTGTTCGGACTGGATCCGCGCGACCCGAACGCGAAGAACCCGACATGGAACACCGCCGGCACCGTTGCGTACTACCTGCTCAGCGGCGTGCCCGCATCGAAGATCGTGGTCGGCATGGGCTTCTACGGGCAGCAGTGGCTGCGCACCGGCACGAAGAACAACGGGCTGTACACATCGTTCGACAACACCGGCCTCAGCGCTGATTCGCTCACTGCGGACTCCGCATTCCAGCCGAGCTTCCACGCGCTGGTCGAGGCGGGCTACGTCAGCTCCGACGGCAAGACCGGTGGCAACGGCTACACGGTCGCCTGGAACGCCCTCGCCGGCGAGCCATATCTGTACAGCGCCGCGGCCGAGCACCCGACGTTGACGACGGGACCGGCCACCGTGCGCACCGTGATCACTTTCACGAGCCCGAAGTCGGTCGCCGAACGCATCGCGCTCATCGACAGGCTCGGGCTGCGCGGCGCGATGGTGTGGGAGATCAGCCACGACAGTGATGACCACGCGCTCATGAGTCAGGTCGCGAAGATCCTGCGCTGACGCACGGAACGACGGCGCCGATCCATGGGGTCGGCGCCGTCGTCGTGCGTGGAAGGGTCAGCGGCCGACGGGGACCTCGGCCTCGGTCGCCACCGGTTCTGCGTCGGCGACGGGTGCGGCGGGAACCGTCACGACCTCGACGATCTCTTCCTCATCGGTCCAGCCGATGGGCTCGACGACCTCGACCGGAGCCTTGGGGCGCAGCGAGGACGCCGCGGCGACCGCGAGGGCGAGGAGCAGACCGATGACGCCGGCACCGACGAGCACGGTGCCGAACAGCGCGACCGACGGGCCGACATAGACGTCGACGGCGGTGGCGCTGCCGTCGGTGAGAGTCGCGGTCATCTGACCGAGTCGCATGCTGAAGATCCATGCGCCGAGGACGACCGAGACGAGCGACGCGGCGACCAGGATCCAGAACGGGATGCTGCGAAGCAGGCTGGGACGGGTGTTCATTTGTTTCTCCTTGAAGCGGGCACGATCGGCCGCGCCATTCCGCCAGCGTGCCCGCAGCGGCGGAGCGTGGAGTGTGTGAATTCGATGAATCGCCTATGAACCTGAGCGAGCGGGATGCCGGCGCGCGTCGGTGATCGCGGCATCCGAGGGTGTCGCAACCGGTGCGGTGAGGTGCATGACGACGGTGGTCGTGGCCGCGACGAGAAGCACGGCGAGCACGAGATGGATGTTGACGAGGGCGATCGGCAGACCCGCGCGCGCCTGCCACAGCCCGACGAAGATCTGGACGATCTCGACGGCCAGAACGAGCCCGGTCCACAGGGGCAGCCGCTGCGCGCGGGGCATGCGCCACGATCCGGCGAAGATGACGACCGTGAGCGCGAGCAGCGCGTAGGCGGGCCACGAGTGGACGTGCTGCATGAACTCGGGATTCAGCCCGTTGCGAGACGCCCCGCCGTCGCCGGCGTGCGGACCGGATCCGGTGACGAGGATCCCGACGATGATCGTCACGAGCGCCGCGGCGGCCGTGACGCGCGTGGTGACGGCGTACCAGCCGGGCACGGCGGTCTCTCGGCGACCAGGAGTCGCGTAGACCCGCACCACCAGCGCCGCCGAGAGCGCCACCAGGATCACGGATGCGAAGAAGTGGAGGCCGACGATGTAGGGGTTCAGGTTCGTCAGCACTGTGATGCCGCCGATCACTGCCTGCAGCGGCACATAGAGACCGACTCCCAGAGCGAGCCAGAACAGGTCGCGACGCTGTGCGCGCATCCGGACGACGAACAGGAACGTCACGATCGCCACCACGACCAGGACGAACGTCAGCATGCGGTTGCCGAACTCGATCGCGCCGTGGAACCCCATTTCGGGCGTCGCGATGAGCGAGTCGGCGGTGCAGCGCGGCCACGTCGGGCATCCGAGGCCCGAACCCGTCAGGCGCACGAGTCCGCCCGTGGCGACGATCCCCACCTGCACCGCGAGTGTCGCCCACGCTGCGGCGATGACACGCCGGTCCACGTGGTCGGGCAGTCGGGTCCACAAGCGTCGGAGAAGTCCGGACGCGGGCGGAGTCGTCGTCTCGGCGGGCATCGTCAGCTGCCTCCTGGGATGGTGCTGGCACAGTGGGTGCATGATCCAGGCGCCCGCGCGGAGGCGGACCCTGTAGAATCGAGGGGTCGGCTTCGGGCACCCCTGGGTGCCTCGAACCACTGACAGTCTAGGCGCGATGGCCAGCGCCGCTTGAGAGGGCCCACCAGCGGCATCCCCTTCCGGTAACTCCACCTGAAGAGTCGGAATGCCGGTGCGGATGACACCGCAAGGACCCGGAGGAGAACGTGACGATGTCTGATGTGCTGATCGACCGACCCGAGCTCGCCAGCCTCGGACAGTACGAATTCGGCTGGCACGACACCGACGCCGCCGGCGCCACTGCCCAACGCGGCCTGAGCGAGGCCGTCGTCCGGGGCATCTCGACCCTCAAGACCGAGCCCGACTGGATGCTCAAGAACCGCCTCAAGGGTCTGCAGCTCTTCGGCCGCAAGCCGATGCCGACGTGGGGCGCCGATCTCAGCGAGATCGACTTCGACAACATCAAGTACTTCGTGCGCTCGACCGAGAAGCAGGCGGGCTCGTGGGAAGAGCTCCCCGAAGACATCCGCAATACCTACGAACGGCTCGGCATCCCCGAGGCGGAGCGCCAGCGTCTGGTCTCGGGCGTCGCCGCCCAGTACGAGTCCGAAGTGGTGTACCACCAGATCAACGAGCAGCTCGAGGCTCAGGGCGTCATCTTCATGGACACCGACACGGCGCTCAAGGAGCACCCGGAGTTCTTCGAGGAGTACTTCGGCACCGTCATCCCCGCCGGTGACAACAAGTTCGCGGCGCTCAACACCGCGGTGTGGTCGGGCGGCTCATTCGTCTACGTGCCCCCGGGGGTCCACGTCGAGATCCCGCTGCAGGCGTACTTCCGCATCAACACCGAGAACATGGGCCAGTTCGAGCGGACGCTGATCATCGCCGACGAGGGCTCGTACGTGCACTACATCGAGGGCTGCACCGCGCCGATCTACAAGAGCGACTCGCTGCATTCGGCCGTCGTCGAGATCATCGTGAAGAAGAACGCCCGCGTGCGCTACACGACGATCCAGAACTGGTCGAACAACGTCTACAACCTGGTCACGAAGCGCGCGATCGCGCACGAGGGCGCGACCATGGAATGGATCGACGGGAACATCGGCTCGAAGGTCACGATGAAGTACCCCTCGATCTTCCTGGTCGGAGAGCACGCCAAGGGCGAGACCCTGTCGGTCGCCTTCGCCGGCCCCGGTCAGCACCAGGATGCCGGCGCAAAGATGGTCCACATGGCCCCCTACACGCAGTCGTCGATCGTCTCGAAGTCGATCGCGCGAGGGGGCGGGCGCGCCGGCTACCGCGGCGAGGTTCGGGTCGAGGCCAACGCGCACCACTCGGCCAACACCGTCCGCTGCGATGCGCTGCTGGTCGACACGATCTCGCGTTCTGATACGTATCCGGCCATCGACATCCGCGTGGATGATGTGCAGCTCGGCCACGAGGCGACCGTCTCGAAGGTGAGCGAAGAGCAGCTGTTCTACCTCCAGTCCCGCGGCATGCCCGAGGACGAGGCGATGGCGATGATCGTGCGCGGCTTCATCGAGCCGATCGCGCGCGAGCTTCCCATGGAGTACGCGATGGAGCTCAACAAGCTCATCGAAATGGGCATGGAAGGATCGGTCGGCTAGATGACGGCCACGACACAGGCGCCTCCGACGGCGCCCGGTTCCACCGCGCACACCGACGGCGCCTGGGCGGTCATCCCCGTCCAGACGCGCTCGGAGCGTCCGCGATCGTTCGACCCCGCGGACTTCGACGTCCCGACGGGGCGCGAGGTGAACTGGAAGCACACACCCGTCGACCGTCTGTCTTCGCTGTTCGCGGATGTCGCGGCCGACGATCGCCCCGGTGACGCCGCCGTCGTCTTCGACGTGGCAGCGCCCGACGGAGTCGAGGTCGGCGCCCGGCGAGTGGGGGAGGCGCCCCGCGGCGAGGTCTTCGAGCCCGAGGACCGGTCAGCCGCGATCGCGTGGACCCGCGCCGACGAGGCGCTCTACCTGCGCGTGCCGTCGAACACCGAGCTCGATGCGCCGATCGTGGTGACCATGACCGGCGCGGGCGCGGACCGCCGCGCGAACGCGCACATCGTCTTCGAGGCGGGTGTGAACTCCCGGTGCACCCTGCTCCTGCGCCACGCCGGCTCGGCCCAGTTCGCCCAGAACGTCGAGGTGATCGTCCGCGACGGCGCTCACGTCGAACTCGTGACGGTGCAGCAATGGGACGACGATGCGGTGCACGCGGCATCCCATCAGGTGCGCGTCGAACGCGACGCGACGCTGCGGCACGTCGTCGTGAGCTTCGGCGGCGGCGTGGTCCGCGTGAACCCCAGCGTCGAGCTCGCGGGTGCGGGATCGCGCGGCGAGCTGTTCGGTCTCAGCTATTCGGATGCCGGCCAGCATCTCGAGAGCCAGGTCTTCCTGCACCACAGCGGCCCGGACACGAAGGGCGACGTCCTGTACAAGGGCGCCCTCCAGGGCACCGGCGCGCGCAGCGTCTGGATCGGCGATGTGCTCATCGGACCGGATGCCGTGGGCACGGACTCGTACGAAGCCAACCGCAACCTGGTGCTGACCGAAGGCGCGCGTGCCGACTCGGTGCCGAACCTCGAGATCGAGACCGGCGACATCCGCGGTGCCGGCCATGCCAGCGCCACCGGCCGATTCGACGACGAGCAGCTGTTCTACCTGCAGGCTCGCGGAATCACCGAAGACGAAGCGCGTCGCCTCGTGGTGCTCGGCTTCCTCACCGAGATCGTGCAGAAGATCGGCATCCCCGCCCTCGAGGCCGAGCTGTTCGCAGCCATCGAGATCGAACTCGCCCAGGAGGTCGCCCGATGACGGCTCAGCGCGTGTGCGCCCTCAGTGAGCTCGAGCAGGATTCGGCGATCCGGGTCGAGGTCGACGGCGTTGCCATCGCCGTCGTCATGGACTCCGCCGGGGACGTGCACGCCATCGGCGACACCTGCACGCACGGCGACATCTCGCTCGCCGAGGGATTCGTCGACGGCGACTCGCTCGAGTGCTGGGCCCACGGCTCGGCGTTCTCCCTGAGCACCGGCAAGCCCCTCAACCTCCCCGCTTATGAGCCGGTCCCGGTCTTCGCCGTCACGATCGACGGCGACGACGTGCTCATCGACCCCGCCGTGACGAAGCCGACCTCGTAGGCCTCGCCTAGGGTCGGCCACCACGCATCATGAAAAGAGAAGTCTGAATGTCTGTCCTAGAGATCCACGACCTGCATGTGACGGTCGAGACGGATGCCGGAACCACCCCCATCCTCACCGGGGTGACACTCACGATCCGCACCGGCCAGACCCACGCCATCATGGGTCCCAACGGCTCGGGCAAGTCGACGCTCGCGTACACGATCGCCGGTCACCCCAAGTACAAGGTCACGAGCGGCACGATCACGCTCGACGGTGAGGACGTGCTCGCGATGACGGTGGACGAGCGTGCCCGCGCCGGCCTCTTCCTCGCGATGCAGTATCCCGTCGAGATCCCCGGCGTCACGGTGACGAACTTCCTCCGGACCGCGAAGACCGCGATCGACGGAGAGGCGCCCTCGATCCGGACGTGGACCAAGGACGTCAAGCAGTCCATGAAGAACCTGCGGATGGATCCGAAGTTCGCGCAGCGCAACGTCAATGAGGGCTTCTCGGGCGGCGAGAAGAAGCGCCACGAGATCCTCCAGCTCGAACTGCTCAAGCCCCGCATCGCCGTGCTCGACGAGACCGACTCCGGCCTCGACGTCGACGCTCTCAAGATCGTGTCCGAGGGCGTCAACCGCGCCAAGGCCGAGAACGACCTGGGTGTGCTGCTCATCACGCACTACACCCGCATCCTGCGCTACATCCACCCCGACTACGTTCACGTCATGATCGGCGGACGCATCGTCCAGGAGGGCGGTCCGGAACTCGCCGACCGTCTCGAGGACGAGGGATACGACCGGTATCTTCCCGTGGGCGAGGAAGAGCCCGCTGATGCCGCCGTCGGCAGCGAAGCGTAGAATCGTTATATGACCGCAACGCTTGCACCCGAGAAGTTCGACGAGGTCACCGAAGCTCTCAAGGACGTCATGGACCCCGAACTGGGGATCAACGTCGTCGACCTGGGTCTGATCTACGACCTGGGGTGGGATGACGAGAACGACGCCCTGGTCATCCACATGACGCTCACCTCAGCAGGCTGCCCGCTGACCGACGTTCTCGAGGAGCAGACCGCACAGGCGCTCGACGAGGTCGTCGAGCGGTTCCGCATCAACTGGGTGTGGATGCCGCCGTGGGGCCCCGAGCGCATCACCGACGACGGCCGCGACATGATGCGGGCGCTCGGCTTCGCCATCTGACCCCTCGCCGACGGCCCCCTGGTGAGCCCGTGCCGTGCTCTGCCAGACTCTGGGCATGGCCGCGCGGCGTGCTCGATCGACCCGTCTGCTGGCACTGGTGTTCGTGAGCGCAGCTCTGGCGGCCTGCACAGCGGGCGGCCCGGACGCCGCTCCTGAGCGATCCCAGAGTCCGATGGTGAATCCCAACCCGGGCGCCGACGCGGTGGCGGTCGTGACCGACGAGCATGTCGAGGCGGCCGTGGCCGATGTCGAGAAGTCCGTCGGCGAAGCGATGGATGCAACCGGCACCCCCGGCATCGCGGTCGCCGTCATCCACGGCGGCGACGTGATCCTCGCCGAGGGCTTCGGCGTCCGCGACGTCGAGAGCGGCGTACCGGTGGACGCCGATACCGTCTTCGCACTGGCATCCGTCTCGAAGTCGGTCGGTTCGACCGTCGTGGCGCGCGCGATCGATGAGGGCATCGTGGCGTGGGATACGCCCGTAGCCGAGAACCTCGACGGATTCACCCTCTCCGACCCCGTGGCGGGCGCACGGGTCACGATCGCCGACATGTATGCGCATCGCTCGGGTCTCTACGAACATGCGGGAGACGAGCTGGAGGAGATCGGTTACGATCGCGCGGCGATCATCAAGCAGCTCCGGTACATCCCGCTCGAGCCGTGGCGCGCCGTGTACCACTACGGCAACTTCGACATCACGACCGCGGCGGAGTCGGTGGCACGAGCGGCAGGCGAGGACTGGGCAACGCTCTCGGAGCATCTGGTCTACGAGCCCCTCGGGATGACGTCGACCAGCTCGAGGTTCTCCGACCTCGAGGGTCGCGACAATCGCGCGCTCGGACACATCAAGGTCGACGGGGAATGGGTGGTGACCCCCGAGCAGCGCCAGCCGGACGCGCAGTCTCCTGCCGGAGGCGTGAGCTCCAATCTCACCGACATGGCCATCTGGACCAAGATGCTCCTCGCGGCCGGCATGAACGACGGCGAGCGGTTCGTGGCGGAGTCGGCGCTGCTGCCGGCGATGTCGCCGCAGATGGTGATGGGACTCCCCAGCGAGTGGGGTGCTCGCCCGGGCTACTACGGATACGGCTGGAACGTCGGCACGACTGTCGGCGGCCTCGTCGATGTGAACCACTCGGGCGCTTTCGCGCTCGGTACCGGGACCATCGTCAAGATGCTCCCGGGCGCCGATCTCGGGATCATCGTCTTGTCGAACGCCTCGGCCAACGGTGTGGCCGAAGGGATCGCGAACCGCTTCATGGACATCGCCCAGTTCGGTGAGGAGCGGCGCGATTGGCTCGGCTTCTTCATCTCGGTGTTCGAAGGGCTGATGAACGAACCGGCCGGAGAGTTCGACGGGCAAGAACCGCCGACCGACCCCGAACCGGCGCGCGATCTCGCCTCGTATGCGGGGAAGTACGCCAACGAGTACTTCGGACCCGCGCGCGTGGCGGTGGAGGGTTCCGGCCTCGTGCTCTCGCTCGGTCCGAGGGGGCGATGGCCACTCGAGCACTGGTCCGGAGACACATTCCTCTTCCGTCCCACGGGGGAGAACGCCAATCCGGGCGCGACGTCGCAGGCGACCTTCGACAGTGCGACACTCGTCCTGGAGTATTTCGACAAGCACGGTCTCGGCACTTTCACACGCTGACTCACGACCGGAGCTCGGCCTTCCGAGACATCGCCCCTTGTAGCTTGCGACCGCGACCCCTAAGCTTCGCTCAATGACCGCCGTGGGGTGCGGTCCCACTTCTGGGGAGTGGTTATGGGCGCGCGCGCTCTGGGGATTTGTGCTGTCTTGATTCTGTGTGGAGCGCTTGCGGCGTGCGCTCCACCCGCAGCCGACGACGGCGGGCCGCCGACCGCATCCGCTGTGCTGGCCATCCGGGCAGGGGAGGCCGAGGTCGACTCCGGCGACGGCCCCGAAGCAGCCGAAGACGGCCAGGACCTCGCGCCCGGCGACGTCGTCACAGCGGTGGGCGACGGCGCGATCGTCGAGCTCGCCTGGTCCGACGGGTCGGTGACCCGTCTCGGACCCGACACCGTGTTCACGGTGGGTTCGCCCGGTGAGCCGCTCTCGACTCGCGGAGTTCAAGAGGCCGGGATCAGCTGGAACCGGGTCGCGGATGTCGACCAGGATGCTGGCGCCACGGTGCCGTACATCGTCGATGTCGCAGAGGGGGAACGCGCCGGAGACCGCGGATCGCTGTTCGTGATCGACTGCCAGGCGACCCCGTGTCGCATCGTCGGGACCGGCGGGAGCGGAGCGGATGGATCGAAGACGTCGTTCCGCCGCGGTGGCGTCACGACCGAGATCGTCTCGGGTGACCCGGCGGCGTGGAACCAGCTCATGGTGGACGAGTGGGCAGCAGCGAACGCCGACCTCGATGTCGAGGCAGGTTTCCTTCCCGTGGCGGAGCTCTTCAACGGCGAAGACCCGTCACGGGGGCTGGTCGACGGCACCTACGAGGTGCTGCGCACCGACACCGGATGGAATTGCGCGGGGCAGGGCTGCTCGTCTCTGCGTAGCCGCTCGCTCGGTGAGACGCGCACGCTGGCCTATCGGTTCCACACGGATTGTCCGGAAGAGGGCGGGCCCTGCAGCACCATGGTCGACACGCAGGCGATCAACACGCTGACGAACGAGATCATCGACTCGACAGTGCCCCTCGTGAGCGGGGCGGAGTCATTCGCGTGGGGCACCGACGACACGGGGGCGGTGTGCATCTGGACGTACGCCGACGGCTCGACGGCGGAGACGGGGCAGACCCGAAACCTCATCAGATGGGAGGTCACTCCGACGCATGCCGAGGTGATCGACGGCGTCTACCGCGTCACCGAGCTCACAGGCGGCTCCGTCGCCTCGCTCAAGATCGTCGAGCACACGTCGCCGGCTTTCCCCGGCTGCGAGACGCTGGAGTACGAGTGGGATTCGTCCGCTGATCTCGTGCTGACCTGGGCGGAGGAGGGCTGATGCGTCGACTCACGAGAGCCATCGTCGCCGTCGCACTCATCGGCGGGGCGGCCTGCAGTGCCTCTCCCGCTGCAGCATCCACCGACGAAGCCCTGGCAGGAACGGCGATCTACGCCGTCGACATCTCGGATGTCAGCACCGGACCCGAAGGCGAATCAGCCGAGGAGGCGGCGAGCGGTGAGCTGCGGATCGCGTGCGTCGGAACGGACTGCGCCATCGTGAGCGAACCTGCACGGCTGCTGCTCGGCGGGGCGCCCTTCACAACCGCGGAGACACTCGTCTCGCAGCGCGAATCGGGGCAGACGGGGTCGCCGTGCGTCGGCGGCCGCGGTGGGCGGACCGTGTCGATCGAAGCTACCGCCGACGGGTTCTCCGCAACGCTCGTGCAGCAGCCCATCGACTGGCAGCCGTGCGACGACGGCACGGAGGCCTTCGGCCACGCTCGCGAGGTCGTATGGACGGGGACGGTGATCTCCGCCGACCCGTGCGTGTTCACCGACACGGGTTGCGTCGCGACAGCGACCACCACATCCCAGCTGGCGTCGGGCAATCCCGCTGCGCCCAGCGTATTCAGCGCGCTCGCCACGCCGGCCGAGGCGGGTACGGCTCCTCAGCAGCTCATCACCGCGGTTCTTCTCACCATCATCCTGGTGCTCCTCGTCGCGTTCCCGACGTCCCTCCTCAACTCGGCGGTCGAAACCGGTTCGGAGCGGATGTCGGGCTGGTGGGCCGCGCGGCGGCGTCGCGAGCCCGAGCCGATCGGTCCCGCGATCGAGTCGATACCGGCCGTCGATGCCGTGAATGCGGTCGATGGTGAAGCCGACGCCACCACGCGCGACGCCGACGGACATGAGTCGGCCGAGCAGCTCGCCGTCACCGAACCGTCGAGCGCGCCGCGGCTCGGCCGCTGGTGGTGGGCGGCATCCGGAGTCGTCCTCGCGGGCTTGATCTCTGCGTTCGTGGATCCGGAGTTCGGGTTCAACCCAGGCAGCGTCCGTGTCGTACTCTCGCTGCTCGTGTCGTTCGCCATCGATGTGGCGCTGGGGTGGTTCCTCCTCATCTGGGTGATGCGCAGACTGGTTCCCGGGGCGACGCACACGTTCCTGTTCCGCCCCGCGACACTTCTCGTCGTGGTCGCCGCCGTCGTGTTCACCCGCCTGACCGGATTCGAGCCCGGCATCGTCTTCGGACTCGTCGCCGGCGTCGCGTTCGGCGCCCTCGTCGGCAAGGCAGCGGAGGCACGCGGGGCGCTCGTCACGCTCGGCTATGCGTTCATCGTCGCCCTCGCGGCGTGGGCGCTGTACGGCGTGCTCGGCGGCGGTGCCGCCACGGGGCAATCGTTCTGGTCGGCGTTCCTCATCGAGACGCTGAGCGCGATCGCCGTGGGCGGGATGGCGGCGCTGCCGATCGCACTCTTCCCGGTGCGAGGGATGGCGGGCTATGCGATCTGGTCGTGGCGTCGATGGGTGTGGGCTGCCTGCTACGCACTCGGACTCTTCGCATTCTTCGTGGTGCTCATGCCCATGCCCTTCGCGTGGGAGGGAGTCGCATGGGATCTCACGGCGTGGATCGGCGCGTACCTCGTCTACGCGATCGGGGCGGTCGTGGCGTGGGTGGTGATCGCCCGTCCCTGGCATCGTGACGACGAGTCCGGCACGACGACGGCGGAAGCCCCCGCCGAGGATGCTCAACCCGAGACGGTCCGCTGACTCGCTGCGATCGCCGGCGCGACAGCGCATGAGTCGTACGGCGACACGACCACGGACGACTCGGGACGGCCGCCGATAGGCTCGACGAGTGAGCGTCATCACCCCCCTGCAGGCACTGCCCATCGAAGAGCTGCGACAGCGTTCGAGCACGAAATGGCGTCGCTACCCGGCTGAGGTCCTGCCGCTGTTCGTCGCCGAGACCGACTTCCCGATGGCAGATTCGATCACCCGGGTGCTCGCCCGCGCCGTCCAGCTCGGCGACACCGGGTACACGCCGCCGGATCCCGGCATCCGAGACGCGTACGCGGGCTTCGCCCGGCGTCGATTCGGCTGGACGGTGGATCCCTCACGCATCCGCACCACCTGCGACGTGATGATGGGCGTCGTCGAACTGCTGCGCAAGGTGACACAGCCGGGCGACCGAGTGATCGTCACCCCGCCGGTGTACCCGCCCTTCTACGAGTGCATCCCCGAGGCAGGCGCCGTTGTCGAACGCGTGCCGCTGATCGAGAACGAATCGGGCTGGCACCTCGACCTGCCCGGCATCGAGGCGGCCCTGGCCGGAGGAGCGCGCGCGGTGCTGCTGTGCAACCCGCACAACCCCACCGGCACCGTCCACTCGCGCGAGACCCTGGCGGCCCTCGCCGATCTCGCCGCGGGTTTCGGTGCCACCGTGATCAGCGATGAGATCCACGCGCCACTGGTGCATCCCGGCATCCTGTTCACCCCGTTCCTGGATGCCTCGCCCGCCGCCGCCCGGATCGGCTACACGGTCGCGAGCGCGAGCAAGGCGTACAACCTCGCCGGTCTCAAGTGCGCGCTCATGATCACCGCGTCGGATGACACGGCTCGGGTGGTGCGATCCCTGCCCGATGAGGTCGAGTGGCGCACCGGCCTGTTCGGCGCTCTCGCGGCCGTAGCGGCGTTCGCGGAGGAGAGCGATCCGTGGCTCGATGCCCTGCGCGCCACCCTCGACGACAACCGCAGGCTGCTCGCCGAGCTGCTCGCCGAGCACATTCCGGGGGCGCGCTACCGCGTCCCGGATGCGGGGTTCCTCGCGTGGGTCGACCTGTCTACGCTCGGCTGGGGCGACAACCCCGCCGTGAAGATCCTCCGCGATGCGAAGGTGGCGCTCCACCTCGGCCCGCTGTTCGGCGAGGAGGGCAAGGGACACGTCCGGATCAACTTCGGCTGCTCGCCCGCTGTGCTGCGCGAGGCGGTCGAGCGCATCGGTGCGCTCGTTCGGACGTGACCGGTCCGATCGGACAGCCCCCCGCCGACTGGTCCACCGGCGGTTCCACAGGCGGCGGCGCGTCGCCTGCCGGTCCTGGGCTCGCCGGGCGTGGCGGAGGGATCTGGGGGCCCTCGTATGTCTGGGTCACGGTCGGCTCCGCAGCCCTGATCTTCCTCGCGGCGATCCAGTCCCTCGCGGTGACGACCGTCATGCCCGTCGTGAGCGCGGATCTCGATGGCGCGGCGCTCTATGCGGTGGCGTTCGCCGGCACCCTCGCGACAAGCGTCATCGGCATGGTCGCCGTGGGCGCATGGTGCGATCGCAGCGGCGTGCTCGCACCCCTCACCGCGTCCGTCGCGCTGTTCGTGGTCGGACTCGTCATGGCTGGGTTCGCACCCACGATGGAGGTCCTCGTCGCCGGTCGCCTCATCCAGGGGCTCGGCACCGGCGGTCAGACGGTCGCGCTGTACGTCGTGGTGGCCCGCGTCTATCCTGCCGCCGTCCACGGTCGGGTGTTCGCGGCCTACTCGGCGGCTTGGGTCGTCCCTTCGCTCATCGGACCGTTCCTCGCAGGAGCGGTGGCGGAGTACCTCCACTGGCGCTGGGTCTTCCTCGGTGTCGCGATCCTCACCGTCGCCGCCTACACCCTGGTCGTCCTGCGACTTCGCGGACTCGCGCTCGGGACGGACCACCCGGCAACCGATCGGATCGCGCCGCGACTGGCGTGCGCGGTCGCCGTCGCGGTCGGGGCATTGCTGCTGAGCCTGGCCGGATCGCTCGGGCCATGGGCGTGGGCAGCGGTCGCGGCATCCGTGCTCACCATCGGCTTCGCCTCCCGGCCACTGCTGCCGCGCCGGACGCTCCTCGCGGGGCGAGGACTGCCGAGCGTCGTGCTGATGCGCGGGCTGATCGCAGGCGCTCTCTTCGGCGCCGAGATCTACGTGCCCTACCTGCTCATCGACGAGTACGACTTCTCGCCGACGTGGGCGGGCCTGGGTCTGACGGCGGCGGCGATCGCGTGGGCGACCGCGGCCGACATCCAGGGCCGATTCGGCGATCGGATCGGCAATGCACGGATCACGCTGATCGGCATCGCCCTCCTGTTCAGTTCGCTCGCGATTGCCGGGATCACGGCGCTGGCGCATCTCCCTGCGGCGGTCGTCATCGCCGGATGGACCCTGGCGGGCGGGGGGATGGGGCTCATGTATCCGCGCCTGACGGTGCTGACGCTCGCGTATTCGACGCCCCAGAACCAGGGCTTCAATTCATCCGCGCTGTCGATCTCGGACTCGATCGGGGCCGCGACGACCATCGCGGCGATGGGGCTCGTCTTCACAGCGCTCACGGCCACGGATGCCGCGTTCCCCGCGGTGTTCGCGCTGGCGTGTGTGCTGTCGCTGCTGGCACTCCTCCCCGGGCTGCGGCTCGGTCACGCGCATGAGATCGGGGGGCGCCGACCGGGCGAGTGATGGACCTCGATTTGAGCGGCGGGAGAAGGTAAGGCTAACCTAATTCGGTGACCTCCCACTCGATCGCCGTCCGGCCCGCCTACCGTCCGTACGTGACACAGGTCTCCCGCGTCGAGCGGCTGTCTCCGCATTTCGTGCGCGTCGTGCTCCACGGCGACGACCTCGAGCACTTCGGCACTGCCGGCCTCGATCAGCGCATCAAGGTCCTCTTCCCTCATGCCGACGGCAGTTTCGCCGAGGTCGGGCAGGATGCCGGGGCGGGGGACTGGTACGACCGCTGGCGTTCGCTCCCGGATGCCGCGCGCAACGTTTTCCGCACCTACACTGCGCGTCGCGTCAACCCTGCCTCGCGGACCGTGACCGTCGACTTCGTGGTCCACCACGACGCGGGTCCCGCCGGCGCGTGGGCGGAGCGGGCAGTCCCGGGCGATGACCTCGTCATCGTCGGTCCGGACGAGCGCAGCCCGCAGTCGCGGATCGGGCTGGACTGGCACCCGGGCTCGTCCCGCCGCCTGCTGCTCGCGGGCGATGAGACCGCGGCGCCCGCGATCGCCGGCATCCTCGAGTCGCTCGACCGTGACTGCGACGTCGATGCCTTCATCGAGGTGCCGGCCGCCGCCGACGCCGTGGAGCTCGATCTGCCGGAGACCTTCCGCGTTCAGTGGCTGGCCCGGGACGATCGTGCACACGGATCGTCGCTGATCACCGCGCTCTCGACATGGGCTGGCGCGTCGGGCGACCTGCTCGAGCGTGCCGCCGCACCGCGGCCGCAGAGACTGGATGACGTCGACGTCGATGTCGACCTGCTCTGGGACAGCCCCGAAGCCGCGGACGGCGAGTTCTACGCCTGGATCGCGGGGGAGGCGGCGATGGTGAAGACGATCCGCCGTTCCCTGGTCAGCGACCACGGCGTCGACCGCAAGCGCGTCGCCTTCATGGGCTACTGGCGGCTCGGGCAGTCGGAACGCACGGAATGACGGCATCCGCCCGCACTCGCCGGGCGCGTCTCGTCCTCGCCGTCGCGATCGCCGTCTTCCTGGCGTCCGTGGTGCTGAGCCTGGGCGTCGGGGCGCGACCGATCACGCCTGCCGCTGTGGTGGATGCACTCTTCGGACCGGATCCGTCCAACGCGGACCACACCGTGCTGCTCACGCAGCGCGTGCCGCGCACGATCATCGGCATTCTGGCCGGGGCGGCGCTCGCGGTCGCCGGCACGGTGATGCAGGGGCTCACGCGCAACCCGCTCGCCGACCCCGGGCTGCTGGGTGTCAACGCGGGCGCCTCGGTGGCCGTGCTCGCAGCGATCACCCTGGTCGGGATCAGCACTCCGTCGGGCTTCCTCTGGTTCGCGTTCGGAGGAGCGGCGGTGGCCGCCGTGGTGGTCGCGTTCATCGGCTCGCGCGGGCCCGACGGCGGCAACCCCGCCAAGCTCGCACTCACGGGTGCTGCCGTGACAGCGGGGCTCACCGCCGTCACGCTTCTCATCCTGAACACCGACTACGTCGCGCTCGATGTGTACCGGTACTGGTCGGTGGGTGGGCTCACGGCCCGCGGGCTGGACAGCGTCGCCCTCGTCTTCGTTCCGATCGCTGTCGGCATCGGCATCGCGCTGTTCTGCGCCCGAGGCCTGGACCTCATCGCCCTGGGTGCGGATACCGCCACGGGTCTCGGTCACGACGTCGCGCGCACACGGGGGCTCGGCATCGTGGCGACGATCCTGCTGTGCGGGGGCGCCACCGCGATCGCCGGGCCGATCGTCTTCATCGGCCTGGTGATTCCGCATACGCTGCGCGTGATCGTCGGCGACGACTACCGGTGGCTCCTGACGATCGGGATCCCCGCCGGCGCGAGTCTTCTCCTGCTCGCCGATGTCGTCGGGCGTGTCATCGCTCTGCCGGGCGAAGTCCAGGCCGGCATCGTCATCGCGTTCGTGGGTGCGCCCGTCCTCATCACCCTCGTGCTGCGTCGTCAGCAGGTGATGCTGTGAGCCCGAGTGCGACCGCCGCCGGCGCTGACGCCGTCGCGCCGAGTGCTCTCGAAACAGTGCGCCGCACCGCGCGCCGCCGGCGAGCGGTCGTGGTCGTGGCGACCGTCGTGCTCGTCGCGGTCATCTCGCTCGTCGCGCTCAGCATGGGGGACTACCCGCTCACGGTCGAGCAGGTCTGGCACGCGCTCTGGGGCGGCGGCACCCGGGCGGAGGCCTACGTCGTCTTCCAGGTGCGTGCGCCGCGCCTCGTCATGGCGCTGATCGCCGGCGCCGCGCTCGGCATCGCCGGAGCGCTGCTGCAGTCTCTGCTCGGCAATCCGCTCGCGAGCCCTGACCTGCTCGGAATCTCAGGTGGCAGCGGCGCGGCAGCCATCTTCGCGCTGCTCGTGCTCGGCATGTCGGGCCCCTCGCTCGCGCTCGCGGCGTTCGTCGGGGGAATGGTCGTCGCGGGGCTGCTGCTGCTGGCGGGTCGCGCGCAGACAGACGGCGGGTATCGCCTCATCCTCGCTGGTGTCGGCATGTCGTTCCTGGCGGGTGCAGCGACCAGCCTCCTGATGGTGCGGGCTCAGGTCGAACAGGCCCAGATGGCCATGCTGTGGCTGACCGGAAGCCTGTCCTCGACGCCCTGGTGGCAGGTCGCCACGGTCGCCGTGGTGTTCGCGCTCGTCATCCCGGCCGTCGTCGCAGCGGCACGCTGGCTGCCCATCGTCCAGCTGGGAGCGTCGACGGCATCCGGTCTCGGCGTCCGCCCTGGGCTGGTGCGCGTGGTCACGGTCACCGCGGCCGTGATCCTGACCGCCGTCACCTGTGCGTTCCTCGGGCCGATCTCATTCGTCGCCCTGTGCGCCCCCGCGATCGCTCGGCCCCTGCTCGGCCATGCATCGGCCGGCATCGCCACGAGCGGGCTCATCGGCGCGGCGCTGCTCACGACCGCCGATCTGGTCGCCCAGTACGCGATCCCCGGGATGTCCGTGCCGGTCGGCGTCGTGACCGGTGCCATCGGGGCCCTCTTCCTGCTGTGGCTCCTCGCCACGTCGAAAGGACGTCAGCTGTGAGCTCCACCATCTCGCCGCCCGAGCTCGTCGCGCGCGGGCTCGACGCCGGCTATCCGGGTCGCACGGTGATCGAGGACCTCGATCTGGCGATCACACCGGGGCGGATCACGATGATCATCGGCGCGAATGCGTCGGGCAAGTCCACGCTCCTCGGTGTCCTGGCGCGGCTTCGGCCACCGCTCGCGGGCCGGATCGAGCTCGGCGGCGAGGACATCGCCACGATTCCCCGTCGCAAGCTGGCACGCAGCATCGGCCTGCTGCCGCAGCATCCCACCGCTCCAGACGGTCTCACCGTGGCGGAGCTCGTCGCGCGCGGCCGCTACCCCCATCGCGGAGTGTTCCAGCGATGGTCACCGGGCGACACCGAGAAGGTGGATGCCGCCCTCGAGCGCACCGGGCTGTCCGCGCTGGCCGAGCGCCCCCTCGGAGATCTGTCCGGTGGTCAGCGTCAGCGTGCCTGGATCGCCATGGCTCTCGCGCAGAACCCGCAGATCCTCCTGCTCGACGAGCCGACCACGTTCCTTGACTTGAGCCACCAGCTCGACGTCCTCGACCTGCTGCGGGACCTCAACCGGACTCAGGGAACGACGATCGTGGTCGTGCTCCACGAGCTCAATCTCGCAGCCCGCTACGCCGACCAGCTGGTCGTCATGGCGGAAGGCCGCATCGTCTCACACGGATCGCCCACCGAGGTTCTGACGGCGGATGTCGTCGCCGAGGCATTCGCGCTCGACGCCCTCGTCATCCCCGACCCGCTCACACAGACTCCCCTCGTCATTCCACGTCCCGGCGGCGCCCATGCGTCGGCGGATCGCGGCTGACCCCACGAAGAAAAGGAAGAAGAGATGACCCGACAGCGCGCCCGCGCCATCCTCGCCATCACGGCCGCCACGGCGACAGCCCTCGCCCTGGCCGGATGCTCCGGATCCGCCGCACCCGAAGGCACAGCGAGCGGCGACGCAGCGTCTGCGGAAGGATTCCCGGTCACGATCCACCACGCCTTCGGCGAGACCACGATCGACGCTGCCCCCGAGCGCATCGCCACGTGGGGCTGGGGCGCGACGGATGCGGTCCTCGCACTCGGCGAGGTACCGGTTGCCGTGTCTTCCATGGACTACGGCGGCGGCGACAACAAGCTCACGCCCTGGATCGAAGAGGCCATCACGGGGCTCGACGGTGAAGAGCCCGTTCTCCTCGACTCGTCCGCCAACGAGGTCTCGGTCGAAGAGGTCCTGGCGACGGACCCGGATGTCTTCCTCGCACCGTACTCGGGACTGACGCAGGAGGAATACGACGAGCTGACGGATGCAGGCGTCCCGGTCATCGCCTACCCCGAGACCGCGTGGTCGACTCCGTGGCAGGACGTCATCACGATCGTCGGCGAGGCGATGGGCAAGTCGGCCGAGGCCGAACAGGTGCTCGCCGATCTCGACACGCTCGTCGCAGACACCGCCGCTGAGCATCCGGAGTTCGCCGAGGCGACGATCGCCTACATCGACGACGACGTGGACACGTTCTACATGTACCTGCCGTCCGACCCGCGTGTCGTGATCCTCGAGCAGTTGGGCTTCACCACGCCCGACAGCGTGACCGCGCTCGACACCGGCGAGGGCACGTTCTACACGACCGTGAGCTACGAGAACCTCGATCAGATCGACGCCGATGTCATCCTCACGCAGGCCGAGCAGCAGTCTGCGCTCGATGAATTCCTGGCGTCGGATCGCGGTCAGCTGATCCCCGCGGTGAAGAAGGGTGCCGTCGCGGCCGTCGTCGGCGAGGTCGTCGGCGAGGAGAACGTCTCGGCGACCACCCCGACGGCGCTCTCGCTGCCCTGGCTGCTCCCGACCCTCGCCGACGACGGCCGCGACGGCACCCTTCTTCACCGCGGGGATCAGCTGACCGCGATCCGACGCCAGGAATTCATCGAGCGCAGACTGCTGCTCGGCCTGCGTGAGGATGACATCGGCGTGGTCGACCGCGTTGACGCCCTTCCAGGCGAGAGGTACGAGCAGACCCGCGAGGACGGCCTTCAGGACATCCCCGATCAGGAAGGGGACGAGACCGGCGCCCAGGGTCGCCCCGAGCAGCGTCTCGTAGCCGAGGGCGTCCTGCCAGACGGCGGCGCCGAGGTTGTTCAGCGAAAAGTAGAGCCACGTCAGCCCGAACGCGTAGATGACCACACTGCCGGCGAGAAACGAGACGAACATGCCCAGGAACTTACGGTCCCACGCTCGACGGGCGAGCCAGCCCACCACGATCGCGGCTGCGATGAAGCCGATGATGTATCCGCCGCTCGTCAAGGCGAACAGACTGCCCGACTTGCCCTCCGAGAAGATCGGCAGTCCGATGACGCCGAGCACCAGGTAGAGGGTCATCGACAGCGCACCGCGCAGCGGGCCGAGTGCGGTGCCGACAAGCAGGACAGCGAAGGTCTGACCTGTCAGCGGGACGGGCCAGAACGGGATGACGACCTGGGCCGCGAGTGCGACCAGCGCGGTGCCGGTCACGACGAGGGCCGTGTCGGTGGCCAGAGCGAGGGCGCGAGAGCGATCGGGAACGAGCACATCGGCAAGAACACGACGTCGGGGGGCGGGTGCGGCGAGAGTCATGAGGCTCCTCGTGGTCGGACGCCGGGAAGGTGCGGGTGGCGTTGCGACTTATACTAGGGGGCTGGCCCATCGGGCCCCTCTGTATCCCTTCTTCCAACGAAACGGACAATCGCTGTGCTCGCCGTGCACGACCTCGAAATCCGCGTGGGCGCTCGCGTCCTCATGTCGGACGTGTCGTTCCGCGTGAGCAACGGCGACAAGATCGGTCTCGTCGGCCGGAACGGCGCCGGCAAGACCACCCTCACCAAGGTGCTCGCGGGCGATCTCCTTCCCGCCGACGGCAAGGTCGATCGCACCGGGGAGCTCGGCTACCTGCCGCAGGACCCGCGCACCGGCGACCCCGACATGCTCGCGCGCACCCGCATCCTCGATGCTCGAGGTCTCGGCACGATCGCCCTCGGCATGCACGAGGCATCCCTCGCCATGGGCGACGAAGATCCGGACGTCGCAGCCAGGGCGATGCGGAAGTACGGCCAGCTCACCGAGCGCTTCGAAGCGCTCGGCGGGTACACGGCAGAGGCCGAGGCGGCATCCATCGCGCACAACCTCTCGCTGCCCGACCGCATTCTGGACCAGCAGCTGCGGACGCTCTCGGGCGGCCAGCGACGTCGCATCGAGCTCGCCCGCATCCTGTTCTCGGATGCCGAGTCGATGATCCTCGACGAGCCCACCAACCACCTCGATGCCGACAGCGTGGTGTGGCTGCGGGAGTTCCTCAAGAACTACAAGGGCGGCCTCATCGTCATCAGCCACGATGTCGAGCTCGTCGGCGAGACTGTCAACCGCGTCTTCTACCTCGACGCGAACCGCCAGGTCATCGACGTCTACAACATGAACTGGAAGAACTACCTGCGTCAGCGGGTGGCCGACGAAGAGCGCCGCAAGAAGGAGCGCGTCAACGTCGAGAAGAAGGCGACGCAGCTGCAGCTGCAGGCCGCGCGATTCGGCGCCAAGGCCTCGAAGGCGGCAGCTGCGCACCAGATGGTGGCGCGTGCCGAGAAGATGCTCTCGGGCCTCGATGACGTGCGGCAGGAGGATCGCGTCGCGAAGCTGCGGTTCCCGAAGCCCGCGGCGTGCGGCAAGACCCCGCTCATGGCATCGGGTCTGTCCAAGTCGTACGGTTCACTCGAGATCTTCACGGATGTCGACCTGGCCATCGACCGTGGGTCGAAGGTCGTCGTGCTCGGCCTCAACGGCGCCGGCAAGACCACGCTGCTGCGCATCCTCGCTGGTGTCGACAAGCCCGATACCGGCCAGATCGAGCCCGGCCACGGGCTCAAGATCGGCTACTACGCGCAGGAGCACGAGAACCTCGACGTCGGCCGTTCGGTGCTCGAGAACATGATGTCGGCGGCACCGGACATCACCGCGACGGATGCGCGCAAGGTGCTGGGGTCGTTCCTCTTCACCGGCGACGACGTCCTCAAACCTGCCGGCGTGCTGTCGGGCGGTGAGAAGACGCGCCTGTCGCTCGCCACGCTCGTCGTCTCGAGCGCCAACATGCTGCTGCTCGACGAGCCCACGAACAACCTCGATCCGGCGTCGCGCGAAGAGATCCTGGGCGCGCTGTCGCACTATGAGGGCGCGGTGGTCCTGGTCTCACACGATGAGGGAGCCGTCGAGGCGCTGAATCCCGAGCGTGTGCTCATCCTGCCGGACGGGGTCGAAGACATCTGGGGCCGCGACTACGCGGAGCTCATCAGCCTTGCGTGATCGAGCCCCCCTTCCGCAGGTTGAGTAGGCTCGCCGCAACGAAGCTCGCCGCGCCCGGGTCCTCAGCGCCCCGCCGCGTCGATGAGCGCGTCTTCGTCGACCGCGTCGCGGTCGCGCCGGCGGCGGGGGAGCTCCGGCTGGGGCGCCGCACCATCCTCGGAATCCTCTGACTCGTCGCGCCGGTGGCGTCGCTCGGTGTGGATCACGTAGCCGATGAACACGAACCCCATGATCGCGAACAGGATCCACTGGATCGCGTACGAGAGGTGCGGCCCCGGGTCCTCGGACGGCGATTCCAGCGCGGTGGGCCGGGTCGCCGGTGGAGGATCCTCCGACACCATCAGCCCGTAGGTGCTCTGCTCCAAAGCAGCGCCGATCGATGGATCGACGGCTGCCGAGACCAGTCCCAGGTTGATCGTGGGGACCTGTCCCTCCGGCGCGGATCGTCCGGAAGAGGGGCGCGCTTCGCCCGGACGCAGCCGAGCGATCACCGTCACCTCGCCCTCCGGTGGTGAGGGAACGACGTCTGGGTTGGGCTGGCTGTCACCGGGCGGCACCCAGCCTCGGTCGACGAGGACGACGCGGCCATCCTCGAGCTGGAAGGGCACCAATACCTCGAATGCGGCCGTGCCGCCGTGGGCGCGGTTGCGCGCGAGAAGCTGCTGGTCGCTGAGATAGACGCCCTCGAGTCGCACCGGCCGCCACTCATCGCCCGGATCGAGTTCGGCCCCGGGCGGAATGAGCTCGTCGAGCGGAACCGGATCGGCGTCGTGGTTCTGCGCGACGAGGGCGAGTTGTGCCGCGCGCTGTTCGTTGCGTGAGAACTGCCACTGCGACAGGAACGCGCATGCCACCGCGAACAGCACGGCGAGCGCGATATAGATCGCCCATCGACCCGCTTTCGGCAGATTCTGCATGCTGACCTCGCGGCTGGCGCTCATCCGGCGACCGCCTCGGCATCCGTGTCCGATTCCAATGGATGCACAGCGACCGGAAAGTCACGAGCCGCGAGGAACTCCTTCAGGTAGTCGCGGTGCTCGTCGCACGCGACCCACGACTTGATGCGGTCCGCGGCGTGGATGCGGGGATTGCGCCAGTCGATCCGCCAGTGGGCGGGGGCGCGGCAGCCCGCCCGCGAGCACGTCGGCTCGCCGTGCGCGTCGCTCATGCTCGCGGGTCCGGGTCGTCGAGCGGCGCAACCGCACGGATCTCGTCGACGCGCACGACTTCCGGGTCGGCAGTGGGATCCTCGTGCGCTTCGGCGGAGATGGCCAGCTCAGGGCGCTCGACGTCGGTGGTGCGCACATTCGAGCTCACGTTCGCGAGGACGACGGCGACGTAGGGGATGAAGATCGCCGCGGCGCCGAAGACCCACGTGTACCAGCCGTACGGCGTGATGACCACCATGAGGATGAAGCAGGCCACGCGGATGCCCATCATGATGAGGTACCGCTTAGATCGCGCGTCGGCCTCGTCGCGCGGTGCGCGCGGCAGCGACGTGGCCGAAGGTGGCCGGCCCGAACTCTTCACGGTGCTTCAAGACTACGCCGCGCGTGGCGTCCGGTCGCCGTCTGCACGCGTCATGCGGGAGCTGCGTCCACTTCTGGCGAAGTCAGGTCGATGACCGCGTGTCGATGGCGACGAGGAACGGGATGAGCGCGATCAGAGCGATGATTCCGAGGATGCAGAGCCCGAGGCCGACCCACCCGAGGATCGTGCCCGTGAGCGCCATGCCGCGGCCGCCCTCGCCGTCCCGCTTGATCTGCGACAGGGAGATGTGACCGGTGATGACGCCGACGATCGACCCGATGAACGGCACCAGCACGAGCCCGACGATCGACGAGATCAGCGAGACGATCGCGAGCGCATTCGTCTTCGGCTGGGCGGCGTAGCCACCGTACGCCGGGGCTGCGCCGTACGGCGCGGCGGCACCGTACGGCGCTGGTGATCCGTAGGGTGCCGGCGACGACCCATACGGCGGCGGAGCCGACGCGTAACCGGGGGCCGGTGCACCGTAGACCGGCGGTGCGGCGTAGCCGGGGTCGGTCGCGCCGTAGGCGGGCGCACCGCCGGCGTACGGATCCGCGGCACCGTATGCCGGCGGCGCGTACGACGGCGGCTCCGGCGTCGGTTCCGGTGACGGGTCCGGCGTCAGGCCTGGTGACGGCTCCGGCGTGAGCGCCGGTGACGGGTCCGGTGCGGGCTGGGCGCTCGAGGCGTCGGACGCGGGGGAGTCGGGCGTGCTGTTGTCGCTCACGGGAATGCCTTTCCTCAGGGTGCTGAGCCCAGCGTTCCAGCGGGTGCGGCAGGGTGTCAATGCGGCGCCGCTAGGCTGGGGCGGATCCGTCTCGAACCTTGGGAGCTGCACATGTCCACCGATCGCGTCGTCCTCGTCACCGGCGGAAACCGCGGCATCGGCCGTTCGATCGCCGAACGCTTCGTGGCCGCCGGCTACAAGGTGGCGGTGACCGCCCGCTCTGGAGAAGGGCCGGAAGGAACGCTCACCGTCCGCGCGGACGTGACGGATGCCGTAGCGGTCGATGCCGCGTTCACCGAGGTCGAGAGCGCCCTCGGGCCCGTGGAGATCATCGTCGCCAACGCCGGCGTCACCAAGGACACACTGCTGCTGCGCATGACCGAGGACGACTTCGACAGCGTCATCGCGACCAACCTGGGCGGGACTTTCCGCGTCGTCAAGCGCGCATCGAAGGCCATGCTGCGCGCCCGCTGGGGCCGCGTCATCCTGATCTCCAGTGTCGTCGGCCTCTACGGCTCGCCCGGCCAGGTCAACTACGCGGCGTCCAAGAGCGGCCTCGTCGGCTTCGCACGGTCGCTGACACGCGAACTCGGCGGTCGCGGCATCACCACGAACGTCGTCGCGCCTGGGTTCATCGAGACCGATATGACGGTGTCATTGCCCGAAGAGCTGCAGGCCGAATACAAGCGCAACATCCCCGCCGGTCGCTTCGCGACCGCCGACGAGGTCGCCGGAGTCGTCGCGTGGATCGCCTCGGATGACGCGGCCTACATCTCGGGCGCGGTGATCCCCGTCGACGGTGGACTCGGGATGGGGCACTGACCCACCTCGGCGAAGGTCAGCGAACCGCGGCGACGATCGCCTGACCCAGTCGCTCCGGCTGCGAGAACTGCGGCCAGTGGCCGGAGTCGAGCTTCACGACCTCGGCGGACTGGATCGCGTTGAACTCATCCGCGAACCTGCCCCATTCGGCCAGCATGCCGCGGAACTCCGCCTCGGAGGACCCTCCCGACAGCACCGTCACGGGCACCTGGTGGCGTCGGTCGTCCGTCAGTGCGATCGGATCGGATGGCACCTTCGCCGGCACCGAGGCGGCCCGTGCGGACCACTTCGCCCGCGTGTCGTCGTCGATGTCGCCGACCTCGGGCGCGTCGAAGAAGTCCCAGCCGGGGAACGGGATCACACCATCGACCAGCTCGAACTCGGAGATGTCGGCCCCGTTCGGCGGGGGAGTCGTGTCGACGAAGACCACCCGAGCCACGCGATCGGGGCGGGCATCGGCCGCGCCCCATGCGACGTTGCCGCCGCCGCTGTGGCCGACGACGACCACAGGTGCGTCGATCGAATCGATGGCTGCGACGACGGCGTCGACCCAGTCCGCGATGCCGATGTCGGACGATTCGGGGGCGGGAACGCCGACGCCGGGCAGCGTGAGGGGGTGGACCGTGTGGCCCGCCGCCTCGAGTACCGGTGTCACGTCCTCCCAGGACGACGCGTCGAGCCAGAGACCGGGGATGAGGATGATGTCCATTCGGCGAAGCTATCGCGGGCCACGGACACGACGAAGCCGTGGGTGCTCACGGCAGGAGCGCGATGACCTCGGCGAGATCGACGGGACCGACCACCACGTCCGCGCGTTCGCGCACCGCGGGCTTCGCATTGAACGCGACGCCGAGTCCGGCATCCGCCATCATGCGGAGGTCGTTCGCCCCGTCGCCGATCGCGATCGTGCGTGAGAGTGGGAGGCCGGCATCCGCCGCCCACGCGCGCAGCGCGACGGCCTTGCCCTCCGCGTCGACGATCTCGCCGTCGACCGAACCGGTCAGCATGCCCTCCGAGACCGCGAGGCGGTTCGCGCGCCACGCGTCGACTCCCAGTTCGGGCGCGATCGTGTCGAGGATCTCGTGGAAGCCGCCCGACACGACGCCGACCCGGCCGCCACGCGAATGCACCGCCTCGATGAGCTCGCGTACCCCCGGTGTCGGCTGGATGCGGGCGAGCACCCTCGCGAACGATGACACCGGCACGCCGGCCAGTGCGTGGACCCGCGAGCGCAGACTCGTGGCGAAGTCCACCTCACCGCGCATCGCAGCCTCCGTCGCCGCGGCGATCTCGGCACCGCGACCCACCTCGTCGGCGATCAGCTCGATGACCTCGTTGCGGATGAGGGTGGAGTCCGCGTCGAGCACGACGAGGAACCGGATCGGCGAGGGCATGGCATCAACGCTAGCGCCGCGGCCGCCCGCGACCCGCACCGCGGGTCATCGCGCGACGCGGACGCCCTTTCCGACGACTGTGAGACCCGTGTCGGTCACCGTGAACCCGCGGGAGAGATCCTTCTCTCGATCGACGCCCACGGTGGCACCGTCGTCGAGTACGACGTTCTTGTCGAGGATCGCACGGTGGATCCGCGCCCCGGCTCCGACGTGCACGTGATCGAACAGCACAGAGTCGGTGATCGTCGAGCCACCGCCCGCGAGCGTCCACGGGCCGACGACGCTGCGCTCGAGGTGCGTGCCGGAGAGCACGGATCCGAGCGAGACGATCGAGTCGATCGCGTTGCCGATGCGCCCGACGGAGTCTCGGACGAACTTCGCGGGCGGCGAGTTCACGGCCTGCGAGTGGATCGGCCACTCCATGTTGTAGAGGTTGAAGATCGGCAGGGTCGAGATCAGGTCCTGGTGGGCATCGAAGAACGAGTCGATCGTTCCGACATCCCGCCAGTAGTCGCGGTCGCGATCCGTCGACCCGGGCACGTCGTTGCGCTTCATGTCGTAGACGCCGGCTTCGCCGCGGTTGACGAAGTACGGCACGATGTCGCCGCCCATGTCATGGTTCGAGGTGGGCAGCTCGCCGTCGGCCTCGACGGCCTCGATGAGAGCGCTGGTGTCGAAGATGTAGTTGCCCATGGACGCGAGCACCTCGCCAGGAGAGTCGGTGAGCCCGGCCGGGCTCTGGGGCTTCTCGAGGAACTCGTTGATCTTGACGGGATCCTTGCCGTCCACGTCGATCACGCCGAACTGGTTCGCGAGCGAGATCGGCTGGCGGATGCCGGCGACCGTCGAGCGGGCGCCCGAGTCGATGTGCGCGGCGAGCATCTGCCGGAAGTCCATGCGGTACACATGATCGGCGCCGATCACGACCACGATGTCGGGCTTCTCGTCGTTGACGAGGTTGAGGCTCTGCAGGATCGCGTCGGCCGAGCCTGAGAACCAGCGCTTGCCGAGGCGCTGCTGGGCGGGCACCGAAGCGACATACGAGTCGAGCAGCGCCGACATCCGCCAGGTCTGCGAGATATGGCGGTCGAGGCTGTGCGACTTGTACTGCGTCAGCACCACGACTTGACGGAGCCCGGAGTTGATCAGGTTCGAGATCGCGAAGTCGATCAATCGGTACTGCCCCCCGAACGGCACAGCGGGCTTTGCCCGATCTGCCGTCAGAGGCATGAGGCGCTTTCCCTCGCCGCCGGCGAGGATGATTCCGAATACCTTCGGCGCTGCTGGCATGGCACCACCCTAGGCCCCGGAGCACTCGTCGAACCAGCGCTATCCCACGCCGTGCGTGTGTACTAGCGTTCGTGCCATGCGCGTCGACATCATCACGAAGGAGTACCCGCCGGAGATCTACGGCGGTGCAGGGGTGCACGTCACCGAGTTGGTCAAGTCGCTGAGAGCCACCATGGAGGTGCGGGTGCGTGCCTTCGGCGGCCCTCGCGACGAGCAGGGCACCACGTCGTACAGCGTGCCGGCCGAGCTCGCCGACGCCAACGCGGCCCTCCAGACGCTCGGCACCGATCTCGAGATCGTGACGGATGTCGCCGGCGCCGACGTCGTGCACAGCCACACCTGGTACGCCAACTTCGCCGGTCACCTCGCGTCGCTTCTGCACGGCATCCCGCACATCGTGACGGCGCACTCTCTGGAACCTCTGCGCCCGTGGAAGGCCGAGCAGCTCGGCGGCGGGTACGCGGTGTCGAGCTACATCGAGAAGACCGCGTACGAGGGGGCCGCCGCCGTCGTCGCCGTGAGCGGCGGCATGCGCAACGACATCCTGCGGAGCTATCCATCGCTCGATCCCGACAAGGTTCGCGTGATCTACAACGGCATCGACACGGAGGGATGGCGGCCCGTGGAGAACCCCGAACTCCTGGCGGAGTTGGGAATCGACCCGAGCCGCCCGTCGGTGGTCTTCGTCGGCCGCATCACGCGACAGAAGGGCCTGCCGTACTTCCTGCGCGCCGCGGAGAGGCTCCCCGCCGACGTGCAGCTCGTGCTCTGCGCGGGCGCGCCTGACACACCGCAGATCATGGCGGAGGTCGAGGGACTCGTCCGCTCGCTCCAGGAGACGCGGGAAGGCGTGATCTGGATCGACACCTTCCTGCCCCGCGATCAGCTCTGCGCCGTGCTGACGTCTGCGACCACGTTCGTCTGCCCGTCGGTGTATGAGCCGCTCGGCATCGTCAACCTGGAGGCGATGGCGTGCGGCGCGGCCGTCGTCGGCACCGCCACCGGCGGCATCCCGGAGGTCGTCGTCGACGGCGTGACGGGCCGTCTCGTTCCCATCGAGCAGGTGCAGGACGGCACCGGGACTCCCATCGATCCCGAGGGATTCGTGGCGGATCTCGCCCGGGTTCTCACCGAGGTCGTCAGCGATCGGGACCGCGCCCGAGAGTACGGCGCCGCGGGGCGCGAACGGGCCCGGGTCGACTTCAGCTGGCAGAGCATCGCGGATCAGACGGCCGCGCTGTACTCGGAGGTGGCCGCCGGCGGCCGATAGGCTAGCTGCATGCCGCAGGTGCTCGAGTTCTCCGACGTCGTCGTCCGCAGAAATGAACGAGACATCGTCGATCACCTCGACTGGACGGTCAGCGACGACGAACGCTGGGTGATCCTGGGACCGAACGGTGCGGGCAAGACCACCGTGCTGCAGCTTGCCGACACGATGCTCCACCCGACCTCGGGCAGCGTCACGATCCTCGGCGAGCGCCTGGGTCGCACCGACGTGTTCGAACTTCGTCCTCGCATCGGTTTCGCGTCCACCGCGATGGCCAAGCAGCTTCCGCAGGACGAGACGGTGCTCAACGTGGTGCTTACCGCCGCCTATTCGGTGCTCGGGCGCTGGAACGAGTCGTATGAAGACATCGACGAGCGGCGGGCGCTTCGCGTCCTCGCGGAATGGCACCTCGACCACCTCGCGGACCGGACGTTCGGCACGCTGAGCGACGGCGAGCAGAAGCGGGTGCAGATCGCCCGTGCGATCATGACCGATCCCGAGATGCTGCTCCTCGACGAGCCGGCGGCGAGCCTCGACCTCGGAGCCCGCGAAGAGCTCCTCGGCCTCCTGGGCGGCTACGCCCAGGCGCCGAGCACCCCCGCGATGATCATGGTCACCCACCACGTCGAAGAGATCCCGGTCGGGTTCACGCACGTGCTGCTGCTCGCGGACGGCCGTGTCACCGCCGCCGGGCCGCTGCGCGAGACGCTCACCGCCGAGAACCTCTCGTCGACGTTCGGGGTGCAGATCTTTCTCACCGAGTACGCCGGTCGCTACTCCGCTCGCGCGGCGCATTGACGATCCGAACCGCGCTTCGCCGGCCGATTCCGTGTGCGGGCCTCAGGCCTGGTAGAATCGATCCTTGGTGCGTTCGCACCGCGGACTTTTGACGCCCTGGCCAAATCCAGGGCACACTCCCTAGAGGATTCCGAATGAAGACTGACATCCACCCCGACTACCAGGCGGTCGTGTTCCGCGACCTCGGCTCGGGCGAGACCTTCCTCACCCGCTCGACGGTGACCTCCGACAAGACGATCGAACTCGACGGTGTCGAGTACCCGGTCATCGACGTCGAGATCTCGTCGGCATCGCACCCGTTCTACACGGGCAAGCAGCGCATCATGGACTCGGCCGGTCGTGTCGAGAAGTTCAACCAGCGCTTCAAGAACTTCGGCGGCGCGAGCAAGTAAGCCCGCGCTTCGCGAAAGCCCCGCCTCGGCGGGGCTTTTCGTCGTGGTCGAGCAGGCGCTCCGACAAGATCACCGGATTGGCCAACTCCCATCCAGCCGCTTCTCGGGGTCGAGCCGCCCGATCTGGATGAAGTAGTCCGTGAGGCTCGCGGCCTGCGCTCGGGCCCACCCGATCTGGCGGGTGTGCAGCTCACCGGCACTCGGCGGCAGCCACGGTGCGAATCGCTCCGCGAGCGCCTGCGCCACTCGTCCGGCGGCGACTGCATCGGCTGACGCTTCGTGAGCACCTTCGAGTCGCACGGCGTAGTGCGCCGCGACCACCTGGAGCGTGCGCTTGCCGCGCCGCCATCGGTCGTAGGCCTTGTCGACCACGAGCGGATCGATCACCGGCGAGGGGTCGATGATCGGATCGATGCCGTGGCGCAACGCCTCGTACTTGAGCAGCGAGAAGTCGTACGGCGCGTTGTAGGCCACGATCGGGATGCCCGCATCCAGCAGGGCACGCAGAGCCACGACGACCTCGGCGACGACCTCCGACGCACGGCGTCCGTGATCCCGGGCGTGCGCGGTCGTGATGCCGTGAACGGCGGCGGCACCGTCGGGGATCACGACACCCGGATCGGCCATCCAGTCGCGCGCACGGATGATCGAGCCGTCGCCGTCGAGCAGCCCGACGTGCGCGGTCACGATGCGGTCGGTCGTCACATCGACGCCGGTCGTCTCGAGGTCGAACACGCCGACGATCTTGACCCACTCGGGGGCACGGAAGATCGGGAGCGGCTCGCGCTGCCACAGGTCCATGCCGATCAAGGTATGCGCTGCCCCCGACATCGTCCGCGAGCCACTCCGCCCCGCAGCCACTCCGCCGGACAGGCACTCGTAGACTCGACGCGTGGCAGTCCCGAACCCGTATGCACCGCTGCTCGACACGATCCCCGTCGAGCGGCGCGAGACCGAGGTCGGCGGCTCGACGACGGCGTACTGGGTGTACGGCCCCGACGGTGCCGAGACGACGGTGATCGCGGTGCACGGCTTCCGGGGCGAGCATCACGGGCTCGAGCCGGTCGTCGCGCACCTGCCCGACGTGCGGATCATCTCGCCCGATCTTCCGGGTTTCGGCGAGACGCCTCCGATCCCAGCCACCCGGCACGACATCGACGCGTACGCGGCATGGCTCCGCGAGTTCGCCGAGGCGGTGGCGCCGGGCGCCGTCATCCTCGGTCATTCATTCGGCTCGATCGTCGTGGCGGCGGCCGTCGCCAGCGGACTCGCCACGCCGCGCGTCATCCTGGTGAATCCGATCGGCGCCCCCGCTCTGGAGGGCCCGCGCGGAATCCTGACCCGGCTTGCGGTCCTCTACTACTGGGCCGGAGCCCGGCTGCCCAAGACTGCGGGAGACGCGCTGCTTCGCAACGGAGCCGTGGTGCGGGTCATGAGCGTGTCGATGGCCAAGACGCGCGATGCCGACCTGCGCCGCTTCATCCACGATCAGCACGACACGTACTTCTCCCGCTTCGCCGACCGAGACGTCCTCCACGACGCATTCCTCGCATCGGTCTCGAACGATGTTCGCGTCTACGCGCCGAACATCAGCCAGCCGACGCTGCTCGTGGCAGCGCAGCGCGACGACATCACGCCGATCGAGGCCGAGCGCCACCTCGCGACACTCTTCGCCGATGCGACCCTCGTCGAGATACCGGATGTCGGACACCTCATCCACTACGAGACGCCGGCGGCGGCCGCCGAGGCGATCAGACGGTTTCTCGCGCCTGCCGACGCCGATACGCGTTGACGTTCATGCGATTGCCGCAGTTGCCGGTGTCGCAGTAGCGCTTGGATCCGTTCTTCGAATAGTCGATGTAGACCGACTCGCAGTCGTCCGCGGAGCACACCCGCACGCGGTCGTATTCGTCGGCGCGGATGACGTCCACGAACGCCATCGCCGCCTCGACGAGGATGCGCGTGGCCAGCGGCGCGTCGTCCGAGGTCGCATGGATGTGCCAGTCGTAATGATCGTGCTTCGACAGCTGGGGGAGGGCATGCCCGTCGCTGAGCATCTTGTTCACCAGCGGAACGGCGCCCTCGCGGTCGACATCCCACAGCTCGCGCAGCTGCGAACGGATCCCGCGTACCGCGGCGACCTCGGCGTCATCCCTCCGCATCGTGCCGGTGTAGGGGTTCACGACGAGGTACGCCTCGAGGTCGGCGGGAGTGGTCATGGTGTCTTCGCCGTCGAACCCCGGGAGGGTGTTGACGAGGTGGACGGCCGCCACGAGCGACTGTCTCGTGTCATTGATGAAGACCATGTTGACTCCTGACATCGGGTTCGATACTGTCACTAGTGTACGCACTTTCACTCCTGACAGATGGATACGCCATGGCGACGTCGACGGCATCGCTCCCGATCATCGGGTCGCCCTCGGCGAGGATGCGCACCACGGGTCTCGTGATGGCGATCGCGTCGGCGCTCGCGTTCTCGTCCAGTGGTCCGTTCGTGAAGCCTCTGCTCGAGGCGGGCTGGTCGCTCGGCGCCGCGCTCCTGGTGCGGATGGGGGTGGCGGGGCTCGTCCTGGCGCCCGCTCTGGTGGTGGCGATGCGCCGTGAGCGCTCCTTCCTGCGCCGGCACTGGGCCATCATCCTGGGCTTCGGCCTCACCGCGGTGGCAGGCTGCCAGATCTTCTTCTTCTCCGCGATGCAGCGGATGCCGGTCGCGGTGGCGCTCCTCATCCAGTACCTCGCACCCGTATTGCTGGTCATCCTGGCCTGGGTGCGTACCCGTCGCGCGCCATCCCGCCTCGTCATGGCCGGGTCGGTCGTGGCGATCGTGGGACTCATCCTGGTGGTCGACATCTCCGGGGCGTCCTTCGATCTGCTGGGGACGCTCTTCGCGCTCGGCGCCGCGGTGTGCGTCGGAGCGTACTTCCTGATCGCGGAGCGGGCGGGCGACGACCTGCCGCCGTTGGCACTCGCATCCGGAGGACTCCTGATCGGGGCGTCGCTCATGGCCGTCCTCGGCGCGGTCGGCATCCTGCCCTTCCGAGCGCCGTCCGTGAGCGTCGTGCTCGCCGGGGCGGAGGTGCCGTGGTTCGTGCCGCTGCTGTGGGTCGCCGGAGTAGCCACGACCGTCGGCTACGCGCTCGGGGTGATGGCCGTACCCCGCATCGGGTCTCGTGTCGCGTCGTTCGCCGGGCTGTCAGAAGTGCTGTTCGCGCTCGGCTTCGCGTGGCTCTTCCTCGCCGAGGTGCCGACCACGATCCAGTTCGCCGGCGGCGCACTGATCCTCGTGGGCGTGGTGCTCGTGCGGATGGATGCCGAGGCCGGCGCCGCGGGGGGCGAGACGTCTACTGCTGCCGCCGTGCCAACTCCATGAGCGGTGCGACGCGGTGACTGATCACTTCACCCATCACGAGTGAGGTCTCGGTGCGCTCGACGCCCTCGATCGCGAGGATGCGCGCGTCGGTGTCGAAGAGGTGCTGGGTGTCGCGGCACGCGACGCGCACCAGAAGGTCCACCTGGCCTGAAAGTCCGTGCGCGTGCACGATCTCGGGCACCTTGGCGAGCTCCACGGTGATGCGGGGCAGATCCGCCTGGCGCACGATGACGCTGATGAACGCCTCGATCGGGAACCCGAGCGCCGATGACGAGATCGCCCGCTCGTACGAAAGGAAGACCCCGGAGCGCTCGAGCCGCGCCATCCGGGCCTGCACGGTGTTCCTCGACAGACCGAGCCGTTCGGCGAGGGCGACGACGGTCGCTCGCGGGTCGGCCGAGAGGGCGGCCAGCAGTTCAAGATCGACGTGGTCCAGGGCACTCATAATGCGAAACGTTAGCACGGTCCGCGCACCGGTGAGTTGGCAACATGCTCAAGTGGAGCGAGATTACTTGAGCTAGGTGCGAGATCGACGTACTCTCGGCAGTGTCGGCGACGCCGCCGGCGATCCACGATGACCCACCTCACGAGGGTGGGTTGCACCGAGGAGTGATGACGATGACGCACACCCTGAACCCGACTGCCGATCTTGCGACCGACATCGACGATGTCGCCCGGCTGCTGACTCCCGATGGCGAGCGGGTCTCCGACCCCGACCTCGAAAGATGGGTGGCGGATGTCGATTCCGCGGCCCTGCGGAGCCTCTACCGCGACATGGTGCTGGTGCGGCGCATCGACACCGAGGGCGTCGCGCTCCAGCGGCAGGGCCAGCTGGGACTCTGGGCACCGTGCCAAGGCCAGGAGGCCACGCAGGTCGGCACGGCGCGGGCCTTCCGGGCAGACGACTTCGTGTTCCCGAGCTACCGCGAGATCGGCGTGAACCACGTCCGCGGGGCGAAGCCCGCGGACTTCGTGATCGCGTGGCGCGGCGAAGAGCACTCGACGTACAACCCCTACGACATCAACACCGCGACGCCGCAGATCATCATCGGCGCTCAGGCTCTCCACGCCGTCGGGTACGCCATGGGTATCAAGATCGACGGGACCGACCAGGTCGCGGCGGCCTACTTCGGCGACGGCGCCTCGAGCCAGGGCGACGTCAACGAGGCGCTCGTCTTCGCCTCGTCGTTCCGGGTGCCCGTCGTGTTCGTCTGCACAAACAACCAGTGGGCGATCTCGGAGCCGGTGGCGGTGCAGGCGAAGTTCCCGATCGCGGGACGCGCGCCGGGCTTCGGCATCCCCAGCATGCGCGTCGACGGCAACGACGTGCTCGCGTGCCTGGCCGCCATGCGCTGGGCGCTCGACAACGCGCGCCACGGCAACGGCCCGGCGTTCATCGAGGCGGTCACCTACCGCATGGGTCCGCACACCACATCCGACGACCCCACGCGCTACCGCGACAAGGAAGAGGTGGAGCGCTGGCGTCGCCGCGACCCGATCGCCCGCGTCGAGGCGCTGCTGCGAGCGGAAGGGGCGTTCGACGACGCGTTCGCCGCCGAGGTCGCAGCCGATGCCGACCGGCTCGGTGCCGAGGTGCGAGCCGCGACCCTCGGGGCCACCTCGCGCGAGCCGATCGGCGTGCTCGACCACGTCTACGCCGAGCCGCACTCGGGCCTCGATGAGGAGCGCACTTGGTTCGCGTCGTATCTCGACGGCTTCGCTTCGACAGAGCTCAGCACGGACGCAGAGCCCGCAACGAGCGAGGGGGCAGCGCGATGACGCAGCTCACGATGGCGAAGTCCATCAACGAGGGACTCCGCCGCGCAATGGCCGATGACCCCAAGGTGCTCGTGATGGGCGAAGACATCGGCAAGCTCGGCGGGGTCTTCCGCATCACCGACGGGCTCCTCGACCAGTTCGGTGCGCAGCGCGTGATCGACACCCCGCTCGCGGAGGCCGGGATCATGGGCACCGCCGTCGGCCTCGCGTTCCGCGGCTACCGGCCGGTCGTCGAGATCCAGTTCGACGGCTTCGTGTACCCCGCGTTCGACCAGATCGTCTGCCAGGTCGCGAAGCTGCACTACCGCACGCGCGGGAACGTGACGATGCCGATCACGATCCGCATCCCATGGGCGGGCGGCGTGGGCGCTGCCGAGCACCACTCCGAGTCGCCCGAGGCGTACTTCGTGCACACGTCGGGCCTCAGGGTCGTCGCCGTCTCGAACCCGCAGGACGCGTACATCATGCTGCGTCAGGCGATCGCCTCCAACGACCCGGTCGTGTACTTCGAGCCCAAGCGGCTGTACCACACCAAGGGCGACGTCGACCTCGACGCGGACCTGGCGGACGCACCTCCGATGGGTCTGGCACGCGTCGCGCGCGAGGGCACCGATGTCACGCTTCTCACCTACGGTGCGCAGGTGACCACGGCTCTGGATGCCGCCACCGCCGCCGAAGACGAGGGCGTGTCGATCGAGGTCATCGATCTGCGCTCGATCTCACCCGTCGACTACCGGACGGTGACGGCATCCGTTCGCAAGACCGGACGCGTGGTCGTCACCCACGAAGCAGCGCGCGAGGCGGGCGTCGGGGCCGAGCTCGTCGCGAGCGTGACCGAACGGTGCTTCAACTACCTGGAGGCAGCGCCCGCGCGCGTCACCGGCCACGACATCCCGTACCCGCCCGCGAAGCTCGAGAAGTACCACCTCCCCGACCTGGACCGGATTCTCGACGCGGTCGACCGCGTGCTGGATCGTCCGAACTCGTTGACAGGTGTGGAACTGTGATCCAGGACTTCAAGCTCCCCGACCTCGGCGAGGGACTTCCCGAGGCAGAGCTCGTGCAGTGGATGGTCGCCGAGGGCGACACCGTAACTCTCAACCAGACGATCGCCGAGGTCGAGACGGCGAAGGCCGTCGTCGAACTGCCGTCGCCGTACGCCGGAACCGTCAAGACGCTCCACGCGGCCGCCGGCGACGTCGTCGAGGTCGGCTCGGTGCTGATCTCCTACGACGTCGAAGGGGCGGATCAGGTGCCGCAGGCGTCGCCCGCGGTCGAAGCGTCCGCGCCGGTCGCGGAGTCGCCCGCCGAAGAGAAGGCGCAGCCGAACCTCGTCGGCTACGGCGCAGCCCCTCGCGGAGCGGCGCGGCCACAGCGCCGGATGCGCTCGACGGCACAGCACTCCGCTGCCACCGATACCGCTGTGCTCGAAGCCGCGCCCCACGATGCGATCCACATGAGCGAGGTCATTCCGGCGCCGATCGAGCGTCCGCGGTCCACGCCTCCGGTCCGGATGCTCGCCAAGCAGCTGGGCATCGACCTCGCACTCGTCGAGGGCACCGGTGAGTCCGGTCTCATCACCCGCGGCGACCTCGAGGCTTACGCGTCGCGGCTGGATGCGCCATCCGTCACGGTCGCCGAGATCACTGCACCGGCGCGCAGCCAGACACCCGGCGAGCGCACGACGCGAACGCCGATCCGCGGAGTCCGCAAGCATACGGCCGAGGCCATGGTGCGGAGCGCCTTCACCGCTCCGCACGTGACCACGTTCGTCACCATCGACGTCACCGCGACGAGCGAGCTCATCGCGTCCCTGAAATCCGATCGGTCGCTCCAGGAGCACAAGATCGGCATCATGGCCGTCGCGGCCAAGGCGGTGTGCCTCGCGCTCGCGCGGCACCCGGGCCTCAACTCGAAGTGGGATGAGGAAGCCGGCGAGATCGTCGAGCACCACTACGTCAACCTCGGCATCGCCGCGGCCACGGGGCGCGGACTGGTCGTGCCGAACATCCGGGACGCGCAGGAGCTCAACCTCGTCGAGCTGTCGGACGCGATCCGCAGGCTCGCCGAGACCGCTCGAGCCGGCCGTACCTCGCCGGCCGAGATGATGGGCGGCACGTTCTCGATCACCAACGTCGGCGTCTTCGGTGTCGACGCGGGCACGCCGATCATCAATCCCGGCGAGGCGGGAATCCTGGCGCTCGGCGCCGTGCGGCGTCAGCCGTGGGAGCACCGCGGCGAGATCGCCCTGCGTGATGTCATGACGCTCGCGCTGTCGTTCGACCATCGGCTGGTCGATGGCGAGCAGGGCTCGAAGTTCCTCGTCGACGTCGCCGACATCCTGCGCGAACCCGGCCGCGCGATGCTGCTGCGCTGAAGCCGCAGGCACCAAGACCACTGGGGCGCATGGCGCCGGTTCGCGGAAGCGGCCGGCGCCGGCGGCATCCCACGCCGGGTCGGGTGGTCCGTCCCGGCGTGTTCAGGTGCGCTTCGGATAGAACAGCCCCAGTCCATGAGCCTGCAGGATGCGGTAGGCGTCTGCGTAGGTCATCGGCTCCTCGGAGTCCCCGCGGCCATAGCGCGCGAGCAGCAGGCCGAGCAGACCGCGTCCCGGCGGGCTCAGTGGATCGTCGCGGTGCGGTCCGTTCTTCAGGTCGATGCGCTGGTCCTCTGCCGTGTTGTCCGGAACGTACATCGGCTGCACGGTCGGCCAGTCGCGCGGATCGCGCGGCGCGTCGAGGTTGACGACCGAGAACAGGTCGTTGGCGCCGTCGTCGCGGCGCGTGAGCGGTCGCAGCCCGTGGAGCCTGCTTAGCGTCGCGATGACCGCGCCGTGGTGCGTCTCGTCGTGGATGATCGTTCCGGCGCGGGTGTACGCCGACACCGCGATCGCCGGCACGCGAAGGCCCAGCCGGTCGAACGTGAAGCCCATCTCACCGGCCCCGGTGTCGGCGATCGGGGGAGTGGCCGCGGGCGGCGCGACGTGATCGTAGGTGCCGCCATGCTCATCGAACGTGATGAGCAGCAGAGTGTTGACGGCATTCGAGCCATCGGCGGTCGCGCTCGTCCGGATCGCGTCGTAGACGTCGGCGACGAGCTTCTCACCGGCACGGACATCCGACACCGCGGAATCGAGCACCAGGGTGCCCTCCACATCGCTCGACCGATAGATGCCGACGGGCGGGTGGAAGTCGTTGTGGTTGTAGACGAGGCGCGGTTCGATGAAGGCGTACGCAGGGAGTGCGCCCTCCTTCGCATCCTTGAAGAAGTCCGTCATGTGGACGAAGTGCTCGGTGCGCCAGAACTCCTCGAGAGCCGGCGCATGCATGACGCCCGTCAGTGAGACCAACTGGAGCTCGTCGAAGTAGACCTTCCACGAGACGCCGGCCTCTTCCAGGCGATTGAAGATCGTGGGTGCCGGGGCGGCGTCGAGCCACTTGTCGTATCCGCCGCCGTCCTGATTCGTGACGAAGCCGTGCGATGTCGACGCGTGGAAGAACGAACGGTTGCAGTAGGTCTGTGACGGCACAGCGGCGAACCAGGCATCGAAGACGGCGAACTCCCGCGCAAGAGTGGAGAGCACGGGCAGCTGCTCGGGTGAGAACCCGCCCATGATGTGCGACGCGTCCTCGAGGCTCGGCTCCTCGCCGTGGCGGAGCCGCGTGACGTTGTTCCAGTAGTCGATGAGGAAGCCGTCGAGCGTCGGCACGGTTCCCGCAGCCGGTGCGTTGAACGGTGCGCTCATCTGCCCGATCTCGCTGGTCGCGTTGGAGCGCGGATCGATGGTGCCGAAGAGCTGGGTGTTGACGTGCGGGTATTCCTCACCGGGGTCGGGGTTGGGCCTGCCCATCACGACATCCGTCTCACCCGAATACACGTGAGCGGCCACGCGGTCGCCCGACGGCGCGGCGTTCGAGTGGTCGCCGAACGCGAGGCCCTCGAAGGTCTCGCCCGCGGGGAGGGTCTCGGGGGTGTAAAGCCAGCCGAGCAGGTTGTCGAACGAGCGGTTCTCGCCCATCAGCACGACGACATGATCGAAACCGGGCACTTCGCGTGCGGGCAGCGCTCCGAAGTCGACCGAGCCCTCTTGCCGCCCGATCGTGGTGCCGATCGAGACACCGGCCGCGGCACCGATCGCGCCTCCTACGACAAACCCCGCCGTGACCAGTCCGCCGTTGCGGAGGAACTCACGCCGTGTCGACGCGGTGTCGCCCGGCGTCGGCTCGGCCGTGACCTCCGTCTCGGACTCGGGCGCACGATCCTTGGGAGCGTCATCCGCTCCATCCGCGTGATTCCCCTGATCCTGCGACGGCACACTCTCACCAGATGAGGACACGACCGTCTGCTCAGGCGGTGAGGGCGGCGAAGGCCATGGCCTCCAGGATGCCGCGCACGGTGCTGTCCGCGGGGGTGCCGCGGAGTCCCCGCGAGCTGTAGGGCGTGGAGTTGATCAGGCCGAAGCACGCATGTGCCCGCACGCGCAGATCGCTCTCGGTATGAGTGGGATGCACCTCCGAGAGGATGCCGATCCACAGCTCGACGTATTCGCGCTGAAGCCGGCGAACGGTGTGGCGGTCCTCATCCCGAAGGCTCGCGAGGTCACGATCCTGAACCCTGATGACGTCCGCGTCGGTGAGGGCGAAGTCGGCGTGGAACGCGATGATGGCACGCAGCTGCTCGTTGGGCGATCCGCCCGCTGCGACGACCGCGCGTCCGCCGGAGTGGAGCCGCTCGCTGACTCCCACGAGGATCGCGCCGAGGAGTGCCTGCTTGTTCTCGAAGTGCCGGTAGACCGCGGGCCCGCTCACTCCCACCGCCGCCCCGAGGTCTTCGAGGCTCACTCCGCTGTAGCCTCGCTCGGCGAACAGCCGCGCCGCTTCACGCAGGATGGCGGCCTGACGGCCTGCTTTGGCGCGATCACGCTCCGTGACACCGCTTGTCATTTCAGTTAATCCTCGCTAACCTAGACTCCGGTTAGTGAACACTAACCAATCCGATCGCGGCGAGACAACAGACGTGATCCGATCGTGACGTCGACGGAGATGACATGAGCGCGCTGCGGACCGCCGCCACGCACGACGAGCGCTTCGAGCGCACGCGCGACGCACAGGCGTCGCTGAGCGCAGACCTGCGCGAACGGCTGGCCGCGGCATCCGTCGGCGGACCGGCGGCATCGCGCGAACGCCACGTCGCACGCGGCAAGCTGCTGCCGCGCGAGCGCGTCACACGACTCCTCGACGAGGGGAGCCCCTTCATCGAGGTCGCACCCCTCGCGGCCGAAGGGCTCTACGGCGGCGAAGCGCCGGGTGCAGGGGTCATCGCAGGCATCGGGCTGGTGAACGGCCGGCACGTCATGGTGGTCTGCAATGACGCAACGGTGAAGGGCGGAACGTACTACCCGCTCACCGTGAAGAAGCACCTGCGAGCGCAGGAGATCGCGCTCGAGAACCGGCTGCCGTGCGTCTATCTGGTCGACTCCGGCGGCGCGTTCCTGCCGATGCAGGACGAGGTCTTTCCGGATCGCGACCACTTCGGTCGCATCTTCTACAACCAGGCCCGGATGTCGGCCGCCGGCGTGCCGCAGATCGCCGCGGTACTCGGATCGTGCACCGCGGGCGGCGCGTACGTTCCCGCAATGAGCGACGAGACCGTGATCGTGCGCGACCAGGGGACGATCTTCCTCGGCGGCCCGCCGCTCGTGAAAGCGGCAATCGGCGAGGTCGTCACCGCAGAGGAACTCGGCGGGGGTGACCTGCACGCTCGACGCTCCGGCGTCGTGGACCACCTGGCCGAAGACGACGAGCACGCCCTCGAGATCGTGCGCGACATCGTGGCGACGCTGCCGCGGCCACTCGCTCCGGCATGGGATGTCGTGCCCTCCACCCCGCCCGCGGTCGACGCTTCAGACCTGTACGGGGTGGTTCCCGTGGACGTGAATCAGCCCTACGATGTGCGCGAGGTCATCGCCCGGCTGGTCGACGCCAGCGAGTTCCACGAGTTCAAGGCGCTGTACGGCGAGACCCTCGTGACCGGGTTCGCCCGGCTGCACGGGCATCCGGTGGGGATCATCGCGAACAACGGCGTGCTGTTCTCGGAGTCCGCGCAGAAGGGTGCGCACTTCATCGAGCTGTGCGACCAGCGGGGCATCCCGCTGCTGTTCCTGCAGAACATCTCGGGCTTCATGGTCGGGCGGGATGCCGAGGCCGGCGGCATCGCGAGGGACGGTGCCAAGATGGTCACCGCCGTCGCCACGACCCGCGTGCCGAAGTTGACGGTCGTCATCGGAGGATCCTTCGGCGCCGGCAACTACTCGATGTGCGGACGGGCGTACTCGCCGCGGTTCCTCTGGACCTGGCCCGCGAGCCGCATCTCGGTGATGGGCGGGCCGCAGGCTGCATCCGTTCTCTCGACCGTGAAGCGCGATCAGCTCGAGGCGCGCGGCGAGGAGTGGACGCCCGACGCCCAGGCCCGGTTCGAAGCGCCGATCCGCGCCCAGTACGAGGAGCAGGGGAGTCCCTACTACGCGACTGCCCGGCTCTGGGATGACGGGGTCATCGATCCGGCAGACACGCGTGACCTGCTCGGCCTGGCCCTCGACGTCGTCTCTCGCACGCCGCTTCCCGAACCGCGCTTCGGCGTGTTCCGGATGTGATCGCCATGGCTATCCCTGAGCCCTCGCCTTCGGTCACTGAGTCACGGCCTTCGATCCCTGTGGTTCGACAAGCTCATCAACCGGTCGAAGGGTTCGACACCGTACTCGTCGCCAACCGCGGCGAGATCGCGCGGCGCGTCATCCGCACCCTGCGTCGGCTCGGCATCCGCTCCGTCGCCGTCTACAGCGACGCCGATGCGGGTGCGCCCCATGTGATGGAGGCTGACGATGCGGTGCGGATCGGGCCGGCCGCGGCCGCCCGGTCGTACCTCGACATCGACGCGGTGCTCTCCGCCGCGCGTGAGACGGGGGCGCAGGCGATCCACCCGGGATACGGGTTCCTCTCCGAGAACGCCGACTTCGCCCGTGCGTGCGCGGACGCGGGGATCGTGTTCATCGGTCCGGGGGAGCGCGCGCTCGAGGTCATGGGCGACAAGATCCGCGCGAAGGCGCATGTGATCGCCCACGATGTGCCGACGGTGCCCGGTTTCAGCGCACTGGGGATGTCGGATGCCGCGATTCGGGCGGCGGCGGAGTCGACCGGCTTTCCGCTGCTGATCAAGCCATCGGCCGGCGGCGGCGGCAAGGGCATGCAGGTCGTCCGCGCCGCAGAGGAGCTGTCCGAGGCGCTCGCCACGGCGCGCCGAGTGGCGGCTGCGGCGTTCGGCGACGACACGCTGCTGCTCGAGCGGCTCATCGAACGCCCTCGTCACATCGAGGTGCAGGTGCTCGCCGACGCGCACGGTCGCGTCATCCATCTCGGCGAACGCGAATGCACGCTGCAGCGTCGCCACCAGAAAGTGATCGAAGAGGCTCCGTCCCCGGTCGTCGACGCCGCCACTCGTTCACGGCTCGGCGCCGCTGCGTGCGCCGCAGCGGCGAGCGTGGACTACCGGGGCGCGGGAACAGTGGAGTTCCTCGTCGCGGCGGACCGTCCCGACGAGTTCTTCTTCATCGAGATGAACACGCGTCTGCAGGTCGAGCATCCGGTCACCGAACTCGTCACCGGTGTCGACCTCGTCGAGCAGCAGCTGCGGATCGCGGCGGGCGAGCCGCTCGCGATCGCGCAGGACGACATTCGGCTCGCCGGTCACGCGATCGAGGCCCGGGTCTACGCCGAGAGTCCCGAGCGCGGCTTCCTTCCCGCGACGGGCGATGTGCTGGCCTGGGAGGCCGCCGGAGACGCGCGCACGGATGCCGCGGTCGAGACCGGATCGGTCGTGACGGCGGACTACGATCCGATGATCGCGAAGGTGATCGCCCACGGCGCGGACCGCGCCGAGGCGCTCGTCAGGCTCGACACGGCGCTCGCCGACACCGTCGTGCTCGGCGTCGACACCAACATCGCATTTCTGCGCACCCTCCTCGCCCAGCCCGAGGTTGTCGCCGGCGATCTGGACACGGGCCTCATCGACCGGATGCCGGCATTCGTCGCCGCGCCGCCGTCCGAACGCACGCTGGGCGCTGCCGCCGGCTACCTGGAGACCGTGAAGAACCACGAATCGACTGAGACATATCGCGCCGCGCGACGTCTCGGCGTCGATGCGGTGTCTCGCGACGCGTCGCGTGGCCCGGGAGAGCTGTGGGCGTCGCACTCGGGTTGGCGCCTCGGATCCGCCGCCGTGCCGCTGGTGCACCGCTTCGAAACCGAGACGGGCGCAATCGTCGAGGCGAGCCCTGTGGGACCCGCGCCCGAAGTCTCGGCCGGCACCGCGCCCGCCGCGTGGTCGCTCGGGCGAGCGCTACCCGCCGGCGTGACGGTGCGCCAGGCCGCTGATGGGCTGCTGTGGGTGCACGTGCACGGCGAGACCACGACGCTCCGGCCCCTGTCTCGCATCTCGGCCATGGAGCTGCGGCTCGCACGGCGCCATCGAGAGGCGGGGGCGACCGACCCGCAGCTGCGCGCGCCGATGCCCGGCGCCGTCGTCGCGATCCACGTCGAGGGTGGTGCCACGGTGAGTGCGGGTGACCGCATCGTCACGATCGAGGCCATGAAGATGGAGCACCCTGTCACCGCTCCCCACGATGGTGTCGTCACGCTCGATGTGGCAGTGGGGGAGCAGGTGCGCCGCGATCAGCCTCTCGCCCACGTCGTCGCCGCACCCGACGCAGCGGCATCCGACACCGATTCTTCGCTCCCACCCGGGGCGGATCCCGACCACCGCTCATGACCCACGAGGACACCATGAACAACTACGACCTGACCGATGACGAGCGCGAACTCGCCGGCATGGTGCGCGAATTCGCCGACGAAGTCGTCGCGCCGCGCTCGTACGAAGCCGACCGCACGCACACCCTGCCGCTGGATGTCGTCGCGCAGATGGGGGAGCTGGGGCTGTTCGGACTTCCGTTCCCCGAGGAGTACGGCGGACAGGGCGGCGACTACTTCGCGCTGTGCCTCGCCATCGAGGCGCTCGGACGGGTCGATCAGTCGCTGGCGATCACCCTCGAGGCCGGCGTGAGCCTGGGCGCGATGCCGGTGTTCCGCTTCGGCACCGAGGAGCAGAAGCGCGAGCTGCTTCCCGACCTGCTCGCCGCGCGAGCGCTCGCGGGCTTCGGACTCACCGAGCCCGAGGCGGGGTCGGATGCCGGTGCCACGCGCACCACGGCAAGGCTCGATGACGATGGGTGGGTGATCAATGGGTCGAAGCAGTTCATCACCAACTCGGGCACGGCGATCACGCGGTTTGTCACGGTCACCGCTGTCACCGGCGAACGCGACGGACGCAAGGAGATCTCGACGATCATCGTGCCCAACGGCACACCCGGATTCACCGTCGAGGCGCCGTACGACAAGGTCGGATGGAACGCCTCCGACACCCATCCGCTCACCCTCCAGGACGTGCGTGTGCCCGAGTCGAACCTGCTCGGCGAGCGCGGCAGGGGTTTCGCGAACTTCCTTCACATCCTCGACGAGGGACGCATTGCGATCGCCGCTCTCTCGACCGGCGCGGCCGAAGGCTGCCTCGAGGCGGCCGTCGACTACGCGAAGAAGCGCACAGTCTTCGGCGAGGCCCTGTCGAGCAGGCAGGGCATCCAGTTCATGCTTGCTCGCATGAGGGCGCGCGTGCACAACGCCCGCCTGGCATGGCACCACGCGGCGCGCCTGCGCGATGCGGGCAAGCCGTTCAAGGCCGAGGCCGCGATCGCAAAGCTCACGGCGAGCGATGCGGCGATGGACAACTCGCGTGACGCCACGCAGATATTCGGCGGCAACGGCTTCATGAACGAGTACCCGGTCGCGCGCCATTACCGAGACTCGAAGATCCTCGAGATCGGCGAAGGGACGACCGAGGTGCAGCTTCTCGTGATCGCTCGGAGTCTCGGAGTAGCGTGAGGCCCGTGGACGGCCCTGAACGCGCAACAGGAATAGTGCAACGCGGCCTGTACTTCGAGGAGTTCGATGTCGGCGCCCGCTACCTGCATCGCCCGGGCCGCACCGCGACGGAAGCCGACAACGTGCTGTTCTCATCGCTCACGATGAACAGCCAGGCACTGCACCTGGATGCGGCCTATGCCGCTTCGCAGCCGTTCGGCCAGCGCCTCATGAACTCGATGTGGACGCTGTCGACGATGGTCGGCGCATCCGTCACGCAGCTGACCCAGGGAACGCTCGTGGCTCAACTGGGACTGAGCGACATCGCCTTTCCGGCACCGCTGTTCCACGGCGACACGCTGTACACAGAGACCGAGGTCGTCGACAAGCGGCTCTCGAGCTCGCGACCAGGACAGGGGATCGTGACGATGCGCCACATCGGCCGCAATCAACATGACGACATCGTCGCGAATGCGACACGGGTCGCGCTCATGTGGTGCACACCGGATGCTGCAGCCCAAGCGCCCGCGGGGGAGCAGAAGTCGTGACATCGCCACACAGTCGCTTCGACCTCGGACCGGCGCTCCTGTTCTGCCCGGCCGATCGACCGGAACGGTACGACAAGGCCCTGGAGCGCGCAGATGCGGTGATCATCGACCTCGAGGATGCGGTCTCTGCCGACGCCAAGGCAGCGGCTCGAGGTGCGCTCATCGAGTCCGAGCTGGACTCTGCGCGAGTCATCGTGCGCGTCAACCCGCCCGGCACTGACGCGTATGCTGCCGATCTGGCGACACTCTCACAGACCGACTACCGGCGGATCATGGTCGCGAAGTCGGAGTCGGCCAAGCGCCTGTCCAAGATCGATCGCCGATTCGAGGTGATCGCGCTGTGCGAGACCGCGAAGGGCGTGGCGCAGGCGGATCGGATCGCCGCACTCGGCAACGTCGTCGCGCTCATGTGGGGAGCGGAGGACCTCGTTGCGAGCCTCGGAGGCACTTCGAGCCGCAAGCCGAACGGGCGCTATCGCGACATCGCACGGATGGCCCGTGCACGCGTGCTGCTTGCGGCAGGCGGTCGCGGCAAGGCTGCGATCGACGCCGTCCATCTCGACATCGCCGACACGCGACGTCTGTCGATCGAGGCGACGGATGCCGCGGCATCCGGTTTCGTCGCCACCGCATGCATTCACCCGAGCCAGGTCGACGTCATCCGCGACGCGTATCGACCCGACGCGAAGACCCTGGCCTGGGCGCGAGGAGTGCTGTCGGCCGCGGAGGGCGAGCGCGGTGTCTTCACCTACGACGGTCGCATGGTCGATGAGCCGGTCCTCCGGCACGCGCGGGGTGTCCTGAGTCGCGCTGACCGCTGACCGCTCCGGGCGGCCCCCGCGTATCGACTATGCAGCGGCGAACCTTCCCGGCGCCTTGGTGATCAGCCGGATCAGTGGCCCGCCGGTCCCGCCTCGTTCGTTCGGCGGCGGATGCAACCAGAACGAACCGTCGCGTCGCGTGATCTTCCATCCCTGATTGTGCAGTCGGAGGTGGTGGAACATGCAGAGCATGACGCCGAGGTCGACATCCGTGCGACCTCTGTGTTCGGCCCAGTGTTCGGAGTGATGGGCCTCGCAATGAGACGGAGGTTCCGGACAGCCTGGCCACAGGCATCCACCATCTCGGATGCGGAGAGCGGTGCGCTGCTTTGCGGTGAACAGCCGCTTTTCACGACCGACGTCCAGCGGGTTGCCGGATGAGTCGACCGTGATGTCCACCCATCCCGCATCGCACAGGTACTTCTCGACGATGCTCGCAGGAAGCGCCTGACCACCGTCTTCTAGATATGCGTTGGCGCCAACGGTGGCTGCCTCGCCACCGGGACCGACGGTCGACACGATCCGAATCCCGGGCTGGCGATCCCCGAACGCCTGATCAGGGTCGGCAGCCGCACCGGTGCGCAGGATCGCGATCAGACTGTCGTACTGAATCTGCTCCTTCGACCGCTCGTCCTCGATGCCGACTTCGGCCGGACAGGCAACGTCCGGGGCCGCGTCTTCGAGAGCGCCCGATGCCGGGACGAACCTGGGCCCCCGGCGCCGACGCATCGCTGCCGAGAGGACCGTCTGCACCCACGCTCCTGCCTCGTCATCGAATCGCAGCCGCGCATTGTGCTGCCCCGTCTCATCGATCCAGACGCGGAAGGATCGGTTTTCGTACCGTTCATCGAACCGCAGACTCACGCCGATCGGATCAAGCCGGTCCCGAGCGGTGCGCGCTGCGGCGCGCAGATCCTCGATCGCCGACACAGCTGCTTCATCGATCAGCATCGTGGCAGCCCTGTACCACGCGGCCTGCAGGGAAGCAGGGTCGACGTCCTGATAGCGATCCACGGGCGGCTCGCCTAGGCTGCGGCGGATCGCGTCGTACTGCGCATTCGTCAATGCCCCGTCCGTCAACGCATCGGTCAGAGACTTGTGCCAAGCATCAGCCACGACGGCAGCTCCCGCGCTGGAAGCGGGAACGGGTGATCGTCGAGCGGCAGCATCCCGGAGATCTTCGCCGGTCTGTACGCTGCGGAAGACATGGCCTCTCGACTGACCGGTGATGTGCTGCACAAGTGCGGTCGGCGTGCGATGGCCCTTGCGCTGCGCGAGACCCGCTTGGCCGAAGGCGCGATCGGACCGACGCGCGACGATTGACGAAGCTGCGGAGATCAAGACGTCGGCGGCCTTGCGCGCGTCAGTGGCGTCGGCGATGAGAGCGAGCACCGCCTCGTCGTCGAAAGTCTCGAGCTCGGCGACTTCATCGACCGTGACGAAGCGCGACGCCATGCGGTCGCCCGCCTCGGTGATACGCTCGATGATCGACATGCTGGAAGCATATAGGTATCCGCCGACATTCGAATCTTTGAACGAAACGGCCGATTCGGTCCAGCACCGCCATCCGCCGCACGCTCAAGACTTGCCGGCGGCTCCGGCCCCTCGCTTCGCAACCACCGCTTCTGCGACGCGCGCAATCAGCTCGTACGGCACGGGATCGCGGTGCAGGAACACCACCGAGTCCTTCTCTGCCCGATACGGCGCGACCTCGCCCTCCAGCGGTTCGTCGAGTGTGCCCACCGGATAGAGGCCGATGTGCTTCTTCCACCCCGCGAAGTGGATGGCGTAACGACCGCCGAGCATGACGGCCCCGATCCCGTAGCGGATCTTCTGCTCCGGTTCCACGCCGGATTCGGCGACCGCGTCCACCAGGATCCCGCGGATCCGCTCCAACCGCTCGGCAACATCCGGCGGGAAGCTCGCGATGTACGCGTCGACCGTCGTGGGTGCCGCCATGGCGAGAGCCTAGGCGGTCGCCGACGCGTACGACAGCAGCTGCAGCCGCTCCCGCTCGTAGAGCAGGGTATGTGCCGACCCGTTCGCGAGCCGCTCGCCCACCGCCGGCAGCTCACCTGCCGTCGCGTGGCGGATCAGCTCGCGGATCATCGCACCGTGCGTGACGACGATGACGGATGCCGCGAGCGGCGCCGTTTCGCGGCGTGCATCGCGCACCACGTGGCGCAGCGCGCGCAGTCCGCGGGCCCGCACGTGCGGCCACGGTTCTGCGCCGGGAACGTCGGCGTTGTGCCAGTCGCCCCACCGCGCATGGAACTGCTCGGCATCGATTCCCTCGGCTTCGCCATAGGCGCGTTCGCGAAGGTCGGGGTAGAGGCGCGAGACCTGAACGCCCAGGTCGGCAGCGATGATCTCGGCCGTCTCACGGGCTCGCGACAGATCGCTCGCCACCACGACCACCGGCGCGTCGACATCGAGCCCGGTGCGGAGAGCGGCCGCGGCATCCCTCGCCTGCTGCCTGCCGACGTCGTTCAGGGGGATGTCGGTCGACCCCTGGATGCGGCGCGTGCGGTTCCACTCGGTCTCGCCGTGCCGGACGAGGGTCAGAACAGTCATGCGTCGAGCCTAACTGTGACTTCAGATGCGGCGGCTCGCGGCACATCCATCACAGGGTGGCCGGGAGGGCCGCGGCGAGCGCCATCAGCACCTCGCTCGTGCCGGCGTCGATCTTGACCGTGGCGTGGACGTCGGCGCGAGTCGCGCCGCGGTTGACGATCACGACCGGAAGGCGACGTCGGCGGGCCCGTTCCAGCAGGCGGACGCCGGAATTGACGACCAGCGACGAGCCTGCGATGACCAGCGCCTGGCTCGTCTGCACCAGCTGCTCGGCCTCACGGAACTTGCCTGCCGGAATGAACTCGCCGAAGAACACGACGTCCGGCTTCAGCATCCCGCCGCAGTTCGTGCAGTCCGGAACCACGAACCCCTCGGTGGTCTCGGGCGCCACGTCTCCGTCGGGACCGAGGGCGATGTTCTCGGGGACGCGGATCCACGGGTTGTCGGCTTCGACACGTTCAGCGAGATCGCGGCGGTCGAACACCTGGCCGCAGTGCGTGCAGAAGACGCGGCGCATCGTGCCGTGCAACTCGACGACACGGCGACTGCCCGCGCGCAGGTGCAGTCCGTCGACGTTCTGGGTGATGATGCCGGTCGCGACTCCCTGACTCTCGAGATCAGCGAGCGCAACGTGCCCCGCGTTCGGCTCGGCGGCGGCGAACGCGCGCCAGCCGAGGTGGCTGCCCACCCAGTACCTGCGCCTCGCCGCGTCATCGGCCAGGAACTGCTCCACCGTCATCGGCGTCCGCACGGGGGCGCCCTTTCCGCGGTAGTCGGGGATGCCTGAGTCCGTCGAGACTCCGGCGCCGGTGAGCACGGCGACTCGGCGCCCAGCCAGGGCGGCGATGGCTTCCGACACGCGGTCGGTGGCGGCGGCGTCGAGCTCAGTCACGGTCGTCACCCGATCACCCCCTCGGGACCGAGTGTAGGCGTCGCGGTTTTCGGGGATGTTTCGGGGCTCTGCCAGAGTTGTGCCGTGCGCATCGAACAGGTGGGATCGGCCGACGACGAGCGCCTTGCGGATTACCGCGATCTGACGGATGTCGCGCTGCGCCGCATCCTCGAGCCGGCAGGCGGACTTTACATCGCTGAATCGACGAAGGTCATCTCTCGCGCGCTCGGCGCCGGACACCGTCCGAGGTCGTTCCTCGTGCAGGAGAAATGGGTGCCGGATGTCGCGATACTCACGGCCGATCATCCCGATGCCCCCGTGTTCGTGGTCGCGGCGGACGTCGCCGAACAGCTCACCGGGTACGCCGTGCATCGCGGTGCGCTTGCGGCGATCCACCGACCGCCGCTCGCATCCGTCGCGGACATCGTCGCCGGCGCACGGCTCGTCGTCGTGCTCGAAGACCTGGTCGACCATACGAATGTGGGGGCGATCTTCCGTGCGGCGGCCGGCCTCGGCGCCGACGCCGTGCTGGTGAGCCCGCGCTGCGCCGATCCGCTCTACCGCCGGAGCGTCCGGGTGAGCATGGGGACGGTCTTCCAGGTGCCGTGGACACGCCTTCCGCCGTGGCCAGAGGCGGGCGCCATCCTGCACTCGGCCGGACTGCACCTCGCAGCGCTGGCCCTGGCCGACGGCGCCGTGTCGCTCGACGACTTCGCCGCGGCGCGGCGTGAGCGAGTGGCGCTGCTACTCGGCGCCGAGGGCGACGGGCTCAGCCGTCGCGCGCTCGCGGCGGCCGACACCGTGGTCACCATCCCGATGGCGGGCGGGGTCGACTCGCTCAATGTCGCCGCCGCCAGCGCCGTGGCGCTGTGGGCGCTCCGCCCCTCGCCGTGACCGTGGAGGGTGTCGCCTAGACCGTCTCACCGCGCCCGACGGTGGGGTCCTCGGCAGGTGCGAGCGTCGTGATCGGGAGCGGATCCGGACGCTTCGCCGTGATCTCGTCGCCCGATGACTGGTGCCGCACCCGCCGCAGCACCCACGGCACCAGGTACTCGCGCGCCCACACCAGGTCCACGGCGCGGGCTTCACGCCAGGTGCGGCGGGGGAGCGGGTCGGGCTGCATCGGCTGCAGGTCGTTCGGCACGTTCAGCGCTCGCAGCACCATCCTGGCCACTTCGTGGTGACCGAGGGCGTTGTAGTGCAGGCGGTCGTCGTCGAAGAAGCGCATGTCCTGCACCTCTTTGAGCGCCCACTGGTCGGCGACGATGCAGTCGTACCTGTCGGCGATCGCGCGGATGTTCTCGTTGTAGATCGCGACCTTGCCGCGGATGCCGCGGAACACCGGCGTGAAATCGGTGTCGATGCCGGTGAACACGACGAGTGTCGCACCATCCTGAGACAGCCGCACCACCGCGTCCTCGAAGAGCTGCGCGACGGCATCCGGGTCCGATCCGGGGCGGATGACGTCATTGCCGCCTGCCGAGAAGGTGATGAGGTCGGGCTTGAGGGCGATCGCCGGTTCGATCTGCGTGTCGACGATCTGCCGGATGAGCTTTCCGCGCACCGCGAGGTTCGCATATGCGAAGTCGTCGACCTGCCGCGACAGCACCTCCGCCACGCGATCCGCCCACCCGCGGTGTCCACCTTGAAGGTCAGGCTCGGGATCGCCGATTCCCTCGGTGAACGAGTCGCCGAGGGCCACGAAGCGGCGCCATGGGTGCGGGCCTGGATTGGGGATGTAAGGGGTGCGATTCTCGTCGGTCGTCGTCATTCGTGTTCTCCCGGTTCGTGACCGGAATTCAGGCTATCGCTGTGCACGGACGTCCCGCTGCGGTGTCGCCGAGCCCGCACGTCGCACGGCTCGTCTAGGGTGGTGACTCGTTGTGCGCGGCGGACGCGCGACGTGGGCGGGAGGGGCCGATGGACGACGACGCGCTCCTCACGGCTCACGAATCGGCGGTCGACGGCGACCGGGATCGGCACGCGGGCGGCGAGAGCCACTTCGGGACCTTCGCAGCCGAACAGCTCTCGCCGGCATATCCGCAGCGCGCTCCATGGGGCACCGCCGAGCGGCTTCGCGCGTGGCAGGCCGAAGCACTCGATCACTACTTCAGCCTCGACGGACCGGATGGCCCGGGATCGGGCCCCCGCGACTTCCTCGCAGCGGCCACCCCCGGCGCCGGAAAGACCACGTTCGCCCTCCGTCTCGCGAGCGAATTGATGCGTCGGCGGGTCATCGACCGGATCGTGGTGGTGGCGCCGACCGAGCACCTCAAGACGCAGTGGGCGGATGCCGCAGCCCGCGTGTCGATCCGGCTCGATCCGGCGTTCAGCAACCGGCATGCGGCGCCCGCGCGTCAGTACCACGGCGTCGCGGTGACGTACGCGCAGGTCGCGGTCAAGGCGACGGTGCACGAGCGGCTGATCCTCGATGCGCGCACTCTCGTCATCCTCGACGAGGTGCACCACGGCGGTGACGCCCTCAGCTGGGGCGACGCGCTGCGCGAGGCCTACGACCGCGCGACGCGCCGCTTGCTGCTGTCGGGCACTCCGTTCCGCAGCGACACCGCGCCCATCCCGTTCGTGGAGTACCACCCCGACGAGCACGGCATCCGCCTGTCGCGCACGGACTACAGCTACGGCTATCGCCGGGCGCTCGAAGACGGCGTCGTGCGTCCGGTGATCTTCCTCGTCTACGCGGGGCGGATGCGGTGGCGCACCCGCACCGGCGACGAGATGGAAGCGCAGCTCGGTCAGGACAACACGAAGGACATCACCGCCCAGGCATGGCGCACCGCGCTCGACCCTGAGGGGGAATGGATTCCGGCCGTCCTGCGGTCCGCCGACCGTCGCCTGAGCGAGGTGCGCGAGCAGGTGCCGGATGCCGGTGGCCTCGTGATCGCGACCGATCAGACCGCGGCGCGCGCCTACGCCGAGATCCTGCGCGGCATCACCGGGGAGGAGCCGGCCGTGGTTCTCTCCGACGAGGCGGAGGCGTCATCCCGGATCGAAAACTACGCCACGTCGACGAAGCGCTGGATGGTCGCCGTGCGCATGGTGTCAGAGGGCGTCGATGTCCCACGTCTCGCGGTCGGAGTGTATGCAACCTCGGCGTCGACTCCGCTGTTCTTCGCCCAGGCGATCGGCCGCTTCGTGCGGGCGCGCCGTCGCGGCGAGACGGCGAGCGTGTTCCTGCCGAACGTGCCCCAGCTGCTCGCGCTCGCCGGCGAGCTCGAGCGACAGCGCGACCATGCCCTCGACCGCGACAGTGAGGGCGACGAGGAATGGGGCCTCGATGACGACCCGCTCGATGCCGCGGAGCAGGGGGAGTCGGCATCCGACGCCCTCACGTACGAGTTCACCTACAAGGCGCTCGGCTCACTGGCCCATTTCGACCGCGTGCTCTTCGACGGCAAGGAGTTCGGGCAGCTCGCCGTACCCGGCACCCCGGAGGAGGAGGAGTTCCTCGGACTCCCCGGCCTCTTGGAGCCCGAGCATGTGCACGAACTGCTGCTCCAGCGGCAGGCGCGACAGGGTAGGCACCGTCATGCGCGAGAGGCGCGCGAGGCGGCCGGCGGAGCATCCGATGAGCGAGCGGTGCCGGCACCGCTTCACCGCACGCTCAAGGAGCAGCGCCAGCTGCTGAACAGCCTCGTCGGCCTGTATGCCCGCCAGTCCGGCGAGCCCCACGGAGCCGTCCACGCCGAGCTACGGAGGCTCTGCGGCGGTCCCGCCGTCACCCACGCCACGGTCGCGCAGCTGCAGGCTCGCATCGACCTGCTGCGCAGCCGCGTGAGGTCCTAGCGTCGGGCGGACCACGACCGTTCGGAAACCCGAAATGCTGGCAATCCGCGGCTTCGCGGGCTGTGACATCCGCGCCCTCACTACCGTGGAGGGGTCCCCGTCACACCGCCGCTCCGGAGGCTCACTTGCGCGCGCCCGCCGAACCCACGCCCCACGACCGACGTCGCTGGGCGAAATACCTCGTCAATGAGCGCGCCGAGGCCCACGTGTATCGCGAGCTCGCCGCGCGTCGCACGGGTGAGGAGCGCGACATCCTGCTCGCTCTCGTCGATGCGGAGGGTCGCCACGAAACCCACTGGCTGACCCTGCTCGGCGGCGAGCCGGCACGATTGCCGCGGCCCGACGCCGGCACGGTGCTGATCGGATGGCTCGCCAAGCGGTTCGGTTCGATCTTCGTTCTCGCGCTTGCACAGAACGCCGAGGCGCGATCGCCCTACGAGTCCGAGCCCTTCGCGACACCGGCGATGGCGGCGGACGAGAAGATCCACCACGAGGTCGTGCGCGGGCTTGCGGCCCGCGGTCGGCGCCGGCTGTCGGGCACCTTCCGCGCGGCGGTCTTCGGCGCGAACGACGGGCTCGTCTCGAACCTGGCGCTGGTGATGGGCGTCGGAGCAACCGGTGTGCCTGGGCAGTTCGTGCTGTTCAGCGGCATCGCGGGGCTTCTCGCCGGCGCACTCTCGATGGGCGCGGGCGAGTTCGTCTCGGTCCGCTCGCAGCGCGAGCTGCTCGAAGCGACCGAGCCGAACAACTTCGCAGACAGCGTGCTGCCCGACCTCGACCTCGATGCCAACGAGCTCGCGCTCGTCTACCGCACCCGTGGGATGTCGGCGCCCGACGCGCTCGCGCGCGCACGCGAGATCGTCGAAGACGCTCAGCAGTCCGACCGATCGCAGCCGTACCGGCGCCCCGCCGAGGTCGCCGACGATCACGAAGTGGTCGGCAGCGCCTGGCGCGCTGCGCTGTCGAGCTTCCTGTTCTTCGCGTCGGGCGCCATCGTTCCGGTCCTGCCGTGGATCTTCGGCCTCTCGGGCTTCCCCGCGGTGATCACGGCGCTCGTGCTGGTAGGAATCGCCCTGCTCGCGACCGGAGCGGCGGTGGGACTGCTCTCGGGCGGTCCGCCGCTGCGCAGAGCCGTGCGTCAGCTGCTGATCGGCTACGGCGCCGCGGCCATCACGTACCTGCTCGGACTGCTCTTCGGAGTGTCGATGGGATGATCGGGCGCGCTAGTCGAGCTCGGCGCAGATGTCGCGGGTCCGGCCCGATGAACCGGTGATGGTGAAGACATCATCGGCGGTCGCGGTGAAGGTCACCCGCCCGGTGTACAGCGTCGTGGATGCCCCTTCGGGATCCTCCTGCTCGGAGATGAGGATCACGGTGTGCCCGGTGTTGACGACTGCGTACGACCCGTCGGGATTGAAGGACTGCTGCGTCGAGAATCCATTGCTCTTCAACGAGACAGCGTCACCCGTGGCGACCCTGGTGAACGTCAGAGCGGAGCCCCTGCCGGCCTGGATGGTGCGGACGGTGTTCCCGTCAGCGTCTGTGAACACCTTCTGCACGGTGTGGGCGCTCGGTGCGATCGTCACAAGCAGGGCGAATTCGCACGCCACGCCGGCGGGAAAGGGGATGTCGAAAGGCGTGGGCGGCACCGGAGGAGCAGCCTGTGCCGACAGGGACGCGCCTGACAAGGCGGCGGCGAGAAGAGCGGCGGCGACAACACGGCCACGCGTGCGAAATGTCATGACTACCTCCGGAGATGCGGGCGGTGCCGTTGACGTGGCTGATCGAGCGAGGAGCCGGACGCAGCGGAATCGCCGTCGATGGACTGCGTGAACGCCAGGATCCCACTCGATCGGCGCCGTCACAAGGAGCGCACGACCGCCGCCATTCTGGGGAGCGCGCGTCTGCGAGCAGATGACGGCTCCGATTCTGTGTGTCCGCGTGGACATGGTAATGTCGATCCTCGGTTGCGAAACCGAAATACACCTTGCGCGGGTGGCGGAATAGGTAGACGCGCTAGCTTGAGGTGCTAGTGCCCGTATAGGGCGTGGGGGTTCAAGTCCCCCCTCGCGCACGAAATGAAGATGGCCCCCGAAAGGGGGCCTTCTTCATTGCGCGGACGAGGATGTCGGAGGAAACCCCGGCGTAACAGGGCTGTTCGCCGGGCCAGGTAGCGTTGTCGGCATGCCCTCGCCCGACCCTGCTCTCCCTGAGGTCGTCTCGATCGCTCGTGATCTCATCCGGTTCGACACCACGAACCACGGCGGTGGCCGCGCCGCCGGTGAGCGCGAAGCCGCCGAATACGTCGGCGCCTATCTGGCGGCGCTCGGACTGACGCCCGAGTTCTACGAGCCGGTTGCACGCCGCACGAACGTCATGGCCCGCATCCCCGGCCGCAACCGCGACAAGCCCGCGCTCGTGCTGCACGGCCACCTGGATGTGGTCCCGGCGATCGCCGAGGACTGGAGCGTCGACCCGTTCGCCGGCGAGATCCGCGACGGCATGCTCTGGGGCCGCGGGGCCGTCGACATGAAGGACATGAACGCCATGATCCTGACGTCCGTCGCCGACATCCTCCGTTCCGGCGAGCAGCCTGAGCGTGACCTGGTGCTCGCGTTCTTCGCGGATGAGGAGAACGGCGGCGTCGAAGGCTCGGCGCTCGTCGTGCAGAACAAGCCCGAGTGGTTCGACGGCGCGACCGAGGCGATCAGCGAGGTCGGCGGCTACTCGATCGCGGTGGGTGATCGCCGTGCGTATCTCCTGCAGGTGGGCGAGAAGGCACTCGTATGGATCCGCCTGGTCGCTCGCGGACGGGCGGCGCATGGCTCGAGCTTCCACGGCGACAACGCGGTGACCAAGCTCGCAGCAGCCGTCGCTGCCCTCGGGAGCACCGAGTGGCCCGTGCAGCTCACCGACACGACGCGCGAGATGGTGGCCAGGCTGGGGGTTCTCACAGACACGGCGTCCGACGACCCCGACGCGCTCGCCGCTGCGACGGGCGCGGCAGCCGGATTCCTCCGTGCGACGCTCCGCACCACCACCAACCCCACAGGTCTCACCGCGGGGTACAAGCACAACGTGATCCCGGATCGCGCCGAGGCCCTCATCGACGTTCGCGCGCTTCCCGGCACCGAGGAGGCGGCGCTGGCCGACATCCGGCGCATCGTGGGCGATGAGGTCGAGGTCGAGGTCGTCCACCAGGACATCGGGCTCGAGGTTCCCTACGAGGGCGATCTCGTCGACGCGATGGTGGAAGCGCTGGGGCGTCACGACCCCGGCGTTCCGGTCATCCCGTATCTCATGGGCGGCGGCACCGACAACAAGGCGCTCGCCTACCTCGGCATCGCCGGCTACGGCTTCGCGCCGCTGCGGCTCCCGGCTGATCTCGACTTCACCGGTATGTTCCACGGCGTCGACGAGCGGGTGCCGCTCGACGCGCTCGTGTTCGGACAAGCCGTTCTCACCGACCTGCTCCGCACTTACTGACGAAAGACGGACGCCTCGCCCGTGAGGCTCCGCCGACCGAAAGGCATCCATGCTCATCGAGGCGATCATCCTCGGCCTAGTCCAAGGGCTCACCGAGTTCCTGCCCATCTCGTCGAGCGCGCATCTGCGGATCGTCGGGGAGTTCATGCCCGGCGCGCAGGACCCCGGCGCCGCATTCACCGCGATCACGCAGATCGGCACGGAGGCTGCGGTCATCCTGTTCTTCTGGCGCGACATCGTGCGGATCATCGGCCATTGGTTCAGGGCCCTGTTCGGACGGATTCCGCGCAACGACCCCGATGCCCGCATGGGATGGCTCATCATCATCGGAACCATTCCGATCGTCGTGCTCGGGCTCCTCTTCCAGGATCAGATCGAGACCACGCTGCGATCGCTCTGGCTCGTGGCGGGCATGCTCATCTTCTTCGGAGTCCTGCTCGGCATCGCCGACGTTGTCGGGGCCAAGAAGCGCCAGCTGAACGACCTCACGGTCGGCCACGGCATCATCTACGGCTTCGCGCAGTCACTTGCGCTCATCCCGGGGGTCTCGCGTTCGGGTGGCACGATCACGGCCGGGCTGTTCCTCGGGTACGAGCGGTCGGCGGCGGCGCGCTACGCGTTCCTCCTCGCGATCCCCGCGGTGCTCGGCAGTGGCTTCTACCAGCTCTACAAGAGCTGGGACGAGCCCGGAGTCTTCACGCTCGGCGAGACCGCCGTCGCGACGGGCGTCGCCTTCGTCGTTGCGCTCGGCGTGATCGCGTTCTTCATGAGCTGGATCTCGAAGCACAGCTTCCTGCCGTTCGTGATCTACCGCGTTGCGCTCGGCTCGCTGATCCTGATCCTGCTGGCCACCGGCGCCATCCAGCCCCTCTGACGCTTCGACGGGCTCAGCGACCGGCGGGAGCACAGCGATCGGTTGGCGGGCTCAGCGACCGGCCGGGGGCTCAGCGACCGGCCGGCCAGTGCTACCGGCGCGGGTCGTCGCGTCCGGGCTTGGTCGGCCCGTCGCCGCCGCGGCGGAGGTAGCGCTCGAACTCCTGCGCGATCGCGTCGCCGGACGCTTCGGGGGAGTCCCATGTGTCGCGGGTGCGTTCGAGCTGCCGGATGTACTCCGTCATCTCCTCGTCATCCGCGGCTGCGGCGTCGATGGATGCCTCCCAGGCGGCCGCTTCGGTGGAGAGGTCACCACGGGGCACGGGGGCTCCGGTGAGATCCTCGAGGCGGTCGAGCAGCGCGAGTGTCGCCTTCGGCGAGGGGGTGTGACCGGCCACGTAGTGCGGCACACTCGCCCACAGGCTCGCGGACGGGATGCCGGCGGCGTCGGCCGCGTGACCGAGCACGCTCAGGATGCCGACCGGTCCCTCGTACGTGCTGCGCTCGAGTTCGAGCGACGTGCGCAGCTGGTCGTTGTCGCTGCCCGCGAACACCGAGATCGGACGCGTGTGCGGTACATCCGACATCATCGATCCGATCGCCACCATGCCGGTGATGTCCTCGCGCAGCGCGACGTCGATGGACTCCGTCGCGAAGGCCTGCCAGGCGCGTGCGGGCTCGACTCCGGTGAGCAGCCACAGCTGCGTGCCCCGCGTGCTGCGGACCGGTTTGAGCAGCGTCGCCTCCGGCCAGCGCAGCGTCCGCTTGCCCTCGCCGTCGATCGCCATCTGCGGGCGGGTGTACTGATAGTCGAAGTACAGCTCGGGGTCGATCGAGAAGACGGGTTCGTAGGTTCCGTTCTCGCGCAGATGGGCGATTGCGGATGACGCGGCCTCGCCGGCGTCGTTCCACCCGTCGAACGCGGCAACGAGCACTCTGCGTCCCAGTCCGTCCACGCGACCTCCTCCGCCCGCCCAGCGGGCTCCTTCCAGGATAGGCCCGCGCTCCCGTGGCGGGGCGCCTGCGGTCCCGGCGAGCCCATGAGCCCGGTCCCACGCGGGTCGCGCTGACGGCCGGTCGGTAGCATGGACCGGTGAATGCGCCTCCGCTCGCCGCGGTCCTCTGGGACATGGACGGCACCCTCGTCGACACCGAACCGTATTGGATGGCGGCGGAGACACCACTCGTCGAGAGCTACGGTGGCAGCTGGTCGCACGAACAGGCGCTGGGCCTCGTCGGGCTCGGCCTCGAGGATTCCGCCCGGATCTTCCAGGAGGCGGGCGTGCGCATGGGGGTGCGCGACATCATCGACCACCTGACCGATGAGGTGATGCGGCAGCTGAGCGAGACCGGCGTGCCGTTCCGCCCCGGAGCTCGCGAACTCCTCGCCGGGCTGCGCGCCGCGGGCATCAAGACCGGGCTCGTCACGATGTCGATGCGCCGGATGGCCGACACGGTGGTCGACCTCATCGAATTCGAGGCATTCGATGTGGTGATCGCGGGGGATGAGGCGACCCGGCCGAAGCCGTTCCCCGATCCGTACCTCCAGGCGTGCGAGGCGCTCGGCGTCACTCCTGAGGAGACGGTCGCGATCGAGGACTCGCCCAATGGACTCCGGTCGGCCGTCGCCTCGGGTGCTGCGGTGATCGGCGTCCCGTTGATGGTGTCCATCGCCGGTGCCGGCGCCCACGCAGTGTGGCCCACGCTCGAAGGACGCACGGCCGACGACGTGGCGGCGTTCCACGCCGGCCATTTCACAGCGAAAGCGGGCCTTCGATGATCGGGCGACCCAGCGGGCCCTTCCGGGTCGGCGATCGCGTTCAGCTGACCGGGCCGAAGGGGCGGCTGTCCACCATCACGCTCCGCGAGGACGGCGAGCTGCACACGCACCACGGCGTGCTGCGCCACACGGCGCTGATCGGCCAGCCCGACGGGTCCGTCGTCGCGAACAGCGCCGGACACGAGTATCTGGCCCTCCGTCCACTGCTGCGGGATTTCGTGATGTCCATGCCGCGTGGCGCGGCGATCGTCTACCCGAAGGATGCCGCACAGATCCTCGCCGAGGCCGATGTGTTCCCGGGCGCGGTCGTGGTCGAGGCCGGGGTGGGCTCGGGCGCGCTCTCGCTGTGGCTCCTCCGCGCGGCAGGACCGACTGGTCGGCTCCTCTCGTTCGAGCGGCGACCGGAGTTCGCCGACGTGGCGCGGGCGAACGTCGAGACCTACCTCGGCGACACTCCCGAGAACTGGGATGTCGTCGTCGGCGACCTGGTCGAAGCACTTCCTGCAACGGCCGCCCCGGCATCCGTCGACCGCGTGATCCTCGACATGCTGGCGCCCTGGGAGTGCATCGAGGTCGTCGCCGACGCGCTCACCCCCGGAGGCGTGGTGCTCTGCTACGTCGCCACGGCGACCCAGCTGAGCCGCGTGGCGGAGTTCATCCGCGGCACCGGGCTGTTCACCGACCCTGAGGCGAGCGAGACCATGGTGCGCGGCTGGCACGTCGAGGGCCTCGCGGTGCGTCCCGACCATCGGATGATCGCGCACACCGGCTTCCTGGTGTGGGCTCGGCGGCTGGCACCCGGCGCGGTTCCGCCCGAGGTCAAGCGGCGCGCGTCCAAGTCGAGCTACGGCGACGAGGACGTCGAGCTGTGGACCCCCGGCGCCGTCGGCGATCGCCAGATCACCGACAAGAACCTCCGCAAGCGAGTGCGCGAGGCGCAGCGCGCGGCGGATGGCGCACGCCTGGCAGCAGGTTCCGAAGCACCCGGACCGGTTGTCGAGTAGCGCCGCGGGCCCCGACCGGGACACCATCTAGACTGTTGCGGTGCGCAAGATCCCCGCTGCCCTCGCGGTCCTCACCCTCGCCGTCGTCGGCCTCACCGGCTGCTCGATGCCCGGTGCGGCCGAGTGCACGCGACCTGCCGTGCCCGACCAGGACGTGATCGATCTCATCGCGGTATCGGGTTCCACCGACGACGCCCCGGATGTCGACATCCGCACGCCGTTCCATTCGACGGAGGTCTCGTTCGCCGACGTCGTCACGGGCGAGGGAACGCCGATCAGCGCCGACGATCAGCTCGTCGTCCTCGACATCACGGTCTTCAGCGGCGAGACCGGCGAGCCGGTCGGCTCGACAACCTACGACGGCGCCCTCACCGCGGTCTTCCCGGTCTCGCGCTGGGAGCAGACGTTCCCGTCCTTCGACCAGGCGCTGGACTGCGCGACCGAGGGTTCCCGCGTCGTCGTGGCGCTCCCGCCTGGCGAGGTCGAGGCCGAGACGGCCGCAACGATGGGCCTTGCCGAGGATGACTCCGCGGTAGCGGTGGTCGACATCCGCAAGGTGTACCTGCCCAAAGCCGACGGCAAGAACCAGTACAACACCGGCCAGGGGCTGCCGAGCGTGGTCCGCGCACCGGACGGCAGGCCGGGCATCATCGTCCCCGACGGCGCACCTCCGACCGACGTCGTGGTGCAGACCATCAAGAAGGGCGACGGCCCCATCGTCACGGGCGATGTGCCGGTGCGCGTCCACTACACCGGCGTGCTGTGGGACGATCACACCGTCTTCGACACCACATGGGATGGCGATCCTGCGTCCGTGACACTCGATTCGGTCGTTCCGGGCTTCGCTCAGGCGCTCGAGGGACAGACCGTGGGGTCGCAGGTGATGGTCGTCATTCCGCCTGATCAGGGGTATGGCGACGAGGAACAGGCCGGCATCCCCGCCGATTCGACGCTCGTGTTCGTCGCCGACATCCTCGGGCTCGATCCGGAGCCGGCACCGGCGCAGTAGCGGCCCGGCAGGCGGTCGGCGCAGGAGCGAGGCCCACGACTCTAGGATTAGTGGGTGCCCCCCACTGTGCCCGTGAAGAGTCCTCCCGAGGAGCGGCTCGTCAACCTCGTTGTCGCGCTCATGGCGACCGAGCAGGGCCTCACGAAGGACACGATCCTCTCGTCCGTAGCCGGGTACCGTGAGCAGAGCGACGCCGGTGCCACGAAGGACGCGCTCGAGAAGATGTTCGAGCGCGACAAGGAGAGTCTGCGCGGGCTCGGCATCCCCATCGAGACGATCGGCGACTGGGCCGACCCTGACGACCTGCGCGAGGCGCGGTACCGCGTGCCCACTGCGGAGTACGCGCTTCCCGATGACATCTCCTTCACTCCGGCCGAACTGGCGCTGCTGAATCTCGCCGGAGGGGTGTGGAGTGAGAGCTCCATGTCGGATGACGCGCGCAGCGGCCTCCGCAAGATCCGCGCCCTGGGCATCCCGGTCGACGAGCCGATCATCGGGTACTCGCCGCGTATCAGCCTCCGCGATCCCTCGTTCTCAGCCCTGCAGCGTGCGATCGAGCAGACCCGCGTGGTGACCTTCCTCTACCTCAAGCCCGGTGAGGATGCGCCGCGAGTGCGGCGGCTGCAGCCGCTCGCGCTCGTCGACTACGAGTCGAGATGGCACGTCTTCGGCATCGATCTCAATATGCGCGCCGACCGCACGTTCCTGCTCTCGCGCATCGTCGGTCCGGTCGAGACATCGCGCGAGTCCTTCGATCCCGCGCTGCGCGAAGGCGCGGGCGACCGCGCGCTGGAAGGGCTCGAACGCGTCGCTGCACGCAACACCGCCCTCCTCGAGGTGAACCCGGGCAGCGAGGCCGCGCTTCGCCTCAGCCGCCGCGCGACGACGGCTGAGCAGGGCATCCACGTGTCGTTCGTCGACATGCATGTGTTCGCGGACGAGCTCGCCTCGTACGGTCCCGAGGTCCGCGTCGTCGAGCCGGTCGAGCTCACCGCCCAGGTCATCGCGCGGCTCGAGCGGACCAGCAGCACGAACGGCGGGGGATCATGAGTCGTCGCCGGCCGCTGGTCGCCACGGATCGCGCCGCGCTCATGCTGCAGCTCGTGCCGTATCTGATCGGCAAGGGCGAGGTGTCGATCCTCGAGGCGGCCGATGAGTTCGACGTCACGCCCGATCAGATGCGGGCGATGGTCGAGCGGCTCACCGTCATCGGCCTGCCCGGTGACGGTGGCTACTGGCAGATGGCCAACGACCTCTTCGACATCGACTGGGAACTGCTCGACGAGCGCGACATCATCGTCATCACGAACTCGGTCGGGCTCGAGCGCTCGCCCAAGCTCACCGCTCGCGAGGCCGCCGCGCTGCTCGCCGGACTCCAGCTCGCCCGGACGATCCCAGGAGTGGGCGACACCGACCTGTACACCGGTCTGCTCGCGAAGCTGGCACGCGGCGCATCGAGCACCCCCGCCGACGTGATCGTCGCACCCGGCCCGGTCGACGCGGTGCGCGATGCAGTGGCCGAGGCACTGAAGCGCCGAGTCGCCGTCGCGTTCACCTACAAGGCTCCGGATGCCGCACCCACCACCCGCACCGTCGATCCGGTCAAGGTGCACATCGCCGACCGCGAATGGTACCTGCAGGGCTGGTGCCACCTGCGCCAGGCGATGCGGACGTTCCATCTCGACCGGGTCAGCGACCTCGAACTCACGGACATCGCGATCACCCACGGCGAAGAGCCGGTTCCCGGCTGGTTCGACGAAGATGCCGGCGACGTCGTGGCCCGCATCCGGTTCCCGGCGTCCCTCGCGCCGCTCCTGGGGGACTACCTCGATCGTGCCGCGGTCGAGACGATCGAGGGCCACATGATCGCCACGATGCGCGTCGCCGATGAACTGAGTCTGCGCCGTCTCGCGGCCAAGCATGGCGGTGAAGTGGAGATCCTCGAACCGGCCGGAGCGCGACGCGCGGCAGCCGATTGGGCCCAGGCCGGTCTCGCCCAGTACCGCTGACCCGGCGCGGCGACTTTCGCCGCGCGTCGGCCCCTGCGATACCCGCGGGCTACAATGTGTACAGACCTGCCGAGAGGAATCGACATGCTAGGGAACCTGACAGGGTGGCACCTCCTGATCCTCCTTGCGGTGATCCTGCTGCTGTTCGGCGCGGCCAAGCTTCCCGCTCTCGCCAAGAGCATGGGGCAGTCCGCTCGCGTGTTCAAGGGCGAGATGAAGGCGATGAAGGAAGATGACGTCGCGGCGCAGCCCGCCACGACCGTCCCCGACGCCGGAGCCTCCGCGTCCGTCGCGGCGCCCACGACCGACGTACGCGCAGACGCGGGCGGAACCGCAGACACCAAGTCCTGACCGCCGTGGCCACGGCGGGACCGCCGCGCATCGAAGATCCGAACGTGCCGCGGCGTGAAAAGCGGATGTCGCTGGGGCAGCATCTCGTCGAGCTGCGCAGGCGGTTGATGATCGCAGCCCTCGCGCTCGTGCTGGGCATGGTCATCGGGTTCTTCATCACCGACCCGGTGCTGTACATCATCACCCAGCCGATCCGGGTCGTCGCGGAGTCGCGGGGTGAGGCAGGCTCGGTCGAGCTGATGTTCAGCACCGTCACATCGGGATTCGACCTCAAGCTGCGGATGTCGTTCGCGATCGGACTGCTGATCTCCGCTCCGTTCTGGATGTGGCAGATCTGGGCGTTCATCATGCCGGGGCTCACGCGCAAAGAGGTCCAGTACACGATCGGCTTCCTCGCGGCGGCGATCCCGCTGTTCTTCGCCGGGTGCTGGGCGGGCCTGCTGACGATGCCCCACATCGTCGAGCTGATGGCCTCGTTCGTTCCCGAAGGTGCCGCCGCGTTCTACGACGCCGCGTACTACTACGACTTCGTCTTCAAGCTCCTGATCGTCGTGGGCGTCGCGTTCGTCCTTCCGGTCTTCCTGGTCGCGCTGAATCTGGCCGGGGTGATGTCGGGTCGCGCCATCCTGAAGGGCTGGCGAGTGGCCGTCCTCGTCGCGATCGTGTTCGGCGCCCTGGCGACGCCTGCAGCCGATGTCGTGAGCATGCTCCTGCTGGCAGGCATCATGGTCCTCCTCTTCTTCGCGGCCGCAGGCGTCTCGCTGCTGTTCGACCGTCGTCGAGCGAAACGCGAAGCGGCGATCCTGCCTCCCGAGGCTCTCGCGTGATCGAGCCCGGTCCGGCCGAGAGGTACCAGCGAGCCGCTGAGACGTCGCGACAGGACCGGAGCCATCCGATCACCGCAGCCTTCGCTGCATCCCAGCGATTCACGCTCGATCCCTTCCAGCTGGCCGGATGCCGCGCGCTCGAAGAGGGGCGCAGCGTGCTCGTTGCGGCCCCGACCGGGGCGGGCAAGACGATCATCGGCGAGTTCGCCGTTCACCTCGCGATGCGCGAGCCGGCGCAGAACGGCTACGGCGACAAGGCGTTCTACACGACCCCCATCAAGGCGCTGTCGAACCAGAAGTTCCGCGAGCTGCAGGATGTCTACGGGGCCGACGAGGTGGGTCTTCTCACCGGCGACACGAACATCAACGGCAACGCGCGCATCGTCGTGATGACGACCGAGGTGCTCCGCAACATGCTGTATGCGGACTCTCCCGCGCTGCGCGGGCTGCGCTACGTCGTGATGGACGAGGTGCACTACCTCGCCGACCGATTCCGGGGCGCGGTGTGGGAGGAGATCATCATCCACCTGCCGCAGACCGTCCGGCTGGTCTCGCTGTCTGCCACCGTGTCGAACGCCGAGGAGTTCGGCGACTGGCTCGACACCGTGCGCGGCGACACCGAGGTGATCGTTTCCGAGATCCGTCCCGTGCCGCTCGAGCAGCACGTCCTGGTGCGCGGTGACCTTCTGCCGCTGTTCGACGATCGCGCCGGGATCGCGACCGCACAGGTGAACCAGGAGCTCATGCGCATCCGCTCGTTCAAGGGGCCGATGTACGAGAACAACCGCCGCGTGCAGGAGATGAACAGCGGGCGCCAGAAGGGACAGTACGTCGATCCCCGACGTCGTCCGCAGCGCGGTGCCAAGCGCCCGGTGCGCTCCGCGAACGTCCAGCGCATCGAGCGGCTCGACCGCCCTGATGTCGTCGAACTGCTCGCGCGCGCGAATCTGCTGCCCGCCATCTTCTTCATCTTCAGCCGCGCCGGCTGCGACGCGGCCGTCCAGCAGGTCCGCCGAGCGGGCGTGCGGCTCACCTCGCAGGAGGAGCGCGCCGAGATCCGCGCGATCGTCGAGCAGCGCACCCGCACCCTTCTCGACGAGGATCTCGCGGTGCTCGGCTATTACGACTGGCTCGACAACCTCGAGCGCGGCCTCGCCTCGCATCACGCCGGTCTGCTGCCGGCGTTCAAGGAGATCGTCGAAGAGCTGTTCCAGCGCAAGCTCGTCAAGGTCGTGTTCGCCACCGAGACGCTTGCTCTCGGCATCAACATGCCTGCCCGCACGGTCGTGCTCGAGAAGCTCGAGAAATTCAACGGCGAGGCGCGTGTAGCCATCACGTCGGGCGAGTACACCCAGCTGACCGGGCGTGCGGGACGCCGAGGCATCGATGTCGAGGGTCATGCGGTCATCCAGTGGACCGAGGGGGTCGACCCGCAGGCCGTCGCCGCCCTCGCGTCGCGACGCACCTATCCGCTGAACTCGAGCTTCCGCCCGACCTACAACATGGCCGTCAACCTGATCGACCAGTTCGGCCGCGCACGCGCTCGCCAGATCCTGGAGTCGTCCTTCGCGCAGTTCCAGGCCGACCGGGCCGTCGTAGGACTCGCGCGCCAGGTGCGCGAGCAGGAGGAGTCGCTCGCGGGCTACGAGAAGGCGATGACCTGCGACCGGGGCGACTTCACCGAGTACTCTGCGATCCGACGGGACCTGAGCGAAGCCGAGAAGCTGAACCGCAAGGATGCGAACGCGTCGCGTGCGACGCGCGACGCCCGGCACCGCGAGATCAGCAGCCTGCGACGACGCATGCAGCGGCATCCGTGTCACCAATGTCCGGACCGTGAGAATCACGCGCGATGGGCAGAGCGGTACTGGCGCCTCAAACGCACGGTCGACAAGATGCGCCAGCAGATCGAGACGCGCACGGGAACCGTTGCGCGCATCTTCGACCGCGTGGTCGACGTGCTGGCCGTCCTGGACTACGTGCGCATCGCCGATGACGGCCGCACCACGCTCACCCCGTCGGGGCGCACGATGCGCCGCATCTACGGAGAGCGCGACCTGCTCGTCGCCGAATCCCTGCGGCTCGGGCTGTGGAAGGACCTGGATGCCGCATCCCTCGCCGCTCTCGCCTGCTGTCTCGTGTACGAACCCCGACGCGACGAAGCGGGTACGGGGGAGCGGGGCTATCCGCGAGGAGCGTTCCGGGTGGCGCTCAGCGAGACCCAGACGCTGTGGCAGCAGCTCGACGACCTCGAGCGCGATCACCGGCTCCCTGGCTCGGATCCGATCTCGGCAGGGCTGGCGCAGGCCATGCACTCCTGGGCGCGCGGTGTGGCGCTCGAGCGCGTGCTCGACGAGGCAGACCTCGCAGCGGGAGATTTCGTCCGGTGGGCGAAACAGACGATCGACCTGCTCGACCAGCTGTCGATCGTTGCGGAACCGGCCCTCGCCGGCATTGCGCGTGCGGCGCTCGATGCCGTTCGGCGAGGCATCGTCTCGTACTCGTCGGTCTGACAGAGGGTCTCCAGATTCCGACATCTAGGGTGGACTTCGTGCCCCTCGCCGCCGACCGCCGACCGATCCTTCCGCTGTGGGCGGGGGTCCTGGCATCCATCGCCTCCGGCCTCCTGCTTACGACGGCATTCCCGTCGCTGTCGTGGTGGCCGATGGTCTTCGTGTCTGTCCCGGTCGCGCTGGTGAGCCTCATCGGCCGCCGCGCGTGGTCCGCCGTGCTCGTGGGGTTCGCCTTCGGCGCGGCCTTCTACTTCGTGAACCTGTCGTTCACGGCGAGGTACCTCGGACCCGAGCCGTGGATCGCGCTGTCGATGCTCGAGGCGATCCTCACGGCGGCGTTCGCGGTGCCGATCACGTTGGCGTATCGCTGGACGCCGCGTGTGCTGCCGGGCGGGTGGGGTCGGCTCGTGGTGCTGCCCGCTCTCGTTGCGGGGCTTTGGACCCTGCGAGAGGAGGTGCTCGGCACGTTCCCGTACGGCGGCTTTCCGTGGGGCCGGCTGGGGGTGTCGCAGGTGAACGGTCCGCTTGCCGAGGTCGTGTCGTGGGTCGGGATGTCGGGGCTGTCTTTCGTCATCGTGTTCGTATGCGCCGCCGGCGTCGAGTATGTGCGGGTGGGTCGGTGGCGCGATGTACGGACCGTGCTGCCCGTGGTCGTGGGTCTCGTGCTGCTGCTGATCCCGCCTCAGTTTCCGACCGCAGCCGACGGCACGATCCGCGTGGGGGCCGTCCAGGGGAACGGGCCCACCGGATACTTCGACGAGCGCGGCCCGAACGATGTCCTCAACGCACAGCTGGAGGCCACCGCGCCGCTGCTCGGAGAGGATATCGACGTGCTGCTGTGGCCGGAGGGCGGGATCGACTCCGATCCGACGCAGAACGCGTCGACAGCCGCCGTCCTCGACGCCATCGCGGAGCACCTCGACGCTCCGCTGCTGGTCAGCGCCGTGACCCAACGTGGCGATGAGTTTTTCAACTCGTCCCTGCTGTGGCAAGCGGGAGTCGGCAACCCCGTCGACACGTACGACAAACGCCATCCGGTGCCGTTCGGAGAGTTCGTGCCTGACCGCTGGCTCTGGCGCATGTTCGCCCCCGACCTCATCGACCTGATTCAGCGCGAGTACACCCCGGGCACCTCATCACCTCAGTTCGACGTCAACGGCGTCGGCGTGGGGCTCGCGATCTGCTTCGACGTGATCTATGACGATGTGATCTGGGATGGCGCGCGGGACGGCGCCGAGGTGTACATGTTCCAGACCAACAACGCCGACTTCCGCGGCACGAACGAGAACCTGCAGCAGCTCGCGTTCGCGCGGATGCGTGCGATCGAGACAGGGCGCTCCGTGGTGAACCTCTCGACTGTCGGCACCAGCCAGGCGATCGCTCCCGACGGGACGACGATCGCTGGACTGCCGGCCGACACGGCGGGCCACATGCTGACCGAGGTGCCGCTGCGCACCGGGCTCACTCCGGCAGTCGTGGCCGGCTCCGCCATCAAGACGCTGCTCGCGTGGGGAAGCCTCGTCGTGCTGATCGCACTCGGTGTGACAATCGAAGTCACGCGGCGGAGGAACGCGAAAACGCCGGCTCCCGAAGGAACCGGCGTTGCGCGGTGAGCGTCAGGCGCTGATCTTGTCGCGCGAGACATCCTCGCCGGCGCCGCGCCGCGCGCGGACATAGGCGAGTCGCTCTTCGAGAAGCTCTTCCAGCTCGGGGATCGTGCGGCGCTCGAGCAGCATGTCCCAGTGGCTGCGCGGGACCTTGTCGCCCGAGTGGTCGACGCTCGCGGTGCCCTCGCCGATGCGCAGAAGTGCCTCGGCGCCGCACGTGCGGCATTCCCACGCCTCAGGAACCTCGGCGTCGGCTGCGAATGTCATGGTCGTGTCACGTCCGCACGACGTGCACGTGTAGGTGTGCTTTGCGCGCTCATGGAACACGACGCCCTCTTCGCTCTGTAGGCTCTGGGCGCCGAGTCGGATGCCGCGCAGACTGCGGTCTGCCATTGTGTGGTCCTCTCGTCGCTCTTAGGTATAACGAAGTGACCTGAGCAGATCATCCGAACGGCGGAGGGTTGACAACCATTCACAGTGTATGCACAGTGTGGCACACCGCCGGTGCGTCCCTTGCCGATTGCGCTGCGACGGTCATGTCCGGAGTGTGCGGAGTGCGACATCCGCTCTGTCCGTGACGATGCCGTCGACGCCCATGTCGACAAGGCGACGCATGTCGGCAGGATCGTTCACCGTCCAGACGTGAACCTCGACGCCGGACCGGTGCGCCGCGTCGATGAGCCGCGGCGTCACGACCCGCACGCGCCCCTTGCGTTCGGGCACCTGAATGGCGTCGATGCCTCGCAGCGGACGGCTGACGAGGCGATCGGAGTGTGCGGCGACCGCTACCAGCAGTCGCACGATCGTCGACGTGCCTGCGGATGTGGCGGGAAGGATGCCGCTCCCGGCGGTCTCCGCCGCGGCCAGTGCGTCGCGACGTCGTGCATCCGAGAAGCTCGTGACCAGCACCCGGTCGGCGTGCGGGGCGATGATGGTGCCGACCGCGCCGGCCGCCGTGGGTGCCTTGACGTCGAGGTTGAATCGGACGTCGGGGAACGCGTCAAGTGCCTGCGCGAGCGTGATGAGCCCCCCGCGCCCGGCCATGAGCGCCTCGAGTTCGCGGACCGTCACATCCGCCACGCGACGCGGGTCGCCGGTCACCCGGGTGAGGTCCGCGTCGTGGAACAGCACGACGACGCCGTCGGAGGTGAGGTGGCAGTCCGACTCGACGTAGACGCACCCCGCCGCGTGCGCAGCAGCGACCGCGGCGAACGAATTCTCTGCGACGGCATGGGAGGCATCGGCCTGAGTCACGAGGCCCCGGTGGGCGAGCACGCGCGGTACGGTCGTGCCCTGGAACCAGGGGTGGGTCACGGCCCGGGCGGGGTGCCCTCGACGCGTGGCGTCTCGACGCTGGGTGTCTGGGCGCTGCGCGTCTCCTGACGCGCTGCGGCCGCGGCATCCGCAATCGTGGCGGTGAAGCCCCCGCTCATGCCCTTGAGGGCGTCCGTGAACTCGCTCGGGATGATCCAGAGCTTGCTCGAGGCGCTCTCGGCGATCTTCGGAAGTGTGAGCAGGTACTGGTACGCGAGCAGCTTCTCATCGGGGTTGCCGGCGTGGATCGCATCGAAGACGGTCTTGATCGCCTCGGCCTCGCCCTGTGCGTGCAGCACCTGCGCCTGCTTGTCGCCCTCGGCACGCAGGATGTCGGCTTGCCGGCGGCCTTCGGCCTCCAGGATCTGGGACTGCTTCGAGCCCTCGGCCGTCAGGATCACCGCGCGGCGATCGCGCTCGGCGCGCATCTGCTTCTCCATCGAGTCCTGGATGGAGTGGGGCGGATCGATCGCCTTGAGTTCCACACGGTTGACCCGGATGCCCCATTTGCCGGTGGCTTCATCGAGGACGATGCGCAGCTGGCCGTTGATCTCGTCGCGGCTGGTGAGGGCCTCTTCGAGGTTCAGGCCGCCGACCACATTGCGGAGCGTCGTCGTGGTGAGCTGCTCGACCGCGCCGAGGTAGTTCGCGATCTCGTATGTTGCCGCGCGAGCATCGTTGACCTGGAAGTACACGACGGTGTCGATCGATACGACGAGGTTGTCTTCGGTGATCACCGGCTGCGGCGGGAACGACACCACGGTTTCTCGCAGATCGACCAGCGGCCGGAGCCGGTCGATGAAGGGCACCAGGATGTTCAGGCCGGGGCTCAGAGTACGCTGGTACCGGCCGAGCCGCTCCACGACCCCCGCGTACGCCTGCGGGATGATGCGGATCGAGCGGAAGAGCACGACCACGACGAAGATCGTCACAGCTGCGACCAGTGCGATCACGAGGATCTGGCCGATGAGGGTGCCGACGTCATCCATCGAGTGCCGTCCTTTCGTCTGAGGTGCCGGTGACGGCGGTGGCGGGGACGACTTCGACGGTCGCACCGTGGACCGTCGCGACGACGATGCGGTCGCCGACATCGAGGTCGGCGCCGGACTGCTTCGGCGCGAGACGCGCGGTCCAGGTCTCGCCGTTGTCGAGCTTCACCAGCCCGGCGTTGTCGACGAACCGCGACATGACTCGTCCGCCGATCCCGTAGAGCGCGTCCACGTTGGTCTTGGCGTCGGGATCGCTGCGGTGAAGGCGGCGCAGCATCCAGGGTCTGATCGTGAAGATCAGCAGCACGGACAGCACTGCTGCTGCCAGGATCTGAAGCCACCACGGGCCGCCGAGGAGGTTCACCACGAGCCCGCCGATGAGGGATCCGGTGGCGAGCATCAGGAAGGTGAACTCGAGCGTGACGAGCTCGATGATGATGAAGACGACCGCGAGCGCGATCCATCCGATCCACATGTACTGCGTGAGATCCGGCACCGGCGCCCAGCTCCTTCTTCTCTTCCATCGACCCTAACACCGGCTTGAACGGGCGCGGTTGATAGGGTCGAATCGGCCCGCACGACTCATTCGCGCACCGATCCACCAGGAGCCGCCACCATGCCTCAGCCCCTCGACGTCGACTCTCTGAAGGGCAAGACCGCGCTCGTCACCGGGTCTTCCCGTGGCATCGGCGCAGACACGGTCCGCTACTTCGCAGAGGCGGGCGCGAACGTCGTGATCAACTTCCGCAACAAGGCGCCGCGGGCGGAGAAACTGGGAACCGACCTGCGCGCGCTCGGGGTGGAGGCCCTCGTCGTCGGGGCCGACCTCACCGATCCCGAGTCGGTGGCGGCGATGTTCGCGGAGGTCGAGCGTGCGTTCGGCCATCTCGACATCCTGGTGCTGAACGCATCGGGCGGAATGGAGTCGGGGATGGCGGCGGACTACGCGCTGCAGCTCAACCGCGACGCGCAGGTCTCGGTGCTCGAGCACGCGCTTCCGCTGCTCGGCGAGGGGTCGCGTGTCGTGTTCGTGACGAGCCACCAGGCCCACTTCATCCGGACCACTCCGACCATGCCCGAGTACGAGCCGGTGGCCCTGTCCAAGCGTGCAGGCGAGGACGCGCTGCGGGAGCGCATTCCTGCTCTCACCGAGCATGGGGTCGAGTTCGTCGTCGTGTCGGGCGACATGATCGAGGGCACGATCACCGCAACGCTGCTCGAGCGGGCCAACCCCGGCGCGATCGCCGAGCGGCGCGAGTCGGCCGGCAAGCTCTACAACGTCAGCGAGTTCGCGGCCGAGGTGGCCCGCGCCGCCGTCGACCCGATCCCGGCGGACAATACCCGCCTGGTCGGAGACACGAGCTCGTTCGCGGGGGAGTGAGCATGCGCGCCGACGACATCGAGAAGCTCATCTCGGTCGGACGCCCTGAGCTCAGCCCTGACGGCTCGTTCGCGGTGTTCGCGGTTTCGCGTCCCGACCTCGCGGCGAACCGTGCCGTAGGCCAACTGTGGCGCATCGATCTTCCCGACGGCACACCGCGCAGGCTCACTCGAGGAACAGCAGACGGCTCTCCCCGCCTGTCGCCCGACGGATCGCGCATCGCGTTCGTGCGGGGTGATGCCAAGGGCAAGACGCAGGTCTTCATCGTCGACGCCGCCGGCGGCGAGCCTGTGCAGGCGACCGATGCCGCGCTCGGTGTCGGCGACTTCGACTGGTCGCCCGACGGGCGGACGCTCGCCTTCACCGCGCGAATCCCCGACCCGGGTCGGTACGGCTCGGTGGAGGGCCTGGATGCCGGTGCCGAGCCGCCACGGCGCATCACCGGGATCCGCTGGCACGCCAATGGCCTCGGCTACCTCGCCGACCGGCCGGCCCGGCTCTTCGTGATCGACGTGCCGGCGACGGATGCCGAGCCGTTCTACGAGCCCGCGGCCACAGTCGTCGGCGAGGGCGAGACGCCGCGCAAGAAGCAGATCGTCGCGCACGAGGCGGTGCAGCTCAGTGCCGACGACGTCTCGGTGACGGGTGCCGTGTTCGCCGGCGCCGAGATCCTGACCATCGAGGACGAGGTCGATCCGTCGCTGCGCGACCTGCGCAGCGTGCTCGTGGCCATCCGCGTCGACGGCTCTGGTCAGCGTGAAGTCGTCGGGCGCGGTGCCAACCTGTCGATCGGCGAAGCAGTCGTTGCAGCGGACGGCACAATCGCTTTTCTCGCGGACGACGTCGGTGCCGAGGGCATCGACTTCATCGCGCCGGGGTCGGCGCTGTGGATCCTCGAGCCGTCCGGACCGCGCCGCCTCACCGATCCTGAGACCATCGACCTCGGCGAGGTCGGCAGCCACATCACGGCGACGGAGGACGACTTCCTGGTGCAGGATCGCACGCGCGGCCGTGTGAGGCTGCTGCGCGTGACCCGATCCGGAGAGGCGACCGAGGTCCTCGGCGGCGACCTGGAGGTCGCAGGTCACGCTGCGGCGGGCGACAGGATCGTCGCGGCCGTGGCCACCCCCGACTCGTTCGGCGAGCTCTTGCTGCTCGAAGACGGTGTGGCACGGACACTGACAGCCTTCGGGGTCTCGGCCGCCGCGACCGGACTGGTCACGCCACGCGAGGTCACCGTCGAAGGGCGCGACGGCTATCCGGTCCATGGCTGGGTGGCCAAGCCCGACGGCGACGGTCCCTTCCCCGTCATCCTCCAGATCCACGGCGGACCATATGCCTCATACGGCATCCATCTGTTCGATGAGACGCAGGTGCTCGTAGCGGGGGGTTACGCGGTCGTGTACTGCAACCCTCGCGGATCCGCCGGCTATGGCCGCGAGCATGGCCGCGTGATCCGTCAGGCGATGGGCACCGTCGACTTCGCCGATGTCGTGGACTTCCTCGATGGCGCTGTGGCGGCCGACTGGACCCTCGACGCATCGAGGGTCGGCGTCATGGGCGGTTCGTACGGCGGCTACCTCACCGCGTGGGTGATCGCACACGATCACCGTTTCGCGGGAGCGATCGTCGAGCGCGGATTCCTCGACCCGGTCTCCTTCCAGGGCACCAGCGACATCGGCACCTTCTTCGGTGACGAATACGTCGGCATCTCTGCTGAGGACATCGCACGTCAGAGCCCCATGGCCGTCGTCGATCGCGTCACGACCCCGACCCTCATCATCCATTCCGAGCTGGACTTCCGCTGCCCGCTCGAGCAGGCGACGCGGTACTACAGCGCGCTCAAGCGGCAGGGCACGGATGCCGAGCTGCTCGTCTTCCCTGGCGAGAACCACGAGCTCACCCGGTCTGGCCAGCCTCGTCACCGTGTGGAGCGATTCGCGGCCGTCCTCGACTGGTGGGAGCGCAGGCTGCCCATCACCTGACGTGCGCAGACACACGCAAGGGGCTCGGGACCTGACGGCCCCGAGCCCCTTGCGTGTGTGAAGGCTATTCGCCGCGGAAGGTGAAGGCGCGGACGATGTTGATGATGCCGAGGACCACCAGCGCGATGCCCAGCAGCCACCAGAGCACCGCAGCGCCCCACAGCGGGGAGAAGAGCAGGACGAGACCGGCGATGATGCTGATGATCGCGAAGATGATCGACCACACCTTGGAGCGGGCGTCGCCGAGCGTCGAAAGCGACACGATTCCCTCGACGATCCACATGATTCCGACGAGGATGCCGAGGAAGACCGCGAGCCAGGCCGTGGTCTGCTGGAGGTTCGCGAACGCGACGACACCGGCGATCACGAAGAGGACGCCGAGTGCGATGTGCCCGATGCGCGACCAGCCGCCACGGTTCCTCGTGAAGATTCCGAGGCCCGCGTAGACCAGGCCGGCGGCGATCGCGTAGATCGCGATGATCGCGGCCACGACCGCAGCCGTCTTGCCGGGCCAAGCGAGGATCAGGATGCCGACGATGACGGCGAGGACGCCGCCCACTCCGAGTGCTGTACGGATGCCGTTGATGGCGGACTTCTCGGCCGATGATTCGGTGGACATGCGAGGGTCCTTTCTGAGAGTTCCCTGTGAGGTGCGCGCCCCAGCATAGACCCGTCCTCGTGTCATCCGGCGACCGCGTCGGAGTGTGTCGCGGCATCCGCCCCCGACCTGTGACAATCGCCTTCCCGGTCAGGGCGGATCGGCGTTACGGTGAACGAACGAGCACCCGACGGTTTGGGGGACACATGGCAGTCTTCTCGAGAGGCTTCGGCGCGCGGCGGCGCGAGAGCGATCCGCGGCTTCCGCCCGGGCAGTACATCACCGAGGATTTCCCGGTGCTGTCCGCAGGCCCGACGCCCCGGATCGACACGGCGGAGTGGTCGTTCGACATCCGCAGCGAGAGCGGCGCGGTGACGAGCTGGTCGTGGGACCAGTTCATGGCGCTGCCGATCGAGGATGTGGCGACCGACATCCATTGCGTCACTCGCTGGTCGAAGCTCGGCACATCATGGCGAGGCGTGTCGATCGACACGCTTCTCGAGCACGTGGACTCGGACGCGGATTACTCGATGGTGCACTCGTACGGCGGCTACACCACCAACGTGCCGATGGAGGACCTGCGGGACGGCCGTGCCTGGGTGGCGTTCGAGTTCGACGGCGAGCCGCTCGACCCCGAGCATGGCGGGCCGGCCCGCCTGCTCGTGCCGCACCTCTACTTCTGGAAGAGCGCCAAGTGGGTGCGGGGCCTCACCCTGATGGGCGACGATGCGCCGGGATTCTGGGAGCAGAACGGCTACAACATGCACGGCGACCCCTGGACCGAAGAGCGCTACTGGTGATCGTCGGCGACTGGCGCGCAGCGCGCGTCGTCGATGTGTCGGATGCGACCGCGACGGCGAGAGTCCTGCGTGTCACGGTGCCGGGCTGGCCGGGGAGCGATCCGGGTCAGCATGTCGACATCCGTCTCACCGCGGAGGATGGCTATCAGGCTGTGCGCTCGTACTCCCTCGGTTCGTACGGGGCCGACGACACGATCGAGCTCGCCGTCGATGAGATCCCCGAGGGCGAAGTCTCGCCCTACCTCGTCCGGGACGTGCGACCAGGGGACGAGCTCGAGGTCAAGGGGCCGCTCGGCGGATACTTCGTGTGGCGAGCCGGGGGAGTGGACCCCGTGCAGCTCATCGCCGGTGGTTCGGGCATCGTGCCGCTGATGGCGATGGCACGAGCGAGGACGGATGCCGCGACCGGCGCTCCGTTCCGGCTGCTCTACTCGGTGCGCACTGGCGGAGACGCGATATATCGCGATGAGCTCGGAATGTTGAGCGAGTCCGGGGGAGTGGCTGTCACCTGGGCCTACACGCGCGCCGCGCCGCCTGGGTGGGACGGTCGCGTCGGCCGGCTGGACAGGGCGGGTATCGAGGCCGCGATCTGGTCGACGGATCGGATGCCGGCCGTCTACGTGTGCGGGCCGACGGGATTCGTCGAGCACGTCGCCGACACGCTCGTCGAGCTCGGGCATGACGCCCGAAGGATCAAGACCGAACGGTTCGGAGGTGCGTGATGAGAGCTGAGAACGCCGCCGCGGTCGTCGACGGCAATGCGGCGGCCGGCATCCTGTCGGAGATCTTCGCCGGCGATGCCACGACGATGATCGGCGTGTGCGGGGGATGCGGATCGGTCGCGCCGCTCGCTGAGGCCGTCGTCGAACTCGACGATGACTGCGCGATCGTGCGCTGCCGGGGCTGCACGCACACGCTTGTGACGGTGATTCGCGCTCCGGCGCAAATGCGCGTCGTGCTCGGAACGCTGCGAGAGGTCGCTGCACCGCGACCCTGAGACTTCAGCCCAGCAGGAGCGTGATCGCGATGAGCACCGGCACACACCCGATCGTCGTGAGGAAGACGGTGTCGCGCGAGATGACCTCGCCGACCCCGTAGCGCTGCGAATAGTTGAAGACGTTCTGCGCGGTCGGGAGGGCGGCGAGAACGGTCACCACGAGCACGTCGTGGGCCGACAGGTGGAACAGGAACAGGGCGCATGCCCACGCGACCAACGGCATCAGGAAGAGCTTCAGCATGGTGGCCAGGATGACGTCGCGTCGTCGGCCGGACGCTCCGAGCACGCGCTGCCCGTGCAGCGAGATGCCGTAGCTGATGAGCATGACGGGCACGCACGCGTTCGCGATGAGCATCGCCGGCTGGAGCACGACCGGCGGCAGATCGATGCCGCTCACCGAGACGAGGGTGCCCAGCGCGGATCCGATGACGATCGGATTCGACAGGGTTCGCAGGATCGTCCGCGACGGCGACGAGCGACCGGAGGTCGCGGCATCCAGGACGGCCATGGCGATCGGTGCGAACACCAGCAGCTGCAGCAGGATGACGGGAGCCGGATACGCTGCACTGCCGAGCAGGTAGAGCGAGAGCGGGATGCCGATGTTGTTGGAGTTCACCTGACCGGCCGACAGCGCTCCGATGACCGTCTCGCCGACGGGCCGCTTCCACGCCAATCGTGCGGTGAGCGCGTAGGAGCCGATGATCACAGCCGCCGCGATCGCCGACACCGGCAGGAGCGCCGAGAAGAGCGTCCGCACGTCCGCCTGAGAGAGCACGACGAACAGCAGGAACGGTGACAGTACGAAGAACGTCAGTCGTGCCAGCACCGGCCGGGCGTGCTCGCCCAGCAGATCGATGCGGCCGATGATCCAGCCGACGACGATCGCGACGCCCACGACGACGAACCCCGTGAGCGACTCCAGCATTCTCCGAGCCTAGGGGCGTGACTGTCCGAGGTCGCACGTAGGCTCCGACCATGACACCCGAGCGCGGAGCTGTGCGGCCGGACCTCGTCGTTGAGCTGGAGGTGCTCGGACCGTGGTCCCTCGCGACGAGCAAGTCCTTCTGGGAAGGCTTCGCGCCTGCGTCGCTGCCGTCGCGCGGGTCCTCCGACGAGCTTCGGACGGTGTTCGTCGCCGAAGGCGATTGGCAGCGCGTCGAGGCGGTCGTCGCTCAGGAAGGTGACTCCGCACGGATCGCCCTGTCGGGGTCGGGCGACCTGCGGTCGGCTGCCGCGCAGGTGGGGCGGTTCCTGTCGCTGGACATCGACGCCAGGGGCTGGCCCGACGTGGGCCGCCGCGATCCCGTCATCGCCGACGCCCAGAAGCAGCTCCCGGGACTGCGGCCTTGCGGCTTCCATTCGCCCTACGAAGCCGCCGCATGGGCCGTGCTGTCGCAACGCATCCAGATGACGCAGGCGGCATCCTTGCGCAGATCGCTGATCGAGAACCACGGCGACGACGGTGCGTTCCCCGCGCCGGGCGTACTGCGAACGCTGGATGTCGACCTGCCGGGACGGAAGAGCGAGTACCTTCACGCCGTCGCCGAAGCCGCGTTGGACGGCGTTCTCGACGGAGCCCACCTGCGGTCGCTGGCTCCGGCCGACGCCATGCATCTGGTTCGGCAGATCAAGGGTCTCGGCCCGTTCGCGGCAGAACTGGTCGTCATCCGTGGTGCGAACGCGCCCGACGTGATGCCGACCTCAGAGCGCCGACTGAATGACGAGATCGTCCAGCGATACGGTGCCGGCGCGTCGCCGGACGAGATATCCGAGCAATGGATCCCGTTCCGCAGCTGGGCGTCGGTTCATCTGCGTGCGCTCCGTGCGATCCGGATGTCCGAGACTTCGATGTCGATGAGCAATAGCCGATAATGCACATTATGTCAGATCCCGTGAATCCGAGCGCAGTGGGGTCACTCCCCGGTCGCGAGGCGGGCTCGTCCCCACTCACGCCTGAGCGACGCGTTCTCGCTGCCCCTCATGCACGTAACTCACCCATTCCCACCCGGGCTCCGGCGAGTCGAGCCGCGGGTCGCTGACATCCGTGCCGTCCCGCAGCGCCTCCACGTATGCCCGATCCCGTGCGATCCTTTCGCGCAGCTCCGCTGATCCGCCGACGGATCCGTGGCCCGGGATCACGACGTCCACGCCGCGCGCGGCATCCTCGATCATTCGCAGGGCTGTCAGGTAGTCCTGGATCGGGTCGGCGGCCCCGTGGAGGTCGAGCATCGGAACCAGGACGTCCGAGAGCATGTCGCCCGCGACGAGGACTCGACCCTCCTCGATCAGCAGCGCCGCGTGACCCTGGGCGTGCGCCCGATGCTCGATGATCCGGACCGTAGGGCCATCCCACGGAACCTGCGTCGTCCCCTCCGGCAGGCCGATGATCAGGCCGAGCAGGTCTCGTGGGATGTCGTCGGCGAACTCCGGCGGCAGCCCCTCGGCCAGCTGGTCCTCCCAGTCCGCGTTCGACAGGAACTCGCGGATGGATGCCGCGGCGCGGGCTGTGCCGTAGCGGGGCGCATCGCCGAGCTCCGGATGCCAGAGCACGTGGTCCCAGTCGGGATGCGTCGAGAAGCCGACCTCCACGCGCTGCCCGAGGTCGCGAAGATCGTTCGCGATGGTGATCAGCTCGTCCCGCGTGATGCCGGGGTCGATCAGCAGAACACCTGTCTCCCCCGCAACGACCACGGCGTTGCTCTGGATGCACTCGCTCTGGTGCACGAGCACACCATCCACTGCCTGCGTGAGCATCAGCCTTCCCCTCCGGCATCGACGATGGCGTAGCGATGCATGGTGACGCCCGATGCGAACGATCGCTGCTCGAGCAGCTCCAGTTCGATCGGCTGGTCGTAGTCGTCGAACAACGGCCTTCCGAACCCCAGAATGGCGGGATGGGTGGTCACCAGCAGCTCATCGAGCAGACCCGCGCGCAACAGCTGCGTCGCCACATCGGCGCCGCCCACCCCGATCGTCCCGTCGGTCTCGGCGCGCAGCGCTGCGAGCTGGCCCATCGCATCGTCTCCCCCGATGATCCGGGTGTTGTGGTCCGCGTTGTGGCGGGTGCGCGATACGAGCACCTTGGGCTTGGCGGTCCAGATCTCGCCGTATTCCCGCAGGAAGTCCGGCAGCGATGCGTCTTCGCGTGCGCTCGGCCAGAACTCCTCCATGGTCTCGTAGAAGATCCGCCCGTGGACGATCAGCTCGACCTCCTCGGCACGGGCATTGAACTCGCGATGGAGTTCCTCGTCGATGCGCATCCACTCCCCCGCGCCGTTGTCCCCCGCAACCTGCTCGATCCGCAGGTCGAGGGACACGTTCATCGAGTACACGAAGCGGCCCACGGCTCCTCCATAGTGATTGCGTTCTGCAATCACTATAGTGAGAACTCCATAGCTGTCAAGGAGGGCGTCGTGGAACCGATCTCTGGGAGTCCGATCACCGCCGCCGTCGAGGTGCTCGGAGATCGATGGTCGCTGCTCGTTCTGCGCGACGTCATCTTCAGTGACCGCCGCTACTTCCGCGCACTGCTCACGGGGTCGCCCGAGGGCATCGCTTCGAACATCCTCGCTGACCGCCTGAAGCGCCTCCTCGACGCGGGGATCCTCACCCGCGGCACGGCGGCCCGAGGACAGCGCGCGCGCTTCAGCCTGACGGAAGCCGGCATCCAGACCCTGCCGATCCTTTACGCCCTGGGCAACTGGGGCCTGAACTGGCGCTCCGGCGAGGGTCAGTCCCCCACCGCGCAGCAGTTCATGCGCGACGGGGGTCCTGAATTCCTCGAGGAGCTCATGGACGAGCTCCGTGTCCGCCACCTGGATGCCCCGCCGAAGCCGCGCGCCGGTCCCGGCGCGTTCGAGCGGCTCGAAGCTGCGCAGGCCGCGGCATCCGGTCCACCCCCGCCGTGACCTACGACGGCTGATTCAGCACGTTCAGCGCCAGAACTCCTCAAGCCGCGCATGGAGCGCTGTCGCCTGTTCATGCCCGGAGGTCGCCGCCGCGGGACGCAGCGAGTGATCCATCGCGTTGGCGCCGAACAGGTGCTCGGCGTCGCTGTCGGGAAAGATCGTCTCGACGAGGCTGCCGACGGCGCGAAGCTCGTGGACCTGCGTGGCGAGCTGGGTGCCCCACTCCGGCGGCGTCCACCACACGCCGCCGAGCGGCGCGATTACCAGCACCCGCTCAAAGCCCGCTGCCAGATCGGCGTTGTCGGCGTTGGTGCGGTAGCCGCCGTCGATGTACCTGCGGTCGCCGATGCCGTAGGCGAAGCCACCGCCGGCGGTGCTGGCCGCGACGGCGTCGACCAGGTCGACGCCGCTGTCGCGGTCGAACACGACTGGTTCGCCGGTGCGGGCATCGACCGCGGTGAGTTGAATGAGCCGTTCCGGCCACCGCGTGCTGGCCAGCCGAGCGGCGACGGTCGCGCGCCACCGCGCCGTTCCGGCGCCGTCCGACGCCGCATCCGCTTCGAGTGCCGCCGCGCCCATTCGGCGGCGGAAGTCGGCCGCATCCGCCGCGGCGGCGATGACGTCTCGCACCTTCTGCATGTGGTCCGCCGCGGCGCCGGCCGGACCGCGTCCGCGGGCTGATCCTCCCTCGCCGCGCCGTTGCGGGGGCGCCGCGGCAACCGTCGCGGCGAACAGCTCGGGAGCGGGCGCGCCCGCGATCTGGGCGGCGGCCGTCGCGCCGGCTGAGGTGCCGACGGTCAGGTCGGCGGTGGTCACGTCCAGCCCGGCGTCATAGAGACCGGCGACGACGCCGATCAGCCAGGCATTGCCGGTCGATCCGCCGCCGCCGAGGACCAGTGCGGTTCGGGTGGGTGTCGAGTGAGTCATGGTCGCAGCTTCGTGGCAGACCCGAACGGCCCGGTATGACGTTTACGCAAGACGCCTTGCCGGGCCGTTCGAGCGACTGTCACCAGGTGCCATGATAGCCGTTGCCGGCGCAGCCGCCTCCCCGGTGATGCTTGCCCGCGCTGGAGACGTCGCTGACCTTCCACACCTCGCCCTCGAGCGTGACCACGTACGCGGTGTCCCGCTTGAAGCTGACCGAGATCGGAAGATCCAGCCCATCGGAGACCACCGAGAACGTTCCGTTCCGGTTGACCTTGAGAAGTTCGCCACTGTCAGGTAGCGCGGGAGAACCCGGATCCACGATCCCCGGTGAGTCGCCCTGCGACACCGCGTAGAGCCCGCATGCGCCGGCTTCCACGTCGGTCAGGAGGCTGTATCCGGATGCCACGACTCGCGGTTGCGGATTCCGCAGCCCGAACGCGACCACCTTGCCCGTCGCAGGATCGTGCGGAACCGGGCCCGCCTCGGCCATGAACACCAGTCGTCCGATCGTCTGGAGGCCGGTCGGCACGATGTTGTCGAACTGCTCGACCAGGCGGACGTCGCCGTTGAGCGACGCCTTGACCACCCGGTTGTGGTGACCGTCGGTCACGAGGAAACCGCCCTTGGTCGGCTCCATGGCGAACTGCACACCACGCAAGAGGAAGAAGTCGATGTCCGGCGGTGGTGGGTTCTGCAGCGACCAGTCGCCGATGTCGGCGATCACCGTGAAGCTGTCGGAGTCATCGATGCGATAGATGCCATCGACGTCGTTGACGGAGTCGCCCGGCACGTCGTCGTCGCCGGGGACGTCGTCACCCACATTCGCCACCAGGACGTACGCCGTCCGGCCGAGGAAGGCGACGTCGATCGCCCCGCCGATGGGAATCGCCGGGCGTGGCAAGCCCGTCACATACGCGGACTTCGCTCCGGTGTGCACGTCGATGCGCGTGACCTGGCCGATCGCCCCTTCGGCGACGTACAGCGCGCCGTCAGGACCGATCGTGCTGCCGCTGGCCCCCTGCAGTCCCGAAGCGAGAAGCGATTCGACAGGTCCGCCGCCTCCGCCGTGCCCTCGGCCGGTCGCGGGTGTCGCCGCGCTCGCCATCGCGGGCGCGAAGAGCGTTGACAGGACGAGGGCGGTGATGGCTGTCCCCGAGAGCAGTGTTCTTCTGATTCTCATGAGTTCCTCCGGTCGACATTCGTCGGTACCGGTCGCTCGGCAAGCGTTCGTCGTGCGGCCGGGGTATGGATGTGCCGCCCATGACGTATCAGAACACCACTGCACGCTCCATCGTCATCGCAGCTGGCCAACACCTTCCTCCGCCCGCACGTTGAGGTCAAGAGGGTGTCCGTACGCACGAGCTCGGTCTGCAGGCAGCGAAAGAGCCCGGACCGGGGTTGCGACAACCACCCTGGTCCGGGCTCAAAACCGCTGAGTGGTCTCAGATGGTGGTGTCGTCCGGGGTCGCGCTCGTGGAGCGCTGCGTCACCCGTTCGCCCGCGACGGGGTCGACGGATGTGCGCGTTGTGCTCGCGACCTGACGGCGACGCATCACCAGTACGAGACCGATGATGAAGACGACAGCTCCCGCCGCCATCAGGATGTAGCCGACCATGTCGAGGTTCACCCAGTCGACCTGCACATTCACGGCGAACGCGAGGATGGCTCCGATGGCGAACAGCAGGATGCCTGCTCCGATGCTCATGCGAGGATTCCTTTCCGGGGATTGCGACGACGCACCCCTCGTAGACGGCGCGAAGCGCCTTGCACATCAGGTTGGTCGATGACGTGGCAGACTGCCAAGGGGTTGACACAGGATGCGGCAATGTGCTGACTCCGGACGAAAGGATGACGGCATGACGGGTCTGAGGGTGTCTGATGAGGTGCGTGCGGCCGTCGACGAGGGTTCGCCGGTGCTGGCGCTCGAATCGACGATCTTCACGCACGGACTGCCTCGACCACGCAACCTGGAGGTGGCGCGGCTGGCAGAGCAGCTGGTGCGCGATCTGGGCGTCGTGCCTGCGACGATCGGCGTGGTGGACGGCGTGCCGACGGTCGGGCTCTCGCCGCGGGAGATCGAGCGTCTTTCGACGTCCGATGGCGTGGTCAAGGCGAGCCTCCGCGACCTCGCGGTCGCGGCTGTCAAGGGCCTGAGCGCCGGCACGACTGTCGCAGCGACCGCGCACCTGGCCCATCGCGCCGGAATCCGGGTGTTCTCGACCGGCGGTCTGGGCGGCGTGCATCGTGGCGCGCAGCAGACGTTCGACGAATCCGCGGATCTCGGCACGCTCGCGACTCTTCCCCTCGTCGTCGTCAGCGCCGGCGTCAAGTCGATTCTCGACATCCCGCTCACCCTCGAACGTCTCGAGACCTTGAACCTCGCCGTGGTGGGCTACCGGACGACCGACTACCCGGGTTTCTACATCGCCGACTCGGGGCACGACATCGAATACGAAGTGGACTCTCCCTCCGAGATAGCCGATATCGCTCGTGTTCGCGACGCGCTCGGCATCGCATCCACTCTGCTCGTGGCGAACCCCGTGGCGGCCGAGCGCGAGCTGCCGCCCGAACTGCACGACGAGGTCCTCGCCCGTGCGCTGGCCGCGGCCGCCGAGGGTGGGATCGAAGGACACGACACGACGCCGTTCCTGCTCGACTTCATCCAGCGCGAGACCGGTGGTCGCAGCCTCGACGTGAATGTCGACGTGTACTGCGGCAATGTCGCGCTGGGTGCCGAGATCGCCGTCGCGCTCGCGGCGGCGCGCTGATGCTCGTCGTCATCGGCGACCTCGTCGCCGACCTCATCGTGCTCGGCGGCTCGATGCTCGAGCGCGGAACGGACAACCCCGCGGAGGTGCGGCTGACTCGCGGTGGGAGTGCCGCCAATGTGGCCGTCGCGGCCGTGTCGCGGCATCCGGTCCGCTTCATCGGCTGCGTCGGCGACGACACGCTCGGGCGCACGCTCGTGCGCGACCTCGAGGATGCCGGCGTCGACGCACGGGTGCAGCGGACGGGTCGCACCGGCGCGATCGTCGTCCTGGTCGACGCCGTCGGGGAACGAACCATGATCACCGACCGGGGCGCAGCGGCCGAGCTCGGGCCGATCGATGCGTCGTGGCTGACGGATGCCGAGTGGGTTCACCTTCCGCTCTATGGGTTCACCTCCCCTCGCTCGCGGCAGGCGCTGCTCGAAGTGACGCGCGGCCTGGCAGAGCGCGGAGTCCCGGTCAGCCTGGATCTTTCGAGCACCGCCACGATGCGCGCACTCGGCGGGGAGGTGCTGAACGGCATCATCGCCGAGGTGGCGCCGTCCGTCGTCTTCGCGAATGCCGACGAGGCCGCTCTCGCCGTGGAGCTGAGATGCGAACCGGCCGGGTCCGTGGTCTATGTCGTGAAGCGCGGTGGCGACCCCGCCGTCGTGCGATTCGGAGGCGAGAGCCTCGAGGTGCCGGTCGATCGAGTCCCCGATGTGCTCGATTCGACCGGAGCCGGCGACGCCTTCGCCGCCGGATACCTCACCGCCGCGGTCGCGGGCGCGACGGCCTACGACAGCGCCCGCGCGGGGAGCGTGCTCGCGATGAGCGCGCTCCGTCGCGCGGGCGCCCTGTGAAGCGGGGTCGATCGATCAGGCCGACGGCAGACCCGCGACCACCCGCTCGATGTCGTCGATGAAGGCGTTGTATCCGGCGATGGTCGCCGCGACCTGCGCGTCGGTGAAGTCGGAGCGATCCTGACTGATGGTGAGCTGCGTGCCGCCGTCGACCTCCTCGAGATCGAACAGCACGGGGAGGCCGGTGTCGTCTCCCGGCTGGTCGCTCAGCGTCATCGCGAGATGCGACGGCGGGTCGACTTCGACGTACGAACCAGACCAGTCGATGCGGTTGCCGTCGGGCAGCAGCATCGCGGCACGGAAGTCGCCGCCGGGTCGCACATCCATGGTCAGGCTCTCGCGCGGCACCTCGACGGCTGCCGTGCCGAACCACACCGCGAAGTGCTCGGGCTTGGTGATCGCCTCGAACACGAGCTCGCGGGGTGCGCTCAGTGTGCGGGTGATGGTGAAGTACTCAGCCATGGTTGTTCTCCTTGTCATCGGCTGTCGTGCGGAGCTGTTGAAATGCGTTGAGGTAGTGGTCGAGTGCGCCGAGGCTGTCGCCCCAGAAGCGGGCATAGTCGCCGATCCATTCGGATGCCGCGGCGAGCGGGCGTGCGTTGAGACGGGCCGGCCGAAACTGCGCGTCACGGCCGCGGGTGACGAGTCCTGCGGCCTCGAGCACACGGAGGTGCTTCGACACCGCCGCCAGCGTCATGTCGAAGGGTGCCGCCAGCTCCCCCACCGTCGCCTCGCCGTCGCTCAGACGCGCGAGGATCGCCCGCCGGGTGGGATCGCCGAGGGCTGAGAATGTCGCACTGAGCTGATCGCCAGCCATCGTCATCCTCCTCTGGAATCGTCGTATTCAACTGATCAGTACAATACCAAACGGTTGAATACTCGTCAACCCCCGGTTTCCGGCGACGTCGAGGGGTCGCGGTACGGTGTGCGCCATGACCAAAGTCATCTTCAACACCGCCACGACTCTCAACGGCTTTCTGGCGGATGACCAGGACTCACTGTCGTGGCTGTTCACGGTTCCCGGAGCAGAAGGAGCCGAGAATGAATTCGGGGGCTTTCTGAAGGGCATCGGAGCGCTCGTGATGGGTTCCACGACCTACGAGTGGCTCCTCGCGCATGAGAGCCTCGCAGAGCACCCGGAGAAGTGGTTCTACGCCGATCAGACGGCGTTCGTGATGAGCTCGCGTGAGCTCGGCGTCGTCGCGGACGCCGACATCCGGTTCCGCTCCGGCGACGTCGTGGCCATCTGGGATGAGGTCCGTGCCACCGCGGGCGATCGCGACGTGTGGCTCGTGGGAGGTGGCGACCTGGTGGGCCAGTTCGCCGACGCGGGACTCCTGGACGAGATCCGGGTCTCGGTGGCGCCGGTGACCCTGGCCTCGGGCCGCCCGCTCCTCCCCCGTCGCATCGAGTCGGATCGATTGAGCCTCGAGTCCGCGCGCCAGGCCGGGCAGTTCGCCGAACTCGTCTACTCGGTGAGTGGGCCGCGCTGAGCGACCGCCGGCGCAGTGCTCGCGGCCGATGCCGTGGTCCCGGGCGTCACCTCGTCGACCACGGGATGTGGGGGTGAACCCGATCAGGTCGGAGTACGCACCGGTCGCCCCCGACGGATGACGGCGACTGCGCGCGGCCGAGTGTCAGCCGTGCAGCGGCTCGAACGTCGTCCACGCCGCGTACTTCGGCTCGCGTCCGTCCCCCGACGACGTGCCGGTGAGGCGGCGGCGCACCCAGGGTCCGACGTGCTGCCGGTAGTACGCAGCGCCGCGAGCGGAGGTGGCCGGCAGTGACGGCAGCGACCACCATTCCGCGGGAGGCTCCATCCCGAGCGCGGTGAGCACGCGCGCGGCGACGCGATGATGACCCCGAGCGCTCATGTGGAGGCGGTCCTCGGACCAGTACGCGGCCGTCGACAGTTCGCGGTCGGGCCAGTTGAATGCCCGCACGATATCGGGGCGATCCGCGAACACCGCCGACACGGCCTCCGTCAGCAGGTCCCCGCGACGCTGGAACACCCGGCCCAGGGGCAGCTGGCCGGAGGGGTTCGCGCCGGACAGGATGATCAGCTGCACGCCCTCCTCATCGCAGCGCCGCGACACGTGCGTGAACGCCTCCACGACGCGTGCGACGCTCGTGCGAGGGCGGAGCATGTCATTGCCTCCGCCGTTGAACGACAGATGGGTCGGCTTCAATGCGAGGGCTGGTTCGAGCTGCTCGTCGACGATCGGCCATACGAGCCGCCCCCGGATCGCAAGGTTGGCGTACTCGACCGCTTCGGCGGTGGCATCCGCCCAGCCCTGCGCGGTGATGTCGGCCCACCCGCGCACGCGTCCGTCAGGCAGCTCGTCGCCGACGCCTTCTGTGAACGAGTCGCCGATGGCGACGAAGCGAACGGATGCCATCCGCACAGCCTACGTCGATCACCGGTCGTCGAGCGCCCGTCCTCGCCGGTCGACGAGACCCCAGGCTGCGGCCGCAGCGATGGTGAAGAAGGCCGCGAACACCGTGAACAGCACCGGAGCACCGCCGGTGACCAGCAGGAGCGGAACCGTGAGCGGTGCGACGATCGAGGCGATCCTGCCCACCCCGGCTGCCCAGCCCGACCCGGTCGCCCGCAGGGAGGTCGGATACATCTCGGGCGTGACGGCGTACAGAGCTCCCCAGGCGCCGAGGTTGAAGAACGACAGAGCCATGCCCGCGGCGATCACCGAGAACTCGGTGATCGCCGTTCCGAAGAACACGGCGGCCACCGCGGATCCGACGAGGAACACCGAAAGGGTGAGCCTTCTCCCCCACACTTCGATGAGCCAGGCCGCCAAGGCGTAACCCGGCAGCTGGGCGAGCGTGATGATGAGCGTGAAGCCGAACGAGCGCACCAGGTCATAGCCCTGCGCCACGAGGATCGACGGTATCCAGATGAACGCGCCGTAGTACGAGAAGTTCACGCAGAACCACACCAGCCACAGGCATGCGGTGCGGACGCGGAACTCAGACGACCACAGCGCTGCGAGGCGACCGCCGGCGGAGGTCGCCGCCGGCGGGGCCACGTCTGCCGCGGTCGGAGTATCGACGGGCGACGCCCGCCCGGCCGATCTCTCGAATGTTGCCACGACGGCCTCGGCGTCGGCATGTCGGCCGCGTCGCTCGAGCCAGCGCGCGGACTCCGGAAGCCCCCACCGGACGACCAGCGCATAAGCAGCCGGGATCGCGCCCAGTGCGAAGGCCCAGCGCCAGCCGTTCTCCGAGGCGGGGATCACGAGGAAGCCGATGAGAGCCGCCGCGGTCCAGCCGATCGCCCAGAACGCCTCGAGGATCACGATCAGCCTGCCGCGGATGCGCGCCGGTGCGAGTTCGCTGACGTAGGTCGAGGCGACCGGCAGCTCCGCGCCGAGTCCGAGGCCCACCAGGAACCGGAGCACGAGCAGCGCAGCCAGGCCGCCGACGAGCGCGCTCGCCCCGGTCGCGAGTCCGTAGATCAGGAGTGTCACGGCGAAGACCCGGCGTCTGCCGAACCGGTCGGCGAGGAGGCCACCGAGGCTCGCACCGATCGCCATGCCCATGAATCCCACCGAGGCGATCCACGCCGTCTCGCCGGGCTGCAGGCTCCACTGCGCGGCCAGCGCCGCGATGATGAACGAGATGAGGCCGACATCCATCGCGTCGAGCGCCCAGCCGAGCCCCGAACCTGTCAGCACGCGCAGGTGCGAGCGGGTGAAGGGCAGTCGGTCGAGGCGCTCCGAGAGTGTCAGCGACGTGCGCGTACCGGCATCCGTCATGGTGACATGCTACGGATGCCGCACGCGGGGTGGGCGCTCATGCCCGCGCAGAGGTGCGATCTGTCAGGACAGCAGGTCGCGCACGAGTGGCGCCACCCGGGTGCCGTAGAGCTCGATCGAGCGCATCATCTTCTCGTGCGACAGCGTGCCGGTGGAGAACTTCATGTCGAACCGCTGGATTCCGAGTGAGCCGACCGTATCGGCGATCTTTCGCGCCACGGTCTCGGGCGAGCCCACATAGAGCGCGCCCTCGGGGCCCACATCGTGCTGGAACCGCATGCGGCTGTAGGCGGGCCAGCCGCGCTCACGGCCGATCGTGTTGTTCATCGCCTCGAAGCCCGGATACGCCTCATCCCACGCCTGCTGGTCGGTCTCGGCGATGTGGCCGGGCGAGTGAACGCCCACCGGCAGGCTGTCGCGCTCGAACGATTCGAGTGAGCGGTGGTACAGGTCGACGAACGGGCGGAAGCGCGCCGCCGGACCCCCGATGATGGCCAGCATGAGCCCGAACCCGTGACGTGCTGCGCGTACGACCGACTCGGGTGTGCCACCGACTCCCACCCATGCCTTCAATCCGTTGTCGGTCTTCGGGAACACGTCGGCCGCATCGAGGGCGGCTCGGGTCGTGCCCTGCCACGTGACCGGCTTCTCTTCGAGAAGTCGTGAGAAGAGCTCGAGCTTCTCGTCGAAGAGCACCTCGTAGTCGCGCAGATCGAAGCCGAAGAGTGCGAAAGACTCGATGAACGAGCCGCGGCCCAGGATCACCTCGGCGCGGCCGGATGACACAGCATCGAGCGTCGCGAACTTCTCGTAGACCCGCACCGGGTCATCGCTCGAGAGCACAGTGACGGCGGTGCCGAGATGGATGTTCGCGGTGCGCGCCGCCGCAGCCGCGAGCACGATCTCGGGGCTCGAGACCGCGAACTCCGGTCGATGGTGCTCTCCGACGCCGAAGAACGAGAGCCCGACCGCATCTGCGAGCACGGCCTGCTCGACGACGTTGCGGATGGTCTCGGCGTCACTCAGGACAGCGCCCGATTCGTCGCGCGTCACATCGCCGAAGGTGTCGAGACCGAGTTCGATTGCGGCCGGTTCGTTCATGTGGAGATCCTTTCCATGCAATTGCATAGAACGACGGGCGTGCGGTCACCATTCCCGAGACAGCCGGATGCCGCGGGCGTAGCGTTGGCGCATGGCCATCTTCGCCGACCGCACCGCCGCGGGGCGCGAACTCGCCGAGTCGCTCACCCAGTGGCATGGCGCGGATGCCGTCGTCTTCGGCATCCCGCGCGGCGGCATCGTGGTCGCAGCCGAGGTGGCACGGCAGCTGGGGCTGCCGCTCGATGTCGCGGTCGTCCGCAAGCTCGGTGCTCCGTCACATGAGGAGTTCGCGGTGGGAGCCATCGCTGAGGGTGTGCGCGTCGTGAACCCGGACGCGGTGCGGGCAGGCGGGGTCAGTCCGGAACAACTCTCCATCGTCGAAGACCTCGAGCGCATCGAGTTGAACCGCCGGCTTCGGGCCTTCCCGCGAACGGGTGCCGCGATCGCCGGGCGCATCGCGATCGTCGTGGACGACGGAGTCGCCACCGGCGCGACCGCCTCGGCAGCCTGCCAGGCGCTGCATGCCGAGAGTCCGGAGCGCATGGTGCTCGCCGTCCCCGTCGCTCCCGAGACGTGGGTCGCGGACGCGGCGGTCGTGGACGAGTTCGTGTGCCCGCACCGCATGCGCGACTTCTGGGCCGTCGGCCAGTACTACGACGACTTCACCCAGACGACGGACGAGGAGGTCGCGCGACTGCTGGCGCGCGCTTCGACGGGCTCAGCGACCGAACAAGGCAGTCCCTGACCCCGTCGGTCCCTGAACCTGTCGGTCCCTGAGCCTGTCGGTCCCTGAGCCTGTCGGAGGGGTCCCTGAGCCTGTCGAAGCGGTCCCTGAGCCTGTCGGTCCCTGAGCCTGTCGAAGGTCGTCAGCGCGAGAGCGCCTCACGCAGCGTGTCGAGTCCGACTCCGCCGATGTCGAGCGCGCGCTTGTGGAAGTCCTTGATCGAGAATGCCGCTCCCTCGCGCTCGGCGACATCGTCGCGCAGCTGCTCCCAGATGCGCTGACCCACCTTGTACGACGGTGCCTGGCCGGGCCAGCCCAGGTAGCGGTTGACCTCGAACTTCACGAATTCGTCCGGCATGTTGACGTTCGCGCGCATGAAGTCCAGCGCGTAATCCGCATCCCATGTGCCCTTCCCGTCGAGCCGCGGCTTCTCGAGGTGCACGCCGAGGTCGAGCACGACACGTGCGGCGCGCATGCGCTGCCCGTCGAGCATCCCGAGCCGGTCTGCGGGATCGTCGAGGTATCCGAGCTGCTCCATGAGGCGCTCGGCGTAGAGGGCCCAGCCTTCGGCGTGGCCGGACGAGCCGCCGAGGAGCCGCCGCCAGGAGTTGAGCTGTGCGCGGTTGTAGACCGCCTGCGCGATCTGCAGGTGGTGACCGGGAACGCCTTCGTGGTACACGGTCGTCAGCTCGCGCCACGTGTCGAACGACTCGACGCCCTCGGGCACCGACCACCACATCCGGCCGGGACGGGAGAAGTCGTCGGTCGGACCGGTGTAGTAGATCCCGCCTTCCTTCGTGGGCGCGATCATGCACTCCAGACGACGGATCGGCTCGGGGATGTCGAAGTGCGTCTTGCCGAGCTCGGCGACGGCGCGGTCGCTGGTCTCCTGCATCCACCGCTGCAGTTCATCGGTGCCGTGCAGCTTGCGGCTCTCGTCCTGCTCCAGGAAGGCGACGGCCTCTTCGACCGAGGCGCCGGCCTTGATCTCGTTCGCGATCGACTCCTGCTCGGCGACCATCCGCGCGAGCTCTTCGACGCCCCACTCGTAGGTCTCGTCGAGGTCGATCGTCGCGCCGAGGAACCGCTGCGACTGCAGGGCGTACAGCTCGCGGCCGACAGCATCCTTCTCGCTCGCGGCGGGAGCGAGCTCGCCACTCAGGAACTGCGCGAGCTCGTCGTACGCCACGCGGGCTGCGTTGGAGCTGACGGCGAGTTCCCGGGCGATGGAAGCCGGCAGCTGGCCCTCGTCCGGTGCGGCGTTGCTCGCGAACGTGGCGAAATACCCGGTGTCGCCCGTGTAGCGGCCGATCTGCGACACGACCTCGCCGACCTGGCGGCGGGCGGGAACGATGCCCTGTGCGATGCCCTCGCGCAGCGACTCGATGTAACCATCGATGGCGGCGGGAAGCGCCGCGAGGCGCCTCGCGATGACGGACCAGTCGTCGGTCGTCGCGGTCGGCATGATGTCGAAGACCGATCGGATGCTCTGCGCCGGCGACGAGATGACGTTGACGTCTCGCAGGTTCCACTTGGAGTCGATGACCTCGAGTTCGAGTTCGAGCTCACGGACCAGGTCCAGCTTGGTGACGACGTCGATGTCATCGGTGGGAACGGCGGCGGTCAAGGCCTGAACGGTTGTGCGGGCCTCGTCTGCGAGGCGCTGCTGTCCGGCCGGACTGTAGTCGGCGAACCGATCGTTGTGCTCGAATCGACCGATGTAGGTGGCGAGGCCGGGTTCGAGTTCGGCGAGTGTGTCGACCCAGGCGTCTGCGATCGTGTCGATCTGCGTGGGCGTGCGTGTGGCTTCTGTCATGCCTTCGAGCCTAAGGATCGGGCACCCGACGCGCCAAACGCCGGTCAGTGACCGGCGTCATTCCAATCGTCGCCGCGACCGATCTGCACATCGAGCGGCACCGTCAGCTCGGCCGCGCCGCCCATCCGATCGCGGACGATGCGCTCGGCGGCATCCCACTCCCCCGGCGCGATCTCCACCACGAGCTCGTCGTGGATCTGAAGCAGCACGCGGGAGCGGAGCTCATGCGAGGCGAAGTCGTCGTGGATGCGGAAGAGCGCGATCTTCATGATGTCGGCGGCGCTGCCCTGGATCGGCGCATTGAGCGCCGCGCGCTCGGCGTTCTCGCGCAGCACGCGATTAGGGCTCGCGAGGTCGGGGAAGGGGCGGCGACGGCCGAAGATCGTCTCGGTGTAGCCGTCGATCTTCGCGCGCTCGACCGAGGATCGGAGGTAGTCGCGCACCGCGCCGAAGCGGGCGAAGTACTCCATCATGAGCTGCTTGGCCTCGGCCTGCTCGATGCGCAGCTGCTTCGACAGGCCGAACGCGGAGAGACCGTACACCAGGCCGTACGACATGGCCTTGACCTTCGTGCGCATCGCCGAGGTCACTTCTTCGGGCTGCACTCCGAACACGCGGGCTCCGACGAAGCGATGCAGGTCTTCGCCCGAGATGAACGCCTCGACGAGACCCGGGTCTTCCGACAGGTGCGCCATGATGCGCATTTCGATCTGCGAGTAGTCGGCGGTCAGCAACGTGTCGTACCCGTCGCCGACCTGGAAGGCGGCACGGATGCGGCGGCTTTCGCTCGTGCGCACCGGGATGTTCTGCAGGTTCGGGTCGGTGCTCGACAGCCGGCCGGTCTGGCTTCCGGTCTGCACGTACGTGGTGTGCACCCGGCCATCGCCGCCGCTGGCCGGGTTCTGGATGGCACTGTCGAGCGACTCGATGATCTGGCGCAGCTTCGTGGCCTCGCGATGCTGCAGCAGCAGGTCCAGGAAGGGATGAGGATTGGTCTCCTGCAGGTCGGCGAGGACCGCGGCATCCGTCGAGTACCCGGTCTTCGTCTTGCGGGTCTTCGGAAGATGGAGCTCGTCGAACAGCACCTCTTGCAGCTGCTTGGGTGAACCCAGGTTCACCTCGCGGCCGATCGCGGCGTAGGCCTCGAGTGCGAAAGCGTCGGCACGCTCGCCCAGATCGGATGAGAATGCCGCGAGCTTCTCGTGCGACACGGAGACCCCCGCCAGTTCCATGTCCGCGAGCGCGAGCAGGGTCGGCAGTTCGATGTCGGAGAGCACCGTTGCCACGCTCGGCGAGAGCTCGGCCCGCAGAGCGGCCGTGACACGCAGCGCGAACCAGGACAGCTGACCGGGGGTGGCACCTTCGGTCTCGGGCACCAGCTGCGAAGGGTCGGCTTCGGGCAGCTTCTCGTCGAGGTAGCGGTCGACCAGGTCGGCGAGCGTCTTGTCGGGAAAGCTGGGACGCAGCAGCCACCCCGCCACGCTGGTGTCGAATGCCAGCCCACCGAGACGGATCCCCGCTCGTCGCAGTGCCTTCACCTGTGGCTTGGCATCGCTGAAGACCTTGGGTGAGGCCGAGGCCAGCCACCCCGAGATCGCTTCTGACACCTCGGGCGTCCACGAGGCCTCGGCTGCGGCATCCGCCGTCGCGAAGCCGATCCGGTTCGGAAGGCCGCCCTCGAGAGTGATCGTGACGCCCACCTCGCCGGCGGCTGCATCCAGCCAGGCTCTCAGGTCGGTCGGGGAGGGCTCCACGGCGACGGGCATGGGCACGGCGGCGGCCGATGTCACGGCAGCCATCTGCTGTTCGATGCCCGCGAGCTCGGCGACGCGCGGGATGAGGGTCTTGAACTCCAGGCGGGCGAAGATGTCGCGCACGGCCTGCGCGTCCATGGGCTGCACGGCGAGGTCGAGCGGACCGACGGGCAGCTCGACATCCCGCAGCAGGCGGTTGAGCGTGCGGTTGCGGCGCACGTCCTCGATGTGCTCGCGCAGGTTCGCGCCGACCACGCCCGTCACCTTGTCGGCGTTCTCGAGGAGCGCGTCGAGCGACCCGAACTGGCCGAGCCACTTGACGGCGGTCTTCTCGCCGACCTTGGGAACGCCGGGCAGGTTGTCGCTCGTCTCGCCGACGAGGGCCGCGATGTCGGGGTACTGCTCCGGACGCACGCCGTAGCGCTCGATCACCGCGGCGGTGTCGTACCGCTTGAGCTGCGAGACACCCTGCACGTTCGGGTAGAGCAGCGTGATGTCGTCGTCGACGAGCTGGATGGTGTCGCGATCGCCGGAGCAGACGAGAACGGAGAACCCGGCTTCGGCTCCCTGGGTGGCGAGGGTCGCGAGGATGTCGTCGGCCTCGATGTCCTCCTTCTGGAGAACAGTGATGCTCATGGCGGCCAGGCAGTCCTGCAGGAGTGGGATCTGGCCCTTGAACTCGGACGGCGACTCGGAGCGGTTCGCCTTGTACTCGCTGTACTCGCGGGTGCGGAACGACTGGCGCGACGTGTCGAACGCGACCGCCAGGTGCGTCGGCTGCTCGGCCTTGATGAGGTTGATGAGCATCGCCAGGAATCCGTAGATCCCGTTCGTGTGCTGGCCGTCCTTCGTGGAGAAGTTGTCCACGGGAAGGGCGAAGAAGGCCCGATACGCCAGCGAATGGCCGTCCACGACGAGGAGGGTAGGCTTTGCGGAGTCCGTCACCCTGCAACTCTAGTCAGGGCGGACGACACCCCATCCCGCCCCTTGGAGGGCGCCGCACCGAGGTGAGACGTGACCGAGAACACCCCCGAGAACGTCGACGCACTCGACTGGGCGACCAAGCGCGGCATGGGTGCACTCGCGGAGAAGATGGGCATGGAGTTCGTGGAGTTCACGCTGGAGCGGTGCGTCGCGACGATGCCCGTCGAGGGCAACACCCAGCCGGTCGGACTCATGCACGGCGGCGCGTATGTCGTGCTCGGCGAATCGCTCGGCTCGATGGCCGCGAACCTTCACGCCGGCCCTGGTCGGCTCGCCGTGGGCGTCGACATCAACGCGACGCATACGCGGTCGGCCACATCAGGCGTGGTCACCGGGGTCTGCACGCCTGTCCATCTCGGCAAGACCATCGCCGTGCATGAGATCGTCGTCACCGACGATCACGGACGCCGGTGCTCGACGATCCGGATCACGAACCACATCCGCCGGATCGGGCAGCCGCGTGGAGCGGAGACCGGGCGCTAGCCCTTCTTGGGTGCCAACTGCTCGATGATCGCCTTGGCGACATCCTGCATCGTGAGGCGGCGATCCATCGAGGCCTTCTGGATCCAGCGGAACGCCTCGGGTTCGGTCAGGCCCATCTTCTCGTTCAGAAGGCCCTTCGCCCGATCGACCAGCTTGCGGGTCTCGAAGCGCTCGACCATGTCGGCGACCTCGGCCTCGAGCGTGATGATCTGCTCATAGCGCGCCAGAGCGATCTCGATCGCCGGAAGCAGGTCGTTCGGCGTGAAGGGCTTGACGACGTATGCCAGGGCGCCGGCTTCGCTGGCACGCTCGACGAGCTCTTTCTGGCTGAAAGCCGTCAGCAGCACGACCGGCGCGATGTGGTTCTTGCTGAGCTTCTCGGCGGCGGAGATGCCGTCGAGCTGCGGCATCTTCACGTCCATGATCACCAGATCCGGACGGAGCTCTGTCGCCAGCGCGACGGCCGTCTCGCCGTCGCCTGCCTCCCCCACGACGTCGAATCCGTTGTCACGGAGGATCTCGACGATGTCGAGGCGGATCAACGACTCATCCTCCGCGACGACGACGCGACGGGGGGCGGATGTCGAAGACCCACTGGCCTGCTCTTGGTCGGTCACACTTGAATCCTACGGTATGGTCGTTCGCGAGCCGCGCCGGTGTGGCGGAATGGCAGACGCGACCGACTCAAAATCGGTTGCCCGTGAGGGCATGTGGGTTCGAGTCCCACCACCGGTACGCAAGAGAAAGGGCGCCGGTCCACCAGGGCCGGCGCTCTTTCACGATGCGAGGCGGTCCACCCCTCGCGCAGCATCCGCCTCGAGCCGCGCCTGCACGCGGCGGAAGTTGAACTCGTTCAGTCCGAGCATGATGGCGATCACGATCGCGGATGCCGCGACCACCGCTTCGGCGGTCACCACAGTGCTCAGCGGCACGAGCACCCATGGCAGCAGCACCCCGGCCGGTCCCCACACCACGATGTCGCGCCACGGCGCGCCGTAGCGAAGGGACTCGCCGAGGCTCGTGGCGAAGAACAGGCTGGTTCCCCCGGCGAGGCAGACGACGGCTCCGACGGGCAGGTGGTGCCCGGCATCCGCCACCGCCGTTCCGAGGCCCGCCGCGAAGAGCACGATGCCGGCGATGAGGAAGAACGGCAGGTACATCACGGTGTCGCGCAGGCCGCCGACGCTGCCCCGCAGTTGCAATCGCCGGAGTCCGCGCTCGACGGCGACCGTGGCGTATCCGAAGAAGATCCACGCCAGCATCGACACGGTGGCGAAGCCGAGGATCGCTGCGACGCCGGCGGGTGCGCCCCAGTGCTCGTCCAGGTCCGCGATGATCGTGAGAATGGACTCGCCGAACACGATGACGACGAGCAGGCCGACGCGTTCGACGAGGTGATCGATGTCGAGATGGTCACGCAGCCAGGTGCGCTGACGGCCGAGGAAGCCCAGCAGCATGATCTCGATGCCCACGGCGATCGCCCAGAGCAGGTACTGCCACGGCGGCGGCACTGCGATCGACGCGAGCCACAGCGCCGCCGGAATGCCGCTGTAGACGACGGGACGCCACCACGGGGCGCCGGTCGTGCGGCGCTTGAGCAACCACGGGAGCGCCCAGACCAAGCGAATCACCGCATTGCCGATCGCGAACGCGGCGGCGCGCTCGGTGAGGGCGTCGGGTACGGCGGCCGCCATCACACCGATCGCGATCATGGCGATCGTGACGGCGATCCAGATCGACGGCGTCACCCGGGCACCGAACAGGTTCATCGTGATGGTCGCATTGACCCAGGCCCACCATGCGGCTGCGAGCAGTGCGAAGAAGACGAGCGCGTCGGTCCAGCGCGGATCCCCGTGCATCGTGTGGGCGATCTGGCCGATGTAGGCCACCATCACCAGATCGAAGAACAGCTCCAGCCAGTGCACGCGACGACCGACGACGGCGGGCGCCAGCGGCTGGTCGCTCACCGGCGGATCAGCGGCCGGCATCCGGGCTGCGCTCTACGCGCCGAAGTACTGGTTTCCGAGCGCCTTGCTCTTCAGCGCGTCGAACTCCCCCTGGCTGATGGTTCCGGCATCCAGAAGCGCCTTCGCTTTTGCGATGTCGTCGGCCGGAGTGGATGACGCGGTGGGCTTGTAGTCGTCGGATTCCGCAATCGTGTAGCCCCTCGATGCGGCCGCGCGCTCGGCCATGCCCTTACCGCGGGCGATGACATACACCAGGGCCGTCAGGAACGGCACGAAGACCAGGACGATGATCCAGACGGCCTTGAGCCAGCCGCTCAGCTTCTCGTCTCGGAACAGGTCCGAGACGATCAGGATGACGACGTAGATATACGCGGCGACGTAGAACAGCCACAGCAGCCACCAGAAGAACATGCGAGGTACCCCCCAGTTGCGAAAAGGATCGGTCGCGCTCAGCCTAGCGAGCGCGACCGATCCTGAAGACGATTGGGCTTACAACTCGCCGGACTTGTAGATCGGCGCCTTGCCGTGCACGGCGTCGCCGACCTTGTGGATGCGGATGTCGTTGGTCGACCCGATGATTCCCGGAGGGGATCCCGAGATCACGACGACCTTGTCGCCGACCTTCGCGAGGTCGTTGGCGAGCAGGTAGTCATCGACCTGGATGAACATGCGGTCGGTGTGCGCGACGTGCTCGACGAGCGTGGACTGGACTCCCCATGTGAGGGCCATCCGGCGCCGGATCGCGGGCTCGGGTGTGAAGCCGATCATCGGGATGTGGGGGCGCAGCCGCGACATCCGGCGTGCGGTGTCACCAGACTCGGTGAAGATGCAGAGGAACTTGGCATCGACGAACTCGGCGACCTCCATCGCGGCGAGCGTGATGGCACCGCCTTGGGTACGAGGCTTCGTCGTCAGCTTCGCGATGCGCTCGAGACCGTGGTCCTCGGTCGACGCGACGATCCGCGCCATCGTCTCGACGACGACGACCGGGTACTTCCCCACGCTGGTCTCACCCGAGAGCATGACCGCGTCGGCCCCGTCGAGCACGGCGTTGGCGACGTCGCTGGTCTCTGCGCGCGTCGGAACGGGGTTGTCGATCATCGACTCGAGCATCTGGGTCGCGACGATGACAGGCTTGGCCATCCGGCGGCAGAGCTCGACCGCACGCTTCTGCACGATCGGCACGGCCTCCAGCGGCAGTTCGACGCCGAGGTCGCCGCGGGCGACCATGATGCCGTCGAACGCGTCGATGATCTCCTCGAGGTTGTCGACGGCCTGCGGCTTCTCGATCTTGGCGATGACGGGGATGTGTCGCCCCTCCTCCGCCATGATGACGTGGACGCGCTGCACATCCTTAGCGCTCCGGACGAACGAGAGGGCGATGAGATCCGCCCCGGCCCGGAGGCCCCAGCGCAGATCTTCCTCGTCCTTCTCGGACAGTGCCGGAACATTCACGGCGACGCCCGGAAGGTTGATGCCCTTGTTGTTCGAGACCGGTCCGGCGACGATGACCTCGGTCGTGACGACGGTGCCGTCGGTCTCGAGGACCTTGACGCGCACCTTGCCGTCGTCGATGAGCAGGAAGTCTCCGGCCTTGACGTCGTTCGGGAGGCCCTTGAACGTCGTCGAGACGATCTCTTTGGTGCCGAGGATGTCTTCGACCGTGATCTTGAAGATGTCGCCGACGGCGAGGTCGTGCGGGCCGTCCGCGAACTTGCCGAGACGGATCTTGGGGCCCTGGAGGTCGACCAGGATGGCGACCGCGTGGCCCACGTCATCCGCCGCCTTGCGCACGTTGGCGAAGTTGGTGTCGTGTACCGAGTAGTCACCGTGGCTGAGATTCAACCTGGCTACGTCGACGCCGGCTTCGATGATCGCGCGGACCATCTCATACGACGAGGTGGCGGGGCCGAGCGTGGCCACGATCTTGGCGCGTCTCATCCTTGTTCATTCTCCGGGAGGGTATCGGTGGCGAAGAGCCTCGGCCAGCCTACGCGGGCTGCAGACCTATCGCGACATCGGTCGGGTGAACGGGAGCAGGCAGCTCCGTCTCGCCCATGAGGTACTTGTCGACGTGCGCTGCGACCGCGCGGCCCTCGGCGATCGCCCACACGATGAGGGACTGCCCGCGGCCGGCATCGCCGGCGACGAACACGCCCGGCGCCGTGGCCTGGTAGTCATCGGCCCGCAGAACGTTGCCGCGATCGGTGAACTGCGCGCCCAGCTGCTCTTCGAGAAGAGCGCGCTCCGGGCCGGTGAAGCCCATGGCGATCAGCACCAGGTCGACGGGGATCTCGCGCTCGGTCCCGCTCTTGGGCACGCGCCGGCCGTCGACGAACTCGGTCTCGGCGACGCGCAGGCCTCGCACTTCGCCGAGTCCGTTGCCGACGAACTCGACGGTCGAGGCGAGGTATGACCGCTCGCCGCCCTCTTCGTGAGCGGACTGCATCTCGAAGAGCAGCGGCGTCATCGGCCAGGGCTGATGCTCGGGGCGCTCGCCCGGGGGGCGGCGACCGATCGCGAGGTTCGTGACGCTCAAAGCCCCCTGGCGGTGGGCGGTGCCGATGCAGTCGGCGCCGGTGTCGCCACCGCCGATCACGACGACATGCTTGCCCTCAGCCGAGATCTGGTTCGGCACCGAGTCGCCGGCCGTGGCGTGGTTGGACTCGACGAGGTACTCCATGGCGAAGTGGACGCCGGCGAGGTCGCGACCCGGGATGGCGAGTTCGCGCGGGACCGTCGCTCCGGTGGCGATGACGACGGCGTCGTAGCGCGCCCGCAGGTCGCTCCACGAGATGTCCTTGCCGATCTCGACGCGGGCGCGGAATCGGGTGCCCTCATCCTGCATCTGGCGCAATCGCGACTCGAGGTGGCGCTTCTCCATCTTGAAGTCGGGGATGCCGTAGCGCAGCAGCCCGCCGATGCGGTCGTCGCGTTCGAAGACGGCGACGGTGTGCCCGGCACGCGTCAGCTGCTGCGCGGCCGCAAGCCCTGCGGGACCGGATCCCACGACGGCGACCGTCTTGCCGGTCAGACGCCCCGGCGGCTCGGGTTCGACCCAGCCGTTGGCGAAGGCCTCGTCGATGATCGAGACCTCGATCTGCTTGATCGTGACCGCGGGCTGGTTGATCCCCAGCACGCACGCGCTCTCGCACGGCGCGGGGCACAGCCGACCGGTGAACTCCGGGAAGTTGTTGGTCGCGTGCAGCCGCTCGATGGCGGACCGACCCTCGTTGCGCCAGGTGAGGTCATTCCACTCCGGGATCAGGTTGCCGAGCGGACACCCCTTGTGGCAGAACGGGATGCCGCAGTCCATGCAGCGTCCCGCCTGGCGGCGCAGCACGCTGGGGTCACCCGGTTCGTAGACCTCTTTCCAGTCCATGATGCGCACCGGAACCGGTCGCCGCGGGGGCAGCTCCCGCTCCGTGACCTTCAGAAAGCCCTTGGGATCAGCCACCTGTCACCTCCAGGATGCGGGTCCAGACGACATCGCCATCGGGGTCGAGCCCCTCGGCGACCGCCTCCTGGCGGGTCTGCAGCACCGCTGCGTAGTCGCGGGGCAGCACCCGCACGAAGTTGTCGAGCTCGGTCTCGAAGTTCTCGAGGAGCGAGGCCGCCAAGGTCGAGTCCGTCTCGGCGACATGCTGCACCAGCAGGTCGCGCAGGATCGCGGCATCCCCCGCACCGAGTCCGCCGAGTTCGAGCTCTCCTGCGGCGAGAGCCTCGCGATTGACCAGTGCGGAGTCCAGCTTGTAGATGTACGCGGTGCCGCCGGACATCCCGGCACCCAGGTTGCGGCCTGTGGCACCGAGGATGACGGCGAGCCCGCCGGTCATGTATTCCAGCGCGTGGTCGCCGACGCCCTCGACGACGGCGGTGGCACCGGAGTTGCGGACGAAGAATCGCTCGCCGACCACTCCCCGCAGGAACATCGTGCCCTGGGTCGCGCCGTAGCCGATCACGTTGCCGGCGATGACGTTCTTCGACGCGTCGAACGTCGCGTGCCGCGGTGGGCGGATCACGATCTGCCCGCCCGAGAGCCCCTTGCCGACGTAGTCGTTGGAGTCGCCTTCGAGGCGGAGAGTGATTCCGGCGGGCATGAACGCGCCGAACGACTGCCCGGCCGATCCGGTCAGATTCACGACGATCGATCCGGACGGCAGCCCGTTCTCGCCGCGCGCCTTGGTCACGTGGTGTCCGAGAAGCGTGCCGACCGCGCGCTCCGTGTTGCGGATCGGCAGGTCGACAGTGAGGTTGCCGCCGTGCGCGATGACATCCTGCGCGCGCTCGATCAGCGGCACGTCGAAGTGCTTGTCGAGCTCGTGCAGCTGCTCGCGGGTGTTGCGGCGCGGCTCGTCTTCGGCGAAGGCCGGGCCGTTGAGCACGGGAGCGAGGTCGAGCCCGCTCGCCTTCCAGTGCTGCACGGCGCCGTTCACGTCGAGCAGCTCGGTGTGGCCGATCAGCTCGTCGAGCGAGCGGAATCCGAGCTCGGCGAGATACTCGCGCACCTCTTCCGCGATGAACTCCATGAAGTTCACGACGAATTCCGGCTTGCCGCTGAAACGGGCGCGCAGCGCCGGGTTCTGCGTCGCGACACCCACCGGGCAGGTGTCGAGGTGGCAGACGCGCATCATGACGCATCCCGATACGACGAGCGGAGCCGTCGCGAACCCGAACTCCTCGGCACCGAGCAGCGCGCCGATGATCACATCGCGGCCGGTCTTGAGCTGCCCGTCGACCTGCACCACCACGCGGTCGCGCATGCCGTTCAGCATGAGCGTCTGCTGCGTCTCGGCGAGGCCGAGCTCCCACGGTGTGCCGGCATGCTTCAGCGAATTGAGCGGGCTCGCGCCCGTGCCGCCGTCGTGACCCGAGACCAGGATGACGTCAGCCAGCGCCTTCGCGGTGCCTGCGGCCACCGCGCCGATCCCGGATTGGCTCACGAGCTTCGCGTGCACCCGAGCCTTCGGGTTGGCGCGCTTGAGGTCGTAGATCAGCTGCTTGAGATCTTCGATCGAGTAGATGTCGTGGTGCGGAGGTGGCGAGATGAGCCCGACGCCCGCGGTCGCGTGACGCGTGCGCGCCACCCACGGATAGACCTTCGTCGGCGGCAGCTGTCCGCCCTCGCCGGGCTTGGCGCCCTGAGCGAGTTTGATCTGGATGTCGGTGGCCTCGGTGAGATAGAGGCTCGTCACTCCGAAGCGCCCCGACGCGACCTGCTTGATCGCGCTGCGGCGCTCGGGGTCGAGCAGCCGATCGACATCCTCGCCGCCCTCGCCGGTGTTCGACTTGCCGCCGATGCTGTTCATCGCGATGGCGAGCGTCTCGTGCGCTTCGCGCGAGATCGAGCCGTAGCTCATCGCCCCGGTCGAGAACCGCTTCACGATCGCCGAGACCGGCTCGACATCGTCGATCGAGATGCTCTCGCGGCCCTCGGTCTTCAGCCGGAAGAGCCCGCGCAGGGTCTTGAGCTCGCTCGCCTGGTCGTCCACGAGCTTGGTGTACTCGCGGAAGATGTCGTACCGGCGGGAACGTGTGGCGTGCTGCAGCCGGAACACGGTGTCAGGGTTGAACAGGTGCGGCGATCCATCGCGGCGCCACTGGTACTCCCCACCGTTCCAGAGCCGCTCATGGGCGCGGATGGCGGCATCCTGCGGGTAGGCGTAGTTGTGACGGGCGGCGTTCTCGGTCGCGATCACGTCGAGCCCGACGCCGCCGAGCTTGCTCTCGGTGCCGGTGAAGTACCGCTCCACGAAGTCGTGCGACAGGCCGACGGCCTCGAAGACCTGGGCACCCGCGTAGGACGAAACGGTGGAGATCCCCATCTTCGACATGATCTTCAGGACGCCCTTGCCGAGCGCGTAGATGAGGTTCCTGACCGCCTTCGCGGGCGGGATGCCCGTGATGTAGCCGGCACGCACCAGGTACTCGACGGTCTCCATCGCGAGATACGGGTTGACGGCGGACGCGCCGTACCCGATCAGCGTCGCGACGTGATGCACTTCGCGCACGTCGCCGGCCTCGACGACGAGTCCGCACTTCATGCGCGTCTCGTTGCGGATCAGGTGGTGGTGCACCGCGGCGAGCATCAGCAGCGACGGGATCGGGGCGAGGTCCTTGTTCGAGTCGCGATCGCTCAGCACGATGAACTCGGCGCCGTCTTCAATCGCCTGATCGACCTCGTCGCACATCTGCGCGAGACGCTTCTGCATGCCCTTGTGTCCCGCTTCGACACGGTAGAGTCCGCGGATCGTGACAGACGTCCGACCGGGCAGAGCCGTGTCGATGTGCTGGATCTTCGCGAGTTCGTCGTTGTCGATGACGGGGAAGTCGAGGGTGACGACGCGAGTGTGATCCGGTCCCCACGACAGCAGGTTCCGCTCGGGGCCGAGCCCGAGCGCGAGCGAGGTGACGACTTCTTCGCGGATGGAGTCCAGCGGCGGGTTCGTCACCTGGGCGAACTGCTGCGTGAAGTAATCGAAAAGCAGCCGGGGCCGCTCGCTCAGCACGGCGACCGGCGTGTCGCTGCCCATCGCGCCGAGCGGTTCAGCACCGGTCTGGCCCATCGGGGTGAGGAGGATGCGGACCTCTTCCTCGGTATAGCCGAACGTGCGCTGACGTCTCGTGATGGACGCGATCGGGTGCACGATGTGCTCACGCTCGGGCAGGTCGGCGAGCCGGACACGTCCGGCATCCAGCCACTCCTGCCACGGGTGGAGTTCAGCCAGCTGCGTCTTGATCTCATCCTCTTCGACCACGCGCCGCTGGGCCGTGTCGACGAGGAACATGCGTCCGGGGCGAAGCCGGCCGCGGCGCTTGATCCGCTCGGGGGCGAAGTCGAGCACGCCGGTCTCGCTGCCGATGACGATCAGGCCATCGGTGGTCTCGGTCCAGCGGCCGGGGCGCAGCCCGTTGCGGTCGAGAGTCGCGCCCACGAGGGTGCCATCGGTGAAGATCAGCGCAGCGGGGCCGTCCCACGGCTCCATCTGCATCGAGTGGAAGTCGTAGAACGCGCGGAGTTTCGGGTCGATGTCGACCTGCTTCTCGTATGCCTCGGGCACCATCATCATGATCGCGTGCGGCAGGCTGCGCCCCGTCAGGGTGAGCAGCTCGAGCACCTCGTCGAAGGATGCGGAATCGCTGGCGCCGGGGGTGCAGATCGGCAGCACGGGGCGCAGGTCGCCGAGCAGCTCGGACTCGAGCTGCGACTGGCGCGCCCGCATCCAGTTGCGGTTGCCGTTCACGGTGTTGATCTCGCCGTTGTGGGCGAGCATCCGCAGCGGCTGCGCCAGGGGCCAGGACGGGAAGGTGTTGGTGGAGTAGCGGGAGTGCACGACCGCGAGCTCGGAGGCGAACCGCTGGTCCTGCAGGTCGGGATAGAACGGCTCGAGCTGCAGGGTCGTGACCATGCCCTTGTAGCCGAGGGTGCGTGCGGACAGCGAGACGAAGTAGGCGTCGCATTCGCGCCGCGAACGCTTGCGCAGCCGGAACGTGCGCCGGTCGAGGGCGATCCCCGACAGCGCCGGTGCGTCGCCGACCGCGGGTCGCGAGACGAACAGCTGCTCGAACACCGGCCGCGCCGCGAACGCGAGCTTGCCGAGGTTCTCGTCGGCGGTGGGCACCTCGCGCCAGCCGAGCACGACGAGGTTCTCCTCGGCCGCGATGCGCTCGATCCCTGCCTTCTGCGCGGCGCGGGCGTCGTCGTCGCGCGGCAGGAACACCATGCCCGCCGCGTACTGCCCCGCAGGAGGAAGCTCGAACCCGACGACCGCGCGGAGGAAGGCATCCGGCATCTGCGTCAGGATGCCGGCCCCGTCGCCCGTGCCGGCATCCGACCCGATCGCGCCGCGGTGCTCCAGATTGCGCAGCGCCGTCAGAGCGAGGTCGATGATGTCGTGGCCGGCCTCGCCGCGGAGCGTCGCGACCATCGCGAGCCCGCAGGCATCCTTCTCGAAGGCGGGGTTGTACATGCCCTGACGCGGGGGGAAGCCGTTCAGGCCGGACTGCTCGGAAGTGCTCGCCTGCGGGGAGTCACTGCGACGGTGGCTCGATGCCATATCTACCGTCCTCACATTGATGCTCAAGATGGGACGACGTCGGCCCGTGCTCCGGGGGCGGAGCCTGCGTTACTTCGTGACGGCTGTGCTTGTGGCGGTGTCCGCGATCGTTTCCGACGTCGGGGGGTCGCTGACGTCGACGAACTCGTCGGTGTTCTGCGATTGTACAGCGCCTTGCGGCCTCCACTCGCGGCCCGGCACATAAGGCGAAGGCTCGAATCCGGGATGACGTCGCTTCTGCACGTAGAAGAGCACGACGCCGAGGATCACGCCGAAGATCGCGGCCCAGACGTTCGTGCGAAGGCCGAAGATGATCTCGCTCTGGTCGATGCGGATGGACTCCCAGACGATGCGGCCGGCGCTGTACCAGACGAGGTAGAGCGCGAACACCCGGCCCCACTGCAGGCGGAATCGGCGGCCTGCCCACAGCAGGACCAGCACTCCCAGGGTGTTCCAGATCACCTCGTACAGGAAGGTGGGGTGGAAGAGCGTTCCCGGCTCGAGGCCCGGGGGGAACGCCGGGTTGTCGCTGTCGATCTCGAGCCCCCAGGGCAGGTCGGTCGGCAGGCCGAAGAGCTCCTGGTTGAACCAGTTGCCGAAGCGTCCGATCGCCTGCGCGAGCAGCAGCCCGGGGGCGAGCGCGTCGGCGAACGTCCAGAAGCGGATGCCGGTCCACTTGCACCCGAGCCAGGCGCCGATCGCGCCGCCGATGAGCGATCCGTAGATCGCGATGCCGCCCTCCCAGATGAAGAGCGCCGACCAAGGGACGGCGCCCGGGCCGAAGTAGAAGTCCCAGTGGGTCACCACATGGTAGATGCGCGCACCGATGATCGCGAGGGGCACGGCGAGCAGGGCGATGTCGATGACGACCCACGGCTCGGCACCGCGCTTGGTGAGCCGGCGGTTCGTCATCAGCGTGGCGACGATGATGCCCGTGATGATGCACAGCGCGTAGATGTGGATGCGCAGGGGTCCGATGTCGAAGTAACTGATCGACGGGCTCGGGATGCTGGCGACGACACTCGCGGCGGTGGAAAGCATGAGTGCGAGTCTAACGAGCTTGGTTCAGTTCACCTGCGCGCGCGTGCCTGCGGCCAGCGCGCGTGCGACATCGCGGAGACCGTCGATGCCGCCGTCCCGCAGCGCTCGCACGAGGGCGGTGCCGACGATGGCGCCGTCTGCGTACTCGAGGACCCCGGCGACCTGCGCGGCGTTCGAGATGCCGATCCCGACGCAGGCATGCGCGGCACCATGGGCACGGAGACGCGCGACCAGCGTGCGGGCTGCGGCATCCAGCTGCGCCCGCTCCCCCGTGATGCCCATGGTCGAAACGGTGTAGATGAAGCCCGTCGACTCACGGACGATGAGCTCGAGCCGCTCATCGGTGGAGGTGGGCGCCGCGAGGAAGACCCGGTCGAGCCCGGTACGCGTGCTGGCCGCGATCCACTCCGCCGCGGCATCCGGGGTGATGTCGGGTGTGATGAGTCCCGCTCCGCCCGCAGCGAGCAGGTCATCGGCATAGCGGTCCACGCCGTACTGCATCACAGGGTTCCAATACGTCATCACGAGCACCGGAACATCGACGCGGCGGGTGATCTCCCGCACCGCGGTGAATGTGTCGCGCAGCCGGAAGCCCCCGGCGAGAGCCGCCTGGGTTGCCTCCTGGATGACGGTGCCGTCCATCACGGGGTCGGAGTACGGCGGACCGAGTTCGAGGATGTCGGCGCCGCTCTCGGCGAGCGCGACAGCGGCGTCGATGCTGGCCTGCAGGTCGGGGAACCCGAGGGGCAGGTAGCCGACGAAGGCGCCGCGGCCTTCGGTCCGGGCAGCGTCGATGGCTGCCGCGACTCGGGAGGTCATAGCTCGATGCCCTCGCCCGACGCCGCGTCGACGGCCGCCGGCGCGGCGACGTTCTCGGGGACGAGCTGAGGCTCATGCTCGGCGTCGTACAGGTCGAAGTAGCGGGCTGCCGTGTCCATGTCCTTGTCGCCCCGGCCCGAGAGGCACACCGCGAGGATCGCGTCGGGGCCGAGTTCGCGTCCGATCCGCAGGGCGCCGGCAAGTGCATGCGCCGATTCGATCGCGGGGATGATTCCCTCGGTCTTCGACAGCAGCCGCAGGGCCTGCATGGCCTCGTCATCGGTCGCCGGGATGTACTCGGCGCGTCCGATCGACGCGAGCCACGAATGCTCCGGCCCGACGCCCGGGTAGTCCAGCCCCGCCGAGATCGAATGCGACTCGACCGTCTGGCCGTCCTCATCCTGCAGCACATAGGTCTTGGCACCGTGCAGGATGCCCAGCCGGCCACGCTCGATGGATGCGGCATGCCGCGGCGTGTCCACGCCGTCGCCGGCCGCTTCGACACCGAAGAGCTTGACGCCCTCGTCGTCGAGGAAGGCGTCGAACATGCCGATCGCGTTGGACCCGCCGCCCACGCACGCGATGACCGCGTCGGGCAGTCGCCCGGTCTCGAGCAGCAGCTGCTCACGGGCCTCTTCGCTGATGATCTTCTGGAAGTCGCGGACCATCGCCGGGAACGGGTGGGGTCCGGCTGCCGTCCCGAAGATGTAGTTCGTCGTCTCGACGCTCGCGACCCAGTCGCGGTAGGCGTCGTTGATGGCGTCCTTGAGAGTGCGCGAGCCGGTCTTCACAGGCACCACCTCGGCGCCGAGCAGTCGCATGCGTGCGACGTTGAGCGCCTGTCGCTCGGTGTCGACCTCGCCCATGTAGATCGTGCACTCGAAGCCGAACAGGGCCGCCGCGGTCGCGGTTGCGACACCGTGCTGCCCCGCACCGGTCTCAGCGATCACGCGGGTCTTGCCCAGCCGCTGGGTGAGCAGTGCCTGACCCAGCACGTTGTTGATCTTGTGCGAGCCGGTGTGGTTGAGGTCTTCGCGCTTGAGGAACACCCGGGCTCCGCCGGCGTGCTCGGCGAAGCGGGCGACCTCGGTGATAGGCGATGGCCTCCCCGCGTACGAGTTCAGGAGCCTGGTGAACTCGGCCGCGAACGCGGGGTCGGCCTTCGCCGCCTCGTACTCCGCCGTGAGCTCGTCGATCGCGGCGATGAGCGATTCGGGCATGTAGCGCCCGCCGAACTCGCCGAAGAAGGGGCCGGATGCCGCGCGCAGACTCACGAGCCGGCCTCCAGGAACGCGCTCAGCGTGGCGATCGGGTCGTTTGTCACGAGGGCCTCCCCCACGAGCACGGCGTCGGCACCGGACGCGCGGTAATGCGTCACGTCGGCCGGGACCAGCACCGCGGACTCGGCGATCTTCACAGTGCCCGCGGGGATCCGCTCGACCAGGCGGCCGAAGAGGTCGCGGTCGAGGTCGAACGTCGAGAGGTCTCGAGCGTTCACGCCGATGACGCGCGCCCCGACAGCAGCGGCACGATCGATCTCCTCAGCGGAATGCGCCTCGACGAGCGGTGTCATGCCGAGATCGAGCGCGAGCGAATGAAGGCGTTCCAGCACATCCTGCTCGAGGGCGGCGACGATGAGCAGGACGAGGTCCGCTCCGGCCGCACGGGCCTCGAACACCTGGTACTCGTTCGCGATGAAGTCCTTGCGCAGCACCGGAAGGCCGACGGCTGCCTTGACGGCGACGAGGTCGGACAGGCTGCCCTTGAAGCGGCGACCCTCGGTCAGGACCGAGATGACGGCCGCCCCGCCCTGCTCGTACAGCCGGGCCTGGTGAGCAGGATCGGGGATCGCGGCCAAGTCGCCGCGCGAGGGACTCGCACGCTTGACTTCGGCGATGATCCTGACCCGGTCGGCCGGTGCCAGCGCAGCAAGCGCGGCCAGCGCTGGCGGCTGCGCGAGGGCTGCCGCCTCGACGGCCGCAAGCGGCTGCTCGGAAGCCCGGGCGTCGGCATCCTCAACCGCGCCGGCCGTGAGGTCGGCGAGCATGCTTCGACTCACTGGCGTTCGCTCAGCACGAGTGCTCAATGGTCTTTCGGCGCGTACTTCGGACCGTTCGCGCCGTAGCCGGCCTTGGACATGCCCCATCCGACGAGCGCACCGATGAGGACGATGCCGGCCGAGATCCATACCACCACGGGCATGTCGAGGAAGAAGAAGAATGTGCCGATGGCGACCCCGACGAGCATGATGATGACGGCCGTCCAGGCTGCGGGCGAATGTCCGTGTCCGGGATCGCCGATGGGGTTGCTCATGGATCTCCTCCAGGGGTGCGCGGGGGCGAGGTCAGTCTAGCGGTCAGGCCGTCGGATCCTCGCCACGCGAGAGGTCATCCCACGAGTCGATCGCGTCGTGTGGGCGCGAACCGGCGGTCGCCGACGCGCCGGAAGCCACCGGCGCGTCCGTTCGATACCGTCGTCCGCTCCCCCGCCACCGGTGTGCCGTCGCGAGCACGAACACGCCGGCGGCGACCAGCGCGATCCACCCGACGAGCGCGACGAAAGGCCATGCTGTCGCGTCGACCTGCGCGATGAGATCACCGACAGCGCCTTCGCCGGTGATGCCGGTCGCGTCGGTCACGCTGCTTGCGACGGCCGATGTCGGACGCGTGATCGCCACCGATGCGGTGAGCCACGCGAGCAGCGCCGCGATCGCCACGGTGAGCGCGCCGAAGAGGTAGCGCAGCACGAGTCCCGCGATGGAGAGGGCACCGCCGAGTGCGAGAACGGCGAGACTCAGCGGCGCGAGGACCGGGATCGCCGCCGCACCGGGCACCTCGAGAGTGTGCGCCGCTGCGCCGCCGAGCACGACCGTGAGCCAGGTCTGCGTCGACGAGATGATGCCGACCGCGCCCGTGGCGAGAACGACCACGACGGCGAGCAGCCGTGCGCGTCGCGTCATGCCGGTGCCTCGGGGCCCCGGATCGGGTCGAGGTCGTCGGCGTCGAAGCACGTGTGCGTGCCGGTGTGACACGCCGGTCCGACCTGTTCGACCTCGACCAGCACGGCATCGCCGTCGCAGTCGAGGCGAGCTCCGCGCACGAGCTGGATGTTGCCGGACGTGTCGCCTTTGCGCCAATACTCCTGGCGCGATCGCGACCAGAAGGTCACCCTGCCCTCGGTGAGAGTGCGGCGGAGGGCCTCGGCATCCATCCAGCCCAGCATGAGCACCTCGCTCGTGTCCCACTGCTGGATGATCGCCGCGACCAGTCCGTCGGGGTTGAACGCGACGCGTGCGATGCGCTCGTCGATCGTTTCGCTCACGTCGCCACCTCGCGCACCGCGATTCCTTCCGCCATCATGGCCGCCTTCACGTCGCCAACCGTGAGCTGACCGGAGTGGAAGACGGATGCCGCCAGCACTGCGTCGGCGCCGGCGGCGATCGCGGGACCGAAGTCCTCAGCCTTTCCCGCTCCGCCCGACGCGATCACCGGCACGCTCGAGATCTCGCGCATGAGCGCGACGAGCTCGAGGTCGAAGCCCTCTCGCGTGCCGTCGGCGTCGATCGAATTGACCAGCAGCTCACCGGCACCGCGCTCGATGGCCTGACGAGCCCACCCCAGGGCGTCGAGGGCGGTCTCGGTGCGGCCGCCGTGTGTCGTGACGACGAAACCGGACGGGATGAGGTCGCTCGGTCCCGTCGTGGCTCGTTTGACGTCGAGCGACAGCACGAGCACCTGGGCGCCGAATCGGTCGGCGATCTCGTCCACCAGGTTCGGGCGCGCGATCGCGGCGGAGTTGACCCCGATCTTGTCGGCGCCGACCGCGAGCAGGCGGGCGACGTCCTCGGTGGTGCGAACCCCGCCGCCCACCGTCAGCGGGATGAAGACCGCTTCCGCCGTTCGCCGCACGACGTCGTAGGTCGTCGACCGCTCGTCGACGGTCGCCGTCACATCGAGGAACGTGATCTCGTCGGCACCCTGGGCGAAGTATTCACGGGCCAGCTCGACGGGATCGCCCATGTCACGCAGGTTCTCGAAGTTCACGCCCTTGACGACGCGCCCGCCGGCGACGTCGAGGCATGGGATGACGCGGCAGACCAGGGACATCAGAGCCTCGCTGCGTGGATCTCGGTGACCAGGATGGCGCGCGCGCCGATCGCGTAAAGGGCATCCATCACCTGGTTGACGCCCTTGCGCGGGCTCATGACGCGCACCGCGACCCACTCCGGGTCGCGCAGCGGCGAGATCGTCGGCGACTCGATGCCCGGTGCCAGGGCGACCGCCTCGTCGATCAACTTCGCCGGAAGGTCGTAATCGATCAGCACGTACCGGCGTGCCACCATGACGCCGCGCAGCCGTCGCAGCAGTGTCTGCGTGCCATCCACCTCATCGGGTGCTCCGATGAGCACGGCCTCGGACTGGAGGATCACCGGCCCGAAGATCTCGAGCCCGGCCTGCTTGAGCGTCGTCCCCGTCGAGACCACGTCCGCGACGGCATCCGCCACCCCCAAGCGCACGGCGGATTCGACCGCGCCGTCGAGGGGCACGAGATCCACGGCGACACCCCGCTCGTCGAGGAAGCCGTCGACGAGTCCGGGGTACGAAGTCGCGACGCGCGCCCCTTCCAGATCCTCGATCGCCGTGAAGCGGCCGGGAGGACCCGCGAAGCGGAACGTCGAGTCGCCGAAGCCGAGGGGCTCGATCTCGCGCGCGCCCGGCATCCGTGCATCGAAGAGCAGGTCGCGGCCGGTGATGCCGACGTCGAGTGCACCCGAGCCCACGTAGGTCGCGATGTCCTTGGGACGCAGGTAGAAGAACTCCACCTCGTTCTGCGGATCGATGACGTGGAGGTCCTTCGGATCGCGACGGCCGGTGTAACCGGCCTCATGCAGCATCTCGGAGGCGGTGTCGGCGAGGGATCCCTTGTTGGGCACGGCGATTCGCAGCATGGGTGCGGAGCTTTCCGGGTGGTGGTGGCGGATGTCGGACGCAGTCTCAGAGATGTCGGTAGACATCCTCGGGCGTGAGCCCCTTCGCGAGCATCAGCACCTGCAGGTGGTAGAGAAGCTGCGAGATCTCTTCGGCCGCGGCATCCGTCGACTCGTACTCGGCCGCCATCCACACCTCGGCGGCCTCTTCGACGATCTTCTTGCCGATCGCGTGGACTCCGGCGTCGAGCTGCGCGACCGTCCCCGATCCCTCGGGGCGCTCGACCGCTTTGGCGGCGAGCTCGGCGAACAGCGCGTCGAACGTCTTCACCTAGCCAGGGTATCCAACGAGCGGACGCCACGGCTCCGCGTGACGTCGGGGTCGCGTGGGTGAGGATCAGTGGGCGAGGAGCATCGACGGCTCAGTGTCTGTGCGCAGCCCTCGACGCCGTCGCGCGCAGGGCGGTGATCGCGGCATCCGGATCCCCCGCGCCGAAGACCGCCGAGCCCGCGACGAACGTGTCTGCACCGGCCTCGGCCGCCTGCGCGATCGTGGACTCGCCGATTCCGCCGTCCACCTGGAGCCAGACCGCCGACCCTCGGCGTCGGGCCTCGTCGGCGAGTCGGCGGAGCTTGGGCATCGTCTCGGGCATGAATGACTGACCGCCGAAGCCCGGCTCCACCGTCATGACCAGAATCTGATCGACTTCGTCGAGCAGGTCGAACAGGCCCTCGACGGCGGTGGCGGGCTTGACGGCGATCCCGGCTCGCGCTCCGATCGCCCGCAGGCGCCGCGCCAGCGTCACCGGCTCGGTGGCGGCCTCGAGGTGGAATGTGACCGACGCTGCGCCGAGCTCGGCGTACTCAGGTGCCCACCTGCCGGGATCGTCGATCATGAGGTGCACGTCGAGCGGGACCGGACTCGTCGCCTGGATGCGTCCGACCATCTGGGGTCCGAATGTCAGGTTCGGCACGAAGTGGTTGTCCATGACGTCGACGTGGACGAAGTCCGCCGTCGAGATCCGGGCGAGGTCCGCCTGCATGTTCACGAAGTCGGCGGCGAGGATGCTCGGATTGATCCGGATGCCGCCGGGGCGGCTGTTCTCGTCGAGCGGGGGCACGCGTCCATTATGGTCGAGCCGTGGACCCGATCACCGCGCTGCTGGACGACGTACTCGAAGAGATGCGCGGGCTGGAGAGCGGTGAGCCCGCCGCGTACATCCCCGAACTGGCTGACGCCGACGTCGACACGCTCGCTTTTGCGGCGGTCGGACCGCGGGGACGCGTGCGGGCCGTGGGCGACGCCGACACCGAATTCACGATCCAGTCCATATCTAAGCCGTTCGTGCTCGCTCTCGCGCTCGCCGAGCGCGGCCGCGAGTCGGTGCTTCAGAAGGTCGGCGTCGAACCGAGCGGCGAGCCGTTCAACGCGATCAGCCTCGAACCGGGCACCGGACGGCCCGCGAACCCGATGGTGAACGCCGGCGCGATCGCCACGACGGCGCTCATCGTTGGAGACGATGTCGACACCAAGACCGGCCGTATCGTCGAGATGCTCTCGGCCTTCGCGGGACGCTCGCTGTGGGTCGACGAGTCGGTGTACGCATCGGAGTCGGCCACCGGTGACCGCAATCGCGCGCTCGCGCATCTGCTCCGCTCGCACGGAGTGATCACCGGATCGGTCGACACCGTCGTCGAGTCGTACTTCCGGCAGTGCTCGCTGGTGGTCACGGTGCGCGATCTCGCCGTGATGGCCGCGACGCTCGCATTCGGCGGCAGGAACCCCGTCACCGGAGTCCGCGTCGTCGAAGAGGCGGTCGCTCGCGACGTGCTCTCGATCATGACAAGTTGCGGCATGTACGACTTCTCGGGCGAGTGGCTGCTGCGCGTCGGGCTTCCCGCCAAGAGCGGGGTGAGCGGAGGACTGCTGGCGGTGGCGCCCTCGCAGTTCGGCGTAGCGGCGTTCAGCCCGCGATTGGACCAGCACGGCAACAGCGTGCGCGGGATCGCCGTCGTCGAGACTTTCGCCGAGCGATTCGGGATGCATCTGCTCGAGCCGCACGAGAGCGTCGCGGTACCGGCGGTGCGGGTGGAGACGACGGAGTCGGGTCGGGTGCTGCATCTGGGTGGTGAGCTCGGATTCGCGGGCTCGGAGCGCGTCGTCGCGGTGCTCAGGGAACTCGCCGAAGCCCTGCCCACCGAGGCGGTCGTGACAGTGGACGCGCGAGAGCTGGCGCGCGCTCATCCCGCCGCGATGATCGCGCTCAGAGCGGAGTTCGAGACGATGCCCTCGCGGTTCCGCCTGCAGGAGTGACGCCGGAGAATCTCAGACGCGACGCAGCAGCGAGATCGACATGGCGTCGGTGTTGTGTCGATGCGGCCACAGCTGCGCGCGACCCGAGCCGTCGGACTGCGGCGGCAGGGCGAGGTCGGCCGACGCGATCTCGGTGACGACGGAGCGGGCGTCGAGCTCCTCCAGCGCCTCCCCCCACTCGCGGCGCGCCTCGGCCATCACTCCGGCGGTCTCGCCGAGGTGGGGCGAACAGGTGATGTAGGCGACGATCCCGCCGGGTTTCAGGGCGCCGATCGCCGACGAGAGCAGTTCACCCTGCAGCTGCGTGAGCTCGGGGAGATCGGCGGGCGACTTGCGCCATCGGGCCTCGGGCCGCCGGCGGAGGGCGCCGAGACCCGTGCAGGGCGCGTCCACCAGGATGCGGTCGTACGTTTCGGGTGATTCGTCCGCGCGCGCGCGTCCGTCCTGCTCCGAGACGTGAACATCGAGCGGAACCCCGGTGAGGGCCTGTCGCACCAGCCCCGCGCGCGCGGGAGAGATCTCGTTCGCCTCGAGCTGCGCGCCGTGGTTCAGCGCCTCGGCGGCGAGCACCGCCGTCTTGCCTCCGGGGCCGGCGCAGAGATCCAGCCAGCGCTCACCCTCGGCGATCGGCATGGCCCGACTCAGGGCCAGCGCGGCGAGCTGCGACCCCTCGTCCTGTACGCGGAGTCGCCCGCCGGACTCGCGGATCGTGGCTTCGGGGTCACCGCCGCCGAGGCGGAAGCCCAGGGGCGAGTACGGCGTGCGGCGCGCGTCATCCGGCACCTCCGCCAACCCCGGCAGCGCGATCATCGTGACGCGCGGGGCCGCGTTGTCGGCCGTAAGCAGGGCCTCGAGCTCGTCGGTGCGTCCCTCGGCGGCGAGAGCCCGCCGGAAGGCGCGCACGACCCACACCGGGTGCGAGAACAGCAGCCCGAGACGCTCGTCGTCGGACCTCGCGCTCTCGGCCACCCGGGTCATCCAGTCGCCAGGGGTGTCGCGCGACACGCGTCGGAGCACCGCATTGACGAAGCCGGCTGCCCCTCGGCCGACGGCGACCCGCGCGAGCTCGACCGACTCGTTGACGGCTGCGTGGGATGCGACGCGTGTCGACAGCAGCTGATGGACGCCGAGGCGGAGCGCATCGAGCACGCCGGGGTCGATCTCGGATGCCGGCCGATCGGCCGCGATCGCGATCACGGCATCGTACGTGCCCTGGCGCCGCAGTGTGCCGTACGTCAGCTCGGTGGCGAGCGCGGCATCCGCGGTGTCGAGCCCGCCCCGCTCGATCGACTTCGGCAGCAGCAGGTTCGCGTAGGCGTCCGACTCGTGGACGGCGCGCAGGGTCTCGTAGGCGATGCGTCGCGAATCGCTCGCGCCGCTCACGATTCCGCCACCACGGTGTCGGCACGGACGCCGCGCCACCAGTCCGCGGCATTCATCGGGCCCTTGCCGGCGGGCTGGACGCGGTCGAGTGCGACGGGTGAGGTCGCGGTGCCGATCAGCACCGCACCGGCGTGAGAAAAGAGGGTGCCGGAGGGGAGGGCCGGCGCGTCGGCGGGGGCAGGACCTGCGGCGAGCAGTTTGACGCGCGTGCCGTTCACCGTGGTGTGGGCGCCGGGCTCGGGCGTGACACCCCGGATGCGGCCGAGCACCGCGCCGACCGGCTCGCCCCAGCGCACGCGTCCGTCGTCGTCCGAGAGCTTGGGCGCATATGTCGCCTCGCCGTGCTGGGGTCGCGCCACGGCGGTGCCATCGGCGATCGCGTCGACCACGTCGGCGAGGAGTGCGGCGCCGATGTCGGCGAGTGCGGACAGCACGTCGCCGGCCGTGTCGCCGCTCGCGGGTCGATGCTCGACCTCGCCGTAGACGTCACCGGCGTCGAGCTCGGGGACGAGCTGGAACACGCTCGCGCCGACCACGTCATCACCCGCGATCAGGGAGTGCTGCACCGGCGCCGCCCCCCGCCAGCGGGGCAGCAGCGAGAAGTGCAGATTGATCCAGCCGTGCGGCGGCGCCGACAGGAGGGGTTCCCGCACCAGACCGCCGTAGGCGACGATGACTCCGAGGTCGGGCGCGAGCGCCGCGATCCGCTCCGTGGCCTCGGCATCCAGCCGGTCGGCGCGGATGACCGGCAGCCCCAGTTCGTCCGCCGTTGCGGCCACCGGCGACGGGGTCAGCACCCGCTTGCGGCCGAGCGGCGCATCGCGGCGCGTGACGACCGCTGCGATGCCGTGTGTCGACGCCGCGAGCCGTCGGAGCGACGGCACGGCGGGCGCCGGCGTGCCGGCGAAGACGAGGCGCATGGAGTCCTTAAAGATCGAGGTCGGGCACGTCGACCCGAACTCTGAGTGTATTGCGCGGCCCGGTCGGCCGCCCTTTCGCCCGCCTGGTCTTGAGCGCCTGACGGACGACCGAGGCGCGCAGGCTTTCGGTGACCTTTGCACCGAGCGCGTAATCGAATCGCACGAGCGCGCGGACCGTTCCTTCGCGATCGACCGGGCCGAGCACCGCGGCGTCGTCGAGCTCGGTCACCGCATTTCGCAGTGCGTCGAGCGCGGTCGACACGGTGCGCGCGTCGCCCTCGAGCGCGGCGACCCGCACCGTCGGCGGCATCCGCAGCGGCGCGCGATCTGCGAGCTCGGCCCGCGCGTAGGCCGGCTGCGTCCAGGTGGCGAGAGCGCGCGCGACCGGTCCGGCGACGCCGACCAGGTGCACGGGTGCACCCGGTGCCGCCAACGCCGCGGCGTTCGACCACCACCGCAGACAGGATTCACCGATCCGCAGGTCGTCTCCCAGCAGCATCCGGTCGCCATCGAGCAGGATGACGGCACGGTACCCGCCCGCGGCGATGGGCTCGGCACCACGGGTGGCGACGACGAGCGCGGGTCGCGCATCCACGTGCGACATCGGATGTGCACCGTCGGCGATGATGACACGCGTGCCGGGAAACGCGCGACCCAGTTCGTCGGCCGTGCGCTCGCTGCCCGCCGACGCCATGCGCAGGCGGGTCGACGAGCAGTTCGGGCAGGTCCAGGCGGGTGCGGCCCGTCCGCACCAGCCGCATTCGGGAGTCGCGCCCTGGCTCGTGGCATGCAGCGGGCCGCCGCAGTGGAGGCAGCGGGCCGGATGCCGGCACTCGGCGCACACGAGCACGGGAGCGTAACCAGGGCGGGCGACCTGCACGAGCACGGGCCCATCGGCCAGCGCAGTGCGGGCGGCGGCGAAGGCCGCGGAGGGCACGCGGGCGCCTCGCGACTCGCCCTCGCGTGTGGCGCTGAGCACGACGCGCGGACTCGATCGTCGAGCTGTCGAGATCTCACGCACCCATCCGACAGCGACGAGACGCTCGACGTCGGTCGTGCGCGTGTGGCCTGCGAAGACCAGCGCGGTGTGGTCGAGCTCCTGGCGCAGCAGCGCCGCGTCACGCGCGTGGACTCCGGGACTGAGCGGCTCGGCGAGAAGGGGGTCTCCGTCATCCCACAGCGCGATGAGCCCTGGTTCGTGAACGGGCGCGTAGACCGCGGAGCGGTTGCCGATCACGATGCATGGGACGGGCGTCAGCATCCGGAGGAAGGCGGCGTAGCGCACCGGCGAGCTCTGCTGCGAGTCGTCGCGGACGATCGCTTCGGCGGCGACTCGTCCGGCGAGCACCGCCTCGAGCTGCGCGCGGTCGCGGTGATCGGGCACGATGATGATGGCCGATCGGCCGCCCGCGAGCGAGTGCACTGCGGCCGCGGCCAGCACGACCGCCCAGGCTCCGGCCTCGCCGCCGTCCGGGAGCCGGACAGTCGAAGGCGGCGCATCGAGGGCCAGTCGGTCGCCGCGCGAGACCGCCTCGCCGAGACCCGTGAAGGGCGCGAGGGATGCCGCGGCCCAGGCGCGCGCGGCGTCGTGGACCTCGGGCGTGGTCACGGGCGGTGACGCGAGCCACGCCTTCTCGGCACGCACCATGCGCTTCGGGATGGCGAGGCGCAGGATGTCGCTCGCCGATCCCGCCGCACGGTCCGCGGCTCGCCGCGCGAGCGCGTAGAGCCCGGGAGTGAGCACCGGCACCGCCGAGACGACGGCGTCGATCTCGGAGAGCGGCCGGTCCGAGGAGTCGGGCTCGCCGACGTCGACGATGAAGCCCTCCACCATGCGACCGGCACTGCGCAACGGCACCTTCACGCGCACACCGGGCAGCGCTTCGGCTGTGAACGCGTCGGGGACGGCGTAGTCGAAGAGCCGGTCCAGCTGCGGCAGCGGCGAATCGATCAGTACACGAGCGACACGGGGTCTCGGGTCGGACATCCGCGCTCAGCGGCTCCGAGTCACAGCCCGGCGGCCGCGCGCAGCTCGTCGACCCGGTCGGTGCGCTCCCATGTGAAGTCCGGCAGCTCCCTGCCGAAGTGGCCGTACACCGCCGTGAGCGCGTAGATCGGCCGCAGCAGATCGAGCTGATCGATGATCGCCTTGGGACGAAGGTCGAAAACCTCGAGGATCGCCCGCGTGATGACCTCGTCGGAGACCCGCCCGGTGCCGAAGGTCTCGACGTACAGGCCGACGGGCTTCGCCTTGCCGATGGCGTAGGCGACCTGCACTTCGAGTCGGTCGGCGAGTCCCGCCGCGACAGCGTTCTTCGCGACCCAGCGCATCGCGTACGCCGCCGAGCGGTCGACCTTCGACGGGTCTTTGCCGCTGAATGCGCCACCACCGTGACGCGCCGCGCCGCCGTAGGTGTCGATGATGATCTTGCGCCCGGTCAGTCCCGCATCGCCCTTGGGACCACCCGTGACGAATGGCCCGGCAGGGTTGATGTAGAACCTCACGTCGGGCAGCTCGAGGCCGGTCGCCTCGAGCACCGGATCGATGACCTCGGCGCGAACCGCGGCGCGTAGGGCCTTCGGCGAGATGTCGGGATGGTGCTGTGTGGACAGCACGACGGATTCGACGGTCTTCGGCACGGCGCCGTCGTAGCCGAGTGTGACCTGGGTCTTGCCGTCGGGTCGCAGGAACGGGAGCGCGCCGGAGCGGCGGACCTCGGCGAGCCGCTCCGCCATGCGGTGCGCCGTCCAGATGGCCATCGGCATGAGCTGCGGGGTCTCGGTCGTGGCGTAGCCGAACATGATTCCCTGGTCGCCCGCGCCCTGCTCATCGCGGGGATCGGTCGAGCCGTCTTCACGGCGCTCGAAGGCCTGGTCGACGCCGGCCGCGATGTCGGAGGACTGGGCGCCGATCGACACGCTCACGCCGCACGAGTCGCCGTCGAAGCCGGTGTCGCTCGACGTGTAGCCGATGCGGTTGACGACGCGTCGCACGATCGCGGGGATCTCGACGTACGCCGATGTCGACACCTCGCCCGCAACGTGCACGAGGCCTGTGGTGACGAGCGTCTCGACGGCGACTCGGCCCCGCGGATCGGCCTCGAGGATCGCATCGAGGATGCTGTCCGAGATCTGATCGCAGATCTTGTCGGGGTGCCCCTCGGTGACGGACTCGGACGTGAACAGACGCAACTCGGTCATCGAGGCTCCCGGGTGAAGACGGAGGCGAGTGAGGGACGGCACCAGTATGCCGGGAGAGAACGACACCGCCGGACCCGCGCCTTGCGGCGTCGGGGCTCGGCGGTGTCGGCGTCCCAGCGGGAGTTACTCGACGTGGCGCAGGCGCAGCTTGTCTTCGTGGATCTCGTGCAGTGCGATCGTGAGGGGCTTGTCCTCGACGGTGGAGTCGACGAGCGGACCCACGTTGTCGAACAGGTTGCCCTCGTGCAGATCCGAGTAGTAGTCGTTGATCTGGCGCGCGCGGCGGGCCGCGAAGATCACGAGCTGGTACTTGGAATCCACCTTCTCGAGCAGTGAGTCGATGGGGGGCTCGATGATTCCCTGGTTCGTTCCGGCCATGGCGAAACCTCCTGATTCGGCGACGGATGTCGCGGGAAGATGATGGGCGACGAGCGCGCGCAAGTGTCAGAGCGCGGGCGCCCTCACCAATTCTACGACCTCTTGCGCCGCCGAGGCGACGTCCTCGTTCACGACACGGAAGTCGAACTCGTTCTGAGAGGCCAATTCGACCTTCGCGGTACGCAGTCGGCGGGCTCGTTCGTCAGGCCCTTCGGTCCCTCTGCCGACGAGTCGGTGGACGAGTTCGTCCCAGCTGGGCGGCAGCAGGAAGACGAGCGTCGCGGACGGTTCGGCAGCTCTCACCTGGCGCGCGCCCTGCAGGTCGATCTCGAGCAGCACCGTGCTCCCGGCAGACAGCGCGTCGATGATCGGGCGTCGCGGCGTGCCGTAGCGGTACTGGTTGTGCACGGTCGCGTGCTCGAGCAGCTCGCCGTCCGCGATGAGCCGGTCGAACTCGGCGTCGTCGACGAAGAAGTAGTGCTCGCCCTCGGTCTCCCCCGGGCGCGCCGGGCGAGTGGTCGCAGACACCGAGAGGTGGATCTCGGGGTTTCGAGCCTTGATCTCGGCGGCGACCGTGCCCTTGCCGACCGCCGTCGGCCCGGCGAGCACGACGAGTCGGCTGCGCCCGCCGCGCGGCCCCTGTTCGGGCCACCGCTCGTCGAGGAACTCCTGCAGCGAACGGCGCTGCCTCGCCCCGAGCCCGCCGAGCTTCTTGACCGGTGAGATCGCGAGCTCATGCAGGATGCGGTCGCGTTTGCCCTCGCCGACGGCAGGGATGCTCGTGAGGAACTCGGTGACGCGCATCGCGCCGGCGGGCGACTCCGGGTCGGCCAGCGCACGGCGCAGCAGCGTCTGCGGTGAGATGACCCTCATCGCGACGTCCTTCTTGAGCGACGCGCGTTCGCGACGTGCTGCGACAGCTCGTCGGGACGCGGCGATACGGTCGACCTCGGGTGGGGTCCGGTGTTCAGCCACGGGTACTACGGTATTCGCTCACGCGGGCCTCGATTGCCGCGTCCAGTGCGTGCGGACCTGCATTGAGCAGACTCCGACTCTCGCCGGCGATGACGCAGGGGGCCATCTCTCCGAATCGCCGGACGAGATCGGCGGGCTGAGCGCCCTGATATCCGAAGCCCGGCCCGAGGATCGGGGCTCGCGGTGAGAACGGGCGGATGCCGGCCTCGGCCCAGTCGACGGTGGCGCCGATCACGAATCCGAGACTCGCCCAATCGCCGTCGGGGGTGGTGTTGTCGTTGCGCTGCGACACCTCCGCGATGATGCCGGCCGACACCGTCGCTCCGGCGGTGCCGATTGCGCGCTGCCCGGCGAGGGCTTCGGAGTTGCTCGTCGCCGCGAGGACGAACACGCCCTTGCCCGAGCGCTCGGCCGCGCGGAACGTGTCGTCGAGGGTCCCGATGCCCAGGAAAGGGTTCACCGTCAGGGCGTCCGCTTCCAGTGGCGAGCCGGGCGTCAGCCACGCCTGGCCGTAGGCATCCATCGTGGAGCCGATGTCGCCGCGCTTGGCGTCGGCGATCACGATGAGGCCCGCCGCTCGCGCGACCGCCATGACCTCTTCCAACGCGGCGAATCCGGCCGATCCCCACCGCTCGAAGAACGACACCTGGGGCTTCACCATCCCCACGCGGTCGGCCGCGGCGTCGACCACCCGCAGGCCGAACTCGCGGACGCCGGCGGCGGACGCATCCAGTCCCCATGCCTCCAGCAGGCTCGCGTGCGGGTCGATTCCCACGCACAACGGTCCGAACCGGTCGAGGGCGGCCCTCACGCGCTCACCGAACGACGCGGCCGAGCTCATGAGCGTGCTCCGCGATCGAGGGCGTACTCCTGCAGACTCCTGACCCGGAACCCCTCGCGCAGCACCGGCAGTGCGCTCACCGCAGCGCCGAGGACCGCCATGGTGGTGAAGAGGGCCTTGTCGGCAGCAACGGCGGCGGCTCGGATCTCGTAGCCGTCCGCGCGCGCCATCCCACCGCTCGGCGTGTTCACGACGATGTCGATCTCGCCCGCGTTGATCAGGTCGACGATGTTCGTCTCGCCCGACTCCTGCGTGGCAGAGAACTTGTTGACGACCTCGACCGTGATTCCGTTGCGGGCCAGTATCTCGGCCGTGCCCTCGGTCGCCACGAGTCGGAAGCCGAGCTCCTGCAGGCGGTGCGCAGGCAGGATGACGGCCCGCTTGTCGCTGTCCGCGACCGAGATGAAGACAGTGCCGGTGAGCGGCATGCCGCCGTACGCGGCCTCCTGGCTCTTCGCGAACGCCGTCGGGAAGTCGCGGTCGATGCCCATCACCTCTCCTGTGGAGCGCATCTCGGGTCCGAGCACCGAGTCCACGATGAGCCCTTCCTTGGTGCGGAAGCGCTTGAAGGGCAGCACGGCCTCCTTCACGGCGACCGGGGCATCCAGCGGCACCCGGGAGCCGTCCGACGGCGGCAGCAGTCCCTCCCGCTTGAGCTCGTCGATCGTTGTTCCGACCATGATGCGCGAAGCGGCCTTCGCGAGCGGGATGCCGAGCGCCTTCGAGACGAACGGCACGGTGCGGCTCGCGCGCGGGTTCGCCTCGATCACGTAGAGCACCCCGGCGCTGATCGCGAACTGCACGTTCAGCAGCCCGCGCACGCCGACCCCCTCTGCGATCGCCAGAGTGGCGTCGCGCACGCGGTCGATGTCGCTGCGTCCGAGGCTGACCGGCGGAAGCGTGCAGCTCGAGTCGCCGGAATGGATGCCGGCCTCTTCGAGGTGCTCCATCACCCCGCCGATGTAGAGTTCGTCGCCGTCGTAGAGAGCGTCGACGTCGATCTCGATCGCGTCGTCGAGGAAGCGATCCACGAGCAGCGGCTTGCCCGGCTCGACGATCACCTCCCCGGCGGTGCGGACGAAGTAGTCGCGAAGGCTCGGCGAGTCGTAGACGATCTCCATGCCGCGGCCGCCGAGGACGAAGCTCGGGCGCACCAGGACCGGGTAGCCGATGTCCTCGGCGATCACGACGGCGCCGTCGACGTCCACCGCCGTGCCGTGCCTCGGGGCGAGCAGACCTGCGGCATCGAGGATGTCGCTGAACAGCTGGCGCTCCTCGGCGAGGTCGATCGCCTCGGGGCTCGTTCCCAGGATGTTGTAGCCGGCATCCTGGATGCCCTTCGCGAGCCCGAGTGGCGTCTGCCCGCCGAGCTGGCAGATCACGCCGAGGATCTCGCCGGACTGCGCCTCGGCGTGCAGCACCTCCAGGACGTCCTCGAGCGTCAGCGGTTCGAAGTAGAGCCGGTCGCTCGTGTCGTAGTCGGTGGAGACCGTCTCGGGGTTGCAGTTGACCATCACGGTCTCGTACCCCGCATCCGACAATGCGAACGACGCATGCACGCACGAGTAGTCGAACTCGACGCCCTGGCCGATGCGGTTCGGGCCTGAGCCGATGATGACGACCTTGGTGCGCTCCGATGGCTCGACCTCGGTCTCGAAGTCGTAGCTCGAGTAGTGGTAGGGCGTGAGCGCGGGGAACTCCCCCGCACAGGTGTCCACGGTCTTGTACACCGGGCGAAGCCCGAGTCCATGACGGATGCCGCGCACCTCGGTCTCGGAGATGCGCCGAAGCTGTGCGATCTGCGCGTCGCTGAAGCCGTGCTCCTTCGCGACGCGGATGGTCGCGGCATCCAGCTCGTCCGCACCCGCGACGTGATCGGCGACTTCGTTGATGAGCACGATCTGGTCGAGGAACCAGGGATCGATGCCGGTGGCGCGGTACAGCTCGTCGACGGTGGCGCCGCTGCGCAGCGCCTGCTGCACGACCACGATGCGGCCATCGGTCGGGCGTGACGCGATCTCGAGCAGTTCGGAGGTGGTGCGGGACTCCACCCCCCAGTGGAAGCTCGAGCCGCGCTTCTCCAGCGAGCGGAGCGCCTTCTGCAGTGCGGTCGCGTAGTTGCGGCCGATCGCCATGGCCTCGCCGACCGACTTCATGGTCGTGGTCAGCGTCGTGTCGGCGGCGGGGAACTTCTCGAAGTTGAACCGGGGCACCTTGACGACGACGTAGTCCAGGGTCGGCTCGAAGCTGGCCGGGGTGACCTTCGTGATGTCGTTCGGGATCTCGTCGAGGCGGTACCCGATCGCGAGCTTCGCGGCGATCTTCGCGATCGGGAAGCCGGTGGCCTTCGACGCGAGCGCGGACGACCGCGACACACGCGGGTTCATCTCGATGACGATGATGCGACCGGTCGCGGGATCGACGGCGAACTGGATGTTGCACCCGCCGGTGTCGACGCCGACGGCGCGGATGATGTCGATGCCGATGTCGCGGAGCTTCTGGTACTCGCGGTCGGTCAGTGTCAATGCGGGCGCCACGGTGATCGAATCGCCCGTATGCACGCCGACGGGGTCGACGTTCTCGATCGAGCAGACCACGACGGTGTTGTCGGCGGTGTCGCGCATGAGCTCGAGCTCGTACTCCTTCCACCCGAGGATGGACTCCTCGAGCAGCACCTCGTGCGTGGGCGAGTCGTGCAGGCCGGCGCCGGCGATGCGGCGGAGGTCCGTCTCGTCGAAGGCGAAACCCGAGCCGAGACCGCCCATGGTGAACGACGGGCGCACGACGAGCGGGTAGCCGAGCTCTGCGGCGGCGGCCAGGCACTCGTCCATCGAATGCGCGATCCGGCTGTCGGCGACATCCGCCCCCGCATCGAGCACGAGCTGCTTGAAGATCTGGCGATCCTCGCCCTTGTTGATGGCCTCGAAGCTCGCGCCGATCAGCTCGACGTCGTACTTCTGCAGGATGCCGTGGTTGTGCAGGTCGATCGCCGCGTTCAGCGCGGTCTGGCCGCCCAGCGTCGGCAGGATCGCGTCCGGCTTCTCCTTGGCGATGATCGTCTCGATGACCTGCCACGAGATCGGCTCGATGTAGGTCGCGTCCGCGAAGTCCGGATCGGTCATGATCGTCGCCGGGTTGCTGTTGACGAGGATGACGCGCACGCCCTCTTCGCGAAGCACACGGCACGCCTGGGTTCCGGAGTAGTCGAACTCGCAGGCCTGGCCGATCACGATCGGCCCGGAGCCGATGACGAGAACGGACTTGATGTCGTCGCGCTTGGGCATCAGTTGGTGTCTCCGTGTCCCGAATCATCCGCTTCGTGTCCCGATTCCGCCCGGTCTGGCGGCTCCGAAGCGGGCGATTCAGGGACATGGTCGGTGGGAGTGGCGGCGCGGGTCGCGAGCACGAGGTCCCGGAAGCGGTCGAAGAGGTAGTTGGCGTCATGCGGGCCGGCTGCGGCTTCGGGGTGGTACTGCACCGAGAAGGCGGGGATGTCGAGGGCCCGGAGCCCCTCCACCACGCTGTCGTTGAGCCCGACGTGGCTCACCTCGACGCGGCCATAGCCGTTGGGGCTGTCGAACTCGCCCTCGAGCGGAGCCTCCACGGCGAACCCGTGGTTGTGCGCCGTGATCTCCACACGCCCGGTCGTCTTGTCGAGCACCGGCTGATTGATGCCCCGGTGGCCGAAGGGAAGCTTGTACGTGCCGAGGCCCAGTGCACGTCCGAGCAGCTGGTTGCCGAAGCAGATGCCGAAGAACGGCAGACCGTCATCGAGCACGCTGCGCAGCAGCTCGACGTGATCACCCGAGGCCGCCGGGTCACCGGGGCCGTTGGAGTAGAACACCGCGACCGGGTCGATCGCACGGATGTCGTCGATCGTGACGTCCTGCGGCAGGACGTGCACGTCGAAGCCGCGAGCTGCGAGGTTCACGATCGTCGCCTGCTTCACCCCGAGGTCGAGCACCGCGAGGTTGCCGATCCGCTCCGAGGTCGCCGGTGTGACCTCGGCCGTGGCGACCGAGACGGCCGCCGACAGGTTGAGGCCCGCCATCTCGGGCGCACCGCGCACGAGACGCAGCTGCTCGTCCTCCGCGAGGGCTGCGGCCTCCCCCGAGAACACTCCCCCGCGCATGCTGCCGGCCGAGCGGATGTGGCGCGTGACCGCTCGCGTGTCGATACCGCTGATGCCGACCACCCCGTCGCTCTCGAGCGCGTCGTCGAGGGACTCGTCGGCACGCCAGTTCGACACGATGCGCGAAGGATCGCGGACGATGTACCCCGACACCCAGATGCGGCGCGACTCGGTGTCTTCGCCGTTCATGCCGGTGTTGCCGATGTGCGGAGCGGTCTGCAGCACGATCTGCCCGGCATACGAGGGATCGGTGAGGGTCTCCTGGTAACCGGTCATCCCGGTCGCGAAGACCACTTCGCCGAGGGTCGTGCCGCGCGCGCCATAGGCGTGCCCGACGTGGCGGGTGCCGTCCTCGAGCACGAGGACGGCGGGGTCGGCGTGGAACAGCGCGGTCATGCGTCGCTTCCCGTCTGGGTAGGGATCAGGATGCCGGCCATGGCATCGGCGAGAGCCTTGGCCGAGACATCCTGGGGTCGGAAGTAGGAGTCGACGACCGTCTGGGCGTCGGTTCGCCAGGTCACACGTGTCAGGCCGCCGGCCTCGACGACACGGTCGATGACCACGGTCGACTGACCGACGTCCACGATCCGGTCGGCGGTCAGCACGATGCGTGGCTGCCCGGTCAGATCGATCGCGATCCCGGCGTCGGAGACCGTGATGCCGGCGCGGCTGCGGAAGGCGAGACCAGGCGCGGCGATCCGCTCGAGGGGCAGCTCGTGCTTCGTGGTCGCGACGTAGAGGGTCTCGAAGGTCGCGATGACCGATGCGGCCGCGGGCAGCTCGGTCGGGTGCACGAGGGCGCCCGCGTCGCGCTTCGTGTGCCGCCGCCACGCCCAGGCGATGACGCCGATCAGCACCACGGCGGCCGCGATCATGACCGCGAGAGCACCCTGCTGGGTCATGCGCGCACCCCCGGAGAGTCGAGCAGGGTGCCGTCGGCGACCGTGGGGACGCCGTGGTGCAGCGTCCAGCGCACCTCTCCCGGGAGTTCCCGACCGAGGTAGGGCGAGTTCACGCTGCGTCCCCGAAGGTCTCCGGTCGTGAACGCTCGGACGGGCTCGGGGTCGTAGAAGGTGAGGGATGCCGGCTGTCCCTCGGTGAGCGGCGTGCCGTGGCTCGTCAGCCGCCCGATGCGCGCGGGCTCGCGCGACATCACCCGTGCGACATCGCCCCAGGTCATCAGGCCGGTGTCGACCATCGCCGACTGCACCACGCGCAGCGCGCTCTCGAGACCGACCATGCCGTTCGCCGCGGCGTGCCACTCGCACGACTTCGCCTCGGCAGGATGCGGCGCGTGGTCGGTGGCGACGATGTCGATCGTGCCGTCCGCGAGTCCCTCGCGCACCGCGAGCACGTCCTCGTCGCGGCGGAGCGGCGGGTTGACCTTGAAGCGCGCGTCGTAGCCCCGCGCGAGCTCGTCGGTGAGCAGCAGGTGGTGCGGGGTGACCTCGGCGGTCACGTCGACCCCGCGCCGCTTCGCCCATCGGATGATCTCGACCGATCCGGCCGTCGACAGGTGGCACACATGGAGGCGGGAGCCGACGTGCTCGGCGAGCAGCACGTCTCGCGCGATGATCGACTCCTCGGCGACGGCAGGCCAGCCGGCGAGACCGAGCTCTGCCGAGACGGCGCCCTCGTTCATCTGCGCGCCTTCGGTGAGGCGCGGGTCCTGCGCGTGCTGGGCGATCACGCCGTCGAACGCCTTCACGTACTCCAGCGCTCGCCGCATGATCAGCGGATCCCACACGCAGAAGCCGTCGTCGCTGAAGACCCGCACGCGGGCCCGAGAGTCGGCCATCGCACCGAGCTCGGCGAGGCGCTCGCCCTTCTGTCCTACGGTCACGGCGCCGATGGGCTGCACCGTGACGAAGCCCGCGGCCTCGCCGAGGGCGAGCTCCTGCTCGACGACGCCCGCTGTGTCGGCCACGGGCGACGTGTTGGGCATCGCGAAGACCGCCGAATATCCTCCGGCGGCGGCTGCGCGAGATCCGGTCAGGATGGTCTCGGATGCCTCGTACCCGGGCTCGCGCAGGTGGGTGTGCAGGTCGACGAGGCCGGGTAGCACGACCAGCCCGGCGGCATCGACGACCGTTGCGCCGGCGCGGCTGAGGCCGTGGCCGACATCTGCGATCAGACCGTCTGCGACGATGACGTCGGCGGGCGTGGAGCCTTCGAGCCGTGCCCCGCGGAAGAGGAGAACCTCGCTCATCGGACGTCCTTCCCCTGGGTGCGCACCGTCGTGTGCTCGTTCGGCTCCGCGCCTGCCAGCAGCAGGTAGAGCGCTGCCATGCGCACCGAGACGCCGTTCGCGACCTGCTCGAGCACCGTCGAGCGGGCCGAGTCCGCGGCCTCGGCCGAGATCTCGAGGCCCCGGTTCATGGGTCCCGGATGCATGACCATGCTATCGGCCCCGAGTGCGGCGAGCCGTCGCGCATCGAGCCCCCAGCGCCGGGAATACTCCCGTTCAGTCGGGAAATACGCGGCGCCCATCCGCTCGAGCTGAATGCGCAGCATCATCAGCGCGTCGGGGCCCTCGGCGATGGCCTCGTCCAGGTCGTAATGCACCTGCACCGGCCACGCTGAGATGTCGTGAGGGATCAGCGTGGGCGGGGCGACGAGTGTCACCCGGGCGCCCAGCGTATCGAGCAGCCACACGTTCGACCTGGCGACGCGAGAGTGGAGGATGTCGCCCACGATCGTCACGGTCAGTCCGGCGAGATCGCGCCCGCGACTGTCGGCTCCGAAGCTCCGCTTGCGGATCGTGTAGGCGTCGAGCAGTGCCTGGGTGGGATGCTCGTGCGTGCCGTCGCCGGCATTCACCACGCCGGCCGTGATCCATCCGCTCGTGGCGAGCGTGCGCGGAGCGCCGGACGCACCGTGACGGATGACGACGGCATCCGCCCCCATCGCCTGCAGCGTCTGCGCGGTGTCCTGCAGGGACTCGCCCTTCGAGACGCTCGAGCCCTTGGCCGAGAAGTTGATCACATCGGCGCTCAACCGCTTGGCGGCGGCCTCGAACGAGATGCGGGTGCGGGTCGAATCCTCGAAGAACAGGTTCACGACGGTCTTGCCCCGCAGCGTCGGCAGCTTCTTCACCTCACGCTGCTGCGTGTCGGCCATGTCTTCCGCGACGTCGAGGATGCGGAGCGCATCCTCGCGGCTGAGAGTCTTCGTGTCGAGCAGATGCCTCATGATTCGATCGTCACCTCATCGATGCCGTCGACATCGGCGAGTCGCACGTTGACGCGCTCGTCCGGGGCGCTCGGCAGGTTCTTGCCCACGAAGTCGGGCCGGATCGGCAGTTCGCGGTGTCCGCGGTCGACGAGTGTGGCCAGACGCACGGCGGCCGGGCGACCGATGTCCTGCAGTGCATCGAGGGCTGAGCGGATGCTGCGCCCGGAGTACAGCACATCGTCCACGAGGACGACGACCTTGCCGTCGATTCCGCCCGCGGGGATCTGCGTCGGCTGGGGCGTCCTGGTCGGCTTCCGACGCAGGTCGTCGCGGTACATCGTGACGTCCAGTGCTCCGACCGGAACACTCGCTCCTGCGAACTCGGCGATGAGGGCGGCGATGCGGTGCGCGAGAGCGACACCTCGGGTCGGGATGCCGAGAAGCACGAGGCCCTCGGGACCCTTGTTGGACTCGAGGATCTCGTGGGAGATCCGAGTCAGGGCCCGGGCGATGTCCGCTTCGTGAAGCACGGTGCGCGTGCTCATCTGCGCTCCCTTCTCCGCCTCACAGGACGGGGTTAAAGGTTGCTGTGGTGATTCGAGTCTAGTCGTTCCCGTCCGCGCCATATGCCGAGGCGATCGACGATTGACACCTAGCGTCACTAGGCCTAGCATCACTAGGTATGAAGAGCGAAGCACTCAAGGGCCACCTCGATCTGCTCGTGCTGGCGGTCGTCTCGAGCGGTCCGATCCACGGCTACGGCGTCATCGAGGGTCTGCGAGCCCGCAGCGACGGATCTTTCGACCTCGCAGAGGGCACGGTGTACCCGGTCCTGCATCGGCTGGAACGAGCAGGGATGCTCGACCACGAGTGGTCGGAGGCCTCCGGTCGCCGTCGCAAGCTCTATCGACTCACCCCCACCGGCTCGGCGAAACTCGTCGAGCAGCATCGCGGCTGGCGCGAGTTCACTGAAGCCGTCGATTCCGTTCTGAGGGGGCGGCCATGGCCGGAGACAGCCTGATCGAGCGCTATCTGGCGTCGCTCGACAACCAGCTGGCGAGCCGCAAGGACCGTGCCGACCTCGTCGCCGAAGTGGGTGATCACCTCTACAGCGCGGCTGAGCACTGGCAGGCGACGGGGATCGATGGGACGGATGCCGAGCGTCGTGCGCTTCAGCAGTTCGGAAGGACGGACATCGCGGCATCGCTCGTCACCGTAATGCCCGCCGAGAGCACGAAGGGGGCCATCTTCTTCTCACGTCACCTCGGCGCCCTCGCCGCGGCGACATCTGCGCTCTGGCTCGTCGTCGGTCTGGTCGGCCTGTACGGCCGGATCGAGTTCCACGGCTTCTCCTGGCCCGAGGGCATGGCAATCGTCGCTGTGCTGGCGATCTCTTCGGCGGTGCTCTCGACCACGGCGACGCTGATCGCACTGAACATCCGAGCCGTCGGGGAGGTCGATGACGCCGCCCGCGCGATCGGTCTGATCGGAATCGTCGCGTCGTTCATGGCGCTCACCATGCCGTGGCTCGCCGTCTTGTGGGCATCGCTGTTCACCCTGACCCTGGTATGGACCTTCGCACGCACCTGGCGCACCCGAGCAGGTTCCCGGGCGTCGATGCTGGTGGTGATGGTCGTGCTCCTGGCGATAACCGCCGCCATCTTCGTCGTGCCGATCGTCAGCGGTGCTGTCGGCGGCATCCCGAGCGACCCGGTCGTGCTGATCCTCTTCTTCGCAGGGGCCGTCGTCCTCACTGTGGGCTTCGCCGACATCGCTGCGCGGACGGCCTATCGCTCGGCGCGCGCACGGGCCCTCATCGCATGAGGAGGACGCGATGCCGATCGAGGATCTGCTCAGCGGGGATCGCCTCGCTGACTTGATCGACGCCTGCATCGCGGGTTCTCAGATCGCCCTTGCGACCGCCGTACTGATGCTTCAGAGCGACCACATCGACCTTGAGAAGCTGCGACACGCACTCCGGCGGCTGAGGATCGGCTTGCGCGTGAACCGCTGACCCCGTGGCGGCGAATTCACACCGCAGCGGGAGCCGTAGCTCCCTGAGCGAGCGCGGTTTCGACGTCGTGCGAGCGGATCGGGTGCCCCTGCGACGTCAGGCACTTGCCAGAGGTGAGATCCCAGCTCCAGTCGTGCAGCGAGCAGGTGAGCACGCCGTCCTCGATCTTGCCGGTCTTCGACAGGTCGGCACGCAGGTGCGGACAGCGGCGCTGGACCACCCACTCCCCCAGTTGGACGTCTTCCGAGACATCCGACTGTTCGGCGTACCAGTTCTCGACGTACTCGATGCGGTCGCGTGACAGGCACTTCATGAAGGTGTAGATGAACTCGTTGAACTTGCCGACGCGTCCCGCGCCGAACTGCATCGACAGGAAGATCGAGTTCGACCAGTCGATCTCGTGATCGCGGATGTTCGTCGAGACGAGGTCCGCCGGGATGGTGAACCAGTACCCGGTCTCCTCTCCCGCGTACTCGCGAACCTTGGCCTTGGGAAAGTCGACCACCATGTCGAGCTCGCCGATCGTGTAGCGGACCGGCCCACCGACACCTTCTCGGAAGATCCTGCCGCGACGCAGCAGCGGCTCCCACCACTCCTTGATCGCGGCGAGCATCTCGTCCGGGGCGAGCACCGGAGGGCGGGATGCCTCCTCCGCACGGATCTCGTCCTGCCGCGTGTCGCGCTGCTCGGCGAGGTACGCCCACTTGTCGTCGAAGATCCGGTCGATCTCGGCATCCGTATACAGCGTCTGGGTGACAGCGAGTTCGCCGCCGCTGAGCTCGACGACCGTGCCGGGAAGGAACTCGTAGCCCTTCTGCTCGGGCCGGTGCTCCTTCATGTGCGCGAGGAACTCCCGCTGATCGGTGAAGATCGCGTCATTGTCGAGTCCCTGCCCGTTGTACTTGAACAGCTCCTCGCGCAGGAACATCGGCGGCCCGGCCATCGGGAAGACGTGGGGGGCATCCACCTTCTCGATGTAGTACATGGCTCGCTTGTTCTGCGCGTCACGCTTGAGCCTCGCGAAGTTCTGCTTCGCGTCCTGCGGCAGGTCGTAGACCATCGGCCACCAGATCGCGCCCGACACCTGCGTGAAGTACGCCTCCGGCTTCGAGAACGACAGCAGCTTCTCAAGGTCGAGCGGATGCGAGTCGTTCTGGTTCAGGATGCTGGCGGTGCCGTCGTCGACCGACAGCGACGAGTCGCCGATCGGGCCGTCACTCGGCGCCCGCAGCGGCGTGACCATGAGCTTCAGGTCGCCGAACTGCAGGGGCACACCCGCCTGGGTGTAGACGATGTTGTCGTAGCCGAGCTTGCGCAGATCGGTCTCGAGGTCGTCCGTCGGGTATTCCGGCAGGAGCACCTTGATGTCGGTGGGGACGTAGCGGCGCATGAGCGCGGGGTCGAAGTGATCGCGGTGCCGGTGCGAGACGTACAGGAAGTCGGCCTTGCCGAACCGCTCCCAGTCGAGGCCCCGGTTGTCGGGGAACGGGAACCACGATCCGAAGAAGGTCGGTCCGATCACCGGGTCGCAGAGGATGCTGCCGCCCGCCGTCTCGATGAACATCCCGGCATGGCCGAGTCCCGTGATCCGCATGCAGCCCCTCCTGAGTCGTGCCCGTAAAGTCTACGTGGCGGGGGTGCCGGACCACGGATGGAGGATGGCGATGCGTGCGATCGCGCGGCTCTTCACGCGGTTCAACGCGCCGCGCGCCAGTCGATGGCTGATCGCGACATGCCTGGTTCTCCTGACCGCGTGGCTCCAGGCTCACATGATCCTTGCGGCGCTGCACGATGACGGCACGACGGTACGAAGCGCGATCGCCGTCTACAACGATGATGCCGTTCGGGGTGAGGTCGCGGGCGTGGTGGACTGGGCATTCACGCAGGGCGCCACGCTCACCGGAGCGGGTGCTGCGGGCGACGAGGTGCGAGGGGCCGTCGTGACCGCGCTCGGCTCGGGCCGGATCTCCGCGCCGGTCGCCGATGCACTGGTCGGCGGACTGCTGGGACTCCGCGACGACGCGCTCGCACAGTTCGCCCAGGCGGGGCCGACGCGGCCGCTGACCCTGCAGGTAGGGCCCCTGCTGGCGGCGCTCGGCATCCCGGTCACGGCGGAAGTCGCGACGCAGCTGGGGCTGCCGGCATCCGCCGAGCTGGCCATGCCGATCGTCGATGCCAGGACCGTCGACACGCTGCGCACGCGCTATCACTGGACCGAGCTGATCGACACCTGGGCGCTTCTCGCCGCGGCGGTCCTGGGACTGGCGGGGGTCTGCCTGTCGCCGAGACCGCTTCGCACGCTCGCGATCACCATGGGCCTCGGCTGTGTGGTGTGTCTTCTCGCGATCCCGCTGTTCGGGCTCATCGAGGGGTGGCTGATCGGCGGCGGTGCGGGCCCGTGGTCGCCACTCGTGGCTCCGCTGGTGCAGTCGGCGATCGCCGAGCTGCGACCGTGGCTGTTTCCGCTCGGAGTCGCGGCCGTGGTGCTCGGTGTGGGTGGCCTCGTGGGCTGGCTGGTGCTCGATCGTCGTGCCGCTCGGGGCGACGTGCCGCCGCATTCGGCCGAGGTCCCCGACCCGTCACCGTGAGTCAGGTGTCGAACAGGCCCCGGATGTCGTCTGCCGTGAGCGCCTGCGAGAACAGTGCGTCGTCGTCCATGACCGCGCGGAACAGGCGCGCCTTGCGCCGCTGCAGGGCCATGACCTTCTCTTCGATCGTGCCGCCCGCGATGAGCCGGTAGACGTTGACGGGCCGCGTCTGTCCGATTCGGTGCGCGCGATCGACCGCCTGCGCCTCTGCCGCCGGATTCCACCACGGGTCGAGGAGGAACACGTAGTCCGCCTCGGTCAGGGTGAGCCCGAAGCCACCGGCCTTGAGGCTGATCAGGAAGACGGGCGCCTCGCCGTCGCGGAACGACGAGATGGCGGCATCCCGATCCCGTGTCGAACCGTCGAGGTACGCGTACGGGATGCCGCGCTCCGCCAGTCGCGCTGCCACCAGCCCGAGGAAGGACGTGAACTGGCTGAAGACCAGCGTGCGGTGGCCCTCGGCCAGGATTTCGTCCAGCTGCTCGAACAGCGCCGTGAGCTTGCTCGGGGCGATGTGCGCGTGGGCGGGATCGATGAGCTCGGGTGCGAGGCTCAGCATCCGCAGCAGCGTGAGCGAACGGAACACGATGAACCGATTGCGGTCGAGGTCGTCGAGGAGGCCCAGCACCTTCTGCCGCTCGCGCTGCAGCACCGCGTCGTAGAGTGCGCGGTGCGCAGCGCCCAGTTCGATCCGCACCTCCTGCTCCTGCTTGGGCGGCAGATCCGCGGCGACCAGCTCCTTCGTCCGGCGCAGAACGAGTGGGCGGATCCGTCGCCGCAGCCTCGCGAGCCGAAGCGCCCGGTGATCGCCGTCTTCGTGATCGTCGGGGACCTTCCCCTGTTCGATCGGGCCCACGTATTCGTCCCGAAAGCGCCGAGCCGACGGGAAGAGCCCTGGGGCCGCGAGCGACAGCAGCGCCCACAGCTCGGTCAGGCTGTTCTCGAGCGGCGTGCCGGTGATCGCGAACGTCACATCGGCGCGCAGCCCCCGGGCGACGCGGTGCGCCTTCGTCTGCGCGTTCTTGACGAACTGGGCTTCATCCAGCACGAGTCCCGCCCACTCCACGCCCGCGAACTCGGGTTCGTCGAGGCGCAGCAGCGTGTACGAGGTGATGACGAGGTCGGCTGTCCCCACGGCATCCGCGACGGCGAGCCCGCGCTTCGCACGCGTCGCGTCCACGATCGCGACATCGAGATCGGGCGTGAAGCGCGCTGCTTCGGTCCGCCACGTCGAGAGCACGGATGTCGGCGCCACCACGAGGAACGGCCGCCTTTCACCCGCTTCGCGCGTATGCGCGATCAGGGCGAGCATCTGGATCGTCTTGCCGAGCCCCATGTCGTCGGCGAGGACGCCGCCGAGCCGGTTCTGCCACAGGAACGCCAACCACTCGAACCCGGTGCGCTGGTAGGGCCGGAGCTGCGCGTGAAGGCCGGCCGGCAACGGCGTCGACGGAATCCGATCGAGGTCGCGGAGGGCATCGGCGGTGGCCCGCCAGCTCACGGCAGACTCGGACTCGTCCGCGACATCCTCGAAATCGGCCCAGAGCCCCGTCTGGTAGCGACTGATCCGAGGACCGGTCTCCCACTCGGCAAGGTCGCCGGCCTCTTCGATCAGATCGCGAAGCCGCTGCAGCGAGGGGTGTGCGAGCGAGAAGTAGCGCCCGTCACTGAGCAGCAGCTTGCGGCGCCCCCGAGACAGGGCGGCGAACAGTGGTGCGAAGGGGATCGTGCGCCCGTCGATCGTCACGATGACGCCGAGATCGAACCAGTCCGGATCCGTGCTCTCGACGGTCGACACCGTCACGTGCGGGTCGCCGGTCAGTTCGCGATAGCGCGGCCGCTCCCCCTCGATCTCCACGATGACGTCTGTGATCGCCTCCAGGGCCGGCAGCACACGTGTGGCGAATTCCGCTGCATCGATCCCTGAGAGGCGCCCGGCGGATGCGAACGGCACGGCGCGGACCTCCTGCCAGGCGGCTGCGACGCGCAGCCGGATGGTCTCTTCGGCACCCGCGTCGCGGTCGTCCGACATCGGCGCCTGATAGGGCACCGTCACACGGTCGCCGTAGCGCCACGCGAGCGCGAAATCGAGGTGGTGCGCGGGCGAGAACCGCACAGTCACCACGAGAGTGGGGCTTTCGGGGGCCGGCAGGTCGACCCCGGGCGCTTCGACCGTGACGTGACGGAGGAGTCGCGGCAGGTGCTGGGTCAGGAACTCCTCGGTGTCGTCGGCGGGCACGGTGACAGGGGTGCGCGCCGTGACGAGCGCATGCACCGGAGCCGAGAGAGGGAGCGGGGCAAGCGTGAGTTCGATGCGGTCGCCCGGCGCGAGGAATCGGTAGATTCCGACGTGGCCGATCGGACGCACCTGGTCGGTCTCGGCCGGCTCATCGTCGATCGAGAGGCGGGCGGCGAGCTCGAGTCCTGCTCTCCCCTGCTCGGCACGGACGATGACCGATGCGCTGTGCGCGACGCTCACGGTCGTGTGCTTCTTCGTCGGCACCACGACGATGCCGTGCTCGTCGGCCGTGGCCAGCTGCGGCCAAAGGAGATGGGACTCGATGTCGTCGAGGGTCACCCACTCCGAAACGTCGGAGAAGGACCCGAACAGGCGCATGTCGCGGGCGATGCTGTACAGCTCGGTGAACCACCGCGCTTGGGCCGGCTCGTAGCCGCTGCCTGGGCGTCGCAGCACCTCCCACGAGACGGCGCCCTTGATCCACGAGTCGCTGCGCGCGCTGCGCTCGAGCGGGCGCAGTCCGACCAGGACGTCGGCGCCGAATTGATGGAGCCCCCGTGCCGAGGCGCTCTCCACTCGAACCGGCGCCCAGCGCGACGAGCTGCGGCGCACCCGCTGCCGCAGCTCGATCCCGAGGGCGAGGGCGGTCGGCGCCGTCGTCGCGTGGGTCGACTGCGGGGCGAGCAGGGCGCGCCACTGCGCCGGAGCGGCCGGCGTGGCAGGGCTGCTGTCGGCGAGCTGATTCGCCGCGAGAAGTGTCGCCACCGTGTGCTTGCAGTTCTGTCCCAGCGGACAGGTGCAGAAGGTCGACACGATGAGCTGCTCGGGACGCTGCGGGTCGATTCGGATGCGACACCGGTAATGGCTCGAACCGCTCCCGTCGACGATCGACTCGAGCACCGACGAGTCCGGGTCCCACGCGACCGTTCGCACCGCGTCGCCATGGAAGTAGGCGAGCCCGCGTTCGTAGCCGCCGCCATCCGTCTGCCGGCGGATCTGCGCGGCGTCGACGAACGGCGGACGCATGTCGACCATCCTCGCAAAGTCCGCAGGGTCCGGGCGCGGGGTTGTCAGGACGAACGCGCGACCTTGGCGAGCACGCCGTGGACGAACGAACCGGAGTCGTCGGTCGAGAACTCCTTGGCGAGTTCGACCGCCTCGTCGATCGCGACGCCGGACGGCACCTCATCGTTGTAGAGCAGCTCCCACACACCGATGCGCAGCAGCGCCCGGTCGACGGCGGGCATGCGCGCGAGCGACCAGTCCTTTGCGTAGGTCGTGATCTGCTCGTCGATCTCGTCCTGGTTGTCGATCACGCCGTCGACGATGTCGCGGGCGTAGAGCCAGGATGCCTCGCGCGACGGCTCGTTGGCGGCCCGCTTGGCTTCGGCGGCAAGAACCGTCGAGACCTCGTCGCCTCGGACGTCGGCTTGGAACAGGATGTCGAGGGCGCGCTTGCGCGCCTTGGTGCGAGCACTCATCGCGAGAGCACTGCCCCGTTCAGTTCACGCGACCGAGATAGTCGCCCGTCCGCGTGTCGACCTTGACCTTGGTGCCGGTCTCGAGGAACAGCGGCACCTGGATCTCGTAGCCGGTCTCGACCGTCGCGGACTTCGTGCCCGCCGACGAGCGGTCGCCCTGCAGGCCGGGCTCGGTGTACGTGATCTCGAGGACGACGGATGCCGGAAGCTCGACGTACAGCGGGTTGCCGTTGTTGAGCGCGATCTGCACCTGCTGGTTCTCGAGCATGAAGTTCGAGGCGTCGCCGACGACGGTTGCCGGCACCGTCAGCTGGTCGTAGTCCGCGACATCCATGAACACGAAGCCGTCGCCGTCGTTGTACAGGTAGGTGAAATCGCGACGGTCGACGTTCTCGATCTCGATCTTGGCGCCGGCGTTGTAGGTGCGATCGACGACCTTGCCCGAGACGACGTTCTTGAGCTTGGTGCGGACGAACGCGCCGCCCTTGCCCGGCTTGACGTGCTGGAACTCGATGACGTTCCACAGTTGTCCGTCGATGCTGAGGACGACGCCGTTCCTGATGTCTGCGGTGGATGCCATGGGTGAGAGTCCGATCGTGTGGGGAAAGTCGTCGGGGCGCGATGAAGTGGCCCGACGTTCGATTCTACGGGATGCCCCATGCCCGCGCGGGGACGCCGGTCGGCGGCGCCGTAGGACCGCGTCAACTCGTCGGGAGCGGGCGCAGGAGCGGTGCGTCAGCCCTCGGCCTGGCCGGTGAGGACGTCGATCAGCCGTGCGACGGCGGTTGCATAGCCCCGCACGCCCTCGCCGATGACATGGACGATGGCGACATCCGCCACGTACGAGTGATGGCGGAAGGACTCACGCGCCATGACGTCGGAGATGTGGACCTCGGCAACCGGCAGGGCAACGCCCGAGAGCGCGTCGCGCAGGACGACGGAGGTGTGCGTCAGGCCCCCGGGATTGATGACGATACCCGCGCAGTCGGTCCTCGCCGCGTGGATCGCATCGATCAGCACCCCCTCGTGATTGCTCTGCACCGCTCGCACCTCGAAGCCGCGCGCGGCGGCGCTCTCGGCGACGAGGGCTTCGACATCCTGCAGCGTCTGGGATCCGTAGACCTCGGGCTCGCGCGTTCCGAGCAGATTGAGGTTCGGTCCGTTCACGAGCAGAAGTCGACGAGGAGCAGTCATGCTCGCACGATATCAGCGGCGAGCCGCGGGGCCTCGGCAGGTCATGGCACGGGTCTCGCCATGACGATCTCCGGACCGATCGGGCCCGTGAGGGTTTCACCGGTCGGCTCGAATCCCGCCCGTCGGTACGCTCCCTGCGCTCGCAGGTTGTCGCGGTGCACGTCGAGGAAGACCCGATCCAGGCCCTGCGTCGCAGCCCACTCCGCGGCGGCGGCGAGCAGCAGATCGACGGCTCCCGTCCCGCGATTCACCGGGCGCACGTAGACCCCGACGACGAACGCGCGACGGTCGTCGACGATCCGACCGAGGTGATCGCGGTCTCCGGTGGCCCGCACGAGCACCGAGAGGCTTCCGACCCACTCCTCGTCGACGACGGCGACGTACTGCGCCGCGACGTCGCTCCCGGCAGCCTTCTCGGCGCGATCGCGCCAGAAGTCGTCTCCCCGCTCGGCGACCTCGTGGGGGCGCTCGAGGAAGGCGATCGCGGCATCCGGGTCTGCCGTCGACTCCAGCCGCAGTCGCCGCACCGCTTGCCACTCATCGGCGCGGATGCGGCGCACCGAGATCCCAGGCTCACGGGGATTGGTCATCCGCGCACTTTACCCGCGATGAGGACTCGACGTGACGGCGGTGGTTCAGCGTCCCTGGGCGGACAGCCGTACCGGCGCGTTGCCGGCCCCATAGCCGTCGTAGTGTCCCCGGCGCTCGACGAACTCGCAGAACAGATCGCCGACGGTCGCGGTGTAGAAGTGCAGGTACTCCCCCGTCTCGTCGCGGTCGTAGACGAGGTCGAGTTCGCGGAGGGTGACGAGCAGCTCCTCGTCGAGGTCGAACCGTGCCGCGAGGTCGTCGTAGTAGTTCTCGGGGATACGAAGAGGGTCGAGACCCCGAGCGCGCGAGGAGCGGGCGAGCGCCACGATGTCGGAGCATGCGAAGGCGACGTGCTGTGGCAGCGATGCGCGTCGGCCCGGTTCGGAGAGGATCGGAGGCGAGACGTTGAGCGGGATGCGGATCGCCCCATCGAGGGACTGGATGACGCGGCTCTGGACCAGGCCCTGCGGGCTCGCGACCTCGGTCGAACTCGTCGACGGGAGTCCCAGCACCGAGGTGAAGAACAGGATCGCCTCCTCGATGACCTGCCACGGCTGACTCAGGCTGACGTGGTCGATGCCGACGATGGGGCTGTCGGCGAGCGGCGCGCCGTGCTCGAACTCCGCCACCCACGCGGGCTCCGAGGCGCTCGGCTCGGTCCAGAACACCTCCGTCCCGTCGGGAGCGACCGCGCCCTCGAGCACCTGCTCCGCAGCGTATGTCCGCCGGTAGGCGACGGGTGTGCCGAGCTGGCCGGCGCGCTCGGTCAGAGCGGTGGCGTCCGGCACGGCGAAGCCGACGGCGGCGATGTGGGGCGCAAGGCCGCGGGCGTGCTGCTCGTTCAGGACGAGGCGCGCGCTGCCGGCAGTCCAGAGCGTCACCGGCTTCGTCCGGTGCTTGCCGCGCGGCGTGAAGCCGACGGACTCGAGCAGGGCCTCGATCGGTGACGTGTCCTCCGCCTTGATCTCCACGAAGTCGAACCCGAGCGGCGAGCCGGCGTCCGGCAGCAGGTCGAGTGCGCTCGGCGCGGCGGGACCCATCCGTCGCGCGACGGCATCCTCGAGCCACCGCAGCGACCGCCGTGCATGAACGGCGGTCTGCCGCGCCTCGGTCTGCCTGAACGTGTCGTTGAACACCTCGAGCGACACCGGGCCGTCGTACCCCGTGCGCAGCACATGCTCCAGGAACGCCGCGAGGTCGAAGCTGCCCTCGCCGGGAAAGAGCCGGTGGTGACGGCTCCACGAGAGCACGTCCATCGACAGTGCCGGGGCATCCGCCAGCTGGAGGAAGAAGATCTTCGCTGGCGGGATGGATTCGATCTCTGCGGGATCGTGGCCACGCGAGAGGATGTGGAACGAGTCCAGGCACACGCCGACCGCGGGATGGTCGGCGAGCTGCACGACCCGCCATGCCCGGCGGTAGTCGTCGATGAACCTCCCCCATGCGAGGGCTTCGAATGCGATCCGGATGCCGTGGGCGCCGGCCAGATCGCCCAGCCGCCGCAGCTGCGCGGCACTGATCGCATCGTCGTCGATCGTCGCCGTGGCGACGTTGCTGCAGCACAGCACGACATCCGTGCCGAGCCGGTCCATGAGCCGGAACTTCGCCTCGGCGCGGCGCAGAACACCCTGGAACGCCTGCTCATCGACGCCCTCGACATCGCGCAACGGCTGGTACAGGTCGAGCGTCAGCCCGAGGCGCGCAGCGAGCGCACGGATCTCCTCAGGGCTCTCCGGCGAGCCGATGAGGTCGGGCTCGAAGATCTCGACCCCGTCGAATCCCGCCGCGGCCGCCGCATGCAGCTTCTCGGCGAGCGTGCCGCTGAGGCAGACGGTCGCGATCGAGGTCCTCACGGGCCACAATGTACCATGCGGTACATTGTGCCCGCGCGGTGTCTGCTCGGCCCAAACGATGACGACCACTATCCTGACGTCGTGCCATCCGTATCGCGAGACGCCGAGCGAACCCGGGCGGAGCTCCTCGCCGTCGCCACCGAGGTCTTCGCCGAAGAGGGCTACTCCGGCGCGAGAGTGGATGACATCGCCGAGCGTACGCGCACCACGAAGCGGATGATCTACTACTACTTCGGGGGCAAGGAGCAGCTGTATCTGGCAGTCCTCGAGAACGCCTACCTCGGCATCCGCGAGGCAGAACGCACGATCGACGTGGATCACACCGACCCGGTCGCGGCGATCCGCCAGCTCGCCGAGCTCACCTTCGACCATCATGTGTCTCACGACGCCTTCATCCGGCTCGTGGCGATCGAGAACATCCATCGCGGCGAGTTCATCCGGCGCATCGAGTCGCTGCGCACGCTCGCACAGCCTGCCAAGACCCTGCTCGACGAGATCCTCGAGCGCGGTCGTACCGCCGGTGTCTTCCGCACGGATGTCAACGCCATCGACGTGCACCTGGTCATCAGCGCGTACTGCGTCTTCCAGGTCGCCAACAAGTACACGTTCGGCTACCTCTTCGACGTGTCGTTCACGGATCCCGAGAGCCGGCGTCACCTTCGCGGCGTGATCGGCGATGTCGTGGTGGGCTGGCTCACCACACCGCGCTGACCCGCTCGCGCCGCCGATGTCCCTCGGAAAGGGACTCTTGACAGTGCGCCCTCGACGTGGTTTTCTGTGAACGTACCAGTTAGTACACAGCCGATCATCCAAGACTCACCGGGACGAAGGAGTGCCATGAGCGCGGCCCGCCCCTATCTCGTCGGACTCGTCGGCACCGGCGTCACGCCGTCGCTCACCCCGGCGATGCACATGGTCGAGGCCCGGGCTCTCGGCATCGACTACCTGTACCGGACGATCGACCTGACGACGCTGGGACTCGCGCCCGACCAGCTTCCCGACATCCTGGCGTGGGCGCGTCGATTCGGATTCGACGCATTGAACATCACCCACCCGTGCAAGCGGCTCGTCGTGGAATACCTCGATCACATCGACCCCCTCGCGCAGGCACTGGGATCGGTGAACACGGTCCTCTTCACTGATGACGGGCTCATCGGCCACAACACCGACACGACGGGGTTCGAGACCGCGTTCCGGTCAGGCCTGCCGGGGGCTCCGGTCGACCGCGTCGTGCTGCTGGGTGCCGGCGGCGCCGGCTCGGCGGTCGCCGACGCCCTGCTCCGAGTCGGTGCGAAAATGCTCACCGTCGTCGACCTCGACCTCGGGCGGGCGGAGGAGCTCGCGACCGACCTCGCCGGCCGGCACGCTGCCGAGGTGGACTTCGCCGCACCCGACGCCCTGCCCGAACTCCTGCGCACCAGCTCCGGCCTCGTGCACTGCACGCCGACCGGCATGAAGGAGCACCCCGGCATGCCGTTCGCCGCCGAACTCCTGCGACCCGAGCTGTGGGTCGCCGACATCGTCTACCGCCCGCTCGACACGGCCCTCCTGCAGGCCGCGCGCGAGGCCGGCTGCGAGACCCTCGACGGCGGGCGGATGGCGGTCTACCAGGCCGTCGACGCCCTCCGCCTCATCACGGGCCGGCACCCCGACCCCGAGCGAATGATCCGGCACTTCCACGACCTCGTGACCCCCCGCGAAGTCCTCACCTGAAAGGGAATGACAGACCGATGACCACCACCGCAACGACGCGGACACCCGTGAAGGCCGCCGTGGCCAGCTTCATGGGCAGTGCCGTCGAGTACTACGACTTCTTCCTCTACGGCTCCGCCGCCGCCCTCATCTTCCCCACCGTGTTCTTCCCCTCTGATGATCAGGCGGCGCTCATCATGTCGTTCGCGACGTTCGGGTTCGCGTACGTCGCGCGCCCTGTCGGCGCCATCATCCTCGGACACTTCGGCGACCGGATCGGTCGTCAGCGCGTGCTGATGTTCACGCTCCTGCTCATGGGGATCGCGACCTTCGCGATCGGCTGCATCCCGAGCTTCGAGCAGATCGGCTGGGCCGCACCGGCGATCCTCATCCTCTGCCGTCTGCTGCAGGGCTTCTCGGCGGCGGGCGAGCAGGCCGGAGCCTCATCCCTGACTCTCGAGCACGCGCCCGACAACCGGCGATCGTTCTTCACGTCGTGGACACTGACCGGCACGCAGGGCGGCCAGATCCTCGCGGCGCTCGTCCTCATCCCCGTCGTCGCCCTGCCTGACGACATCAAGTACACGTGGGGATGGCGCATCCCGTTCTGGCTGAGCGCGTTCGTCGTGCTCGTCGCCTACCTCATCCGCCGCACGCTCCACGAGACCCCGGAGTTCGAGCAGGCGAAGGCCGAGGGCAAGATCGCACGGATGCCGCTCGTGCCGCTGCTGCGCGACCACTGGCGCGACGTGCTGCGCGTCATCCTCTGCGCCTTCATCGCCGCCGTATCGACCGTGTTCGGCAATCTCGCGATCGCCTATGGGGTCGAGGTGGGACTCAACGCGTCCGTCACGTTGTGGCTCGTCGTGGTCGCCAACATCTTCGCGCTCGGCACGCAGCCGCTGTGGGGCATGCTCGCCGACCGCATCGGCCGCAAGCCGGTGTTCATCTACGGGGCACTCTCGTCCGCCGTGCTGATGCCCTTCTACATGCTGTCGATGGGCGCCGGCAACGAACTGCTGACGTTCGCGCTCGCGGTGCTGACCTTCTCGTTCGGGTATGCGGCCGCCAACGCGGTGTGGCCGTCGTTCTACGGCGAGATGTTCAGCACCCGCGTCCGGTTCTCAGGTGTCGCCATCGGAACCCAGATCGGCTTCCTGATGGCCGGGTTCGCCCCGGCGATCGTCACCGCGCTCGGCGGCGTCAAGGAGGGCGGCTGGGTCGTGATCAGCGTGTTCACAGCCGTCATCGCGCTCATCGCGTCCGCGAGTGCACTGACCGCCCGCGAGTCGAAGGACATCCCGACGTCGGAGCTGGGGCTCGCCTCCGAGAAGCGCGAGCTCGCTCCCGCCGTCTAGTTACGCCGACAGCCTCGTCCCGCGCACCGCGGGGCGGGGCTGTTCAGCGCCCGACCTCCTGGTAAGCGGCGAACAGCAGCGACTCGTCCGGCGCCTGGAGTACGGTCGGCCGAGCGATGTCGTCGAGCACGATGAAGCGGAGCATCCCGCCGCGGCTCTTCTTGTCGCGCTGCATGGTCGCGAGCAGCTGCGGCCACGCGCCGGCACGATAGCTCGTCGGCAGTCCGAGAAGCTCGAGGATGTCGCGGTGGCGCTGGGCCGCGGCATCCGGAAGCCTTCCCGCCAGGCGCGAGAGCTCGGCCGCGAAGACCATCCCGACCGAGACCGCCGCGCCGTGCCGCCACCGGTAGCGCTCCGCGTGCTCGATCGCGTGCCCGAGCGTGTGGCCGTAGTTGAGGATCTCGCGAAGCCCCGCCTCTCGGAGGTCCTCCCCCACGACGCTCGCCTTCATCTGGATCGCCAGTTCGATCGAGCGACGGAACGCGGCGCTCCGCGGGTCGACGGCCGCTTCGTGGTCGGCCTCGATCAGGTCGAGGATCTCGGGCGCCCAGATGAACCCCGCCTTGACGACCTCGGCGAAGCCTGCCGTGCGCTCGTTGGGCGACAGCGAGTCGAGCAGATCGAGGTCGCACACGACGGCACGCGGCGGCCAGAACGCCCCGACGAGGTTCTTGCCTTCCGCGGTGTTGATCCCCGTCTTGCCCCCCACGGCAGCGTCCACCATGCCGAGGACCGTGGTCGGCACCTGCACGAGTGCGACGCCGCGCAGCCACGTCGCGGCGACGAAGCCCGCGACATCCGTCACCGCTCCCCCGCCGAAGCCGACGATCGCGTCCGTCCGGGTGAAGTCGGCCTGGCCGAGGATCTGCCAGCAGAAGGCGGCGACCTCGACCCGCTTGCCCTGCTCCGCATCGGGGATCTCGGCGATCAGCACCTCTCGGGTGCCGTCGCTGAGCAGCTCTCGCAGCGTCGCGGCCTGGGCCGCGAGCGTCGGAGGGTGGACGATGAGGACTTTGCGGGCGGATGCGGGCAGCGCCGTCCCGACACGATCCAGGATGTCGCGACCGACCGTGACGTCGTACGGCTGGTCGCCTGCAACGGGGATCGTTGTGAGGCCGCTCACTTCGACTCGCTCGGCTCGCTCAGTGCATCGCGCACGTTCTCGTCTCCTGGTCCCGCGTGGTCTTCGACGACACCCCGCACCCACGACACGATGTCGCTGACGACATGCGAAAGCGGGCCGCTCGAGGTGTCGAAGGTGACGTCCGCGACGTCGGCGTAGAGGGCGCTCCGAGACGCCATGATGCTCTCCCAACGCGCGACGGGGTCGTCGCCGTCGGCGAGCAGTGGACGCGATGCGCCCTGAATCCGCGCCCGCACGATGCGGGGTGAGACCGTGAGCAGCACGACGTGGTGCGCGGAGAGGTCCGCGCGCGTGTCGGCGTCGAGCACGGCGCCGCCGCCGAGCGCCACGACTCCGCCCTGAGCGAGGGCCTCCAGCACGGCGCCGCGTTCGATCTCGCGGAAGCGCGCCTCGCCGTGCGACGCGAAGAGCTGAGCGATCGGACCGTGATCCCGCACGATGAGGCTGTCGGTGTCGCTGAACGGCAGCTGCAGTTCGCGTGCGACGCGCCGGCCGATGCTGGTCTTACCCGCGCCCATCGGTCCGACGAGGACGATCGCCTCGGTGCTGCTTCGGGTCATAGGTCAGGAGAGCTCGTGATCGAGCAGCGCGGCCTGCGAGGCCGATGCGGTGCGGAGTGTCGCGGGGATCGAGGCGAGGTAGGACTCGAGATTGCGGCGCGTCTCTGCGACGCTGTCGCCGCCGAACTTCTCCAGCACGACCTCGGCGAGGACGATCGCGACCATCGCCTCGGCGACGACGCCCGCCGCGGGCACGGCGCACACGTCCGAACGCTGGTGGTGCGCCGCGGCGGTGTCGCCGGTCGCGATGTCGACCGTCCGCAGGGCGTGCGGGATCGTGGCGATGGGCTTCATGCCGGCGCGCACGCGCAGCACGGTGCCGGTGGACATGCCGCCCTCGGTGCCGCCTGCACGGTCGCTCGAGCGGGTGATGCCGTCGTCGCCGGCGAACAGCTCGTCGTGCGCCCGTGACCCCCGCCGGGTGGTGGTGAGGAATCCGTCTCCGACCTCCACGCCCTTGATCGCCTGGATGCTCATGAGCGCCTGCGCGAGCTTGCCGTCGAGGCGGCGGTCCCAGTGCACGTGCGAGCCCAGCCCGGGCGGAAGGCCGTATGCGAGCACCTCGACGATGCCGCCGAGCGTGTCGCCGTCCTTGCGCGCCTCGTCCACTTCTTCGACCATGCGCGCCGAGGTGGCGGGGTCGAAACACCGGAGCGGGTCGGCATCCATCACGTCGACGTCTTCGGGTGCAGGAAGCGGCGCATCCTCGGGAACCCGGACCGGGCCGATCGAGAGGGTGTGGCTGACCAGCCGGATGTCGAGCTCTGCCAGGAAAGCGCGGGCCAGAGCCCCGAGCGCGACCCGCGCGGCGGTCTCGCGCGCGCTCGCACGCTCGAGGATCGGCCGAGCTTCGTCGAACCCGTACTTCTGCATGCCGACGAGATCGGCGTGGCCCGGACGCGGTCGGGTCAGGGCAGCACCCCGCCCGCGCGACTTGTCGGTCAGATCGACCGGGTCGGGGCTCATCACCTCGACCCACTTGGGCCATTCGGTGTTGCCGATCCGCAGGGCGATGGGGCTGCCGAGGCTCTCGCCGTGGCGGACACCCGCCGAGATCGAGAGGTCGTCCTCCTCGAACTTCATGCGCGAGCCGCGGCCGTAACCCAGCTTGCGGCGAGCGAGGTCGGCTTGGATAGCGGCGCGCGAGATGGGGACGCCGGCGGGCAGGCCCTCCATGATGGCGACGAGTTCGGGGCCGTGCGATTCGCCGGCCGTGAGCACGCGGAGCATTCGACTAGTCTCCCACGCGTGGGGAGGCGTCACTCTCCCATGACGGCGTCGCGCATCGCGGCGACCACGGCAGGCTCATTCTCGAGCGGAATGTCGAGGTCGCCCGACGTGAACAGCCGCACCTGCAGCACAGCCTGGTGCAGCAGCATCCACAGCCCCGAAAGCGACGTTCCGCCCGCGCGCTCCCACGCGTTCGCCAGTGCGGTGGGCCAGTGTCCGTACACCGCGTCGAACAGCAGGCCGCCGGCGGCTGCCAGGGCATCGGCGGTGGAGTCCCCCAGCGCAGCATCCCCCGGAAGCGTCGCGACGGTCACCGCCACAGGCGTGTACGGCCGGTCGTCGAACGGAGTGGCGACGACCGCGACGCCGAGCTGCGCGCCCAGCGCGGCGAGCTTCTCCACCGCCTCAGGACGTCGAGCCACGACCTCCACCTGCGTCGCGCCCAGCTCGCTCAGAGCGACGATCGCGGAGGTCGCGGTGGCACCCGCGCCGACGATCCGGGCGGCATCGATGCCGTCGATCCCCTGCTCGACGAGGGCCCGGATGATGCCGCCGACGTCGGTGTTGTAGCCCTGCGGGCCGTCTGCGGTGAGGAGGAGCGTGTTCACCGCGCCGGTGAGCAGCGAGCGTCGACCACGGTGTCGGGCCGCCTCGAAGGCGACGCCCTTGAGGGGCATCGTCAGCGAGAGCCCGCGCCACGTGCCGTCGAGCGATGCGAGCTCGGCGGCGAATCCGCTCTCGTCGACACGGCGGCGACCGTACGACCAGTCGAGCCCGAGCACGTCGTACGCCGCCGCGTGCAGCAGCGGTGACCGGCTGTGCGCGATCGGGTCGCCCCACACCTCCAACCGTGCCCCAGGGAAGGGGTTCAGCATCCGGAGTCCGGGTGGTCGGCACACCACGCGATCCACTGCGCGCGGGCACGCTCGTGATCGGCAAGGTTCGACGTGAAGACGGTCTCGCCGGTGTCGAGGTTCACCGTGACGAAGTAGAGCCAATCACCGTCAGCCGGGTGCATCGCGGCGTCGATCGCCGTGTCACCCGGGTTGGAGATCGGACCGATCGGCAGCCCGGTGTGAAGGTACGTGTTCCACGGATTGTCGTCGTTGAGCGCTTCCTCCGACGAGCTCACGGTGCCGTCGTGCAGCTCGCCGTACCCGTACTGCGCTGTCGAGTCCATCTGCAGCAGACCGAAGGTCTCCTGGTTGTCGGGGTCGAGACGGTTCTGGATGACGCGAGACACCTTGTAGAAGTCATCCTCGAATCGCGCTTCGCGCTGGATGATCGAGGCGATCGTGAGGATGCGCGGGCGATCCTCGACCGGAACCTCCGCTTGGTCGAGGGATTTCACGGCGCGGTCGACGAGCGTCTGGATGACCTGCGGCGCGGTCACGCCGGGATCGAACGTGTACGTCGCGGGGAACAGCCAGCCTTCGAGGCTGTCGGCGGCGACACCGTAGTCGGCCGGGTTGGCGACGGCCGCCTGGAAGTCCTCGACCGGGAGTCCGGTCGCCTCGGCCAGGATCGGGAGCGACGCATCGACAGTGAGCCCCTCACGCAGCTGGGCTGTGTTCTCCATCTTGTTCGCCGGGTCGAGCAGGGCTGCGAGCGCCGCTTCGGACGTCATCTGCTTCTGCATCTTGAACACGCCGGGCACGAACGGCGGGTTCTGCTGCGTTTCGATGAGGTAGTCGTAGAAGGCGCCTGGGGTCTTCGTGATGCCGGCGTCGTAGAGAGACTGCGAGATAGGGCTTCCGGTGTCGCCCTCTGCGACCGTCACGTAGGCCTCGCCGTTGGCCTCGCCGTCGGCGTAGTCCTTCGGCTCCTCCCAGCCCATCACCTCGCGGATCTTGTCTTCGTAGGTGTTCCAGACCCAGATCCCGCCGGACACGACTCCGCCGATGAGGAGCAGCACGATGCCGAGCGCTATCCACCCGCCGATGCGGCGCTTGCGCTTGTTCTTCGGCGGCGGCAGGTGGCCGAAATCGTCGGTGCTCGCATGACCTGCGAAGAGGCTCTCGAGCGAGTCGGTGCGCTGTGCCTCGGGACCGTTCTCACGCGAGGCAGCACCCCGTCCGTATGGCATGGCTGGAGCGGCCTCGGCCCCGGCGAACAGCCACGGTTCGTCATGGGGGTCGACCTGGATCGGCGCCGTTTCGTGCTGGGCTGCCGCTGCGGCGGCGGCGCTCGTGCCAGCCGGCGGCGCAGTGGCCGGGAGCGGCGGGACAGGTGGCGGTGGTGCTGCAGCGTCGGCGGCGGTCGCCGACTGCTGAGCCGCAGCCTCTCGCGCGGCGCGACGGGAAAGCGGCACGCCGCCGGTGTCGGCCAACGAGGACGTGGGAGCGCCGCCCGCGTTCGCGCCAGAACCGGAGGCGGAGTCCTCGCTGGAGGAGCGGAGCTGACGTGAGCGCGGGTCGGGGAGTTTGCCGAAGAGATCCGCGAACGGATCATCGGACGAGGGATCGGGCATTTCAGGCGGGCTCCTGGAAGACGGGGGTACCGGCCGGGCGACCAGTGCTCTTCTCGACATCGAGCGCTTGCTGGAGGAGTACGACTGCCGCGACCTGGTCCACAATGCTACGAGACGAACGCTGAGATCTCCCCGATTCGCGCAGTGCCGCGTGTGCCGAGACCGTGCTGAGACGCTCGTCGACGAGTCGGACGGGCAGCTCGGATGCGGCTGCGAGCTCGGACGCGAACCGCCGGGCGTCCGTGGTCGAGGCGGTGTCCTCGCCGCGCATATTGAGCGGAAGGCCGACGAGGATCTCGGTTGCGGAGTGCTCGGCAGCGAGTGTCACGACCCTCTCGACCGACCGGTCGTCGCGCTGCACGGTCTCCACCGGAGTCGCGAGCAGACCGTCCGGGTCGCATCGCGCGACGCCGACGCGCGCCTTCCCGACGTCTATGCCGAGGCGCACGCCGCGCCGGAACCCACTCACGCGGCGAGCGCCGCCTTCACGGCTGCGAGCGCAGCAGGCAGGGCTGCCGCATCCGTCCCGCCGCCCTGTGCGACATCGTCGCGCCCACCGCCGCCGCCGCCGAGCGCCGTCGCCGCGACCTTCGCCAGCGCGCCGGCCTTCGCACCGGCGCCGCGCGCCGCATCGTTGGTGGCCACGATCACGACCGGACGCCCGCCGACCTCGGCGCCGAGAGCGACGACACCAGCCGAGGCGCCCAGGCGGTCCCGCAGCTGCAGCGCGAGCCCGCGGACGTCGTCCGTCGATGCCGCGGTGCCGAGTGACTCGGCGACGACCCTGTGTGCGCCGACCGTCGATGCCTTCTCGACGAGCGCGGGCAGCCGGTCGCCGAGCGCCTTGGTCTCGTAGGCCGCGATCTTCTTCTCCGCTGCCTTCAGGCTCGCGGTGAGCTCCGCGATACGTGCCGGAAGCTGCTCGCGCGGGGTCTTCAGCGTCGAGGTCAGCTGGGACACGAGCGCGCGCTCCGCGGCGAGCGAGCGGAACGCGTCGAGCCCGACGAGAGCCTCGACGCGGCGGTTGGACGCGCCGACCGAAGACTCCCCCACGAGGCTGATGAGGCCGACTTCGGCGCTCGTCGAGACGTGCGTGCCCGCGCAGAGCTCGCGCGACCACGGACCGCCGATGTCGACCATGCGCACCGTCTCGCCGTACTTCTCGCCGAACAGCGCCATGGCGCCGAGGCTCTTCGCCTCGTCGAGCGCCACCACGCGGGTGGTGACCTCGAGGTTGTCGCGGACGGCGTTGTTGGCGATCTCTTCGATCTCGGACTTCGTCGCATCCGACAGGGACTGGCCCCACGTGAAGTCGAAGCGCATGTACCCGGCGCGATTGAGCGATCCCGCCTGGGTCGCGGTCTTTCCCAGGGTGTCGCGGAGGGCCGCGTGCACGAGGTGAGTCGCGGAGTGCGCCTGCCGCGCCGCGCGCCGGTTGGCGGCATCCACGACGGATGTCGCCGGCTGCCCGACGCCGACCTCACCCGACGTGACCTCCACGGTGTGGCTGACCAGGCCTGCAACGGGCTTCTGCACGTCGAGGACCTCGAGCTCGTAACCCGGACCGATGATGACGCCCCTATCGGCGACCTGACCGCCCGACTCGGCGTAGAGCGCGGTCTCGGCGAGGATCACCTCGGCGATCTGTCCCTGCGAGGCGCGGTCGGCCGGCAGCCCGTCGACCAGGATGCCGAGCACGCTCGACTCGGTCTCGAGATCCGTGTACCCCGTGAAGACCGTCTCGCCCTTCAGACGCAGGTCGCGATAGACGCTCAGGTCGGCCAGGGCTCGCTTGCGCGAACGGGCATCCGCCTTCGCGCGCGCACGCTGCTCCTGCATGAGCGTGTCGAACGCAGCGCGGTCGACACTGAGCCCGGCCTCCTCAGCGATTTCGAGAGTGAGGTCGATCGGGAATCCGTAGGTGTCGTGCAGCAGGAACGCCTCGTCACCTGCAAGAGCAGTGCCGCCGGCATCCTTCGTCGCCTCGAGGGACGCGTCCAGGATGACGGAACCGGCAGCCAGCGTGCGCAGGAACGTCGCCTCTTCGGCGTAGGCATAGGCCGAGAGGCGTGCGTAGTCCTCGGCGACGATCGGATAGGCGTCGCGCATCGCGTCTCGCGACGCGGGGAACAGGTCGGGGAAGGTCGGGCCGTCCACGCCGAGCAGTCGCATCGAACGGATGGCGCGCCGCATGAGGCGGCGGAGGATGTAGCCGCGGCCCTCGTTGGACGGGGTCACGCCATCGGAGAGCAGCATGAGCGACGACCGTATGTGATCCGCGATGATGCGGAACCTGACGTCGTCCTCGTGATCGGCGCCGTAGCGGCGGCCCGAAAGCTCGACGGCTCTGTCGAGCACCGGTCGCACCTGGTCGGTCTCGTACATGTTGTCGACGCCCTGCTTGATGAACGCCACGCGCTCGAGGCCCATGCCGGTGTCGATGTTCTTGTTCGGCAGCTCGCCGACGATGCGGAAGTCGTACTTGGAGCGCACGTCTTCGATCGCGTACTGCATGAAGACGAGGTTCCAGATCTCGACGTACCGGTCATCGTCCGTGGCGGGGCCCCCGTCGATGCCGTACTCCGGACCGCGATCGAAGAAGATCTCGGAGCAGGGCCCCGCCGGTCCTGGCAGGCCGGTGCTCCAGTAGTTCGTGTCTTTGCCGAGCCGGTGGATCCGGTCTTCGGAGAGACCTGCGATCCGCTTCCAGAGTTCGAATGCCTCGTCGTCCTCTTCGTAGACCGTGACCCACAGGTCCTTCGGATCGAATCCGAGCTTTCCATCTGCCTCGGCTCCGGTGAGGAAATCCCACGCGTACGTGATGGCGCCCTCTTTGAAGTAGTCGCCGAAGGACCAGTTGCCGAGCATCTGGAAGAACGTGCCGTGTCGCGGCGTCTTGCCCACTTCCTCGATGTCGTTCGTGCGGATGCACTTCTGGACGTCTGCCGCGCGGGCGTACGGCGCGGGGACGTTGCCGCTCAGGTATGGGATGAACGGCACCATGCCTGCGACGGTGAAAAGCAGCGCCGGGTCGTCGGTGACGAGCGAAGCGGACGGCACGATGACGTGGCCGTTCCTCTCGAAGTACTCGAGGTAACGCTGGGCGATCTCGGCGGTCTTCATTCAGGTCCTCGCAGTGGGCGCGGTCGTCTCCCCTCATGCAGGGGGCGGCGCCTCGATGGGTCAGTCGGTGAGCTTGTACGCGGCGTCCGCGGCGGAGTCGATGGCATCTGCCGCCTTGGACTTCGCGGCGTCGACGGCATCGGATGCGGCCGACTTCGCGGCCGCGCCGGCTTCGGCTGCGGCATCCTTCACTTCATCGACAAGGCCGGTGATGCGGGATTCCTGCTCCCGATAGGCGTCGCCCATGCGATCGGTGAACGCGCCGATGCGCGCGTCGACCTCGGCGAGCAGCTCGTGACCGCGCGGATCCTTGTTGACGAGGTGTGCGAGGACGAACCCGCTGGCAACGCCGAGCAGGAACAGCAGCACGTTCTTCATCTCATCACTTCCTTGGGGAGCCGCCGGGGCGCGGCGCATCCCATCGTATGCGGAAACGACGAAGGGCGCCGGGGGTTGAACCCCGACGCCCTTCGATCGAACGCTGGCTCTACCGCGCTGCGTAATACTCGACGACGAGCTGGACGTCACAGACGACAGGAACCTCGGCGCGCTTGGGGCGACGCACCAGGCGCGCCTGCAGCTTGTCGAGCTCGACCTCGATGTAGGCGGGAACCGGAGGCAGAACCTCGGCGTGACCGCCGGCGGCTGCGACCTGGAAGGGCTCGGTGCCCTCGCTCTTGGCCTTGACGTGGATGAGCTGACCCGGCTTCACGCGGAACGACGGGCGGTCGACGGTCTGGCCGTCGATCAGGATGTGGCGGTGCACGACGAGCTGGCGTGCCTGCGCGGTGGTGCGGGCGAAGCCGGCGCGGAGCACGAGGGCGTCGAGACGCATCTCGAGCAGCTCGACCAGGTTCTCACCGGTCAGGCCGTCCTTGCGGCGGGCCTCGTTGAACGTGTTGCGCATCTGCTTCTCGCGGATGCCGTACTGCTCGCGCAGACGCTGCTTCTCGCGGAGACGGACGGCGTAGTCGCTGTCCTGCTTGCGCTTGGTGCGGCCGTGCTCACCCGGCGCGTAGGGGCGCTTCTCGAGGTAGCGGGCGGCCTTGGGGGTCAGCGCAACGCCGAGCGCGCGCGACAGACGGACCTTGCGGCGGTCCTGGGACTTCGTGGGCACGAAGGTGTCCTTCCGATGACGTGGCCGCGTCTTTCGCAGCTCACGGACGTATCGCCTTCCCTGCCGGTCGGCGCGCACGTCGGGGCAGGCCGATGGTCTTGTGGGGGAAGGGGATGCCCGAAAACTGGGTTTCGAGCCGGTCAAGTCTACCAGACCTGGGTCTTCACGCCTGCCGTGCGCCGCATGCCACCGCACGCGCGGCGGCGAGCTCCGCCATACCGACGGGATGGAACGGCGGGTCGCCCGCGCGGAGCGCGTCGAGCGGGATCCAGCGGGCGGTCCTGTGGTTGTCGAGTACCGGAATCTCGGCGCCGATGTCGAGCTCGTCGAGCTGAGGGCTCGCGACGCCGAAGACGTGCACGACCTCGTGCCCCCTCCGCCCGTCGACGTCGAAGGCGGTTTCGAGGAAGGCTCGGGTCGCTGTGCACTCGAGGTCTCGCGGCGCCGACGTCAGAGACAGCGCTCGCATCACGGCATCCGCGCCTGTTCGCGACATCCGCGTCGTCGATCGATGGCGCGGATGTCGCGAAGTGGCGCGGTCGTGGTGTCGGCGGCGCGGCGTGATGGCGCGGATACCGCAAACTGACGCGGTCCGATCTCGCGAGTGCGGAGCGCTGGCGCGGACCCCGCACATCGACACGGAAGGTTCGTGTCACTCGTAGTGCCGCCGTACTGCCAGTCGAGACGGTGGTCGATCTGGCAGTCGCGAGCAGGTCGAGTGCACCCGGGGAACACGCACACGGGATCGCGAACTCCCAGCCACCGGCGCAGTGCCTTCGGCACGCGGTGCGCCTTGCGATCGATGTCGAGCACAGTTCCGGTGACAGGATGCGTGAGTATCCGAATCCAGCTCGACGCTCCGCCCGCGAGCCGCTTCGCTGTCTCGAGATCGATCGGACCATAGCCTTCGAGGGTCGCGGGAGTGTCGTCGCGACCGAGAAGGGTGAGCGCCGGCACGGTGATGGCGACGGCGGCGCGCTGCCGAATCCCTTGAGAATCGGCGGTGTCACCCTTGGCCAGGAGGTCGGCCAGCACGTCGGCCCGCAACTGCGCGAGCGTGCGCTCTTCTCCGTCCTGGGCGTGCAGATGCCGAGCGATCGCGTCCACCCGAGCAAGACCGGCATGGGCGCGGTCAGCAGGAAGGTCGGCGGTCAGCGTGCCCATGCCGTCCAGCTCGGGTGTCAGCCACACGCCGCGGTCTGCGGCAGCACCCCTATGACGGTCGTCGATGCTCTCGGGGTGAACCCGCTCGCGCACAACTCGGGCGCGGATCCTGAACTTGCCGGGTGGCAGCGAGCGTGCGGCATCCGCCAGCGCAGCATCGAAGCGTGCCCACGCGTCTCGATCGCGGCGCGGGAGTGTGGAAGCGAGCTGAGCTGCCGTGACGGTGTTCTGCTCCGGAACTCCGCCCGACGAGAAGTTCGCCCAGACTGTTGGACACCTCTCCCGAAGGGTCTCGGCGTAGGCGGCCCTGTTGCGCACCATCGACTCCGACAGCTGCAGCCTCGTCGCGAGGTCGGCGGCAGCCGCGCGAACGGCGATGTCACGACGCTCACGTCGGACCTCCCCCGCGCTTCGATCGCGCGGGTCGACCCAGTCGGGCTGCCGAGTCGGATCGGGTCCGACCCAGGGATCCGGGTGCGCAGCGGCATCCCTCAGCACCGCCGCCAGGCCGGCGTACTGTTCCGCCGTGAGAACCCGGGCGCGAACCATGACTGCCTCGAGTGCCGCCGCTGCGGCGCTGTGGGCCTCGCCCGAGGACCACACGTCTTCGTCCGCCCGCTGCGGGACCTCACCGGGCAGCAGCACATCACGCTCATCGAGGAATCGCTCCGGATCCTCCATGTCGATCCAGGCTGTCGAAGCTATGTTCACCTATTCAGGCTACTGCGCACCGCCGACATTCGAACCTGATGGATTGCCGGATCGGCCTTGTCGTAGCACACCAAGCCCGGTCGGAGGAGAGGCGACCAGCGGATCGGTCAGTCGCCGTCGAGGATACGACGGATCTTCTCGAGTCGCGCCTGCACTTCGCGCTCCTGGCCGTGGTTGGTCGGTGCGTAGTAGCGACGACCCCGCAGCTCATCGGGTAGGTGCTGCTGGGCGACGACCCCGATGTCGGAGTCATGCGGATAGATGTAGCCCTTCCCGTGGCCGAGTCGCTTCGCCCCCGGGTAGTGCGCATCGCGCAGCGGTGCGGGGACTCGACCGAAGCCCCCGGCGCGCACATCCGCGACCGCGGCGTCGAGCGCCAGGTAGGCGGCGTTGGACTTGGCCGTCGTCGCGAGGTACACGGTGGCCTCTGCGAGCGGGATGCGGCCCTCGGGCATGCCGATGAGCTGCACGGCGTCCGCCGCCGCGACCGCGATCACCAGCGCCTGGGGGTCGGCCAGCCCGATGTCTTCGGCTGCCGAGATGATCAGGCGGCGCGCGATGAACCGCGGATCTTCCCCCGCCTCGATCATGCGAGCGAGGTAGTGGATGGATGCATCGACATCGGAGCCGCGGATCGACTTGATGAACGCGCTGATCACGTCGTAGTGCTCGTCGCCCTGCCTGTCGTACCGCAGCAGCGCACGGTCGACCGCGAGTGCGACGTGCTCGGGAGTGATCTGGGGCCTCACGACCTCGTCGGAGCCGCCGTCATCCGCAGGGGGCTCTGCGAGGGATGCCGCGGCCTCCAGCGCCGTGAGCGCTCGACGGGCGTCTCCGGACGCGAGCCGGACCAGGGCGTCGCGCGCGTCATCCCGCAGCACGATCTTCGCCGCGAGTCCTCGGGCGTCCTCGACGGCTCTATCGATCAGCATCCGCAGGTCGTCATTGGTCAGTGGGCGAAGGGTCAGCAGCAGCGAACGTGACAGGAGGGGCGAGATGACGGAGAACGACGGGTTCTCCGTCGTCGCCGCGATGAGGACGACCCACCCGTTCTCGACACCGGGCAGCAGCGCATCCTGCTGTGCCTTTGTGAAGCGATGGATCTCATCGAGGAACAGGATCGTGGACTGCCCATAGAGGTCGCGCTGCGTGAGTGCCTCCTGCATCACTTCGCGCACATCGCGAACGCCCGCGCTGACCGCAGACAGCTCGACGAACCGACGCCCCGACGAGCGCGCGATCGCCTGTGCGAGCGTGGTCTTGCCGGTACCAGGGGGTCCCCAGAGGATGACGGATGTGGCCGTCGCGCTCGCATCGGGGTTCGCAAGGGTCACGAGGGGTGATCCTGGCCGGAGCAGATGACCCTGGCCGGCGACCTCGTCGAGCGAAGTCGGACGCATCCGCACCGCGAGAGGCGTCTGCCCCTGGAAGAGCGCGGTCGGCGGGCCGACACTCCCAGGGGCTCCACGCGACGCGCCGGGGGCGCGTGGGGAGGGAGCGGGGACGGTCATCGGTCCAGGCTAGTCGGGGCCCGCGACCACCAGCCCCGCGGTTTGGACGCAGCTCCGGGCGGCACGTAGGATCAACGCGGCCCGGCCGCTGACCGGGAGGTGAAGGAGATCCCGTGGCGACCGGTGGCAAGGATCGCGCGACGCGCGAGCGGACGCGTGTGTATCAGGCACGCCAGCAGTTCCGCGACGGCCAGATCCGGCGCCGCACGCGCGACAACCTGATCGCGGGAATCGCCGGGGGGCTGCTGATCCTCGGCGTCGTCGCCGCACAGACCGCCTACTTCGTCGCCGGCCCTGGCGCGCCCGAACCCACCCCCACCTCCACGCCGACACCGACCACGACGCCGACGCCGACGGGCACCGTGACGCCCACACCCTCGGTCACTCCGACCCCGACGCCCTGACCGTCGAGCTGGGAGCCCCGGGAGAGCAGGCTCCGCCGTACTAGGCTTGGGAGCCGTCCATCCCCCACAGGCGGCCCATGCCGCAATGAGGTGCATCCCGTGACTGCCGCAGCAGATCTCACTCCCGAGTCCACCGTTGACGAGCCCGCCGAGGCGGAGACCGCCGTCGACCCGACAGCCCCCGCCGCAGACCGCGTCGAGGTGGTCGAGGCCGCATCATCCGACGACACCGAGACTGTCGGCGCAGAGGCCGATGATCAGCCTGCTGATCTGATCGAGTCGGATGCGGGCGAGCCCACCGTCGCACCGGTCGATGCCGAGGTGCCGACTGCAGAGGAGCCGCTCGAGGCGGACCCCGTCGAGGAGGACTCGCCTGTCGAGGAGTCCGTCGCTGAGGAGCCGGCCGCTGAGGAGCCGGCCGCTGAGGAGCCCGTTGCCGAGGAACCGGCCACTGAGGATTCCGTCGCGGACGAGTCCGCACCCGCCCAGCCCGCCGTACCTGGTCCCGTCGTACCCGGCCCGACCCTCCCCCGTCCCGCGCCGCGTCCCGTCGCCCCGCAGGCGGCGGCCGCCCCGGCCGCACCGAGCAGCTCAGGTGAGCCCTGGGGACGCGTCGACGACGACGGCACCGTCTCGGTGCGCGAGGGTGACAGCTGGCGCGTCGTCGGGCAGTATCCCGACGGATCCAGCGAAGAGGCGCTCGCGTACTACGAGCGCAAGTACGCCGATCTCGCGAGCGAGGTCGGACTCCTCGAAGTTCGGCACCACCGCGGTGGTGCGTCCGCGGCGGACCTGCGGAGCGCCGCACGGGCCGTGAACGCGAAGCTCGACGGCGCGGCCGCCGTCGGCGATCTGGCAAGTCTCGTCGCCCGCGTCGCTGCCCTCACGGAGTCGCTGACCGCGGCATCCGAGACCGAAGCGGCGGCCGCACGCGAAGCCGTCGACGAAGCCGTGCGCACCCGCACCCAGTTGGTCGAGAAGGTCGAGGCCATCGCCGCTCGTGACCCGCGCACCGTGCAATGGAAGCAGGCGTCGGCAGATGTCTCAGCACTGTTCGACCAGTGGCAGTCCGATCAGCAGAACGGGCCTCGCCTGCCGAAGTCGGTGGCGCAGCAGCTCTGGAAGCGGTTCCGGGATGCGCGTGCCACGTTCGACAAGCACCGCCGCGAGTTCTATGCCGAGCTCGACGAGGCACACAAGGGCGTACGCGACCGCAAGACGCGTCTCGTCGAGAAGGCAGAGGCGCTCGCGCCGAAGGGCGAGGACGGGATCCCCGCGTATCGCGAGCTGCTCGACGAGTGGAAGACTGCCGGCCGCGCCGGCAAGAAGGTCGACGACGCGCTGTGGGCACGGTTCAAGGCTGCCGGCGACGCGTTGTATTCGGCGCGGATCGAGCGGGAGTCGGCGGATGCCGAGGCCTCGCGCGAGAAGATCGAGGCGAAGCGGGCACTCATCGAGGAGGCACGCTCGGTCGCGGATGAGCGCAACATCGTGAAGGCGCGGACGACGCTCACCGGCATCCAGCGTCGTTGGGACGAGATCGGGCGCATCTTCCCGCGCGAATCGGAGCGGGCGCTCGACGATGACCTGCGCAAGATCGAACAGAGCCTGCGCACGCGCGAAGAAGCCGACTGGAAGCGCAACAACCCCGAGACCAAAGCCCGTGCCAACGACATGACGCGTCAGCTCACCGACGCCATCGAGAAGCTCGAGGACGAACTCGCCGCAGCCCAGAAGTCGGGCGACAAGGCTGCGATCGCCAAGGCTGCCGAGGCGCTGGACGCACGGCGCTCGTGGCTGAAAGCGCTCGGCGGCTGACGCTCCGCCACACGGGCTGTGGCAAGGGCGGTTTGTCCACAGCCCCCGCTCAGGACGCTCGCGCGGGGTCGGCGTGGGACACACTGCCCTTATGGCCTCACCGTTCCTGTACTTCGTCGACGATCGGCTCTCGCAGGCCGAGCTGTCGGCTGCATGCCTCGACGGCGACCTCGTCGGGCTCGGTGACGCCTACATCCCGGCCGATGCCGTCGAGACGAGCGCACTCCGCGCCGGATCGCTGGCCGGCATCCTCGGCGACACCCTTGCGGCGACCCATCTGACGGCCGCCTGGATCCACGGCGTGCTGCCCGCGCAGCCTCCGCGGCACACCGTGCAGCGCGCGGTCGCGCGCCGGCTGCATCGCATTCCCGACCGGCGCCTGGTCTACCGCGACCTCAGCGTCGATCCGGCTGACCTCGTGCGCATCGGCGGAGTCTGGGTCACGACGCCGGCCCGCACGCTTGCCGACCTGTCACGGGTCGACGACCCGGAACATGCGCGGGCTGTCGTGCTGTTCGGCGTGAACGATCCGGGTTCGGTGGATCGGGCCATCGAGTGGCTCACGGCGCATCCGAGGCTCCCCCACAAGCGCGCCGGGCTTCGCGTTCTTCGCCGCTGTGCGCTCGATCAGGATGTCGTGACGCGGTAGACGTCGTACACCGCGTCGATGCGCCGGACGGCGTTGAGCACTCGATCGAGGTGCACGATGTCGCCCATCTCGAACACGAACCTGCTGAGTGCGAGCCGGTCGTTCGTCGTCGAGACCGTCGCCGAGAGGATGTTGACGTGATGCTCACTCAGCACGCGGGTCACGTCGCTGAGCAGGCCCGAGCGATCGAGCGCTTCGACCTGGATGTGCACGAGGAAGATGCTCTTCGTGGTGGGCGCCCACTCGACGTCGATGAGTCGTTCCGGGTCGGACTGCAGCGACTTGACGTTCGTGCAGTCGGCGCGATGCACCGAGACGCCGCTCCCCCGGGTGACGAAGCCGACGATCGGGTCGCCGGGCACCGGCGTGCAGCATTTCGCGAGCTTGACGAGGATGTCGGGCGCCCCGCGTACCAGGATGCCGGAGTCGCCGTTGCGCGACTGCCGCGCACGGCCGACGGCAGGAAGATCGATGGGGCCCGTTGTCGTGTCGTTCGAACCGACGAGCGCAGTCACCTTCTCGATGACCGACTGCGTCGAGACGTGGCCCTCGCCGACCGCGGCATAGAGCGCCGTGACGTCTTCGTACCGCAGCTGCTGGGCGACCTCGGTGAACGAGTCCTGACTCATCAGACGCTGCAGCGGCAGGTTCTGCCGGCGCATCGCTCGCGCGATCGCCTCTTTACCCTGCTCGACCGCTTCTTCGCGACGCTCTTTTGTGAACCAGCCGCGGATCTTGCTGCGCGCCCGGGTGCTCTTGACGAACCCGAGCCAGTCCTGGCTGGGTCCGGCATCCGGATTCTTCGATGTGAAGACCTCGACGACGTCGCCGCTCTTGAGCTCGGATTCGAGCGGCACCAGCCGGCCGTTCACCTTCGCGCCCATGGTCCGGTGCCCGACCTCGGTGTGCACCGCGTAAGCGAAGTCGACGGGCGTGGCGCCCGCCGGAAGTCCGACGACCCGGCCCTTCGGGGTGAAGACGTAGACCTCCTTCGCGCCGATCTCGAACCGCAGCGAGTCGAGGAACTCGCCCGGATCGGCGGTCTCCGCCTGCCAGTCCGAGATGTGCGCGAGCCACGCCATGTCGGTGTCGGAGCTCTTCGGGTCGATCTTGCCGCCCGCCATGCGCTCCTTGTACTTCCAGTGCGCCGCGACGCCGTACTCGGCCTGCTGGTGCATCTCGTTGGTGCGGATCTGTATTTCGACCGTGCGTCCGCCAGGGCCGATCACGGTGGTGTGGAGCGACTGATAGAGGTTGAACTTGGGCGTCGCGATGTAGTCCTTGAACCGCCCGGGCAGCGGCGTCCACCGCGCGTGGATCGCGCCGAGCACGGCGTAGCAGTCGCGGACGCTGCCCACGAGGATCCGGATGCCGATCAGGTCGTAGATGTCGTCGAACTCGCGACCGCGCACGACCATCTTCTGATACACGGAGTACAGCTGCTTGGGCCGGCCCAGAACGCGCCCGCGGATGCGCAGATCGCGCAGGTCGCCGTCGACGGCCTCGATGACCTTGTGCACGTACTGCTCGCGCTGCGGCGTCCGCTGCTTGACCAGGCTCTCGATCTCGACGTAGAGCTTCGGGTGCAGCACCGCGAACGACAGGTCCTCGAGCTCGGACTTGATCGTCTGGATGCCGAGCCGGTGTGCGAGGGGAGCGTAGATCTCCAGCGTCTCGGTGGCCTTCTTCTGCGCCTTCTCGGGCGGGACGAAGCCCCACGTGCGGGCGTTGTGCAGTCGGTCGGCGAGCTTGATCAGCAGCACGCGGATGTCGCGCGACATCGCGACGATCATCTTGCGAACGGTCTCGGCCTGTGCGCTCTCGCCGTACTTGACCTTGTCGAGCTTGGTGACTCCATCCACCAGCATCGCGACCTCGTCGCCGAACTCGGCGGTCAGCGATTCGAGGCTGTAATCGGTGTCCTCGACCGTGTCGTGCAGCAACGCCGCGGCGATCGCGCGGGGTCCGAGCCCCAGGTCCGCGAGGATCTGGGCCACCGCCAGAGGATGCGTGATGTACGGCTCGCCGCTTCGCCGCTCCTGACCCCGGTGTGCCTGTTCGGCGACGGCGTATGCCCGCTCGATGATCGACAGATCGCCCTTGGGATGGTGCGTCCGCACGGTGCGCAGCAGCTGCTCGACGTCATCGCGTCGCGCCGATCGTGAGAAGATCCGAGGCACGAGCCGCCGCAGTGACGAAGTCTGTGCGGGAGGGACGGTCTCGGTCATCCGATCCCCTCCCCTCCGCTGGACCTCACAATCCTACGCCGCGTGAGAGGTGCCCTTCGCCGGGCCGGCGTGCCGGTCAGGCGGGTGTGCCCGCCAGCGCGCGAGCGGCAAGCACTCGCTGGTCGCGCGCCTTGATCGGGGGCTCGTTTTCGCGCAGCAGCGAGTACAGCGGCGCGGCCACGAAGATCGTCGAGTATGCCGCGACGATCGTTCCGACGAAGATCGCCAGCGAAAGGTCTGTCAGCGTCTGCGCGCCGACCCAGATCACGCCGATGAACAGGATCGCTCCGGTCGGCAGGACGGCCACGATCGTCGTGTTGATCGACCGGATCAGCGTCTGATTGACCGCGAGGTTCACCGAACCGCCGAACGTGCGACCCGACACTTCGCCGTCCTCGCTCGTATTCTCCCGGATCTTGTCGAACACGACGGTCGTGTCGTACAGCGCGTACGACAGGATCGTCAGGAATCCGATGACCGCGGCCGGTGAGATCTCGAACCCGAACAGCGCGTACACGCCGATCGTGATCACCAGCACGTCGATCAGGCCGATGATCGCGGAGACCGACATCTTCCAGGTGCGGAAGTACAGCGCCAGGATGAGGAAGGTCAGTGCGAGGAAGATCGCGAGTCCCCACAGCGACTGCCGCGTCACGTCGGCTCCCCAGCTGGGGCCGATGAACGACGCGCTCACCTGGTCGGTGGGAACGTTGTATGCCTCGGCGAGCGCGGCAGAGACCTCGCGGGTCTCGGCATCCGTCATCTGGGTCGTCTGCACGCGGACGGTGTCGGTGCCGACAGTCACGACCTTGGTCGTCGAATCAGGGACGACGGACTGGACGGCATCGGTCGCGATGGTCTGGTCGGTCGTCTCGACGCCGCTCACCGTGAACTGCGAGCCACCGGTGAACTCGATCGAGAACTGGATCGGACGGAAGAGCGGCACCAGCGCCGAGCCGATCACGAGGATCGCGGCGATCAGGAACCACAGGCGACGACGGCCCACGAAGGGGAACGAGGTCTTGCCGGTGTAGAGGTCGTTGCCGAGCTGGCTCATGGAGCGTGCCATCAGTCGTCTCCCTCCTTGGCGGTCGTGCCGGGTTTGGACTTGTCCGTCGTCGCGCCGGCGAGCTCCGCCTGCTTGCGCTCTGCGATCGTCTGACGGCGAACCGCCTCACCGCGGGACTTGCCCGTACGGCGGCCCGCGGCGGTGGTCGTCTGCGCTACGGGCGCGCGGAACTGCGCACGACCGCGGTAGACGGCGCCGAGGGCGACGGGATCGAGGCCGGACAGCGGATGCCCGGAGCCGAAGAACTTGGTGCGCGCGAGCAGCTGGAGCACCGGGTGGGTGAACAGGATGAAGATCAGCACGTCGATGGCCGTCGTGAGTCCGAGGGTGAACGCGAAGCCCTTCACGGTCGCATCCGCGAGGATGTAGAGCACCACCGCCGCGAGGATGTTGATCGACTTCGAGATGTAGATCGTCCGCTTGGCGCGACCCCAGCCGTCCTCGACGGCGCTCGTGATCGACTTGCCGTCGCGGAGCTCGTCTCGTATTCGCTCGAAGTACACGATGAACGAGTCCGCCGTGAAGCCGATGGTGACGATGAGGCCCGCGACGCCGGCGAGCGACAGGCGGAAGCCCATGCGCCACGCGAGTATGCAGAGCGTGAGGTAGGTGAGCACCGCCATCACGATGAGCGACGCGATGATGATGAAGCCGAGCGCGCGATAGACGATGAGCGAGTAGAGCGCGACGAGTGCCAGACCGATGAGGCCGGCGATCACGCCGATCGCGAGCTGCTGCGACCCGAGCGTGGCTGAGATCGAGTTGGAGCTCTCGACGGTGAAGCTCAGCGGCAGCGCGCCGTACTTGAGCTGGTCTGCGAGCGTCTTCGAGCTCTCCTGCGTGAAGCTGCCCGTGATGCTGGGGTCTCCGCCGAGGATGATCGCGTTCATGGAGGGCGCCGAGAGCACCGAGCCGTCGAGCACGAAGGCGAACTGGTTGCGCGGCGAGTCGGCGCCGTACAGGCGCTGGCTGATCTCGCCGAAGGTCTTGGTGCCCTCGTCGTCGAAGCGGAGGTTGACCGCCCACTGGCCGCTGTTCTGCTCGAGGCCGAAGGATGCGTCGTCGATGGACGAACCGTCGAGCTCGACCGGGCCGAGGATGTACTTCGCGGTGCCGTTCACGTCACACGTGACGAGCGGCTCGTTGGTCGGCTCGGCGGCCGGGTTGTTGTCGGGGTTCGCGCAGTCGTACGCGAGGAACTCGGCCTGCAGTGCGGGCGTGATCCATGCAAGGTCGCTGCCGTCCGTCGGCGTTGCCGTCGGCGTCGCGACGAGCGTCGGATCGGGCGTCGGGTAGGGAGTCTCCTTGCCGTCCTCACCCACGAACGAGGTGGCCGGAGCGGCGGTGAAGAGCACCGCGCGCAGCTGGAGCTGCGCGGAGGCCTCGATGCGGTTGCGGGTCTCTTCGTCTGCCTGACCCGGGATCTGCACGACGATCTGGTTGCCTGACTGCGTCGTCACGTCGGCCTCGCCGACACCCGACGCATCGACGCGCTGGCGGATGATCGTGACGGCCTGATCCATCTGCTCGGTCGTCGGCGGCACACCGTCTTCGGTCTGCGCCTCGAGGATGATCTGCGTACCGCCCTGGAGGTCGAGGGCGAGCGAAGGAGCCCACGAACTCTGCTGGAAGACGTAGACGCCCAGGGCGTTGATGCCGGCCAGGAGGGCCGTGATCACGAGGAGGCCGGTCAGCGCGCGCCAGGCATGCCGGACGGGGGTGGATGTCGCCACGAAAGGTCAGCTTTCTGAGGGTGCCGAGCAGGCAGGAAGGTCAGGCCTGCGGCTTCGAACCGGACTCGGGCTCGGGGTCGGTGGTGTCGCTCACGATCTGACGGCTGTCTTCCGCGACATCCTCGACGTAACCCTCTTCGGTCGCCTCGTCGTCGGCGAGATCGTCTTCGGTGAAGGTGTCTTCGGTCGGGGTCACGACGCGGAGGATGGCCCCGCTGTGCACCTTGATCTCGACACCGGGCGCCAGCTCGACGATGGCGGGCTGGTCGAGGTTGTCGGGGTCGTACGAGACGATCGTCCCGTAGAGCCCGCCCTGCAGGAGCACCTCGGCGCCGGGCACCGTCTGACGTGCCTTCGCCTCCTGCTCGAGCTTCTGCTTCGCCGTGCGACGACGCGAGCTCCAGAACATGAAGACCAGAAGTACGACGAGGAGAAGGATCAGGCCGTAGTTCTGGAAGAACGTCGCAATGTCCATGGCGGCGGGGCACCTTTCGGGTGAGGCACGCGCCACGACGGCGGCACTGCCTTGCAGGAGGGGGTTCGGCGAAAGCCTTCAGCGATTATAGGTCATCGAATCTGAGCGCCGACTCGACGCGTGGCACGCCGAGGTGGGCGTACGCCTCGGGTGTGGCGATCCGACCGCGCGGCGTTCGTCCCATGAACCCTATGCGCACGAGATACGGCTCGACGACCGATTCGATCGTCTCGGGCTCCTCGCCCACCGCGACCGCCAGTGTGCCGAGACCCACCGGTCCACCTCGGAATCGGCGCACGAGCATGTCGAGCACGGCCCGGTCGAGGCGGTCGAGCCCGATCGAGTCGACGTCGTAGAGGCTGAGTGCGGCATCCACGGTCTCGGCATCCGCTTCCGCCGCTCCCGACCCGCTCGACGGGCCGTGCACGACGAGATAGTCCCTGACGCGGCGGAGCAGTCGGTTGGCGATGCGTGGTGTGCCGCGGGATCGGCGAGCGATCTCGGCTCGCGGCTCCGCGGGAACGCTCACGCCGAGCATCGCGGCGGAGCGCTTGAGCACGCGCTCGAGCTCTTCCGGCTCGTAGTACTCGAGGTGCGCCGTGAATCCGAAGCGATCTCGAAGCGGGTTCGGCAGAAGACCGGAACGGGTCGTCGCACCCACGAGGGTGAAGGGTGCGAGATCGAGCGGGATGCTGGTCGCCCCGGCGCCCTTCCCGACCATGATGTCGATGCGGAAGTCCTCCATCGCGAGGTACAGCATCTCCTCCGCGGCGCGGGCCATGCGATGGACCTCGTCGATGAACAGCACCTCGCCCGGCGTCAGACTCGACAACAGGGCGGCGAGATCTCCGGCGTGCTGGATCGCGGGTCCGCTCGACAGACGGAGCGGCCGGTTGCTCTCATGGGCGACGATCATCGCGAGGGTCGTCTTGCCCAGTCCTGGCGGGCCCGAGAGCAGGATGTGGTCGGCAGGACGCTGCTGGATGCGCGCGGCATCCAGCAGCAGCTGCAGCTGTCCCCGCACCTTCTGCTGTCCGACGAACTCCGCGAGCGAGGTGGGTCGCAGGGCGCCCTCGATCGCGAGTTCGGTCTCATCGACGGGCTTGGCCGTCTCGCGCAGCTCATCCACTGACGGACTCCTTGCGCGCCGGGCCGAGCGCTGCCAGCGTCAGGCGCAGCAGGGCAGGTACCGAGGCGCGATCGGCGTCGCCGGCGTCCGCGGCGACCGACTCCAGTGCCTCCGTGGCGGTGCGTTCCGACCAGCCCAGCCCGACCAGTGCCTGGACGACCTGCACCGAGACCATCGGCGTCGAGACGCGGCTGGATGATGCGCCGGACGATGGAGCCTGGATCTTGCCGGCGAGCTGGACCACGATCAGCTTGGCTGTCTTCGGCCCGATCCCCGATACGCGACGGAACGGCGCGTCGTCGTCGGCCGTGACGGCATCGGCGATCTGCGAGACCGTGAGCGTCGAAAGGACGCCGAGTGCCGATTTGGGTCCGACGCCGGTGACCCCGAGCAGCTGGGTGAAGACCTGCAGCTCATCGCGGGACTCGAAGCCGAACAGCGACAGCGCGTCCTCACGCACGATGAGGCTGGTGTGCAGCGTCACGGAGTCGCCGACGTGCGTCGCCCTGGCGACCTGCGAGGTCACGGCGACGGCGAGTCCGACTCCGCCCACCTCGACCACCACCGAGTCCACGTCGACATGCACGGCGGTGCCGCGGACTGAAGAGATCATGCTGGGAGCCTACGGTCCGTTCGCAGGTTTGTTCGAGCGACACGCTCACCGTCGCGCGAGCCGCTCCGCATCCGCCCACGCGCGCTGGGCGGGCGTCAGGGGACCGGATGCCGCCGCCACCGGACCGCCGCGCCAGGCGTGGCACAGCGCGAGCGCGAGAGCATCGGCGGCGTCGGCCGGCTTCGGGACCTCATCCAGGCGCAGGATGCGGGCGACCATCGCCTGGACCTGCCGCTTGTCGGCCGCGCCGTAACCGGTGATCGCCGCTTTGATCTCGGTCGGCGTGTGGGTCGCGGCCGGAAGCCCGCGCTCGCCCGCCACGAGCAGCGCGATGCCGCTCGCCTGCGCCGTGCCCATGACGGTCTGGCGGTTGTGCTGCGCGAAGACGCGCTCCACGGCGACGACCGCCGGACCGTGATCATCGATGACCGCGCGAAGGCCCGCCGCGATCGAAGCCAGCCGGCGCTCGATCGGGTCGCCGTGGTCGGACCGCAGCACGCCGACGTACACGAGCGTCGCAGAACGGTCGGGGGCCACATCCACCACCCCGACGCCGCACCGGGTCAGTCCGGGGTCGATCCCGAGCACTCGGAGCGCACCGCGTGCAGGTTTGGAAGGCACTCCCCCAGGCTAGGTGCGGGCGCGCGGCTGGACGCCGAGGCGCGCCCGGCCCCGGCGGCGAGGGCTACTCGTCGTCGTCCTCGAGTTCGGCCTGCACCTCGGGCGTGAGGTCGAAGTTGCTGTAGACGTTCTGAACGTCGTCGCTGTCTTCGAGCGCGTCGATGAGCCGGAACACCTTGCGGGCGGTGTCGGCATCGACCTCGACCTTGAGCGAGGGAACGAACTCGACGTCGGCGGATTCGTAGTCGATGTCGGCCGCTTGCAATGCCGAGCGCACCTTGACGAGGTCGGATGCCTCGGTGATCACCTCGAAGCCCTGCGCGTGCGGCTCGATCTCCTCGGCGCCGGCCTCGAGGACCGCCAGCATCACGTCGTCTTCGCTGGTGCCTTCGCCGCCGACGACGATCACGCCCTTGCGGGAGAAGTTGTACGCCACGCTGCCGGGATCCGCCATGGTGCCGCCGTTGCGGGTCATGAGCGTGCGCACCTCTGCGGCGGCGCGGTTCTTGTTGTCGGTCAGACACTCGATGAGCAGTGCGACGCCGTGCGGCCCATAGCCCTCGTACATGATCGTCGTGTACTCGATGGACTCGCCGGTGAGGCCCGCGCCGCGCTTGATCGCGCGATCGATGTTGTCATTGGGCACCGACGTCTTCTTGGCCTTCTGAACGGCGTCCTGCAGCGTCGGGTTGCCGGCCATGTCGGCGCCGCCCATCTTGGCTGCGACTTCGATGTTCTTGATGAGCTTGGCGAACGACTTGGCTCGGCGGCCGTCGATGACGGCTTTCTTGTGCTTGGTGGTGGCCCACTTGGAATGACCGGACATCGGCACTGCCTCCTCGGTAGATCACTTCCATTTTACGGGAGTTCAGCACGTCGCCCGGTCTATGCGGGCGCCGGCCGGCGGCTGGTCCGCTCGCATCGGCCGCTCGAACGCACCGTCCTTGTCCGCCCTGTGCGTCGATGCCACACTGAGCCGCATGGATGAGCGCGCCAGAGCGCTCGATGCTGCGCACCGAGCTGCCACCGACTTTCTCGCCAGCCTCCCCGATCGCCCGGTCTGGCCGCGCGCGACGCTCGACGAGATGGTGGGCGTCTTCGGCGGCGCGGTGCCCGATCAGGGGATGGACGCCGAGGCGGTCGTGGCCGAACTGGCTGCGAAGGCGGATCCGGGCCTCGTGGCGATCCCCGGTGGCCGGTTCTACGGCTTCGTGATCGGCGGCACCCTCCCGGCCGCCCTCGCCGTGGACTGGCTGGTCTCGGCCTGGGACCAGAACTCCGGGTCGAGCCTCGTGACGCCGACCACCGTCGCGCTCGAGCGCATCGCCGGTGACTGGATCCTCGAACTGCTGGGGCTTCCGGCATCCGCATCGGTGGGATTCGTCACGGGCGCCCAGGTCTCGAACTTCACCTGTCTCGCGGTCGCACGGCGGGCGACGCTCGCACGCCTCGGATGGAACCTGAACGAGCGCGGCGCCCGTGGCGCGCCCGAGGTGCGGCTGGTGGTCGGGGAGCACCGGCACGGCTCCATCGACCGCGCGGGGCGATTCCTCGGCTTGGGCAGCGATGACCTCGACACGGTCGCGGCCGACGGCGCAGGGCGGATGAAGCCGGAGGCGCTCGAGGGCGCGCTCGCCGGCATCCAGCCCGGCCACGCCATCGTCTGCCTGCAGGCCGGAGAGGTTCACACCGGCGCTTTCGACCCGTTCGCGGAGCTCATCCCGCTGGCGCGCGCGCACGGTGCATGGGTGCACGTCGACGGCGCGTTCGGGCTGTGGGCCGCGGCATCCCCCGCCCTTCGCCCGCTCATGGCGGGCGCCGAAGAAGCGGACTCGTGGACCACCGACGCCCACAAGACGCTCAACGTCCCCTACGACTGCGGGATGGCGATCGTTCGCGATCCCGCGGATTCGATCGCGATGTTCCGCACCGGTGGCGACTACCTCGTGTACACGGGGCTGGACCCGTGGGATATCAGCCCGGAGCTGTCGAGGCGGGCACGCGGGGTGCCCGTCTGGGCCGCGCTGCGCAGCCTCGGCCGGAGCGGCGTCGTCGAGCTGGTCGACCGCCTGCACGCGAACGCCGCCGCGATGGCGGCGGGCCTCGCCGACATCCCGGGCGTCACCGTCGTGAACGAGGTGCCGTATACGCAGGTGATGTTCCGGCTCGATGACGACGACGCGACGCGAACGCTCGGCGCCGACATCCTCGAGGAGGGGACGGCGGTCGTCACCGGCGCCGAGTGGGATGGTCACGCGGTGCTGCGCTGCTCGATGTCATCGTGGGTGACGTCGCCGGACGACATCGAGCGCACCCTCGCCGCGATACGCCGGCTCGTCGCGGCCTAGACCTCGTCCGGAGGACGTGGCCGCTCAGCGGGTGGGTCTCAGGTCGTGCATGATCCGCGCGTACTGACGACGCCCGACGAGCGCGTAGAGCACCTTGATCGGCAGCGGGACCTCCTTCTCCAGCTCCGCCCGCTCCGCGGGTGACATGACCTCGAGGATCAAGCCGTAGAACATGAAGATCTGGGAGCGGTGGTAGGTCTTCTGCACGACCTCGCCCATCTCCTCCCACTCGGTCGCGGTGATGACCTCTTCGATCACCGGGACGATGTGCTCCTCCTCAGCGTTCAGGTGCGCGCCGAGAACGCGAGCGATGTCGTCCAGCTTGTCGCCCAGCGCCGTGGCGGTGTCGGGGCCGGGAGCCCTGCGCCATGCCTCGATGAGTTGGGGCGCGTCGTCGAGCAGGTGGGCGACATCCGCATGATCGCGCTTCATCGCGGCCACATGGAGCGCGCACGCCGGCCGACGCCCCTCGAGGGTGTCCCAGAGATAGTCGTCCTCGAACCGGTGGTGATGATGAAGCGCGTCGTTGATGAGGGCGACGTTCTTCGCGATCGAGTCGATCCGGCGTCGATCATCGGCATCGGCATGCCGCACCGCGTCGGGGGCGAGCGCGTAGAGCCGCCGGAAGCTCTGATGTGCCAGCACGAGATCGTTCGCATCGCAGAGCTTCGCGGGCGGCTGATCGCCGGTGGCGGGCATCGGAACGCTCATCGAGTCTCCTCGTCGTCGATGGAGTGCGGATGCCGCGCAGGCTACAGCCGGCCGGATGCCCCGGGCAAGCGGGTCATGAGGCGATCTTGACGAGAGTCCGGAGGTTCCGGGTCGTGGTGGTCGCCTTGTATCGCGCTTTCGACAGCACCTTGGCGAACGGAGTGTCGGTCGAGGTGCCCTTGACGGGGTTCCAATAGATGACGCCGGGGCCTTCCGCCACCGGATCCACGTCCTTGTCGAAGACGTCCGCGGCGGCGATCACCTCGTCGCGGGTCTCGTCGTCGACGCAGAACACCACCCATGGCTGACGTGCATCCGCCCTCGCGTCGAACGGGAACCTCTCGATCGCGTGCTCCAGTTCTGGCAGCGTCACGAGCACGATCCAGGCGTCGTAGTCGAAGCGCCCGCGGAGCGCCTTCTCGATCGCGGCTTTCAGCTTCTTGCGGGCGGATGCCGCATCCGCCGTCTCGAATCGGACGTTGCCGCTCGCGAGGAAGGTCCGCACCGCATCGAAGCCCAGCTCGTCTCGGAAGAGCGCCGCGAGGTCGGCGCTTCGGATCGTGATGCCGCCGACGTTCACTCCGCGGAGCAGCGCGACCCAGCACGTCATGCCGCCGAGCGTACCCGCCCGAGGAACCGCTCGTGGAAGCGCGTCTCGCCCGACACCTCGGGATGGAACGCGGTCGCGAGGATCGAGCCCTGCTCGACGGCCACGACTCCCCCGTCGGGGAGAGTCGCGATCGCCGTCGCCCGGTCGCCGACGCTGGTCACGAGCGGGGCGCGGATGAAGGTCGCGTGCACCGGACCGCCGTCGAAGCCGTCGACCTCCAGTTCGGTCTCGAACGAGTCGACCTGGCTGCCGAACGCGTTGCGCGCCACCACGATGTCGAGCCCGCCGAAGGTCTCCTGGCCGTCGATCGCGCCGGTGATCCGGTCGGCGAGCATGATCATGCCCGCGCATGTGCCGTATACCGGCATCCCCGCTGCGATCGCGGCGCGCACCGGCTCCTGCATGCCGAAGGCGCGCGAGAGCTTGTCGATCACGCTCGACTCGCCGCCGGGGATGACCAGGCCGTCGACGGCCGCGAGTTCAGACGGACGACGCACCAGGGACACCTCGGCGCCGAGGTTGCGCAGCACCAGCGCGTGCTCCCGCACGTCGCCCTGCAGTGCGAGGATGCCGACGTGCGGACGCCTCGGCAGACTCAGGGGGTTACCAGCCACGCTCGGCGAGGCGGTGCGGCGCGGCGAGGTCCGTCACGTTGATGCCGACCATCGCCTCACCGAGGCCGCGCGACACGTCCGCGATGACCTTCGCGTCGTCGAAGAACGTGGTGGCCTTGACGATCGCAGCGGCACGCTCGGCGGGGTTGCCCGACTTGAAGATGCCGGAGCCCACGAACACGCCGTCGGCGCCCAGCTGCATCATCATCGCGGCGTCGGCAGGAGTCGCCACGCCGCCCGCGACGAACAGCACCACGGGCAGCTTGCCGGTCTCGGCGACCTCCGCGACGAGCTCGTAGGGCGCCTGCAGCTCCTTGGCCGCGACGTACAGCTCGTCCTTCGTCAGTGAGCGCAGCACGTTGATCTCGCCCAGGATCTTGCGGATGTGCTTGGTCGCCTCCGACACGTCACCCGTGCCGGCCTCGCCCTTCGAGCGGATCATCGCCGCGCCCTCGTTGATGCGCCGCAGCGCCTCGCCCAGGTTCGTCGCACCGCAGACGAACGGAACCGTGAAGCCCCACTTGTCGATGTGGTTGACATAGTCCGCCGGCGAGAGCACCTCGGACTCGTCGATGTAGTCGACTCCGAGCTCCTGCAGCACCTGCGCCTCGACGAAGTGCCCGATCCGTGCCTTGGCCATCACCGGGATCGAGACCGCCTCGATGATCCCGTCGATCATGTCGGGGTCGCTCATGCGCGAAACGCCGCCCTGGGCACGGATATCGGCGGGCACTCGCTCGAGCGCCATCACGGCGACGGCTCCGGCATCCTCGGCGATCTTCGCCTGCTCGACGGTGACGACGTCCATGATGACGCCGCCCTTGAGCATCTCGGCGAGACCGCGCTTGACGCGACTCGAACCGACGGTGGGGGTCTTCTCAGTCATAATCTTCGATTCTAGTTCGGGTGGGATGCCGCGCCCGCCGCAGCCGCAATGCCACCGGTGCGGTCGTGGCCCGGCATCCGGACGGATCGTGTGGGACTACGCGTGCCAGGCGTCTGCGATCGACTGGCGAACCTCGCCCAGCAGCTGCGGGAGCGCCTTGGTCTTGGCGATGATCGGAAAGAAGTTCGCGTCAGAGCCCCAGCGGGGCACGATGTGCTGGTGCAGATGCTCGTCGATGCCCGCTCCCGCAACGCTCCCCTGGTTCATCCCGAGGTTGAAGCCGTCGCATCGCGAGACGGAGCGCAGCACGCGCATCGCCTGCTGTGAGAGCGCGCCGATCTCCGCGACCTCTTCGTCGGTGGCCTGGTCGTACGTGGCGATGTGGCGGTACGGACAGATGAGGAGGTGACCGGAGTTGTAGGGGAAGAGGTTCAGCAGTGCGTAAGCGGTGCGTCCTCGTGCGACGATGAGCGCATCCTCGTCCTTCATGCCGGGTGCCGCGCAGAACGGGCAGGTCTTCCGCAGCGGTTCGGGGCCCGCCTTGATGTACGCCATGCGGTGAGGCGTCCAGAGCCGCTGGAACTCGTCGGGCACGCCCGGAAGCGTTGCGGCATCGATGAGCTCGGCGTCGTCGGTCATCGATAGGTCCCTGAGCCTGTCGAAGGGCCGGAAGCATCGGACGCTTCGACAGGCTCAGCGACCGACGCTCGCGCGCATTGCCGGGTCACGCGAACTCCTCGGCCGTGTTCACGAGCGCCCGCGACGCGATCGCTTCGTGGATGCGGCGCACGGCGTCCGCGATCGGCACGCCGTTCTGCTGCGACCCGTCCCTGAACCGGAACGACACGGTGCCCGCCGAGCGGTCCTGCTCACCCGCGATGAGCATGAGCGGAACCTTGTGCGTGGTATGGGTTCGGATCTTCTTCTGCATCCGATCATCACTGTGGTCGAGCTCGGCGCGAACACCGTCCGCGACGAGCTGTGCGACGACCTCACCGAGATAGTCGGCGTACTCCTCGGCGACCGGGATGCCGACGACCTGCACCGGCGAGAGCCACACCGGGAACGCACCGGCGTAGTGCTCCAGCAGGATCGCGAAGAACCGCTCGATCGATCCGAACAGCGCGCGGTGGATCATGATCGGGCGCTTCTTCTGACCGTCGCGGTCGGTGTACTCGAGCTCGAACCGCTCCGGCAGGTTCGGGTCGACCTGCACGGTCGAGAGCTGCCAGGTGCGGCCGATCGCATCCTTGGTCTTCAGGTCGATCTTGGGTCCGTAGAACGCTGCCTCGCCGGGCACCTCGGTGAGCTTGAGCCCGCTCTTCAATGCGACGTTGCGCAGCGCATTCGTCGAGTAGTCCCAGAACTCATCGGAGCCGATCCACTTTGCCTTCTCGTCATCCCGCATCGACAGCTCGAGCTCGAACTCGCTCAGCCCGAAGTCGCGGAGCATGGAGACGACGAACTCGAGGACGCGAGTGGTCTCCTCCTCGAGCTGGTCGGGGGTCACGAACAGGTGCGAGTCGTCCTGCGTGAAGCCGCGGACGCGGGTGAGGCCGTGCAGGGCGCCGGAGAGCTCGTTGCGATAGACCGTGCCGTTCTCGGCGAGCCGCATCGGCAGGTCGCGGTAGCTGCGGGCGCGCTCCTTGTAGATCAGGATGTGCATCGGGCAGTTCATCGGCTTCAGGTAGTAGTCGACGCCGTGCTTGGTGATCTCGCCGTGCTCGTCGCGCTCCTCATCGAGGTGGATGGGCGGGAACATCCCCTCCTTGTAGGTCACGAGGTGGTTCGACTGGATGAAAAGATCCTGCTTCGAGATGTGCGGCGTGTAGACGTACGTATAGCCGGCGGCCTTGTGGCGTCGCAGTGCGTGCTGCTCCATCTCCTGGCGCACGACACCACCGCGCGGATGCCAGACCGACAGGCCCGAGCCGATCTCCTCGGGGAACGAGAACAGGTCGAGCTCCTTGCCCAGCTTGCGGTGATCGCGCTTGGCGGCCTCTTCGAGGCGCTGCTGGTAGGCGCGCAGCTCGTCCTTGGTGGGCCACGCGGTGCCGTAGATGCGCTGCAGCTGCGGGTTCTTCTCGCTGCCGCGCCAGTAGGCGCCGGCGACGCGGGTCAAGGCCCAGCCGTTGCCGATCAGGCGGGTGCTGGGCAGGTGAGGGCCGCGGCAGAGGTCCTTCCACACGGTCTCGCCGTCGCGGTTGACATTGTCGTAGATGGTCAGCTCGCCCGCGCCCACCTCGACGGACGCGCCCTCGGCGATCTCCGCTGCCGCGGTCCCTGAGCCGGTCGAAGCGGGGCCCTTCAGCCCGATGAGCTCGAGCTTGAACGGCTCATCGACGAGCTCGGCTCGCGCCTCTTCATCGGTGACGACGCGTCGAACGAAGCGCTGACCCTCGCGGATGATGCGCTGCATCTCCTTCTCGATCGCCTTGAGATCGTCGGTGCTGAAGGGATGCTCGACCCCGAAGTCGTAGTAGAAGCCGTCCGTGATGGGCGGACCGATGCCGAGGTTCGCCTGCGGGTTGATCCGCTGGACAGCCTGGGCGAGCACGTGGGCGGCCGAGTGCCGGAGGATGCCGAGCCCGTCAGGGCTGTCGATCGTGATCGGCTCGACGGCATCCGTCGCGTGCACGACCGTCGCGAGGTCTTTGAGCTCGCCGTTCACCCGCAGGGCGATGACGGAGCGGTCGGGGTACAGCGCGAAGCCGTCGGCCGGGAGGGGCGCGGCAGAGGGGGTGTCGACGTCAGTCACAGGGGAACTCTCCAGGAAGTGGCTCGGGTTCCAGGCTATCCTCTGCCCGCATGCGCGAGAGCCGCGACGGCTCCTCCTGGGGGCAATATGCTGAGCGGCGTCGGCGTGGCCGTGGTCGCGCCGCAACTCGGGGCACAGAGCACACGACCGGGGGTCGACATGGGTGGGGCCGGAACGACGTCGGGTATCGACATCGAGGCGACGCCTCGTGAGCATCGACCGCTGCGCTGCGGCGAGCCCAGGATCTACCAGTTCGCCACCGAAGACGGCGTCGTGCTGCGCCTTACGCGCTTCGAGGGCGGAGCCAAGGGGCCGGTCATCCTGTCGCCCGGATTCGGCACGTCGTCGATCGCATACACGATCGACACCGTCGAGACGAACTATCCCGAGTATCTGTATGAGCACGGCTACGACGTGTGGGTGCTGGACTATCGGGCGAGTCCCCTGCTGCCGTCCAGCGCGACCCAGTTCACGCTCGACGACATCGCACGATTCGACTACCCGGCGACGGTCCAGAAGGTCCGCGCCGAGACGGGCGCCGAGTCGGTCCAGATCATGGCGCATTGCGTCGGGTCGCTCACGATGCTGATGTCGCTGGGGCTGGGACTCGAGGGGGTCCGATCGGCCGTCTCGTCGCAGCTCACTCTGCACCCGCGCGCCGGCGCGCTCAACCAGCTGCGGGCCGGCATCTTCGCCGCCGACCTCATCGACGCGGTCGGCATCGACGTTCTCACCACCGACATCGACGACGACCCATCATGGTTCGAGCGCCTGTACGACAAGGCGCTGGCGTTCTACCCCGAGGGCGACGAGCCGTGCGATCGGCCATTCTGCCGCCGGGTGGCGTTCACGTTCGGCGAGTCCTACGACCACGACCAGCTCAACCAGGCGACGCACGAGCACATCGACGAGGCGTTCGGGGATGCGAACATCCTGACCCTCCGCCACGTCACGAAGATCATCCGCGAGGACCACGCGGTGAGCTGGGACGACGATCACGACTATCTGGACGACGTCGCCCGGCTGCGACTGCCGATCTCGTTCATCCATGGCGAGCACAACCGGCTGTTCCTGCCCGAGGGCAGCGCGCTCACGTACGAGTTCCTCCGCGAGCACAACGGCCCTGACTTCTACACGCGTCAGATCATCCCGGGCTACTCGCACATGGACTGCTTCATCGGCAAAGATGCCGCGCGCGACGTGTACCCGGTCGTGACGGCCGAACTCGACCGCTACAACGGACCCGGCCGGTGATCGTCGCGATCGTCTGATTCACCGGGGTGCGCGTGATTCCCCTGAATGCGCGCGCGTATCCATTGCGGGCAGGCCTCGGGCGTCAGTAGTTTGAGACCCGACGGGCGGAGCCGCGCTGGGGCGGCTTGCAGCACCCCGAGCGGCCCGTGTCTCCTTCGTCGTGCCGCCGACTCTCGAGGAGAGGAGCACCGATGAACCACGTGGAGCACGTCGACGCGGTCGTCGTCGGCTCGGGGTTCGGAGCATCAGTCTCGGCCTTCCGCCTCGCCGAGGCGGGCCGCTCGGTCGTCGTGCTGGAGCGAGGTCGCGCGTACCCGCCGGGCAGCTTCGCACGAAACCCGTACGAGATGAGTCACGCATTCTGGGAGCCGAAGGATGAGCTGCTCGGGCTCTTCGACATCCGTTCGTTCCGCAAGGTCGAGGCGATCGTGTCATCCGGACTCGGCGGCGGCTCGCTGATCTACGCCAATGTGCTGCTGCGCAAGGACGAGCGGTGGTTCGTCCACGACTCGCCTCTGCCGGGCGGCGGCTACGAGAACTGGCCGATCGGAAGGCAGGACCTGGATCGCCACTACGACGCCGTCGAGGCGATGATGACGCCGACGCCGAATCCCTACCCCGATCTGCCCAAGGCGAAGGCGCTGCGAGAAGCGGCCGAGAAGCTCGGTCTCCAGACGTTCGCACCCGGGCTGGCGATCGCATTCGCGTCACGTCCGGGTGGTGAGCCGCTCGCCAAGCAGGTCGTCGACGAGCCCGCCTACGGCAACCTGCACAACATCACCCGGCTGACGTGCCGCCTCTGCGGCGAGTGCGACATCGGCTGCAACGAGGGATCCAAGAACACGCTCGATCACAACTACCTGTCGGCCGCGACGTATCACGGCGCCGACATCCGCACCCTCTGCGACGTGGCGGGCATCACGCCGCTCGACGGCGGCGGATACGAGGTGCGCTACACGCGGTACGGCGACCGCGATGAGAACGGCATCCACAGCCGCGCATTCGAGCGGATCACATGTGATCAGCTGATGCTCGGCGCGGGCACCTTCGGCACGACCAGCCTGCTGCTGCGCAACCGCGTCGGACTGCCGGCGCTCGGCCGCGCCGTCGGCAGCCGGTTCAGCGGCAACGGAGACCTGCTCACCTTCTGCTTCGGGGCGGAGGGGACCTCCGAAGCGGGGCAGGTCCGTCTCATCGATCCCGCGTACGGACCCGTCATCACCACGGCGCTGCGCAAGCCGGACGGCGTCGACGAAGAGGGCGCCGGGCGCGGCTACTACGTGCAGGAGGCGGGGTTCCCCGACTTTGCGAACTGGCTCATCGAGACGTCGCAGATGACCGCATCCGTCCACCGCGCAGCGAGCGTCGTCAAGCAGTTCATCGCCTACCGGCTCAAGAATCGCAATGAATCCACGATCTCGGCGGAGGTCGCGAAGCTCGTCGGCCAGGGACGACTGACCTCGAGCTCCCTTCCCCTCCTCGGCATGGGACGCGACACTCCGGACGGCCGCATCATCCTCACCGACGGGGAGCTCGATGTGGTGTGGACCACCGCGACCAGCCAGGAGTACTTCGGCGCGATGCGCTCGACGATGCGCGACATCTCGCAAGCGCTCGGCGGGCGCTTCCGCGACAATCCGCTGTGGTGGACGAAGCGGGTCGTCACGGTCCACCCGCTCGGCGGGGCGCCGATGGGGAGGCATGTTCACGAGGGCGTCGTCGACAGCTGGGGCGAGTCGTTCGGGCACCCCGGGCTGTACATCGTCGACGGTTCTTCGGTTCCGGGGCCGGTGGGGCCGAACCCCTCGCTCACGATTGCCGCGATCGCGAATCGCGCCGTGGAGCATCTGCTCGAGAAGCCCCGCCGACGGCCCACGTCGCGCGCCCGCCAGGCAGAGGTCGCCCAGGATCTCGCCGTGGCGGATCCCGTCGCCGGCAGGGGCATGGAGTTCACCGAGAAGATGAAGGGGTTCTTCGCCCTGGGCGAGACCGACCCCATGACCGGGTGGCGGCTGGGCAGGCACCTCTCGCACCGGTTCATGTTCCACCTCACCATCACGGCCCCGGATGTCGAGCGCTTCGTCGAGCAGGGCGAGCACACCGCGGTCGCGGAGGGATTCGTGGGGTGCGACCTGCTCGGCGGGGAGCTGCCGGTGCAGCGCGGCTGGGCAAACCTCTTCGTGGCGACCGATGACGCACTGACCCGCGAGATGCGCTACCGGCTGTGGTTCAGCGACCTCTCGGGCAACCCGCTCACGATGTACGGCTTCAAGGTCGTCCGCAACGACGTGGGACTCGACATGTGGAACGACACCTCGACGCTCTACATCACGATCATGAGGGGCCACGTGCCACCCGGTGTGAACGGCGGGCAGGATGCGCCTGCGGAGGTGATCGGCGCGGGAGTGCTCCGGATCCTGGTGAAGGATTTCGCCCGCCAGGTGACAACCTTCCGTGGGTCCGGCGGCGGTCCCCTCACGTCGATAGCGAGATTCGGAGCGTTCTTCACGAAGTCCGTGAAGGATGTCTACCTGCGCCCCGCCCCGCGGGTCGATCCCGTGACGGCTTCACGGGAGGACACGTGAGGCGTCCTACCACTCGCGGCATCCATCGCGACGTACCGCACTTCCTGAAGGGGGACGACGGCACCCCGCTCACCCTCATCCGGGTGCGCGGAGAGTCCGCGCCGCGGCGAGGTCCCGTCATCCTCATACACGGGGTCGGAATGCGCGGCGAGTCGTTCCGTCCCGGCGGGATCCGATCGCTGGTGGATGTTCTCCTCGACGACGGGTGGGATGTGTGGCTGTTCAACTGGCGCGGATCCATCGACCTCGATCCGGTGCCGTGGACGCTCGACGATGTCGCTCTCTACGATCACCCGGCGGCGGTGCGCTACGTCGTGGCAGAGACGGGGGCGGCAGCCGTCAAGGTGATCGCCCACTGCCAGGGTTCGACGACGATCTGCATGGCGGCCGTGGCCGGGCTCGTGCCCGAGGTCACGACCATCGTGTCGAACGGCGTGTCGCTGCACCCGCACGTTCCGGTTGCCTCACGCGCGAAGCTCCATGTGCTCCGGCCGCTCCTCCAGTCACGTGAGGCCTACGTCGACATCGCGTGGGGCGATGGACCCGAGCGAGGTATGCGAACCCTGACACGCAACGCCGTGCGCCTCTGGCACTTCGAGTGCGGCAACCCGACCTGCAACATGGCCAGCTTCGCGCTCGGCTCGGGCCACCCCGCCCTGTGGCTGCACTCGAACCTCACCCACACCACCCACGACTGGATCCGGCACGAATTCGGCAAGATCCCGATGAGCTTCTATGCGCAGCTGGCGGCATCCGAACGTGCCGGCCAGATCATGTCGATCCGGCCGCGTCCCGAGCTGCCGACTCGGTATGCGACTGCCCCACCGCAGACGCAGGCGAGGTTCGCGCTGTTCGCCGGCAGGCACAACCGCGTCTTCCTCCCCACCAGCCAGAAGACGACGTACGCCTTCCTCAAGCGGCATCAGCCGGGTCGCCATTCGCTGCACGTGCTCGACGGCTACGGACACGCGGATGTGTTCCTCGGCCGGCACGCCCATCGCGAGGTGTTCCCCAAGATGCTGACCGAGCTGCACCGCTGATCGGTGGTCAGGCGGTGCCGAGATGCTTGAGCGCCTCGCGTCTGCTCAGCGGGCTCAGGTCGTGTGCCGCGACGTAACCGCGCACCCAATCCGGGTCCACGCGTGCATACTCGCGCAGCGCCCAGCCGACCGACTTGCGGATGAAGAACTCCGGATCGCCGAGATTCGGCTTGATGACGTCGGCGAGCAGCAGCCGATCGACTCGCGAGCCACGGCCGAGCTGGGAGATGATCGCGACCCGCCGGATCCATAAGTCGTCGTCGCGCGACCATCGCCGGATCACCATCGCGGTCCCGAGGGGACGGATGTCGAGCAGTTCCGCCATCCGGTGCGCCACTTCGTCCGTGAAGTCCCACCATCGGCCGGTCCGCACCATGTGCTCCACGATGTCGACGACCTCGGGCGATCCGCGCACGGGTCTGGTCGCAAGGAGGGCCATCGCGGCATAGCGCTCCTCGCGATGGGTCGCGTCATTCCAGAGTTCGAGCGAGGCGGAGCGCAGGGCCGTGGCATCCGTCTCGGTCTTCGCACGCGCCCGCGCGATTCGCCGCGCTTCGGGAACCTTGACGCCGAGGTAGGGCATGGCCGATTTCATGTACGCCTGCTGCCCGGGGGCGAGCGCCGGGTCTGCGGCAGCGCGAAGCGCGGTGCGGATGTCGTCGGCCAGCGCGCTCACAAGAGCATTCTCGTCGCCTACCGGCCTGTCGAGAACGTGTCGTCCCGGGGCACGTCCTAGCGGCCCCCTCGGCGCTCGTGTGGGGGCACGCCGCGCCGAGGGAACCTGGCCCTAGTCAACAGCGCACACGGTTGGTTCCGACGCCCCAGTGGTCGGGTTATCACTGAGGATAGGTCCCCGACCGATCCGCTGGGAAGAGCGGAAAGGTCACGGTTTGCCGGGAGAACGCCCGCACGACCGCCGAAGGCGCCCAGAACGCAGAAAACCCCCGGAAATCCGGGGGTTCTGTCTGTGCGCGATACTGGGATCGAACCAGTGACCTCTTCCGTGTCAGGGAAGCGCGCTACCGCTGCGCCAATCGCGCCCGTAAGGGCTTTTCAGTTGAGAGGAGTGGAGGTGGCGACGGGATTCGAACCCGTGTAAACGGCTTTGCAGGCCGGTGCCTAGCCGCTCGGCCACGCCACCGCGTGTGGTTTGACCCCACGTGCCGTGGTCCCTCCGAGAAGAGACCCCTGCACTCGAGCGGATGACGAGACTCGAACTCGCGACCCCAACCTTGGCAAGGTTGTGCGCTACCAACTGCGCTACATCCGCATGCCCGGATCGCTCCGGGCGCTTGAACGACTTTAGCCGATGATCCGCACGGTGCAAAACCAGCGCGGGCCGCGCGTGTCATAGACGCGCGTTCGTGCCGGTGGGCGGCATCCGGTAGGATCGAGACTCGGCCCGCAGGGCCCTGGGCGATTGGCGCAGTTGGTAGCGCGCTTCCTTCACACGGAAGAGGTCATCAGTTCGAGTCTGGTATCGCCCACGAGTCAGGCTTCCGGAATCCGGGGGCCTTTCTCTTTGCGCGACGTGCGTCACTCTCCCACCGGCCAGCCGTAGCGCTGGTGCAGCGCGGCTGCGACGCGTGAGAACCGGTCGAGGTCGAGAGCGGATGCCTCGCGTCGCATTCCCTCGGCGTGCACGCTGTAGACCTGCTCGATGTCGATCCACGACGGGCGGCCCTGGGTGTCCCATGGACCCGAGCCGATCGCGAGGAAGTCGCGATCGCCGTCGTGCGCCTTGCTGGTGAGACGGACCGCATACACGCGGTCCGCGTCCTGGCGCCCGATGATGAGGACCGGACGGTCTTTGCCACGCCCATCGTTCTCGGTGTAGGGCACCCACGTCCAGACGATCTCACCCGCATCCGGATCGCCGTCCGTGGCGGGTGAGTAGGTGATCCGCAGACCGTTCCGGTCCGGCGGAGGGATCTCGACCGTGGCGGAGACGCCGGAACGACCTTCGCCGCCGGCGGGTGGGGCATCCCGTGCGGAAGGTCGTGGGGTGGGCTTCAGCAGCCGCGCGAGTGTCGAGAACAAGCTCTTCCGCTCTGCCGCCACATCGTCACCCTAGTCGCCGGACAGCACGCGAGAGGGCGCCGCGGTTGCCGCCGCGACGCCCTCTCCTGCGTGGATCTCGGGTCAGGACCGGATGTCGGCGAGGACGTAGCCCTCTTCGCCGTGGACGATCGTGTCGATGCCGGCGATCTCGTCCTCGTTCTTGACGCGGAAGCCCATCGTCTTCTGGATGACCCAGCCGATGGCGTATGCGAGCACGAACGAGTAGATCAGCACCGAGAAGGCGGCGATCGCCTGGACCATCAGCTGCGTCAGGTTGCCGCTGTAGATGAGGCCCGTGCTGTTCGCGAAGAAGCCGAGGAACAGGGTTCCGATGAGACCACCGACGAGGTGGATGCCCACCACGTCGAGCGAGTCATCGAAGCCCCACTTGAACTTGAGCTCGATCGCGACGGCGCAGACGGCACCGGCGATGAGGCCGAGGAGGATCGCCCACTCCGGACGCAACGATGCACAGGCGGGCGTGATCGCGACGAGGCCGGCGACGGCGCCGGACGCGGCGCCCACAGACGTCGGCTTGCCATCCTTGATCTTCTCCACGATCAGCCAGCCCAGCAGGGCCGCCGCCGGGGCGATGATCGTGTTGACGAACGCGATGGCGGCCGTGTTGTCGGCGGCCAGCTCAGAGCCGGCGTTGAAGCCGAACCAGCCGAACCACAGCAGGCCGGCGCCGAGGAGCACGAACGGCGGGTTGTGCGGAACCGTGATGCCCTTCTGGAACCCGACGCGCTTGCCGAGCACGAGCGCCAGGGCCAGGGCCGCGGCACCGGCGTTGATGTGAACGGCCGTGCCACCTGCGAAGTCGATCGCGCCGACACCGAACCAGGTCTGCATGCCATACGTGATCCAGCCGCCGGAAGCGAAGCTGCCGTCGTCGCCGAGGGTGAAGTTGAACACCCAGCTCGCAACGGGGAAGTAGACGATCGTGGCCCAGACGGCAGCGAAGACCATCCACGCGCCGAACTTGGCGCGATCGGCGATCGCGCCGGACACCAGCGCGACGGTGATGATCGCGAACGTCGCCTGGAACGCGACGAATGCGAGCGGCGGATATGCGGCGCCTTCAGGGGTCTCCAGCAGGCTGGACAGGAAGATCTCCGAGGTGTCGATCGACCACGGGAATTGGATCACTCCCTCCGTCAGCGTCGGGAAGGCGATCGCGTAGCCGTAGATCGCCCAGAGGACGCCGATCAGGCCCATGGCGCCGAAGCTCAGCATCATCATGCTGATGACGCTCTTCGCTTTGACGAGACCGCCGTAGAAGAATGCCAGTCCGGGCGTCATCAAGAGCACGAGTGCGGCTGCGAGAAGAATGAATGCTGTGTTTCCTTGATCCATCTCGGGGGAAACCTCTCTGCGAGGACGCAGGTGTAGCGTCGGGTGTCTTCAGTGTCCACACACCTGGTTTCGGCTGGCCTGCGTGCCGTGTTTCCCTCCGGTTACGTAGGGCGCGCTGGCGTAAACATCATGTTTCCTGACCCTCGCAGAACCCCACGAATCCGCGTCGCCGGTGGGTGCGATTGCTGTCCGACGGCGCTCAGGAGAGGGTGGATGCCACGAGTCGCGAGATCGCGCGCAGATACTTCTTCCGGTAGCCGCCCGCCAGCATCTCTTCGGGGAACACCAGATCGAGCGAGACGCCCGTCGCTCGGATCGGCAGTTCGGCGTCGTAGACGCGGTCGATGAACGCGACGAAGCGCAGCGCCGCAGATTGGTCGGTGAGCGGCTCGACATCGCGCAGACCCACGACCGACAGCCCGTCGATGATGCGGATGTAGCGGGACGGGTGCACCCGCGCAAGGTGACCCACCAGATCGGCGAAGGCGTCGTCGGACGCCAGACCGATCGCCGCGGCGTCGGCGATGTCGGAGTCGTACGCGGCCGGCTCGAGCACCTTCGCGTGCCCGTCGACGGCGCGGTGCCGGTAGTCGTTCCCGTCGATGCGGATGGTCTGGAAGCTGGCGGCCATCGCGTGGATCTCGCGCAGGAAGTCCTGCGCGGCGAAGCGACCTTCGCCGAGCGCGTTCGGCGGTGTGTTGGATGTCGCCGCCAGCTTGGTACCCGAGCCGACGAGCTCCGCGAGCAGCCGCGTCATCACCATCGTGTCGCCCGGATCGTCGAGTTCGAACTCGTCGATGCACAGCAGGTCCGACCCGCGGAACAGCTCCACGGTGTTCTTGTACCCGAGGGCGCCGACCAGCGCGGTGTACTCGATGAACGAGCCGAAGTACTTCCGTCGCGCCGGCATCGCGTGATAGACCGCCGCCAACAGGTGGGTCTTGCCGACGCCGAACCCGCCGTCGAGATAGACGCCGGGTTTGAGCTCTGGGCCGCGCTTGGCCCGGCGGAACCAGCCGCCGCCCCCGCGCGCCTGCTCGCCGCCGCCCGAGAACGCGATGAGCAGATCCTTCGCCTCCTGCTGTGACGGGAACGCGGCATCCGCCCGGTACGTGTCGAACGTGGCGTCCTCGAACTGCGGTGGAGGCACGAGCGCCGCGACCATCTCGGCACCCGAGATCTGCGGCATCCGCTCCGTCAGATGGACGATGCCGGTGGCGGTCATGAGGAATCCTGTGTCGGAGTCTTACAGAGGCGATGCGCGCGCGCACCGGGGAATCTAGGGTCGGAGGGCGCGGTTCAACCCTACGCGGTCGCACCTGCCGCCCAGCCCCGAGGAGTCCCGTTGTCCGTCGAGACCGACACATCGTCCGCCAAGTTCGCCGAATACGCCGACCCCGGCCGGCTCGTCACAGGAGAGTGGCTGGAGCCGCGGCTCGGCAGCCCGGGACTCGTCGTGGTCGAGTCGGACGAGGACGTGCTGCTCTACGAGACCGGCCACATCCCCGGCGCCGTGAAGGTCGACTGGCACACCGAGCTCAACGACCCCGTCGTCCGTGACTACGTCGACGGGGCGGGATTCGCAGAGCTGCTCAGCCGCAAGGGCATCGCCCGAGACGACACGGTGGTCATCTACGGCGACAAGAACAACTGGTGGGCCGCCTACGCCCTCTGGGTGTTCTCGCTGTTCGGGCACCAGGATGTGCGACTGCTCGACGGCGGCCGCGACAAGTGGATTGCCGAAGGTCGTCCCTTCACGACGGATGCCGCGACACCGACCCCGGCCGAATACCCCGTCGTGGACCGCGACGACACCCTGCTGCGCGCCTACAAGGACGACGTGCTCGCGCACTTCGGCAACCCGCTGATCGACGTGCGATCGCCCGAGGAGTACGACGGCTCGCGGACATCGGCGCCCGCCTACCCCGAAGAGGGCGCGCTGCGCGCGGGCCACATCCCCACCGCTCAGAGCGTGCCGTGGGCGAGGGCGGTCGCGGAGGACGGCGGCTTCAAGCCGCGCGCCGAACTCGACGCGATCTACAGGGGCGACGCAGGGCTGGAGGACGGCGACTCCATCGTCGCCTACTGCCGGATCGGCGAACGCTCCAGCCACACGTGGTTCGTCCTGAAGCACCTGCTCGGGTTCGAGAACGTGCGCAACTACGACGGATCGTGGACCGAGTGGGGCAGCGCCGTGCGCGTGCCGATCGTCACCGGATCCGAGCCGGGCGAGCTGCCCTCGCGCTGACCGCCGCGCCATCGACAGCCGTGGGAGGATGGCGGAGATGACCGTTTCCGCCCTGCCCGACTCGCTCGCCGACATCCGTGACGAGTTCCTCGAGCTCGCCGAGCCCGACCGACTGCAGCTCCTTCTCGAGTACTCGCGCGAGCTGCCAGCCATGCCCGCGCGTTACGAAGGTCACCCCGAGCTGTGCGAGCGGGTGGCGGAGTGCCAGTCCCCCGTCTACATCGTGATGGATGTCGACGCCGACGGGATCGTGGCGATGCACGCCACGGCACCGCCCGAGGCGCCGACCACGAGAGGATTCGCCAGCATCCTCGCGCAGGGCCTCACCGGCCTCACTGTCGACGAGGTCCTCGCGGTGCCCGCCGACTTCCCCCAGAGCATCGGGTTGACGCGCGCGGTGTCGCCGCTGCGGATCGCCGGGATGACGGGAATGCTGATGCGCGCGAAGCGTCAGGTGCTCGCAAAGCGCGGCGCGTGAACCCAGGATGATCGTCACCGAGGTCATGCCGCGAAGCCTCGCGGCGTGCGAGGTGCTGACGGCCGAGGGGCGGGAATGGCTCCGTGAGCGATATCACCGGTCAGACGCCGAGTACGTGCGGCTCAACATGATCACCACACTCACGGGCGCGGCATCCGGATCGGACGGTACGAGCGAGACCCTGACCAGCAGGGTCGACCGCCGGGTGCTCGGCGTGATCCGGGCCGACGCCGACGTGGTACTGGTCGGTGCCCAGAGCGTCCGCGCCGAGGGATACGTCGTGCCGCGCACTGCGCGGCTCGCGGTCGTCACCTCGTCAGGCGATCTGAGCGGTCATCGGCTGTCGCTCGGCCCCGATGCGACGCCGGACCGCGTGCTGCTGGTATGCCCCGCGGAGGCTGCCGCACGTCTCGCCGAGCGCACGTCGCAGTACGGCGTGCAGATCGTGCCGGTGCCGGGTGGCAGCCACCTCGAGCCGCGCGCGATCATCGAAGCGCTGGCCGCGCGAGGCTACACCCGGATCGTGTGCGAGGGCGGCCCGTCGCTGGCGACCCAGTTCGCCGATGCCGGGGTCATCGACGAGTACTGCGTCACCGTCGCCCCGGTCGTGGAGCCCGCCGACCGCCCGTTCCTCAACCCGGGCATCCGCCCCGACACCGAGGTCGTCGGCGCGCTCGTCGACGAGGCGGGCTTCAGCTATCTTCGTCTTCGCGTGCGGCGCTGAAACCGAGCCGATCGACCCAGTCGCGGATGCTGGCGCTCCACCGCTCCTGGTCGTAGTTCCACAGCTTGGTGTGGCGGGCGACTTCGAAGACCTTCAAGTCCACGAGATCGGGCCGTGCGACGACGAGGTCGTGCGAGGCGTCCGACGGAACGAAGCCGTCGTCGTCGCTGTGGAGGATGAGGATCGGATGCCGGAGCTCTGCGGCACGTGCGACCACATCGAGCCGGTCGAACGGGATGGCGCTGCCGGCCCGCGTGATCGGCGTCGCCCACTCCGACTGCAGGGCCCCGATCGCGAGGCCGCTGACGGCAGCCGGAACGCCCTGGACGTGCGCCTGGTACTCCAAGACGATGCGCCAGTCGATGACGGGCGATTCGAGGATGAGTCCGACGATCGCATCGCGATGGGCCGAGTTGAGCGACACCTGCAGCGCGATCGCGCCTCCCATCGACCAGCCCATCAGCAGGATGCGCTTGGCCCCCCGGCGGCGTGCGAAGCCGACGGCCGCGTCGACATCTCGCCATTCCGTCGCGCCGAGTGCATAGGTGCCGGCCCGACTGCGCGGAGCCTCGCCGTCGTTGCGGTACGACACGAGGAGGCTCGTGATGCCGAGCGCGTGGAAGACCGGCACCGCCCGCAGGCACTCCGCGCGGGTGGTGCCGCGTCCATGCACCTGGATGACCCACACATCGGCGTCGCCGGCGGGGAACAGCCATGCCGGGCACGGACCGACCCCCGTGCCGATGAGCTCGGGGCTGAAGGGCAGGTGCAGCTCTTCTGCGCTGTCGTAGTACCAACCGCTGAACGACGCGTCCGGCGAGAGCTGCGCGGTGGTCCCGATGTGCGTCAGGAGTTTGCGCTTGACCGACACGTCGTCCTGCGAGAGCACGGATCCGAGCTTGATGTAATCGGTGGTCCCGCTCGTGAACAGCCCGTAGCGCCCCGGCAGCTCCGTGTCAGGGGTGCGGGCGAGGGTGATCGTCTGCGCCGACGTGTCGAGCGACAGGATGCGGGTGTCGGGCCGCCGAAGCTCGGGAGTGACGACACGGCGGGCCATGTGCGCGGACGCGACTCCGAGCGCTGCGAGCACGCCGGCAAGCGCCAGGCTGACCACGGTGAGCGCGGTTCGCACGCCGGCGATGAGAGAGGGAGAGGCGCCGCGCATCGCGGCGCGCCTGGGGGCGACCATCGAGGCCTCAGCCTAGTCTGTCCGCGTGGCTGACCATCGTCCTCCGACGGGACCGGCATCCTTCGAGGAGGCCGTTGCCGCTGTGCGCAGCACGGCGTTCCGCGACGACCTGACCGTCCGCGAGATCCCCGCCCCCGCAGGACTCGCCCCCGACGCGATCGCGCTCGCCGGCGACGTGCGCCCCGAAGCGGGCGCAGTGGACTCCCCATATGGCACGGGCCGCTTCATCCTGCTCCACGATCCGGTCGAGCCCGCCCCGTGGGACGGGCCGTGGCGGATCGTGTGCTTCGCGCAGGCGCCGCTCGAGCCCGACATCGGCGTCGACCCGCTGCTCGCAGATGTGGCCTGGTCGTGGCTCGTCGACGCACTCGCCTCGCGGCAAGCGGGGTTCCACTCGGCCTCGGGAACCGCCACCAAGACCCTCTCGAAGGGATTCGGCTCGCTCGCCGCCGAAGGTGACGGCGCTCAGATCGAATTGCGCGCCTCGTGGTCGCCGGTGGGCTCTATGGCCCCGCACGTGGAAGCATGGGCAGAGCTCGTGTGCATGCTTGCCGGGCTGCCGCCGGGCTCGGAAGGGGTTGCGATGCTGGGAACACGAAGGGTGACGGATGGCTGACTATGTCGTGATCGACGACATAGCCGGCCTGGAGGCCGCCGCGGCCCAGCTCGCGGCCGGAGAAGGACCTGTCGCCGTCGATGTCGAGCGCGCCTCGGGCTTCCGCTACTCGCAGCGGGCCTATCTGATCCAGGTGTTCCGGCGCGGTGCCGGTGTCTTCCTGTTCGATCCCCCTCCGATCGGCGATTTCCGCGCGCTGCAGAATGCGATCGGTCAGGAGGAGTGGGTGCTGCATGCAGCGAGCCAGGACCTTCCGTCGCTGCGCGAGCTGTCGCTCGAACCGGTGTCGATGTTCGACACCGAGCTCGCCGCGCGACTTCTGGGCCACGAGCGGGTGGGGCTCGGCGCGGTCGTCGAGGACACCCTCGGGATCACCCTCGCGAAGGCGCACTCGGCATCGGACTGGTCGACGCGGCCACTCCCCCAGGCATGGCTGGAGTATGCGGCGCTGGATGTCGAGCACCTGGTCGATGTGAGAGACGCACTTGCGGCGGAGCTCGTGGAGCAGGGAAAGACCGAGTATGCCGCCGAAGAGTTCCGCGGCGTCCTGGAACGGGTGCCGAAGCCGTTGCGCGGCGAGCCGTGGCGCAGGCTGAGCGGTCTGCACACGGTGCGCGGGCGCAAGGCGCTCGCGGTCGCGCGAGCACTGTGGACCGCCCGCGAGGACTACGCACGACGCGAGGACGTCGCCCCGGGCAGACTCGTACCCGACCGCGCGCTCGTGGCCGCTGTGCTCGCCGACCCGAAGTCCAAGCAGGAGCTCGCCGCGGTGAAGGAGTTCACCGGGCGCGCCAGCCGTTCGCAGATCGACCGGTGGTGGGCGGCCATCGAGGCCGGGCGCGCGAGTGACGAACTGCCGCTGGAGCGCGCGACCGGCGGTGATTCGCTGCCGCCTCCGCGCGCGTGGGCGGATCGAAACCCCGAAGCCGACGCACGACTCAAGGCCGCACGGCCGGTGGTCGAGGAGCGCGCCGCAGAACTCGCGATGCCCACCGAGAACCTGCTGACCCCCGACCTGCTCCGTCGGCTGGCGTGGTCACCACCGGATCCTGTGACGCCGACATCCGTGTCCGTCACTCTCGAATTGCTCGGCGCGCGCCGATGGCAGATTGACCAAACCTCACAGTTGATCGCGGATGCTTTTGTGGGTTCCGTGCAATCGCCCTCCGAGGCGTCCGAAGCCGATTCGTAGGTTTCCGCCACCCGGTTCTGCCACGCCGGAGCGTCCTCCGTAGGCTGACGGCATCCCATGATTTTGGAGGCATAGTGGCCGAGATTTCCGACGTCTTCTTCGTCGATGGCATGCGCACACCCTTCGGGCGCGCCGGCGAGAAGGGCATGTACTGGAACACCCGAGCAGACGATCTCGCCGTGAAGGCGACGATCGGGCTGATGGGGCGCAACCCCGGGGTTCCGGCGGGTCGCATCGACGACGTGGCCATCGCTGCGACATCGCAGACCGGCGACCAGGGGCTCACGCTCGGGCGCAGCGTCGCGATCCTGGCGGGCCTGCCGCAAACGGTGCCGGGCTTCGCGATCGACCGCATGTGCGCGGGCGCGATGACGAGCGTCACGACGATGGCCGCCTCGATCGGCGTCGGAATGTACGACCTCGCCCTGGCCGGTGGTGTCGAGCACATGGGACACCACCCGATCGGCGCCAACACCGACCCGAATCCCCGATTCGTCGCCGAGAAGATGGTCGATCCCGGCGCGCTCAACATGGGCGTGACGGCGGAGCGCATCTTCGATCGGTTCCCGCACCTCACCAGGGAACGCTCGGACCGGTACGGCATGCTCAGCCAGCACAAGGCTCAAGCGGCCTACGACGCCGGCAAGCTCCAGCCCGACCTCGTGTCCGTCGCCATCAAGGACGCGGAGGGCGCGTGGGGTCTCGCGACCGTGGATGAGGGCCGCCGCCCGCAGACCACCATGGAGGACCTCGCCGGTCTGAAGACACCGTTCCGCGCCCATGGGCGCGTCACCGCCGGGACATCGTCGCCGTTGACCGACGGTGCGACGATGAGCCTGCTGGCGGGCGGCGCCGCCGTCAAGGAACTCGGACTCGCCCCCAAGATGAAGCTGGTCTCGTTCGCCTTCGCGGGCGTGCAGCCCGAGATCATGGGCATCGGACCGATCCCGTCGACCGAGAAGGCACTGAAGAAGGCCGGACTCACGATCGATGACATCGGCCTCTTCGAGTTGAACGAAGCCTTCGCGATCCAGGTGATCTCACTGCTCGACCACTTCGGCGTCGCCGACGACGATCCGCGTGTCAACCAGTGGGGCGGTGCGATCGCGATCGGTCACCCCCTCGCCGCCTCCGGTGTGCGACTCATGATCCAGCTCGCCGCCCAGTTCGCCGAGCGTCCCGATGTCCGCTACGGCCTCACCGCCATGTGCGTGGGTCTCGGCCAGGGCGGCTCGGTCGTCTGGGAGAACCCGAACTACGACGGAAAGAAGAAGTAAGCGCGATGGCGAAGACCGTTTCCGAACAGTACGCGGACGTCGACTTCTCTCCGATCCAGGCGCTCACCGACGGCGAGGTGATCACGAACTCGACCGTGCGCGACATCCGTCTCGGCTCGGGCAAGGTGCTGGCCCTGATCACGCTCGACAACGGGCGTGACCACAACCGCCCGAACACGCTGGGGCCGGCCACCATGACCCAGCTCGGCGAGACCCTCGATGCGCTCAAGGCACGCGCGGCCGCGGGTGGGATCCAGGCCGTTGGCATCACCGGCAAGCAGTACATCCTCGCCGCAGGCGCCGACCTCTCCGACATCTCCCGCGTGGGATCCAAGGAGAACGCGAAGCTCGTTGCTCAGCTCGGCCACAAGGTCTTCGGCGAGCTCGAGGATCTCGGCGTTCCGGTGTTCGCATTCGTGAACGGGCTCGCGCTCGGCGGCGGGCTCGAGATCGCTCTGAACTCGACGTATCGGACGGTGGATGCCTCGGCCGCGGCGATCGCGCTGCCCGAGGTGTTCCTCGGCATCATCCCCGGGTGGGGCGGCGCCTACCTGCTGCCGAACCTGATCGGTATCGAGAACGCCCTCGAGGTCGTGATCTCGAACCCGTTGAAGCAGAACCGGATGCTCAAGCCCCAGCAGGCGTTCGACTACGGGATCTTCGACGCCATCTTCCCTGCGGCGAACTATCTCGAGGACTCGCTGAAGTGGGCTGACGGCGTGCTCAGCGGCTCGGTCAAGGTCGTCCGCAAGAACGAGCCGGGCAAGATCGAGCGCCTCACCAAATGGCCCATCGCGATCAAGATGGCGCGAGGGATGCTCGAGAGCCGGATCGGCACGGTTCCGAAGTCGCCCTATGCGGCCCTCGAGCTGCTCGACAAGGCCAAGAGCGGCACCAAGGCAGAGGGGTTCGCCCGCGAGGACGACGCGCTCGCCGACCTCGTCACGGGAGACCAGTTCGCGGCATCCATGTACGCGTTCGATCTGGTGCAGAAGCGCGCCAAACGCCCGGTGGGCGCGCCCGACAAGGCTCTCGCCAGGACGGTCACGAAGGTCGGCATCGTCGGCGCGGGCCTCATGGCCAGCCAGTTCGCGCTCCTGTTCGTGCGCAAGCTGCAGGTTCCCGTGCTCATCACCGACCTCGACCAGTCCCGCGTCGACAAGGGTCTGGCGTACATCAACGACGAGATCGGCACGCTCGAAGCGAAGGGCCGCCTCGACGGCGACACGGCGAACCGGCTGCGTGCGCTCGTGCGCGGCACGACCGACAAGAGCGAATACGCGGACTGCGACTTCGTGATCGAGGCCGTCTTCGAAGAGGTCGGCGTGAAGCAGCAGGTGTTCGGCGAGATCGAGCAGATCATCGCCGAGGACGCCATCCTCGCCACCAACACTTCGTCCCTGTCGGTCGAGGAGATCGGCGCGAAGCTCGCGAACCCCGAGCGGCTCGTCGGCTTCCACTTCTTCAACCCGGTCGCGGTCATGCCGCTCATCGAGATCGTGAAGACAGCGGACACCTCGGATGCCGCGCTCTCGACGGCCTTCGTCGTCGCTCGCGCGCTGGGCAAGAACGCCGTGCTCACCGCCGACGCCCCCGGCTTCGTCGTCAACCGTCTGCTCGCGAAGGTCATGGGCGAGGCGGCACGGGCAATCTACGAGGGCACGCCGCTCCTGACCGTCGAGAAGGCGTTCCAGCCACTCGGACTGCCGATGACGCCCTTCCAGCTCATCGATCTGGTCGGCTGGAAGGTCGCCGCGCACGTGCAGGACACCATGGCGACGGCGTTCCCGGCGCGCTTCTACGCCTCCGAGAACTTCCACCGGCTGGCGGAGCTCACCGAGGTCGTCGAGAAGGACAGGGCGGGCCGGGTCACGGGTTGGTCGAAGGGGGCCGAGAAGGTCCTGAAGGGTGCCGTCGGCTCCTCCCCCGCAAGTGAAGCCGAGATCCTCGCCCGTGTGCAGGATGGGCTCGCGCAGGAGCTCAAGATCATGCTCGACGAGGGCGTGGTTCCCGAGGTCGAAGACATCGACCTGTGCCTCATCCTCGGTGCCGGCTGGCCCTTCATCGACGGCGGTGCATCGCCCTACCTCGATCGCGAAGGTGCCTCGCAGCGTGTCTTCCACGACACCTTCCACCACCCGGTGATCAAGGGCATCGCCTCCTAGGCTGCTGAGGGGGGGCGGCCGGTCGCTGAGCTTGTCGAAGCGTCCGCCGGCCCCTGAGCTCCGGGACCGCTGGGCTCAGGCGTCCCGGCGCGCGTGCGCCGCGAGGCTGGCGATCTCGGATGTCGCGGGCCGGGCGACCGGGATCCGCGTGCCGAGCACCTGCGAGACGACGTCGTGGGCGATCTTGGCAGCGGTGAGCCCGGCATCCTCGAGGATCTGCTCGCGCGATGCATGGTCGATGAACTCGTCCGGCACGCCGAGTTCGTCGACGGCGGTGTCGACGCCGGCTTCGCGAAGCACCTGACGCACGCGCGTGCCGATGCCTCCGACGCGGATGCCGTCCTCGATCGTGATGACCAGGCGATGAGATGCCGCCAGTTCGGTGACCGAGGGCTGCACCGGGATCGCCCAGCGCGGGTCGATGACCGTTGTGCCGATGCCCTGCGCCCGGAGTCGCTCAGCCACGTCGACGGCGATGTGCGCCATCGGGCCGATGCCGACGATGAGGACATCCTGCGCATCGGAGCGCACCAGCACATCGACGCCGTCCGCGAGGCGCTCCAGGGCGGGCAGCTCGGGGCTGACGCCGCCCTTGGGAAAGCGGATGACGGTCGGCGCATCCGAGACCCCGACTGCCTCACGCAGCTCCTCGCGCAGCCGCTCGGCGTCTCGTGGCACCGCGATGCGGATGTGGGGCACCAGCTGCAGCATCGCGAGGTCCCAGATGCCGTGGTGGCTCGGGCCGTCGGGTCCCGTGACTCCCGCGCGATCGAGCACGAAGGTGACGCCGGCGCGGTGGAGCGCGACATCCATCAGCACCTGATCGAACGCGCGGTTCATGAACGTCGCGTAGATGGCGACCACGGGATGCAGCCCGCCGAAGGCGAGACCGGCGGCGGAGGCCACGGCGTGCTGTTCTGCGATGCCGACGTCGAGGGCACGCCCGGGGAATCGCTGCGCGAACGGCAGCAGCCCCGTGGGCCGAAGCATCGCCGCGGTCATCGCGATCACGTCTTCGCGCTCGTGGCCGATCTCGACGAGTTCGTCGGCGAAGACATCCGTCCAAGCCGGCCCGGCGCTCGCGCCGCCGACCGTCGCGCCTGTCACGGGATCGATCCTGCCCACCGCATGGAATTGGTCGGCTTCGTCGTCGAGGGCGGGCTGGAAGCCCCGGCCCTTCTCAGTGATCGCATGGACGATCACGGGAGCGCCGAACTGCTTTGCCAGCTCGAGGGTCTCCATCAGCACCGGCAGGTCGTGTCCGTCGACCGGGCCCAGGTACTTGATGTCGAGATTGGAGTAGAGAGCCGCGTTGTTGATGAAGCGCGACAAGAAGCCGTGGGTTCCGCCGCGAACGCCGCGGTAGACGGCGCGAGCGGCGGGGCCGAGACGGCGGAACATCTGGTCGGAGCCGCGGTGGAGGTTGCGGTAGGTGTCGGCGGTGCGGACACGATTGAGATAGCGGGCCATTCCGCCGATCGTGGGCGCGTACGAGCGACCGTTGTCGTTGACGACGATGATCAGGTTGCGGTCGTTGTCGTCGGAGATGTTGTTGAGCGCCTCCCACGTCATGCCGCCGGTGAGCGCACCGTCCCCGACCACCGCGATGACATGCCGGTCCTTGCGACCGGTGCGGGTGAAGGCGCGCGAGATCCCATCGGCCCAGCTGAGCGAGCTCGACGCGTGCGATGACTCCACCACATCGTGCGGGCTCTCGGAGCGCTGCGGGTAGCCGGCGAGGCCGCCGCGCGTGCGCAATTCGCTGAAGTCCTGGCGCCCGGTGAGCAGCTTGTGGACATACGACTGGTGGCCGGTGTCGAAGACGAACGGGTCGAAGGGCGAGTCGAAGACGCGGTGCAGCGCGATCGTGAGTTCGACGACACCGAGGTTCGGGCCGAGGTGACCACCGGTCCGAGACACGTTCTCGACCAGGAACTCGCGGATCTCACCGGCGAGCTGTTCGAGCTGCTCAGGGCTGAGGGCGTCGAGATCGCGGGGTCCTGCGATGTTCGGAAGGATCGCCATCCATCTCCCTCTGCGCTCAGCGGAGCCCTCGTCGGGCGGGCGATCCGGTGCTCGGACGCCGACTCAGAGTCTACCGTGGCGGCCGCACACCGTCTGGGAGGTCCTCACCAGGGTGCGGGTGTGGTACGTCCCTTCTCGGGACCGGTGACGAGCCCCACGTGGCGTGGCGCTGCGGAGCAGTGGATCGTCCAGGACGTCTCGCAGCGAGGGATGTCGATCACCGGAGCCCTCACGCCCGTGCGCGCCCGCGCGTGGTCGAACGACACAAAGCCCCGGACGCTGTCCGCGTCCGGGCCTTGAGTGACCTCACGCTCAGACGAGCGACCGCAGCACGTACTGCAGGATGCCGCCGTTGCGGTAGTAGTCGGCTTCGCCGGGCGTGTCGATGCGCACGACCGCGTCGAACTCGACGGGCTGTTTGCCCGGGGCAGAGAACTCGCTCGGCGCGGCCGTAACGTGAACCGTCTTCGGTGTGACGCCCTCGTTGAGCTGCTCGAGACCGCTGATCGACACGATCTCGGTGCCGTCGAGGCCGAGGGACGTCCAGGTCTGTCCCGTCGGGAACTGCAGCGGCACCACGCCCATGCCGATCAGGTTCGAGCGGTGGATCCGCTCGAAGCTCTCGGTGATGACGGCTTTGACGCCCAGCAGGCTGGTGCCCTTCGCCGCCCAGTCGCGCGACGAGCCGGAGCCGTACTCCTTGCCCCCGAAGATCACGAGCGGCGTGCCTTCGGCCTGGTAGTTCTGGCTCGCGTCGTAGATGAACGACTGCGGGCCGCCCTCTTGGGTGAAGTCGCGCGTGTAACCGCCCTCGACGCCGTCCAGCAGCTGGTTCTTCAACCGGATGTTGGCGAACGTGCCGCGGATCATGACCTCGTGGTTGCCTCGGCGCGATCCGTAGGAGTTGTAGTCCTTGCGGTCGACGCCGTGGCCGTCGAGGTAGTGGCCCGCCGGGCTGTCGGCCTTGATGTTGCCGGCGGGGCTGATGTGGTCGGTCGTCACCGAGTCGCCCAGCGTGGCGAGCACTCGAGCACCGGCGATGTCGGTGACAGGCGTCAGTTCCATCGTCATGCCGTCGAAGTACGGGGGCTTGCGCACGTAGGTGGATGCGGCATCCCACTCGAAGACATCTCCGGTCGGGGTCGGCAGTGTGCGCCACCGCTCGTCGCCCGCGAACACCGCGGCGTACTGCGTGTCGAACATGCCCTTGTTGATCGACGAGTCGATGGTCGCCTGCACCTCTGCCGAGTCCGGCCAGATGTCGCGCAGGAACACGTCCACGCCGTTCTGATCCTTGCCGAGGGGGTCGGTCTCGAAGTCGAAGTTCATCGACCCGGCGAGGGAGTACGCGATGACCAGCGGAGGGCTCGCGAGGTAGTTCATCTTCACGTCGGGGTTGATCCGACCCTCGAAGTTGCGGTTGCCCGAGAGCACCGCGGTGACCGCGAGGTCGTTCTGCTGAACCGCCGCCGAGACCTCTTCGATGAGCGGGCCTGAGTTGCCGATGCAGGTCGTGCAGCCGTAGCCGACGGTGTAGAAGCCGAGCGCTTCGAGATCGTCGGTGAGGCCGGCCTTCTCGTAGTAGTCGGTGACGACCTTCGATCCGGGCGCGAGGGTGGTCTTGACCCACGGCTTGGCCTTGAGGCCCTTCTTCACGGCGTTGCGCGCCAGCAGCCCGGCGGCGAGCATGACCGACGGGTTCGAGGTGTTCGTGCACGAGGTGATCGCCGCGATCGTGACCGCACCGTGGTCGAGCGTGAACCGCTGGCCGTCACCGAGCACGACCGGGGTCGGCTTGGAGCCCTTCTCGGGCGCGTGGCTGTGGTGGTGGTGCGCGTGGGCGCTGTACTCGTCGTCCGGCGAGTTTCCGGGCGGGTCGGATGCCGGGAACGACTCAGAACCCTCGAGGTCGACGAGATCGTGCTCGACGTCGGCGTAGTTTGTCAGGTCGCTCGCGAACTGGGCCTTGGCGTTCGTCAGGATGATGCGATCCTGCGGGCGCTTCGGCCCGGCGATCGAGGGCACCACGGTCGACAGGTCGAGCTCGAGATACTCGCTGAAGACGGGCTCGACGGCCGCATCGTGCCACAGCGTCTGCTCCTTGGCGTACGCCTCGACGAGCGCGACCTGCTCGTCGCTGCGTCCGGTGAGGCGCAGGTAGTCGAGCGTGACGTCGTCGATGGGGAACATCGCCGCGGTCGACCCGAACTCGGGGCTCATGTTGCCGATCGTGGCGCGGTTCGCGAGCGGAACGGATGCCACACCCGGACCGTAGAACTCGACGAACTTTCCGACGACCCCGTGCTTGCGGAGCATCTCGGTGATCGTGAGCACCACGTCGGTCGCGGTCACGCCGGTCGGGATGGCGCCCGAGAGCTTGAAGCCCACCACCTTCGGAATGAGCATCGACACCGGCTGGCCGAGCATCGCGGCCTCGGCCTCGATGCCGCCGACGCCCCAGCCGAGCACGCCCAGCCCGTTGACCATCGTGGTGTGCGAGTCGGTGCCGACGCACGTGTCGGGGTAGGCGCGGAGGACGCCGTCGACCGTCCGGTCGTAGATGACCTTTGCGAGGTGCTCGATGTTGACCTGGTGGACGATTCCGGTTCCCGGCGGGACGACCTTGAAGTCGTCGAAGGCAGTCTGGCCCCACCGCAGGAACTGGTAGCGCTCGCCGTTGCGCTCGTACTCGATCTCGACGTTGCGCTCGAGCGCGTTCTCGGTGCCGAACAGGTCGGCGATGACCGAGTGGTCGATGACGAGCTCGGCCGGCGACAGCGGGTTGATCTTCGTCGGATCGCCGCCGAGGTCGACGACGGCTTCGCGCATCGTCGCGAGGTCCACGATGCAAGGAACGCCTGTGAAGTCCTGCATGACCACTCGGGCCGGCGTGAACTGGATCTCGGTATCGGGCTCGGCTGCGGCATCCCACGACCCCAGAGCCTCGATCTGCTCCTTGGTGACATTCGCGCCGTCCTCGGTGCGGAGCAGATTCTCGAGCAGCACCTTCAGGCTGAACGGGAGCTTCTCGTAGCCTTCGACGGTGTCGATGCGGAAGATCTCGTAGTCGGTGCTGCCGACTGTCAGGGTGCTCTTGGCACCGAAGCTGTCAACCGTGGACACGCGTGTCTCCTTCGTCGGCGGCGGGAGCGGGCCCAGGGCCCGGCACACCCCATCTTCCCCCGCTCCGGAGCCCTCGGCTAGTGAGGTTCACCTAATCCGGCGACGAGGCGAATTTATCTTGATGTCAAGATAAATGTATCACTTCGGAGTGGGCGGGTAGAGCGCTCTGACGGCCAGCCAGGTCACCGCGACCATCGGCGCGAACAGCGGTATGCCCATCACGAGCTTGAGCGTTCCGAGCGCGGTGACGTTGTCGGCGAAGTAGAGCGGGACCTGCACGATGAGCCGCGCCGCGAACAGGCTCGCCCATGCGATCGCGAGCCAGAAGAACGCGCGGCGCTTGCGCTTGTCGCGACGCCACGCCGTTCCCTCCCCCATGAGGAAGCCGACCGCGAGGCCGATGAGCGACCATCCGATGAGCGCCGAGATGAGGAACGCCGATCCGTACAGGATGTTGGTGATGAAGCCCGGGATGAAGTTGTTGCTCGCCTGTCCCGTGAAAGCGGCGAGCGCCGCGGCGACGCCGGCCGCGATCAGCCCTCCGACCGCCGCGTTGACCGGCTGGCGCGCGATGAGACGCGCCACGACGAAGACCGCGGCGATGCCGACCGAGAGCGCCAGCGACAGCCACAGGTCGCCCTGACCTGTGCTCGGATCGATCGTCACCGTGTAGGCGATGATGAACACGAGCCCCGGGACGACCGACTCCAGGATGCCGCGCCAGCCGCCCATTGCGCGCCACACGACGTGCCCCGTCGACTTGCCCTCGGCCGGGTCGAGCCCGGCCCGACGGGCCGCTCCGCCGAGAGCCGCGCTGAGGATGTCGGACGCCGACTGCGGCGCGCTCTCGCTGCCGGACGACGGCGTCTCTGGGGTGTCCGGGCGCGGTTCGTCGCTCACGTGGTGCCCGGTGTTGCCGGCATCCGCAGCGGGATCAGGTCGCGGGGTGGCATAGGCGAGCCGCCTCGCACCACGACGATGGAGCGGAACAGGTCCTCGATCTTCTCGGCCGCCTCGACGTCGGCCGTCGCCGCTCCGCCGATGACGCCGCGGAGGAACCAGCGCGGACCGTCGACGCCCACGAAGCGCGCGAGGCGCTTGCCCGCGGTGCTGTCCGGGCCCGCGACGACGGGCACCTCCGCGAGCAGCTCGGGACCGAGCGGTCCCTGGCGCTCCTCGACGCGGCCGCCCTGCTGGCGGATCTGCCCGCGGATCTGCTCGCGCGTCTCCTCCCACAGTCCCGTCGAGCGCGGCGCGGCGAACGGCTGCACCTGAAGGGTGGAGCCGGCGTAGTCGAGGCCGACCGCGACGATCCGCTTGGTCTGCTCCTCGACCTCGAGCCGGAGGTTCAAGCCCTCGCGGGGGAGGATCTTGATGCCGCCGAGGTCGATGTACGGACGGACCGGATTCGCCTCGGTCTCATCGAAGGGGCCCAGGACTGCGCGGTCGGGCAATGCGGGCGCGGCTGTGCGGTCGTCGTCGACGGGGATGCCGTCGTCCGAGGATGTCGGGTCGGTCATGCGAGGATTCCGTCCTTCTTGATTCCGGTCGATCCGAAGCCGCCATCGCCTCGGACGCTCTCGGGCAGAGCCTCGACCGGAATGAACTGTGCGCGCGTGACGGGCATCACGATGAGCTGCGCGATGCGGTCGCCGACGGCGATGTCGTACGCCTCATCGAGGTCGGTGTTGAGCAGGGTGACCTTCAGCTCGCCGCGGTAGCCGGCATCCACTGTTCCCGGCGAGTTGACGATCGTGATCCCGTGCTTCGTCGCGAGCCCGCTGCGCGGGACGACGAACGCGGCGAAGCCCTCGGGAAGGGCGATGCGGACACCCGTGCCCACGAGGGCCCGCCTGCCGGGTTCGAGGCGCACCGCCTCGGCGGCCACCAGGTCGGCTCCGGCGTCACCGGGATGCGCGTAGGTGGGAACGTCGGGGGCGATAATGAGGACGTCCACCGTTTCAGTCACCCAACGAGGGTAATGCAGAAGACAGCGCGCAGTGTCGGCCCCCAGTACCGGGAGCGGCTCGGTCCATCGTTGTGGGCGCTCGTGAGTGCCGCGGTGGCCGCGCCCATGGCGGCGCTGGTGTTCGCCCCGCTCAACACCACGATCGCCCTCGTGATCGGCGCCGGGGTCGGAGTGGCCATCATCGCGCTGATGGTCGCGGGAGCACCGGTCCTCGATGTGCGCGACGGTGTACTGCGGGCCGGACGCGCTCACATCGATGTCGACCTGCTCGGCGACGCGGTCGTCCTGACCGGCGACCCGGCACGCCACGCACGCGGTGCTGGTCTCGACCCGCGCTCGTGGCATGTCATCCGCGGCGGAATCGACGGGATAGTGATCATCACCGTGACCGACCCGGACGACCCCACCCCGATGTGGGTGGTGTCATCGCGGACGCCGGACCGGTTCGCTGCGGCGCTCCGGCTCGCTCAGGCTACGCGGCGCACTCCGAGCAGATAGGGCCATCCGCGCCCTCGTGATCGAGTTGCGAGCGATGCTTCACCAGGAAGCAGTTGGAGCATGTGAATTCGTCCTCCTGCGCGGGCAGCACGACGACGTCGAGCTCGAGGTCGGACAGGTCCGCCCCGGGCAGTTCGAATCCCGAGGGGTTGTCGGCGTCTTCCACATCGACCGAGCCCGACAGCTTGTCGGGCACTCGCTCCTTGAGAGCCTCGATCGACTCGCTGTCGTCTTCGGTCTTGCGGGGGGCGTCGTAGTCGGTTGCCATTCGTAAACGTCTCAACTTCCGGAAATCACTGGGGTGCATTCGCCCTTTCGAGCGGGCATAGTTTGCACGACCTCCCCCGATTTCGCAAATGCACTGCTGATCGGAGTAGTCCGTGCCGGTGCTGAAACTCGCGGCACGCGCTGGATATTCCCGCTCGCCGGTGTTGGCCGTGTAAGCATGGGCCGACACGCAGGATCGGAGGGCGTCCGCATGGAACAGCTCAAGGTGATCGGTACCGAGGACGAGGTGCTCGTCCTGGCGACCGACTCGGGCGAGCGATTCTCGCTCGCCGTCGACGAGGTGCTGCGCATGGAGCTCCGCAGGGCACGCCGCGAGCGTGATGCCGAACCATCGGCGAATCGGCCGAGTCCGCGCGAGATCCAGGCGCATATCCGGGCGGGACTGTCGGCCGAAGAGGTCGCGGCGCTGCTCGGAGCCCGGGTGGAGGACGTCGCGCGGTTCGAGACTCCGGTGCTCGCCGAGCGCGAACACGTCGTCGCGCAGGCCCTGGCCGTGCCAGTGCTGCTCGGCGGCGATCTCGAAGGCGACGCACATCCCACGTTCGGCTCGGCCGTGCGGGGCAAGCTTGCCGAAGCGGGTGCGACCGGGGAACGCTGGACCAGCTGGAAAGAGCCGACGGGCTGGATCGTCAAGCTCCAGTTCACCGCGTCGGATGTCGATCACGACGCGCGGTGGAGCTTCGAGCCGCGTCGCAGCACGCTGTCTCCTCTCAACGCCGATGCGATCCAGCTGTCACGGCAGGGTTCCCTGCCTGACGGACTGATCCCGCGGCTGCGCGCTCTCGAGACCGTGCCGCCGAAGGATGAAACGCGCTTCGACAGCGGCGCGTTCGGGCCCCGGAGACTTCCCGACGCCGACCTCGAGACGCCAGAGCTGAGCACGCCGACCGCCCCGGCCGTTCAAGAGGCCGCGATGAAGCGTGCGAACGAGCCCAACGTGACGTCGGCCGAGACCGCCGACCTGCTGGAGGCCCTCCGCCGCCGGCGTGGGCAGCGTGAGCCGCTGCCAGGTCTGGACGACGTGGCCGCTCCGCGGTCCCACTCCCCCGTCGCCCTGTTCGATGCACTCGAGCCCGGCTATGACGAGGCCCCCGTCGACACCGATCCGATCCCGGACTACGACGCGCCGGCATCGGCAGTGGCCGAGGCCGGGCGGCGCAAGGGACGCACATCGATGCCGTCGTGGGACGAGATCGTGTTCGGAGCTCGCACCGAGGACTGATCAGGCGTAGGCGCCGAGACGGATGAGGGGCACGATGCGCTCCTCGTTCGAGAGCGAGCCATGCTGCCCGACCATCTTCTGGGCACCCTTGTCGGTCAGCCGGTCGTCGTAGTACACGATCCCCGACCGGGCTGCCACGAGAACATCGCCGATCCGATCGTGCACCTCGTCCGCGACGGGCCCGAAGAGGCCGGCAGCTATCGCCTCGGAACGTGACAGCACCCACGAGCGGGATGCCTCATGCGCGCGCCAGACGGCGAGCACATCGCTCTGGGCGTCATCCTCCGCATAGAGGTGCAGCATCCGGGGCTCACCGCCGATGAGACGCACTCCGTCGACCATTTCGTCGCCTGAGGCGAGGAGCACATGCCGGTGGAGAGGAATGTCCACCATGCCGTGGTCGGCGGTCACGACGACTCCTGTGCCGCGCGCGATCGCGCTGTCGAGGGTGCGCGCGGCGGCATCCGCCTGCTCGAGCCCGGCCAACCATTCATCGGACTGCCACCCTCGCCGGTGGCCCAGCCCATCGAGCTCGGGCGCGTACACGTAGACGAAGGAACCCGGGTTGCGCGCGGCGAGGTCGGCTGCGAGCTCGGCCCGTTCGTCGAGGCCCTCGGCTGCGTGGAACTCGGCACCGCGCAGAATCGCCGCCGTGAAGCCGGTGTCGGCGTACTCGGCCTTCGACACGGCGAAGCTCGGACGCCCGACGGTCAGTGGCTCGGATCGCTGCCACTCGATCGGCAGGCCGTCGGTGTCCCAGCCGCGCAACTGGTTCACGACCTCGTCGGTGCCGGGGATGCGGGCGCGATAGCCCACGATGCCGTGCTGGCCGGGCATGGTGCCGGTCAGCAGGCTCGTGAGGGCGGACGCCGTCGTGCTCGGGAAGACGGTGCGGGCGACATCCCGTTTCGACGAGGCCTGGGACAGGAAACGCGCATGCCCCGTGCGCGCAGCGAGGTTGTGCGCGCCCAGCCCGTCGAGCACGAAGACGATCGCGCTCGTCGCGGGCCGGAACCAATCCGAACGGCCCTCGAGCGAGGCGAGCATCTGCGGCACGACACCGGTGAGGCTCCGGGCCCGTGGCGGGTCCGCGGGTAGGCTGAGGGACATCGGGGTCAGTCTCGCACACCCGCGGGAGGCCCCTGCCGCTCCGCCGTCACCGAGGCCTCATCGTCATGCCCGCATCCCGCACCGACTCCTCCCCCGCCGCAGAAGAACGCATCGAAGACGTCGACGTCTCGACCGAGATGCAGGGCTCCTTCCTCGAGTACGCGTACTCGGTCATCTACTCGCGTGCGCTTCCCGATGCGCGGGACGGACTGAAGCCCGTGCAGCGCCGCATCCTGTACCAGATGGCCGATATGGGCCTGCGCCCCGACCGCGGTCACGTCAAGAGCGCCCGCGTCGTCGGCGAGGTCATGGGAAAGCTCCACCCGCACGGCGACGCGCCGATCTACGACGCGCTGGTGCGCCTCGCGCAGCCGTTCTCGCTGCGCGTGCCGCTCGTCGACGGTCATGGCAACTTCGGGTCGCTGGATGACGGCCCCGCCGCGCCTCGCTACACCGAGGCCCGGTTGGCGCCCGCAGCGCTCGCGCTGACCGAGAACCTCGACGAAGATGTCGTGGACTTCATCCCGAACTACGACGGCCAATTCCAGCAGCCGGCGGTGCTGCCTGCGGCCTACCCGAACCTCCTCGTGAACGGTGCGGCCGGCATCGCGGTCGGCATGGCGACGAACATGGCGCCCCACAACCTCATCGAGGTCGTCGCGGCCGCCATCCACCTGCTCGAGAATCCGGACGCGACGGTCGAAGACCTCATGGACTTCGTGCCCGGTCCCGACTTCCCGTCGGGCGGGATCGTGATGGGCCTCGACGGCGTCAAAGACGCGTACACCAAGGGTCGCGGCGCGTTCAAGGTGCGCGGCAAGGTCGCCATCGAGTCGCTGGGCCCCCGTCGCACCGGCCTGGTCGTGACCGAGCTGCCATACCAGGTCGGTCCCGAACGAGTGATCGAGAAGATCAAGGATGCCGTCCAGGCCAAGCGCCTGACCGGGATCGCGGATGTCACCGACCTGACCGACCGCAGCCACGGTCTGCGGCTCGTCATCGGCATCAAGACCGGGTTCGATCCGCAGGCGGTGCTCGACCACCTCTACCGGCTCACCCCGCTCGAGGACTCGTTCAACATCAACAACGTCGCCCTCGTCGAAGGGCAGCCGCAGACGCTGGGGCTCAAGGAGCTGCTGCGCGTCTACCTCGACCACCGCATTCAGGTCGTCACGAGACGCAGCCGGTTCCGCCTCGCGCGGCGCGAAGAGCGCCTGCACCTGGTCGAGGGACTGCTCATCGCGATCCTCGACATCGACGAGGTGATCCAGGTCATCCGCACCTCGGACGACAGCGAGCAGGCGCGCACCCGGCTGCGCGAGGTGTTCGACCTCAGCGAGGTCCAGGCGGAATACATCCTCGAGCTCCGCCTGCGCCGGCTGACGAAGTTCTCGCGGATCGAGCTCGAGTCGGAGCGCGACTCGCTCAAGGCCGAGATCGCTCAGCTGCAGGCGCTGCTGGGCAGCGAGGTGCTCATCCGTGCCCAGGTCGCGCGCGAGCTCGAAGCCGCCTCGGACGAGCACGGCACGCCGCGGCGGACGATGCTGATGAACGCGAAGCCGGCCGCGCCCCGTCCCACCCGCGGTGCGCCGGCTCCCGATCTGCAGATCGCCGACGCGCCCACCGTCGTCGTGCTCTCCACGACGGGGCGAGCCGTGCGAGTGGACCTGAGCGAGGGGCAGGATCTCACCGTGCCCGCGCGCAGGAGCAAGCACGACGCCGTCTTGGACACGGCGGCCTCGACGATCCGCGGTGAGCTCGGCGCGGTGACGACGGCCGGGCGCGTCGTCCGGTTCAGCCCCGTCGACCTGCCGTCTGTGCCGCCGGCGTCAGTGCAGCTCGCGGCCGGCGTTCTGCTGCGCGACTATCTCGGCATCCATGACAAGACCGAGCGGGTGATCGCACTCATCCGGTTCGACGACGACACGCCTCTTGCACTGGGCACCCGGCAGGGTGTCGTGAAGCGCATCGTGCCCTCGGGTCTGACCCCTCGCCCCGAGCTCGAGATCATCGGACTCAAGCCGGGCGACGCAGTCGTCGGTGCGGCGTCGGCGGCGGATGACGCGGAGCTCGTGTTCGTGACCAGCGACGCACAGCTGCTCCGTTTCTCCGCCTCCGCGGTCCGACCGCAAGGAGCTCCAGCAGGTGGGATGGCGGGCATCAACCTGTCGGCCAAGGCGGAGGTCGTGTTCTTCGGCGAGGCATCGGGCGACGACGTGATCGCCGTCACGGTGTCGGGTGCGGACGGGGTGCTGCCGGGGACGGATGCCGGTCGGATCAAGGTTTCGCGGTTCGACGACTTCCCCGCCAAGGGTCGCGCGACAGGCGGAGTGCGGGCGCACACGTTCCTGCGCGGCGAGGATCGGCTGACGCTCGCGTGGATCGGGCGGACGCCTGCGCTGGCGGTCGGTCCGGACGGCTCGGCGCGGACGCTGCCGCCGGCGACCGCCAAGCGCGACGCCTCCGGCCAGCCGCTGCCGGCCGCGATCGGCTCGGTCGGCCGCACCCTCGTCTGACCCCGGCTCGCGAGCGCCATCGAGGTCATCTGTCAGTCTGACTTGACAAACCACGCACCGTCAATCCAGACTGACAGGCATGGAGTCATGGGATCTCGAATCGCTTCGTACCACCGATCCGGCCACAGGGCTGCGCGCGGTCGGTGCATTGCACCGTCTCGCCGAAAAGGTCGAGGCGCTGCATGTCGCCGCGGCGCGACGCGCCGGATGGTCATGGGAGCAGATCGGCGACGCACTCGGCGTCACGCGCCAGTCGGTGCACACGAAGTATGGAAAGCGGGAAGGCAATGTTTGAGCGATTCGCCCGGGAAGCCCGGTCTGCGGTGGAGGGAGCACGGCGCGAGGCGGGTCGCCGCGGCGACAGGCGGATCGGCACGGAACACCTGCTGCTCGCCCTGCTGCACGACCGCGCGGTGGCTCAGACCGTGGGCGTCGATGCCACAGCCGCCGAGAAAGCCGCCGACCAGCTCGATCGTGACGCGCTTGCGGCGATCGGCCTCACCATCGGAGAGTTCGAGCCGACAGGATCGGCGGGCGCCAGGCGGGTTCCGCGCATGACGTCCGGCGCCAAGTCGGTGCTCCAGGGCGCCCTCGTCACCGCGACGGCCGAGAAGGCGCGAGCCATCACGTCACGCCATCTGCTCCTCGCGCTGCTCGACCGGCACGAACCGGATCCCGCGGCAGCCCTGCTCGACGCGCTGCACGTCGACCCGTCGTTGCTGCGGAGCCGCCTCACGACGGCGGCATAGCGCCGACCTGCGCACTCGTCAGGGCCCTGTCGCCGTCCATCACAGGAGAGTCACCGGCGCCCACCGGCGCGGCCATGATCGAGGGTTCCGACATCAGCAGCGCCAGGACCTCGCGGTGACGCAGCAGAAACGCTCGCTCGTCCAGGCGCTTGCGCCGCAGCCACCGCGTCACCTCATCGTTGCTCTTGCTGGCGTTGCATGAGCGGCACGCCGGCACGATGTTCTCGATCGTGTAGCGGCCGCCTCGCGAGAGTGCGAGGACGCAATCGCGCTGGAGCGCGGCATCCGTCGCACCGCAGTATGCACAGCCGCCCCAGGCTTCACGGATCCTCGCCCACTGAGAGACGGTGAGGTCGTTGTCGGCGGCATCCATGCGGCGCTTTCGCTTTCGAGCGGCACGCACGCGCCTGCTCCCGCCGACTGCCATGGCGTCAGGTTAACCACGGCGTCGCCGCTCGGGCGGCAGACACGCTCGGCGGCCGTCACTCGGCGAGCGACCCGCTACGCGTCGATCGCGTCGCGAGACAGACGGTGCGAGGACTCGACGATGAACTCGCGGCGCGGGGCGACCTCGTTGCCCATCAGCAGTTCGAAGATGTGACCAGCGCTCTCGGCGTCCTCCAGGCGCACGCGCCGCAACAGACGCCCGCCCCGGTCCATCGTCGTGGTGGCGAGCTGATCGGCGTCCATCTCACCGAGTCCCTTGTAGCGCTGGACTGGTTCGTGCCAGCGTCGTCCGGACTTCGTGACCTTCGTGAGCAGGGTGTGCAGCTCGGGCTCGCTGTAGGTGTAGATCGTCTCGTTCGGCTTCGTGCCGGGGTTCATGACGATCACGCGGTGAAGCGGTGGCACGGCCGCGAACACGCGCCCTGCCTCGACCAGTGGGCGCATGTAACGGAAGAACAGGGTGAGCAGCAGGGTGCGGATGTGGGCGCCGTCGACATCCGCGTCGCTCATCAGAATCACCTTGCCGTAGCGTGCCGCATCGAGATCGAACGAGCGACCCGAGCCCGCGCCGATCACCTGGATGATCGAGGCGCACTCCGCGTTGGAGAGCATGTCGCTGACAGAGGCTTTCTGCACGTTGAGGATCTTGCCGCGGATGGGCAGCAGCGCCTGGAACTCGCTGTTGCGCGCGAGCTTCGCGGTGCCCAGTGCCGAGTCGCCCTCCACGATGAAGAGCTCGGAGTGGGCGACATCCGATGAACGGCAGTCGACGAGCTTCGCGGGAAGCGAGGAGGACTCGAGGGCGTTCTTGCGCCGCTGGGTCTCTTTGTGCGAGCGCGCAGAGATGCGCGCCTTCATCTCGGCCACGACCTTGTCGAGAAGCAGCGCCGTCTGATTCTTGTCGTCGCGCTTGGGAGACGTGAATCGCGCCGTGAGCTCTCGCGTCAGGACATTGTTGACGATCTGGCGCACCGCGGGCGTGCCGAGGACCTCTTTCGTCTGCCCCTCGAACTGCGGCTCCGGCACCCTGACGGTGAGGACCGCGGTCATACCGGCGAGGATGTCGTCCTTCTCGAGCTTGTCGTTGCCGACCTTGAGACGCCGGGCGTTCTGGTCGACCTGGGCGCGCAGCACCTTCATGAGTCCCTGCTCGAACCCCTGCTGGTGCGTGCCGCCCTTGGGCGTCGCGATGATGTTCACGAACGAGCGCGAAACTGTCTCGTATCCGGTCCCCCAGCGCAGTGCGATGTCGACGTGGCACTCGCGCTCGACGTCGGTGGGCACCATGGCGCCGGTCGGCTGGAGCACCGGCACGGTCTCGGTGAAGGTCCCGGAGCCGGTGAGCCGCCAAGTGTCGGTCACCGCGGAGTCGGGAGCGAGGAAGTCGACGAATTCCGAGATGCCGCCGTCGTAGCGATACCTCGTCTCGACCGGCTGATCCGTGCTCGAAGCGCCTGCGGTTGGTGAGCCTGTCGAAGCACGTTCGTCTCGCACCACGATCTCGAGTCCCGGGACGAGGAACGCGGTCTGGCGAGCGCGCTGCGCCAGATCGTCGAGGTTGAAGGCGGCATCCTTCGTGAAGATCTGCCGGTCCGCCCAGTAGCGGATGCGGGTGCCGGTGACGCCTTTCGCGGCACGCCCGGTAACCCGCAGCTCGGAATTCGTCTCGAAGGGCGTGAACGTCGATGACGGCGATCCGTTCGAGAACACGCCGGGTTCGCCGCGGTGGAAGGACATCGCCCACGTCTTGCCGTTGCGATCCACCTCGACGTCGAGCCGCTCGGACAGGGCGTTCACGACGGATGCGCCGACACCGTGCAGTCCGCCCGAAGCGGCGTACGAGCCGCCGCCGAACTTGCCGCCGGCGTGGAGCTTGGTGAAGACGACCTCGACACCCGAGAGGCCGGTGCGGGGTTCGATGTCGACCGGGATGCCGCGCGCCTGGTCGCGCACCTCGACGCTGCCGTCCGCGTGCAGCACGATGTCGATACGCGATCCGTGCCCGCCGAGAGCTTCGTCGACGGAGTTGTCGATGATCTCCCACAGGCAGTGCATCAGGCCGCGGGAGTCGGTCGAGCCGATGTACATGCCCGGCCGCTTGCGGACCGCTTCGAGTCCCTCAAGCACCTGGAGGTGATGGGCGGAATACTCGGAGGTCACAATTCTCAAGCGTATCCGGGGGCGGCGACGGCGTCGGGGTGACACGCTCCAGGCGGATGCGGGGTACGCGCACAGCGAAATGTCATCGGTTCGCGGCATTCTGGTAACAAACGCGTGGTTGTATTTCTTACCTGCACCGGAGTTCTACATATACGAGGAGGCACCGAGATGAACACGCTATCCACACCGACCGAGCCGGGTGTCGTTCTCGAGCACCGACTGACGGCGCTGGACCGCTGCGATTCCTGTGGTGCCCAGGCCTATATCGCCGCAGAGGTGAACGGAAGCGAGCTCCTGTTCTGCGCACACCACGGCCGCAAGTACGAAGAGAAGCTTCGTGCGATCGCGACCAGCTGGCACGACGAGACGGCACGCCTGATCGAGTCCTGACTCAGCCTCCGAGATACTCGCGGCTGACCAGCGGCGAGATCCGAACGGCGATCTCCTCGCCGATGCTGGCGAACGCCTCAGCGAGATCCGTCGCAGAGGCGGCCCCTTCGCCGTAGAACGTCACCTCGTCACCGAGGAGCGCTTCAGGCCAGCGTTCCACGACGCTCTCGAGACGATCGACGCGCAGGAGTGCCCGCGGGCCCGAGGGACTCGCGACCACGACACGGCCCGCCAGCGTCGACGGCAGACCGTGCAAGGCGCCCAGGGCAACGTGGGCGCCTTCGTCATCGATACGGATGACGGGTGCCGAGAGCGTGGCGATGGGCCGGATGCCGAGCATCCCCTCGTCTGGTCCCCCGGCCGGCCGGATTCCATACGCGAAAGCGCCGATCCGGACCAGATCGTGACGTAACTCGGGGCGCGCGAACGCGGCTGCACTGGCGGTGAGGTGGCGGACCGAAGGTCTCAGCCCTGCGCGCTCGGAGGCCTCGACGGCCGCGATGAACTGCGCGGACGCGGCATCGTCTTCTTCGTCCGAGGCCTCCGCGAGGTGGCTCCAGACGCCGACCACACCTATCGCGCCGGTCGATTCGAGGGCGGCCGCATCAGCCGCAGCCGCATCCCATTCCTCGGGTCGGATGCCGTTGCGGTGCAGGCCGGTGTCGATCTTGAGGTGCACCCGAGCCGGCTGAGCGATCTCCCGCGCGATCCGGGCGACATCGTGGAGCAGATCCCGGTCGCCGACCCCGAGATCGAGTCTGAGGTCGATCGCGGTGCGGATCTCGTCGTCCGAGCCGGCGAGCCACACGAAGATCCGTGCATCTTCGCCCAGCGTGGCGCGAACGGTGGCGCCGGTCTGCACGTCGAAGGCGCCGAACCACCGAACACCCGCCGTCCACGCGCGCTGGATGATCGGTACGAGGCCGTGGCCGTAGGCGTCGTCTTTCACGACGAGCATGTGCTCGGAGGGCGCGATCTCGCCTCGGATGTGCCGGAGATTCGCGGCGAACGCGTCGAGGTCGATCCTCAGCGCGGAGGTCACGGTCGGTGCTCCCGCACGGCGCGAAGGCCCACCGCGGTGACGAGTTCACCCGAGGTGAGACCCGTGACGGCGACCCATTCCTCGATCGACGGCTCGCCGCCATCCGATCCACCGAAGAAGACCACTTCATCTCGGCGTCGCACCGGCGTTTCGCCGATGTCGACGACGCAGACGTCCATCGCGACCCGTCCGACGATCGGATGCCGCTCCCCGGCGATCGAGACCGACACCCGGTTGCCCAGAGCCCGCACGATGCCCTGCGCGTACCCGCCCACGACGAGCGCGACGTGCGTATCGCGCTCGGCGCGGTGCGTGTACCCGTAGGAGACTCCCTCGCCGGCGCGGAGCACCTTGACCGACAGCACGCGGCCGGACAGCCGCATCACCGGATGGAAGCCGTCAGCGAGGCCCAGCAGCGCCTCGGCGTGCGGGGAGCCGACGTCCGCGTCAGCGACCGCAAGCCCGGCCGCGGCGAGGGTGCCGGCGACCTCCGTGAAGCCGTGCCCGTACGCGTCGGCGGGCATGCCGACGAGCGTGCCCTCGGGCAGGGCGAGCACCTTGACGTTCTCGCGCAGCGCGGCATGCGAGATCTGCGCGACGGGCGCGCTGCGCGTGGAACCGGCAGACGCGGAGGCATCCAGGTCGGCCGCAGTCACGCCATCTAGACTATCGGGGACCCCCGATCCCCATCCCGGAGCATGCATGCCTTCTCAGGGCCTCGGCCTCGCGCCCCGCCTTCGTTATCTCGCAGGACGCGCACGGCGCATCGATGTCGGCTCGGTGTTCGAGCGCGCCAAAGAGACGTCCGCACATCACGGCAAGTGGATGCCTGCCGTCGTCGTCGACATGCTGTGGTCGGCCGGCTTCAAGCAGGTGGGATTCCAGGACTACGTCGACTACGACTTCGCGATTCTGAACGCCGCCGAACGGGCGACCTACATGACCCATCCGGTCTCGAACGAGCTCTCACAGAAGTACGACCACCCCGACTACCGGCACATCTTCCAGGACAAGGTCGAGTTCGACCGCGTCTTCTCGGAGCATCTCCATCGCGAGTGGATGGTGGTCGACGCGGGAAACGCCTCCGAGCTGCGTGCGTTCACCGAGCGCCAGGGCACCATCGTGACGAAGGAGCCCGTCGGCCAGGCCGGGACGGGCGTGCACCGCTACCACGCGGCCGAGGTCGACGATTGGGATGCCTTCCACGCCGGCCTGTTCGCCCGCGGCGAGCTCCTCGTCGAAGAGGTCATCGTGCAGCATCCGGACCTTGCCGCCGTGTGCCCCGGAACCGTCAACACCACCCGCGTGACCGCCTTCTTCGACGGCGAGCGGGCCCACATCCTCGCGATGGCGCAGAAGTTCGGCCGGGGTGCCGTCTCGGACCAGATGACCTTCGGCGGTTTCTACACGATGCTCGACGAGAACGGCCATGCCTTGGGTGCCGGTTATGACTCGCACGCGCACGTCCACGAGACGCACCCCGATTCGGGGTTCCGGATCGCCGACTTCCGGCTGCCGATGATGGACGAGGTCCGAGCCTTCGTGGATCGCGTCGCACGTGTCGTGCCGCAGGTGCAGTACGTCGGCTGGGACATCGTCGTGACACCCACCGGACCTGTGCTCGTCGAGGGCAACTGGGGTGCCGGCGTCTACGAGAACAAGCCGAGCGTCACCGGCATCCGCACCGGTAACAAGCCCCGCTATCGCGAGGCCATCGGGTTCTGACGTTTCGATGTCTCAGCGACCGGTCCGTAAGCCTGCCGAACCGGTCCCTGAGCCTGTCGAAGGGTCACTCGTCCGGTCGAACCGATCCCTGAGCCTGTCGAGGGCTAGGCGGGCCGGACGACGCCCAGTGGCGTGGACTGGTGGCCCTGGCCGAGCGGGTTGTCCTTCAGGATCGCGACGAGACGCTTCTCGCCGGCCCGATCGAGGGTCGACCCCAGGATGTTGCCGCCGAGATCGTTGATGTCGACGACCGCAACCTCCGCAGTGCCGCCGAGCAGCGACTTCAGGTGCGCCGACACCTCGCGCGGACGCTCCGGGCCGAGAACGACCGCCTTGTTGTAGGGCGGGATGGTGCCACTGGTCGGGCCGTCGATGGCGCGCGCCTTGTCGCCCGCGATGCGATAGAAGTCGCCCTTGCGGCCGAACAGCTTGGTCACGGCCGAGACCGCTGCCGCGAACAGGATGCGGATCGTGCCGCACTCGCGCAGCGCCATCTCCATCGTCTCGGGCATGCCGAGGCCGATCCCGTACGGCGTGCGCACCACGAACTTCGAGAGGAACAGCGCGAGTCGACGCGGCTTGATGTCCTCGACGAGATAGGACCGCCCCTGCGTGATCGCCACGATCTTCTCGGTGACGAACAGGATGTCGCCGGGCTGCACGACATCGGTCGCGTACTGGCTGACGAACGCGTCTAGGTCGTCACCCGGCATCACGACATGCGTGCGGATCGGGATCCGCGACACCTTCTCGCCGTTTAGTTCTACAGTCAGCGCCTTGCCGGCGTTGGCTTCGGACATCACTCGAGGTAGTCCCGCAGCGACTGCGAACGGGAGGGATGCCGCAGCTTCGCCATCGTCTTGGACTCGATCTGACGGATCCGCTCGCGCGTGACGCCGAACGTGTCGCCGATCTGGTCCAGGGTCTTGGGCTGGCCGTCGCCGAGGCCGAAGCGCATCCGGATCACGCCGGCCTCACGCTCCGACAGGGAGTCGAGCAGCGACTCGAGCTGGCGCTGCAGCATCGTGAAGCCCACCGCGTCTGCCGAAACAACAGCCTCGGTGTCTTCGATCAGGTCGCCGAACTCGCTGTCGCCGTCCTCGCCGAGCGGGGTGTGCAGTGAGATCGGCTCGCGGCCGTACTTCTGCACCTCGACGACCTTTTCGGGCGTCATGTCGAGTTCGCGGCTCAGCTCTTCGGGCGTGGGTTCGCGGCCCAGGTCCTGCAGCATCTGCCGCTGAACGCGGGCGAGCTTGTTGATGACCTCGACCATGTGGACAGGGATGCGGATGGTGCGCGCCTGGTCGGCCATGGCGCGGGTGATCGCCTGGCGGATCCACCACGTCGCGTAAGTCGAGAACTTGAAGCCCTTGGTGTAGTCGAACTTCTCGACAGCACGGATGAGGCCCAGGTTGCCCTCCTGGATGAGGTCGAGGAACTGCATCCCACGGCCGGTGTAACGCTTCGCGAGCGAGACCACCAGACGAAGGTTGGCGCCGAGCAGGTGCGACTTGGCGCGCTGGCCGTCACGGGCGACCCACTGCAGGTCGAGGCCCGTCTGGTTCGACTTCTCGGCCGGCGTCATGTGCGACAGCTTCTCTTCGGCGAACAGGCCCGCCTCGATGCGCATCGCGAGCTCGACCTCTTCGGCCGCGTTCAGCAACGGGACCTTGCCGATCTGCTTCAGGTAGTCCTTGACCGGGTCGGCGGTCGCTCCGGTGATCTGCGTCGAGTAGACCGGGATGTCGTCCTCGTCGTTCGACGAGATGATGATGGCTCCGGTCGGGAGCGGCTCCGCGAATGCCGGCTTCGTCTCGTCTTCGTCCTCGTCGTCCTCGGCGTCGCCGTCGGCGGCCTCGTGATCGGCTTCGGGCTCGGCGGCCGCATTCTTCGCCTTACTGGCGGTGGGTGCGGCGGGCTCATCGCCGTCGGCATCCGCGTCGATGTCTACGACGACTTCTGCCAGCTCGGACTCGTCGAGGTCGGCATCGACATCCAGTTCGACGTCATCGTCGAGCTCTTCGACATCGCCCTTGCCTGCGGCCTTGGCCGGCGCCTTGGCGCCCTTGGTGGCGGCCTTGCCGGCCGGCGCCTTAGCGGTCGCGGACTTCTTTGCGGCCGTCGTCTTCGGCGCGGCCTTGCCGGCCGGCGCCTTCTGAACGGAATCGTCTGGGACCGTATCGCTCGCGGCGTCCTTCTGGCCGCGCGCGCGGGTCGTGGTGGTCGTGTCTGAGGTCACGGTTCGCCTTTCACCGACGGACGGAGTGTCGCTCGTCCCCCGGTAGATTTCGGACACTAGTAAGACCCTTGTCAAGTCCCCGCCCTGCTGAGGAAGCCTCGCGGGACCGGTTGACAACGGGTCAGATCATCTATTGTCTCACACTTGCCATGGACTGCAGACGTCCATGCCGACACGATGAGTGAAACGCGCGCCGCGCGTCGGGCATTCCGCGCGGTCAGCGCTTGTCGTCGTCGCCGGTGGGTCGGGTCGCGAGGAAGCGCTCGAGCTCGGCGGCGAGTTCGTCGGCGCTGGGGAGGTCACCGGTGTGGATCATCGGCGTCGCGAGCGTCGATCCGGCCATGTAGGCGTCATACCGCTCTTCGAGACCCTGCACCATTCGAGACAGCTCGTCGCTCCCCGCGACCTGCTCGTCCACCTTCGCGAGGTATTCCCGGTTCTCTTCGCGGAGGTCGTCGCCCGTGAATACGAGCCCTGTCGCGACGGTGAGGCTGTCGAGACCCGCCAGAGCCGCAGCTGGATACTCGGTGTCGCCCAGGTAGTGAGGAACCAGCAAGACGAATCCCGACACGCTCGCTCCGGACTCGGCGAGTCTGTACTCCAGCAGATGACCGGCCGTCGATGGCACCTGCGTGTGCGGCTGCCACACCGAGTGCGCCTCGGTGAGTTCGCTGCGCGTGCCGCTCACGGTCGTGCCGATCGGGCGGGTGTGCGGAACGGGCATCGGGATGGCGTGAACCCACGTGACCGTCGAGATCGCGAAGATCTCCACGAACTCCAGTACGGCGGCGGTGAAGGCGTCCCACGCGAAGTCCGGCTCGTATCCGGAGAGGAGGAGGAACGGCTGCCCCAGGGCGTCGTGCGCGAGGGCGAGCTCGAGCCGCGGCGGGCGATAGTCGGTGAGGTGGTCCTGCTCGAACGAGATGACCGGCCTGCGAGCGCGGTAGTCGAGCAGCACATCGTTGGCGAAGACCGCGAGCGGAGTGGGATCGAGTTCGTCCTGGAAATAGTCCACGAGCTGACTCACTGCGCTTCCCGCATCCGTGAACCCCGTCAGCGCGATGACGAGCGGCAACGCGCGCGGCACCGGCGGGGCGGACGCCGAACGCACGTAGAGCGGACCGGTGAGGGGCATGGATCCATGCTACGAGTCGCATGTGCGCGCGCGGGTCAGGCTGGTCCCGCTCACAGCGAACAGCAGGCGCCGAGCGACGCACCCGGGGATACCTAGGATGGGTCCATGTCGTTTCCCGAGCTCGTGTACCGCAGCGATTCGATCCGAGACTCTGATGCAGACGCCATCCTGCTGGCGCTTCCGCCTCTCGATGAAGGCGACTTCCCCGTGCTGGACGACTGGCCGGGCGTCAGAGAAGCCGCGCTCGCCGTCGGATTCACCGGTGCACCGTCGGCGATCCTGCGCATCCACGCCCCCGAGAGCACGGCAAAGCCCCTCGCCGTCGTCGGCACCGGGACAGATCCGGATGCCGCCGCATTGCGTGACGCCGTCGGCGCCGCCATCCGCACCATCACCGGGTTCGCGACGATCGCCGTCGCGGCGCCGGTGGCGGACGAGTCCCTCTGGCCGGCGATCGCCGAGGGTGCGGGTCTGGGTGGATACCGGTTCGAGGGCTACAAGTCCGAGGCGCCGAAGCCCCGCGCATCCCGAGTCGTGGTGCACGGATCTGCGGATGCCGACCCGGAGCGCCTCGAGCGTGTGACGGCCGTCGCCTCGGCGGTCGCCCTGGTGAAGGATCTCGTCTCCACGCCCGCCGAGTGGCTCGGGCCCTCGGACTTCGCAGATCAGGCCGCCGCCTCGGTAGCCGAACTGCCGGTGACCGTCGAGGTGCTCGACGAGGACGCGCTCCGAGCAGGGGGCTACGGAGGCATCATCGGCGTGGGCCTGGGCTCTGACCGGCCGCCGCGGCTCGTCCGGCTGGAGTACTCCCCCGAAGGCGCCGCGAGGCATGTCGCGCTGGTCGGCAAGGGCATCACGTTCGACACCGGCGGACTCTCGCTCAAGCCGGCGGCATCGATGGTCGGCATGAAATACGACATGTGCGGTGCGGCCACGGCATTGGCTGTGCTGCGCGCCGTCGCGACGGTGGGGGCACCCGTCAAGGTGACCGCCTGGCTGTGCATCGCCGACAACATGCCGTCGGGTCGGGCTACCCGGCCGGGAGACGTGCTGCGAATTCTCGACGGCACCACAGTGGAGGTGCTCAACACCGACGCCGAGGGCCGGCTCGTGCTCGCAGACGGACTGGTCGCGGCCAGTCGCGAGCATCCCGACCTCATCATCGACGTGGCGACGTTGACCGGAGCGATCACGATCGCGCTCGGAACCCGGCACGCCGGCGTGATGGGCGAGGGCGCCGCGGTCGCGGAATATCTCGCCGCCGCATCCGAGACCGGCGAACTGGCCTGGCACCTCCCGCTTCCGGCGCACATGATCGATGACCTCGACTCGCCCATCGCCGATCTGCAGAACGCCAAGATCGGCGACCCGGCCGGCGGCTCGCTGTTCGCGGGCCTGTTCCTGCGCCATTTCGTAGGGCGCACCAGCGATGACCCGGACGCAGCGCGCATCCCGTGGGTGCACCTCGACATCGCCGGCGTCGGCATGAACAAGGGTGGACCGTTCGGGTTCACCGACAAAGGTCCGACGGCCGCGACGGTGCGGACGCTCATCACCCTGATCGCAGGAGAGGCGACACGATGACCGAGCACGACTTCGACCTCGTCGTTCTGGGCGGAGGCAGCGGCGGCTACGCGGCAGCCCTGCGGGCGGCGGAACTCGGCCGCTCGGTCGCTCTGGTCGAGAAGGACAAGGTCGGCGGCACATGCCTGCATAAAGGCTGCATCCCGACCAAAGCGCTTCTCCACGCCGCCGAGGTCGCCGAGGTGACGCGGGATGCATCGACCATCGGCATCCGTGCGTCGTTCGAAGGCATCGACATGGCGGGTGTTCGGGCCTATCGGGAGGGAATCGTCGCCAAGAAGTACAGGGGGCTCGAGGTTCTCGTCAAAGCGCGAAAGATCACGGTCGTCACCGGTGAGGGACGGCTCGAGGCAGGCCCCGCGGTCCGCGTGGGCGACGACCTCTATCGCGGGAAGGATGTCATCCTGGCCACCGGCTCGTACAGCCGGACTCTTCCAGGGCTCGAGATCGGCGGCCGCATCATCGCCAGCGAGCAGGCGCTGGAGCTGGATACGATCCCCGATCGAGTCGTGATCCTCGGCGGAGGCGTGATCGGAGTCGAGTTCGCGAGCGTCTGGAAGTCGTTCGGAACGGACGTGACCATTGTCGAGGCGCTGGACCACCTGGTGCCCAACGAAGACGTCACCCTGAGCAAGGCGCTCGAGCGGGCGTTCCGCAAGCGCGGCATCGCGTACTCGCTGGGTGTTCGGTTCCAGGGCGCGACACAGACGTCGGATGCCGTCACGGTGACTCTCGAGGACGGGAAGACCTTCGAGGCCGACCACCTCCTCGTGGCCGTCGGGCGCGGGCCCGCGGCGGCGGGACTCGGCTACGAAGAGGTCGGCGTGACCCTCGACCGTGGGTTCGTCGTGACCGACGATCGCCTGCGGACGGGCGTCGAGCATGTCTGGGCGGTGGGCGACATCGTGCTGGGCCCGCAGCTCGCCCACCGAGGCTTCCAGCAGGGCATCTTCGTCGCGGAGGAGATCGCGGGCCTCAAGCCGGTCGTGGTGCCGGACACCCACATCCCGAAGGTCACATACTGCAGCCCCGAAGTCGCCTCGGTGGGCCTCACCGAAGCGCAGGCGGTCGGCATCCACGGCGCCGACGGCATCAGCTCGTACGAGTACAACCTCGCCGGCAACGGCAAGAGCGAGATCCTCGGCACGGCCGGCATCGTGAAGGTCGTGCGTGCCAAGGACGGTCCCGTTCTGGGGGTGCACATGGTGGGAGACCGCGTGGGCGAGTTGATCTCCGAAGGCCAGCTCGTCGTCGGGTGGGAAGCGCACCCGGAAGACGTCGCGCCGTACATCCACTCCCACCCCACCCAGAGTGAAGCGCTCGGCGAGGCATTCCTCGCACTCGCCGGCAAACCACTGCACGCGCTCTGACGCTTCGCCCGAACCGCATCACTAAGCTAGAACGACATCGGCAATCCTGAAGGAGACAAGCCCATGAGCACTTCCGTGGTCCTCCCCGCGCTCGGCGAGAGCGTCACCGAGGGAACGGTCACCCGCTGGCTGAAGAAGGTCGGCGACACCGTCGAGGCCGACGAGGGGCTGCTCGAGATCTCCACAGACAAGGTCGACACCGAGATCCCGTCGCCCGTCGGCGGCGTGATCGAAGAGATCCTCGTCCAGGAGGACGAGACCGTCGAAGTCGGCGCCATCCTCGCGAAGATCGGCGATGGCAGTGGGTCCGGTGCAGCGCCTGCGGCGGATGACGCGGCCGCACAGGCCGCTCCGGCCGAGGAGCCGGCCGCCGAACAGGCCGCGCCCGCAGAACCTGCACCCGCAGACCCTGCGCCCGCTGCAGCGGAGGCGCCCGCCCCCGCCGAGGCGCCTGCACCGCAGTCCGCGCCCGCATCGGGCGGCAAGGACGTCGTGCTCCCCGAGCTGGGCGAGAGCGTCACCGAGGGGACGGTCACCCGCTGGCTGAAGTCCATCGGAGACAGCGTCGAGGTCGACGAGCCGCTGCTGGAGATCTCGACCGACAAGGTCGACACCGAGATCCCTTCGCCGTTCGCCGGCGTGCTCGTCGAGATCCTCGCCAAGGAGGACGAGACGGTGGAAGTCGGTTCCACCCTCGCGCGCATCGGTGAGCCGGGTGCCGCGGCCGTGACCGCCCCCGAAGCACCGTCGACCGAGAAGCCGGTCGAGGCCGACGCCCCGACCGCGGCTGAGCCCGACACAGCACCCGAGCCCGCCCCCGCGCAGGAGACTCCGCCGGCGCCGGCACCAGCCCCCGCTGCCCAGGCGCCTGCGCCCGCGGCACCCGCCCCCGCGGCACCAGCGCCCGCCGCTGCGGCTCCCGCACCGGCGGACGACTCGGATGTCGTCGCGTATGTCACTCCGTTGGTACGTCGTCTCGCACAGCAGCAGGGCATCGACCTGTCGACGGTGTCGGGAACCGGCGTGGGAGGTCGCATCCGCAAGGAAGACGTCCTGAACGCCGCGGCTGCCGCATCCGCCCCCACCGCCGAGCAGCCCGCCGCCGCGGCTGCATCGGCCCCGGCACCCGTGGAGATCTCGCCGCTGCGTGGCACCACGCAGCCGATGTCCCGCCTCCGCAAGGTGCTCGCCGAACGCGCGGTCGCCTCGATGCAGGCCACGGCACAGCTGACCACCGTCGTCGAGGTCGACGTCACCAAGCTCGCGAACTACCGCGACAAGGTGAAGAACGACTTCGTGGCCAAGACCGGCGACAAGCTCTCGTTCCTGCCGTTCTTCGCCCTGGCCGCTGCCGAGGCTCTGCAGTCGAACCCGGTGATCAACGCCACGGTCGACGGCACCGACATCGTGTACCCGGCGAGCGAGAACCTCTCGATCGCGGTGGACACCGAGCGGGGGCTTCTCACGCCCGTGCTTCGTGACGCTGCGACCAAGAACCTGGCCCAGATCGCCCACGAGATCGCCGACCTCGCGGCGCGCACGCGCGACAACAAGCTCAAGCCCGATGAGCTGGCCGGCGGAACGTTCACCCTGACCAACACCGGCTCGCGCGGCGCGCTCTTCGACACCCCCGTGGTCTTCCTGCCGCAGTCGGCGATCCTCGGCACCGGTGTGGTCGTGAAGCGCCCGGGCATCGTGTCGGTCGACGGCAAGGACGCGATCTCGGTGCGGTCCTACGTTTACCTGGCGCTGTCATACGACCACCGCGTCATCGACGGTGCGGATGCCGCGCGGTTCCTCGGCGCGGTGAAGGCCCGTCTCGAGGCTGCGGCTTTCGAAAGCCAGCTCGGAATCTGATCGCACGGCCGCTACGGCTGCTTCGCAAGGTGAACGTCGCGAAGCAGCCAGCGGTCGTCGTCGAGCATCACGACGACGAGCTGAGACGCCGCCGCGCCGTCCGCGCCGTCCACCCGCAGCACGGCCATTCCGCCGAAGTCGTCGAGCAGGGTCGTCGTGCGCTGCGACGGATCGAGGTCGATGGCGCCCGCGTCGAATGCCGCCGCGGGATCGAGCACCACCCCGGCGAGACAGCCGACCTCGCCCGCGCAGGTCGTGCGAGCAGCGAGGAGCGCATTCGCCACCGCGACGAGGTCGGCCGGTGCGGCTCCTCCGCCGGCGTCGACCGAGGTCCCCGCGGTGGGGGACGGCGTCTTGGCGGTAGGCGTCCTCACCGGTGCGGTCGGGTCTGATCCCTGCGTCTCGGCCGTCGCCGGGCCCCCGGCCCCCGTCGGCCATAACAGCCCGGCCGCCAGCACCGCCGCCGCGGCAGCCGCCGCCAGCATCCACGGCTTCCGCGAGGTCGCCCGCGGTCGTCTGAGCCTGCGCCACACACCGGTGGTCGCGCGAGACACCACGTCGGCGAGATCTGCGTCGACGTGGCGGGCGATCGTGTCGACCCACGTGAATGGACGAGGGTCGTCATCGATCGCCGTGGCCGGCTCGCGATCGACCGCGAAGAAGTCGCGAGCGGCCCGAGGGCCGAGCAGCGAGGTCGCGAGCGGCTCAGGATCTGCGACGGCGAAGAGCTGCTCCTCGGCAGTGCGCAGATCGTGTGCCGACAGGCGTTCGCTTTCCACTGCCCGCGCCCCGGCAGCGAGGGCGGCGTCGCAGCGCGGGTCTCCCTCGAGCGTCCGCAGCAGCTGCGCCGTGTGCGCCACGGCTTCGGCATCGGAAACGTCGGTGACGAGGACCGGACGCCCCGCATCCGTGAGCCACCACTGCCCCTTCATGCGGGGTGCCGCCTGGATCTCGGTCACGCCGCGGATGAGGCTCACACTCAGCGTGACGATCTCGCCGAGCGACAGCGGCACCCGGCTCGACGATCGCCGCACGAGGAAGTCCGCCACCCGTTCCACGCACAGCGGCAATGCCAGGCTGTGACCGTCCGCGCGGCGGGCGACATCCAGCGCGGTGAGGACATGACCTTCCGGGTCGGCTGCCCACCCCGCCCAGTCGGCTGCGAACTGGTCGGCGTCGACGAGCACCCTCGACTCGCCCCCCGCCATTCGGACGAGCATTCCCGACCAGGGAACGTCTTCCACGCCCACTCGGCGCACCGGGCGGTACGGCGCCAGGAGGCGTTCGTCGGGTTCGGGGGTCACACCCCCAAGTGTCCGGACGGACGACGGCGGCGAGCCTGTCTGCGCCATGCGGTGCACAATCGACGGCCGTCGACCCGGGTGTGGAGGAACAGTGGGTCCGGCTCCGGAAAGGTACGCTGGGGGGTATGTCCGCGCGCAGTACCGCACCAGAGAAGCGGCCCGGCTTCTTCTCTCAGCTCAGAAGTCTCTACACCTTCACCCACAAGGCCTTCCGGTGGCTCCCCTTCATGCTGATCGGGATCATCCTGGTCGGAATCGCCGTCGGTGTCGGCATCGGCCTGCTCATCCCGCCGGTCGCGATCTGGAGTGTCATCCTCTGGGGCGTGACCGGTCTGATGGCCGGCATCCTGGCAGGGCTCATGGTGATGACGCGCCTCTCGACGCGCGCGATGTACAAGCAGATCGACGGGATGCCGGGAGCCGCCGGCCACATCCTCTCCACCTCGCTCGGCCGCAGCTGGCAGTCGAGTGATATGCCGGTGGGAGTCAACCCGAAGACGCAGGAGGCGGTCTACCGCGCGGTCGGCCGTGGCGGCGTGGTCGTCGTCGGCGAGGGCTCGCGCGGCCGTCTCACCCGTCTCGTGAACGACGAGCGCTCGAAGGTCCAGCGCGTCGCATCGGGCGTGCCGGTCACCGTCATCTACGTCGGGCACGGCGAAGGCGACGTGCCGATCTCGAAGCTCGCGCCGACCATCAAGTCGCTGCCGAAGAAGATCGACCGGTCGACGATGGCCGCGGTCATCAAGCGCATCGACTCGGTGTCTCAGTCGCTCGCATCGATGCCGATCCCCAAGGGCATCGACCCCACGAAGGTCCGCGCGCCGCGACCCCGCTGACGCGAGTTCATCCCCGGGCGAGCCCACGGATCTCGCCCGAGACCGGGGCTTCGCGCCCGGACCGGGCTGCGGACCGCCACGTGTCGGCGTCAGGCCGGGTCTCGACGCTCGAGCAGCGCTCGGCGTCAGGCGCGGAGCAGCACCGTTCCGGCCGCCTTGTCGTGAACGCCGCGGTTGTCGGCATCCCAGATCACTGCGGGAATCACGAGGATGAGCAGCAGGCTGCGCACGATGGGTCGCCACAAACCCGGCCAGCCGCCGGTCACGCGCTGAACGCGCATGCCGAGCAGCCGGTGGCCAGGGCTGCCGCCGATGGTGGGGATGAAGAGGCACTGCACCACGACGAAGATGAGGGATGTCGCCAGCGGATCGTACGAGAAGAACGCGATCGAGATGAGCACCGCGCAACCCCAGTCGATGATGATCGCCCATACGCGCCGTCCGAGTGTGGCCAGGCTGCCCGGCCCCGCTGGAGGCAGCCCCAGTCGCTCTCCAGGATAGGAACCGGGTGCGAGTGCGTCGGGCATATCTCCAGCGTATCCAGCCGCATGTAACAAACCGGAAATAAAGGTGTCACTGCCGGGCAATCCCCTCCCGGTACGTTGCCAATCAAGCCCGCGCTGCGGGCGGCGAACCCGAATGCCCTACCTCTGGAGCCTCCATGTTCAGTGATTCATCCGAGGTACTGAAGTTCATCAAGGACGAGGACGTCAAGTTCCTCGACATCCGGTTCACGGACCTTCCTGGTGTGCAGCAGCACTTCAACATCCCCGCATCGACTGTCGACGAGGAATTCTTCACCGTCGGTCAGCTGTTCGATGGCTCCTCGATCCGGGGTTTCGCGAACATCCACGAGTCCGACATGCAGCTCATCCCCGACGTGACGACGGCCTACATCGACCAGTTCCGCGAGGCGAAGACGCTCATCATGATCTTCGACATCTACAACCCGCGCAACGGCGAGATCTACCACAAGGACCCGCGTCAGGTCGCCAAGAAGGCCGAGAAGTACCTCGCCTCGACCGGCATCGCCGACACCGCGTTCTTCGCCCCCGAGGCCGAGTTCTACATCTTCGACGACGTCCGCTTCGAAGTGAAGCAGAACTCGAGCTTCTACCACGTGGACTCCGAAGAGGGTGCGTGGAACAGCGGCCGCGTCGAAGAGGGCGGCAACCTCGCCAACAAGACCCCCTACAAGGGCGGCTACTTCCCGGTGAGCCCGGTAGACAAGACGGCCGACCTGCGCGACGACATCACCCTGAAGCTCATCGACGCCGGGTTCACCCTGGAGCGCTCGCACCACGAGGTCGGCACGGGCGGTCAGCAGGAGATCAACTACCGCTTCGACACGATGGTGCACGCGGCTGACGACATCCTGAAGTTCAAGTACATCGTCAAGAACACGTCCGAGCAGTGGGGCAAGGTCGCGACCTTCATGCCCAAGCCGCTCTTCGGTGACAACGGCTCCGGCATGCACGTGCACCAGTCGCTGTGGCTCGAGGGCAAGCCGCTCTTCTACGACGAGAAGGGCTACGGGGGCCTCTCCGACCTCGCTCGCTGGTACATCGGCGGCCTCCTGGCGCACGCCCCGTCGGTGCTCGCCTTCACCAACCCGACCATCAACTCGTACAAGCGTCTGGTCAAGGGCTACGAGGCGCCGGTCAACCTGGTCTACTCGGCCGGCAACCGCTCGGCCGCCATCCGCATCCCGATCACGGGCACGAACCCCAAGGCCAAGCGCCTCGAATTCCGGGCTCCGGATGCCTCGGGCAACCCGTACCTCGCGTTCGCTGCGCAGCTCATGGCCGGCCTCGACGGCATCAAGAACCGCATCGAGCCCCACGAGCCGGTCGACAAGGATCTTTACGAGCTGCCCCCCGAGGAGGCGAAGAACATCCCGCAGGTGCCGAACTCGCTGCTCGACTCGCTCGACGCCCTCGCGGCCGACCACGAGTTCCTGCTCGCCGGAAATGTGTTCACCCCCGAGCTCATCGAGACGTGGATCGAGTACAAGATCGAGAACGAGATCAAGCCGATCGCTGCGCGGCCGCACCCGTTCGAGTACGAGCTGTACTTCGGCGTCTGACCTGATTCGCTCCAGCGCGAGAAGGCCCCGGGTCGTCCCGGGGCCTTCTCGTCCTTCTGGGCGAATCCACGCGGTGATGCGGGGCTCACGTCCGTGCGCCGCTCAGCCGTAGAAGAGCTTCTCGAAGACCCGCCGCGAGCGACGGGTCGTGCCGAGGTAGTCCTCCTCGACCTGGGTCGCCGATCGAGGGGCGTACTCCAGCAGACGCCCGATTCCGTCGAGCCGTTTGCGGTCGCTCGGGAGCAGGTCGCTCGTCTGACCCGAAAGCAGCGTGTTCGCGGAGCGCAGACGGCTGGCCAGCCGCCACGCCTCGGCCAGCCGGTCGGCATCGTTCGCAGAGACGAGCCCCGCGTCCGTCGCGGCCCGGAGCGCGCCCATCGTCGAGGTCGTGCGCATCCCCGGCACGTTGCGGGCGTGCTCCAGCTGGAGCAGCTGCACGAGCCATTCGACGTCGCTGAGCGACCCGGGACCGAGCTTCAGGTGGCGAGCGGGATCAGCGCCCTGCGGCAGACGTTCGTTCTCGACGCGCGCCTTGATCCGCTTGATCTCGCGGATGCCCTGTCGATCGACGGATGCCGGATACCGGACGTCATCCGCAAGCTCGGTGAAGGCGCGGATCAGCTTCACACTGCCGGCCACACCCCGACCCCGAAGCAGCGCCTGCGCCTCCCACGAGAGCGACCAGCGCCGGTAGTACTCGGCGTAGGCGTCGAGAGACCGGGCGATCGGTCCGTTGCGTCCCTCGGGGCGGAGGTCGGCGTCCAGATCGAGTGGCACACGGTGGTCCTCGGAGTATTTGCGCAGTCCCGCGACGAGCTGCGTCGAGAGCTCGTGGGCACGCTGCGGATCGAGGCCGTTCGGTCGGTAGACGTACATCACGTCGGCGTCCGACCCGAACCCGAGCTCTCCGCCGCCGAAGCGGCCCATGGCGATGACCGAGAAGTCCAGTGCCGCGTCCTCCGGTGGCACGACGAGTCGGCGGACGGCTCTGAGCGTCGCCTGGATCGTGACCTCGGTGATCGTGGTCAGGGAGTCGGCGACCTCCTCGATCGTCACGGTGCCGATGATCGCCGCCATCGCGGTGCGCAGCAGCTCGCGGCGTCGCAGCGCGCGCACCGAGCGCATCGCATCCTCGATGGTGGTGTGGCGGGTCTGGATCGCGCGTGCCTCCTCCTGCAGCGCGACTCCCGACCGCGGCCGCAGCGAGGGCGGGTCGTCGAGCCATGCCGCCGATTCCGGAATCCACTCCATGAGCTCGCCGATGTACCGCGACCCGGAGAGCACCCGCGTGAGACTCTCGGCTGCACCGGACGAGTCGCGCAGCATCCGGAGGAACCAGGGCGTATCGCCCAGGCGCTCGCTCAGACGGCGGAAGGTCAGCAGCCCGTAGTCGGGATCGACCCCGTCCGCGAACCACCGGATCATCACCGGCATGAGGTGTCGCTGGATGGTGGCCTTCCGGCTCAGTCCTGTCGTCAGGGCCGCGATGTGCCGGAGAGCCCCCGCAGGGTCGGTGAACCCGATCGCGGCGAGGCGGTCATGCGCCTGCGCGGCCGAGAGCGACCGCTCTTCGGCCGGGAGCGCCGCGACCGCCGACAGCAGCGGGCGGTAGAAGAGGCGTACGTGGATGTCGCGCACCTCTCGCTTGACCGCTTCCCACTCGCTCCACACCCGCTCGCCGGTGTCGGCGAGTCGACTCGACCGAGCGAGCACCCGCAGCTCCTCCGGGCGCGACGGCATCAGGTGCGTACGCCGCAGATTCCGCAGCTGCACGCGGTGCTCCAGCAGTCGGAGCACGCGGTAGTCGTGCGAGAACGCCGCGGCTTCGGCCCTCCCGATGTACCCCTCGGCGGCGAGGGCGTTCAGAGCATCCAGCGTCCCGCGCTGGCGGATCCGGTCATCCGAAAGCCCGTGCACGAGCTGCAGCAGCTGCACCGTGAACTCGACATCCCGGATGCCGCCGGGCCCGAGCTTGAGCTGGTACAGCATCTCGTCCCGTGGGATGTGCTCGGTGACGCGCTCCCGCATCCGCTGCACGCTGTCGACGAAGTTCTCCCGCGCCGCGCTCGTCCAGATCTTGGGCTGCACGGCAAGCACGTAGGCGTCGCCCAGGGCGGCGTCGCCTGCGATCGGGCGCGCCTTCAGCAGCGCTTGGAACTCCCAGCTCTTCGCCCAGCGGCCGTAGTACGACATGTGCGAATCGAGGGTCCGCACGAGGGCGCCCTGCTTGCCCTCGGGTCGCAGGTTGGCGTCGACCTCCCACAGCGGCGGTTCGATCTCGATGCTCGTGATCCCCCGCATTGTCTGCACGGCCAGTCGCGTTGCGATGTCGACGACGCGCGATTCGCTCATCGTCTCGGAAGCCGACTCGTCCGCTCCGGCGACGAAGATCACATCCACGTCGCTGACGTAGTTGAGCTCCCGAGCGCCGGTCTTTCCCATCCCGATGATCGCGAGCTGCGTGGCGGCGACCTGGTCGCGGGGGAACAGTCCCGCCCCCGCGGCACCGCTCGACACCCGGGTACGAGCGATGCAGAGGGATGCCTCGAGGGCCGCGCCTGCGGCATCCGCCAGCCGTGCCGCCACCGCGTCGACCACGTCGACCGGCGATGCGCTCAGCAGGTCGTAAGCGGCGATCCGTCCGAGTAGGCGGCGGTAGCGGACGCGCAGCTGCACCCACGCGGCCTCTCCCCCGTCCACGGCGAAGCCGTCCTCGGCGCGAACGGCATCGAGGAGGGATGCCCGCAGCTCGTCGCCCGTGGGCAGCGTGTCGCCGGCGCCGGCGAGGTGGGCGAGCTCGTCAGGATGACGCAGGTAGAAGTCGGCGAACCCCGTGGAGGCGCCGAGCAGCGCCCACATGGCCTGCCAACCCCGTCGATCGGCCTGCAGGGCACGGACGGCTGATGCATCCCTCCGGGTGATGCGCGTCAGCCCAGCGAGCGCCTCATCAGGGTCCGCCGCAATCGCGGTGCCGGCGAGCACGGCGTCGCGCGAGATCCCCGCCTCGGACTCGAGCTCGCTAAGCAGCCCCTCGGCGCGAGCGAGCTCGCTGAACCCGAGCCGGGCGAGGACGGTGAGAGAGCTGGATCGTTCGCTCGCGGACATCAGTCGGAGGCGGGCTCAGAGCATCTCGAGGTTGCTCTTCAACTCGAATTGCGTCACCTGCGAGCGGTAGTCCTGCCACTCCTGGCGCTTGTTGAGAAGGACGTAGTTGAAGACCTGCTCGCCCAGCGTCTCGGCGACCAACTCCGATTCCTGCATGTATTCGAGGGCGTGATCGAGGCTGGCTGGCACCGGCGCGTAACCCAGCGCACGACGCTCCGAATCGCTGAGCGACCAGACGTTGTCCTCCGCCTCGGGGGGCAGCTCGTACTCCTCTTCGATGCCCTTGAGTCCTGCGGCGAGCATGAGGGCGAACGAGAGATAGGGATTCGCAGCGGAGTCCAACGCCCGATACTCCACGCGGGACGACTGGCCCTTGCTCGGCTTGTACAGCGGAACGCGAACCAGAGCAGACCGGTTGTTGTGTCCCCAGCAGACGAAGCTCGGAGCTTCATCTCCGCCCCACAGTCGCTTGTACGAGTTCACGAACTGGTTCGTGACAGCCGAGATCTCGTGCGCGTGCGCGAGCAGACCTGCGATGAAGTGACGGCCGACCTTCGACAGCTGGTACTGCGCGCCCTCTTCGTAGAACGCGTTGAGGTCGCCCTCGAACAGCGACATGTGGGTGTGCATGCCGCTGCCCGGCTTGCCGCTGAGCGGCTTGGGCATGAACGTGGCATAAACGCCCTGCTCGATCGCGACCTCTTTGATCACGGTGCGGAACGTCATGATGTTGTCGGCCGTCGCCAGCGCGTCGGCGTAGCGGAGGTCGATCTCGTTCTGGCCGGGGCCGCCCTCGTGATGACTGAACTCGACCGAGATCCCGAGGTCTTCGAGCATCCGCACCGAGCGACGCCGGAAGTCGTGGGCGGTGCCGCCGGGAACGTTGTCGAAGTAGCCCGCGGAGTCGACCGGCTCCGGTCCGTCAGCGCCGAACGAAGACGACTTGAGGAGGTAGAACTCGATCTCGGGGTGCGTGTAGAAGGTGAAGCCGGCATCGGCTGCCTTCGCGAGCGACCGCTTGAGGACGTGCCTCGGGTCTGCCACAGCGGGCTGGCCGTCCGGAGTGGTGATGTCGCAGAACATGCGCGCGGTGGGGTCGATCTCGCCCCGCCAGGGCAGTGTCTGGAACGTCGTCGGGTCGGGGTGCGCGAGCAGATCCGACTCATAGGAGCGCGTGAGGCCCTCGATCGCCGAGCCGTCGAATCCGAGCCCCTCGCTGAAGGCCCCCTCGACTTCCGCGGGTGCGATCGCGACCGACTTGAGAGTGCCGATCACATCGGTGAACCACAGCCGGACGAACTTCACGCCCCGTTCCTCGATCGTTCGCAGAACGAAGTCACGCTGCTTGTCCATCGGATCCCCTCTGACGATCGTGACGGGCGTGTCGGGCCCGCTCCTAGGCTAGTGCGAGAGGGGCCGGGGAGCGGACGGCGCGCAGTGAACGCTCAGTCGTCGCCCCGGGCATCCTCTTCGGCCCAGGCCCGGGAGCGCTCACGGATGATCTCGGGAGCCCGAGCGGCCTCCTCGGAGGTGTCGAAGGGTCCGGCGCGGTCCGGCGACGGCGAGGCGTAGCCCTTCTCGACCTCTCCCGTCTTGAGGTTGTACCAGTACTTCTCGCTGTCGTCGCTCACGGTGTGCTCCTCTGGTCGCTGCCTGTCGACAGCGTCCCTGAGCCCGCCGAGGGTCCCTGAGCCTGTCGAAGGGTGCAGGCTCGATCCTAGTGATCCGCACTCCGATCCGCCCGCGTCGCCTCGATAGGGTGGACCCATGGCATCTCAGTCGCTGGCCGTCGGTGTGGACATCGGGGGCACCGGGATCAAGGCGGGAATCGTCGACTTGCAGAAGGGTGAGCTGCGAAGCGACCGGATCAAGGTCGCAACGCCCACCGGGGCGGAGCCGCCGGACGTCCTCGTCGCCGTCAAGGAGGTCCTGTCGATCCTGAAGGTCGACAGCGACCTGGCGCTCGGCGTGGCCTTTCCCGCCATCGTGAAGAACGGCCGCACCCTTTCCGCGGCGAACGTCTCGCCGAAATGGGTCGGCTTCGAAGCCGAGCAGTTCTTCGAGGACGGCCTGGGTCGCGACATCCACTTCGCCAACGACGCGGATGTCGCGGGCGTTGCCGAGATGAGGTACGGCGCAGCCAAGGACCAGCCGGGGCTCACGATCCTCACGACGCTGGGCACCGGCATCGGCTCAGCGCTGCTGTACAACGGCGTCCTCGTGCCCAACTCCGAGCTCGGTCACGTGCAGCGCGCCAAGCACGGGAAGGATGCCGAGGCGTATGCCGCCTATTCGGCGATGGAGCGCGACCACCTGAGCTGGAAGGACTGGGCCGAGCGGCTGCAGTGGTACTACAGCTACATCGAGTTCCTGTTCAGCCCCGACCTGTTCGTCGTCGGCGGCGGTGTGTCCAAGCACGCGGATCAATTCGTCCCGCTGCTGGACCTGAAGACGCCGATCGTTCCGGCTGTTCATCGGAACAATGCGGGGATAATCGGGGCCGCCGCGCTCGCGCTCGACTGACGAGAGGCGAATGGGCCGGCCTGTACGCCGGGTTCTGTCCGGGGGCGTGAGCCCCGTGGACGGTCATCTCTCTCGACGACACGTTGCCGTGCCGTTCCAGCGGCCTACCCGGGGACTCGGCGAGCCGCGTCAACATCCCCTGTCTGGCCTTGCTCCGGGCGAGGTTTGCCGTGCGAGTCGCGTCACCGCGACCCCGGTGGTCTCTTACACCACCCTTTCACCCTTACCCCGGCCGAAGCCGAGGCGGTCTGCTCTCTGTGGCACTGTCTCGCGGATCACTCCGGGTGGGTGTTACCCACCGCCCTGCCCTGTGGAGCCCGGACGTTCCTCGGCGCTGCGCGGCGAACCGCGAGCGACGCGACCGTCCAGCCGACCCATTCGCGGTGCGAGTCTAGTCGCGTCCCCTCGGAGCCACTCGGTGGTCAGCCCTTGAGCGCTGTCTCGGCGATGGTCACGTCCAACGGGAAGTCGATGGGGAAGTCGCCGAACAGCAGCCGCGCGGCCGAGGCCGCGGCATCCTGAACCGCCTGAGCTGCGGCATCCGCGTGGACGGCCGGTGTGTGCACGATGACCTCGTCGTGCAGGAAGAACGCGAGATGCGGATGCCGCGCGAAGACCGGCCCGGACCGTTCCGCGGCATCCGTCTCGGCCACCGGCGGGAGCGCGGCGAGCCGGGTGCGCAGGTCGGCCATCCAGGCGAGCGCCCACTCTGCTGCCGTTCCCTGCACGATGAAGTTGCGTGTGAATCGGCCCCGATCTCGCGCCCAGCGTCGCGCGCGGGTCTCGTCGACCCCGGATGCCTCGGCCTCGGTCGCCCGTGACTGCGCCTGTGCCCAGCCGTCCGACGGCCCGGGAGACGTCCGGCCCAGCCATGTCGACACCAGACCTCCGTCCTCGCCGGTCCGCGCCGCGTCGTCGACGAGCCCCATCGCCCGCGGATACGTGCGGCGCAGGCGGGGCACGAGCCGCCCCGACTCCCCCGTCGTGGCGCCGTACATCGCCCCGAGGATCGCGATCTTCGCCTCCTGACGTGTGGCGACGGCACCGCTGTCGACGACGCCCGCGTAGAGGTCGCGTCCGCGAGAGGCATCCGCGAGGGCCGTGTCGCCCGCCATCGCCGCCAGCACCCGCGGCTCGAGCTGTGCCACATCGGCGATGACGAGAAGCCAACCAGGTTCGGCCCGCACCGCCTCTCGAAGCTGACGCGGGATCTGGAGCGCCCCGCCGCCCGACGACGCCCAGCGCCCGGTCACGACCCCGCCCGGAACGTACACGGGCCGGAAGCGGCCATCGTGCACCCACTCGGCGAGCCACGTCCAGCCGTTGGCAGACTGGAGGCGCGAGAGCTTCTTGTATTCGATCAGGGGCTCTATGACCGGATGCCGCTGCTGGGCGAGCTCCCACCGGCTCGTGGACTCGACGAGGACGCCTGCGCGGTGGAGTGCGCGCAGCAGTTTCGGCTGCGAGTCCAGACTCGCGCCCGGGTCGCCGAGCGCGGCGCGGACACGATCCGCGGCCGCTGCCAGCTTCGCCGGTGATCCCCCACCCAGCGGCCGCGCACCGAGGACCTCGGTGAGGATGCGGTCGTGGGCGGCGCTATCCCAGGGCAGACCCGCCGCACGCAGCTCCTCGGCGATCAGGGCGCCCGCCGATTCCGCGGCGGTGAGCAGGCGCAGCCGACCCGGATCGCTCGACGTCGCGATGGCCCGTCGCTGGCGCGCGAACTCGGCTTGGGCCTCTGCCAGTCCCGACGGCGGACCGCTCGGCGCGAGGGTGGCGCCACCTTCCCAGTCGAACAGTGCGGGAGTCTTCACCTCGGCCGCCGTCGACGCGACGGCATCCCACGCCGCGGCGGCGCGAAGGTCACCGCCATCGGTGACGAGGGCGGACGAGCGGAGGATGGCGTGGCACAGCCGCAGATCATGGCACTTCGTGACACGGACACCGGCCGCCAGCAGATCGGCGTACCACGCGGGGGCATCGCTCCAGACCCAGCGCGGCGCCGTCCCTGCTTCGATGTCGCGCACCCACTCCGCGAATTCCGACGCCGACACGTCATGCCTCGACTGCTCGGCGCCCTCGGTGTCGAGCAGCGCCGCGGAGACCCCGTCATCCGTCCGGCCGAGGACGATCCAGACCGTGCGTTCAGTCCTGTCCGGCGTCGACATCACGTCGGAAGCCCTCGCCCAGGTCCATCGCCTCGTTCGCGGCGGCATCCGCTCGTGAATTCTCGAGCCGGGGCACCCACTCGAACGTCACATCGCGTCCGTCGATCAGCGACTGGGCGCGCTGCGCCAGCACTCGCATGTCGGGATGCTTGATCTTCCAGCGGCCGGACATCTGCTCGACGACGAGCTTCGAGTCCATCCGGACGAGGACGGATGCGGCGGCATCCCGCTCGAACGCGACCTCGAGCCCCGCGATCAGCCCGCAGTACTCGGCGACGTTGTTGCTCGCGACACCCAGCGAGACCCCGACTTCGCTCAGCACGACACCCGTCTGTGCGTCGATGACGACCGCTCCCCCGGCGGCGACGCCGGGATTGCCGCGGGATCCGCCATCGGCTTCGACGACGAAGCGGTGGGTCACAGGCCCGAGTCCTCCCCGCGCACCAGGATGCAGCCGCACTCCGGGCAGGTGACGATGTCGTCATCGGCGGCCTGGCGGAGGACCTGCAGATCGGTGCCCGCCAGCACCATGTTGCAGCCCTCGCACGTGCGAGCCCGCAGGTATGCCGCGCCGGCGCTCCGCGCCGCGATGCGCTCGTACAGCGCGAGCAGGTCGGCGGGCACCGTGCCCGAGACCGCGGCACGATCGCGCGTCGCGGCATCGAACGCCGCGGACGCCTCGGCGACCGTGCGCTTCGCCGCGGCGCTCAGCTCGGAGCCCTCGGCATTGGTCTGCGCGATGAGGACCTCCTGCTCGGCAGCAGCGGCCTCGGCCAGTTCGAGCCGTTCCATGACCTCGAGCTCGGCATCCTCGAGATCGCTCTTGCGGCGCGCGAGCGATGCGAGCTCGCTCTCGAGGCCTTGAGCCTCTTTGGGGTTGCTGCTCGCGGCGAGGCGTTCGGCGTCGCGGGCGGCCCGCGCGTCGACCACGGCCACGTCCGATTCGATGCGCGACAGCTCGATGCGGAGGTCGTCGCGCGATCCCAGCCGGGTCGCGAGCTCCTGTCCGAGCTCCTGGCGCCGCGCCAGCAGCTCGTGCACGCGCCCCGCCTGGGGCGGATTCCGACGGGCGTGGTCCGCCTGACGGATGCGGGCATCGAGCTCGGCGACCTCGATGAGGCGGCGCTGGTCTGCGGGGCTGGCTTTCACGCGTCCAACCTACCCCGGGCATCGACAGGGCAACCCGCGCTTGCCGGCGATGCAGGCGGAAGACGGTGGGCCCAGAGAGACTCGAACTCCCGACCACCTCGGTGTAAACGAGGTGCTCTACCAACTGAGCTATAGGCCCGCGACGGCAAGTCTACGAGGTGGCGCGGCGGCGGCGTCACGCTCGTCCGTCCACCGGCCCTCCGACTCGCTAGGCTGACAGATGGTGCGTTTGTGCAAGACAAACAATGTCTGCACCGCTGATGTTGCGATTCCCTGGCACGACCTGCCAGACGACGAAAGGTCTTACGTGACTGTCAACGACCAGGATCCGTACTCGCAGAGCCCGCTCGACAGCGATCCCGACGAGACGGCGGAGTGGCGAGAGTCGCTTCAGCAGCTCGTCCAGGCCAAGGGCCACGGGCGTGGTCGCGAGATCATGCTGAGTCTGCTGCAGACGTCGCACGAGCTCCAGCTCAATGTGCCGCAGGTGCCGACGACGGACTACATCAACACGATCGCGCCCGAGAACGAGCCGGAGTTCCCCGGTGACGAGGCGCTGGAGCAGCGCTACCGGCGCTGGCTTCGCTGGAACGCCGCCGTCACGGTCCACCGGGCGCAGCGCCCGGGGATCGGTGTGGGCGGTCACATCTCCACCTACGCTTCGTCGGCGTCGCTCTACGAAGTCGGCTTCAACCACTTCTTCCGCGGCCTCGACGACCCGAACGGCGGCGACCAGATCTTCATCCAAGGTCACGCGTCGCCGGGCATCTACGCTCGCTCGTTCCTCGAAGGACGCCTGACCGAAGAGCAGCTGGACGGCTTCCGGCAGGAGAAGTCCAAGGCTCCCAACGGCATCCCGTCCTACCCGCACCCGCGGCTCATGCCCGAGTACTGGCAGTTCCCGACCGTGTCGATGGGCCTCGGTCCGATCAACGCCATCTACCAGGCGATGACGAACAAATACCTCACCAACCGCGGCATCAAGGACCTCGACGACTCGCACGTGTGGGCGTTCCTCGGCGATGGCGAGATGGACGAGGTCGAGAGCCGCGGTCAGCTGCAGGTCGCCGCGAATGAGGGTCTCGACAACCTCACGTTCGTCGTCAACTGCAACCTCCAGCGTCTCGACGGGCCCGTCCGCGGCAACGGCAAGATCATCCAGGAGCTCGAGGCGTTCTTCCGTGGCGCCGGCTGGAACGTCATCAAGGTGGTCTGGGGCGGCGGCTGGGACGAGCTTCTCGCCAAAGACACCGACGGCGCGCTCGTGCATCTCATGAACACGACCCCGGACGGCGACTTCCAGACGTATCGCGCCGAGAGCGGCGGATTCATCCGCGAGCACTTCTTCGGGCGCGACGAGCGCACGGCGGCGCTCGTGAAGGACTGGTCCGATGACGAGATCTGGGGCAAGCTCCGCCGCGGCGGCCTCGACTACCGCAAGGTGTACGCGGCCTACAAAGCGGCCGCCGAGCACAAGGGCCAGCCCACCGTCATCCTCGCCAAGACGATCAAGGGCTACGGTCTCGGCCACCACTTCGAGGGCCGCAACGCGACCCACCAGATGAAGAAGATGACCCTCGACGACCTCAAGCAGTTCCGCGACGGGATGCGCATTCCGATCACGGACGCGCAGCTCGAGGAGAACCCGTACCTGCCGCCGTACTTCAACCCGGGCGCCCAGGACGAGACGATCCAGTACATGCTCGAGCGCCGTCGGGCGCTCGGCGGCTTCCTTCCCGAGCGACGCACCCATCACGTCGGACTGCAGCTGCCGGGCGACGACGCGTACGCGCTGCCGAAGAAGGGCTCGGGCACACAGGAGATCGCCACGACGATGGCGTTCGTGCGACTGCTGAAGGACCTGCTGCGTGCCAAGGACTTCGGACACCGCATCGTGCCGATCATTCCGGACGAGGCCCGCACGTTCGGCATGGACGCGTACTTCCCCACGGCGAAGATCTACAACCCGCACGGCCAGAACTACACGTCGGTCGACCGCGAACTGCTGCTCGCCTACAAGGAGAGCCCGCAGGGTCAGATCATCCACGTCGGCATCAACGAGGCCGGCGCAGTAGCGGCCTTCACCGCGACCGGGACGTCGTATTCGACGCACGGCGAGCCCTTGATCCCCGTCTACGTCTTCTACTCGATGTTCGGCTTCCAGCGCACCGGCGACGCGCAGTGGGCTGCCGGCGATCAGATGGCGCGCGGCTTCATCATCGGCGCGACCGCCGGTCGCACGACGCTGACCGGTGAGGGTCTGCAGCACGCCGACGGTCACTCGCACCTGCTCGCTTCGACCAACCCGGCGACGGTGTCGTACGACCCCGCCTACGGCTATGAGATCGCGCACATCGTCCGCTCCGGAATCGAGCGGATGTACGGCGGCAACCATCCCGACCCGAACGTCATGTACTACCTCACGGTATACAACGAGCCGCTCGTCCAGCCGGCCGAGCCCGAGGGCGTCGATGTGGACGGCATCGTCCGTGGCATGCACCGCGTCTCGACGGCGGAGGGCGAGGGCCCCCGCGCCCAGATCCTCGCTTCGGGTGTCGGAGTACCGTGGGCGTTCGAGGCTCAGCAGCTCCTGCGTGACGACTGGGGCGTGCAGGCCGACGTGTGGTCGGTCACCTCCTGGACGGAGCTCCGCCGCGACGGACTCGCCGCCGATCAGCACAACTTCCTGCACCCGGAGGAGGAGCCGCGCACGGCTTACATCACGCAGAGGCTGCGGGATGTCGACGGGCCCGTGGTCGCGGTGAGCGACTTCATGCATGCGGTCCAGGACCAGATCCGCCAGTGGGTGCCCCGGCGGTTCGCGAGCCTCGGCGCGGACGGATTCGGCTTCTCGGACACGCGTCCTGCAGCCCGTCGCTTCTTCAAGATCGACGGCCCCTCGATCGTCGTACGGACGCTTCAGTCTCTTGCCGAGGACGGCGTGGTGGATCGCAGTCTCGCAGCGCAGGCCATCGAACGCTATCGCCTGCACGACGTGACCGCCGGCACGAGTGGCAACGCGGGCGGCGAGAGCTGACCGACCGCATGCCCGGCCCCGGCGCGCAGATGGACAAGACCGAGACGCTCGTTTGGCTGCGGCGCATCTCGGGAGATCTCGCGACGGCCACGAACCGGCGCCTCGAGGAGACACTCCCGTGGTATGCCGAGATGCCTCCCGCGCGCCGTTCGGCGGTGGGTCTCGTGGCTCAGGCCGGCATCACGTCGTTCATCCAGTGGTACGACGACCCCGGCTCGACGCCGTGGATCGCCGCCGACATCTTCGCCACGGCGCCCCGGGAACTGCTTCGGAGCGTGAGCCTCACCCAGACGCTCCAGCTCATCCGAGTGACGGTCGAAGTGACAGAAGACCGGATCAAGGACAAGGGCGAGCACCTTCGCGAGGCGATCCTGCTCTATTCGCGCGACGTGGCTTTCGCGGCGGCGGATGTCTACGCCCGCGCCGCCGAGGCACGCGGACTCTGGGATGCGCGACTGGAGGCGCTCGTCGTCGACTCGATCCTGACCGGCGAAGCCGACGAGGAGCTCCCCAGCCGGATCGCGGCGCTGGGCTGGCACGGTCACGGTGAAGTCTCCGTGCTCGTCGGCACCACTCCCCCGCTGTTCGACGTCGACCAGCTGCGCCGCACCGCGCGCAAGCTCGGTGTCGACGTGCTGATCGGGGTCCAGGGCTCCCGCCTGGTGCTCGTGCTGGGTCGCGCCGATCCGCCCAATCGCACCGAGGACATGCCGTCGGACCTCCCTTTCCCCGAGATCGCCAAGCGGCTCGAGCCGGGATTCGGAAACGGCCACCTCGTCCTCGGGCCCGCCGTCCCTGCGCTCGTGGATGCCAGTCAGAGCGCGCGTGCGGCGCTCGGCGGATTCGCCGTCGCGCGGGCGTGGCGCCATGCACCTCGACCGGTCGAGGCCGACGACCTCCTCCCCGAGCGCGCGCTGGCCGGCGACCCGCTCGCCAAGCAGACCCTCGTCGAGCGCATCTACCGCCCGCTGCAGGCGCACAGCGCCGATCTCGTGACGACCCTGTGGAGCTACCTCGACAACGGGCGTTCCCTCGAGGCGACCGCGCGGGAGCTGTTCGTCCACCCGAACACGGTGCGCTACCGGCTGAAGCGCGTCTCGGAGGTCATCGGCTGGGATGCCACTGGTCCACGTGAGGCGCTGATCCTGCAGACGGCGCTGATCCTCGGTTCGATGGGGCCGGATGCGACCCGTCGACGGCCGCCTGCGGCCCGGAGAACTCATCACTAGTCTGTGCGACCCGCACAAAGCATCTCGTCATTCTTGTGACCGGATCGCCAGAACCACCCGACCGATCCTTGAAAGGATGAACAAGTGATCATCGCGGTCTTCCCTGGCCAGGGCTCCCAGTCCCCTGGCTTCCTCACCCCGTGGCTCGCTCTCGACGGCGCCGCAGATCGAGTGGCCGCCTATTCCGAGTGGGCGGGCGTGGATCTCACCGCCGCCGGCACCGAATGGGATGCCGAGCAGATCCGCGATACGCAGGTCGCCCAGCCCCTCATCGTGGCTGCCAGCCTTCTGTCGTGGAACGCGCTGACCGACCGTGATCGAATCGCGGGCGTCGCCGGCCACTCGGTCGGCGAACTCGCCGCGGCTGCGGCCGCCGGCATCCTGAGCGAGGAGGACGCCCTGCGCCTCGTCGGCATCCGCGGTCGTGCCATGGCGGATGCCGCCGCGGTCGAGCAGACCGGAATGAGCGCCGTGATCGGCGGCGACGAGGCGGCAGTGGTCGCCCGCCTCGCCGAGCTCGACCTCACTCCCGCGAACTACAACGGCGGCGGGCAGGTCGTCGCCGCAGGCGCCCTCGACGCACTCCAGTCCCTGTCGGCCGAGCCGCCTGCGGGCACGCGGGTCATACCGCTGCAGGTCGCCGGCGCCTTCCACACCCGCTACATGGCGCCCGCCGTCGAGGCGCTGCGTGCTGCCGCGGCGGATGTCGCGGCATCCGACCCGTCCGTCGCCATCTGGAGCAACCGAGACGGTGCCCGCGTCGATTCGGGCGCGGCGTTCGTCGACCTCCTCGTGGACCAGGTCGCGTCCCCGGTGCGCTGGGACCTGTGCATGTCGTCCTTCGCGGACCAGGGCATCACCGGTCTGATCGAACTCGCGCCCGCCGGCACGCTCACTGGACTCGCCAAGCGAGCACTGCGAGGTGTTCCGGCCGTTGCGGTGAAGACACCGGACGAACTCCCCGCCGCCGCCGCACTGACCGGAGACTCCGCATGACCCATGCACTCATCCAGCCCACCGGCGTCGCCCACACGCGCATCTATGCGTACGGTGCGGCTCGCGGCGAGATCGCCGTCCCGAACGACGATCTCATCGGCCCGATCGATTCGAGCGACGAGTGGATCCGGCAGCGCACAGGCATCGTGACGCGTACCCGCGCCGTTGCCGAGACGACGGCCATCGACCTCGCCGCGGATGCGGCCACCGAGGCGATCGCCCGTTCCGGCGTGGACCCGACGCTGGTCGACGCCGTCATCGTCGCCACCATCAGCAATCCCAAGCAGACGCCGTCCGTCGCGGCGATCGTCGCAGACCGCGTGGGATCGAATCCAGCAGCCGCGTACGACCTCAATGCCGCATGCGCAGGGTTCTCGTACGGGGTCGCGCAGGCGGACGCTCTCATCCGGGGCGGCCTCGCCCATTACGCGGTCGTCGTCGGCACCGAGAAGCTCAGCGACATCGTCGACCCCACCGATCGCAGCATCTCGTTCCTCCTCGGCGACGGCGCCGGAGCTGTTGTCATCGGCCCCAGCGACACGCCCGGCATCGGACCGACGGTCTGGGGCTCGGACGGTTCGAAGGCAGACGCCGTCGGCATGAACCACACGCTCACCGACTTCCGAGACGGCACGGCGCCGTGGCCGACGCTTCGCCAGGAGGGTCCGACGGTCTTCCGCTGGGCGGTCTGGGAGATGGTCAAGGTCGCTCGGCAGGCGCTCGAGGCGGCCGGAGTCGAGGCATCCGACCTCGCGGCGTTCGTTCCCCACCAGGCCAACATGCGGATCATCGATGAGTTCGCCAAGCAGCTCAAGCTGCCGGAGTCCGTCGTCATCGGCCGCGACATCGAGACGACCGGCAACACGTCCGCCGCGTCCATCCCGCTGGCGACCCACCGCCTGCTCGAGGAGCACCCTGAGCTCAGCGGCGGTCTCGCGCTGCAGATCGGGTTCGGTGCCGGACTCGTCTTCGGCGCGCAGGTCGTCGTCCTTCCCTGACCGAGCAGAACCCGACCCTAGACTGAACAGCGGCCCCGCCAGGGCCGGAGAATCCCGAGAACAGGAGAAACCATGGCATTCACCACCGACGAGGTCCTTGCAGGACTTGCCGAGCTCATCACCGACGAGACGGGCATCTCAGCCGACGAGGTCGCGCTCGAGAAGTCGTTCACCGATGACCTCGACATCGACTCGATCTCGATGATGACGATCGTCGTCAACGCCGAGGAGAAGTTCGGCGTCACGATCCCCGACGACGAGGTCAAGAACCTCAAGACCGTCGGCGACGCCGTCACCTTCATCACGTCGAACCAGGCGTAGCCGGACCCACGGGGCCAGCGCCCCGAACCCTCCGGCTCGCTTATGCCCCCGGTGGGGGCCACGGCCCCCACCGGCACACCCACGAGGATCTTGATCTCCATGAGCAAACCCCGCATCGTCGTCACCGGGATCGGTGCCTCCACGCCGCTCGGCGGCACTGCGCCCGAGACATGGACTGCACTCCAGGCCGGAGTGTCCGGTGCGCACACCCTCGAATACGACTGGATCGAGAAGTACCAGATCCCGGTCACGTTCGCGGCTGAGGCGGCTGTCCGTCCCGACTCCGTGCTCGAGCGCCCGGTGGCCAACCGGCTCGACCCGTCCGCGCAGTTCGCGCTGGTCGCGGCGCAAGAGGCATGGGCGGATGCCGGTCGCCCCGACGTCGACCCCGAAAGATTCGGAATCGACTTCGCCACCGGCATCGGCGGGCTGCAGACCACGCTCGCCGGCTGGGACACGCTCAAGGAGAAAGGACCTCGTCGGGTCATGCCCATGAGCGTTCCGATGCTCATGCCGAACGCGCCGGCTGCTGCGGTGTCGATGCACCTCGGTGCTCGTGCCTATGCACGCACCGTCGCGTCGGCCTGCGCCTCGAGCACCGAGGCGGTCGTCAACGCGTTCGAGAACCTCCGCGACGGCAAGGCGGACGTCATCATCGCCGGTGGCTCGGAAGCGGTCATCCACGCGCTGACGCTTGCGGCGTTCTCATCGATGCAGGCCCTGTCGAGGCGCAACGACTCGCCTGAGACGGCGTCGCGCCCCTACAGCGTCGATCGTGACGGCTTCGTCATGGGCGAGGGTGCCGCGTGCCTGGTGCTCGAGACCGAGGAGCACGCGAAGGCGCGAGGCGCCAAGATCTACGGCGAGATCGTCGGAGGCGGCGTGACCGCCGACTCGTACCACATCACTGCCCCCGAGCCCGAGGGTCTCGGAGCGTCGCGCGCGATGCGCATGGCCCTCGAGCAGGCAGATGCCTCGCCCGACGACGTGACCCATATCAATGCCCACGCGACGTCCACTCCCACGGGCGACATCGCGGAGTACAAGGCGCTCCTCAGTGTTTTCGGCGACCGCGTCCACGAGATCCCGATCTCCGCGACGAAGGCCTCCACAGGGCACCTGCTCGGCGGCACCGGCGCGATCGAGGCCATCTTCACGATGCTCGCGCTCCGCGATCGGCTGGCTCCACCCACGATAAACCTGAGCACGCAGGATCCGGAGATCCCGCTGCTGGTCTCGGGCGAGGCCATGCCACTGGGCGATGGCCCGCAGCTGGCGATCAGCAACTCGTTCGGCTTCGGCGGCCACAACGCCGTCATCGCGTTCCGCTCGGTCTGACGCTCGGTCGCTGAGCATGTCGAAGCGTCACACGAAGACGCCCCCGGGGAAGCCTGCCGGGGGCGTCTGTCGTGTCAGGCGGTGATTCGCGTTCCCGCGGCCCGGGACATCCGTCTTCCGAGCATCGGTATTTGCGCCTCAGCCGCCTGAGTCTTGTGGAGTTGTCGTGCGACGCTCGCGTACCGGCGAGGGGTCGCGTCATCCGACCTTGTGAAGCCACACCACCGGAGCGTCGTCACTGGCATGACGGAAGGGTTCGAGCTCCTCGTCCCACGCCGCCCCGAGCGCGACGTGCAGCTCACGGTGAAGCTCGAAAGCATCGCCGGCCGCAACTTCCATGGCGTACCGGAGGCGGTCCTCGCCGATCACGACGTTGCCTGCGGAATCGGTCTGCGCGTAGTGGATGCCCAGGCCCGGAGTATGCAGCCACCTGCCGCCATCACTGCGTGGCGTGGGGTCTTCGGTCACCTCGAACCGCAGATGCTCCCAGCCGCGGATCGCAGTGGCCAGCGCAGCACCGGTGCCCGCGGCACCTTCCCAGTAGTACTCCGCGCGCCGACTGCCGCCGAGGACGGGCTGGTCGGCCCAGTCGAAGCTGACTCCGCGCCCGAGGGCGCGACCAACGGCCCACTCGAGGTGGGGGCATAATGCTCGTGGCGCAGAGTGAATATAGATCACTCCACGCGCCTGTGGTGTCGCCATGATCTCTCCGTTCGTCAGGTGCGTCTTCCCCAACGACCTGAAACGGGATTCGTGGCTGTTCAGTTGTGCTGTGGCCCATTATCGCGCACGCGGCGGTGAAATGACAAGCATGTGATTCGACCCGAATCCAGCGCGACGGATGCCCCGACTGCGTGAGCCGGGGCATCCGTGGCGGATCCGCGCGTCAGGCCTCGCTCATGGCCTGGACCTCGACCTGGCCCTTCGCCGCGTAGTACGCGGCGCGAGCGGCGTCCTTCCTGGCCTGCTCGAGGTAGCCGGCGTCGAGGATGTCCTGGTCGACCGGGAAGTTCTCGACCTTGTTCACGCCGTGGTATTTCTCGATGTAGGCGTCGAGCTCGGGGCCCGAGGTCCAGGACGTGATGAGGTTGTACCGCGGTTCGGTGCCCACGTGGGTCGCGGCGTGCCAGAGGCGCTGGGTGTCGATGATGAGCTGAGCCCCGGCGGGAAGCGCGATGCGCGTCTCGCCCTCGGGGTCGGTGCGATTGTCGCGCAGGACGAAGAAGCTGTCCTTGTCGTCGGTGAGGTTGAAGAAGCCGCGGACGACCCAGCCGGTGCCGTCAGGGTTCAGGCGATTGTTGTCGTCCTGGTGCAGGTTGTAGAGGGTGTCTCCGTACGGAGTGGGCTGCAGCTCGATGACACGGCAGCGACCGACGTTGGCACCGGGCTCCTGGGCGCGGCGCGTGAGATTCGGAGCCTTCGCGACCTGTGAGTCGATCCAGACGCCGTCCTTGTCGGTGCGCGGCGGCTTGTGGTTCCAGAACCCGTTGCACTCGATCTCGCCGAAGGCGCTCGCCAGCGGTGCGAAGCGGGTGTCGCCGGACGACTTCCAGTCGTTGTACTCGATGTCGAGCCACTCCTTCGGATCGAGCTCCTGGTTGTAGCTGTCGAGGACGACGTAGCCGGTCTCTTCGAGAGCGGCGGACTTGATGTAACCCATGAGGTGGATCAGCCTTTCGTAGGGGGCCAGCACGTTTTAACAGGCCCGACTAAGGCAAGCCTACCCGCGGGGTCCTCGACGCCCCTGGGTGCGCCACGCGCCGCACCGCGCTTCGGATCCGGATGCGGCATCCGCCTCGGTTAGACTCCCCTTCGGTCGAGTGCCGTGTCGTGGATCAGGATGCGCGCTCCGCGCAGACACCGGTTAGGGAACACGAAGCGAGATCATGGTCACTGCGACGAATGTCGATGCGAACGCCGTCAACACGATCGCATGGCTGTCAGCGGGCGAGACCAGCATCGTGGTGCCGGTCTACCAGCGCCAGTATCGGTGGGACATCGGCGGCTGCGAACAGCTGCTCTCCGACATCCGGGATGTCGCCGCGGCGGGCGAACGCGAGACGCACTTCATCGGCTCGATCCTGTCGACCAGGAGCAACGGCGATGCCTCGGAGCTCGTCCTCATCGACGGGCAGCAGCGGATCACGACGCTGATGCTGCTCATCGCGGCCCTTCACCACACGGTGCGGACGGATGACCCATCGCTCGCCGCCGAGCTCGAGCGAGTGCTCGTCAGGGCCGACGATCCGACCCGCACCAAGCTGCGCCCCCATCGCGCGTGGGCGGAGGTGTTCGAGGGCGTCGTCCTCGACCGGAGGCTGCCCGGAGACGAGCCGCGAGACTCCCGCTTCGACGACAACTACGCGTTCTTCCGCAGCCAGATCCTCGCCGAAGAAGCACCTCGCATCTGGCGGGGACTGCAGAAGCTCGAGCACGTCGCGATCTCGCTCGGCGCCGACGCGAACGCGCAGCAGACGTTCGAGAGTCTGAACTCCACCGGCGAGCCGCTTCGCGACCATGAACTGATCCACAACTACGTGCTGATGGGACTCTCGCACTCCGAGCAGAGCGAGATCGAGGAGTCGTTCTGGATTCCGGTCGAGCAGAACACCGGTGAGTCGATCGGCAGCTTCTGGCGGCACTACATGGTCATGTCGACCGGCCGTGAGGTCGCCGTAGCCGGCCCGCGAGGCGTGTACGACGCGTTCCGGCACGAGTTTCCGCGTCTCGACCTCGGTACGCTGCGCCGCCACGCGGCGGAGTGGCGGGAGTACTCGGACATCTATCGCGTCCTGCTGGATCCGTCGCAGGAGCGGGATGCCGAGATCCGCCGCCAGCTCGGCTACGTCAACACGTTCGGTCGAAGCACCTACCCGCTCGTCATGCGGGCATACCGGGATCATGCGCAAGGGATCATCGATCGCGAGTCGTTCGCGCGCATCCTCGAGCACATCCAGGCGCTCTTCCTGCGCCGCACGGTCGTCGGCGTCACGACGAACCACCTGGTCGCCCGGCTGTGTCGTGCTCGCGCGGAGGGCACCGCGAGTCTCGTGCATGCGATCGCCCGGATCACACCATCTGACGAACGGGTGCGCGTTGCACTCAAGTACGGTGATCTGCCGCACGCCCCATACGTGCTCGGGCGCCTCGCGGGCGTCGATCGACTCAACGATCTGGAGGTCGAGCACATCTTCCCGCTGTCGCCCGGCAACGCCTGGAGCGGCGACGGGGTTCGTGAGTGGGCTGACTACAGCGAAGACGAGCAGAACAGTCATCGCGCCCTCGCGCAGACCCTCGGGAACCTGACACTGCTCGAGGAGCCGCTCGCCGAGCGAGCGCTGGATGCACCTTTCCCTCGGAAGCGCGACTCGATCTACGCACGCAGCGAGGTCGCGGCCACGAGAGAACTCACGGGTGTCGCTGCGTGGGGCACGGCGGCGATCGGCGAGCGCACCTCCCGGCTCACCTCCGACTTCGTGCAGATCTGGGAGCGCCCGGCGACCGTCGGAATCGATGACGACGATCTCACGCCGATCCTCGACGCGCAGCGACGCCGAGGCTGGCCGCCGGGCTGGCAGCGCGAGTTCGAGTACGTGGAGTATCGCGGCGAGCACTGGGAGGTGCACGACGTCAAGTACCTCTTCAACCGCGTGTTCAAGCGACTCTGGGCCGACTCGCGCGACGACGTGGTCGCCTTCAGCGCTCGACGCGGCGGGCCGATCTTCGCCGCCCGGGCCTGGAACGGACAGTGGGATGTCCTCGGTGAGGCGCAGTTCCTGTACATGGGATGGGATTCCAAGTACATGCTGACGGCGGTGCAGGGAGTGCTAGAGGAGGCGGGCCTCGCACCGGAGGTGTTCGTCAAGTACTCGTACATCGGCGCCGCGATGTGAGCATGCTGTCGCGCCACGAAGAGACGAGCCGCCCTTTCGGACGGCTCGTCTCTTCGTGGGGCGGGTGGGACTTGAACCCACGATCGTCGGGTTATGAGCCCGCTGCCTTGACCAGCTTGGCCACCGCCCCGCGGCAGAAAGCCTATCGCCTGGCGGGTATTCAGCCGGTCATGCGATGATCGTGCGGTGGATGTGATCGCCTGGCTCGTCATCATTGCCGTGCTCACGGTCGCCCTCATCGCGGTCGGCCTGGCTCCTCGTCTCAAGCGCGACAATCTCCGGCGTCAGCTCGAGGGCGGCGGCGGCTCGTTCGCGGCTGTCGGCATCGGCTTCGATGCGGTCTGGCGGCCGTCCGCCGAAGATGCTCGCGCGACCTGGGAAGCCCAGGTGGAACTGCCCGCGCCCGCACCGACGCCCGGCGACAAGGGCCGCCTCGAAGAGGGACGCATCGTGATCGAGGTCGACCCGCGCGACTGACTCCGTGCGACGTCAGCGGTCCTGACCGTCGCCCTTGTCCTTGACCGGCGGGTCGGGCCAGACCTTCGAGACGGCTTCGGTGACGCGGATGGATCCCGTGCTCGGGTGGGCGACATCCGGGCCCCCTGAACTTCCGCGCTGGATCGCATGCTCTTGACTGTTGCTGAGGATCTGAGGGTGGTAGCGGGCCAGCTGGAACACCCCCCAGACGGCGACAGCGCCGACGGCGGCGAATGCGAAGTAGACCCAAATGGGGGCGCCGGCTGTCTCATTGAGGACGATGAGGCCGATCAGGATGGCGACGATCGGGTCGATGACGGTGAGTCCGGCGATGACGAGATCGGGCGGTCCGGAGGAGTACGCCGTCTGCACGAAGTAGGCGCCGACAGCCGCGACGATCAGGAGCGCGGCGAGACAGATGAAGGTGAGCCCCTCGAAGTCGCCGAACTGGATGCGTGTGATCACGACCTTTGCGAGGGTCGCCACGAAACCGTAGATGACGCCCGCGGCCGTGATGTAGAACAGCGCCCCCATGCGCTTGCGCCGCCAGATCCAGAGGCCGGCGAACACCAGAGTGACGACCAGGAGCAGCAGCAGGATCACGATGAGCTGGCGGTCGGAGACAGGAGAGTCGATCGCGTAGAGCGCCGCGATCGTCACGAACACGAAGATGCCGCCGACACATGCCGCGATGGCGATGAGCGACCTCCGCGTCGGGCGGTGGCCGCTGATCTGCGCGTTGAGGAGGGTCGTGATGACGAGCGCGATCGCTCCGAGTGGCTGCACCACGATCAGTGGAGCGTACGAGAGCGCGGCGAGCTGGCACACGATCGCGAGCCCCAGCATGACGGTGCCGACCACCCACGAGGGCCGGGTGAGCAGGCGCTTCAGCTGTGCGCCGTTGAGGCCGCCCGCGGCGCCAGAGCCGCTCAGCTTCTCGACCTTGGTCACGCCGCGGTGCTGATACTGCGCGCCGAACGACATGAACACGGCGCCCAGAAGAGCGAGCGGGATGCCGATGAGCAGACCGGGGTTCTGAAACACGCCGACCAGAGTGTCGCCTACGCCCTCGAGCCCGTCCGCCGTCAACACCACGTTTCGACCATAGCCGCCGATGTCGATCGCTAGGCTCATTGCGTGGCCGTTCTGCCGATTCGCATCATGGGTGACCCCGTCCTTCACGCTCCTGCCGCACCGGTCGGAGACATCACCGACGACATCCGTTCTCTCGTCGCCGATATGTTCGAGACGATGGATGCCGCGCCCGGCGTGGGCCTCGCGGCTCCGCAGGTCGGTGTGTCGCTGCGGATCTACACCTACAACTACGCCGACGACGACGGTGTGCCGTGGCGCGGCGTGCTCATCGATCCGGAGCTGTGGATGCGGCCGCTCGAGCCGGGCGCCCCGGACCCCGACGAAGAGTCGGAGGGGTGCCTCTCGTTCCCCGGTGAGCGGTTCCCGCTCCGCCGATCCGAGTCGGTGCTGGTGACCGGTACGGACCTCGACGGGGAGCCGGTCCGCATCGAGGTGGACGGCTGGCGAGCACGCATCATGCAGCACGAGTTCGACCACCTGGACGGCGTGCTCTACGTCGATCGACTCGACGACTCGGACTGGAAGACGGCGCAGAAGATCGCTCGCAAGCGGGGTTGGGGCCGTCCCGGTCAGGCGTGGACTCCTGGCGTCGACGCCATCGAACCCTGACCGCCGCGCAAACGAAGAACGGCCCAGGAGTGGAGTCCTGAGCCGTTCGCTCCCCGGCTTGGACTCGAACCAAGAACCTATCGGTTAACAGCCGATTGCTCTGCCAATTGAGCTACCGAGGATCATGCCCGCTCGCGTGGGCAACCCGACTATGTTATCAAAGCCGGGGGTGTGCTCGTGCACGTCACGAGGTGATCAGCCGCCTGTCGGCCTCCCCGCTGGGCGTCCACAGCAGGTCGCTGGTGCCGTGTCCGTAAGCGATCGCGTGCCCGCCGCGCAGCAGCAGCACATCCGCATCGAGTTCGCGCACCACCTCGACCTCGTTGGTCACGATGAGCGCCGACATCCCGTACTCACGCCGACGGCGGATGATGGCGTCGCGCGCCGCCTTGCGGACTTCGACATCCATGTTCGAGAACGGCTCGTCGGCGATGAAGATTCGTGGCTGCAGCACGAGCGAGCGCGCGAACGCGACGCGCTGCCGCATGCCGGCGCTGAGTTCGTAGGGGTATTTCGCCGCGGCGCCGAGCGGCAGCATCAGCTCATCGAGAAGCGTGGCCACCCGCACGGCGAGTGCTCGCTGGTTGACGTGGCGATCGCGACTGGTGATCGGCTCGCCGATCACCTCCGAGACCGTCTGGCGCGCAGGCAGGGACGCACCCGCGGACTGCGCCAGATGCCCGGTCACGTAGGCCAGATACCGGTGGTCGCGCCCCGGTCGTCGCGCGCGGACGCCCTCCACGAGCGCGTCGCCGCCGACCACGGCGAGTCCCATCTCGTCCGTGCCCGCGAGGACTGTGGCGAGGCTGGATTTGCCGGAGCCGGTGGGACCCATGACCGCAAGAGTCCCGGCGTGCGGCAGCACGAACGACACACCGTCGATGACTCGCTGAGCCGGGCCACCGCGGGTCGCGCGGGCGATCGACAGATCCACGCAGCGGATCGCCACGTCGGCCTCTCTTCGTCGAGCCATATGCTCATCCTGGCGTGCGCGGGCGCCAGAAGCCAGCCGGACGCTCGGATGTCATGCGTCAGCGGCGAGACTCTGGCGTTCGACGTCGAGTTCGCGCAGGCGCAGACGGATGACGCGACCCTCCGTCGAGCCGGCGGCGACCCGCTGGATCGCGCCCAGCAGCTCAGCCTTCTCTCGGTCGAGCGTGCGGGCGACCAGTCGCCGTGCCAGGTCCGCCGTCGATGCCACGGCTGCCTCGTCGGTGAGAGCCGGGAAGTCGGTGGTCAGCAGTTCGGCCGCGAGAGAGCGGTAGGGCTCGCGCACCGAACCCACGGCATCCGCAGCCCAACCGGGCCGAGAGATATCGGGAGCCGAGTTCACCGCCTCGCGCACGGCATCGAGTGCCGGATGCCGGAACGGCAGACTCACGGCACGCCGGAGCAGGGCGTCGTCGATACGATGACCGAACTGGAGGAATCCCATCAGCGCATCGCGCTCGAGCGCGACATCCGCCGCCTTCGGCAGTGACGCGATCGTCACCCGGGTCGGGCCCTCGTCGTCTGTCGAGACCGGCGTCGCCTCGCGGGTCGGGCCGCCGCGGCCGGCCCGCTCCACTTCGCGCCGCACGTCCTCGGTGTCGAGGCCGAGCCGCCGGGCGAGCACCCGAACGTATTCGGGCTGGAGGAGCGGGTCGCGCAGCTCCGCGACGACGGGCGCCGCGGCTCGCAGGGCGCCCACGCGTCCTTCGACGCTGGCGAAGTCGTAGCCCGAGATCCGCTGGTCGATCACGAACTCCACCATCGGCACCTTGAGCTCCATCAGGGCGCGAACGGCGCCGTCGCCGCGCTGCAGTCTCAGGTCGCACGGATCGAGACCCTCGGGACCGGTGGCGACATACGTCTGGGCATTGAAGCGCTTGGCGTCCGCGAAGGCCCGGAGCGCCGCCTTCTGGCCCGCGGCATCCGGATCGAACGTGAACACCACCTCACCGGCGGTCGAGTCGTCGCCCATGACACGGCGCAGCACCGTGATGTGATCGGATCCGAATGCCGTGCCGCATGTGGCGATCGCCGTCGTGATCCCGGCGAGATGGCACGCCATCACGTCGGTGTAGCCCTCGACGACCACGACGCGGTGCTCGCGCGAGATGTCGCGTTTGGCGAGGTCGAGCCCGTAGAGCACCTGCGCCTTCTTGTAGATCGTGGTCTCGGGCGTGTTGAGGTACTTCGGGCCGTTGTCATCGTCGTACAGCCGCCGCGCGCCGAAGCCGATCACCTGGCCCGTGACATCGCGGATCGGCCAGATGACGCGGCCACGGAACCGGTCGTAGACCCCCCGCTGTCCCTGCGACACGAGCCCGGCCGCGGTGAGCTCGTCGTCGGAGAAGCCCGCAGAGCGCATCGCGGAGTGCATTCCGGACCAGCCCTTCGGTGCATAGCCCACGCCGAAGTGCGCCGCGGCGCCGGCGTCGAATCCACGCTCTCCGAGAAAGCTCCGGGCGGCGACAGCCTCGGATGTGGCGAGCTGCGACCGGAAGAACTCCGCCGCAGCGGCGTTGGCGGCGTACAGGCGCGTGCGACCGCTGTTGTCGGGAGTTGCTCCCCCGTCCTCGTAGTGCAGCGAGTATCCGATGCGCGCGGCCAGCCGCTCGACCGCCTCGGTGAACGAAAGATGGTCCATCTGGCGGAGGAACGAGTAGACATCGCCCGACTCGCCGCACCCGAAGCAGTGATAGAACCCCGCCTGCGGGCGCACGTTGAAGCTCGGGCTGCGCTCGTCGTGGAAGGGGCACAGACCCTTCATCGCGCCCACGCCGGCGCTCTTGAGGGCGACCCGTTCCCCGATGATGTCGGCGATGTCGGTGCGCGCCTTCACCTCGTCGACATCGGCCTGCCTGATGCGTCCGGCCATCAGAAGCCCTCGAGCGGTTCGGGGAGCGCGTGCAGGGCGGGCGGCACAGGGCGGATCCCCGGCATCCAGATCCCCAGCCCGGCGACATCGACCTCGCCGACGAGCCGTTGGTGCCAGGCGATCGCGAAGCGGTCGGTCAGGCTTGCCACCTGATCGACGACGACGCGCCGACGGGCGGCGTCCGTCCCGGCGACGGCGAAGTCCTCGCTGTGGATCGTGTCGAGGTTCTCGGGCATCTCCCACAGCGCCGACGCGAGCCGCTTGATCACGCGACGCTGCTCCCTGTAGATGCTCTTGCGCCCCTCGATGGAGACGACGAATGCGCCGATCGTCCCCTTGAGAACCGCCATCTCGGCCTCGATGACGTGCGGCACGACGACGTGCCCACGGTAGCGGGTGAGGACGGGGCCGGCATATGCCTCGCGCGTGGCCGCGGTCGCGGCACGCGCGAAACGGCCGATCAGGTCGGACGTCAGGTTCTTCAGGTGGCCGAGCGCCGCCCGTGAGCCGTCGAAGCTCTGGATCCATTCCGGAAGCCGCATGAGTCGGTACAGGGCATCGGCCAGCTCGTCTCGCGTGAAGTCGTAGCCGACCCACGCCTGAATCGCGCTCAGCAGCGCCTGGTGCTCGCGGACGTCTGAGAGCCGCTGCGGGTCGAGGTAGCGGTTCACGACCGCATCCTCGAAGTCGTGAACGGAGTAGGCGATGTCGTCGGCGAGGTCCATGACCTCGGCCTCGATGCATCGGACGCGCCCAGGTGCGCCCTCGCGCATCCAGCGGAAGACCTCTTCGTCCTCGGGGTATACGCCGAACTTGTTGCGTCCGCTCGCATCGGGAACCGGATGCTCTGCCGTCCACGGATACTTGCACGTCGCGTCGAGGCTGGCACGGGTGAGGTTCAGCCCGAAGGCGCGGCCCGAGGCATCGACCACCTTCGGTTCGAGCCGCGTCACGATCCGAAGGGTCTGCGCGTTGCCCTCGAACCCACCGATGTCTTCGGCCCAGTCGTTCAGTGCTCGCTCGCCATTGTGCCCGAACGGCGGGTGGCCGAGGTCATGACTCAGACACGCGGTGTCGACGACGTCAGGCGCGAGGCGCAGCTCGGTCGCGAGCTCGCGACCGACCTGGGCGACCTCGAGGGAGTGGGTCAGGCGATTGCGCGCGAAGTCCGCGGGGCTCGCGGGACTCAGCACCTGGGTCTTGGCGGCGAGCCGCCGCAGCGCAGCCGAATGCAGGACTCGCGCGCGGTCGCGGGCGAAGTGATCGCGCTGCGAGCGGTGGTGTTCCCGATGGAAGCGCTCGACATCCTCGTCGTCATAGCCTGCGGGTCGCTCCGCCGCGAATCCCATCGCCACGGAGGCGTCGCCGTCAGCCGCCACTGTGGTCGAGCTCCGCTTCGGCAAGGGCACAGGATGCCTCGACCCCGAGCTCACGGGAGTCGAGCCAGCCGTCGGGCAGTGCGGGTCGCTTCGGAGTGCCCGCGCGTCCGCGCTGTCCCTCGGCGGCCGCACCGGGGTAGGGCGCGTCGAGCTCGAGGGTCGCGAGCAGCTCGTCGATCTCGGCGAGGCTCGACGCCGTCGCCAGCCTCGCGCGCGTGTCGCCGCCCACCGGATAGCCCTTGAAGTACCAGGCGACGTGCTTGCGGATATCGCGGCAGCCGCGATCCTCGTCCTCGAAGAACTCGACCAGCAGCTCCGCATGGCGGCGGAAGGCATCCGCGACGAAGCCCAGGGTGGCGTCCACCTCACCCGCCCCTGAGTCCGTCGAGGGCCCCAAAGCTCGCGCCAGGTCACCGAACAGCCAGGGTCGGCCGAGGCAGCCACGACCGACCACCACGCCGTCGCACCCGGTCTCGTCCATCATGCGCACGGCATCTTCTGCAGACCATATGTCGCCGTTGCCGAGTACCGGAACGCTCGTCACGGCCTCTTTGAGCTTCGCGATCGCCGACCAGTCCGCCTGGCCGGAGTAGAACTCGGCAGCTGTCCGGGCGTGCAGCGCGACGGCCGCGACTCCGGCGTCCTCGGCGATCCGACCGGCATCGAGGTAGGTGAGATGGTCGGAGTCGATGCCCTTCCGCATCTTCACTGTGAGCGGGATGTCGCCGGCGGCGCGGGCGGCTCGGGTGACGATGTCTCGGAAGAGCTCGAGCTTCCACGGGAGCGCGGCGCCGCCGCCTTTGCGTGTCACCTTGGGCACCGGGCATCCGAAGTTCAGATCGATGTGGTCGGCCCGGTCCTCTTCGACGAGCACCCGGACGGCGCCTTCGACAGTCGCCGGGTCGACGCCGTACAGCTGGATCGATCGCGGCGTCTCGGACTCGTGGTGGGTGATGAGCCGCATGGTGGTCGCATTGCGCTCCACCAGCGCGCGTGACGTGATCATCTCGCTGACGTACAGTCCGGCGCCGTATTCGCGGCACAGTCGGCGGAAGGCGGTGTTCGTGATGCCCGCCATCGGCGCGAGCACGACGGGGGCGTCGAGCGCGATCGGACCGATGCGAAGGGTCCGCTCGGGGGCAAGGGCGATGGTCACCCTCCTATTCTCCCAGACATGCGCTGTGCGGGCGGTGCGAGACCCACCGCCGCGCGGCTCCTCCCGAAGCGGGTGCATTAGCCTGCATATATGACAGCGGCCACGCTCACAGACCTTCGCCGGATCCCGTTCCATACGGCCGATGGCGCGACCGCGACGCTGTCGGACTACGCCGATGACGTGGTGCTGATCGTCAACGTCGCTTCGAAGTGCGGCCTCACTCCCCAGTACGAGCAGCTCGAGAAGCTGCAGCGCGCGTACGCCGACCGTGGCTTCACGGTGCTCGGATTCCCGTGCAATCAGTTCATGGGTCAAGAGCCGGGATCGATGGACGAGATCCTCGAGTACTGCTCGGTGACGTGGGGCGTCAGCTTTCCGATCCTCGACAAGGTGAAAGTTAACGGCGGCAAGGCTGCGCCGATCTACAAGGCTCTCAAGAAGGCGCGGGACGCCGAGGGGAACAAGGGTCCGGTCGTGTGGAACTTCGAGAAGTTCGTGCTGACGCCACAGGGCGATGTGCACCGCTTCCGCCCGCAGGTGAAGCCCGACGACCCGGCCATCGTCGAGGTCATCGAGCAGCACCTCCCGCGCTGACCTCTGCCGGGCGGCGAACTAGGCCTCGACGGACTCGCGGTGCTCGGCCCACACCTGACGGACGATCTGCGTGAACGCCTCGGCGGGCTGCGCCCCTGACACGCCGTACTTGCCGTCGATCACGAAGAACGGGACGCCGTTGATTCCGTAGGCCTCGGCCTGCGCCTGGTCGGTCCGGACGGCGGGCAGGAATCGTCCGCTCTGCAGCGCCTCGCGGGCATCCGCGGCGTTCAGCCCCACGTCCGTCGCGAGGGAGACGAGCTCGTCATCGCGACCGAGGTGGCGGCCCTCGGTGAAGTAGGCCGACATCAGGCGCTCGGCGAGGTCGAGCTGGCGGCCCTGCTCCTTGGCGAAGTGGAGCAGCTCGTGCGCCTTGACGGTGTTCGTGTGCTTGAGCAGATCGAAGCGGTACTCCAGGCCCGCCGCGGCCGCGACACCGGTGACGCGCTCGAGCATCTGCCGCGCCTGATCGGCCGAGATCCCCTTGTGCTGGGCGAGGTATGCCGACTCGTCGCCCTCGAAGTCGGTCGGGGTGTCGGGCGAGAGCTCGAACGAGTGGTACGTCACCTCCACCCGAGGAGCGTTGTCATCCGTCGACGCTTCAGCCAATCCCTTCTCGAGATTGCGCTTGCCGATGTAGCACCAGGGGCAGGCGATGTCACTCCACACGTCGATCTTGATGGCATCCGTCATGCCAGGCACAACCGCGTGCGGCCCTCCGGCTATTCCGTCACCGGGCGGGAGCCCTCCGACGCTCGCAGGATTCGCTCGGGGACCCATTGCCGGAGGGAGTCAGAGCGCAGGCGGCTCGGGGATGTCGACCGCGCCCCCGAAACGGCGATCGCGGTCGAGGTACAGCTCGATCGCGCGCCAGAGGTCGGTCCGCGAGAAATCCGGCCACAGCGTGTCGAGGAAGACGAACTCGGCGTACGCAGACTCCCACAGCAGGAAGTTGGAGGTGCGCTGCTCGCCGCTCGAGCGGATGAACAGGTCGACGTCGGGCATGTCGGGCTGATAGAGCCGCTTCTGGATGAGCTTCTCGGTCACCGCAGAGGGCTTGATCCGCCCCGCGGCGATGTCGTCGCCGATCGCCCGCACCGCGTCGACGAGCTCGACCCGACCGCCGTAGTTCACGCACATCGTGAGGGTCAGCACATCGTTGCCGGCGGTCAGACGCTCGGCGAACTGCAGCTCCTTGATGACGCTGGACCACAGGCGCGGGCGTCTTCCCGACCACCGGACGCGGACGCCCCACTCGTTCAGCTGATCGCGGCGGCGATGAAGCACGTCACGGTTGAACCCCATCAGGAATCGCACCTCGTCAGGCGAGCGAGACCAGTTCTCCGTCGAGAAGGCATACACCGAGAGGTGCTTGACGCCGGCCTGGATCGCGCCCGCGACGACATCCAGCAGTGCCGACTCCCCCGCCTTGTGACCCTCGATCCGGGTCAGGCCCTGGCGGTTTGCCCATCGCCCGTTGCCGTCCATCACGATCGCGACGTGCTTCGGCACCGCACCCTTCGGGAAAGCCGGCGGGTACAGCCCCGTCCAGTCCACGGCGCGGTACGCGACGGCATCCCGGTGCGTGAACGGCTTCGGGGTCATCCGTGCGTTCCCGGAGCGCTGAAGGAGACGTGCTCGAGCGAGCGGATGCCGCGCTCGAGGTGCCACTGCGCGTACGCCGCGACGAGCCCCGACGCCGCGCCGGACGATCCGGCGGATGCGGCATCCACGTCCGCCCAGTCGCCCGAGAGCAGGGACTGCAGCAGCCTCGCGGTCGACGGATCGACTCGGGCGGATCCGGCGGGCGCGCAATCGCGGCACACCATCCCGCCGAGCTGCGCGACGAACGAGTCGTGCGGTCCGGGTGCACCGCAGCGGGCGCATTCGGTCAGGCCGGGCGCCCATCCCGAGAGCGACATCGCGCGCAGCAGGTAGGAGTCGAGGATGCTGCGCGATGCGTGATCGCCGGCGGCGAGGGCTCGCAGCCCGCCGACCAGCAGCAGGTACTGCTCGACTGTCGCCTCGGCCTCATTCAGCCGGTCCGCCGCCTCCACCATGGCGTGCGCCGAGGTGTAGCGGTCGTAGTGCACCGCGATGTCGGCGCCATACGAGCCCAGCGACTCGGCCTGCTGGACGATGTCGAGCGATCGGCCCTGGTACAGCAGCACGTCGGCCACCATGAACGGCTCGAGCCGCGCGCCGAACCGCGACGACGTGCGACGAACGCCCTTGGCCACCGCCCGGACCTTGCCGTGACGGCGGCTCAGCATCGTCACGATCCGATCCGCCTCGCCCAGCTTGTGGGTGCGGAGGACCACGACCTCGTCGCGGTAGGTGGGCACCACTCAATTATGGCCGCCGCCTCCCCCGCCGGCTCGGCGGCGCGCACGCAGGTCGACGGCGGTGCGCACCGGTGTCGCGCAGTCGGACGCCCACAATGGAGGCGTGGATGAGAAGCTCTTCGTTATCCCGCTGTGGGCGGACCTCATCGCGGTCGGCCTCGGCGGTGTGCAGGGAGCCCTGTTCGCATCCGGATTCCGTGGTCAGCGCCGACTCGACCTGCTCGGAGTCACGATCATCGGAATCGTCATGGGCATGGGCGGCGGCCTCATCCGCGATCTGCTGCTGAATGTGACCCCTGTCACCCTGCAGAGCAACTGGTACCTGATCACCGCGACCGGAGCCGCATTGGTCGGGATGCTGCTCGCCGGCCTCTTCCGACGTCTCAATGCCGTGATCGTCGGCCTCGACGCCCTCGTGATAGGACTCTTCGGCGCGTTCGGCACCAGCAAGGCCCTGGTGCTCGGACTGCCACTCATCCCCGCGGTGTTCGTGGGGGTCTGTTCCGCTGTGGGCGGCGGCATCCTGCGCGACGTGATCATGGGACTTCCGGTCGCCATCATGCATGTCGGCTCGCTCTACGCCGTCGCCGCCGGTGTCGGGTGCCTGGTCGTCGCGACGATGGACGCGTTCGGCGCCGATCTGGTCGTCGCCGCCTCCGTCGGCGTCGCCGTCACCACCGCCATCCGGCTGCTCGCCGTGATGTTCGACATCTCGCTGCCAGAGCAGCGCGCACTCCATCTGCGCAAGGTCGCGGTCGAGACCTCTGCGATCCCGATCGTCAAGCAGTGACGGTCAGTGAGTGAAGGTCGAGATCAGTCCCTCGGTCGGCATCGGTGACTCGAGTGCGTCGAGGTAGGCGACCGCTTCCTGGATGTCGACCACGAGGCTCTCCGCGAGGTTGCGGCTCAGTCCGTTCCGCACCACGATCCGCTGGACGACGACATCGGTGAGGTCATCGGGCATCGGGTAGGCGGGGATCAGCCAGCCCTTGAGGCGAAGGCGCTCGGACAAGTGATACAGGTTCCACTTGTCGGTGTAGTCCTTCGTCAGCCGCCACGCGAAGACCGGGATGTCCGTGCCGTCGTTCCACAGGTCGAACGCCGGCATCTTGGCGATCTCGCCGGCGAGATAGACGGCGACATCCTGGGATGCCTTCTGCACCTTGTAGTATCCGTCCCACCCCAGGCGCAGGAACAGGTAGTACTGCAGGAGCACCTGGGCGCCCGGTCGTGAGAAGTTCAGGGCGAAGCTCGGCATGTGGCCGCCGAGATAGGTGACATCGAACACGAGCTCCGCGGGGAGATCGTCGACCGTCCGCCACACCACCCAGCCGAGGCCCGGGTAGACGAGGCCGTACTTGTGCGCCGAGGTGCTGATCGACGCGACCCGCTCCACACGGAAGTCCCACTCGAGCTCGGGCTGCAGGAACGGTGCGATCATGCCGCCGGATGCGCCATCGACGTGAATCGGGATGTCGAGTCCGGTGTCGGCCTGGATCTTGTCGAGCGCCTTCGCGATCTCGGCGACGGGCTCGTAGACACCCGTGTACGTCACGCCCATGATGGCGACGACGCCGATGGTGTTCTCATCGACGTACTTTTCGAGGTCGTGACCGTCGAGGCACTTGTGCTCGTCCGTGATCGGGACGTAGCGCGGTTCGACGTCCCAGTAGTTGCAGAACTTCTCCCAGCACACCTGCACGGCGCTCGAGAGGATGAGGTTCGGCTTCTCGGTCGACGTGCCGGCCGCGCGTCGCGCGAGCTGCCAGCGGCGCTTGAGGGCAAGACCGCCCAGCATGCAGGCTTCCGATGACCCGATCGTCGATGTGCCGATCGAGTTCTCGGTGTCGGGCGAATTCCACAGCGTCGCGATCATCTTCCAGCAGCGCGTCTCGATGGCCGCGGTCTGCGGGTACTCGTCCTTGTCGACCATGTTCTTGTCGGCGGTCTCGGAGTACAGCCGATCGGCGTGGGGATCCATCCACGTGCCGACGAAGGTGGCGAGGTTGAGCCTCGAGTTGCCGTCGAGCATCGCCTCGTCGTGGACGACCTGGTAGGCCGTCTCGGGGAGGGACTCGCTCGGCGGGAGCTGGTTGAGCGGGAAGTCGGTTGCCTCACCTGCCCGTGCGAAGAGGGGGTTGAGCTGGTTCTGATCGCCGATACCGGTGAAGGCGTGGGCGGGCTCTGCGCGGTGCGCGGGCTCATTCGTGATCGTCATGCCGCTCATGCTATTGGGACCGCATCGGGCTCTGCGTCATGCTCCGGGAGTGACGTTCCCACGCACCACCGGCTCTACGCTCGGATCATGACGCACGACACCGGACTGCGACTGCGGCGCGAAGCGTGGGGCTTCGCGATCGGATCCCTTTTCTTCATGGTCGGCGCAGTCCCTTGGTACGCGACTGCGGTCGGCCCGGTCCTCGATGCCGCCACGTTCTTCGTCGGTGCGCTGTTCTTCACCGCCGCCGCCGGCATCCAGCTCGCACTGAGCGGCCGCAAACCACCCCGACGCGACACCGACCGACCGAATGTCTTCGACTGGTGGGCAGCGGCAGTCCAGTTCGTGGGAACCCTCTTCTTCAACGTCAGCACCACGGAAGCCCTCATCGTTGCGATCCAGTCGCCCGGGGACAGCGGCGGATGGCGACCGGACGCCCTCGGGTCGATCGCATTCCTCGTGGCCAGTGCCTTCGCCGTCGTGGCGACGACCGAGCGCGACCGCCTCTGGGACCCGCTCGCGCGAACCTGGCAGTGCACGTGGCTGAACATGGCCGGCTCGGTGTTCTTCGGCATCTCCGCGATCGGGGCCTACGTCATCCCCGAAACCGGCAACCTGGTGAACGAGCTCTGGGCGAATGCCGGCACGTTCCTCGGCGGAGTCTGCTTCCTTGTCGCGGCGCTGCTCAGCAGACCTGCGCCGCAGCCCGCGACGACGACGGCGTCGCGGACCGCGGCCACGACTTAGGCGCTGGTCAGCACACCCTCGCGCTCGCGCGTGCGGATCGCCCGATTGACGCCCGACACGATCGCCTTGAGCGACGCGGTGGAGATGTCACCGTCGATGCCGACGCCCCACAGGCGCTCGCCATCGACCTGCAGCTCGACGTACGCGGCCGCCTGCGCGTCGCCGCCGGCGCTCAGGGCGTGCTCGACGTAGTCGTACAGGACGACGTCGAACCCCTGTGCGCGGACGACCTCGAGGAATGCGGCCACCGGGCCGTTGCCGTGACCGGATGCGTCGACCCGATCGTCGCCGTCGCGCAGCGTGACCTCGAGTGACACATCGCCCGACATGTCGCTCTGCGTACGGGTGGCGACGAGTTCGAATCGACCCCACCGCTCATCCGCGACGGTCGACGGCAGGTACTCGTCGGTGAAGATGGACCAGATCTGGTCGCTCGTCACCTCGCCGCCGTCGGCATCCGTCTTCGCCTGAACGACCCCCGAGAACTCGATCTGGAGCCTCCGCGGCAGGTCGAGAGCATGGTCGGTCTTGAGCAGATAGGCCACACCGCCCTTGCCGGACTGCGAGTTCACCCGGATGACGGCCTCGTACGAGCGACCGAGGTCCTTCGGGTCGATCGGCAGGTACGGCACGGCCCATTCGAGGTCGTCCAGCGTCACGCCGTCCGAGACGGCGCGGGCCTCCATGGCCTCGAAGCCCTTCTTGATGGCGTCCTGGTGCGACCCGCTGAACGCGGTGAAGACCAGGTCGCCCGCCCACGGGCTGCGCTCCGGCACCGGCAGCTGGTTGCAGTACTCGACGGTGCGCTTGACCTGGTCGATGTCGCTGAAATCGATCTGCGGGTCGATCCCCTGCGTCAGCAGGTTGATGCCCAGCGCGACGAGGTCGACGTTGCCGGTGCGCTCGCCGTTGCCGAACAGGCAACCCTCGATGCGGTCCGCACCCGCCATGTAGCCCAGCTCGGCTGCGGCGATCGCCGTGCCGCGGTCGTTGTGCGGGTGCAGCGAGAGGATCACGTTCTCGCGGTGCGCCAGGTTCCGGCTCATCCACTCGATCGAGTCCGCGTACACGTTCGGCGTCGCCATCTCGACGGTCGCTGGCAGGTTGATGATGACCTTGCGGTCGGGTGTCGGTTCGAACACCTCGAGCACCTGGTTGCAGACGTCGAGAGCGAACTCGAGCTCGGTGCCCGTGTAGCTCTCGGGCGAGTACTCGTAGTAGACCTTGGTCTCGGGGATGCGGTGCTCGAAGCTGCGGCACAGGCGCGCGCCGTCGACGGCGATGTCGATGATGCCCTGCTTGTCGGTGCGGAAGACGACGTCGCGCTGCAGCACGCTCGTCGAGTTGTAGAGGTGCACGATGGCCTGCTTCGCACCGGCGATCGATTCGTACGTGCGCTCGATGAGGTGCTCGCGCGCCTGGGTCAGCACCTGGATGGTCACGTCGTCGGGGATGAGGTCGTCTTCGATGAGCTGGCGGACGAAGTCGAAGTCCGTCTGGCTCGCCGAGGGGAAGCCGACCTCGATCTCCTTGTAGCCCAGGCTGACCAGCAGGTCGAACATGACGCGCTTGCGCTCGGGGCTCATCGGATCGATGAGCGCCTGGTTGCCGTCGCGCAGGTCGACCGCGCACCAGCGCGGCGGTGCGGTGATGCGGGCATCCGGCCAGGTGCGGTCCGGCAGATGGACGGTGAGCTGCTCGTGGTACGGGCGGTACCGGTGGACCGGCATGCTCGAGGGCTTCTGGTTGTTCTTCATGGGTCGCTTCTTCCTCGTCAAGTGAGCGGGCCGACAACAAGCTCCGCGACGAGGGGGGCCCTAGATCGAGGCCTCGTCGCGGCAGCTAAGGAGAAGCGAGCGTGCACGCATGCGCCCAGGCTACACCCGCCGCGCGGCCGGTGCGAACCTCCGAGATCCTGAGACGATCTGCCGAACGCTGACACTCTGGGGGTATGACAGGTCATCGTCGAAACCTTCTCGCGCTCGCGCTGGGCGCGGCATCCGTCATCGCGCTCTCGGGATGCGCGACTCCCTCTGCCGCGCCCGCGGCTTCCGACGCGCCTCCCGGGCAGTCGCTCGGTTCGCTGTGGCCGGCGCCGCCGGAGGGCGACGTGGTGGCGCAGGGCACGGTGATGGATGTCGACGGCACGGCCGAACTGTGCCTCGGCGCGGTCGCAGAGTCTTACCCGCCGCAGTGCTCCGGCATCCCCCTCACGAACTGGTCGTGGGACGGCGTCGACGGCTCCGAGACGTCGGGCGACGTGACGTGGGGCACGTACGCGGTGCAGGGCACATATGACGGCGAGCAGTTCGCCGTCACGCAGCCGCCCATCATGCTGGCGCTCTATGACCCCATGCCGGCCGCGGACCCCACCGGCGGAAAGGCAGGCGCGGGTGACGAGGACGAACTGCTGCAGATCCAGGAGTCGCTTCCCGACATCCTGGGCGATGCGTACCTGTCGTCGTACCCCGAGAACGGCTGGCTTTTCGTGGATGTCGTGTGGGATGACGGCACCTGGCAGGATGCCGCGGACGACGACTACGGCGACGATGTCGTGATCATCCGCTCCGCGATGCATCCGGTCGACGGGTAGCAGCCCCCCGCTTCGCGCCGCGGTTCCGAACCGTCGCGATGCGGCCCCAGGCGCTGACGAGCGCCGCTCGCGCGCCCCGCCATGGCTTCGGCGGGGCGCGCGGTGCTCTTCGTTCAGGGCAGGAGGGCGATCTTGCCGCCCGGATGCCCTTCTGCGAGGAACCGCAGTGCCGCGGGCGCATCGGCGAGCGGGAACGTGCGCGCGATCGGCACCTCGAGTGCACCGGCACCTGCGAGGTCGATGAGGTGCGCCCGGATCCCGTTGCGGTAGGCGGCGCTCGCCGGCATGGCCCCGCCGATCGCCAGGATCCCGTCCTGCGCCGCACGGCGCTGCGCCGCGATCGTCACGATCCTCGAGCGATCGGCCACGAGCTCGAGTGAGGCGTCGACCGCCTCGTCGGTGCCGACGGTGTCGAGAGCTGCGACGATCGGGCCGGCGGCGGCATCCCGCACGCGGTCGACGAGCCCCGGACCGTATGCCACTGGGATGCCGCCGTACCGCTTCACGCGCTCGAAGCTCGACGGGCTCGCGGTGCCGACGACACGCGCACCCAGCAGCCGCGCCTGCTGCAGCACGCTGACGCCCACGGCGCCGGACGCACCGTGTACCACGATGTTCTCGCCGGTGACCACGCCGGTCACATGAAGCATCTCGGACGCGGTCGCACCTGCCAGCAGCAGGTTCGCGGCCGCCTCGAAAGAGAGCGATTCCGGCTTGGCGAAGACCTTGTCGGCGGCGACGGTGAGCTCGGTGGCGTACCCGCCCTGCACGCGGAAGGCGATCACCTCGTCGCCGACCTCGACCGTGCCCGATCCGATCCGGGTGCCGGGCCCGATCCCCGTGACCACTCCCGACACCTCGTAGCCGATCGGAATCGGGAACGTCGCACCCGGCCGCGCGACGTGCTTGTAGTCGGCCGGATTGACTCCCGCCGCCCGCACCAGGATCGTGATTTCGCCCGTTTGCGGAGCGGGCACGTCGTACTCGGCGAACTCCCACGTGTCGGGACCGCCTGGGGCGGATGCTGTCCATCGCCTGGCCACGTCAGAAGCCCATTCGCCCGAGCTGCTTCGGGTCGCGCTGCCACTCCTTCGCCACACGAACGTGGAGCGATAAGTAGACCCGCGAGCCGATGAGCGGTTCGATGCCGGCACGCGCCCTCGCGCCGACGTCTCGCAGTCGGGATCCCTTGCGACCGATGATGATCGCCTTCTGGCTGTCTCGCTCCACCACGATGTCGGCGAAGACGTCGGTCAGGTCGGAGTCCTCTCGGGCTCGGATCTCCTGGACGACCACCGCGATCGAGTGCGGCAGCTCATCGCGGACGCCCTCCAGCGCAGCCTCGCGGATCATCTCGGCGATGCGGTCCTCGTCGGACTCGTCGGTCACCACGCCGTCGGGATACAGGGCGGGGCCGACCGGCAGGAGCGCCAGCAGCTCGTCCGTGAGCACATCGAGCCGATCTTCGGTGAGCGCCGAGAGGGGGATGACGGCAGCCCAGTCCTCGCGAAGACTGTCGACCTCCATCAGGCGGTCGGTGATCTGCTCGCGACTGGCGACATCCGTCTTGGTCACGATCGCCACCTTCTTGGCGCGACGGTACCCGTCGAGGGATTCGGCAATGCGTTTGTCGCCCGGTCCGACCTTCTCGATCGCCGGCACGCAGAAGCCGATCACGTCCACGTCGCCGAGAACCTGTTCGACGAGGTCGTTCAGCCGCTGGCCGAGCAGCGTCCGAGGCTTGTGCAGCCCGGGCGTGTCGACGATGACGAGCTGTCCGCCAGGACGGTTCAGGATGCCGCGGATGGCGCGTCGCGTGGTCTGCGGCTTGTCGCTCGTGATGGCGACCTTCTCGCCCACCAGAGCGTTCGTGAGCGTCGACTTGCCGACATTCGGCCGGCCGACGAATGTCACGAAACCGGATCGCCCTTCGACACGCTCAGCGAAGCCGTCGACCGGTTGGTCAGCTTGTCGAACCACGGGAGCCCCGAGGGACCCCTCCTCGGGCTCAGGGACCGTCGCGGTCATGATCGCTCCTTCTTCTTGGAGACGCGCACCTCGCCGCTTCGCGGCGTCAGGGTGCGGATCTCTTCGGTGCGCGGTGCTCGTCCCGAGGCGGGCTCGGCGTCCAGCGCCTCGCCTCGCTCCACGAAGACCGACGAGATCCCGCGACCGCGACCGCGTGAGGCGCCGCCGGTCATGATGAGGCCACCGTACTCCGCCGTCGCACCGGGCTGCGGGACGCGCCCGAGCACCTTGCCGAGCAGTCCGCCGATCGAGTCGACGTCCTCGTCCTCGAGTTCGATGCCGAACAGGTCGCCGACCTCATCGAGCCCGAGGCGCGCGCTCACCCGGAACCGACCGGGTTCGAGCTCGGTCACCTCGTCGGCCCGCGGGTCGTACTCGTCGGCGATCTCGCCGACCAGCTCCTCGATGAGGTCCTCGAGGGTCACGAGCCCAGACACGCCGCCGTACTCGTCGATCACGAGGCAGACGTGGACGGCGTCGCGCTTCATCTGCTGCAGGAGCGTCTCGGCCTTCATGGACTCAGGCACGAACACGGCCGGTCGTGTGATCCGGGTGATGGGTGCATCCCGCCAGCCGGACTCGTCGCGGAAGCCGAACTGCACGAGATCCTTGAGGTACAGCACGCCGACGACGTCGTCCGCGTCGTCATCGACGATCGGCACACGCGACACGCCCTTGTCGAGGAAGATCGCCATGGCTTCGCGCGTGGACGCCGACGCATCCACCGTGACCATGTCGGTGCGCGGCACCATCACCGCTCGCACGTACGTGTCGGTGAAGTCGAACACCGAGTGGATGAGCTCCCGATCGTCCTGCTCGATGAGCTCGTTCTCGGCGGCCTCGTCGATGATGCTGAGCAGCTGCTGCTCGGACGCGAACGACGACCCGCGGGATGCTCCCGGCGTGATCCTCATGCCGATCACCACGAGTCCGTGCGCGAGCGGACCGAGGATGATGCGCACGCCGCGGATGACGGGTGCCGACGCTCGGAGCAGGCCGGTGGCGTGAAGCCTTCCGACATTCCGGGGGCTCGCGCCCACCACGACGTACGAGACGCCGGTCATGAGCACGGCTGCCGCGAGCATCGCCCACCAGATGCTGTCGAACAGCAGCGTGAAGGCCACCGTGACGAGCACCGCCGCTGTGGTCTCCGCGAGCACGCGGATGAACACGACAGCGTTGGCGTGCGCGTCGGGATCGGCGGCGATGTTGCGCAGATAGGGAGCGTTGCGTCCCCCTGCGCCGAGTTCGGCGAGGTCGGCACGCGATGTGACGCCCAGCGCTGCGTCGATCGCGACCATGAGGAAACCGAAGGCGAGGAGCAGCGCCGCAGCGACGAGGAGGAGGGCCGCTGTCATGTGCGGCCGCGGCGACGTTCGGCGGCCTGGAAGCCCACGATGAGGTCCTTCTGGATCCCGAACATCTCGCGCTCCTCCTCGGGCTCGGCGTGATCGAAGCCGAGGAGGTGGAGCAGGCCGTGCGTCGTCAGCATCACGAGTTCGTCCATCGTGGAGTGCTTCGCCGCGACGGCCTGGGTCTCGGCGACCTGCGGGCACAGCACGATGTCGCCCAGCAGTCCGGCGGGGGTCGGCATGTCCTCGGTGCCGGGGCGGAGCTCATCCATCGGGAAGCTCAGCACGTCCGTCGGGCCCGGCTCGTCCATCCACTGGACGTGGAGCGCCTCCATCGCGCCCTCATCGACGAGCATGATGGCGACATCCGCATCGGGACTCACGTGCAGTTCGGCCAGATCGTGCTCCATGAGTCGCAGCAGCACGGTCTCATCGACCGGAATGCCGGATTCGTTGTTGATCTCGATGGTCATGAGCGGCCTCGCTTGGGCAGATGGTCCCGCGGCCCGGCGGGGCGCACCCCGGAGCGGCGATCGGCGCGATTCGCGAACTCGGATGCCTCATCCCGCTCGCGACGCCCGGCGAGACGTCGCTCGTCGTACTCGGTGTACGCATCCACGATCCGGCCGACCAGGCTGTGCCGCACGACGTCGTCGCTCGTCAGGTAGGCGAAATGGATGTCGTCGATCTCGTTGAGCACTCGGGTCACCAGCCGAAGCCCCGAGGCGCCCAGCGGCAGGTCGATCTGCGTGATGTCGCCGGTGACCACCATCCGAGTGCCGAAGCCCAGACGCGTGAGGAACATCTTCATCTGCTCGGGCGTCGTGTTCTGCGCCTCATCCAGCACGACGAACGAGTCGTTCAGCGTGCGTCCGCGCATATAGGCCAGCGGGGCGACCTCGATCGTGCCGCTCGCCATGAGCTTCGGCACGATCTCGGGGTCCATCATCTCGTTGAGCGCGTCGTAGAGCGGCCGCAGGTAGGGGTCGATCTTGTCGTTCAGCGTTCCGGGGAGGAATCCGAGCCGCTCCCCTGCTTCGACCGCGGGCCGCGTGAGGATGATCCGGCTGACGTCCTTGCGCTGCAGCGCCTGCACCGCCTTGGCCATCGCCAGGTAGGTCTTGCCCGTGCCGGCGGGCCCAATGCCGAACACGATCGTGTTCTCTTCGATCGCGTCGACGTAGGCCTTCTGCCCGAGGGTCTTGGGGCGGATGATGCGCCCGCGCGTCGAGAGGATCGCCTCGCCCAGCACCTCGGAGGGTCGCTGGCCGCCGTCGACACGCAGGATCTTGTTGGACGACGAGACGTCGGCGGGCGCGAGGTCGTGGCCGGCCTTGGTCATCGCGAGCAGCTCGTCCACCAGCGCGCGCGCGGCTGCGACGGCCTCGGCCGAGCCGGTGAGGGTGATCTCGTTGCCGCGCACGAGCACGTCGACGGTCGGATGCTCTCGCTCGACCACTCGCAGCAGTCTGTCCTGCGGGCCGAGAAGCTGGACCATGGCGACGCCGTCCGCGTAGACGCGGTCGACCGTGGGTGAATCGTCAGGCACCGAGACTCTTCTCTTCGAGCCCACCGGCCAGGACATGGGCGTGAACATGGAACACCGTCTGCCCCGCCCTCTCGCCGGTGTTGAAGATGAGACGGAAGTCACCGTCGGAATGCTCGGAGGCGGCGCTGTTCGCCAGTCCGACGAGCTCGACGAGAAGATCGGGGTCGCCGGCGGCCAGCTCGACGACGTTGCGGTAGTCCTCGGTCTTCGGGATCACGAGGAGATGCACCGGGGCCTTGGGTGCGATGTCGCGGATGACGAACGCGTTCTCGGTCTCGGCGATGATCTCGGAGGGGATCTCTCCCTTCAGGATTCTCGTGAAGATCGACGGTTCGCTCATGCTTCAAGTCTAGCGACGGCCTCCGCGGCCGGTCCGCGGCCGCCGACGCCGGCTACCAGCGCCCGAGCTCGGCGCTCACGATCGCGAGGGCGGCCGGTCCGGCGGTCGATGTGCGAAGCACGGTGTCGCCGAGTCGTACCGTCGTCGCTCCGGCCGACGTCAGCGCGTCGAGCTCCTCGGGTGCGATGCCGCCCTCCGGTCCGACGACGAGGACGATGTCGTCATCCGTCGTGAACGACAGCGCGGTGAGGGCGGTCTCGGCGGTCGGCTCCAAGACCAGCACACGGGCGGCCGCGGCACGGTGCGAAAGGTCGGCGGTGGTCTGCAGCGCGGCGACCTCGGGGAGCCAGGCGCGGTGCGCCTGCTTGGCGGCCTCGCGGACGATCGCCGCCCAACGTGCGCGACCCTTGGCCGCCTTGGCCTCATCCCATCGCGACACGCTCCGCGCCGCCTGCCACGGCACGATCTCGTCGACGCCGAGCTCGGTCGCCGTCTGCACCGCGAGTTCGTCCCGGTCGCCCTTGGCGAGGGCCTGCACCAGCACGATTCGCGGTCTGGGCCGCGGCACGTCGGAGCGGGCGAGGATCCGCACCACGACCTCGCGAGGCGCCACCGACTGGCACTCCCCCGTCAGCCACGCTCCGCGACCGTCGCCGATCGTGACGTCCTCGCCGACTCGCACCCGCCGTACCGTGGCCGCGTGATGCGCCTCTGCGCCGGTGAGCGTCACGACGTCCCCGGCACCCGCAGCTGTGGGCTCGTCGAGGACGAAGTGGAGCGGCATCCGGCTCAGCCGTTCCGGAAGCGATCGCGGAGCTTCGCGAACAGTCCCTGGTGGAACTCGGCAAGCCGCGGCCCCGGAGCCTTCGTGCGCCGGGCGAACTCCTCGATGAGCGCGCGCTCCCTGGCGTCGAGGCGCGTGGGCGTGACGACGTGCACGCCGACCCGCAGATCGCCGCGCTGCGAGCCGCGTAGCGGGGTGATGCCGCGGCCCTTGATGGTCAGGATGTCGCCGGCCTGCACGCCGGGCCTGAGCTCGAGTTCGACGGAGCCGTCGAGTGACTCGATCGTCGTCGTGGTGCCGAGGATGGCATCGGGCATCGAGACCTCGAGCGTGGCGAGCAGATCGTCGCCGTCACGGCTGAAGGTCTCGTGCGGAGACACCGTGACCTCGATGTACAGGTCGCCGTTGGGGCCGCCGGCAGGACCGACCTCGCCCGAGCCGGGCAGCTGAAGCCGCAGACCGGTCTCGACGCCGGCGGGGATGTCGAGCGACACCGTTCGGCGGGCGCGTACACGGCCTTGTCCCTGGCAGGTCGCGCAAGGGTACGGGATCGTCGTGCCGTAGCCCTGGCAGACGTTGCAGGGCTGCGTGGTCACCACGTTGCCGAGGAGGCTGCGCACCTGCCGCTGCACGTTTCCGCTGCCATGGCAGATGTCGCACGTCACGGGCGAGGTGCCCGGCTGGCAGCAGGAGCCCTTGCATGTCTCGCAGACCACCGCGGTGTCGACCTCGATCTCTCGGTGGACGCCGAACACGACATCCCCGAGCTCGAGGGTGACGCGCACCAGTGCGTCCTGTCCGCGCTCGCGCCGTGAGCGCGGGCGACCCGCCCGGCCGCCTCCGGCCGCGCCGAAGAACGTCTCGAAGATGTCGCTGAAGCCGCCGAACCCGCCGGCACCTCCGGCGCCGCCGAACGGCTGGTCACCGCCCATGTCGTAGCGGGCGCGCTGGTCAGGGTCGCTGAGCACGTCATAGGCGTGAGTCACGAGCTTGAACCGTTCGGACGCCTCCGCACCGGGGTTCACGTCGGGGTGCAGCTGCCGCGCCAGGCGTCGGTACGCCTTCTTGATCTCGTCGGTGCTCGCATCGCGCGCGACGCCGAGCACCTCGTAATGGTCAGCCACAATCGCCTTCCTTGCCGCGGCACGCCGCGGATCGTGTCAATTCGTCGCCGACGTTCAGCGGCTGCTCTCGTCTTCTTCGAGCAGCCGCGTGAGGTAGCGGGCCACAGCCCGCACGGCGGCGAGGTTCGTCGGGTAATCCATTCGCGTCGGTCCGAGCACGCCCACGCGGGCGCGCGAACCGGTGGCGTCGTAATCGCTTGCGAGCACCGAGGCCTCACCCAGACCGAACGGCTCGTTCTCGCGGCCGATGCTCGTGGCGAGCCCCTGGTCGTCGGCGACCATCTCGCTCATGAGCCGGAGTATCGTCACCTGCTCCTCGATGGCCTCGAGAAGGGGGTAGATGCTGCCGCGGAAGTCGGCCTCGCGTCGCGCGAGGGTGGCGCTTCCGGCGAGGACGAGCCGGTCCTGACGGAACTCCTCCAGCTCCTCGGCGACGACCCGCAGAATCACCGCGATGGCTGCGTCGCGTGACGCGGCTGCCGGACTGGCCTGCGCGAGGTGGTCGCCGATGCGCTGCACGCCTTCACGCACCGAGCGGCCGACGAGGAGCGTGCCGAGTTCGGCGCGCATCCGGGCCAGATCCTCGTCGTCGAAATCGGCGCCGACGACCGTCATCCGCTGCGAGACCCGACCGGTGTCGGTCACGACGATGACGAGCATGCGTCCAGCGCCGAGCTGCACGAGCTCGACATGCGTGACGCGTGCTCGCGCGAACGACGGGTACTGGACGATGGCGACCTGGCCGGTCAGCTGGGTGAGTGCCCGCACGGTGCGGACCAGCACGTCGTCGAGGTCACCGGGGCCCTCGAGGAACGAGGAGATCGCGGTGCGCTGGGCGGGGCTGAGCGGGCGCAGAGCCGAGAGGTGATCGACGAACACCCGGTAGCCCTTGTCGGTGGGCACACGGCCCGATGAGGTGTGCGGGGCGGCGATGAGCTCTTCGTCTTCGAGGAGAGCCATGTCGTTGCGGATGGTCGCGGCAGACACGCCGAACGCGTGCCGTTCGACGATCGCCTTGCTGCCGACGGGTTCTCGCGTGTCGACGTAGTCCTGGACGATCGCTCGCAGCACCTGCAGACCGCGTTCGCTGACCATCCCGCCTCCTCACGCCGCTCTCGGCACCAGGGTCACTGGCACTCGCATGACTGGAGTGCCAATTCTACCGGATGGATCCTGCCCGGTCTGGAAGCGCGTCAGTCGGTGAGCGCCCGCACCACGGCATCGGCGAGCAAGCGCCCGCGCCGGGTGAGCACGATCGTGCCGCGCACTGCCGACGGCCCGTCCACCAGGCCATCGGCGATCAGCGCCGCGACCGCATGGCGCCCCTCGCCCAGCAGCTCGGAGATGGGCAGTCCCTCGCGGATCCGGGTGCGCAGCAGCACGCTCTCGAGCGCGCGAGCCGCGGCATCCGGCCTCTCACGACCAGCCGCGGGAGACTCACCCGCCGCGAGCCGCTGTGCGTAGGCCGCGGGATGCTTGACGTTCCAGAAGCGCACACCCCCGATGTGGCTGTGTGCGCCGGGGCCGAAGCCCCACCAGTCGGTGCCCTGCCAGTAGGCGAGGTTGTGACGAGAGCGCTGCGACTCGTCTCGCGCCCAGTTCGACACCTCATACCACTCGTAGCCGGCCGCGGCGAGCAGCTCGTCGGCGAGCTCGTACATGTCGGCCTGCAGGTCGTCATCGGGCGCCGGCACCTCGCCGCGACGGATCTGCCGCGAAAGCTTCGTGCCGTCCTCGACGATCAGCGCGTACGCCGAGATGTGATCGGGCGCGAGCGCGATGGCCTCTTCGAGCGATGTGCGCCAGTCGTCGAGTGTCTCCTCCGGTGCGCCGTAGATCAGGTCCAGGCTGACATCGAGCCCCACGCTGCGCGCGGCGATCAGCGCCGTCCGCACGTTCGCCGGCTCGTGCGTGCGGTCGAGCGCCGCGAGCACGCGCGGGACCGCCGACTGCATACCGATCGACATCCTGGTGATTCCGGATACCGCGAGCTCGGCCGCGACGTCATCCGTCACCGTGTCGGGATTGGCCTCGACGGTGACCTCGGCATCCGCCTCGATCCCGAACGCCGAACGCACTCCCCCGAGCATCCGTCCGAGATCGCCCGGCGGCAGGAGTGTCGGCGTGCCGCCGCCGAAGAACACGGTGCGCGCCGGCCGGAGCGGGCCTGATGCCTCCAGCACCCGCCGGGCGAGGGTGATCTCCTGCAGCAGCGTGTCGGCGTACTGGTCCTGCCTTGCCCCTTGCAGCTCACTCGATGTGTAGGTGTTGAAGTCGCAGTAGCCGCACCGAACGCGGCAGAACGGCACGTGCAGATAGACGCCGAACGATGTGCGGGCGTCGATCGCCGTGCCGGGCGGCAGTGAGCCGTCGGCCGGCGCCGGCTCGCCGAGCGGCAGCGCGGAGCCCATCAGCGCCTCACGCGGATGTGCTGTACAGCGGCGAGATCGCGCGGAGATACCGCGTGAACAGCTCCCGTCGGCGTCGGCGCGTCAGCCGAGGCAGCACCTTGTAGAGCACGGCCTCGGGGGCGTCGAACGCGCGGACGGTGAACCAGACCTCATCCTTGTCGTTCCACTCGAGCATGAACGACTCCTCGCCGCTCACGACCGAATCCGACACCGTGCCGAGCGCGAATCCCACGCGACGTGGTTCTTCGACGGCGAAGATGACTCGCAGCACGGCATCCGCGCGCAGGCCTTTCACCCGGCCGTCGACGCGGATCGTGGTGCCCGCTCCGACGTAGGGGGTGCCGTCCGCGTCGTAGCGCAGATCGGCATCGGTGCGGCTCGGCGCGATCGCGTTGCCTTCCCCGTCGAAGCTGACACCTGAGTACATGGGTCCGGATGCCGGGCGCACATCTTTGAGCTCCAGCCCGGCTCCCCGCTGCGCCGCCCAGGACAGCAGAGCATCGCTCGCGGTCTGGAAACGAGACTCGCCGCTGCCGATCCGCCACGACTCCTCGGCCGGGATGCTCCGCTCCGGCGGGTACTGCATCAGGTCGGGCGCCTGCGTCGCGCCGACGGCGGCGTAGTCGACGGTGTCGTCCCGGAAGGTTCCTCGACGCATGGTGTTCAGCCTACCGATCTGCGCAGCGCGCGCACCGGCAGCCTGACGGCGCCGGGGCGCGGCATCCGCTACTTCTTCTCTTTGCTCTCGGTGTCGCCGGAGAGTGCCGCGATGAACGCCTCCTGAGGGACCTCGACGCGCCCGACCATCTTCATGCGCTTCTTGCCCTCCTTCTGCTTCTCGAGCAGCTTGCGCTTGCGGGTGATGTCGCCGCCGTAGCATTTCGCGAGGACGTCCTTGCGCATCGCTCTGATCGACTCGCGGGCGATGATGCGGGCGCCGATGGCCGCCTGGATCGGCACCTCGAACTGCTGGCGCGGGATGAGCTTCTTCAGCCGCTCGGTCATGAGCACCCCGTATGCGTAGGCCTTGTCGCGGTGCACGATGGCGCTGAACGCGTCGACCGCCTCACCCTGCAGCAGGATGTCGACCTTCACCAGGTCGCCCTCCTGATCACCGCTCGGCTCGTAGTCGAGGGATGCGTAGCCCGCCGTCTTCGACTTCAGGTTGTCGAAGAAGTCGAAGACGATCTCGCCGAGCGGCATCTTGTAGCGGATCTCGACGCGGTCCTCGCCGAGGTACTCCATTCCGAGCAGGGTGCCGCGCCGGGACTGGCAGAGCTCCATGATCGTGCCCACGTAGTCCTTGGGTGCGAGGATCGCAGCCTTCACCATCGGCTCGGTGACACTCGCGATCTTGGTCCCCGACGGGAACTCGCTCGGGTTCGTGACCGTGTACGTCTTCTTGTCGTCGGTCGTCACCTCATAGGTCACGGACGGCGCGGTCGAGATCAGATCGAGGCCGAACTCGCGCTCGAGCCGCTCGGTGACGATTTCGAGGTGCAGCAGCCCGAGGAATCCGCAGCGGAATCCGAATCCGAGGGCCACAGACGTCTCGGGCTCGTAGTTCAGCGAGGCGTCCGAGAGCTTCAGCTTGTCGAGCGCTTCACGCAGCACGGGGTAGTCGCTGCCGTCGATCGGATAGAGCCCCGAGAAGACCATGGGCTTCGGGTCGGTGTATCCGGGGAGCGCGTTCTTCGACGGCTTCGCGGCGTTCGTGACCGTGTCGCCGACCTTCGACTGGCGCACATCTTTCACACCCGTGATCAGGTAGCCGACCTCGCCCACACCCAGACCCTTGGTCGGGGTCGGCTCGGGCGACGAGACGCCGATCTCGAGCAGTTCGTGCATGGCGCGCGTCGACATCATCTGGATGCGCTCCCGCGGGTTGAGCGATCCGTCGATCATGCGCACGTAGGTGATGACTCCGCGATACGAGTCGTAGACCGAGTCGAAGATCATGGCGCGCGAGGGCGCATCCGGATCACCCTTCGGCGGGGGGATCTGCGCCACGACATGGTTCAGCAGCTCTTCGACGCCGAGGCCGGTCTTGCCGCTGACCCGCAGCACGTCCTCTGGCTTGCCGCCGATGAGGCTCGCGAGCTCCTTGGCGTACTTCTCGGGGTCGGCGGCCGGCAGGTCGATCTTGTTGAGCACGGGGATGATGTGCAGATCGTTCTCGAGGGCGAGGTACAGGTTCGCGAGGGTCTGCGCCTCGATGCCCTGCGCGGCATCCACCAGCAGGATGGCGCCCTCGCACGCCGCGAGCGAACGGCTGACCTCGTACGTGAAGTCGACGTGCCCGGGGGTGTCGATCATGTTCAGCGCGTAGGTCTGCCCATCGAGGGCCCACGGCATCCGCACCGCCTGGCTCTTGATCGTGATGCCGCGCTCGCGCTCGATGTCCATGCGGTCGAGGTACTGCGCGCGCATGTCACGGTCCGAGACGACGCCGGTGATCTGCAGCATCCGGTCGGCCAGCGTCGACTTGCCGTGGTCGATGTGGGCGATGATGCAGAAGTTGCGGATCAGCTCGGGCGGGGTCGCGGCGGGCTCGAGAGACTTCAGGGCGCGGGGTGACATGACTGCCTGATTCTACCGGGGCGGAGCGCGCCGCCCGGCGCGACCCCTGTACGGGGACGGTGCCTGTGCAGAACGTGCGGGGGGATCAGGCCGGGGACGGCAGCCTGCGCAGTCCCTCGAGCAGGGACGCGCGGTCGCTCGCAACGCAGACGCGGATCCAGCCCTCGCCGGAGGCGCCGAACGCAGTCCCGGGGGCCACCGCGACCCCGGCCTCGTCGAGCAGCCGTTCGCACCACCGGGCGACATCTCCGGCTGAAGCATGCGAGACATCGATCCACAGGTAGAACGCGCCCGTCGGGGTCAGATAGCGGATGCCTTGCGCGTCGAGCTGCGTCATCGCCGCCGCGAGGTTGTCGCGGTAGTGCGCACCGGCCCTCATCACCGAGTCCTGCGGACCGGAGATCGCCGCCAGTGCCGCGCGCTGCGCCGGAGCGTCGACGCAGCTGACGAGCGCCTCCTGCACGCGGAGCATGGTCGGCCGCCATCCCGGCGGGGTGACGAGCCAGCCGACGCGGGCACCGGTCATCGCGTACGTCTTCGAGGTGGAGAACACCGACAGCACCCGGCCGCTGTCGTCGAGCGTCGCCGGACTGACGTGCGGCTCTCCCCAGGTGAACCGTTCGTACACTTCGTCGCTGATGACCCAGAGATCGTGCCGGCGGGCCAGGTCCATCAGGGCGACCAGCGTCTCGCGGTCGAACGTCGAGCCCAGGGGGTTGGACGGCGTATTGACGATGATGGCGCGCGTGCGCTCCGTGATGAGATCCCCGAGCTCGGCGAGGTCGGGCTGGAAGCCGCGCTCCGGCCGCAGCGGATATCCCACCGGCACCGCCTGCAGGAGGTGGGCGCTCATCGTGAACGTGGTGTATCCCGGGTCCGGCACCAGGACTTCGTCGCCGCGGCCGAGGGTCAGAGCCATCGCCATGTGCAGCGCCTGCGTGGCGCCGACCGTCACCCACACCTGCTCGATGTCGACATCCATCGCGTTCTCACGAGCCAGCTTCGCGACGATCGCCTCACGGAGCGGCAGGATGCCGCCGTTCGGAGTGTAACGAGTGTCGCCTTCGCGCCACGCTGCCGCCGCCTCGTCCCGTACGCGGGGCTCGACGACCTCGCCGGGTTCACCGACGGCCAGGATGATCGTGTCGGGACGCCGCAGCGCGAGCTCGAGGATGTGGCGCACGCCCGAGCCGGGCATGGCCGAGATATGCGGGGCGATCTCTGGCATGTGGCTCATGCTAGGGCCGGCATCCGGCGGTTAGCCTGGTTCGATGGTGGTCCAGGTCGTCATGGTTCACGGCATCCGGACGTCCGCGACGATGTGGCGCGCACAGGTCGAGTATCTCGAGGCGCGGGGCAACGCCGTCGTCGCCGTCGACCTGCCGGGCCACGGCTCGCGGATGGCCGAGGAGTTCACGCTCGCCGGCGCGTTCGCGACGATCGACGACGCGGTTCAGGATGCCGCGTCCCACGGCCCCGTGCTGCTGGTGGGCCATTCCATGGGTGGCCTGCTCTGCGTCGAGTACGCCGGACGACAGGATCCGCCGCCCATCGCGGGATTCATCGCGGCGTCGTGCACGGCCATTCCGCGCGGCCTCGGCCTCTCCGCCTATCGACTCCTGGCGCGCGGCGTGGATTCGCTCCCCGACCGCGGGATGTGGCTCACGAACCGAATGCTCGACCGCATCCTGCCCGCCGAGACCCGCGCCGATTTCGGCGCCGGCGGCTATGCACTGGATGCGCAGGACCTCGCGCTGCGCAGCCTGTCCGTCCTCGACCTGCTCGCGGCGCTGCATCGCATCGAGGTGCCGCTGTGGTTCATCAACGGGCAACTCGATCAGCTGCGCGTCAACGAGGGCCTCTTCATGCGGGTGGCGAAGCACGCCGAGCTCATCGTGGTGCCCCGCACCACTCACCATGTGACGGTCATGCGGCCCCGTGTGTTCAACGCCCTGTTGAACCTCGCACTCACGACACTGGAGCAGTCAGACCGCTGACGTCGCGCGGTTTCGCTTGCGGATGGCGAATGTCATCACGCCGCCGACGATCGACAGCACACCGCCGACGGCGAACATCAGCGAGAAGCCCCCGACGAGCGCGACGAGTCCCGCGCCGATGAGGGGCCCGAGGAGCTGGCCGAGGCTTGCCGAGACGTTGACGAAGCCGAGGTCGCGTGCGTGATCTTCGGGGTGAGGCAGCAGGTCGGTCCCGAGGGCGAGACCGACGGACATGTACGCGCCGTACCCGACTCCGAGCAGTGCTGCCCCGACCATCGTCGTCTCGAACGTCGGCACCAACGCGATGAAGAGCGCGGCCACGCCCTGGAGGATCGCCGACCACACGACGATTCCGACGCGTCGGCCGGTGCGGTCCGAGACGCTTCCCGACACGATCGACGACGCGACGACGAACACGGTGTAGATCACGATCAGCAGGAGGAGGTCGTCTTCGGCCGAAGCGGGGTCGCGATCCAGGCCGTACAGCAGGAAGAAGAACAGCAGCCCCGTGCCGAGGGCATTGCCGATGTTGACGACGAGGCGGCCGCCGAGCAGCCAGGCGAAGTCGCGATCCCGCAGCGTCGCGAGACGGTCGGACAGCGAACGCCGCTCGCGCGCGACGGCCGACTGGGCCGGTGCGGGTGGGTCCGGAAGCAGCAGAGCGGCGCCCACTCCGACGATCGCCAGGAAGCCGGCGAGGACGAGATAACCGGTGACCGTGCCCAGTTCGAGGAGCACGATCACCCCGACACCGACGATGATCCCCAGGGCCTGCGATGACGACACCGCGGCGGATGCCGTGCCGCGCTGTGTCGTGAGCTGATCGGCGATCAGCGCGGTGAACGCGGCCGACGCGACGGCCGTGCCGACCGACACCCCGATCCACGCGAGGCCGACCCCCCAAGCGCCCTCGGCGAACGCGATGGCGATGAGCGATGCCGTCCCCAGCCCCACCCCTGCGAGAGCCCAGGGGCGGCGCCGGCCGAACGCGCCACGCGTCCGGTCCGACAGCCCGCCTGCCAGCGGGCCGGCGATGACGCCCGCGACGCCGCCGACGGCGAGGACCAGACCTGACGAGATCACGCCCGAGATCCATCCGTCCGCATCGTCGGGCGTGTTCAGCTGCAGCGGGATGAGCAGCTGCAGCGGTGTGAGCTGCACCGTCCAGAGCGCGAGCCACGCGAGGGTGAACAGCACGAACCACTTCGCTCCGACGCGTCCTGCGGTCGTGTTCACGATCGTGCCTCCTGGATGTGAGTGCGATACCAGTCGAACGACGCTTTCGGCGTACGCTCCCCCGTTGCGTGGTTGACGTGGACGAGCCCGAACCGCTGAGTGAAGCCCTCGGCCCATTCGAAATTATCGAGCAGCGACCAGACGGTGTATTCGTCGATGCGCACCCCCCGCTCGCGTGCGTCCTCCACTGCGGCGATGTGACCATCGAGATATCCGATGCGGTCGACATCATCGATGGGCCCCGTGACCGAGTCGGGCTCGGCGAACGACGCGCCGTTCTCGGCGATCGCGATGGGCGGGAGCCGATCGCCGTAGCGCGTCTGGAAGTCGACGAGCACCTCCGTGAGGGCCGAAGGCACGATCGGCCACTCCGGACCGAAGCCGGTGTGCGCAGCTCCGGGCGTGGGGACGACCTCGAACGGCACCGGGCTCTCGGGGGCGGATGCCGCGATCGTGGTCGGGTTGTAGAAGTTCAAGCCGTAGACGTCGGTGGTGGTGGAGATGATCTCGAGATCATCCGCCAGCACGGGCATCGGCGGCATCCCCAGCGCGTCGAGGTCGGGATAGCCGCCCAGGAGCACGGGCTCCGCGAACACGCGGTTGTGCAGGATGTCATACGCGAACGCGGCCTCGTGATCCGCCGCGGAGTTCGATGCCGGCCGCACAGCGGTGTGATTGTTGACGATTCCGATGGTGGTCGCCCCGCATTCGCGCAGGATGCGGGTGGACAGGCCGTGTGCGAGAAGCTGATGGTGCACCGTGGGCAGCGATGCGAAGAGAAGCTGCCGGCGCGGTGCGAGCTCACCGATGGCGTAGCCCTGAAGGGATGTCGAGACGGGTTCGTTGATCGTGTACCAGTCCGTGACCCGATCACCCAGAGCGTCGGCGATGAGCGCGCTGTAGTCGGCGAAGCGGTAGGCGGTCTCTCGATCCAGCCATCCGCCTCGCCCCTCCAACGTCGAGGGCAGATCCCAGTGATACAGCGTGGGGAAGGGCGTCACGCCGGCGTCGAGCAGCGCGTCGACGAGACGGTCGTAGTACGCCAGCCCTTCCGGGTTGGCTGCACCGACGCCGGAAGGCTGCACGCGCACCCACGAGATCGAGAAGCGGTAGCTGTCCACCCCGAGCTGGGTCAACAGCTCCACGTCGTCGAGATAGCGGTGATAGCTGTCGGGACCGGGCTCAGCGGTCGAGCCGTCGCGCACCGCGCCCGGCGCATCGACGAAGTCATCCCAGATGGATCGGCCCCGGCCGCCTTCCTCGCGCGCTCCCTCGATCTGGAATGCGGCGGTGGCCACCGACCATCGAAGTCGGCGCGACGAATCGGCGAGGGGAAGGTCGGTCACGGCGGAGCTCCTTCGCTCTCGATGAGGCCGGCGGCGGCGTGCCTCCGATCTTTCCTCATCCGCGACCGCTCGCCCGACCATCCCCCGCTGCGGGGGATAACTCCGGGACCTGGTAGACTCCTTGTTTGGCTTGCGTGTGGGGTTTCCCGCACGACGCCGGACGGCATCCCTCTCATGACGACCGGCACATCACTCACATCACTCCGAACGAAAGACGTCGACACGTGGCGAACATCAAGTCGCAGATCAAGCGCAACAAGACCAACGACAAGGCGCACGAGCGCAACAAGGCCGTCAAGAGCGAGCTGCGCACCGAGGTGCGTCGCACCCGCGAGGCCATCGCCGCCGGCGACAAGGCCGCCGCTGAGCTCTCGCTCGCGAAGGCGACCAAGAAGCTCGACAAGGCCGTGAGCAAGGGCGTCATCCACGAGAACCAGGCGGCGAACCGCAAGTCGGCCATCGCCAAGCAGGTCGCGGCGCTCTGAGCCGTCCTCTCGCGGAGGCCCGCACCGTCCCGGTCGCCGAGCTCCTCGAAAGCTGCTGAGTTCGTCGAAGCATCCGAAGACCCGTCCCGCTGGGGCGGGTCTTCGTCGTTCCGGTCGAAGCCGCCCGCCGAACGATCAGGAGCCGTACGGCGCGCGGGTCGCGATGACCGTGACGAGTCGCTCGAGTGCGAACACCGAATCGCGGGAGCCGCCCTTGACTTCGGCATCCGCCCGGGCGGCGGCCTGGATGGCCATGCCCAGCGTCGCCTCGGTCCACCCCGACAGATCACGCCTGGCGCGGTCCACCTGCCAGTCCTTGAGTCCGAGCCGGGCGGCCAGTGCGACGCTCGACTCGCGGGTACCTGCCACTCGAGCCATCGTGCGAAGCTTCGATGCCACCGCTGCGACGAGTGGAACCGGATCGGCGCCCGACGCCAGGGCGTGGCGCAGCGCGATGAGCGCGTCCCCGTAGCGCCCGGCGATCGCGGTGTCTGCGACCACGAAGGCGGATGTCTCCACCCGGCCGCCGTAGTAGCGCTGTACGACCTGTTCGGTGATGTCGCCGGGAACGTCGGAGATCAGCTGCTGGCACGCGGCGGCCAGCTCGGTGAGATCGTCGGCGAAGGCCGAAACGAGCGTGCGGAGCGCCACGGGGGCGATGCGCTTCTTGGCTGCCTGGAATTCTCCTGCGGCGAAGTCGAACCGATCCGAGTCGCGTTTGATCGCGGGGCACGCCACCTCGACGCCACCGCCTTCTCCCGCGCGGATCGCATCGAGGAGCTTCTTGCCGCGGACGCTCGCGCCGGTGTGGCGAAGGATGACGGTCGCTCCCTCCTGCGGGAACGCAAGGTAAGAGACGGCCTCGGCGAGGAAGGCGTCGGAGCACTTCTCGACCCCCGACACGCGGACGAGCCGGGGTTCGCCGAACAGCGACGGCGAGGTGACCCCCAGCAGTGACCCCTGCGCGTAGTCGTCCGCTCGGAGATCGGTGACCTCGAGGCTCGGATCCTCGGCGCGCAGATACTCCCTCACCCCGGCGATCGCCCGCTCGGCGCAGACCTCTTCGGGGCCCGAGACGAGCACGATCGGCGCCGGCTGCGGCGAGCGCCAGGACAGCTGCGGAATCGCACTGCGCGTCTTCGCCGTTGCGGGTCGACGAGCGCTGGCGGGCATGCCTCCAGCCTAGCGATCGCCGCCGACGCCGCCGCCGCGCTCGCGCCACACCTCCACCCCGCCGCCGACGCTCGAGATCGCGACGACGCCGTCGGCATCCGTTCGGAAGATGCGCGCCCCCACCTCTTGGAGGATCGCGAGCGTCTCTGCCCGGGGGTGTCCGTAGTCGTTGCCCGCACCCACCGTGATGAGCCCGATGGCCGGCGCCGCGGCGTGGTAAAGGGCGACGGCCTGATCGGCGCTGCCGTGATGCGCGACCTTCACGATCACGTACGGCGGATTCAAGGCGCCGGATGCCGCGATCGCACCCTGCGGGGAGGCCGAGAGGTCGCCGAGGAACAGCGCGCCCGGAATTCCGCCGCCGCGGACGTCCAGCACGACGCTGGCGTCGTTGCCGTACGGGAAGGCGCGGCTGGGCGCCATCGGCCAGATCACGGTCCATCGCGCCTCGCCGAGTGCGCCCTGCATGCCCGCCTCGGCATCGACGAGGCGGGCACCGCCGGCTGCCAGCTCGGCCAGCAGGTGCCCCGCTGGGCCGTACTGGGGTCCGTGGAGCACGGTCCCGACTCGGCCTTGCACCCCCGACACGCCGCCGACGTGATCGAGATCGAAGTGCGTCAGCACCAGCAGGTCCACGCGTGCGATCCCGGCCCGGTCGAGGCACGCCGCGAGGGGTTCGGGGTCCGGCCCCGTGTCGATGAGCATGATCGCTCCCGCCGAGCGCAGCAGCACCGCATCACCCTGACCGACATCGCAGGCCAGGACGCTCCAGTCCGCCGGAAGCGTCCATCGACCGGCGATCGTGCTGAGCGCGACACCTCCCCCAGCGACGCCCATCACGGTCGCCAGGAGGAGCATCGCTGCGGCTCGCGCCGAGCGTGCACGTCGCGAGCCGCCCGCTCGCACCGCGATGAGGACGCCCAGCGCGACGCCGACGGCCGCGAGCACCGCTGCTCCGGGCCAACCATCGATCCAGGGCAGCAGGTCGCCGGGGATGGCGGTGACGGTCGCGGCTGTCGCGGCGATCCAGGATGCCGGGACCCACGCGAGCGCGGCGAGGCCCGACTGCAGCGCCGGCATGGGCGCCGCGACGCAGGCCGCGAGTCCGACGAGCGTCGCGATCGGAGCGGCCGGCGCCGCGAGCAGATTCGCCAGCACACCGAAGATCGGCACGACGGGTGAGATGAGCACGAGCAGCGGGCCGCACGCCAGCTGCGCCGCCAGCGGCACTGCGAGGGCCAGGGCGAGGGCGCGCGGAAGCCGCCTGGACAAGCCGCCCGCGAGTGGCCGCACGAACAGCAGCAGCGACGCGGTCGCCGCGGACGACAGGGCGAAACCGAGGGACGCCGCGAGCCACGGGTCGGCGACGACCAGGATCGTGACGGCGAGCGACAGGATCGCCATCCCGGCTCCCGGTCTGCCGAGCAGCACACTCACCATCGCGACCGCGGCCATCGTCGCCGCCCGCAGGACGCTCGGTTCCGGCGTGACGAGCAGCACGAAGCCCGCCAGCGCAGCGAGACCCGACACCACGCGGATGCTGCGGCGTGCACCCAGCGCTGCAGCCGCGAGGAATGCCAAGCCGACGACCAGGGCGCAGTTCGCACCGGAGACCGCCGTCAGGTGCGAGAGCGACGACTCCTTCATCTGGGCGTCGAGGTGCAGATCGACCGCAGACGTGTCGCCCACGGCGAGACCCGGCACGAGTCCGGCGCCGGGGCCGGGCAGCCCGTCGACGGCGGCGACGAGCCCCTGACGCAGGCCGGCAGCGACGGCAAGCGCTCCGGTGGGTGCGTGCACCACGGTGACGCCGCGCGAGGCCATCATGTTCAGCACGGCGCGGTCTCCGGTCATCGACTCTCGCGCGCTCCCGCGAGCCTCGATCACCGCACCGACGTCGAGGCCACGACGGTCGTCTACCTCGGAGGGGTCGACCTGGACCACGATGGCGGTCTCGAGCGCTCGCTCGGCGCCTCCGATCCGGATACGTGTGGCGATCGCATCGAATGCGACGGCGCCTCCTGCTCTGCGTTCCACCTTGCCCGTCACCGTGGCTTCCACCGCGATGGCCCGACCGCCGCTGATGGCCAGTTCGGCAACGGCGACGCGGGCAGGCTGCGCGAGAGCGACGTGGGAGGCCACGGCGGCGGAGGCCGCCACCGCGAACACCACGACGGCGATGATGCGTCCACGGGCGAACGGAGGCCGCCCTCGCCGGATGGACGTCGCCGCCACGATCAGGACGACGCCCACCACGGCCCACAGCCCGAGTGCGAGGCCGGGTGCGGCGTCCGGCACCAGCACCGCGCAGAGACCGGTCGCCCACGCGGCAGCGGCGACGGGGGCGAGCCGCAGGCCCGGTCGCACGCTCAATCGCTCACCTGCAACCGGCTCACACCCTCACGAGGTCGCGCAGCGCCTCGAGCATCTTGTCGCCGATGCCTGGGACCGCGAGCAGGTCCTCGACGCTGGTGAATCGCCCGTTGGCCTCCCTCCAGTCCACGATGCGTTGCGCCATCGCTTCACCGATGCGCGGGAGCGTGTCGAGTTCGGCCACGCCGGCCGTGTTGAGATCGATCGGACCGGTGCCCGCCGCGGCGGCCTCGGGGGCCGAGACTTCGCCGATCAGCGGGACCTGCAGCTGTTCGCCATCGCCGACCGGTCGGGCGAGGTTGACGGCGGACTCGTCGGCTCCTTGGACGAATCCCCCTGCGGCGGCCACCGCGTCGATGACCCTCGCGCCTTCGGCGAGCACGTAGAGCCCTGGTGACCGCACGGCGCCCGACACGTACACGTAGACGGGAGCAGCGGTCGCGGCAGGCGACGCGCCGGTTCCATCGATGGCCACCGACACCACCGGCGCGGAGGCGCCGCGGAGGATGCCGATGCCCACCGTCACCGCGAGCACGACGATGACCACGACGACCGCGGCGCCCAGGCCGAGTCGTCCCTTCGCCCCCTTCGCAGGAGGGTCGGCTGCTGTCACGCGCTCACGCTAGGGGCCCCGGGCCCGCGGAAAGACCCGTGATCCGCAAGCGGTGGATCCCGCCGACGCGAACCGTCCTGGGGAGGAGCCTCAGCGCGTGGTGAAGCTCACGACCTTGGGGGGACGTACCACGGCGCGCACGATCTCACGACCGGCGAGCCCCCGCACGACGCGGTCGTCAGCGCGGGCGAGTCGCTCCAGTGTCGCGCCGTCGACCCGCGAGGGCACCTCGAGGGTGGCTCGCACTTTGCCGTCGATCTGGACGACGGCGGTCACCGTGTCCTCCACGAGAAGCGTCGGATCGGCGGTCCGCCAGGTGACGAGTCCGACGAAGGGCTTGTAGCCGAGGATCTCCCACATCTCCTCCGCCGTGTGCGGCGCGAACATGTCGAGGATCATCGCGGTGGCCTCGGCGGCTTCACGCACCGCCGGATCGGCGGGCCCGGCCCCGGTGTCGATCGTCTTGCGAGTGGCGTTGACCAACTCCATGAGCCGGGCGACGACCACGTTGAACTTCGTCTGCTCGACGAGAGCGGGCACGTCGGCGAGGACGCGATGCGTCACACGCCGCAGTGCCTGGTCGCCCTCGGCCCAGATCACGTCCGGGGCGCTCGTGACATCGTTCGCAACGCGCCACGCACGCGCGAGGAACTTCTGCGCTCCCGTTGTCGACACGTCCTCCCAGTTGATGTCGTCCTCGACAGGTCCGGCGAAGACGAGCGCGACGCGCACCGCGTCCGCGCCGGGGTCGACCATGCTCGAGGCGAACTCGACGAGATTGCCCTTGCTCTTGGACATCTTCGTGCCGCCGAGCAGCACCATTCCCTGGTTGATCAGGGTCGAGAACGGCTCTGTGAAATCGACCTCGCCCATGTCGAAGAGCACCTTGGTGATGAATCGGACGTAGAGCAGGTGCAGGATGGCGTGCTCGACGCCGCCGATGTAGGAGTCGACCGGCGCCCACTTGTTGGCCTCGCGCGTCGGGAACGCCTCGTCTGCATCGTTCGGGGCGAAGAAGCGCAGGAAATACCACGAGCTGTCGACGAACGTGTCCATCGTGTCGGGGTCGCGCAGCGCAGGCTCGCCCGTCTCGGGGTCGACCGCCTGCATCCACTCGGTCGCGCCGCCGAGCGGCGACGTGCCCCGTGGCGCGAGGTCGAGTCCGGCAGCGTCGGGCAGGGTCAGGGGCAGCTGCTCGTCGGGAACGAGAACGATTCGGCCGTCCTCGGTGTGCACGACAGGGATCGGCGTGCCCCAGAAGCGCTGACGCGAGATCAGCCAGTCGCGCAGCCGGTACGACTTCGCGGCGCGTCCCGTTCCCGCTGCCTGGAGCTGCTCGATGATCCGTGAGATGGCGTTGCGCTTGGACAGGCCGTCCAGCGGGCCGGAGTTGATCATCCGGCCCTCGCCGGTGAGTGCGATGCCGGTGCGCGCCGGATCCATCTCGTCGAGCGACGAGGCCTCCGTGCCGGGATCGATCGGAACGCCGTCGTCGTCGAGCTCGATCACGGGGATCGATCCCGTGATCGGCGCCGTCGTGTCGACGACGACATTCACGGGCAGGTCGAACGCACGAGCGAAGTCCAGATCGCGCTGGTCGTGCGCGGGCACCGCCATGACCGCGCCGTGGCCGTAGTCCGCCAGCACATAGTCGGCCGCCCAGATCGGCAGCCGCTCGCCGTTGATCGGGTTGATCGCCCAACGATCGAGGAAGACACCTGTCTTGGGCCGGTCGGTGCTCTGCCGCTCGATGTCGGTCTCACGCTGCACGCGCTCGAGGTAGTCCTGGAACCGCATCCGCACCTCGGCGGTCGAGCCGGCGGCGAGCTCCGCCGCCAGATCGCTGTCGGGTGCGACCACGAAGAACGTCGCACCGTGGAGGGTGTCAGGGCGCGTCGAGAACACCGTCACACGCCCCTCGCGGCCCTCGATCTCGAAGTCGATATCGGCGCCGACCGAGCGGCCGATCCAGTTCCGCTGCATGCGGATGACCTTCTGCGGCCAGAAGCCCTCGAGCTGGTTGAGGTCGTCGAGCAGACGGTCGGCGTAGTCGGTGATCCGGAAGTACCACTGCGTCAGCTTCTTCTTGATGACCTCGGCGCCGCATCGCTCGCAGCGCCCGTCGACGACCTGCTCGTTGGCGAGCACGGTCTGATCGTTCGGGCACCAGTTGACCGGGCTCTCCTTCCGGTAGGCCAGGCCGCGCTCGTAGAGGCGCTGGAACAGCCACTGGTTCCAGCGGTAGTACTCCGGGTCGCTGGTGTGGAGGATGCGGGACCAGTCGTAGGAGGAGCCGTACTCGCGGAAGCTCTTCTTGTGCTTCTCGATGTTCGCGTACGTCCACTCGCGCGGGTCGGCACCGCGCTGGATCGCGGCGTTCTCGGCCGGCAGTCCGAACGAGTCCCAGCCGATCGGGTTCAGGACGTTGTAGCCGCGGTGCCGCCAGAAGCGCGCCACCACGTCGACGTAGGCGTAGTTCTCCGCGTGTCCCATGTGGAGATCTCCCGAGGGGTACGGGAACATGCCGAGCACGTACTTGCGGGGGCGGGTGTCAGCGTCGCCTCCGGCTCGGAACGGGTCGGACTCGGCCCAGCGTGCCTGCCACTTCTGCTGGATCGCGTACGCATCGTAGCCACCGCCTTCAGCGGGCGCAGCGGTGTCGGGAGGGGAGGTCTGGGACACGAGGGGAACCAATCAGAGGTATGTCGGCAGCGCACGAAACGCGAAACTCCAGGTTACCCGACGCCTGCGCTACCAACCCGGCGGGAGCGTTGCGCCGAGTGCCGCGAGCGGCCCCCGCGCCTTCACACCCACCTCGGCGACCTCGTCCGCGGCATCCGATCGCCACGTGATGCCGCCGCCCGCGCCGACGTACGCCCCGCCGGGGTGGACGACGATCGAGCGGATGACCATGGCGAGATCCAACGCGCCGTCGTCGCCGATCCAGCCGAAGCACCCGGCGAAGACACCGCGAGGTGCGGCCTCCAGGCGGTGCAGGATCGTCATGGCGGAGAGCTTGGGCGTGCCCGTCATGCTCCCGGCGGGAAATGCGGCATCCAGCAGATCTCCCACCGTCGTGCCCGGCTGCAGGTGCCCCGACACCGTGCTCACGAGCTGGTGGACTGCGGCGTAGGACTCGACCTCGAGCAGGCCGTCGACACCGACCGATCCTGGCTCGCTCACGCGCGACAGGTCGTTGCGCATGAGGTCGACGATCATGACGTTCTCGGCGCGCTCCTTCTCGCTCGCCCGCAGTTCGGCGGCCAGTCGACGGTCCTCCGCTTCGTCCGCACCGCGCGGACGGGTTCCCTTGATCGGCCGCGTGCGGACGGTGCCGGCCTCGACCTCGAGGAACCGTTCGGGACTCGCGCTGGCCAGTGCGAGATCGCCGGAGCGCAGGAATCCGCCATGGTGCGTCGGGGTCATCTCCCGCAGGCGGATGTAGGTCGCGGCGGGGTCGACGCCGGCTGCGACCGAGAAGCGGGTCGTCAGACAGAGCTGGTAGGCGTCGCCCTCGCGGATCGCCTCCCTGCACTCCTCGATGAGCGCGGCGTATTCATCGGGGCGGTGCCGGCCGACGGCGGCCGCCAGCGGACGAGCGGGCGCGGTGCCCGAGCTCGGAGGTGCGTCGTCCATCTCATCCAGCTCGCGCGCGAATGAGGGAGCCTCGTCGGCCGGAGCGACCGCCCAGGCCCGCCGCGCGCCGTGGTCGAAGGCGACGAACCGGTGCACGCGCAGCCACACGTCGGCCGGCTCGCTCGGGTCGCTCGTCGCGACCGGCGCGCCGGCGCGCTCGGCAGCCGCTTCGTATCCGAACCAGCCGACCCAACCGCCGCGGAACCTCCCTGCCGGCCAGTCGTCGGCCGCGGGTTCGACCGCGCACGTGAGAGCCCGCACCCGATCGGCGTCGTTCTCGGGTCGACCGGTTCCGACCCAGCTCCATCCCACCGATGCGCCGGGGCCGGCGTCGAGCCAGAACGCATGATCGGCACGGGCAGGGCCCGCGGCGAAGACGGATGCCGGATCCCGCCATCGCGCGAGCGGGACGGCGACCAGCGGCGGAGACATGTTCCCAGGCTAGAGCGCGGTGTCAGCGCCTAGGCTCAGGGCGTGAACGAGTTCCTGACGTGGCTTCTCGACACTGTGCAGAGCGTCGACCCCGTCGTGCGGACTCTCGTCGCCGGCATCGCGATCATGCTCGAGACGAGCGTGCTCGTCGGACTCTTCGTACCCGGTGACACGGTCGTCATCATCGCCGCGACCGCTGTCGCGAGCCCGTTGGAGGGAGTGCTCCTCGGCGTAGCAGTCGTCATCGGAGCGCTCATCGGGGAGAGCATCGGCTTCTGGCTGGGGCGCTTCCTCGGTCCGAGGATCCACCATTCGCGGCTCGGCCGGCGGATCGGCGATGAGAACTGGAACCGCTCCGAGCGATACCTTCGCCGCCGCGGCGGTCCGGCGATCTTCATCTCACGGTTCCTGCCGGTGCTGCACTCGCTGGTTCCTCTGACCGTCGGCATGAGCGGCTTCCGCTACGGCCGGTTCCTCGCCTGGACGGCGCCCGCCTGCATCCTGTGGGCCGCGCTGTACATCACCGTCGGCTCGCTCGCCGCCGGCACCTACCGCGAGCTCGCCGACCAGCTCCATTACGCCGGCTACATCTTCGTCGCGATCATCGTGCTGTTCATAGGGCTCGTCTTCCTCAGCAAGAAGGTCATCGAGCGGGCCGAGCGCAAGCACCTGACCGCAGACGACGAGCCCACCGCGCATCAGGGCATCCAGGACGACGTGAAAGACTGACAGGATGCCCGAAACGCCACAGTCTCCGCAGCCGCCCAAGGTGCTGTGGCTTGCGCGGATGGAGTACCGGTTCCACTCCTGGCGCGAGCGACGCGCTCGCAAGCGCGGGCTGCTGCCGGAAGTCACCCCGTTCCCTGGCTACGGCGGGGTGGATTGGGTGCGGGTACTCGGTCGAGTCCTCATCGTGCCTCCCACGCGGCAGCGCACCTCCGGCGAGTACGCGAGTGTCCGTGGCTGGCGCAGCTTCGCTGCTGTGGCGGTCGGCTACGCGCGCGTCACCATCACTGTGGCGGGAACGACGCACGAAGTGGTGGCAGACCGGGGCGGGGTCATCGACACCGTGATCGCGGGTCGCCTCGAGCCCGGCTGGCAGATCCTGACGATGGCGGTGGAGGATGGCGAACCCGTCGAGACACGGGTCTTCATCGTGGGGCCGGACGTGCGATTCGGCGTCGTCTCCGACATCGACGACACCGTCATGGTGACCGCGCTTCCGCGCCCGCTTCTCGCTGCGTGGAATTCCTTCGTGGTGGACGAGCACGCACGTCAGCCGGTTCCGGGCATGGCGGTGCTGATGGAGCGTCTGGTACGTGATCGCCCGGGCACACCCGTGATCTACCTGTCGACAGGTGCGTGGAACATCGCACCGACCCTCATCCGATTTCTGCGGCGGCACCTCTACCCGCCTGGCGCCATGCTGCTCACCGACTGGGGACCGACGCATGACCGCTGGTTCCGCAGCGGCAAGGAGCACAAGCTCTCGAACCTCAAGCGGCTGGCGGGCGAGTTCCCCGACGTCAAGTGGCTGCTCATCGGCGATGACGGTCAGCACGATCCCGAGCTGTACACCACGTTCGCGAGCGAGCAGCCGCACAGTGTCGCCGGCGTCGCCATCCGGCGCCTGTCCCCCGCCGAGGCGGTCCTCGCCGGCGGACGGACGACCGTCAACGACCACTCTGCCGCGGCCGTTCCGTGGGTCACCGATTCGGATGGTGCCGGTCTGGTGGAGAGGCTCGTCGAGGTCGGAGTGCTCGAGAGCTGACTGGTTTGCTGTCGGACCCCACGCCTAGGCTGGTCGCATGTGCGGACGGTTCGTCGTGGCGAGTGTGGCATCCGAGCTGGTCGGTGTCCTCCGTGTAGACCTCGAGGACGACGATCTTCCGGCGCCCTCGTACAACGTCGCTCCGACCGCACAAGCTGCGATCGTCATCGACTCGGCGAAGACCGAACCCCCGACCCGTCGGCTCGAGTCCGCGAGATGGGGTCTCATCCCCGCGTGGGCGAAGGACACCAAGATCGGCACCCGGGCTTTCAACGCACGCTCCGAAGAGCTCGAAGACAAGCCGATGTTCCGCAAGGCGCTCGCGAAGCGCCGAGCGGTGGTGCCGACATCCGGGTACTACGAGTGGAAGACCGTCGACGGCGTAAAGATCCCGCACTACATCCACCCGGCGGACGGCTCGCCGCTGTTCATGGCCGGGCTCTACGAGTGGTGGAAAGACCCGGCCAAGCAGGATGACGACCCCGACCGGTGGCTGCTGAGCTTCACGATCCTGACACGCGACTCGATCGGTCGGCTCGGATCCATCCACGATCGGATGCCGCTGTTCATCGACGCCGACCACGCCGACGCGTGGCTCGATCCGACGATCGACAACGTGCGAGACGTGCTCGACGCCACGATCGATGCCGCCCCGGCACTCGCGAAGACGCTCGACGATCACGTCGTGTCGAAAGCGGTCGGCAACGTGCGCAACAACTCGCCCGAGCTGATCGAACCCGCCGACGGCTGAGCCCGTCGAGCGCCGACCCCGTCGAACCGACGGATGTCCGACGTATCCTCGAAGGGTGAGCGCCGCCCTCCCCACCGCCGGCCCCGTGGTCCTCACGGGGCCGGAGTGGCGATCGTGTGAGGAGGCACACGCAGCGCGCGCAGATGAGCTGACCCGGATGCATCGTGTCCGCTCCGCACGCGGCGAGCGGCATCCCGTTGAGGACTTCCTCTTCACGTACTACTCGTACAAACCTGCCGTACTGCGCCGCTGGCATCCCGGTGACGGAGTCGAACTCGCGGACGCGTCTGACACGCCGCGAGCCGCGTGGCGATGGTACGCCGCGGGCTCCGAGCCCTCATCGCTGGTCGTCGACGGCGCGACGTATCGTGCAGAGAGGGCGGCGCTGATCGAGAACATCGGCCGCATCGTCCGTGCGACGGCAGCACGGCCAGGCGGCTTCGGCTGTTTCGGGCTGCACGAATGGGCGATGGTCTACCGCCAGCCCGAACACCGGCACGCAGCACCGTTGCGGCTCGGGCAGACGGCGACCGATGCGGTGGTCGAGGCCCACGAGCTTCGGTGCACGCACTTCGACGCGTTCCGCTTCTTCACCCGGGATGCTGCGCCGCGAAACCGCGAGACCCCCACTCGCGACCGGCAAGCCGCGCTCGAGCAGCCGGGCTGCCTCCACGCCGGCATGGACCTCTACAAATGGGCGGTGAAGCTCGGCCCTCTCGTGCCCGGGGAACTGCTGCTCGACACGTTCGAGCTGGCGCGGGATGTCCGCACCCTCGACATGCAGGCGTCGCCGTACGACCTCGCCGAGTGGGGCTACGCACCGGTCGCGATCGAATCCGCGGAGGGCAAGGCCGAGTACGTGCGCCGGCAGCGTGGGTTCACGGAGCGTTCGCAGACGCTCCGCCGGCGGCTGATGGCCGTGATCGACGGGCCGGGTTCGCCCTCGGGCTGACCCTTGCGTCCAGGTCACCCCACCGGAGTGCAGTCGGTGCAGGGCATGAGGCCCCGGCCTTCGGCGGCCAGCTCGAGCCGCAGCTGCGTGACGCGCGTGGCTGCCTCATCGAGACGTTCCGTGGGGAGCGCCCCGGACTCGACGGCGGCGACAATGCCGTCGACGATGCGTGGCGCGCTGTCGGGGGTCGAGAACATCACCGACAGCACCATGTCGTTGCCCGCGGCGAGCGCGGACACGGCATTCGCGACAGGGTCCGAGTAGGCGGGAACTCCCGAAGCCTGGAGCATGCCGAGATCGTCGGTGATGCTGACACCGGTGAACCCGAGCTCATCGCGGGCGATGCGGTGCCATTCCGCGGACAGCGACGCCGGTGCGGTGTCGACCGCGCTGTACACGAGGTGGCCGAACATCAGCAGCTCCGCGCCCTGGTCGATGCCCGCCTCGAACGGCAGCGCGTCGGTCGCCGCCCATTCGTCCTTCGACATGCCGGTCGACGGGATGCCGGAGTGGGAGTCACCCGGGGCTGCGCCGTGACCGGGGAAGTGCTTGAGTGTCGAGAACGCATCGACTCCCTCTCCGTCGACAGCCGCGGCGACGCGGGACGACCCGGCATCCGGGGTCGTGCCTAGCGCTCGGCGATAGATGAACATGCCCGGGTCATCGGTGACGTCCGCGACGATGCCGAAGTTCACCCCGACGCCGGCGCGCATCACGAGAGCTCCCCGGCCGGCGAACGCGTCGCGACTGGCATCGGCGGGCTCATTCTTGAGCGTGACCGAGGAGGCGAAGTCGTCCCACGGAAGGCGCGAGACATCGCCGCCCTCCTGATCGATCGCGATGAGCGGCGGCAGGGCGCCATCCCGCGTGAGCGCGGCGGTGAGGGCGCGCAGCTCGGCCTCGGATTGCGGAACGTTCGCCCCCATGAGGATGAAGCCGCCGACCCCGGTGGTCGCCATGTAGTCCTGGAGCGCCGCGGGATCCGTGGTCGGAATGTGCCCCATCACGACGGCGGCCGCCTTCTCGCGGATGGACATGGCTGACACGAGAGCGGATGCCGCGGCCTGCGTCGCGTCCGCATCCGCAGCGACGACCTTGACGGTGCCCTCCGGCGTCGTGGCTTCGGGTGAGGCGCTCCACGCCGCCGGCGGCCCCGAGAGGGCGAGAGCGCCGGTCATCAGACCGGCGACGAGGATCCCCGGACGTCGCAGCACCTCTTCAGCCTAGGCTCGCTCAATGGCGCGCGACGATCGTGGCGGCATCCGTCCCCCGGGGGAGGACGCCGTACTGTGCCGCGCGATCGTCGCCGAGTCGCGCGGCGATGAATGTCTCGGCATCGAGGGACGGCGCATGGCGAAGCATGAGGGACGCCTGGAGGGCCAGGGCGAGTGACTCGCTGAGACGGCGTGCCTGCGGCTGCGCGTCGACGTCGGCTGCGCCACGAAGGCCGTCGAGGAGCGACAGGGTGCGCGCCACGTGCGCGTCGAGGATGCCGGACGCGCCCTGCGTCGTCGCGAGTTCGTCCCCGAAAGCGGCAGCGGAGTCGGGGTCGCGCGTGAGGGCCCGCAGCACGTCGAGCGCGATGACGTTTCCCGAGCCCTCCCAGATCGCGAGCACCGGCTGCTCGCGATACCGGCGCGCAAGCGGGAAGCCCTCGGCATAACCGTTGCCACCGAGGCATTCCAGCGCCTCGTACGCGTGGTGCGGCCCACGCTTGCACACCCAGTATTTCGAGACCGGCGTTGCGAGGCGCCGCAGCGCCACGTCGCGATCGGAGGCATCGGCTTCGAACAGCTGAGCGAGCCGCAGCCCTGTGAGCATGGCAGCCTCGGCCTCGAGCGCGAGGTCGGCCAGTACCGAGGTCATCGCGGGCTGCTCCACGAGCAGGGCGCCGAAGGCCTCACGACCGCGCGCGTGCCACACCGCCTCGGCGACGCACTGCCGCATCCCCGCGGCGGTGCCCAGCACGCAGTCCAGGCGCGTCCGCTGCACCATCTCGATGATCGTGCGCACGCCGCGGCCCGGCTCGCCGAGCAGGAAGCCGACGGTTCCGTCGAACTCGACCTCCGCGGACGCGTTCGACCGATTGCCCAGCTTGTCCTTCAGTCGCTGGATGCGGAACACATTTCGCATTCCGCGCGGCAGGAGTCGCGGTACGAACAGGCACGACAGCCCCTCCTCGGTGGCGCCGCGACGCGTCTGTGCGAGGACGAGGAATCCATCCGACATCGGTGCGGAGCAGAACCACTTGTGGCCCGTGAGCTGGTACGCGTGCCCACCCATCGAGACTCCGACGGTTGTGCCTGCGCGAACATCGGAGCCGCCCTGCTTCTCGGTCATGGCCATGCCGATCAATGCGCTCGGCTTCTCCTCGTCAGGCAGCAGTCGCGGCTCGTACTCCCGCGAGTACAGGCGCGGCAGCCACTCATCGGCGATCCACGGCGAGCCTTCGATCGACGCGACGGCGGCGTGGGTCATCGATACCGGGCAGGCGTGCCCGGGCTCGACCTGCGCGAAGAGCATGAACATCGCGGCGCGCGCGACGTGCGCTCCGGGTCGTGGCTCGGCCCACGCCGACGTGTGAGCGCCGCGGGCGATGGCCGCGCTGATCCCGCGATGGTACGACGCGTCGTACTCGACCTCGTCGAGCCGGAAACCCCATCGATCGTGGGGGTACGCGGTGGGGGTGTGGATGTTCGCGAGCTCGGCGTCCTGCTGGAAGGATTGCGAGCCGACGAGCGCTCCGGCCTCGCGCAGATCCGAGTCCGCCCAGCCGGCGCCGAATGCGTCGACCGCCGCCCGCAGGGGCGTGTTGAGTGAGTACTCGTCGACATCCACACGCCACGGTGGCTGATTCTCGACGTAATGCGTGAACGCCCCGATGACCCGCTGGCCTCTGGCGAATGTCGTCACGCGCGCTCCGTCTCTTCCACGAAAGCAAGCGCGTACTGCTCGGCCGTGGTCAACGGCGCGCGCGTGACGATGTCGTGCATGAAGGCGAGCTTGTGGCGGACCGGGCCGGCGATCGTGAACGGGTAGAGGTCCCCGAAGCCCATGGCTCGGTTGATCCGGTTGAATCCCTGCGACATCCACTCCCAATCCGACAGGAGTCGCTGGATCGGCTCATCCGCGTACGACTCGAGCGGCACGACATCCGTGTCGCGCAGGTTCGTCACCGTGGAATCGAGATGAATGCCGATCGCGGCCGCGGTCTGCAGGGTGCCGGTGATGTGGAGGTAATGCGCCCATGTCTCGGCGAAGTCCTCCCAGGGGTGCATGGTGGCGTACTCCGAGATGAAACCCTGATGCCAGTCGGCGGGTGCACCGAATTTGTAGTGGCGCTGGATGGCGTCACGATAGCTTGCGCGCTCATCGCCGAACAACGCGCGACACTGCGCCCAGCTTTCGTCATCCCGCAGCAGCACGTTCTGGTAGTAGTGCCCGACTTCGTGACGCAGGTGCCCGAGCATGGTGCGATACGGCTCGCCGAGCCGCACGCGCAGCGCCTCGCGGCGATCGTCGAGACTCTCGGCCAGGTCGATCGTGACGATTCCGTTCGAATGCCCGATCATGACCGGCTTGCCAGCCGACAGGCTCGAGATGAGGTCGAACCCGAGCCCCCCGGGCTTGACATCCCATGGCACGATCGGCAGTCCGAGATCGCCGAGCTGCAGCACCAGCCGCCGCTTGGCCTCCTCGGTCTTGGCCAGCTTCTCCAGCGCGACGGTGTCGTTCATCGCAGGCCGCGTGCGGGTGAGTCGGCATGAGAAGCACCGGCCCGCCGGGGCGTCCTCCCAGACGAGCCAGTTGCAGTCCCACTCCCGATTGGAGCACGTGTACCAGGTCTGGCCGTCGATGACGACCTGACGATTCCGGATGCCGTAGAACTGTCGAGTCAGGATGTGATACCCGAGCTCGGCCTCGCAGTTCGGACAGTTCAGCGCGTCCAGGTAGAGGAAGTGACGGCAGTGCGGGCAACGAGGCTGAGAGCTCACGACATCACCGTAGCGCGCGATGAGGCAGCGCGATCGGACGGATGGAACATCACGGTGCGGGCTGGATCGGCAGACGCAGCAGGAGGTCGTCGTCGGGTCGCGGGTCGCCCCGCCCGTCGGTGTTGTTGGTGAGCACCCAGAGTGCACCGTCGGGCGCGAGCACGGCATCTCGCAGGCGACCCTGCTCGCCCACCATCGCGTCCGTCGGGCTGCCGACGACCTCGCCCTCGGCGGTGTCGATGATCCAGAGCCGCTCGCCGCGAAGGCCGGCCATGAACAGCGTGTCGCCCACGGCGGCGATGCCGCTCGGACTCGCCTCCCTCGTCGGCCAGACGGCGACCGGCTGCGCGAAATCGTCCCCGTCAGCCATGCCCTCGACGATCGGCCAGCCGTAGTTGCTGCCAGGCTCGATCCGGTTGAGCTCGTCCCACGTGTTCTGCCCGAACTCGCTCGCCCACATCGTGCCGTCACTGGTCCACGCGATGCCCTGCACGTTGCGATGGCCGAGGCTCCAGACCGGCGAGTCGAGGGGGTTGCCGGGCGCCGCGTCACCCTCGGGGGTCAACCGCAGGATCTTGCCGCCGAGGTTCTCGGGATCCTGCGACGCGTCGTGATTCTGCGCGTCGCCCGTCGTGACGTACAGCATCCCGTCCGGGCCGAAGGCGATGCGCCCGCCGTCGTGGGTGCTCGCCCGCGCGATGCCCGAGAAGATCACCTCGGGCGCACCGAGTCCGAACGCACCGGGCTCGCCGGTGAGCGGCATCCGCACCACCCGGTTGTCGTTCGCCGCCCCGTGGTATGCGTACAGCCACGTGGTGTCGCCCTCCTGGCGCACCGCGAGACCGTGGAGCCCTGACTCGCCGCCGGACACCACCCCCGGCACGGTTCCGGCGCTGCGCAGCTCACCGGAAGGTGTCAGCTCGAGAATCGCTCCGTCGTCACGCTGCGAGATCAGCGCACCGCCGGCGCTGAGCGGCACCACCGACCACGGGGCTTCGAGACCCGATGCCAGGGTCGTCGCACCCGACACGATGCGCCACCGTCCAGCGGTGACGGGCCCAGCGGGTGCCGATGCCGAAGGCGCCGCCGATGCAGACGGCGGCACCGGCCGATTCGCGGGTGCCGATGTGCAGCCGGATGCCGCGGCCAATGCGGCGAGAACGCTCAACGTGATGGCGACTCGCGCCTTTCCGCGTCTGTCGCCGTCGCGATCCAGAACCGAAAGCACGCCGAAACGTCGTATCGAGCTCGGCGACCGGTGCATTTCACCCCGCGGCGGCAGCGGCCTCGATCGTTGCGATGTCGATCTTGCGCATCTGCAGCATGGCCTGCACGGAACGGTGGGCCCGCTCAGGATCGGGATCGCGGATCAGTTCGATGAGGCGATCGGGAACGATCTGCCACGACAGTCCCCAACGATCCTTGAGCCAGCCGCACGGCTGCTCCTGACCGCCGTCTCCGGTGAGCGCCGCCCAGTACCGATCGACCTCGCCCTGGTCGGCACACGACACGTACAGCGAGATCGCGTCCGTGAAGGGGAACTGCGGGCCCGCATCCATCGCGTAGTAATCGCGCCCCGCGAGTCGGAAGTGCGCGTGCATCACCTTGCCGCCCATTCCCGGCACCTCGTCGGGGTACCTTCCGATCGCCACGATCTCGGACTCCGGGATCAGGCCGGTGTAGAACGCGATCGCCTCCTCCGCCGAGTCGTCGAACCACAGGAATGGCGTCACATCGCCCATCGGTGCCTCCTCGCCCCGCTCCCAGAGTCGCCGGTTGCGTGGCCGGGGTCAAGGGGGGTCCACCATCGCTCGGGGTGGAAACGAAAGAGCCTCCCGACAGCGGGAGGCTCAATCTTCGGTGGACCTGAGGGGACTCGAACCCCTGACCCCCTGCATGCCATGCAGGTGCGCTACCAGCTGCGCCACAGGCCCGGATGGTCACGCGGATACCCAAAACCCCCGGAATCCTGCCCTTCGGCTTCACTCCAGTGGTGACAATGGCAAGCATACGTGACTGGGCTTCGAGAGATCTGGACGCACCTGGAGGGACTTCGAGGTATCTGAACCGTCGAGTAAGTGTCTACATCTCAAGTCCGAGCCGCCCGGGGAGTGTCCCTTGTCGACGCCGCCGCGCCCGCCGGTGATCGCTCGCCGTCGAGGATCGCGATCTGCTCCACAGACGGGCGCTCCGCCCACCCACGGCTGACCTCGCAGAAGGACTTGTTCGGTGCTGGATTGCGGGCGCGCACCTTCCCGATAGAGAAGGGAGCTCGAAATGCACAGCATCAGCCCCGCATCATCCGATCCAATGGCGCTGTCGGTCGCACCACCGGTCGAACATCGCTGGATGAGCATCGTCTTCATACAGGGCGAGGAAGCCGGCGCCGTCCTCGACATGATCGACAAGGCCGGCCCCGAAACCGCAATCCATCATCTATCCCAGTGGGACTTCGGCACCGAGACGAAGGATGCCGCGCTGGTCAACGGCTACGTCTACGCGGAGATCCCTCAGAGTCCGACCGACCGTGTCGTCCGAGACAAGTCTTCCGGGTACGCACTCACCTACAACCATCAGTTCGCATACGTGTCGCTTCTCCGCCGCTTCGATCCGGTCGTCGAGGACGTACGAGGATCTGTGGCACCACCGGCGCGGTTGGGATTCGAAAGGCAACGGCCCGCGCGCCGCGCGAACGGGCTGCGACTCTGAACCACATCAACAATCCCCCTCGGCGGCAGGGATCCCTTGCCGGTCGTCGACCGCTAGAGGGAGGTCGCCGTGCGCTCGGATATCCTCAAGCGGCTGCCGAGGATGTCGGAGCGACGCCAATGCATCGCCACTCGACCATAGTCGCGGCTAGGGCGATGTCTGAGGTCGGTGGTCTACTGTGAGTCCCAATAGAGGCAGGAGGTTGCCATGGCCCCGTGATCGACGTCACTCGTGAGGAACTGCTCGCGCGTCGCGCCGACATCCTGCATCGCATCGAGCTCAGTGAAGAGGAGTTCGATGCTGTCCGGGCCACCCGAAGCCTCTCCAGCGAGGAGTGGGAAGCCAAAGAGGAGCTCGAGGAAATCGCCTTCCTCCTCGGCGCCGACAGGTGACGGTCGACGAGTCACCTTTGGACGACTTGGATCAGCGTGCGGCAGCATTCGCGCAGGAGGTCCAGGACACGCTCGCTGGTGTACTTCCGGGCACCTTCCAAATCGTGTCGATCTCGCACGGCGGCCGATATGTTGTTCGACCAGCTGGCGACCAGCCGGCTAAGCAGCACATCCCGCTGTACGTGGATGGCCAGAAGCTCGCGACTCTGGGGGTTCAGAACTACCTTGGGCTCGACAGCTCGGGGACGTTCCTCAAGACATGGCGTTCGAAGATCGCCGTTCACTCGACGCTCGACCGAACGCCCCTCGTCAGGCAGGAGTTCGATGCGGAGATTTCGGAGGGCGCACCGCTCGCCCATTGGCACGTACACGCCGACCGGGGATCGCTCTCGCACTTGCTCGGGCGAGCGCATGCGGTTCGCGGGGACGTGGTCAGAAAGCCTCACGACATGTCCTCGCTTCACTTCCCGGTTGGCGGAGAGCGCTTCCGACCCTGCCTAGAGGATGTCCTCGAGTTTCTTGTTCGCGAGTTCGGCATCGACAGCAAGCCTGGCTGGGAAACGGTAATCAAGGCGGGCCGCGCGAGGTGGCGCCGAACGCAGCTGCGATCGACTGTGCGCGACCTTCAGGACGAGGCTGCCGAAGTGCTCCGCCGACACGGATGGTCGGTCGAGCCACCCGAGTCAGATCGGTCCGAGGGCAACGGGGTGCTCCACCGGTGGTAGCCAGGACACTCGCCATCTCGCTCGCGCCGAGGTGGTGGATGGGGATCCTTCGGCGGCAGCCACCGTCGGACAATCACGACCCCGAGCGGCAGTACGCGTGAAGGGGCTCTCGCGTGAGGACGAACCGTTCTCGCCCGTGCCGTGGTGTCACCCCCACTCCTCCTCGGCGAGCGGGGCTTCGTTGAGTTCCTCTCGGCGGGCCCGCCAGTCGGGGAGGAACTCGTCCATGTACGCGACGAAGCGATCGCTGTGGGTGCGTTCGTGGAGGTGGGTCAACTCGTGGACGACAATGTACTCGAGGCAGCGCGGGTTCTTCTTCGCCAACTCGGGGTTGAACCAGATCGTCCTCGAACTCGCGATGCAGGTTCCCCACTTGGTCTTCATGCGACGGACAACGATCTTGTCGGCCTCGGCTCCGATGATCGGCTGCCACTTGGCGAGCAGCGGCGGGATAGCGGCCTTCACCTCGCGGCGGTACCAGCGGTCGAGCGTCGCACGTTTCTCGTCCGCGTCCGATCCCTCAGGTGTGACGACCCAGAGTGTCTGACCCTTGATCTCGACGTGGTGGTTGCCCGCTGTGCGGGAGATGTCGAGGCGGTACCGCTGTCCCCAGACGTAGTGGGTCTCTCCTGATTCCATCCCCCGCTTGGTCTGGCGCTCGGCGCGCTGCAGCTCCTCGCGCTGTCGTTTGATCCATGGGAGGCGCTGCACGATCGCGAGCCGGATGGTGTCCTCGCTCGTGTTCTCGGGCGCGGCAACTCGCACACGGCCTACCGGCGGGTAGACCGAGATGTGCATGTTCTTGATGTCCTTGTAGACGACATCGATGCCAAGTCCGGCGACCGTGAGGTAGGCGTTACCGGAACTCATCGTGCTGCCCGAGAAGGGTGAGAAGGTCATCGATCGTTGCGAGCGGGAACCCGGCGGGAAGCTCGTCGTGGAGTGCGCGCGCGAGCGCCTTTCGCTTGATGGGGTGCGAGACCCAGTCGTGCTCCTTCTGCCTCTGGACGGTGTGGAACACGTCCTCGACCTCGATGACGACGTCGGCCGGCCATTCGAAGTCCACAAGAGCGCGTCGCGCGGGCGTGGACGCCCATCCCGGATAGGCCCCGGTCGGTGCGCCGGTGCCCACCTGGGCGGCGAGCGCGACGAGGTCCTTGAGGTAGTCCGCGTATGCAGCAGCGTCCTGCTTCTGCCTGTCGATGAGGTCGTCGATCAGCTTGGACATGCTGTCGTAGTACTTCGGGTTCATCGCCCGCTCGTCGACGATGGTGCGACGGACGTTGTTGACGATCGTCTCGGCCACGGCCGCGGGGTTGTTTTTAATGCCGTCGGGCAGTGAGTCGAGCGCACTCATGCCGTTCTCGACGATCAGGTGCACGAGGCCCTGGTCGAGGGTGGCCACCTTCTCGACTGGGTCGGCCTGAATGTAGGTGTCGAGGAGGGCGCGCATGCCTGCCTCGAACTGCTTCACGTCAATGTTCTCGCCCGCACCGACTTCGACCTCGTTGCGGACGGCGACGTAGTGCGCGACCTCGTCCTTGATCGCCTTCGCCTCGACGGGGCCGTACCCGGCGGTGTCCATCTCGTTCGCCAGCGCACCGAACGCGCGAACGAGGGCCGCGACGCCCTTGTAAAGCTCGACCCGCTTCGGTTCGTTGGTCTTGATCTGCTCAGCGTCGCCCGGCTCGGACGAGACGAAGTAATGCTGGTACTCGAGGGTCCCCTTCGGGGGCTTCACCGGCTCGCACAGGGCGCGGATCTTCTCCAACGCCTCGTCGAGGTCGGCGCGGGCCTGGGTGATGCGGTCCTTGAGGAGTCCGTCGACGTCCTCTTTTGCGTAGTCCTCGAATGCGCCCGAGGTGTAGTCGGTGATCGCTTTGTCGAGCGACTGGAACAGGTCGCGGTAGTCGATGACGTAGCCGTAGGTCTTGTCGTCCCCGTCGAGCCGGTTGACCCGGCAGATGGCCTGGAACAGGCCGTGGTCCTGCATCTTTTTGTCGATGTACAAGTACGTCGCACTCGGTGCGTCGAAACCGGTCAGGAGCTTGTCGACGACAATGAGCAGCTGCATCTGACCGGGCTCTTCGATGAAGCGCTTCTTCGCGTCCTTCTCGAACTCCTCGATCCGGCCGACCGCCTCGTCGGCGGGCACACCGAAGTAGTCGGCGAGCATCTTTCGGTAGATCTCGTACTTTCGAAGTTCCTCCGTGTCGCCCTCGCCGGCATCCTCCTTGGAGATCGCGGTCGCGTTCGGGACGTAGCTCGACACGATCGCGCACTTGCCCTTGAACCCGGCCTGCGCGAACAGCTCGTAGAACTTGCAGGCCTGGTAGACACTGTCGCCGACAAGCATCGCGTTGCCCCGTCCCGAGACCAGGCGCGGCTGGGTGGCGAAGTCGAGAAGGACGTCCTGGACGATCATCTCGGCGCGAGCTTTCGCCGAGAAGACCTTCTGCATCGTCCCCCACTTCTGCTTCAGGCGCGCCTTCGACAGATCAGTGAGGCCCTTGGTCTTGGTGTCGAACCAGGTATCGACCTGCTTCGAGCCCTTCAGCTCCTGCTCGATGTTGCGCGCTTCGTAGCGCAAGTCCAGAACGACGCCGTCGCGTACGGCCTCGTCGAACTTGTAGGTGTGGATGAACGAGCCGAACGTCTCGATGCTCGTCGCCTTGTCATCCTTCAACAGCGGCGTGCCGGTGAAGCCGATGAACATAGCGTCGGGCAGGAGCTGCTTCATGGCCCGGTGCATCTTGCCGCTCTGTGTGCGGTGAGCCTCGTCGACGAAGACGAACAGGTTGCCCTTCGCGGCGAAGCCCGCGGGGAGCTTCGCATGGAGGTCGGCGAGGAACTTGTCGCTTTCCTTATCAAGCTCGGCGTCGTCGTCGGAGCCCCGGAACTTGTGCACCAGGGAGCAGATGAGCCAAGGGTGTGCCTGGTTGAGCCGCCCGATCAGGTCCGCGCCCGAGGCGGTGCGGTAGATGTTCTCATTCACACCGCCGAAGACCTTCTCGATCTGTTCGTCGAGTTCAGTGCGGTCGGTGATGATCAACACGCGGGCATCGTCCTGGTGCTCGCGAATCCACTTCGCCAGCCACACCATAGTGAGACTCTTGCCCGAGCCCTGCGTATGCCAGATAATGCCGCCCTCACGGTCGGCAACCCGCTCCTGAGCGGCCTTCACGCCGAAGAACTGGTTGTGACGGGCGGTCTTCTTAACTCCTGCGTCGAAGACGATGAAGTCACGGATCAGCTCGAGGAATCGCTGCTTCGAGCACATCTGGAGCAATGAGCGGTCAAGCGGGCTCGGTTCGTCGCCAGGCTCTTTCCACTGCAGCCAGTACTTCTCCGGCGTCTCGATCACGCCGTATCGAAGTCCCTCGACGTCGTTTCCGGCGAACAGGAGCTGGACGGTGGTGAAGAACGGCCGGACGAAGTGCTGGTTCTGGTTGCCGATGTTTTGTCGGATGCCCTCGCTGACGTTGACGTAGGAGCGCTTCAATTCCACGACGCCGAGGGCGATGCCGTTTACGTAGAGCACGATGTCGGGGCGCTTGCTGTGCTCACCCTTGATCGTGACCTCCTCGGCGACGACAAAATCGTTGGCGAGCGGGTTCGTCCAGTCGATCGGCCAGACAGTCTCTGTCGCCTCACCGACGTCGCGCTTAACCTTTACGCCGTATCGGAGGAGTTCGTAGAACTTGCGGTTCCCGTCGTAGAGCTTCTGACCCACGCCGAGCGACGCCGCCGTAAGGAGCTGGGAGACCGCGCGATTGACGATCTCGTCGTCGTGGCCGCGCCCGGCGAGGCTACAGCGCAGACGGGCCTCGTCGATGTTGGAGTTGTCTTGGTCCTCGCGATTGCCGCCGTAGATGTAACCGAGCTGCTCATGGAACAGCTTGACGACGCGGTTCTGCGTCTTCCGCTCGACCTGACCGACGGTGCTCATGCTGCGACCTCCGACACCAGCCGGGTCCGCCCGGTCAGTAATTCCTGCATCATGCCCTGCCTAACCGCGCGGGCCGACTCCAGTCGACGCTGCAGCGCAGCGATCTCAGCATCGGCATCCGTGAGCACGCTCGCGATCGCTCGCTGTTCATCAGCGCTCGGCAGGACTAGATCGATGCTCGAGACGTAGCTGCGTGTAGTCGCCAGCACCTTCGTGCCGGCAGCTAGTCGCAGGAGTGACTCGCGGAAAGTCGGAATGAACTGCAGGTAGGCCTTGAAGCCGTCGGCGAGCACCGTCTTGTCGAATCGCGCTGCGATTGTGTGGAGCCCGGGTACGACGCCTTCGGCAGGTACAGAGGTGATCTCGACAGACTTGCCTACGCCCGCGGGGTCCTCGGAAGCGTCGGCGAACACCACATCACCGGGTGCGAGGCGTCCTGCTCGACCCGCGAGTACGGCCGATGCGCGGGGCATGTCCTTCGCCGTCGCGTCCAGCCGTACGGCACTCGTCGTGTGGATATCGCCGTAGTGCAGGTACTTCAAGGGCGAAGTCCGGTCGAGCTGGTCACGCGAGAGCGGGACGCTCCTGACAAATGACACGTGGTCGCCGAGGTGGACCTCGCGCCATTCGCCGGCGAAGCCGGGGAGGCGTGTGTGGCCGGACAGGAGCTCCTGCATCACCCCATTCTGGATGTCTCGCTTCTTCGCGATCAGCCGCTCCAGCGCAGCCACCAAGCTATCGATCGACTCAAGTGCTTCGACAGTCCACGCTTGCTCGCTCGCCGGCATTACAGGTAAGGGAACGCGCAGCAGGTTCTCCTTTGTGAGATGAGCCAGCGTTGCCTTGCCAACCACTGCCGAGAGTTCCCCAGTTGCTGCCCACCGCTCCAGATACGCAACAAGCAGCCTTGGACTGTAGCGGCCACGCGATCGAAGGCGGTGCAGCGTGTTGAGGAAGTAGGCTTCCGCGAGTTCCCCGCGCCAGACCGCGGCGCGTCCGATCTCCCCGCCCTCGCAGACGAGGACATCCCCTTCGGTCAGTCGAAGATCGCGAATGTCAGCCGGCGTTAGTGGTGCTTGGATCGACTCCCCTACCAGCACCCGCCCCCATCGCACTCCGCGGTTGTTGATGCACCACCGCAACTCACCTCGGTTGACGGCCGCGTCCAGACGTTTGCCGAGTTGGACGTCAAACTCCTGGGCGACCGTGGAAAGCTCCCACTGGGTTGGCGTGCTCACACCGTCACCCCCATTTCGGCGAGGTGGTTGGCGACCTTGGCAGTGAGGACATCGAGCTCAGCATCGAGCTCGTCCAATGTGGCCTCGTAGCGATTGGCGAGCACTCGCAAACGCGTCGTGAACCGTTGCACCGAAACCACCAACTCCGCCGAGATTCGGGCAGCGATTGTCGCGCCCCACTTGTCGTCGATCACGAGGGTCTTGATGTCGTCGGGGCTGAGCTGGCCGTATTGCACGAGAGCCTTCTCATCGAGCTTGCCCGCCGCGTCCTTGACAGCCTTCTTGGCAGCGGCCTCGGCGGTATACAGCCTCGTGACGTGCGTCAGCGCGGCGATCTCCTCCGCCTCGGCATTCTCCGCCTTGGCGATTTGTAGGCGCTTCTTCGCAGTGGCCGCACTGATCTTGTCGTCCTCGACAGCCTCCCACAGCAGGCCATCCTCGACGGCGTGCTCCGCGGTGTACTCCTCGATCGACTGTGTGACGGCTCGGAGGCCTGCAATGAGGTTGTCCACCTCGGCCCTCTCACCGGCGAAGTATCGGGCGACGACCAGGTTCGGCGGGATGAGGTCCATGACCCATCTCTTGGCGTTGGTGCCAGTGCCGAAGCTCAGATGGGAGTCCTCATACTTGGTCTTGTTGTTCTTGTCCTTCCACGTGCGCGCGGCCCGGGGCTTGGCCGCGGCATCCCATCCATCGCCGACGATGAGGGCGACGTCGTCGTGCATCGAGGTGTTCCAGTAGCTCATGAATTGCTCGTAGACGGCGTACTCATCGAGCAAGCGGTGCGAGCGGAACGCTTCGAGCAGTGACTCGCCCAGCTCGAAGGCGAGATCGTTCGGCCGCGTCGTGCCCCCAACCCCTTCGAGCACCGCGCGTCTGGCCTGCCACCAGTCATCGACCTGGCCCGACGTGTCTGCGTTGATAGTTGGGTACTTCGTGGAGCCCAGCACGGCCGACTCGATGCTGCTCGCACCGTCGATCAGTTCCGAGTAGCCCTCGCGCAGGGGCTCGAAGAGTTCCTCGCGCAGGCCAGGGAAGGCGTCCCAGTAGAGCTCAAGGTCATCGAGATCACGCTCCGGGATGCCGCCCTGAAGGTGGGCACGCAGGTCCTGAATGTCCTCCGGCTCGGAGGAATCGATGTAGCGCGGGAGGTTGAGGTTGAAGTCGTTCTTTGGGTCTTCTATCTCGCTGTTCGCCACGAAGCGGGAGAATCGGGCGATGTCCGCCTCGCGCACGTAGGCGTCAACGATCTTGTGCATGTCACGCGGGCGCAGGCGATTCTTCGCACCGTCCTTCTCGAACCCCTTCGACGCATCGATCATGAAGATGCCGGCACGGTTAGCGGCATCTTTCTTGTCGAGCACGATGAGGCAAGCGGGGATGCCGGTGCCGTAGAAGAGGTTCGCGGGTAAGCCGACGATCGCCTTGATGTAGCCGCGCTTGATGAGGGCCTTGCGGATCGTTGCCTCGGCGTTGCCTCGGAAAAGCACGCCGTGGGGCATGACGGTGACGCCACGGGCAGTGGACTTGAGTGACTTCACCATATGCAGCAGGAAGGCGTAGTCGCCGTTCTTGTCGGGCGGGCTGGCGAACCCATCGAACCGGCCGTAGTCCTTCTCCCAACCATTCGTCCACGTCTTGACGGAGAACGGCGGGTTGGCAACGAGGTAGTCGAACGTCATCAATTGCTCGCCGACACGGAACTGCGGCTTGGTGAGCGTGTTCTCCTGGCGGATGTCATGCGTCTCATTGCCGTGGAGGATCATATTCATCCTGGCCAGCGCCCAGGTCGCGTTGTCGTTCTCCTGGCCGTAGATCGTCAGGCCATTCGGGGCGGCGTCGGCGGCCTTGATCAGCAATGAACCCGAGCCGCACGTCGGGTCGTAAAGGGTCGTCCCCTTCGGCGTGTTCGCTGGGATCTGGAGCAGTTCCGCCATGACGCGCGACACCTCGGCAGGCGTGTAGAACTGGCCCTTGCTCTTGCCGGCCTGTGTAGCGAAGTGGCGCATCAGGTACTCGTAGGCGTCTCCGAGGAGATCATCACCTTCGGCCCGGGAGCCAGTGAAGTCCATGCCCTGGAAGATCGCGATGAGGTTGGAAACCTTGTCGACGAGGTCCTTGCCGGAACCGAGCTTGGTCGGGTCGTCAAAGTCGGCGTTGTTGACGACGCCCTGAAGGTTGTTCGCGTCGGCCAACTTGCGGATCGCAACATTGACCTTGTCGCCGATGTCCGACTTGCCCTTGAGCGAGATCAGGTAGTCAAAGGACGCGTCCTCTGGAACCTCGATGAGGGCGAACGGATCGCCCTTCGCCTTGTCGGACACGTACTTCACGAAGAGCATCGTGAGGACGTAGTCCTTGTACTGACTCGCATCCATCGAGCCGCGCAGCTCATCGGCGCTGCTCCACAGCGAGCTGTAGAGATCGGACTTCTTCATTGCCATTAGAGCGCGCCCATCCCGTAGGTCCCGACCGCTGGCCCTCCGGCCACTCGCTTCGACGTGCTCATTTGGTTCCTGAACCCCCATGGCTGACGGCGCGTCCCGGCGGCGCACAGTCCTTCAAACCTACCGAGGAGCACCGACGGGACGCGTCGGCCTCGCATATCGGTTCGCGCGCCAGCGCCTCTGCAATCTTGACGAGGGGAAGCCAACCAGGGTTCTGGCGCAAATCGGACGCGCCCGAGCAGCGCCCAAATGAGGGTCCTTGCGCGGGCGGACAGGAAGCTCGGCGCCGAATTCGGCGTTCGTGCACTCGTTCCGCACGTTTGACCAGTGCAATGACATGAACGGTGAGCGGGCGGCTACCGCGCCGCGACCGCGGGCTGACGCTGGCGCGTTGAGGCTGACTTCTTAGCCGACCGACAGCGATCTGGTCGAGGCCACACCCGCGCCGCGGTAGCGCCGCTCAATAGCCCGCACGCGCGCCAGCCGCACGACAGTGATCGGACCGTTCACAACGAACTTGATCGCGTTCCACAGGCACACCAGTACCAGCAAGTTGATCCAACCAGGCGCTCCTCCGGCCGCCCACTGCGCGAGCGATGCGGCGATCACGACGTAGACGACCGCGAGGAGCATGGCAGGAACGCCCCATTTCAGCCCGCGGCGGGTGTGCGTCGCGCGGATCAGGATGTTCGTCGGCATGGTCCGCTGGAAGAACGCGCAGATGCGACTCACGAAGGCGATCAGCAGTTGGAACATCGGCCTGCCCTCCTTCAGGCGTGGGCTTGCGGTTGCGCTCAGGGTAGGCCCGCCCTTCACGCGCCGATAGGACCACGGGCTACAGGCTGTTGACAACGCGCGTGCGCGCAGGTGCCCGCTGTGGCTGTGCAGGAGCTTCGGTCCGCGACAGCCAGATGGGGCGATCGCGCTCCATGGCTGCGGCCGCGGCATCCATCCGCTGATTCGGCGAGGTGGCGCGAGCGCCGAGCGCGTCATCCTCGAAAACGCTGTACCGGTCACGGTACGCAGCAACGATGCGCGCCTGCTGCCGCCAAAGACCCGCTCGCGCCGGATCGACAGGGACGCGCCCGAGCGGAGTGATCCACCTCTCCCCCGACGCCACCGCGGAATCAACGAGCGCCGACGCTCGCTCCTCGATGAGACGCGCTCGTTCCTCGAGGGCACGCCGCATCTCGGCATCCATCTCCCCCATCGCCGCTGGAATGAGACCGGCGATCAAGCGGCTTCCACTTCCCTGCGAACTGCCGCTCAGCGGCTGCGCGAGAACGCGCTCAAGGCGCCCGTGGAGCACGGCCGCGGCATCCTGAGCATCTTCGAATCCACGCGCGGCGGCGATCCGCGGAAGAAGCGCCTCGACGTTGTGACCGAGCGCTTCGGCGCGTCGAAGGCCCGCGGCCAGTGCCCCGAAGGCGTCCGACGCGATTGCCGCTTCGGCCAGTTCTGCAGGCAGCCCGCACGCGTGGATGAGGCCTGTCCACCGTGGCCGCTGAGCGGACGCCGCGATCGTGTCGTACTCGGCAGCGAGCTGCGCGATCGACCCCCAGCTCTCCTGCTCGGCGGCGATCGTCTCGTGGGCCGACTGCTCGGCGCCGACGTGGCCGAGCACGCCTGCGAGGATGTCGCGAGCTGAGGCATCCGGGCGCTCACCGGGGTGCCGAGCAGAGTGGTTGGCGTCGGGGCGCGCCACGACCACATACGCCGTGTTCGAGACTCTCCCCCGCGTCATCGCGACGTACAGGTTCTCGCGCGTCGTTCCGGGCTCGACGACCGCGTGCGCGGTGTCGGTCGTGATCCCCTGCGCGCGATAGGCGGTCACCGCGTAGCCGAGGTCGACGTTCTCAGCCACGTACCTGGCCGGCAAGGTGAGCGGTCGGGCGCCGGCGCGGTCGGTGTTCAGCACACGCAGCGAGCCGTCGCGACGCACCGTGACGACCTTCCACCGCGCGCCGTTTCGCACCCAGTCACCTCCCGTCCGCAAGCGGCGGTCGTTCTTCCGGGTGATGACGACATCCCCGACGGATGCTGCGGACTCATCCCGCAGGGGTGCTTCGGCTGTGGCATCCACGACGCCCAGGAGGATCAGCTCAGCGCGTGCCCGTCTGTTGAGCGTGGCGACCGCCTCGCCCGTCTCGGCCACGAGCACTGACGACATCCCGGCTGCCATGTCTCGGAGCCATGCGCTGTACGCGGCGTCGGACATGGCGTCGGCGTCGCCACCGATGATCCGGTCGCGTGCGGCGTATGCGTCCAGCGCGTGCAGTCGGCCATTGCGGAGGTCGAGGGATGCCTGCTTCTCCCACGCGTTGCGGAAGCGATGGACATCGGCGAGCTCGGGAGCATCGGAGCGTGCTTCGACGAGCATCCGGAATGCGCCCCCGGCGTCGACCGACTGCACTTGTGCCCAGTCCCCCACCAGGAGCACTTTGGCGCCCTCGTGCGTAGCCAGCGCGCAGATGCGATCCAGCGTGAGCGTGCCGGCGAGGGATGCCTCGTCGATGATGACGAGCTGGCCAGCGCGCACCGCTGTGCGGCCTTGGCCGTGCTCATGTAACCACTTGGCGGTGTTCTCGGTGGCGATGCCAAGGTCGTTGGCGAGTTCGCGTGCGGCCGCTGCGGAAGGTGCGAGCCCGATGACCGAGCCGCGGCCGTGCTCGTGTTCCCATGCGAGGCGCAGCGCGTGCATCGCGGTCGTCTTGCCAGCGCCGGCAGGTCCGATTAGCACGTCGAGCGAACGCGCTGAGGTTGCGATCGATTGGAGTGCCGTGCGCTGATCCTCGCCGAGCACGATGCCGTGATTGCGGCGTGCACGCTCGGCATGCTCGAGGGTTGCAGCGCTGACCACCGGCGCGCCGGTCGCGTGCGACGCGAGCAGTCGCTCCTCGGCGTGCAGCAACGCGATCGATGAATAGCGCTCGGAGTTGCGCGGGCGAAACACGCTCGTACCGTCTGCACGTCGGAACTCGGCGGGTGAAACGGCGAGTTCGGGCGGCGTGAGCTGCACGGAACGACGCTCCGCGGCATCCGTGATCATGCCGACGATCGCCTCGCGGTCCTCGGTTGCGGCGAACCGCCACGCCATCGTTTGGCGCGCGGCTTCGGCGTAGAGGTTCCAGCGGGTCCACGTCGAGCGCCGCTCGCTGGCGGCCTCGACGACGCGCGCTGCGACCTGATTCAGGATGCCGGGCTGAACGTCCTGCGCGCGCAACGGCGTCGATGGGTCTTGGTGGGTCACCGTGTCACGCGCCCAGGTAGTGGCGTCACGCCCGAGCACGCGGCTGGCCCGCGAACGCCACTCGCTCGTGAGATCGACGAGCGATCGGAGTTGCTTCTCGGGACGCGTCGTGAGCGTCGCCTGCTGGCGAAGGCGGATGATCGTCACCTTCGACGGTGCGCGACCGTGTGTGGCGATGTACTCCTCGATGAGCCTGTCCTTCTCGATGTCGATGTGGCGCGAGCGCGATGAGAACTCGGTGACGAGCGACTCGGGCACGGTTGCGATTGCCCAGACCGGGTTGCGGTCGGCTTCGCGGTCGCGCCGCTCCCATCGGACGCCGAGTGCACGCGATAGATGATCGGCGAACACTGCGGTGTGCAACTCGGACAGCGCCACCGTCGCTGCATGCAAGGGTCGACCGTCGAGCGAGCGCCACTTGTCGTCGAACACGGTGCGCACCTTGTTGCTCACCACGACGTGCGTATGCAATTGCGGATCGCCCGCGCGGGAGTCGAAGTGATCGAAAGCTGCGGCGATGAGCCCTGTCACCTCGACCTGCGCGACTGCGCCGTCGCGGCCCGCTTCGCCGGCTCGGGTCGCGGCGAGCTCGCGCTCCATGAAGGCGAGCACTTCGTCGATCGCCTTGTGGTGCGCGGCGGCGATTGTGGCCTGGGTGTTGGCGTCGGCGACCGCCCAGAGGACGGAGGCCGACTTGGGCAGCGAGAAGGTGAAGTCGTAGCCGGCGACGGCGCGACGGCGAGTCGGTGTCGGCGTATCCGCGGCCGGACGGTCGGGGCCCGCCTCGGATGCCGCGTACTCGGGATAGGCCCGGCCGAGCGGTGCGCCGGTTCCGGGGTCTCGGCCCATCCCCAGGAGCAGCTCGAGTTGCGCCTCAGACACCCGCGATCCCGTGGCGATCCTGCCGTCGGCCAGTACTGGCAGCCCGCTGCCGACCCAGCGCCCAGGCGGCGTGCCGGCCTCGGCGTAGTAGCGAGTCAGCGGGGTGGAGAGCGGTCGGTCGCCGTCCGCCGCGGCGACGGTGCGGAGGAGGTACTTGTAGCCATCCCCCGCGCTCATCACCCGCATGGACACCGACACTCGACACCGCCTCTCCTCCGACAGAGAGGTGCGTCGCCGGGCCCGCCTGAGCACGCTCCTCCTTGATCTGCAAGACGTGTGGGCGCAGATGCGCTCAGTGGGCGGTCAAGCGGGTCCCAACATTCCGAGGGGGTGCTGCTCAAACGCGGCGCGGAGCGCGACTCGCAGATCGGTCCAGTCCGCTCTCGTCAACTAGGAGGCAGGAGGCATGCTGGGCATCACGGGAGACCGGCACCGACCGCCTGACAAGTTCGCGCAGGGTGAGAAGGCTAACGTCGCACACCTTCTTGATGTAAAGCTTGCTCACCCCGGTCTTTGTTGGCCGAGACTGCGGGTCGTACCCTCTGCACTGAAGCCTGAACTGCTGCGATGTCTATGCCTGTTGTGCGCGGGGCGATGCCGATCCAAATCGGCCGACCGCCGAGCGCGTCATCTGTTGCACACACCATCGCGCGTACGTCGGTCCGAAGAGGAGGCCGAGCAAGCTCCTGGGGTGCGGCGGACCGTAGTCGATTCGCACCGTGAGACGGCTTCCGGATGCCTGCGGTTCGATGTGGAACCCGAATTGATATGCGCCGATCACGATGAGCTTGACGTCCAAGGTCTGCCAGGTCTTCCCCTCCCCCGGGATGCGTTCGATGACGACTTCCTCGAGGTAGAGATCGAAGCCGAACGCTCGGCCCCGCATGATCACGTGCGAGCCGACTTCCTTTCCGCCGTCTGGTCCGAGGACGAGCTCCATGCGCCCACCGCCCATCATCGGCGAGCTGTTGCTTGAACTCATGTGGACCGCGAGGTTTCGGTGGTCATCGAGGAAATCGAATAGCTCTTGCGGTGCGCAGGCGATATTCGCGGTCTCCTCGGCGTGGTGTTGGAACGCGCCCGTTCGCCGATCGTTCGTCGTCATGGATGCCCTCTTATCCTTGTGCGGCTGAGCTCGGCCGCTCCAGTGCACGAGCGATCTGACCGAACTCCCCCGGGCTGATCTCGCCGCGTTGCAGGCGTTCCTCCGCGATCTGACGGGCCGAGTTCGGCGGGGTCGGTAACGCGCCCGATCGAGCGGAGAATCCTGTCGAGAAGAGACGGACGATGAGCACGATGAGTGCCGCAAGGACGAGGAGCAGAAGGACTGTTCCGACCCACATCCATCCCCACCCGAAGCCGCCGTACATCATGACGGGCCTCCTTCCTAACGCAGGTGTACGGAATCTCAGGATCATGTTGCTCCTGTGGTCACCGGATGGGGCGGGTCCAAGGTCCCGTGGTTAGCGTTGACAATTGCCAGGCATCGAACGCGGATCGCCCAGGTTCCGCAGTCACCTCAGCGGTGAGGCGTAACCGATGTTGCGGACTCTGCTGGGAGGCGAAGTCGTTTGAGGAGCAGCGCATTGACGGCGACGATGACGCTGGATCCCGACATGCTGATCGCCGCGATCTCCGGCGACAGCATGATTCCGAAGGCGGGGTAGAGCAAGCCCGCAGCGATCGGCAGCGCGATCGCGTTGTAACCGATCGCCCATCCGAGGTTCTGACGCATCTTCCGCAGCGTGCCACGTCCGATCCGGATAGCGACGGCAACGTCCATCGGGTCAGACCGCATCAGCACGACGTCGGCGGTCTCGATGGCGACGTCGGTGCCCGCGCCGATCGCAATGCCGAGGTCGGCCTGTGCAAGGGCGGGTGCGTCGTTGACGCCGTCACCGACCATCGCCACGGTCTTGCCGGTCTTCTGAAGCTCGGCGACCTTCGCGCTCTTGTCCTCCGGGAGCACTTCCGCGATGACGGTGTCAATGCCCAGCAGCGCGGCGATTCGCCGGGCCGTCGGCTCGTTGTCACCGGTGAGCATCGCTACCTCGACCCCCTGCTCGTGCAGCGCACGGATCGCGGCTTTGGCGGTGTCCCGCGGAGCGTCGGCGAGGGCAATGGTGCCGGCGATGCTCCCGTCAACGGCGAACAGGATCGCCGTGCGCCCGCCGCCTGCCAGGTCTTCCTGCGCGGCCCGGACCGGCGTGATGTCGATACCTTCGGCGGCCATCAGCCGGGCGTTGCCCAGCACGATCTGGTGCCCGTCTACCGTGGCGGTGGCGCCCTGACCGGTGACGTTGCGGAACGCGGAGGCCGTCAGTCGTGGGATGTTCCGCTCGTCCGCGTACGAGACGATCGCGCGGGCGAGCGGATGCTCGGACTCCCGTTCCGCGGCAGCGACAAGTGAAAGGAGCCGGATGTCGTCAGCCCCGAGCGGGAGGTAGTCGGTGACCTCGGGTTCGCCCTTTGTCAAAGTCCCGGTCTTGTCGAACACGACGGTGTTGACCTTCGCGGCGGCTTCAATACTTCCCGCATTCTTGAAGAGCACGCCTCGCTTGGCGCCCAGACCCGTACCGACCATGATGGCCGTCGGGGTCGCCAGTCCCAGCGCGTCCGGGCACGTGATCACGACCACGGTGATGGCGAACAGCATCGCGGTGGGAACGTCGGCGCCGGCGAGTAGCCAGCCGGCGAACGTTAGGGAGCCGCCGACGAGCGCGACGAGCACGAGCCAGAACGCGGCACGGTCGGCGAGCCGCTGCCCGGGCGCCTTGGAGTTCTGCGCCTCCTGCACGAGCTGCACGATCTGCGCCAGCGCAGTGTCCGCACCCACCTTCGTGGCCCGGACCCTGAGCGTCCCGATGGTATTCACGGTGGCTCCGATGACCGTCGATCCGACAATCTTCGTCACGGGCATGGATTCCCCGGTGACCATGGATTCATCGACCTCGGACTCACCGTCTTCCACCTCGCCGTCGGTGGGGATCTTGGCCCCCGGGCGAACGAGCATCACGTCGCCCGGCACCACCTCGGCGGTGGGCACCTCGATCTCCTCGCCGTCCCGGATGATGACCGCCCGCGCGGGCGCGAGTTCCAGCAGGGTGCGGATCGCGTCATTCGCCCCGCCGCGGGCGCGCATCTCCACCCAGTGACCGAGCAGAACGAAGGTGGCCAGCACGCTCGCGGCCTCAAAGAAAACCTCGCCGCCTCCGGTGAGCGTGACGATGACGCTGTACAGCCAGCCGGTGCCGACACCGACGGCGACGAGCACCATCATGTCCAGGGTGCGGGCGCGCAGGGCCCGCCACGCTCCGTCGAAGAAGATCCACGCGGAGTAGAAGATCACCGGCAGTGAGAGGATGAGGGAGAACATCGCGTCGCTCAGTCCGAATGGCGCCGGGACGGTGAATCCGAACACCTCGCGGCCGATCGGAGACCACAGGGTGATCGGCACCGACAGGACGGCGGCGACGAGGAAGCGGTTGCGCATGTCGCGGGTCATCTCCGCCATCGACATGCCGGCGTGGTGTCCGCCGTGCCCCATCACCTCCTGGGCGGTCCGCACCGAGGTGTCGCGCGCGTGATCATGGACCGCTGCCGGGTGGACATCGTGCACGTGGGCGTCATGATTCATCGACATCTCGGGAGCCGGGTGATCGTGCGTGTGACTTCCTATGGACTGACCATCAACCGGGTGCTGGTGCGTGCGGCTGGTCGGGGCAGTGTGCGTGGACCCTGAGTCATGATCACCGACGTCGGGGTGGGACTCGGTGGTGTGGGCGACGTGCTCGTGCGCGCCGGCCGCATGTGGCGCGTTCCCCTCCGCGGGCGAGTCGTCGTGCGTGAGCGTGGTCGCGCTCGACCCGTGGTGTGCGTCATGGTCGCGGGGGTGATGGTGGGCTTCTTGGTGTCCAGTGTGTTCAGGGTTGTGGCCGGCGCCGTGGGCGGCGGTGGTCGGTTCGGCGTCGGGGTCGCAGATGTGGTCGGGGACGGACTGGCCGGCGCAGTGGTAGCCGCACTCGATGACCCAGCGCCGCAGCTGGTCGACGGAGGTGCTGCTCGGGTCGTACGTGACGTTGGCGGTCTGTGACACGGGGTTCGCGTCGACGGCGACCACGCCGGGCTGCCGGGCGAGGCGGGACTCGACGACGGCCTTGGAGGAGGCTCGGAGGATGCCGGACACCTCGAGGACCACAGTGTTGGTGTTTTCAGTCATGGGTTCCCTCACGCTTCTATGTCGCGGGTGGCGTGGCCCGGGGGGCGTGCCGTCGGGGAGAAGGATCTTTCGCGGAGACGGCGAGGTTGCCGCCACCTCGGCGTCGCTGGTCGTCAGCGGCGGTGCGCGGGCACGGTGTGGGGCGGAGCGGGTGACCGGTCCGCCCCACACGGGTCAGAGTTGGTCGAGGAGGTCCTGCATGGTGGCGATCTCCGCGGTCTGATCCTCGACGATCTTGTGGGCGAGGGCGACCGCGTCCGGGTTCTGTCCCGATTCGATCTCCGTCTCGGCCATCTCGATGGCGCCCTGGTGATGCATGATCATCTGCTCCAGGAACAGGCGGCTCGCCTCGGGTCCCGAGGCGGCGTTCAGCGCGGCCATGTCGTCCTCGGACATCATCCGGTCGCCGTGGTCCATGCCGCCCATGGGGTCGCCGTCGTCGACGCCCCAGTCTTCCAGCCACCCCTGCATCATCTCGATCTCGGGCGCCTGAGCGTCTTTGATCTTGGTGGCGAGTTCGGCCACGTCGGGGTGGACGTCGTCCTTCGCGAGGATGGTGTCGGACATCTCGATCGCCTGCTGGTGGTGCGGGATCATCATGGTCACGAACATGGCGTCCGCGTCGTTGAAGTCGGCCGCTGCGGAGCTGCTCATCATGCCGGACTCGTGGTTCATCCCGGGCATGGTGGACTGCTGCGGCGCGCAGCCGGCAAGTACGAGCGCAGCCGCTACGGCGGTCGAGGCGATCGCGGTAGTGCGAATTCTGTTCATCGTGGGTCCTTATTCTTTTCAGTTCGAGCGGTGTGACTTGGTGCGTTGGCACGTCGAAGCAACCCCGGAAGCGTCCCCGGAGCTGCCTGGTCAGATCACGTTCGACTGATGGACAGGACGAGTAGGGATGGTGGGCGTGCGCGCGCCAGGGTTCGCGCCGCGCGTTCGATGCCGTGCCATGGGAGAAGTTCGCGCGCCTTGAGCCGGCCGACTGTGAGCGGGATCGACAACACCAGAAGCGTGATGAGGAAGCCGAGAACGCAGGCCATCGCGAGCATCGAGTGTTCCTCGGTCGGGGTACCGTGACCACGCTCGTGAGGAGCCGGGGCGGAGCCTTCCGCGTGTGAAGGCATCGAGGCATCCATGGAGGCCACCGCCGCGAGACTGGCGGTGCTGTGGCCGTGGCTTAGGTCACCTCCGCTCAGGGTGTGCATGGCGAGCAGCCCGGCGATGACCCCCACAGCCAGAGCGACCCCGAGGAGCGCGCGCACGAAGAAGGACCGGGGATGCGAGAGCTCGCGGACAGTCCGCATCAGCTGATCCTCCCTTCCTGCTTCAGACTAGACGCGCCGCGCGGCGCGCCCTCAACGGACGGTCACGCCACCACCGCATACCGGGCGGGATCTGCGTCCCATAGCGGCGGACAGTCCGCGCAACAGAACCAGTAGCGCGTGCCCTGATAGTCCCGGTAGAGACCCTTCGCCTCAGCCCGCTCGGGGTTCACCATGTTGCCTGGCATCACCGGGCACTCCACGAGCCGAACGGCTCCCGGTTCTGGGTCGTGGTGGTGGTGGTGCGCGCTGCCGGAGGGCGAGTGGTCATGCGAATGCGCGTGCCCCCGCCCTTCGGCATCCGGGTGGGCGTGCGAGTGGTCATACCCGTGGGCATGGTCATGGCTGCCCTCATGCTGGTGAGGGTGGTCGTGCTCATGGTTCGTCATGCCTTGCTCCTCGTCAGGATGAGACGGTCTGCCGGACGATCGGTGCCGCGGCCGGAACGCCCGGCAGTGGGCGGAAGCGACGCAGGCGGAGGCTATTCGTCACGACGAAGACCGAGGAGAACGCCATTGCCGCCGCAGCGACGATCGGGTTGAGCAGGGCGGCCATGGCGATCGGGATTGCGGCGACGTTGTAGGCGAACGCCCAGAACAGGTTGCCCTTGATCACGCCGAGCGTGCGGCGCGCCAGCCGGATCGCGTCCGGCACCAAAAGGAGATCCCCGGAGATGATCGTCAGGTCACTGGCGGTGATCGCGGCATCCGTGCCGGTGCCCATCGCGATGCCGAGGTCAGCCGCCGCCAGCGCGGCGGCATCGTTGACTCCGTCGCCGACCATCGCCACGACCCGACCCTGTTGCTGGAGTTCACGGATCGCCTCGAGCTTGCCCGCCGGCGTCATGCCCGAGCGGACATCGTCGATCCCGACCGAGGATGCGACCGCGTGCGCGGCACCGGCGTTGTCGCCGGTGAGCAGGATCGGGGTGAGACCGAGCCGGCGAAGGCGCGCGATGGCCTCGGCACTGTGCGGCTTCACCGTGTCCGCCACGCTGATCGCGCCACGTGCCAGCCCGTCCCACGCGACCACGATGACAGTCGCCCCGGCGGCCTCGTCGGCCGCGATCGCTTCGACTAGGTCTGCGGGGATCTCGATCGCCCATCGCTCGGCAAGCCACCGGGCACGTCCTGCGACCACAAGGCGACCGTCGACCACAGCCTGCACGCCTTGCCCGGGATGTGCGGCGAACTCTTCCGCGGTGAGTGGGGTGTCCACGGCGCCGGCGATGGCGCGGGCGATGGGATGCTCGGATCCGTGCTCCGCGGCGGCCGCGATGCGCAGCAGCTCCTCCCCGCTGACGCCTCCAGTGGGGCGGACGGCGCTGATGCTCATCACCCCATGTGTCACCGTGCCGGTCTTGTCCAGCACGATGGCGTCGACGCGGCGGGTCTGCTCCAGCACCTGAGGACCGCGGATGAGGATCCCCAACTGGGAGCCGCGACCTGTCCCGACCAGAAGCGCGGTCGGTGTCGCCAGCCCCAGCGCGCAGGGGCACGCAATGATCAGCGTGGTTACCGCCGCGGTGAATGCGATCTCCAGCGAAGCGCCGCTCAGCGCCCACGCCGCGAACGCGACCACCGCCAGACCGATCACGATCGGGACGAAGATCCCAGACACCCGATCGGCGAGCCGCTGCACTTGCGCCTTGCCGGTTTGTGCGTCCTCGACGAGCTTCGCGATACGCGCGAGTTCGGTGTCCGCCCCGGTGCGGGTGATCTGAATGAGGAGTCGCCCACCCGCGTTCACGGTCGCGCCGGCGACGGAGGCGCCCGGCGCGACCTCCACCGGGACGGACTCCCCTGTGAGCATGCTTTCGTCGACGGCGGACGCGCCCTCCAGCACGATGCCGTCCGACGGGATCTTCTCGCCCGGGCGCACCACCACGGTGTCGCCCACTGTGAGCTGGTCGACGGGGATGCGTCGTTCGACACCGTCGCGGAGGAGGGCGGCGTCCTTCGCTCCCAGTTCGAGAAGCGCGCGCAGCGCCTCGCCGGATTGCCGCTTGGCGCGCGTCTCCATGTACCGGCCGGCGAGGATGAACACTGTAACCAGCGCGGCGACCTCGAGGTACAGCTCGTGCCCGCCCGCCCGCGGAGTTCCGAAGAGCTGGAAGCTCATCGTCATTCCTGTCATGCCGGCGCCGCCGAAGAACAGCGCGTACAGGGACCAGCCGAAGGAAGCCAGTACTCCGACGCTGATCAGCGTGTCCATTGTCGCCGCGCCGTGCCGGGCGTTGATCGCCGCCGCCCGGTGGAACGGCCAGGCACCCCAGACCACGACCGGCGCGGTGAGGGTCAAGGCCAGCCACTGCCAGTTCGGGAACTGCAGCGCGGGGATCATCGACATCAGCGCGACCGGGATGGCAAGGATCGCCGAGATGACCAGTCGCTGCCGCAGAGATGTCAGCTCCGGATCTGCCGCGCGGACCGAATCATCCTCAAGGGGAGCGGGTGGCGCCGGGACAGCGGCAGCGTACCCGGCAGCCTCCACAGCGGCGACGAGATCCTCGACGCGCACCCCGTCGGAGCGCACGTGCGCGCGCTCGGTCGCGAAGTTGACCGTCGCCTCGACGCCCGGAAGCTTGTTCAGCTTCCGCTCGATCCGGGTGGCGCACGAAGCGCAGGTCATCCCAGTGATATCGAGTTCGACGTCGGCGGTGCTCATGAGCGTGCGGCGAGCGCGTACCCGGCCTCTTCGACGGCGGCACGCACCTGGTCGTCGTCCAGAACGGCGTCACTGGCGACCCGGACACGGGACAGGCCGCCTGAATTCAGGTCAACGTCCACCTCGGCGACGCCGGGAATGCCGGAGAGCTCCTCGGTCACGCTGCGCACGCAGTGGCCGCAGGTCATGCCCTCCACCAGGTAGTCGGTCGTCACGACGCCCGACTCGGTCGACTCCGGCGCAGACTGCGCAGAGGATTCGACGGTCGCGTGGCCGCCGGCCGGGGAGCAGCACGCGCAGCCGGCGTTCTTGTCGGTCAAGCCGAGGTCGCGGATCTCAAAAGCGGTCATCAGGATTTCCTTCCGGGCATGTTTTCAAAGCGAATCAGGAGCGAACGAGGCGTGCGATTGCATCGCTGGCCTCGCGGAGCTTCTCGTCAGCGACCGGTCCGCCGGAAGCTGTGGCCTCGGCGACGCAGTGCGTCAGGTGGTCTTCGAGCAAGGCGAGGGCGACAGACTCCAGTGCGCTTTTCGCCGCCGAAACCTGCGTGAGCACATCGATGCAGTACTTGTCCTCTTCGATCATCCGGGCGATACCGCGCACCTGCCCCTCCACTCGACGCAGCCGCTTCAGCAGTGCTTCCTTATCGTCGACATACCCGTGAACATGCATCGCTGGTACCTCCTGCCTCCCATAGTACCCCATGGGGGTATGGGGTAGCGCGGGAGTTCGGACATTCGGGGGATGGTCCGTACGACGAGTTCCTGGCGATGTCCCCGTCCGGTGTCGCGGCGTTCCTCCGAGGCATGGCCGAGATCGTCAAGACCGTGTCCTAGGTCAACTGGCGAGGCGCTCGTAGCGTGAATTCGTAGGGAAGTCGCCGCGGCAATCGTTCGCGGCGAGTTGAGGACGGAGTCCATTGTGTCTAGTAAGTCGGCTCTCATTGAAGCCCCGACCCCAGAGGCGAAGGGACATCGCGAAGCGGCCGTTTCGGGGCCGGCGCGGCGGGGACGCATCGGAGTCATCGTCTTCGGTTCCTTGACCCTCGGATTGGTGACTGCGGTTCTCCTCGTGTTGGTCCCGTTCGGACCAGCGACCCAGAGCGCGGTCATCGGATCCGTGCTGTGCGGGTTCGCGGTGGGTTGGGCGATGCTGGCCGTGCTCGCAGCGCGGTTCACCGATCAGCCGCAGCGATGGGCGTTCGTGCCCGCCGCGCTGATGGGGCTGAGCGGACTTCTCCTGGTGGTGTTCGGACCGGCAGTGCAACCGGCGGTCAACTGGATCCTTCCTGCCGCAATGCTCGCCGCGTCGATTTACATGATCGTGCGCGTCCGGCAGAACTTCAGCGGCTCGCGGGCCCGATGGGTGCTCTATCCCGTGATCGTGGCGCTGGGCCTAGCGTCGGTCGGAGCCGGATACCAGGCGATCGGCGAGGCGGTGGATGCGCAGGCGACCCCGATGCCCGGACAGCTGATCGATGTCGGCGGTCACCGTCTGCACCTGTACTGCGCCGGCTCGGGCGGCCCCACCGTGGTGCTGGAAGCGGGCGGCGGTGCAGCGGCCGCCGAACTCGAGCTGCTCCGCTCGGCGGTGGAACGCGACACCCGCGTGTGCGTCTACGACCGCGCCGGGCGCGGCTGGAGCGACTCCACCCCGACGCCCGCCCACGGCATCCAGATCGCGACCGACCTCCACACGCTGCTCGAGCGGGCAGAGGTGCCCGGACCGTACGTCCTCGCGGGCCATTCCTTCGGCGGGCTGTACGTGCAGATGTTCGCCGCGCAGTATCCGAGCGAGGTCGCCGGGATGGTGCTCATCGACTCCACTGCGCCCGACGCGACCTCCTCCGGCTACCAGCCGCACCCGTTCGTCATGGACCGTGTCTTCGCGCTGCTCTCCTCACCCGCCCAGCTCGGGTTGGGCCACCTGTTCGGCGGCACCGCGCGCGACCTGCTCAGCAGCATCAACGAGTACGCCGACGCCGCAGACGCCGTCCAGCACGCGGCATCCCTCACCGACTTCGGCGACAAGCCCCTGTTCGTTCTGACCGCCCGCGTCGGAAACGATGCAGGCTGGTTCACGGCGCAGGACCGGATGGCCGCCTTGTCGACCGACAGCGTGCACCGCATCGTTGAGAATGCCAGCCACCAGATGCTGGTCTCGGACGAAGAATCCGCCGCCGTGACGGCTCACGCGATTCTCGACGTAGTCGCCGCAGTCCGCAGCGGCGAGCCCCTCGCGAAGTGAGAGGAGTGCCGGCGCGCGCAGGTCGCGCGCCGGCACTCCCGGCAGTCGGGCTATCAGGCTGGCCCGAAATAGTGCCGGTGCTCGCCGGGGGTCGTGTTGAGCCGCCGGCGGAAGGCGCGGTTCATGGTCTCGGGGGTTCCGAAGCCGCACTCTCGGGCGATCTCCTCCATCCCGAGGAGGGTGGTCTCGAGGAGGCGGCACGCCGCCTCCATTCGCACCGCCTCGACGTGTTCGGCGGGTGTGATGCCGACCTCGGCCTTGAACAAACGACTGAACTGCCGTTCCGAATGGTGGGTGCGCTGTGCCATTGCCGGGATCGAGAGGTCGGCCGTGAGGTTGTCGGGGATCCACGTCAGCAGGTCGCGGATGGGTTCGTCGTTCGCGGACTGGGCAGCCAGCACCGCGGAGAACTGCCCCTGCCCGCCGGAGCGACGGAGGTAGACGACCAGGCGGCGGGCGACGGTCGCAGCCGCTTTGCGGCCGTGGTCGTCGGCGATGAGGGCGAGCGCGAGATCGATGCCCGCGGTGACGCCTGCGGAGGTCCAGACGTTACCGTCCTGCACATAGATCGCGTCCGGTTCCACCTCGACGCCCGGGAAGTCGCGCGCGAGGTCCGCGCATTCCGCCCAGTGCGTCGTGGCGCGCCTTCCGTCGAGGAGCCCCGCCGCCGCCAGGAGGAAGGCACCCGAGCAGACCGACGTCACCCGACGCGACCGAGCCGCGAGCCGACGAATGTTTTCGACCAGCTTTGTGTCAGCGGCCGCAACATCCATGTCTCTGCCCCCGGAGACCACGAGCGTGTCGATGTCTCCCGTGACCTGCTCGATCGGGTCGGTGTCGAACGCCAGTCCGCTCGTGGAGAGAACCGCTCCTCCGCCGACGCTGACCAGCTGCGTCGCGTATCGCGTGATCGGCAGGAACCGCGACGCGGTAGAGAACACCTCCAGCGGTCCCGTGACGTCGAGGATCTGCGCGGACGGGAACCCCACGATCACGATCCGCGGCTCGGCCTGGGGCGGTCTCCGGTGGCCGAGATCGTCAAGAGCGTGTCCTAGGTGGGTAGCCGGCTCCGTCATACCGTGAGATCACCCCCCGAAAGCAGGAATCGAGGCCTCGTGTATCCGCCATACTGCACCGGTTTCCGGTGGATGTCGCTTGTTATCGCGGTCGCGGTCACTGCGACGCTTATCGCATTCCGGCGTTGCGCGAGCAACGAGCGAATCGCCTACGCCATCGCGGCCGGCGCCGTGCGACGACGGGGCGAGTACGCACCATCCACTCTCTCCCCCGGCCAATCGAGTCCGAAGTGATCATCAGGACTGCCCGCGTATTCGGATGAATTGGGCGATGGGATGCGGGCGGGCAGGTCCGCCGGCACCCACTTCCGAGGCGGGTTCACGGCCGAGCCCGCGCGCCCTGACGCTGACGCTGCGAGCTAGAAGCTCTCGGCGTCGGATCCGGATTGGATGCTTCCAAGGACGAGAGCGGCGAGCCGTGGCGCGGCAGATGGAGTGGCTATTGATCCGGCGGCGCTAAGCGATCCCACAGCGTATGCGGCGAGCTCCTCGGGCGAGAGGTCGGCGCGCGCGCGGCCGCCCCTGACATCGTCAGCGATGATGTCTCGCAACAGTTCCCGTACTTCGCTCTCCGCCATAGCAAGCTGCCCCGCCCCATGAAGGGATCCGTCGTCGCTGTGACGGTGGCTCCGAATTCGCGCGTACGCGATGAGGACATTCTTCAAGCGAACTTCATCAGAGCTCTGGCTCGAGATGGCGTGCAGACGTTGCAGATGCCGGGAGATCTCCCGCTGCTGCCACGCAGCCAACGCGGCCGCGACGTCTGGGACGTATCGATAGAGCGTCGCGCGCCCCACTCCGCTCTTCTCCGCCAGAGCCGTCATAGTCAGGCCCGTCACGCCGTTGCGGTGGACGAGTTCCGCGGTCGCGTCGAGGATCGCATCCATAACTGCCGACCGATGACCGGCGATGGTTTCACTCCACAGCTTGGGCACGGGAGGATTCTAACGTTCGAGACAGTTTGACTCAATACGGACACTGTGTCTTAATAGCCGCATGTCCCGGAAGTCCCCGATCCCTCGCTGGGTCATCGTTCTTGGCGCCATCATCGTCGCGTTCAGCATCACGGTGCTGGCCCTGCATCTGACCGGGAGCGGCATGGCGGGCATGCACGGATGAGTTCGACAAGAGGGCGCACCCGGTCGGCGATCCGTGCGCTGCACGTAGTCACATCGATCAGCTGGACGGCCGCAGTGGCGGTGTTCCTCGTGATTGCCATCCTCGGCTGGTGCACCCCCGATACTCGGGTCCACGCCGGCATATATGCGGCCCTCGAAGTCACTCTTTGGGTCGTGATCGTTCCGAGTGCCGTCCTGTCATTCCTCACCGGCGTACTGACCTCGGTCCTTTCCCGCTGGGGATTGACGCGTCACTGGTGGGTCCTCTTCAAGCTCGTTCTCACCACGGGCGCGACAGCGTTGCTTTTCGTTCACACGAGAGTTGTGGATGCCGCGGCCGACGCCGCGGTAGGGGTGGGCCATGACATGGAAGCACTTGAGCTTCAACTCGTTATCGACTCGGCTGCTGCGCTCGGCTTGCTAGCACTCATCGGTGGGCTGGGCTACATCAAGCCGCGCGGGATCACACCCTGGTCGGAGAGCTCGAGAGCGGACTGACTTCGCCCACTCCGGGGGTGCGAACTCGAAGTGCCGAGTCAGTCGCGGCACGCCCTATCGGCGCAGTCGCGGAGGGCGTCGAGGTCGAACCCCTGCTCGCGCCACCGCTCCCGGAGCTTGCCAGAGAGTGCACCGTTCTCGAGCAGGCAACGCACCAGGTGGCACCAGTCGCCACCTTCATGCGAGTCGCTGCTGCCGCCGGGCTCGGGGTCGGGCCGGTCGCCGCCGGGCCACACAGCGGCCGTCAGCATCGCTTCCCGGGTGAACGGCACCCCCCGGACCGAGCCTCCCTCCGCGGTGACGGTGAACCGATAGATCCCGGACTGGTTCGCGGGCATCGAGAGGCTGAAGGTGCCGCCGGGCTCCTCGGCCAGGGCCTGCGTTGTCGCCGACCCGTCGGGGTAGGTGACGTGAGCGGCGACCCGCGCCCGACCCTCGACCGGGACGCCGTACTCACTCAGCACGGCGCGCACCATGAGCTCGGATCCAGGGGTGAATCCGCTCTGCGTCAGGCGGGTGCGCATCCGGAGGTTGCTGAGCGCGTGAACGCTCAGGCAGTACGCCGCGCCCTTTGTCCGAAGGTCGCGGAGTTTGGGATCATCGTCGTCCCGAGCCAGCAGCTTCTTGTAGGCGCGCTTGTCGATTCTCAGCACGGCGTGCCAGGTGCCGGCGTGCGCGGGACCCTGCGGCGCAGGCAACGGGAGAGAGAGGGCGACGGTCGTGACCTCAGCGTTCCGCTCGATGTCGAGGCCCGGCACGCCACTCGATGCATCCAGGAGGTCCCCCATCGGCGTCTCGACTGCGACGTGCAACACGGGCAGGGTCGTCAGCAGGATGACCCGCGCATTGATGTCAGCCTCGGTAAGGGCAAAGGGGATCCGGACCTCTGCTCCGGGCAGCACATGTCCAACCGGGTCGACCACGATGTCGGTCTTGCTCACCCCGGCGAGGATCTGCAGGAAGAACTTCCTGACCCGGAACTGGTCATCGAGGCTCGACGACAGCGTGCCGGAGAGCAGCAGCGCCCCGCCCGTCGACCCGGCGATCTGAGTGAGGGCGAGCGTGTTCACCTGCGTCTCGTTACCGAGTCCGACCGCGTAGGTACGGTTGTCGATCGCCGATGCCACGTCCGCGATCGACTGAGGCCGGTTCTCGAGGCCGTCGGTGAAAACGACGATCGCCTTGTCGGTGTACGCGCCCGCAGGCAACGCATTGAGCTCCGAGCGAGCCATTGCCAGACCGTCCCCCACGGAGGTGGCGCCGTGCGCGCCGTGCGCCGCGATCGCATTGAGGGCCAGCCCCCGCACTGGATCGCCGAACCCGTCGCTCGTGATTTCCGAGATCGGCAGACCTCCGAAGGTCGCATGGTTGGGCGGATAGGCGTCATCGTCGAACCGGGTCAGACCGATCCCGTTGTTCTTCTGGATGAGGTTGGCGAACAGCGCCGCCGCATCCTTGAGCACGTCGAGACGTTGCGCCCCACTCGTACCGGCAGGGTCCGCCATGCTGCCCGACTGATCGAGCGAGAGCTCGACGGCTACCGTCGGCCGCGGAATCGTGTTCCCGAGCAGCTCGAGGTCGAAGTCCTGACTTCCGACCGTCACCGTGGTATTGACCGGCCCGAGCGACTGCGGCGCAGTGCCGAGCGCTCCGGCGGTGAACTCGAACCAGACACGGATGTCGCGATATTGCGTCGGTCCCGCTTTCGAAAGGACGGACGGGGTGGCGACGGAGAACGGCGCGGTGGGCGTCGTGCCCGGCTTGATCTGGGCCGTTACATCGCCGCAGGTGCGGACACTGAAGGTGGCCGAACGCCAGGTCGTCTCGAGTTCGGGTACGTCGTTGAAGACGACCTGGTACCTCGAGGTGGCACTGTTCAAGGGGTTTTCCGCCTCGACGATCCGGAAGTCGCTCCCGTTCGAGTCGTAGCACGGCGGCGAGACCACGGACACATCGAGATAGTTGATGACCGCCCGCTTTGTTGGATCCGAGGCCCACGGGTCCAGGCCCGTGCCGCCTGCCCAGGGTTCGACGTGCTCGCTGATGAGCGAGGTCAGTTGGCCGGGAGTGAGCCCGGCGTACGCGGTCGCCGATTGGATGCGCTCGGGGTGCGCGGGGTCGGTCTGCCACTTGGCCCAGAGCCGATCCAGGTTGGAGTGCAGCAGGAACACGAACGGATCGTGGAACGAGTAATGTGCGTCGCTGATCGTCCCGCCGATGTAACTGTGCGCAACGAAGTCATGAGCGGACTTCAGGGCGGAGGCGAACGACGAAAAGTCCGTGTTGAGCAGGATCGACGAGTCGGTCGCGATGTTCGGAGTGCCGTCCGGGTTCGCGTCGCTCACTCCGACCGCCCGCCAGATCTTCGCATGTCCGTTGCCGAGCTCGGCATCCTCCGACGACTCAAAATTCGCCAGCAGGTGGCTCACCTCGCCGGACGCATTGTCCATGAACTGATCTGTGAAGAGCGCCGCACGTGGCCCGGATGCCACTCGAGGATCTGTCGTCCAGTCCCAGTAATGCAACGACAGTGCGGGATCGACCTCGCGAAGGAGCGCCTCCAGGCGATTGACGATGACGCGATGCCACGGGATGAAGGCAGGCCCGCCGTGGACGTCGACACCGTTGAAGTGGGCGTTCTTGTGGATCTCCTCCTGCTTGTCCCAATACGACACGCCATCGGGGAAGAACTTCGTCGTGTCCAGCTTGCGGATCGCTTCAATGAAGCGGTCGCGCTCGATGGGACTCACTTCAGCGATGTTGCGCCGGATCCCGTCTCCGATAGCCATGGCTCTCTCCTTGCACGAAGGGCACCGGAATGGCGCCATGAGTGACGAGGGCCGGCCGGGTCTGCCTGATACATCGCTGGCAGGGGGACGGGATTTCTGTGGGGTGGGTAAAGACCGCTCGATGTGCTGTCAGCTGATTCCGAGCCAGAGGGATCAGGTCGACCCTGTCGCCATTCAGGCGATGGAGCCCTCGCCGACGGCGATGGCGCGCGCGTAACGGTGACCAGTCGCGCGAACGCGGTCTCCCATGGCCACGCCTGTGTCAGACTCCGCGAAGGGACGGCGAACTATCCTGTCAACGATGGGAAGCGACGTGACAGTACGAGCGCATTGGTTGGCGCAACAACACCTCGTCGACGTGCCACAGCGCTGGGCACACGTCCAGGGTGTCGCAGCAACGGCGAGCGATGTTGCACGATTGCTCGATACCGAACACGCCGATGAGATCATCTCGGCAGCCTGGCTGCACGATGTCGGCTACGCGTCCGATCTCGCGAAGATTGGGTTCCATCCGGTGGACGGCGCTCGATTTGCACGAGATATTGGTATGCCCGACCTCGTCGTGCGTCTCATTGCGTTTCACACCGGTTCGGAGTTTGAAGCGGAGCAGCGTGGCTTGCTGGCGGAGCTGTACGAATTCACTCCCCCACCCGGCGAGATCGTAGATGTCGTTACATTCGCCGACATGACGACATCCCCGACAGGCGCGCCCATCGAAGCTCGGGACCGTGTGGCAGAGATTCTCACCCGGTACGAGCCGAACACCCCGGTCTACGACGCCGTGTCAGCGTCAGCGCCCGAGCTTCTGGCCGCGGTCGAACGAGTCAACAACCGCCTCGGTCAAGTCAACGCGAACGGACCTCAGCCAAGATAGGGCTCGCTCCGCCCTTCAAGGAAGTGATCGATTCGCAACTTCATGGAGGGGTGCATCGGAAGGTCGCCAATGGCGTCACGTTCGACCCAGGCGATGTCGGTGGACTCACTGTCGAAGGCGAGTTCACCGCCGAGCAACCTCGTCCGATAGCAGAGCGAGAACTGCTGCCGCACCTCGCCGTCGTCGTATTTCATGACGTGATGGGGATTTGTGTAAACGCCGATGAGGCCCGTGATCTCGACATCCAAGCCGGTCTCTTCCTTCACCTCGCGAACTGCGCAGTCCTCAATCGACTCCCCGAGTTCCATCCCGCCGCCAGGGAGGGCCCAGAGCCCGTTGTCCTTGCGGTGGACGAGAGCGATGCGTCCCTGATCGTCGAGCACCACGCTGGTGGTTGACGGCACGACGCTGTTCGGTTGCGGCGCGGTCGGGTCGTTGTAGTAGTCGATCCGTCCCATGTGGCTGCCTTTCGCGTTCAGTAGGGCGGGTACGGCGCGGGGTGCGCGCCGACCCAGATGTGCTCGAACGAATTCGTGTAGCTCTCCCACACTTCGGGGTCCAAGTCGCGCGCAATCACGATGACCGGATTGTCTCCCGCAGGGGATCCAAGGATGTGGTGATTGGCGTACAGCGTGTCATCCATGAAGAACATCGAAACGTACAGCGGTGTCGAGTGTGTTCGGATCTCGACACCGTCGAGATCGTGGATCGGAGCCAGCCGCGAAAGCGTAAGCCTGCACCGGCCAGCGAGCGCATCACCGATGCCCTCTTCAACCCCGCGCTGATGAACGGCGGTTGAGCCCGGGTCGCCGACCAGGATGCGAACCTGAACGCCCCGCTCCGCTGCGTCTCGAATCAAGCGCAGGAATCCGTGGACGGTGTCAAAGAGGAACGTGCCGCCGTACACGCAGAAGTCGATGCGGGTCGTCGTGCCTGCCAAGGCATCGCGCCAGACATCGGCCGGTATCTGAGCACGCGACGGAAAGAGTCGCGCGGTGAGGGCAGCCGGCGACAGATGGTCCTGACCGACACGGGGCCAGATTTCGTCAGGCTCACAATCCAGGACGGCCGCGATGCTCTCGGCGACGCGGAGCTGCGGAGTCGTTGTTCCGTTGAGCGCGCGTTGGATGGTGCGTTCGTCGCAGCCCGCACGATTGGCGAGATCACGGGTGCTGATGTGGCGCCTCTGCATCTGTTCCGCCAGACGGCGTCCACTCTCGGTCCCGTCCGTCCGTTGCGCTGTCATTGGCATCCTCGCGTCACATCTCGTCACTCCACTCTGACTCATTCTGACCGGCGTCTGGTCTGTTTCTGGCGCAATTGGCCCTGTCCACTCGGTGACATGCTCTTCGCCCCACCCGCTCTTATGGCTGCCGCTGCCCCGCCGGGGAGCTGCGGAGCACCTGACCAGCGAGGCCAAACCGGAACGGAGGCGACGACATGAAGGACGAGCTGTTGGCACTGTCGCACGGGGAGGAGAAGCTCCTCGAGGTGCACAACCGCCTAGCGCAAGCCGTTGAGCAGTTGACGACCGGCGACGAGTGGCGGCGGGCTATCGAATTCGCGGCACGATTCCGCTCGCGATCGTTCAACAACACCCTGCTCATCTGGGCGCAACACTCGGCGGCCTACGAAAAGGGGCTGGTCCTGGCGCCGACGCCGACCTTCGTCGCCGGCTTCCGCCAGTGGCAGCAGCTCGGGCATCAGGTGCTGAAAGGGCAGCGCGGGTATGCGATCCTTGCGCCCGTCACGGCGAGCTTCGCGGCCGTCGAACCGGATGACTCCAAATCTTGGCGGCGCCTACCGCGAGGTGAGAAGCCGCACGACGGTGAGACATTGCACTCGCGGATGATCGGCGTGAAGCCGGCGTACGTCTGGGACATCTCGCAGACGTCTGGTCCGCCGGTTCCCCAACAGCAGCTGCCGGCACTGCTCCGTGGTGAAGCACCCGCCGGCTTGTGGGAAGGGCTGGCGCGACTCGTCGAAGACGAGGGCTTCGCTCTGTCTCTCGTGGCGGATGCTGCTGCGATCGGCCGCGCGAACGGCCGCACCGATTTCGTGGCGCGAACGGTATGTGTTCGTGGTGACATGGATGCCGCCGCGCAAGTGAAGACCCTGAGCCACGAGCTCGCGCACATCCGACTGCACGGACCCGACAACCGGGATGCCACACTCCATCGCGGGATCGGCGAGGTCGAGGCGGAGTCCGTTGCTCTGATGATCGGAGCGGCCCACCGTCTCGACACGTCGGACTACACCGTCCCCTATGTGTCCACATGGGCAATGTCCGTCGACGGGAAGACGCCGGTCGAGGTCGTTCAGGCCACGGCCGAGCGGGTGCGTTCCGCCGCTGTCGCGATCCTCTCGCGGCTGGATACGTCTCAGGTGGGATCAGGTGACCCGCCAGGACTGACGAGAGAACCGCACACCCGCCAGCCAACACTCGGGGGCGGGGATGAGATGGGACGCCAAGGCGGCCCTCGTCTTTCGAGGACCGATCGGCGACCCGCGAGCCGGTCGGCGGCAACCGGACGGGTGCTGTGATGGACACCGCTGCCCTGTTTGCGTCCGTAGTGGGCGCTTCGCCGCAGGAGGGCGTGGAGCGGTTCGCTTCGGCGGGAGTGCCGATCTTCCCGTGCAAGGCCGGAGAGAAGCGTCCGCTGACGCAACACGGGTTCCTCGACGCGACCGCCGACCTCGAGCAGATCAGACAATGGTGGGCGCGATGGCCAGACGCAAACATCGGCATGCCAACGGGCGCCCCCTCCGGACTCGAGGTCGTCGACATCGACGTGCACGGCCGGGTGCGCGGATTCGCTACCTTCGAACTTGCGCGCCGTGAGGGCCTCGTGGACCGGTGGCAAGCACTGGTCAAGACAGCATCCGGCGGCATGCACGCCTACTACCCGATTGATCGCCATCGCCCTCAGCCTTCATGGCAAGCGGCGCGGTCCGGCATCGATTTCCGCGGCGAGGGTGGCTATGTCATCGTCCCTCCGTCGCGGTTGATGTTCGAAGGCAACAGGTCGGGCTATGAGCTGATCGGGGTCGGACACGGTGACGCGGTACCTGTCGACGCTACTGCGCTCCGGCAGTTTCTCGACCCGCGGCCGGCTCTCCCGGCGATCGATCGCACCAGCACCCAGCGCGAGGTCGACGCGGATCGGATTGCTGCCTGGCTTGCCACACGAGTCGAGGGCGAACGGAACCGGGCGCTCTACTGGGCAGCGTGCCGCCTCGCGGAAAACGGCGTGCCAGGTCACAACGCACGGAACGTCCTCGGCCCAGCCGCGGAACGCGCCGGGCTGCACCAGCCCGAGATCCTCAGCACGATCCGATCTGCCTACCGGACGGTGATGGGGCCAGCATCGCCCTTTCGAGACCGCGCATCCGATAGGCCGCTGAAGGGGCAGGTGATCTCGTGATCCCTGAATCAGCACAGCCTCGTGCAGGACGAATCGCCGTGTGGACGGCGGTGGCGGGGACGATCTTCATCGCAATCGGCGCCTTCTGGCTATCCTTCACGGCCCTCGCAGATCTTGCACACCGATCCGGCATCGCACCGACTCAAGCGTGGGCATGGCCTCTCATCGTCGACGGGATCATCGTCGTCGGCACGGTTGCAGTCGTCGCGCTTGCCGGCCGCCGAGACGCCTGGTACCCGTGGATGCTTCTCATGGCAGGCGCCTCCGCATCGGTCGCCGCGAATGCTATCCACGCGGTCGTCGCCGCCGACGCGGACGTGCCGCCGGTGCTCGCCGCATCCGTCGCGGCCGTACCCCCGCTCGTCCTGCTCGCGATCACACACCTGACCGTCGTGCTCACACAGAGATTCCGAATTCCTCACTCCTCCACAGCACCTGCCGGCCGAGCGCCTTCCACAGCGATTGTGCAGCTCCGCCAACAGCCGGACGTCCCGGAGAAGGGTGCCCGTAGGGACATTGCGGCGCTGATGCGTCAGCGCGGGATGTCGAACAGGGAGATCGCGAGCGCCACGGGAGTTCACCCGTCGACAGTCGGCCGGTGGTTCACGGGGACGCTCGGCACACCTGAAGTTCAGAAGGGGGCTACGCCATGAACGAATACGACCGAGAGCAGCGTGCGGAGACGCACGACCGCTCGAGCGCGCCGGCTGATCGACGCGACCGCGTTGACAGTTCACCGGGCGACGAGATGTCCGAGTTCGCAAGGCACGGCGATCCTTCCCTCGCAAAGCAGCCCCTCAGCCGGTCAGGTGCCGAGCGGGTACGCACCGAGATCGTATGGATGCGACCAACAGACTTCGTTCCCGTGGTCACGGGCCGTGTCGCCGGTCAAGGCATCGACCTCGAGTCATCTATCGCGCGTCGCGCACGCGCATTGCCTACCCAAGGCGTTGCAGCCACGCGAGGCGCCATCCGCGACCGCGCTCGCCAACTCCCACCCGTCACGGCGTTCGGAAGCGGTCGCCCTGCGCACGACGCGGTCCGCCGCTTCGGAATCGGTCGGTCGTGAGGTTGCCATGGCCAGTGAGAGTTCGTGGTCAGCGGCGGATGCTTCGGCCTCACCGGGTCGGGTCGCGGACATGCCCGAGCCCGAAAGCGCGCGCGAGGCGTTCGAGAGTTCAGAGGGTCTTCGCGCTCTGCTGGAGCGGCTTGCCGCGCAGGATCACGGCGCGTGGCGCCGAGACCGGGACGCCGCGGCGCTTATGGCACACGTCGTGAAGCGGTACGCGAAGTTGGCACGCAAACATGGGCTCGATCCGTGGGACGCGGCGGCCGCCGCGTTCGATGCGATGCGCTCGTCCTCGGTGCGGAACGCCGATGACCCCTGGGCAGTTGTGACGCGCGCTGTTCAAGTCACTCTGATTGCGGAGGAGCGCGCGAACGGCCTGCTGTGCTCGGTGTATCAGGCGCGCCGGCCAGAGTTCTCCTCGTTCCACGACCCAGAGCGTTTCAGTGATCGCGAGAACCCGTTGAGCGACTATCACCCGGCATTGCGCGTGGCGCCGGCGGGAGATGCTGCGGGTTCGGATGCCGCGCGCGAGCGGACTGGGATCCTCGAGGCCGTCGAGAATGCGATCGCGTTCATGACCCTCCTCGGTTGGCCGCGGACACCCGCACGAACCGCGATGGAGTACATCTGCGCACGTCTCAGTGAGGTGCCCTCGCGGGCCACCGCCTGGGAGTCACTACGACGCGACATCCACGGCCGGACCCTCCTCGATCTGTCCTCCGCGTCGTGGAACGGACTCCTCCGCGCCGTCCTCGGAAACCCCGAGCCCGAAGTCGCTCGCACCACAGCAGGGCGCGGAATACTCCTCCGGTTGCTGATCGGTGAACCGCTCCGGTCGCTTCTGACCGACGATGACCTCGTGCTCGCCGTCAGCCTCGCCGCCCCTGCCGAGAGAGCGAGGCCATGAACGTGAGTGCACGAATCGGCCACATCGAACTCGAACGATCAATCTCGTCGATCATCGTCGGGGACCGGCATCGCCACGAGTTCGGGGACATCGACGAGCTCGCGGCGTCGATCACCCGCGACGGGCTGCTGCAGCCCATCACCGTGACGCCGGAGGGCGTACTTGTGTGCGGGGCAAGACGCCTCGAAGCGCTGAAGCAACTTGGCGAGAAGACGATCAAGGTCTGGGTGAGATCGGGCGTCTCGGATCGGCTCGCCGAACTGCTCGCCGAGCAAGCCGAGAACGTGCTGCACAAGCCACTAACGCCCACCGAAGCGACGACGCTGTACACGGAACTGAAGAAGTACATCGCTGAGGACGCGCTGCGCCGCCAGTCTGCGACTCAGTTCAGCCGACCGGCCGCTCCGAGCGGAAACCACGGTGGTGCCACCGTGGCACCACCGCAATTCAAGCCCGGGAAGAGCCGCACGCAGGCAGCTCTGATGGTCACGGGGAAGGCTTCCTACACGACGCTCGACCGCATCGCCGAGCTGCAGCGGCTCGTCAGGAACCTGGGCACTGATCCCGTGCTGAGAGACATGGCGAGCGAAGAACTGCGGCTCATCGATGGTGGCGGCAGCGTCACAGCCTCACACGCGCGAATCCGGGAGTTCATGGATCCGGAGTCGCCTAGAACGTTCGAAGATTTCGAAGCACCCGAGGACTTCGACGCGCCGGATGAACTCGAGCAGCTTGCGAACGCAGCGCTCGCCAGAGTCAAGGAGACCAAGCGCGGACGAAACGCACACAAGGCGCGAAAGGCTTCCACGCACGTCTTCCCGGTTCGCGCGTTCATACGCGTCTGGGAGGACCTCGACCTGTGGTGGACCCACTTCGACGTCGCGGCAGTCGCCACAGAGCTGACCGATGAGCAGTTCGCAAAGTTCGAGGAGACTCTTGCCTCCACCGTTGAATTCTTCGCGCAGTTGCGAAGTGCACGTACCCAATTGGGACGGGAGATCGCGTGATGGTAGCCACGGAACATCCGAATCGTCGACGGCTTGTACTTCTCGTCGCCATCAGTTTCGGGGTGCTCGCGGCGCTGGTCGGAGTCGGGCTCTACGGCCTTGTTCTTTCGCCCGTACCTGACAGCGCAGCACCGACAGTCGACGCGACAAGGCGGGTTGACGCGCCCGATGCCCCGGGGTCCCCGTCGTCGAGCAGCACGCTCCCCGCGATTCGTTCGACGAGGGATGCGGAGGCCTTTGCGCGCGATGCGGCTGCGGCCCTGATCACTTGGGACACAACTGAGTTCGAACTGACTGAGTATGAACAGGTCATCGTTGACGTGGGCGATCCGTCGGGCGACGAGTCCGCGGCGCTCGAGTCCGACATCCGCACCTACTTCCCGACGGCGGACGCATGGTCGAAGCTGCGAACCTACGGCACGCGCCAGTGGTTGACGATCGACGACGCGTTCATCCCTGCATCCTGGGATGACGCGCTCGATCAAGCGGCCGAAGGCGACCTTCTCCCCGGAACGATCGCCTACACGATCTCCGGAACGCGCCACCGCGCTGGGATCGTCGGCACCGAGTCGCAAGAGACGTCCCGGCCGATCGCGTTCACGCTGTTCATCGCGTGCGCGCCCAGTTTCGATGAATGTCACCTGCTTCGGCTATCCGAGGTCGACAACCCCCTTCGATGACGGCGCCGACATGAAGAAGCTCGTGGTCGGCCTCGTGGTGGCGTTGCTCGTCTTCCCCGTAGCGGGATTGCTCGCTGTGCCGATCGTCCTCTCCCCCGCTGCGCTTGCCGCCTGCCAGGCTTCCGGCCAGTTCGTCGTCACTGATGTGCCGGACAAGCTCACCGCGACACGAAATGACGGCGTCTCGGTGACCATGGGGCACGCACAGCTCACGCATGCGGCGACCATCATCACCGTTGGAAGCGGCATCGAGGGTGTCGGGCGGCAGGGAGTGTTGGTCGGTCTGATGGCGGCGCTGACCGAGTCGACACTGAGGATGCTGGCGAACGTCGCGCATCCCGCATCCCTCGACATGCCCCACGACGGCGTCGGGAGCGACCACGACTCGCTCGGGCTCTTCCAGATGCGGCCTAGCTCGGGGTGGGGCGCCGTTGCAGAGCTCATGGATCCGACGTACCAAGTGCGAGCGTTCTTCGGCGGACCCGACGGTCCCAACCACCCGTCGCCAGCAGGACTCCTCGACATCACAGGGTGGCAGACAGCAGATCCCGGTGCCGCGGCACAGGCGGTCGAACGCTCCGCCTTCCCCGACCGATACCAGGACTACCGGCCCGTTGCCGAAGCCATCATCGCGGCGCTGACCAAGCTGGCAAGTCCTGGAAACCACGACGCCGCGCCGATAGAAGCCGTCGCTGAGACGACCCGCGTCGTGTTCCCCTTGCCGAGCGGCACGTGGGTTCGAACCAGCGGCTATGGCTGGCGCGATGACCCGATGACCGGGAGACGGGCGCTCCACGCGGGCACCGATTACGGGGCCACGGATGGCACACCGATTCTCGCGATCGCGGACGGTGTCGTCACCTGGGCAGGACCGTTCGGGCTGTACGGGCAGCTGATCGTCATCGAGCACACGGTCGACGGCAGGCGGGTGGCATCCGCTTACGCCCACATGTGGGAATCCGGAGTTCACGTGTCCGTCGGCGAGCGAGTATCCGCGGGCGAGCATATCGGCGACGTGGGTGCTTCAGGCAAGTCCCAGGGCGCGCACCTGCACTTCGAGATCCGACCAGGTGGCTCGTTCCAGCCATCGATCGACGCCGAGAAGTGGCTCGCCGAGTATGGCGCCTCCGGGTTGGATGCTGCAACGTCCGGCCAGTCCGCATGCCTTGCGGGCACTTCGGGATGACCGGATGGACGTCTTTCCGGACTTCGGTGCCGTCGGGGGCGCAGATGACCTTCGTGCGATCATCGGCGCTCTCCTGATGTACGTGCTGATCTTTGCGGTGCTCGCGATTCTGGTGTGCGCGGTGACATGGGCGTTCGCGTCGTCGAGCGGCAACTACCAGTCGGCGCTCAAGTCCCGTGCTGGCCTCTTCGTCGCTGTCGGCGCAGCGGTTCTCGCTGGCGGAGGCGTCGCATGGATGAACTTCCTGATTGGGGTCGGCCAGCAGTTGTAGCTGCACCCGGGCCCGTTCACTGAGCAGCGCTGCTGCATCGCGGGGACGCCGCACGCACCTTATTCGCAGGTTCGTTTCTGCCCAGACAAGGAGCAAGACCGTGATTGATATCACACCCAACGGGTCGGGGCTTCCCGGCATCGAGCAGCTGCGCGTCATCGTCGGCGCGGTGATGACGGTCGGACTCATCCTCGCCGTGCTCGCTCTCATCATCGCCGCCGTCGCCTGGGGATACGGAGCGAATTCGTCGAATCCACATCTGGCGTCCCGCGGGAAGCTCGGCGTGCTTGTCGCGTGCGGGGCGGCAGTCATCTGCGGCGCTTCCGTCACGCTCGTGAACTTCTTTTGGGGCGTCGGCCAGTCGGTGTGAGCCGACGAGGTCGACAAGAGAGGCAACGCGAGTGGGTGGCGTGTGCGACATCCCGGCCATCGCCGACGTGTGCCAGACCGTCGGCTCGGGTGTTGTGTCGCTCGTCGCCACGCCGTTCGACTGGCTCGCCCACACGCTGGGCGCCGCAGCGGCATGGTTCTTTGAGGCGCTCTGGGCGGTCTTCGACACGACGACCATCGTCGACGTCACCAGCGGACAATACCTCCGGGTGTACAACCTGCTCTTCGGCGTCGCCCTGTTCGTCATGCTCGTCTTCTTCTGTCTGCAGCTGATCACCGGATTGGCGCATCGCGATCCGACCGCACTCTCGCGCGCCGCGATCGGACTCGGCAAGTCCGTCCTCGGGTCGTTCGTCGCGATCACGCTCACAGCGACCTTGCTGGAGATCACGGACCGCTTGGCGATCGGCATCGTCCGGGCGACAGGAAACACGATGGAAGGGATGGGCGACAGGATCGCCCTATTGGCGACAGGCCTGATGGCGATCAACATCACAAGCCCTGGCGTCGGCGCGATCATGACGATCTTCCTCGCCGGCCTCGCGATCTCGGCGACGGCGATCGTGTGGTTCTCGCTGCTGATCCGAAAAGCCCTTCTGCTCGTCGCGATCGTGTTCGCCCCGATCGCCTTGGCGGGATTCTCCTGGGATGCCGCGCGCGGGTGGTTCGGCAAATGGGTGGCGTTCGTCGTCGCGCTCGTGTTCTCGAAGCTCGTGCTTGTCGTCCTCTTCCTCGTCGCCGTCAATCAGACCGCCGCCCCGATCGATCTCGACCTCGCCTCCATCAGTGACCCTGTCGCCGGCGTTGTCCTCATGCTCGTGGCGGCGTTCGCTCCCTACATGACCTACAAGTTCATCTCCTTCGTCGGCGTCGACATGTACCACGCCATGTCGACAGAGCAGGAGGCGAAGGGCGCAATGAACCGCCCCGTGCCGGTCCCGGTGACACCCGCCACCGCGAGGTCGGCGAAGTCGATCCTTGATGGCGGTGGCGCGCCGAAGGTTTTGGGCGCGCCGGCGACGAGCGGCGGGGCGGCTACTGGCGGACCGGCTGCCAGCGCGGGCGCAACAGGCGCCGCTGGCGCAGGAGCCTCCGGGGTCGGAGCCGCAAGCGCGGGGGGAGCTGGCGCCGCCGCGACCGCAGGACCCGCCGCAGCCGTCGTGATCGGCGGCCAGGTGGTGACCAAAGCCGCGACCGCCGGACCCAAGCTCGGTAGCGCCGCCGGCCTCGCCGCCTCCGGGCACGCCGAAGGGGCCGCCGGGACAGCGCCGGCTGGCGCACCCGTCCCGCAGGCAAAGCCAGCACCCACTGCCCTACGTCCGCTCCCCACACCCCGCGAGAGGACACCCGCATGACAACGACCAACACTCATCGAGCGAATCATCTCCGCCCGGTGCAGTTCTCGCGGCTGCCAAAGCGCGGAGTGCTGCTCGGCCTCTCGCTCGCGCAGCTCGTGACGCTCGCCATCGGTCTCATCGCGTTCATGACCGCCGTCTACATGGGCGGCGGCATCCTGTTCGGCGTGACCTCGCCGATCTGGGCGGCCAGCCTTCTGCTCTCGTTCGTCCCTGTCGGCGGACGCAAGATCATCGAGTGGCTTCCCATCTCGGTCCGCTGGGTGTGGCGAAGCATCGGAGGTCAGCTTCAATTTCGAGCTGACCTCGTCAGGCCGCGTCCCGCCGGAACGCTCGCCCTGCCCGGAGATGCCGCAGCGCTGCGCGAGTGGGTGGATCCGGAAACCGGCGCTGCGATGATCCAGGATCCCCATGCCCAGACGTTGACCGCCGTCGTCAACATTGCCCATCCGGCGTTCGTCCTGCTCGACAGCGGAGAGCAGGAACGTCGAGTCGCTGGCTGGGGTCGAGTACTCGCGACAGTGTGCCGATCGGGCCGGATCGCCCGGGTGCAGATCTCCGAACGGACCGTCCCGAGCTCGGGAAGCGGGCTCGCCGAGTGGTGGGCCCGACACGGCCTCGATGACAACTCCTGGCCGGCAGTGACCTACAAGGAGCTCATCGAGCGGGCCGGCCCCGCTGGCGAACGGCACGCCACCACGATCTCTCTCGCACTGGACATGCGCGCGGCCGCCCGCCAGATCCGGGCCGCTGGCGGTGGGATGAAGGGAGCGGCGAGCGTCCTCCGGCAAGAGATGACTACCTTCGCGACCGCGTTGCGTGCCGCCGACCTGACACCCAGCGAATGGCTCACACCGGGCGAAGTCGCCGTCGCACTCCGCTCCGCGTACGACCCTGCTGTCGCTCCCGCGCTCGAGCGACACGGCGACATCGGCAGGTCGCTCGCAACCGCCGGTCCGGTCGCCGTCACCGAGTCCTGGGATCGTCTTCGCACGGACTCCGCCCACCATGCGGTCCTCTGGATTTCGGAGTGGCCGCGTTCGCAGGTCTTCCCCGGCTTCCTCTCTCCGCTGCTGCTGACCTCCGGCATCCAGCGCACCTTCACACTCGTCTGCACCCCGGTCCGCGCAGATGTCGCGGCGCGAGACATCCGGAGAAAGAAGGTGGGACTCCTCTCGGATGCCGCGCAGCGCGCGAAGATCGGTCAGATCGAAGACGCCGCGCGAACGGCCGAGTACAACGACGTCATCCAGCAGGAGACAGATCTGACCGCTGGCCACGGCGTCCTGCGCTACACCGGTCTTGTCGCCGTCTCGGCCCGCTCCACCGACGAACTCGACGCAGCGGTCGCCGCCCTCGAGCAAGCGGCAGTGCAAGCGGCCTGCGAAACGCGGAGGCTCGTCGGGCAGCAGGCGCAATCATTCGCGGCCGCCGCGCTACCCCTTTGCCGAACGATCTGACCGTGATGTAACCGACTACTGACACCGAATCCACCCCGGGGAACCCGAAAGCACCTCATCAAAGACTCCGCTGCAAGGGAAGCGAAATGCCCACATTCGAAGATCCCGTCGTCGACGGCGAGGAAGCGTGCCACGCGCTCCGCGCTCTCGCACACGCAACGCGCTCGTTCGAGCAGCCGGCCGAAACCTACGTCGTCGTTGGAGACGTACTGGGAGGCCTCCGTTCGCTGGGACACGTGCTCGACCAGCTCGCCTCCGCCCACACCAGCGAAAGCGCGATCCCCCGCTCCGAGGACGGCGATCAGTGGGCGGGCATCGAGGAGGCGTACGCAGCCGCAAGCGCGCTGCGCCGCGCCTCGACCCTTGTCGCGCGAGCCGAGATGGCTGTGGATCGAGCATCCCAGCACTCCGGACGGATCGTATGGGACTCCGCCACCCCGACTGCGCTCTCCCCCCTCCCCGAGGCGATCGCGCCCAGGATCAACGCGGATGACTCCTTCCAGCGCATCGCCCCCTTCAGCACCCCCGGCTCGAGACCCAAGAGCCGCCGACCGAGCGGGATGTCGCTGTGAACGGGCGCGAAGACCAGAAGGTTCACACTGCGGTACTCGTCGACCCGGCCGGCGATCGGCGCAAGGATCGTCGCGCCAGGCGGACGGCATCCCATCGACTCACCGCTGACTCCCGCGCCGCCGCCTCGGCAGCCCAACGCGCCGAGTTGGACGCGCTGCGCGCCGATCAGCGTGCGACCACGTTTCTGCCCGCGGCGGGCGAATCCCGACCTGCGGCGCTGCGAACCCCCGGCCGCCTCCGGATCCCGCGTCACCAAGACACCAGCGCGACGCTCGCCGGCGCTTACCCGTTCCTCGCGGAGGGCGGCCTCGGCTCTCAAGGAGTCTTTGTCGGCCAAGACCTGTACTCGGGTGCGTCGTTCGTCTACGACCCCTGGGTGCTGTACTCCCGCGGGATGATCACCGCCCCGAACATCGTGCTCGCTGGCATCGTGGGCTCGGGTAAGTCGTCGCTCGTGAAGAGTCTTTACACGAGATCGATCCCCTTCGGCCGCCGAGTATACGTACCCGGTGATCCGAAGGGAGAGCACACCGCCGTCGCCGAAGCTGTCGGTGGGCAGGCAATCGTGCTCGGCCACGGCATGGCGAACCGCCTCAATCCGCTCGACGAGGGACACCGCCCATCCGGCCTCACCGACGAAGGCTGGGCCGGTCAAGTCGCCTCCCGTCGTCGCGACCTCATCGGAGCACTCACCGAGACAGTGCTCGAACGACCGCTGAGCCCGCTCGAGCACACCGCGATCGACCTGGCGCTTGCCGACACCGTCCGTTCGTGCGAGACGCCGATCCTTCCAATGGTCGTCGAACGGATCCTCTCGCCCGACGCATCTCACGAAGCCGACCATCGACTCGTCGAAGACGGCAGGGTCGTCGGTCACGCACTCCGCCGGCTCGTCGCTGGCGACCTCGCGGGGCTGTTCGACGGACCCAGCACGGTCACGTTCGACCCGAACCTCCCGATGATCTCGCTCGACCTTTCGCGGGTCGCCGAGAACGCGACGCTGGTCTCCGTGCTCATGACGTGCTCCTCAGCGTGGATGGAGTCGGCGCTCCTCGACCCGCACGGCGGGCAACGATGGGTCATATACGACGAAGCCTGGCGTCTGATGTCGCACCCTGCGCTCCTGCGACGGATGGATGCACAATGGCGACTCGCCCGCCACTACGGCATCGCCAACCTGCTGGTTTTCCACAAGCTGTCCGACCTCGACAACGTCGGCGATCAGGGCTCAGCGATGCGGGCGATCGCCTCCTCCCTGCTCGCGAACGCCGAAACACGGATCATCTACCGACAGGAAGCAGATCAGCTCGGAGCCACCGCGAACGCGCTTGGCCTGACCGGAACCGAGCAGAGTCTCTTGCCGGGGCTTGGGACGGGTCAGGGTCTCTGGCGGATCAAGGACCGCAGCTTCGTCGTTCAGCATCAGCTGCATCCGGCGGAGCTCGCAGCATTCGACACGACGAGCCGGATGACGGAGGGCGTGAAATGAGCACAATCCCTGCGGTACGACCCGAGGCAGCGGCGATCGCTGTGCCGCCGGTCCTTCCCGTGATCGCAATGACGGTTTCCACCGACGGCACCATGGCTGTCACGGTCGACGGCGTACCGTGCGAACCGCCGCGGTTCGGACCGCCGTGGGAGCGGTCGTCGTTTGCAGCAGTCATCGATTTGGTCCTGGAGAAACGAGGGTCGCCAGTACGCGTACTCGTCTACGAAGCGGACGGCACGGTCTTCACCGATCTGGTCACCCAGCCGCTGCAGAGGACGCTGGATCCGTCCGCACCGTCGGCGCGTCGGGAACCTGGCGCCTCGAGTCTGGCGCCCGTCGACGATGGCCTCTTCGATCCGGCACCGCTGATCGCGCCGCCGCGCGTGGTGTTCGGTGAGGACGGGTTTATCCCCGGGGAAGAGATCGCGGTCGCGATCATCGTGCGTCACACAAAGGCGTCGGCGGATGGCTCTGCCCGAGCCCTGCTGGAACCGGGCGTCTGCCGACTCAGCTTGGAGGGCGAGGTCATCCTCGTCGGGCGGATCTCTGGCACGTGCGTGGTCGCGGGTCTGACGTGAGCGCCAACAACGGCCTCGATGTCTCCGGTCACGACGGACTCACAAACCTCGCCTTGCTCGCACTCGGGGCGATCGTCACGATCGCAGGAGTACTTCGCGTAGCCGGCAACCTCGCCGCGTTGGTAACAGGGACTGAGCAACCGACGGGTGGACTCGCTGCCGGACTCGGGGTGTTCGGCGCGCCCGGCGATCCCGGGGTACCGCTGGGCTCCGCCGGACTCAACCCGATCGCCTACTGGGCAGCCGTGACCGTGCTGGTCGGACTCGTTGGCGGCGCCGCGTGGTGGGTATGGCGCCTCATACGCAGTCTCAGTCGCCACGCGCGCTCCGATCCCGACCGCATTGCCGGGATCGCATCCTCAGCCGACGTACGCCGCGCGGCGTCGGATCGAGCATTGCTTTCGCGCGCCGCGCACCTTCGCGCGTCCGTCACGAAGCCTCAGCCCAGCGACATGGGGTACCTCGTCGGGCTGGCGCGAGGATCGAAGGTCTGGACGTCGGTCGAGGATTCGATCCTTGTCATCGGCCCGCCCCGCTCCGGTAAGGGCGCGCACATCGTCATCAACGCGATCCTCGACGCACCGGGGGCGGTCGTCACAACGTCCACGCGGCCGGACAACCTCACCACGACGATTCGGTCACGGATGCGGCGCGGCCCGGTCGCGGTGTTCGACCCGCAGCATCTCGCCCCAGGTGTCCCGGCGGGCCTGCGGTGGTCACCGGTGCGCGGGTGCGAGGTTCCGCTCACGGCGATGATCCGAGCTGCGGGACTCGCGGCCGGCACCGGCCTGTCGGGCGTCGGAGTCGAGAACGGCGGCTTCTGGGAAGGGAAGACACGGACCGCGCTCCAGGCGCTCCTGCACGCTGCTGCGCTCGATGGCCGTTCGCCCGCCGAACTCTACAGGTGGACGCTCGACCCGACAGCAGCGCAGGACGCGGTGGCGATCCTGATGACCAACTCGTCCGCGGCAACGGGCTGGGCGGAGTCGCTCGAGGCGATGATCGACGCCGACCCTCGGACGCGCGACTCGATCTGGCAAGGCGTCTCGCTCGCGCTCGCCGCGCTGGCAGACCCGCGGGTACTGGATGCGGTCAGCCCGGGCGAGGACGAGCATTTCGATCCGGAGGCCTTTCTCCGTCACAACGGCACCTTGTACCTTCTGGCGACCGGCGCCGGCGCCGGCGCCTCTTCTTCGCTGGTCGCAGCACTCGTCGAGGACCTCGTCGAGACAACCCGGCGAATTGCGGCGCGCTCCCCCGGTGCGCGCCTGGACCCGCCCGTTCTTCTGGCGCTCGATGAGATCGGAAACCTCGCACCTCTGCCGTCGTTGCCTGTGTTGATGGCAGAAGGCGGCGGCACCGGGATCACCACGATGCCGGTGCTCCAGTCGCTCGCGCAGGCTCGGCAGCGGTGGGGCGACAACGCGGCGACGGCGATCTGGGATGCGAGCATAGCCAAGATCGTGCTGGGCGGCGCATCAGGGTCTCGGGACCTCCAGGACATATCCACGCTGATCGGCGACCGCGACGAGGTCACGGACTCCATCACGGTCGGTGAGCGTGGTCTGCGTTCCAACCAGCGCTCGACACGGCGGGTGCCGATCATGCCGCCCGATGTGATCCGAACGCTGCCGTATGGCACTGCCCTTCTCATGCTGAGGGCGGCGCCGCCGATCGTCACGCAATTGCGTGAGTGGACGGCACGTCCCGACGGCGCCCGGCTGCGCGCCGACCGTGCGCGGGTCGAGGAGCAGCTGCAGCGGGGATAGCGGACGCACCTCTTTGGTGATGGCCGAACCGCGGCCGCCTCGGTAGGAGCATCCGATGACGATCCAGACTCAGCAATCTCTCTCCGGCTTTCTCGCATCGGAGCCGCAGCTCGCATTCAATGCGAAAGGCGAGGCCCGCTTCTGGGTACGCGTCGGGCAGGAGCACTTCGAACGCAACGAAGACGGCACCTTCACCCAGACGGAGACCACGTACCACGACCTCGTCATGTTCCGCCGCAACGCCGAACGCGCTTACGCGATGTTCAACAAGGGTGACGCCTTCATAGCTGAGGGCTACACCCACACCTCGGCACGAGAGCGCGACGGACAGGCGGTCGAGACAGAAGAGTTCGTCGCTAAGCGCCTCGGCCACGATTCCGCCCGCACGAATTACACCCTGCAGCGCCGCCGTACCCTCCCGCCGCTGCCGCCTGCGGCGCCGGCGAGCACGAGGCCCGCCATCAGGCCCGTCTCCCTCTGAGGCAACTGATGACTCTCGACGAGCCGCTCCGATTCCCTGGCTACCAGTTCGACCCACCCCCGCCGGACGCGCCCGATGCCGCGGCAGACGGCCTTCCCTCAGTCCCGCGGCCTGTGAACTGGAATCTGCTCACGTCAGACCAGGCCGCCTTCGAGTGGGTCGAACTCGATCGGTGGGTGAACTGGCTGCGCCGCACCTACGGACTCGGGCCTTCGATCATCCCGCCGCTCTGGCATCGCCACCCCGAACTCGTCTGGGAGCTCTCCGCCCTGCACCTCCATTGGCTCTGCGCCTACGACGAGCAACAGAACGGCTCCGCACCACTCGGGTGGCACCGGGACTTCGCCGAGACGCGCGAGCGCCTTCACGACTGGGTCGCCGCGTGCGGCTCACGCCTCGATCGCGATCGAGCCACGCGACAGACCTCTTGGCCCGGCGAGGACCCGGTGCCAACGATCGCCGAAGCGCCGATTCACGATCGATCCGCCGACTTCCGCAGCTTCGTGGTCGAAGACGTCGCCCGCCGCCGGGCCGTGGAGGACACCTTCATCGCCGCCGATGCGAGCCGCTCCGAGTAGGCGCCGAGCCGCTTGACTGCGCTGGCGTGAGGGCCGAGATCGGCGCGATGGCGATGCTCGGTAAGCCATCGGTGTTCGCAACGGTATGCGTGCCGCTCATGCGATCGAACCGTCCATCCGACGGATCCGCACAGATCAACGCCGCAGCTCGGGGACGTCATCACCCGGCATCACCGATGGCCCACCGGCAACCGCACGTACTGAGCCCGACAAGCCACAGACGTCAAACGCGCGTTGCGCTCATGCGGCCCTTCATCCGAGCGACAGTCGCACGGTCTGCGGGCCTCCGACTCAATCTAAATTCAGCGCGCTCGGCGACCACCCAGAAGTCGTGCGGAATTACTTGATCGAGTGGTTGCTCACGAAGTGCCGACAAAGACGTCGGAGTGTGGCCAGAGCGCCTGTCCGGAGAACGAAGCCACGAACGCCACGTCCATTGACTCAACAGGTATCGGAGCGGAATGGCCACCGCCGATGGTCGACATTCCGTTCTCTCCGTCGTAGATCGCCTCGACCGAAACGCCCCAGGCCGCCGCAAGACGTGGCGCGAAGTCGCTCCATACCCATGTTCCATCGAAGCCGCCAGGCGATCCGGTGACTACCGTCGCGACGCCATCTTGTGCGATCACCGCATGTGAGAGGTCTTGCCACGACGATGCGGTCATGTACGCGAGTCGCGCATATGCCTCGCGAAACTGCGTTGGGTGGAGCGCAAAGCTCCTTGCCGCGTCGATGTGAGGTTGCTGGACACCCTCGGACCGACCCCAGTCCTGCAGGACTGCGATCACGCCTATGCGGCCCATACGAATCCCCAACATCGGGACGAAGAGGTCGTCCATGTAGTCGAACCGCCTGCGTGGCTGATCGCTATCAAGACACTCGAAAAAGTGGAATGTCGCCGGCCCAGGTTGCGCTGGCTCCCACCGAACGGCCCCAGAAGCCGCCTGCAGCAAGAAATGATGGAACGCCACGCTCCTGAGGTGCTCGGCAGGAACGAGTCTTCGTCCCTCGGCTTCGCGAACGTACAACGGCTGCAAACTCTCCTTGTAGACCAGCCCGTAGTAGATCTTGCCCAGCCACAAGAACAGGTCTCGGCGATCGAGCGACCTAAACGCGTCCGGACCCACGTCGAAGGCGATCCTGACGCGGCTCTCGATCTCACTTAGGTCGACGCCGTTGCAAACGGAACAGCACGGGACTGTGAGTTGGCGGTAGCGGAGCGGACGGCCGTCAATCTGATTGACGGATGCATCCCACATGTCGAGTGCACGGAGCAGCCACTTCGGAAATACGTGCTCACGGGTGCGATCTGCGGAGCCGAGCGGGACGTGCTTACCGCAAAGGAAGCAGTGTTCCTCCCCAAACTGTTGGGTGCGATCTGTCAAGAACTCCGCGTGGGGCGATCCAACCTCAGGCGTGGGTTCCGGCATCTTCCTATTGTCGGCGAGGAGGCTCTCGTGTGCGGGCATCGACATGGTCGCCTGGCTTAGGGCCCTATTGCGCGCGATCAGCGACCCTCTCGCGGGCATCATGCTTGCGAGGACCGTGTCTGCGATGTAGGGCGAGGAAAACGATCCGCTACTGGTCTGCGGCGATGCGCGCCTCGGCCTTGGCAGAGATCGTCTCGGGGAACCGCTGCTTCATGTATCCGAGAAACTCAGACGTACCAGCCTCTTGGCTGTATCCATTGATATCGACGGTGGGCAGGTCGAGCACCGCGTCGATGTCGGCCTTGCTCAACGCATCGGCGACGACCTCAAGACGCATCAGCACGATGTTGCTGTGGTCGAAGCTCCGAGTGAAATCAGCTTCGCCGAGCCACTTGTCCTTCAAGACCCGACGGACGGACGCCGAGGACAGCTCGGGCGGCAAGGTGATTCTGTTGAGCCACCGTCCATCCTCAAACACGCGATAGAACCGCGTCGCCGAGTACGAACGCCGCTCAGCGGTGATCTGGTCCTCGACCTGCGTGATCAACTCCTCGCTAACGTAGCGAGTGATCAGGTCGTAGGACAGGCTCGCAAGCGAGATGTAGTGGAGCGCGAGGTTCCGTTCCATCGAAGTCGCGAGTGTGTGGGACTTCTCGTTCCGAAGGAACTGGATGGCCATGTTGAGGTACTTCACGCCATCGAAGAAGTCCTTCTCCGCCTGTCCCGATGGTTCGTGCCCGAAGAGAGCCGGAAAATTGTCGGGCTTGAACGCGTCGGTGGCCTTCTCGCTCCCGGTCTTCTCACGGAGCGCTTCCCGCACAACCTTGTACGACTCCTCGACCGCGTGGAAATAGTCCTCCGTCGCGAGATAGCGGCTGATGTGCGTGTAGATGTCCTCGTGTATCTCGATCTGGATCTTGTTGTTTGTAACGGTCGCCTTTGTCGTGAAGCTCACGCTCGGCAGCGCACTTAGGGCAGCCGATTCCGGTTCCGCTAGCCCATCTGCGATGGCGCGCACGCGCTCCATGCTCGCGTCGTTGATCTCGTAGCGCAGAAGGCCCGTAAGGCGCTTCGCCTCGATGTACTCGATGAGCGCGCGCAGCGACGTTGTCACCTCATCCGAAGTACCGCCGCGCCAGAGCGCGCGAAGGCGGTTCGCTTTCGAATCACCGAACCCTGGATAGCGCTCGGTGTCGTAAACATCGATCCCGAGGTCGTGGAAAAACGCCGCGAACGACTCATTGCTGAAATCGAGAACGTAACCGTCAGACATACCGAGGACGGATTCGAGGGCGACCTTGTCCGAAACGCTCAGTACGCTCACGGTGCGTCCTCCGTCTCCGTCGAGTCCACTGGACGGGCGTCCTCGATCCTCGAAGCAGAGACAGGTCGGCGCGCATCTACCGCTGAGTAGTGCAGCGACGTGCCTGTCGCGCTCGCCACCCCGGCCACCTCAACAGGGAGCGCCTTCAGACGCTCGACCGCCGTGCGGTTGCTGCGGTACTGAACGGCGATCAGCCAGCCCTCGCTCGCACCGTCAGAGTTCATGTAACTCGGGAGTTGGTGGCGCAGTCCGTTCCAAAACTTGCCGTTGTGGAGCTTCTTGACTTCGATAAGCAGACGCGCAGAGGTCCCAGACGACGCCTTGAAGTCGACGGGGCCGCGACCGAGCTCCACCTCCCGATCCAGTTCGACATCGAACTGGCGCAAGTAAGGTTGCGCAAGGCCAAGAAACAGGAGCTGGATCGCCTCTTCGGGCTTTTCGGACCGATCGTCGTTCCAGAGCAGGCTCCACCCGCGCTGTTCCTCAACGAAGTGGCTGAATCGCTCGACGACCTCGCCCACGAGCTCCGCGAGATCTTTGGTGGTCGCTACGGGGCGTGCAGGCAACGGGTGTTCCACCGCAAAACGCGCGGGTTCCCGGTCCCATTGGACGACTTCAAGCGGGTCACCACCGAAGTCGTAGCCAATAAGGTCTTCGCGGCTGGTCTGTGCGCGAGCCCACTCGCGGACCCGTTCGGGTCGCTGACGAGCGAAGGCCACGATGCTGGCCTTTGATACGGCCTGCCCCACCGTGAGATTCAACGAGAGGCGGATGTCGTCGTTGAAGTGCGAATCGAACCAGTCGTCAGCGTTTAGTGTCGGGAGTCCCCCAAGGATGAACTCCGGCACCAGAATAATCGGCCGTCCCGTCGAAGGATTCGTCGGCAGCTCGACTTCCTCGTCGTGCCATCTCGCGGCGTCGAGCGAAACGCGGGCATGCCCGACGTTGTGCGTCGCCAAGGGCAGGTCGTGTCTGCGCGCAGTTTCCTGTGTGTACGCGAACAGTCGTCCCTTGAGGACATTGGCAGTGGCGTCCGAGATTCGATCGGCTCCAATGCCCTCATTCAGGATGCCGATCTCTTCGATGTGCTCCGGTTGAGTAAGCCCCGCGGCGATGGCGACAGCGATGCCGTCCGCCATCCGCGCCGCAAATCGATCTCCGGCGCCGGAACCCCGTGTTCCGACCGCCGTGTAGCCGAGTCCCAGTTCGAACGGTTCCGGAAAGGTCAGGAGTCGGCGGGCGGCTTGCGCGGAGACGGACTTGGGGCTCGCTGCCTTCGCGACAAGGCTGTAGCAGTGCACGAAGTGGGCGATCAACTCATCATGCGCCGTTGCCCATACACCTCCGGCTTCAAGAAGTAGCAGCGGGTCGATGAACAACTTTGTATCGACCGTCAGGTGCGGGTCGAACCAGTCGTCCTCGGCAACGCGCTCAATGCCGAACGCCTCCGTGAACCTCACGACTTGACTCCAACGACCGGCACTCGGGATGCTGCGATCTCGTACAGCCCGACGGGCAGCCCCGACCCGGCGAGGAACGATTCCTCGTCGACGCCAGCCTCACGCAGCACCTCGCGCGCGCGCGGCAGCAGCGACGGCATCTCGAGCGACGAGATCCGCCCCGGTTCCGCACGGCGCCAGCCGTTCTGGGACATGCGAATGATCGCATTGCGGTACGAGACATCGCTCATAGTTCCCAGCGCCCGCGCCCGGTAGAGAAGTGCTGCGAGACTGACGCCCCAATACTCCTTGAGCTCTGCGAACTGCGCCCACGCCTTGCCCGCGGTGGAGGTGGGCAGGGATGGCGCGATCTCCTCTGCCGGCATCAGGAATTCAGCCGCGAACCTGTTGGCCTGCTCCTCGGCGACCTTCCCGCCCGGCTCCGCATCGTGATGCATGATCAAATGCCCGAGCTCGTGCGCCGCGTCGAAGCGCTGACGGTAGTAGTCGTCTTTCACCGGATTCAGCACGATAATCGGCCGGGGCGCCGAGTGCAGGGAGTAAGCGTCGATCGCGGCCACGCCCGGCTCGCCAAATACGACGACGACACCATTACGTTCGACGAGGCGCACGACATGCTGCACTGGCCCCGGCGCGACGCCGAAGAATTCTCGCGCCTCGCGAGCAGCCTGTTCGGGTGTCATCGAACGCTCATCGGGATCGATCGGTAGGTCTGGCAAGAACGCGTCGGGGAACTCGACGGCGTTCTCCAGCATGCCCGTGATTTCCGCGACGAACCGGCCGTACGCCTCGGCTTCATCCTGCGCGACCTGCGTCGTAGAGCGGAGCGATCTGAAGTTGGGCTTGTTGATCTTCGGCGGCGCTCCTCCCCCGAAGAACTGCGGCTCAACCTGCAACGCTAGGGCGAGCTTCGCCACAGTCGCGCGGTTCGGTTGCTTGGCGCCGCTCTCCCAAGCTGTCACTGACGCCGGCGACATCTCGATGAGGGTCGCCAGGTGGGACTTCTTGAGCCCCTTGAGCTGACGGGCCATGGTGAGACGCTCACCGTTGAAGAATGAGGCTGCGGCGGCGAGCGTCTGGGACGGCCGACGCACCTCAGCCATTCGCGGCGCCCCACCCTTCGCCCGCACCCATCCGCTTGAGCCGCACCGGCACGTCCTCGACATCGGTCGAGGCGCCACCGCTCGGCATCTGAGGTGTGACCGGCAGTCCGTTCCCGCCAATCGGGGTGCCGCCGGAGAGCAGCAGCTTCCTCCAGTGCCAGCAGGAGTCTCCGGGGTACTCGGGATTCTTGCTCTGGCCGATGTAGAGCTCGAATTGCTTGGCCGTAGGGTTGAAGGCGTGCGCCGCGATGAGCGTCACGCCGACGAAGTCGTCATCGTCCGGGATGCGCGGGATGGACTCCAAGCCGAACTCCTCGTCGTCGAACAGCGTGTCATCGCCGACGAACAGCTGGTCTGCGACGCGCTTCTTCGCGTCGCTGCGCTGCACCCACTTGATCTCGTCGATCTTGTCGAAGGGGTATGACTGGAGCAGCACGCGGTAGCCCTCGATCGCCCAACCCGGGGACTGCTTGTAGTTCCGGCGGGTGACCACGTCCGCCGGAAGGCTAGGCAGTGAGTCGAAAGCCTCCGGCGTGATGCCGCGCTTGAGGACGTCCTCCCCAATACCGCCGAGCCCGTCGGCCAGCTTGAAGCGCCCGTTCGCGGTGGCCCGGTCGATGAGATCTCGAAGGTGCTTGAAGTTGAGATATCCGACGACGCCCTGGTCGTGGCCCTGCTCCTCGTCGTAGAGCTGATCGGTCGCAGCGAACGCCACGGGCGCACCCCACTTCAGGACACTGAGCAGTCCAGAAGCCTGGAGAGCGGAGAGAGCGTCGTCTTCTGAGGTCACTACGCCAACGTACACGATGCTCAGTACATGACGTTCTAGTTTTTACTCTCGGCGTGGCGCGAGCGAACGATCTGTGCTGGAGAGGCATCGCTCCACTCGAGGGATGAGGGTCGGGAACGAGCCTGCTGGGCGCCGTACGCTTGGTACCTGCACCGGGCACTGCCCGGATGGGGATCCGCCGTCAGCGGGAAGTTGGTCGCCCTCGGTCGTAGGATCGGAGCCTGCGAATGAGGGAGCCGACCATGAGGATCAGCGCACGCAACCAGCTGAAGGGCACGATCGTCGAGGTGACCAAAGGCGCCACCACGGCCCACGTGCGCATCGACATCGGGGGCTCGATCGTCACCGCGTCGGTGACCAACGCCGCCGTCGACGACCTCGGCCTCGAGGTCGGCCAGCCCGCGTACGCCGTCATCAAGGCATCCGATGTGATGGTCGCTGTCGACTGACACCATCACTCAACGCACGCGGAATCGACGGACGCCGAGGCCACAGTCACCGAAGTCTTGGATCGAACCGATACAGGGATAGCCCGCGCTGGTGCACGAGAGTCGCGCATCGAGACTGTGGCAGATCCGACTCACGTGCGTTAGGGCGCATTGGCTTTTGGGCTTCGCAGCAGGATGCTGCCGGCGCCGGTGGCGAGGAGGGCGACGAGGCCCATCGTGGCCAGAGCGAGGGGCAGCGAGCCGGCTGCGGCGATGGCGCCGACGAGGATGGGTCCTCCGGCGTCCCCGACTTCTCGTCCGAGTTCGGCGCTTCCCATCGTTCGTCCCATCCGGTCGGGTGGGGTCGCGGCGGCGAGGACCGCGAATCCCAGCGGGGTGATGACTCCCACCCCGACCCCGATGAGGATCGCCGCCAGGTAGATCGTGACCAGACCGGGGGCCACGGCGACCGCGGCGAGTCCCGCCGTGAGGAGCACGCCCGCTGAGGTCATGAGGGTGCGGGATCGGTGGGGGGCGGTGTCGTGCCGGCGACCCATGCCGGGCTGGATGACGGCGGAGATGAGTGCGAGGACGGTGACAGCCGCCATGCTAGCGAGCGGTTCCAGCCCGGCCTGGGTGCCGAGGTAGGGCAGGAATCCGACGGCGACCCCGAGCACCGCCGTGGTCGTGGCGAGCAGGATCACGGGGCCGAGGAAGGACCGGGCGGTGGACTGTCGGACGAGTTCGGCGAGGGTGGCACGCACCTTGGGGAGCACGGTGATCTGCGGGATCCCCCACGCCGCCCATCCCGCCGCGACCACGGAAAGGACCGTGAGGACGATGAACAATGCGGGGAGACCGGCCCACATGATCAGCCCCGCGCCCAGGAGTGGCCCGGCGGCGTACCCGAGTCCTTTCCACGACCCGTACCGACCGAAATAGCGCCCCGCCGCGCCGGCCCCGGCCAACCGTGCCACTGCCGATGAAGAGGCCGGTGAGAAAGCGGCGGCGGCCGCGCCCTGCCCCAACCGGGCCAGCGCGAGCAGGATGGGTGTCGACGCGAACACACCGAGCAGGCACGCCCCAGCGAAGACCGCGAGTCCCCCGACGATGACCGGCTTGACACCGATCCGGTCGCTCAACGCACCGAACAAGGGCTTCAGGATCACCTCGGCGATGTCGTAGATCGCGAGAATCAGACCGAGCCCGAGGAACGACAGCCCGAGCTCATTCGTCTCGGTCCCGATCGCCGCGGCCACCCCGTGCGCGCCAAACGCCGTGGTGAACCCCGCCAGATACAGCGGTCCCAGGTTCACCCGACTGCTCACGGCCTCATCCACCCGACCGACCGTGGTCGGCCGAGCAACACACGCGGGGGGATGCCCGTGGACATGTGGGCAATAGAAGGGCACACCTCTGCAGGAACAGCCTGCGGTGGCCGATGCACCGTCGTGACACGATGTGCACGTGACCGAGTCGACACCGCGCGAGTTCCTGTACAAGGACGGCAGCGTCCAGGGACGTGGACACATGCGCGACGACGAGATGGACGGCTATTGGGAGTGGTTCCGACGCGACGGCAGCCGACTGCGCAGCGGCACCTTCGACCGCGGCCGCCAGATCGGAACCTGGACCACGTACGACCGATCCGGGGCACCCCACAAAGTGACCCACTTCGGCGCCTGACTCCGTCCCTCGTCCGCGCACCGCCCACACGGGGATCGCCTCGGGGAGCGTGTCCGCACCGTCGGGGAGGATCGTCGGTGAAGCGGTAAAGGAAGTCGCGCCGCACCGACCGGGTGCAGCGGCCCCGTATTTGATCTCGTGCCCCTGAGCGGGTGTGGACGAGCCTGTCGAGAACGAGCGTCTCACTTGTCGCGGGAGCGGCTATTCGGTCGCCGCCGCGGCGAGGTTGGCTGCGTAGACGAGCTGCGCAAAGCGATCCAGAGCCACGGTCGCGCTCTCGATCGCGGTGTCGGCGTCGTCGACTTCGGGGAGGGGCACGGCATTGCGTTTGAGCAGGTCGCGTTGCCAGCGGCGTAGCCGGTCGAGGCTTTGTTCCTCCTCTTCCAGCTCACCGAATGTGAACTTCTCCTTCGCGATCTCGCGCTCGACCTCGGCTGTGAACTTGGCGGTATCGGCGATCAGTTCGCGCCATTCGTCACGACGTGCGGCGACGAAGGCGTCGACGAGCGCGGCCATGTCCGTGTCGTCCTTCGGGACCGCGGTGAACACCGAGACCGAACCTCCGCCGCGTTCCGCCGCGTCCTTCGCCGCGAGCAGCCCCGCGGTGAACCCGGGAAGGTCGGGAAGCGTCCAGGTCCCTGACGATACCGGCACAGCCCCCGCCCGACGCAGCTCCCGCCACACCGCGACACGATGCCGCGACGGCTCGGTGGGCACGTTCGGAACAATCAACAGCCAACTCGAGATGGATTCAGGCACAATCAGAACTGTAACAGACGTTACATACACACTCGTGCGTTTGTTGGATTGTGTGTGCGAGTTGCGAATTTGCGCTCCTGATGCCGACTCCTGCGGAGGTTCGGCGCAGGCCGGGATGGTCAGGGGTTGCTGTGCTCAGGAATGGTGACGAGGGCCTCAAGGCCCCCACCGGGGGCGTTGTCGAGGCGAATGGTGCCGGATGCGTTCGCGACGATGGCGGCGACGATGGCCAGTCCGAGTCCGCTGCCGGTCTCGTCGGTCCCACGTCGCGTGCGGGCACGGGTGAACCGGTCGAATGCGGTGGCAGCGAATTCTGCGGGCACGCCCGGTCCGGAGTCCTGAACGGTCAGTTGCAGTGCCGTGTCGATCATCGTGAGTTCGACGTGGATGCGGCCAGCTGACGGCGTGGCGCGGACGGCGTTGCTGAGGAGGTTGTCGAGCACTTGACCGAATCGGACGTCCGAGATCCGGTAGTCGATGTCGAGGCTGTCGTCGACGTCGCTGTCGAAGTCGATGTCGATGTGCTTGTCCGGTGCGAGCAGGCGTGCCCGGTCGGAGGCGCTTCGGAATTCCTCGATGAGAGCCCGTGCGGTGGCGAGGGTGGTGTCTTCATTCGCTTCGAGGGTGGACAGTTGGAGGAGGTTCGTGGCGAGCCTGGACAGTCGTTCGGATGTGTCCCGCGCGGCGGTCAGATCGCGGCGGTGCGCCGCCGGGTCGCCGATGCTCGATTGCGCGAGTTCGAGTTGGCCGCGCAGGACCGCGATGGGGGTGCGCAGTTCATGGCTCGCGTCCGCGACCATCTGCTTCTCCCGGGCGGCGCTGGTGCGCACGTTGAGGAGGAGCGAATTCAGCGTGGTGGCCAGGTCGGCGAGCTCATCGTCTGCCTCGCCGACGGGAAGTTCCTCGGCAGACCCGGTTTCAACGAGCGATTCGGCTTTCGCGCGCATCCGTGAAACGGGCCTCAGGGCCGCGGTGGTCAGCAGCCAGGAGGTGAGTCCGAGGGTGACGAGAAGGATGCCGGCCGCGAGGAACAGGATGTTGGTGAGGTTCGCAAGTACGGTCTTCGCGAACCGCTGATCGTGTGATGCGACGACGTGCCAATCGCCGTCATTGGTCGCGACGGTGCGGACGACGGCGAGGTACTCGTGCCCGCCGGCCGTGACCAGATGGGAGCCGGAGCCCATCCCGACCAGCTCATCGAGTTGCGCCGTCAGGCTGTCCGGAAGGTTGTTCACCGGCGCGCTGCCGTCTGGGCGGACGACGGCGAGGTGCTGTTCGCCGCCGGGGGGATCGATCTGATCGGGGTGGCCCTGGATCTCGGTCAGGTACGACGTGGTGGCGTCGTAGAGGAGCTTCTTGTCGGCGCTGAGCAGCACCTGTCCGATCTGGGCATGGAAGACGATCGCCGCGACGGCGAGCAGGAGCGCCCCGATGAGCACGCTGCCGATCGTTATCCGCCAGCGGATCGACAGCCGTCGCGTCAGCCTTCTCACGTCGTGACCTCAGCCCGGTATCCGGCCCCGCGAACCGTGACGATCGAGACAATGCTGGACTGCGCGGTGAGCTTCCTTCTAAGCGTGCTGATGTACTGGTCGACGATGTTCGGGTCGATGTGCGGCGAGCCCCACACCGCATCCAGAATCTCCGGCCGGCCGACGGTGCGCTCGGACTGGGAGATCAGCAGTCGGAGCAGGAGGAACTCGTTCGGGCTCAATGCCAATGGCCGGTCGCCGACCCGGGCCCGCCGCGTGGGTGCGTCCAGGGTGAGATCGCCGAACGATACGAGAGTCCACTGTTCGGCGGCGTCCCGTCGGATCAGGGCGCGAAGCCGGGCGGCGAGTTCGTCGAAGCTGAACGGCTTGGTGAGGTAGTCGTCTGCGCCGGAGTCCAGCCCGAACACTCGGTCGTCGATTCCGTCGCGGGCGGTGAGCAGCAGGATCGGGACGGTGCTGCCGGTTTCGCGGATGCGACGGCATACCTCGAAGCCGGTCATTCCGGGGAGCATGACGTCGATGACCGCGGCCGCGTACTGCTGGCGTGCGACGTGGATGAGCGCCTGAACGCCGTCGGTGACGAGCGTGGCGTGGTAGTCCCGCTCCCCGATTCCTCGTTCGAGCACCGGCCCCATCTCGGGGTCGTCCTCGACGATCAGCACCGACCTCACGCGCGTTCCCACCTCCATTGGAGAGGGTATCCGGGGGCGCGATGCGTGTCCGCGAACCTTTGCGAACCTTCAGCGTCGGAGTCCTGAAACCGCAGGATCACCGAAGGTGGCCTGCTGACGATGGGATCGACAGAAAGGCCGCCGTGATCGTGACATCGACAGTCGTCATTCCCGGACCGGTGGTGATGAGCGCGCCGCCGTCGAGGCGCTCGTCGCGCGTCATGATCGCGGTGCTGGGCGTCGCCGGCGGTGTGCTGGTTGCGCTCGGCATCGGAGTCCCCTCGTTCTGGGGCGACGAGGCGGCCAGCGTGATGTCCGCACAGCGGCCACTGCCCTCGCTTCTCGGAGAGCTCACCCACGTGGACGCCGTCCATGGTCTCTACTACGTCCTTCTCCACTTCTGGATCGGCGTTGCGGGGACCTCCGAAACCGCCGTCAGGTTTCCCAGTGCCGTTGCCGCGGGCTTCGCGATCGCCGGAACGGCCGCGCTCGCTCGTGAACTCTTCGGCGACAGGGTGGCGCTCCTGTCCGGGATGGCCGCGATCGCCATCCCGGAGCTGACGAGGATGGCGATCGAAGCACGCTCCTACGCGCCCGGGATGGCCGCCGCCGTATGGCTGACCTGGCTGCTGGTGCGGCTGGCGCATCGTGGTGAAACCCGACGCCGCATGTGGGCGCTCTACGCCATCGGAACCGGGCTGAGCATCGTGCTGTTCATCTACCTCGGACTGATGCTCTTCGTGCACGCGGTCGTGATCCTGGTGAGCAGGCCATCCCGGACGGTCGTGACGGTATGGGTTCGGTCGGTGGTCGCCGCCGTCGCGATCGCTCTCCCCGTCCTCCTGCTGTCACTGGCCCAGCAACGGCAGATCGCCTTCCTCGCCCACCGCCACTACGCGACACCCGCCAACGTCCTGGTGCGACAGTGGTTCACCGTATGGCCGGTCGCTGCGATCGCGTGGACCCTGATCCTCGCGGGGGCGGTCGCCATGCTCCGCCGAACAGCACAGCCTCGAACCCGCGGGAACGCGCTCATCATCTGGGCGTGGCTGATCCTCCCCACCACGCTGCTGCTGATCGGGAACGCATGGGTGCACCCCATGTACAACATGCGCTACGTCGCGTTCTGCGTCCCCGCCGTCGCCATCTGCATCGCGCTGAGCATCAACGGGCTCACCGCCCGCGCCAAAAGTCAGGCTTCGCGCCGCCTGATCACCGGCGCCCTGGTCATCACGCTGCTGATCGCGGCCATCCCGACCTTCACGGCACAACGAACCCCGTTCGCCAAGGATGGCGGCAGCGATCTGCGTCAGATCGCCACCACAGTTCGGCAGCATGCCTCCGCGGGAGACGCGGTGATCTTCGACGAATCCGTGAAACCCCGCCTGAAACCCCGACTCGCCCTCGACCTCTACCCCGGAGCCTTCACCGGGCTCGACGACATCGCGTTGCGCACCCGGGCGGCCGACCATGCGGCCCTGTGGGACAGCGTCCGGCCGCTCGACGCCATCACTGCCGCGGTCGTCGCGCACCACACCGTGTGGGCCGTGGAATCCGGGCACGGATCCCGCCGCGACCTCGATGTGCTGGAGGCGCTCGGGTACCACATCACCGAGACCTACCGCCTCCACCGCACGACGCTTTTCGAACTCGAGAAGGAGCCCTCGTGATCCGTACTCTGATCGTCATCCCCACGTACAACGAAGTCGGCAACCTGCCTGGCATCCTCCACCGCGTGCACAACGCGACCGGTGAGACCGACGTCCTCATCGTCGACGACTCGTCGCCCGATGGCACCGGAGCCCTGGCAGACCAACTCGCGTCTGTCGATCCCCGCATCCACGTCCTTCATCGTGCGCAGAAGGACGGGCTGGGTGGCGCGTATCGTGCCGGCTTCGCGTGGGGGCTCGCGCGCGACTACGACCGGCTCGTCGAGATGGATGCGGACGGCTCCCACGACCCCGCACACCTTCCCGCACTGCTCGAAGCCCTCGACGACGCCGACGTCGCAGTCGGATCCCGCTGGATCGACGGCGGCCGCGCCGAGGGCTGGCCGCTGCATCGCCGTCTGCTCTCGCGTGGCGGCAGCGCCTACGCCCGACTGATGCTGGGGATCACACAACGAGACGTCACCGGCGGATTCCGGGCGTATCGCGCCGATGCGCTGCGCGAGATCGACCCCACCCACCTGGTCAGCCAGGGGTACAGCTTCCAGATCGAGATGCTCTGGCGAGCGGCGAATGCCGGACACCGCATCATCGAAGTGCCGATCACCTTCGTCGAACGCCTTCACGGCACATCCAAGATGAGCAGCACCATCGTCACGGAGGCACTCGCGCGGGTCACCCGGTGGGGCCTCGCGCGCCCACTCATCAGACAGATCCTCACCTTCATCGGCGTCGGCGCAATCGGGCTGGCCGTCGACGTAATCACCTTCAACCTGCTTCGCGCGACCATACTTTCTCCCGAAGCAGTCCCCGGTGGAGCCCTCGCCGCAAAAGTGATCTCGGTGACACTGGCGATCGTCGCCAACTGGCTCGGCAACCGGTACTGGACATTCGCCGAACAGCGCCGCAGCGACGTCGGGCGAGAGGCAGTCGACTTCCTCCTCGCCAGCGCACTCGGAGGACTCGCATCCCTCGTCACTCTCGGCGTCTCGCACTACGCGCTCGGACTTCACACCGCCATCGCCGACAACATCTCCGCAAACGTCATCGGCCTCGCTCTCGGCTCCGCTGTGCGCTTCATCACCTACCGCGAATGGGTCTTCGCAGGGTCGCCCCCTGCCCGACGGCACCTCACAACATCAAGCGCCAATAGCCCGAACGAACACGCCGGTGCCAGCCAGCCCCCAGCCATACGGGGGTGACGCTCCCCGCGCGCGACCGCCACGCATGGTCTCGAGTCGATCAACCCTCGCGCGGCGAACCGCGTCCCAAAAGAGGTTTAGTCGCACCGCCCACAACGGTCCGCCATCCGGGCATTGCCCGTTAAGGGATCCATCAAAGCGCGATGTCGGGTCCCCGTTTGGCAAGATCGGTCGTGAGCCAGCGAAACACCGTCAAGGACGACGCCGGAGAAGCGACAGAGGCACGGAGGTAGCCCCGGCTCGCGAACTCCAACGCGTGACGACGCGGCTCTGTATACACATCGAGGGGCAGCATCCCGCCACGGAACCTCGCCCGGGATACCTCTGCGACTCGCGCTCGCAACTCGACCTCATGTTCGGCGAAGTACTCCTCGGCGATTGCAAGGATCTCCTGGACGACACGACGGTTCTCCGAGCGCTCTTGAAGAGCGTGAATCAAGTTCGGAGGAGTCGGCTCGTCCTGATCTCTGATTCGGGCGATCTTCTCGCCGGTGCGCTTCTGCGCGAAGAACAAGTCCGCCGCGGCATCGTTGTGACGTCGCTCCGGCGCGAGTACCCGGTGAAGCTTGCGCTCGGGCAGCCCTGCACGCGCACGGCGGCGCTGCAGCCGCCTCGCCTCGTTTTCCCGCTCACGATAGATCGCGCGCTGATCAGGAGTTGGCCTCCATGCCGAGCCTCGGCCCTCGGCCCGTGCGCGATCGGCGGCGCGGCGTCGCGCCTCGTTCGCCTTGTCCGGGTCTGCAGCCTCACGTGCTCGCCTGCGCTCGGCGATCGCCTCGCGATTCCGGTAGTAGTACTCGCGCTGAGCCTGCTCATACGCCTCTGGGTGCTTTTGCTTGTACCGCTCGCGCGCTTGCTGCCGCTCCTCCGGGTGCTCCGCTGCCCACGCCCGCGCGCGATCGATCCCCTTCTGCCGCCGGGCCTTCTCTTCCCGCTCGCGCTGAGCACGATCACGCTCCCGCTCGCGGTTCTTACGGCGGATGTCCTCACGGTTCCTCGCGCGGTATTCGTCGTAGTACGTCGGGTGCGCGTCGTTCCATGCCTTCCGCTGTGCGGCGAGCCGCGCTGCACGCTCGTCGTCGCTCAGCTTGGCGTCACTCATCGTGATCCGCCACAAGCACGCCGTCGAGCCCAGCGAGCGCCGTGAACAGTTCTTCGCGCGTGGCGGTGGGGTCGCTGATCGCGCGCGCGAAGAGCGCACGCATCCGTTCCCTCTCGAGGTCGGACACGTCACCGAGTCGCGCGAGACACCATTCGATGTCGTGGGCGAGGCTGTAGGTCGGATCGTCCACCTCGATGCCGGGGTAGTACAGGAACGCGAGCACAGCCACGTGCTCCAGGACGGCGTCAGCGTGCTCACGATCGCTCATGCCAGGAAGGTGCACGCCCCGCGCCCCACAGTCCGCGCAGCGATGTCGGCGACCCGCTCTACGCTCACTGGTGCACCATCCTTGTGTCGGTAGTTCTCGATGGATTACCGATGCACCTTGGGTGCTGCCGGGTCACCGCCCAGCTCGCTTGCCGCTTCGGATGGCCAGCATGAGTACTGCGAGTCTCGGCAGTCACCCGGGTCGTGGAGACCGTCGACAGGGCTGAGCGCCTCCGAGCGCCGATCAGTGAGCGATGCGGCAGACACGCCCCGGCACCCGACAAAGGTGCCTCCCCACTGGAGCTAGCAGCGAGGAGGCTGACGTGAAGTCTGCCAGCAACATCCTTCCCTTCCAACCCCGCGACACCGTCACGGTCGGTATCGACTGGGCGCGCGATGACCACGTGATCGCGGTCGTCGATCAGACCGGCCGCGAGGTCGACCGACGTGTCATCGCTCATTCCGACGCGGGCATCCACGAGCTGCTGAAGCTGCTCGACCGGCACGGGACAACCGAAGTCGCGATCGAACGAGGTGACGGCCCACTCGTGGACGCCCTGCTCGAGCACGGCACCACGGTCGTGGTGATCAGCCCGAACCAGGTAAAGAACCTCCGCGGCCGCTACGGGTCCGCCGGCAACAAGGACGACCGGTTCGACGCGTTCGTGCTCGCCGACACTCTGCGCACCGACAGGCCACGACTGCGTCCCCTCGAGCCCGACTCCGAAGCCACTCAGACGCTGCGTCGCACCTGCCGCGCCCGCAAAGACCTCGTCGCCCACCGCATCGCCGTCGCCAACCAGCTGCGCGCCCACCTGAGCCGCGTGTTCCCCGGCGCAGTCGGGCTGTTCGCCGACATCGACTCCGCGATCAGCCTGACCTTCCTCGCTCGCTTCACCACCCAGGACCAAGCCGACTGGCTGTCGGTCAAGCGACTGACCGCATGGCTGCGATCGGTCGGTTACTGCGGCCGTGTCAGCCCCGCAGTCCTGCACGCCCGACTGACCGCCGCGCCCCGCGGCGTGACCGGAGACGCCAGCACCAGCGAAGCGCACGTCACCCGCGCCTACCTGGCTGTTCTGAACACCCTCACCGCGCAGATCAAGACCCTCGCCACCCAGATCGACGAGCAACTCTCGCTGCACCCCGACCAGCACATCTTCACCAGCCTGCCCCGCGGCGGACGCATCCGCGCCGCCCGACTGCTCGCCGAGATCGGCGACGCCCGCGGCCGATTCCCGACACCCGAGTCGCTCGCCTGCCTCGCCGGCGTTGCACCCTCCACCCGACAATCCGGTATGAGTCGCCACGTCGGCTTCCGCTGGTCCTGCGACAAACAACTCCGCGACGCGATCTGCGACTACGCCGCAGACTCCCGCAGAGCCAACCCCTGGGCCGCAGACCTCTACCAGCGCGCCCGCGCCCGCGGGCACGATCACCCCCACGCGACCCGCATCCTCGCTCGCGGCTGGCTTTACGTGATCTGGCACTGCTGGCAGGACGGCGTCGCCTACGACCCCGACCAACACAGAGCCCTCCAACGCCTCACCCAACCCCAAAACGGACAGGCAGCTTGACACAGGGCTACTCATGCGTGTTCGGCCGGCGGAGGAGGAACGCCCTATGGTCGAACCGGGCCGATGGCACCCGATCCTCGCAGCGCAGGAAGGTCCCACTGGCACGTGGAGCTTGGCCGACGGGTTCGACCGGGTGTACGGCACCATCGAGATCCGCCGAGTGAATGCCACCGACGTCCGTTACCGCGCCAGCTTCCAGGGCGAGGTCATCGGTTGGTCAACAACCCTCCGCCTCGCGTGTGAGCGAGTACACGCCGCATTTCTGCGCAGCCACGGCCCGAATGGCGGACCGATTGCGAGTTGGGGCGCGAGCGATCGAGTTCGATGGCTCGAACAGTCGCTACGCCGCTTCGATGTCTTCGTCGTCGAGGAAGTCGAGCGCCGGATCGTCGGCCGCTCCATCGTCGTTCGAGAGCAGCGAGGTGTCGAGGCTCTCGCGGCGGAGGGTCCGCTCGAGGATTCCGGCCGGTCCGCGGTCCACGGTGCGGTCGGGCTCGATGTAGTGTCCCTCGGTGATTGCGGTCGACCCGTGGCCGAGGAAGGTGGCGGCAGCATCGGCGCTCGCCCCGCGCGCGATGACCGTTGCGCCTGTCCGCCGATACCAGCGAAGTGTGATCCCCTCCCCCGCAAGGTCCGCCAACTCGAGGAACGCTCGGAAAGTCCGTCGCACATTGAACGGGCTCAGTGGCTTGCCGGCGCGATTGGCGAAGATGGTTCGCTGAGAATCGGAGGTCGGGATGCCGGCGAGCCGCGCACGAAGGACGACCGCGGCGAAGTTAGGGACCGCGATTCGTCGGATGGAGTGCTCGGTCTTTGGGTGATCTTGGCGCACAGCTCCGCTGCCCGTGCGCAGCACGACCGTGCCCGTCACCGAGATCGTCATCCCGCCGGGAGCGTCCTCGACATCGCACCCACGGAGAGCGAGGCACTCGCCGATGCGCAACGCGGTTCCGAGGAGCACTTCGATGATGTCGCGCACCTGGCCGTCGGGCTGGGGTCCCTTGACGTCCGGTCCGGTGCGCCAGCGACCTGCGGCGTCACGGATCGCGCTGATTTGATCAACGGTCAGCGCCCGCGGCTCGCCCTTCGGGCGGCGGAGTGGGCTCGTCCCCTGAACCGGGTTCCGCGGGATCGCGTCGTGGCGCAGCGCGAATCCGAATAGAAGATTGAGCATTGTCCTCGAATGCTTCGCGCGGGAGTACGACACCGAAGCCTCCGAGCGAAGGAACCACTCGACGCGGCCCGTCGTAATCTCACCGAGCGTGAAATGCTCGAACTGCGGCACCACGTGGAGGCGCAGGTCGTCGCGGTAGTTCTCCTTCGTTCCGGCTGAGAGCTTCTGCAACTCGAGATCTTCCAGCCACAGGTCCGCGAGGTCACCGAAGGAGCTGGTGAGATCGAGCAAGCCACCCGTTCCAAAGGCGGGCCGCTCCAGCATGCGCTGCTTCAACCGAGCGCGGGCCGCCGACTCCGTGCGCGCGGCACCCGTCACTCTCCGAAGTCGCCCATCGCCGTCGCGGATGCGCGCGAGAGCCACGTACGAGGCGCCGCGCCTGCTGACGTTGATGGTTCCGTAGGAGCCGATCAGGGTGCGTGGCCGCCCGCCGTTCATGATGCGCCGCCAGCGCGACGCTGTTCATCGGCCCGCTCCATGCGCTCAACCCATGCGTCGATCTCGCTCTCACGAAACCTCAGTTGCGTGCCGACACGGAACCCGCGGGGGCCGCGACCTTTGCTCCGCAGGTCGTAGATCGTCTGGACCGAGACTTTGAGCAGCTCCGCGAGCTCGGCTAACGAGACGTAGTTCCCGTGTGCCGACTGAGAGGTGCCCATGCCATCCATACAGCGAAGGTGCGTGGGCGTTGCCGCGTACCTTCCAGATACTCCGAGAAGGCTCGAGAGCGCGCTGCGGCGGACTCCCGAAGTGTCCAGTAAACGACTACCAAACATTCAAACTCCCTGATCAGGGAGTGAAGATTCGGTGCTTTACCGGGAGTTTTGGTGGACCTGAGGGGACTCGAACCCCTGACCCCCTGCATGCCATGCAGGTGCGCTACCAGCTGCGCCACAGGCCCGGATGATGCCCTCGCTCGCGCGAGGCAACCCGACCAGATTACTACATCCGGTCGTCGGGTCAGAACACGAGCCTCACTCGGCGGGGGCGGCCGCCGTCACTTCGATCGGCACCACAGGGCAGTCTTTCCAGAGCCGCTCCAGGCCGTAGTAGATGCGTTCCTGCTCGTGGAAGACGTGGACCACGAGGTCTCCGAAGTCGAGGAGCACCCACCGCGATTCCTGGCGGCCCTCACGGCGCAGGCGCCGGTGGCCCGCCTCGAGGAGCCTGTCCTCGATCTCATCCGCGATGGCTGCGACGTTCCGCTCGCTGCGGCCCGTGACGAGCAGGAAGATGTCGACGAGCGGCAACGGCTGCGACACGTCCAGCGCGACGAGGTCCTCGCCGCCCTTCGACTCTGCAGCGGCAGCGGCGACGTTCAGCATCTCGCGCGATTGTGATCCAGCCGTCATCGGAACACGCCCGTCACGAATGCCAGGATGAGCACGCCGACGAGGGCCAGCGCGAGCACGCCCGCGGTGATGGCGAGGGTCAGCATGAGTTTGCTCCCCTTCTCGGGCGCGGGTGGCTTGATGATCTCGCCGGAGTTCTTCACCGTGCTGATCGCGGCGCTGGCGGCGATCGGCGTCGGCGACGAGTGGGCGGGGAGCTCACCATCGATGAGAGATGCATCCACCTCCTTGCCGTCGGTGGAGCCGGGCGCATGACCGTTCGAGCCGAGGCCCTCGGGCAGATTCAAGGTGCCGGTGATGAGCACTTCGCCGGTGGCCGTGACAGGCGCGACGATCGATCCGCTGGGCGTCGCCTGGGACATGATCAGAGCGTGAGGTGTTCCTCCGGTGCCGGACGAACGCGACAGCAGCTGATCGAACGAGGGCGGCAGCTCGACGGCTGCGACGTCGCCCGCGAGGAGCTCGGCGCCGAACGTGGGGCTCACGACCGCGCGATCGGATGCCGCGCCGGCTGTGTCCGAATCTTCTTCCTGCGCGGTCTCGCTCGGCTCGGAGGCGGCTGCATCCGTGACGTCATCGGCCGCGACCTGCTCGCCGCTCGCCGCCCACGGGTCGGCGGTGTCGGTCTCGGCGGTGCCGGTCTCGACGCCCTCAGTCTCGATGACCTCCGCCTCGACCACATCCATCTCGCCGGTGCCCGGCAGCCCGAACAGGTCGCGGACCCCGGTGTCGAGTCGTTCGTCGGTCGAGTCCGCCGACGACGCCGGCACGGGCTCGGCGGCGGGTGCCGCCGCGGCCGAATACGCCGCGGCGATCTCGGGCGTGATCACGGGCACGGATGCGGTGCGGATGCGCTCCTGCTGCCGCGCCTGGCGGCGCGTCAGCGGCGATACTCCGAGGTCTACCGATGCGTCGGGAACCGGCGGCTCGCTGAGCACGACGGGTTCCGCGGCGCGGGCCAGCGACGCGACGGGAGCGTAAGCGGGTGCAGGCGCGGGCGCGGGCTGCGACGGGGGTTCGACGTCGGCCGATGCCTGCGCGGCATCTTCGGTCGTCGATTCAGGCGCATCTTCGGGTGCGGGTGCGGGTTCTGGTTCTGGCGCGGCTTCCGCGCTGACAATCGCATTCGATCCGGTGTTGCGGATCTCACGCATCTGCTTGCGCGTCAGCGGGGGCGTCGCCGGCTGCTCGGTTGTGCTCATTCCTGGCTCCGGTAGAGGTGGTGCTTCGCGATGTATTGGACAACCCCGTCGGGCACGAGGTACCACACGGGGTGACCTCGCTCGACGCGATCACGGCAGTCCGTCGACGAGATGGCGAGGGCGGGGACCTCGAGTTGGCTCACGTCATCAGTCGGCAGGCCGTCAGTGCTCAGCACGTGACCAGGTCGGGAGACGGCGACGAAATGAGCCAGGTTCCACAACTCATCATGGTCCCTCCAACTGAGAATTTGCGCTATTGCATCCGCACCGGTGATGAAGAACAGCTCCGAACCGGGCCGATCCGCCCGAAGATCCCGAAGGGTGTCGATCGTATACGTCGGTCCGCCGCGGTCGATGTCGACGCGACTGACGGTGAATCGTGGGTTCGAAGCGGTCGCGATGACGGTCATGAGGTAGCGGTGCTCGCTCGCCGAGACGCCCGACTTCTGCCAGGGTTCCCCGGTCGGGACGAACACGACCTCGTCGAGGTCGAACCACTGCGCGACCTCGCTCGCTGCCACGAGGTGACCGTGGTGGATGGGATCGAACGTCCCACCCATCACCCCGATCCTCGGGGTTCGCGTCACCGACATGCAGTCGGCCTAGTGGCCGTGGCCCGCCTGCTGGACATCGTCAGCGTGAGCTCGGGTGTATGCCTCGGCCTTGCGCGAGTGCCGGTTGGCGACGTTGCGGTACGACACGGTCACCAGCGCGAGCGTACCGAAGACCGCGAGCGCCGTGATGCCGTAGCCGACCGTCTCGAGGGCGACGTTGCCGTGGTGCTCGGACTCTTCGGCGGCGAAGGTGAGAATCGTGGCCAATGTCATTCGAGCTCCGTTTCGGATTCGCCTGGGGGCGCAGGCTCCCACCAGTTTATGCGTCAGGTGCGTACTTGTCCGTCACCCCGTGCCAGCCACTTGGTGCTGGTGAGTTCCGAGAGCCCCATCGGGCCACGGGCGTGGAGTTTCTGGGTGGAGATGCCTACCTCGGCGCCGAAGCCGAACTCGGCGCCGTCGGTGAACCGCGTCGAGGCATTGGTCATGACGACGGCGGAGTCCACCTCCGCGAGGAAGCGGTCCGCATTCGCGGCATCCTTCGTGATGATCGACTCGGTGTGGTGCGTCGAATACCGCCGGATGTGGTCGAGGGCCTCATCCAGATCGTCGACGACCTTCATCGCGACATCGAGACTCAGGTACTCGGTCGCCCAGTCCTCGTCGGTCGCGGGAACGGCATCGGGAACCAGCGCGACCACGGTCTCGTCGCCGTGCACGGTGACGCCGTCGGCGATCAGCGCGCCGGCTACCGCAGGAATGAGCCTGGTTGCCGCGGCTCGATGGACGAGCACGGTCTCGACCGAGTTGCAGACGCTCGGGCGCTGGACCTTGGCGTTCACGACGATGTCCTGTGCCCAGTCGAGGGGTGCCGACTCGTCGAGCAGGATGTGCACGACACCCGCTCCCGTCTCGATCACCGGGACGAGCGATTCGGTGAGGACAGTCTCGATGAGCTGGGCGCTCCCCCGCGGCACGAGCACGTCGACGATGCCGCGTGCCTGCATGAGTTCGCGCGCGCCCTCGCGCCCGAAGTCGTCGACGGTCTGGATCGCCTCGGGATCGATGCCCTGCTCGGCCAGCGCGCCCCGCATCGCGCGCACCAATGCCGCATTCGTGCGTTCGGCGGCGGAGCCGCCGCGCAGCACCACCGCGTTGCCCGAACGGAAGGCGAGTGCCGCAATGTCGACGGTCACGTTGGGGCGTGCCTCGTAGATCGAGCCGACGACCCCGAACGGCACACTGACCTTCGTGAGTTCGACGCCGTTCGCGAGCGTTCGTCGATCGAGCACGCGGCCCACGGGGTCGGGCAGGTCGGCGATGTCGCGCACCGCGGCCGCCAGTGCCAGCACCCTCGGCGCATCCAGCCTCAGGCGATCCTGCAGGGCCTCCGACAGGCCTGTCGCCCGACCGCGCTCGAGGTCGTCTCGGTTCGCCGCAATGATCTCGGGTGCGGCGGCCTCGATGGCCGCCGCGATGGCGACGAGCGCGTCGTGCTTGGCGGCATCCCGCAGCAGGCCGATGCCGCGCGCCGCATCCTTCGCGAGCAGCATGCGTTCGCGTGCGGTCGTCGCGATGATCGTCATCCGCCCAGTGTATCGACGGTGGTGCGGATGGGGCCGGTCAGGCTGGTAGGCACGGGCGCGGGATTCGGGCGGAACCATGTGCCGATGTCGTCCCCTGCGAGCGCCCGCGCCACAAGGTCGGCGCTCGTCACGAGCACGCCGATTCCGGATGCCGTAGCCAGCCGGGCGGCGGATACCTTCGTCGCGGCTCCCCCGGTCCCGACGCTGTTGACGACCACCGAGCCGAACTCGTAGCCGTGCATGTCGTCGCCGTACGCCACCTCGTCGATGGGCAGCGAGCCCGGCTCGCCGGGCGGGCGGGTGTACAGGCACTCGATGTCGCTGAGGAGCACGAGTGCGTCAGCGCCGATGAGCTCGCCGACCAGAGCCGCGAGCCGGTCGTTGTCGCCGAAACGGATCTCGTGCGTCGCGACGGTGTCGTTCTCATTCACGATCGGCAGGATGCGAAGCCCCAGCAAGCGCTCCATGGCGCGTTTCGCGTTCGAGCGGTGCATCGGGTTCTCGAGGTCTCCCGCGGTCAGCAGCACCTGGCCGGCGACGATGCGGAACGGGCGGAGAGCGTCCTGATACCGGTAGATGAGGACGTTCTGGCCGACGGCCGCGGCAGCCTGCTGCGTGGCGAGGTCGCTCGGTCGCTCATCGAGCAGGAGGTACGGCATTCCGGTCGCGATCGCACCGGACGAGACGAGCACCACCTCTGTGCCACGGGCGTGTGCGGCCGCGAGTGCCTCGACGATGGGTGCGATCTTCTCGACGTTGTCGCCGCTGATCGACGACGAGCCGACCTTGACCACGACCCGTCGAGCGGACGCGATCTCGCGGCGGTGACGTACGGTCACGCGCCGTCCTCGTCCCAGCTCGACGTCCCCAGACGCTCGGCTTCGAGCTCCGCACGCGCCTCGGCCTTCGCGCCCATGAGCTCGTGGTAGTGCTCTCGACGCTGCGCCGTGTTGCGTCGCGGGTTCTGGATGAGGCGCGGGTCGGTGCCTCGAGGTGCCGTCATCAGTTCGGCGGCCGAGGTGAGCGAGGGCTCCCAGTCGAAGATGATGCCGTCGCCTTCGCCGATGACGACCGTGGCGCCGGGAATCGCACCGGCGCGGAAGAGCGCATCCTCGACGCCCAGCTTCTCGAGCCGGTCGGCGAGGTACCCGACGGCCTCCTCGTTCTGGAAATCGGTCTGCTGCACCCAGCGCACCGGCTTCTCGCCCAGGATCCGGTAGACGTCGCCGTACGTTCCGCCGTCGACCCGGATGGTGAAGTCCTTCTTCGATCCATGAGGCCGGATGACGACCCGCTCGGGCACGGGCGTCGCAGCCAGCCGCGCCCGGTGGGCGAGGACGATGTCGGCGAGCGCGAAGTTCAGCTGGCGGAGCCCTTCGTGGCTCACAGTCGAGATCTCGAACACGCGGAACCCGCGCGCCTCGAGATCCGGGCGGACGAGCTCGGCGAGGTCCTTGCCCTCGGGTACATCCACCTTGTTGAGGGCGATCAGCTGGGGACGCTCGAGCAGCGGGAGCTGGCCCTCGGGGACGGGGTACGCCGCGAGTTCGGCGAGGATGATGTCGAGGTCGGTCAACGGGTCACGACCGGACTCGAGCGTGGCGCAATCCAGCACGTGCACGAGCGCAGTGCATCGCTCCACGTGACGGAGGAACTCCAGGCCGAGGCCCTTGCCCTCGCTCGCGCCCTCGATGAGCCCGGGAACATCGGCCACGGTGTAGCGGACGTCGCCCGCCTGCACGACGCCCAGATTCGGATGCAGGGTGGTGAAGGGGTAGTCGGCGATCTTGGGCCGTGCGGCCGAGATCGCGGCGATCAGGCTCGATTTGCCCGCAGAGGGGAAGCCGACGAGCGCGACGTCGGCGACGGTCTTCAGCTCGAGCTGGACGTCACCCTCCCACCCGGGAGTGCCGAGGAGCGCGAATCCGGGGGCCTTTCGCTTCGGGTTCGCGAGCGTCGCGTTGCCGAGACCGCCGATGCCGCCCGGTGCGACGACGAATCGCATGCCGGGTTCGATCATGTCGACCAGCGTCTCGCCCGAGGCATCCTTCACGACGGTGCCGACCGGAACGGGCAGCTCGAGGTGCTCGCCCGCGGCACCGGAGCGGTGGTCGCCCATTCCGAACCCACCGTTGCCGGCGGAACGGTGGGGCGAGTGGTGGTACGAGAGCAGCGTGGTCACCTGAGGGTCGGCCACCAGCACGACGTCACCGCCGTGTCCGCCGTTGCCGCCGTCGGGACCGGCGAGCGGCTTGAACTTCTCGCGCTTCACCGAGACGCAGCCGTTGCCGCCCTTGCCGGCGCGCAGGTGCAGCGTCACGCCATCGACGAACGTAACCATGCGCTCTCCTTCAGAGAATTGACCGGTGTGTCACTGAGAAGAGGGGGCGAGCCGAAGCCCGCCCCCTCCAAGACAAGATTGTGTGTGCGTGCGACTACTCCGCCACGGCCACGATGTTGACGACCTTGCGGCCGCCCTTCTGGCCGAACTCGACCGCACCCGGCGCGAGCGCGAACAGGGTGTCGTCCCCGCCACGGCCGACGTTCGCGCCGGGGTGGAAGTGTGTGCCGCGCTGGCGGACGATGATCTCGCCGGCGAGGACCTTCTGGCCGCCGAAACGCTTCACGCCCAGTCGCTGAGCGTTGGAGTCACGACCGTTGCGGGTGGAGCTTGCGCCCTTTTTGTGTGCCATCTCTGCGTCTCCCCTGGACTACTTGATTCCGGTGACCTTGACGCGCGTGAGGTCCTGACGGTGCCCCTGGCGCTTCTTGTAGCCGGTCTTGTTCTTGAACTTCTGGATCACGATCTTGGGGCCGCGCTCTTCGCCGAGCACCTCGGCCGTGACGGTCACCTTCGCGAGCTTGTCGGCGTCGGTGGTGACGGCGTCGCCATCCACGAGCAGGACGGCGGGCAGTTCGAGAGTGTCGCCCACCTTCGACTTCTGGCGGTCGAGGACGACGATCGTACCGACCTCGACCTTCTCCTGCCGGCCGCCGGCGCGCACTACTGCGTAAACCACTTCACACCTGTTTCTTCTGGGAGCGCACGGCTCCGATTGTCTTTGCGAGACTCTGCTCTTGCGAGACGAGGAAGTCTTGGTGCGGATGACGACTGCCCGAGCAGGCTGCTGAGCTTGTCGATGCACGCGAAAAGCATGACGCGGCACGCACCAAAGGGCTACTTTACCGGATGCCGCGACCAGCCGCAAAAGCTGAGGCCGTGTCGCGGCATCCGGATCATAGGATCACAACGTGACGATCCTCATCGACGATCCCCGCTGGCCCGCGCACGGGCGGCTGTGGGCTCACCTGGTGAGCGACAGCGACCTCGCTGAGCTGCATGACTTCGCGGCGGCGAACGGCATCCCGAGCCGCGGATTCGACCGCGATCACTACGACGTGCCCGAAGACGAGCACGCCCGACTGATCGCTGCGGGCGCCGAGCATGTCGACGGTCATGAGCTCGTCCGTCGGCTCATCGCCTCGGGATTGCGCGTGACAGCGCGAGAGCGCCGGTCCGGCCACTGACGACCGGCCGGCGCATCCGCACTCAGTCCTCGCTGGGCGTGTGCGCCACGGGAGTTCCCGTCAGCGCAGCGGTCGAGACGCGCCGACGAGAGCGCCCCTGACCTGGTGCCTTGGGCTCGGGAAGCGCGCTCAGGACGGAGTCGAGCAGCAGGTCCGCCTCGGTCCGCGGCTTCGCGCTCGATTCGTTCCGCTTCTTGCGCGGCTTCTTGGCACGCTCAACAGGGGGTGCCGGTGGTGCCTCGACGACAGCAGCCGACTCGTCGTGGTGATGGATCGTGGATGCCGCGATCTGGGCGAGCGCCGACTTCACGCCCTCGGTGATCACATGGGTGCCGTTCGAGCCGCCGGCATTGGGCGCCACGCCACCGCGAGGACGACGGGCAGCAGGCGGGCCCGCGGTCGCCGAACGATGCTTGACGACCGGGTCGTGGTGCACGACGACACCGCGGCCGGCGCACACCTCGCACGGCTCGCTGAAGGTCTCGAGCAGACCGAGACCCAGCTTCTTGCGAGTCATCTGCACGAGCCCGAGCGAGGTGACCTCGGCGACCTGATGCTTCGTGCGATCGCGGCTGAGGCACTCGACCAGGCGCCGGAGCACGAGATCGCGGTTCGACTCGAGCACCATGTCGATGAAGTCGACGACGATGATGCCGCCGATGTCGCGCAGCCGCAGCTGCCGGACGATCTCCTCCGCCGCCTCGAGGTTGTTCTTCGTGACCGTCTCTTCGAGGTTTCCGCCGGAACCGACGAACTTGCCGGTGTTGACGTCGACGACGGTCATGGCCTCGGTGCGATCGATGACGAGCGATCCGCCCGACGGCAGCCACACCTTGCGGTCGAGGGCCTTCTCGATCTGCTCCGTCACGCGGAACTCGTCGAACGGGTCGTTGTCACCCTCGTACGCCACGACGCGCTCGAGCAGATCGGGAGCGACGCTCTCGACGTACTTCGTGATCGTCTGATGAGCGTCCTCGCCCTGGATGAGCACCCGGGTGAAGTCCTCGTTGAAGACGTCACGGACGATCTTCACCAGCAGGTCGGGCTCGGAATGCAGCAGCGCCGGTGCCTGGATGGTCTCGAGCTGACGACTGATCAGCTCCCACTGGCTCGTGAGCCGCTGGACGTCGAGGGTCAGCTGATCCTCCGTGGCGCCTTCGGCGGCGGTTCGGACGATGACGCCGGACGACTCGGGCAGCACCTCCTTGAGGATCTTCTTCAGGCGCGCCCGCTCGGTGTCGGGGAGCTTGCGTGAGATGCCGTTCATCGAGCCGCCGGGCACGTACACGAGGTAGCGACCCGGAAGCGAGATCTGGCTCGTCAGGCGCGCGCCCTTGTGACCGACCGGGTCCTTCGTCACCTGGACGAGAACGCGGTCGCCGGACTTGAGTGCGAGCTCGATGCGGCGCGGCTGGTTGCCGGTCTCGACGGCAGCCCAGTCGACCTCGCCCGAGTACAGCACGGCGTTGCGGCCGCGACCGATGTCGACGAACGCCGCCTCCATGCTCGGAAGCACGTTCTGGACGCGGCCGAGATAGACATTGCCGATGAGCGACGCGTCCTGGTTGCGGGCGACGTAGTGCTCGACCAGCACGTTGTCTTCGAGCACCGCGATCTGCACGCGACCGTTCTTCGATCGGACGATCATGACCCGATCCACGGACTCGCGTCGCGCGAGGAACTCCGCTTCGGTCACGACGGCTCGCCGGCGCCCCGCCTCGCGGCCATCACGCCGACGCTGCTTCTTGGCCTCGAGCCTGGTGGATCCTTTGATGCGCTGCGGCTCGGTGATCAGCTCGACCGCACGCCGCCGCGGTGGTGCCGGCTCGGAGACGTCGGGCGCCTCGTCGCGTGGTTCGCTGCGACTGCGGCTGGTGCTCCGGCTGCGCCGGCGAGCGCTGCTCGGCGCGTTGTCGACCTCGACCTCGGGTGCCGGTCGTGCCGGGAGCGGCGCGATCTCGGGCGCGTGGAAGAGTAGCTGCGTCGATACCGCCGAGACGAAGGTCTCAGGCAGGAGACCCAGCGCGACCGCTGTCACGGGACCGGAGTCGGCGACCGGCTCGGCGTCAGGCCCTTCGACGGGCTCGGGGACCGACTCGGCCTCGGGCTCGGGGACCGGTTCGGCCTCGGGCTCGGGGACCGACTCGGCCTCGGGCTCGGGGACCGGTTCGGCCTCGGGCTCGGCGACCGGCTCGGGCTCGGGGACCGGCTCGGCCTCGGGCTCGGCGTCGGGCCCTTCGACGGGCTCGGCGACCGGCTCGGGGACCGACTCGGTCTCGTGGGCCGCCTCGGCATCGCCGCCGAGCTCCTGCGCTAGCGCGGAGTCCGGTTCTGTCTCGAGGGTGAAATCTGCATCTGTGTCATCGGCCATCACTGGCTTACTCCCTGCGGGGGCGACACCGCGCGTCCCCCGGCGAAATCTCGTGCGGCGCCGCACCTGCGGTGCCGCGAACTCACTCGGTCTGCAGCTGGATCCCGGCTCATGCGGGGGAACTCTCGCTGCCAAGGGCATTCGTCGCCCTGAAGTCTTCTGTGATGCGGTGGCGGCGCGGCCGCGATGCATCGAGGATCATTATCGCACTTTCGTCCGCGGATTGCTTGCGCGCGCGACATCGGCGATCCCCGCCGGCCCGGTCGCGGCATCCGGTCAGCCCGGAATGTGATAATCCGAGGCATGCCTCAACGCCTGACCCACACCCGCCCGACTGTCATGGCGGGGTGGCTGATCATCGCCGGCGCGGTCGGGTGGTGGGCTGCTTTCTCGCTCACCATGGAGCGGCTGCATCTGCTGGCGGATCCCGATGCGATCGCGTCATGCGACTTCAGTCCGCTGGTTCAGTGCACGGCGAATCTCGAGTCCTGGCAGGGGCAGGTCTTCGGCTTTCCCAACCCGATTCTGGGGCTCGCCGGATGGGTCGCGCCGATCGTGGTCGGGTTCGCGATTCTGGCTCACGCGAGATTCGCCCGGTGGTTCTGGTGGGTCTTCGAACTCGGGATGACGTTCGCGTTCGTCTTCGTCATCTGGTTGATCTCACAGAGCATCTTCGTACTCGGGACGCTCTGCCCGTGGTGCATGGTGACGTGGGTGGTCACGATACCGACGTACTACGTGGTGACGATCCACATGTTGCGCTCCGGCATCCTCCCGACCCCGGAGGGCGTTCGGAAGGCCGCCGAGACCCTCATGGGATGGGTGCCGGTGCTCGCCGTCGTGAGCTACGGGATCATCGCCGTGATCGCGCAGCTGCGCCTGGACGTGCTCGGGCGAGTGTTCTGACCCGCGTCAGAACCAGATATCGAGCTCTCGCGCGGCGGATTCCGGGCTGTCCGAACCGTGGACCAGGTTCTGCTGCACCTTGAGACCCCAGTCGCGTCCGAGGTCGCCGCGGATCGTGCCGGGCGCCGCGGTGGTCGGATCGGTGGTCCCGGCCAGCGACCGGAATCCCTCGATGACGCGGTTGCCCGCGAGGCGGATCGCCACCGACGGTCCCGACATCATGAAGTCCAGCAGCGGCTCGTAGAACGGCTTGCCCTCGTGCTCGGCGTAGTGGCGCTCGAGCGTCTCGCGATCGGGTTCGACGAGGCGGATGTCGACGAGAGAGTATCCCTTCGCCTCGATGCGGGCGAGGATCGCGCCGGTCAGTCCGCGCGCGACGCCGTCGGGCTTGACGAGGACGAGAGTCTCTTCGGTGGCCATGTCAGTCTCCGTTCACCATTCCTGGTTCGTTCGGGGGTTCAGCGGCACGTTCGGCGTTGCGACGATCGAGCGCACCTCCCTTGATCGTGGCATATCCGTACATGCCGCCGAAAAGCAGCGCCACGAGCGCGAGGCCCGGCACGAGGAATCCGCCCAGCGCGACGATCGCCTGAAGCACCCATCCGAGCCAGATGCCCCACGGGTAGCGGACGACCAGGGTCGTGAGCACCATGAGGACCGCGAGCACGACACCGGCGACGATCCCCCACCAGTCGGGGATCGACTCGGGAAGAACGTGCAGGCCGTATATCGCGAGGCCACCTAGGAAGACGACGATCGACTCGAAACCCAGCACGATCGTCGCGAGCGACTCCGCCGCACCGCGGGCACGCCGCTGACGGCCCGCAGGCGGCGTCGGAACCGGCTCGGTCACTCGTTCCACCCGGCCTTCCAGTCCTCGGCGGCGGCGAGGGTCACGGCCTCGCCTGCGAGCAGCACCGAGCCGGCGACGACGACCGCCCGCCGCTCCGATGAGGCAGCCCACGAACGAGCGGCCTCGGCGGCCTCGGCGACGTCACGGTGAACTGTGACCTCCAGGCCGTGCGACTCCGCGAGGTCTGCGATGTGGTCGGCATCGTCGGCGCGCTCCGACTCGGGCGCAGTGGCGAAGACGTGGGTGGCGACCGGCGCGATCTCGGCGATGATGCCGGCGACATCCTTGTCGGAGAGGATGCCGATGACGACGCCCCATTCGTCGAAGTCGAACGATTCGCGCAGCGCGGTGACCAGGGCGCGCGCGCCGTGCGGATTGTGGGCCGCGTCGACCAGGACTGTCGGGCTGATCCCGACGAGCTGCAGACGACCGGGCGATGTCGCGCCCGAGAGACCTTCGGCGAGGATGTCGCCCGGAATGGCGTTGGCTGCGGCTCCGATGAGGGATTCGACCGCGGCGATCGCGAGGGTCGCGTTGAACCCTTGGTGGCCGCCGTAGAGCGGGAGGTACTCGTCCTGGTAGGTGCCTGCCAGTCCCTGGACGGTGATCAGCTGCCCGCCGACGGCCAGCCGCTGTTCGGTGAGCGCGAACTCGGCGCCTTCGAACGCTATCGTGGCGCCTTTGGCCGCTGCGGCGGATCGGAGGATGGCTTCGGCTGCGGCATCCTGTCGTGCGGACACCACGGCCGCGCCGTCCTTGATGATCCCGGCCTTCACCGTTGCGATCTCGGCGATCGTCTCGCCGAGGCGATCAGCGTGATCGAGGTCGATGGGCGCGAACACCGCGACGTCCCCGTCGGCGGTGTTGGTCGAGTCCCATGCGCCGCCCATGCCGACCTCGAGCACCAGGACGTCGATGGGCGCATCGGCGAAGGCGACGAACGCGAGCACGGTCAGCAGCTCGAAGAACGTCAGCGCCGGGTCGCCCGCCGTCTGCAGTTCGGCATCGATGAGGGCGACGAACGGCGTGATCTCGTCCCACGCGTCGGCGATCGCCGCGTCGGGGATCGGCTCGCCGTCGATCATGATCCGTTCGGTGAACCGTTCCAGGTGCGGGCTCGTGAAGAGTCCGGTGCGCAGACCGTGGGCGCGCACCAGGCTCTCGATGATCCGGCTCGTCGAGGTCTTGCCGTTCGTGCCTGTGACATGCACGACCCGGTACGTCCGCTGCGGATCGTCAAGCAGCTCGAGCACGCGCCGCGTGCGCTCGATCCGCGGCTCGACCCACCGCTCTCCCTGGCGTTGCAGCAGCGCCGCGTAGACGGCGTCGGCGCGATCCCGGTCGTTCACTTGGTCCGGCTCCGCTCGCTCAGCGCATCGAATATCGGCGTTCCGACAAGCCGCGTGACGGCGACGTGGAAGCCGCCGCGATTGGCGTACGCCCCTGCCGGAACGTACTCGACGTGCTCCGGCGCGGCGCCGAAGACGATCGGATGCCACGTCTCCGGTGGTGCGTCCGCCGGGATGTGCACCCCGTGACCGTCGATCAGCACGGCGTGCTCGAGGGCGAGCGTCTCGCCCGCGACATCCGCCGTATCGAATGCGCCGGAGACGGCCCCGGCGTCTTCGTGGCTCGAGAAGAGCAGCTGCAGCCGGATGCGATCGCTGACGTCGAATCCGGCCGCCTTGCGGGTGTCCTGGACGGAGCGGATGACGTCGCGCGCGAGGCCTTCCGCTTCGAGTTCGGGCGTCGTCGATGTATCCAGCAGGACGAAGCCTCCGCTGGGAAGAAGCGCGAGAGCTTCGCCGGCGGGCCGTCCAGTGGTCTCGAGCACGAGCTCGTACTCCCCCGGTTCGAGCGCGATGGCGCCGTCGGGAGTCTGGACCGTGACCGCGCCGTCCACGCCCGACCAGTCGCCCGCCCTGGCGGCCTGGATGGCCTGCTGGACGCGCTTGCCGAGCCGCGGTCCCGCAGCGCGGGCGTTGACCGACAGCCGGTGCGTGATGCCGTAGACCGCGGGCGTGTCATCCTCGAGCTCGACGAGCTCGACGGATTTGACGTTCAGCTCGTCGCGGAGGATGTCTTCGAACTGTCCGAGTGATGCGGCATCCGCCTTCACGACGCTCAGGCTCGCGAGCGGCAGGCGCACGCGCTTGCCCTCTCGCTTGCGGAGGGCGTTCGCAACCGATGAGACGTCGCGGACGGCGTCCATCGCCGAGCGGATGTCGTCCGCCGCCGGGAAGGCATCGGCATCCGGCCAGTCCGCGAGATGCACACTGCGACCGCCGGTGAGGCCCTGCCAGACCCGGTCGGCGACGAGCGGGATGAGGGGCGCCGCGACGCGCGTGAGCGTCTCGAGCACGGTGTAGAGCGTGTCGAAGGCCTCGGTCGACGTCGGGTCGCTCGCATCGACGCCCACCCAGAACCGATCGCGTGAGCGGCGGATGTACCAGTTCGTCAGGGCCTCCGCGAAGTCGCGCAGCTTCGCAGCGGCCATCGTCGAGTCGAGTGCCTCGAGGTCTGCGGCGACACCGCGGACGAGGTCGCCGGTGCGGGCGAGGATATAGCGGTCCAGCACGTCGGTCGAATCGGTGCGCCAGATCGCCTCGTAGCCGCCGGCGCCCGTCGAACCGCCGCCCGCCGAAGCGTTCGCGTAGGTCGCGAAGAAGTACCACGCGTTCCACAGCGGAAGCATGAACTCCCGCACGCCCGCGCGGATCCCCTCTTCGGTGACGATGAGATTGCCGCCGCGGAGGACGCTCGACGACATCAGGAACCAGCGCATCGCGTCGGACCCGTCGCGGTCGAACACCTCGGACACGTCCGGATAGTTGCGCAGCGACTTCGACATCTTGAGGCCGTCGCTGCCCAGCACGATGCCGTGGCACGAGACACCGGTGAAGGCCGGGCGGTCGAACAGCGCGGTGGACAGCACGTGCATGAGGTAGAACCAGCCGCGGGTCTGGCCGATGTACTCGACGATGAAGTCCGCCGGCGAGTGCTCGTCGAACCACTCGTGATTCTCGAACGGATAGTGCACCTGCGCGAACGGCATCGAGCCGGAGTCGAACCAGACATCGAGGACGTCCTCGATGCGCCGCATCGTGCTTCCGCCGGTCGGATCATCGGGGTTCGGCCGCGTGAGGTCGTCGATATAGGGCCGGTGAAGGTCGACCTCGCCGTCGGCGTTGCGAGGCAGCCGCCCGAAGTCGCGCTCGAGATCCGCGAGCGAGCCGTACACGTCCACACGCGGGTGCTCCGGATCATCGCTCTTCCACACCGGGATGGGCGAGCCCCAGTACCGGTTGCGGCTGATCGACCAGTCGCGGGCGCCTTCGAGCCACTTGCCGAATTGGCCGTGCTTGACGTTCTCGGGAACCCACGTGATCTGCTCGTTGTTCTCGATCAAGCGGTCCTTGAAGTCCGTGACCCGCACGAACCAGCTCGAGACCGCCTTGTAGATCAGCGGATTGCGGCAGCGCCAGCAGTGCGGATACGAGTGCTCGTAGCTCGCGAGGCGCAGCAGGCGACCGTCCTGCCGCAGGATTCGGACGAGCGGCGTGTTCGCGTCCATCCACAGCTCGCCGGCGACATCCGTCACCTGCGGCAGGAACCGTCCGCCGTCGTCGAGGCTCATGATGAGCGGGATGCCGGCGGCTTCGGTCACGCGCTGGTCGTCCTCGCCGTACGCCGGAGCCTGGTGGACGATGCCGGTGCCGTCGCCCGTCGTCACGTAGTCGTCGACGAGGATCCGCCAGGCGGTCCCGGTGCCCCACGTCGCGGCATCCGCGTAGTAGTCGAACAGACGGTCGTACGTGACGTCCGCGAGCTCCGAGCCGAGCACGGTCTGAACGATCGCGCCGCGCGCCGCATCCGCCGACTCGTACCCGAGGTCCTTCGCGTAGTTATGCAGCAGCTCCTCGGCGAGGAGGTAGCGGTGCGAGGTCGCCTCGAGGGGGTCGTCCGCGTGGCCATCGGCGTCGTGGTGCACATCGGCGGCACCGGCTGGACCGCCCGGGACCACGACGTAGCGGATGTCGGGACCCACCGCGAGAGCGAGGTTCGTCGGCAGCGTCCATGGCGTGGTCGTCCACGCCAGGGCGCGCACGGCGGTGAGGCCGAGAGCCTCCGCCTTGGCGCCTGTCAGCGGGAAGGTGACCGTCACCGACGGGTCCTGCCGCATCTTGTAGACGTCGTCGTCCATGCGCAGCTCGTGGCTCGACAGCGGCGTCTCGTCACGCCAGCAGTACGGCAGCACGCGGTAGCCCTCGTACGCGAGGCCCTTGTCGTGGAGCGTCTTGAACGCCCACAGCACGCTCTCCATGTAGCCGGTGTCGAGCGTCTTGTATCCCCGCTCGAAATCGACCCAGCGCGCCTGACGGGTGACGTAGTCCTCCCACTCGTGCGTGTAAGTGAGCACCGAATCACGGGCCTTCGCGTTGAACGCGTCGATCCCCATGGTCTCGATCTCGGCCTTCTCGGTGATGCCGAGCTGCTTCATCGCCTCGAGTTCGGCCGGAAGGCCATGCGTGTCCCAGCCGAAGACGCGGTCGACGCGCTTGCCGAGCATCGTCTGGAAGCGCGGGAACACGTCCTTCGCGTAGCCGGTGAGCAGGTGCCCGTAGTGGGGCAGGCCGTTGGCGAAGGGCGGACCGTCGTAGAAGACCCATTCCTCGGCCCCCTCGCGCTGTGCGATCGACGCGCGGAAGGTGTCGTCCTGTTTCCAGAACTCGAGCACCTCGCGCTCGATGTCTGGGAAGCGCGGGCTCGGAACGACGGGATCTGCGGCAGCGCCGAACGATCCGGCCGCACCGGTCCCTGAGCGGGTCGAGGGTCGTGGGTAGGTCATGTCACTCCAGCAGGTTGCGATGCTTCCTGCGAGGACGATTCCCTGAACGGAGAACCGCGGTACCACCCCGCGTGACGTCCGGATCCTTCGGCAAGCTCGGGGACCGGATGCCCACTCTCACTGCGGCTGTGACGGGCCTGACCCGTTCGGTTCTAATGACGAGACGACGAACTGGTCGCGCCGCGCGTTCTTCCGAAGACTCCCCGGTGATGGCCGGATCGATGTCGGTGATCCCAGTCTAACGGCTGACCTGCGGCACAAGGGGTACTACGACCATCGTGCAATGGTGCGACCCCGCGGCCGCGGCGCACGCTTGATTCACCAGGACGGCGAGGCCGATGCGTCGCCACAGAGTCCGCAAACAGGTCACAATCGACAAAGGAACCACCATGAAGACTCGACTTCTCCTCGGCGCAGCCGTCGTGGCCGCGGCGATCCCCGCGGTGATCGGCCTGTGGGGCAACACCTCGTTCTCGCAGGATCTGCCGGTGCGCGTGCCCGCGTCGGGACAGGTCGTTTCGCTCACTCCGAGCCCGACGCCGACACCGTCTCTGTCGCCTTCGCCCACGCTCTCACCATCACCGTCGCCCTCCGCGGGTGTCGACGACAACGGCGGCGACACCCCTCGCGATCAACGCACCGAGCCGGGCGATGACCGCGACGTGCAGGGCGGGGTGGAACCCGGCGACGACAATGGCGGAACCTCGGGGCGCGACGGCGATGACTCCGGCAACAGCGGTTCCGGTGGCAGCGACGATTCGGGCAACAGCGGCTCGGCCGGCAGCGACGATTCCGGCGGTCACGATTCGGGCGACGATCACGGCGGCTCCGGACACGGGAGCGATGACTGAGTGAGCCCGGAGCCCCAGCCCGTCGCTCCGACCGGATCACCTCCGGCCGGGGCGGCGGGCGCGCCCTGGCTCACGATCGCGGATGGGTCTGCGGGAAGGATGGCATCGGATGCCGCGCCGATCCGCCCGCGGCGGGTCGTGCTTCGCCTGGCAGCCGGACTCCTCGTCGTCCTCATCGCGGTCGCCCTTCTCGGCGCCTTCGCGGCGCAGCTGCTGGCCGAACGCGAAGCCGTGAACGATGCGGCGAACATCACGGATGTCTTCGCCGAAGCGGTCATCCAGCCCTCTCTGACGGACGCCCTTGCTGACGGCGACCCCGACGCCGTCGACGCGTTCGACGCCGTCGTCCGGGAGCGCGTGCTCGGACCGGGGGTCGTCCGCGTCAAGATCTGGACTCCTGGCGGAACCATCCTGTACGCGGATGAGCCCGAGCTCATCGGACGCACGTTCGAGCTCGACCTGCCGCAGCGCGAGGCACTCGCCGATCCGCAGACCCGCGCCGAGGTCTCGGATCTGTCGAACTCCGAGAACGAGTTCGAGTCGGGCGATCGTCTGCTCGAGGTGTACCGACCTGTCTGGACGCCCGACGGACGCCAGCTGCTCTTCGAGATGTACGCGCCCTACGATCCCGTCGCGACTCGCTCTGGCGAGCTGTGGCGCGGGTTCGCCGGAGTGACGGTGAGTACGCTCCTGCTGCTGGTGGTGCTGACCGCGCCGATCGTGTGGCGGCTGCTCAATCGTGCGCGTCGTGACGAGAGCGACCGTGCTGCGCTGCTCCAGCACGCGGTCGACGCATCGGATGTCGAACGCCGGCGCATCGCCGGCACACTGCACGACGGGCCGGTGCAGGAACTCATCGCGACGACCTTCGCGGCCGAGAACGCCGCGTCGGTCGCGTCGGCCCACGGCGAGGATGGACTCGCCGACGACGTGCGCGACGTGGCGTCGTCGGTGCGCGGCAATGTGCGTGCCCTCCGCTCACTGCTCGTCGACATCTACCCGCCGAGTCTCGCTGACGCCGGAATCGCCCAGGCACTCGCCGACCTCGCAGCCGGCGTGCGCGGTCGCGGGGTCGAAGCGAGCGTCGACGTCTCCGCCGAGCTGCCCGAGCTTTCGGATGGCGAACAGCGACTGATCTACCGCGTCGCGCAGGAGTGTCTGCGGAACATCGCCGCGCATGCGAGCCCTGGCCAGGCGTGGGTGCGCCTCTTTCCGATGGAGGGCGCCTCGGTGCTCGAGGTGGTCGACGACGGCCCTGGATTCGATCCGGCGTCATTGCGCGATCCTCCGGAGGGTCATTTCGGCACCCGGATCGTCGGCGACCTGGCCACGGAGGCGGGTGCCCGGCTCGAGGTCGCGACGGCGCCCGGCGCCGGAACCGCGTGGCGTCTCACCGTGCCCCGGGCCGCAGATCGGGGCAGCTCATGATCCGCGTTCTGGTGGTCGATGACCATGCGATGGTGCGAACAGGCCTCGCCGCGATGCTCGCCGCCGACGGCGACATCGAGGTCGTCGGCCAAGCGCCGGATGGAAGGACCGCTGTTCTCGAGGCCGTGGAGCGGCATCCGGATGTCGTCCTCATGGATCTCTCGATGCCCGGCATCGACGGTGTCGAGGCGACGCGCGCGGTCCTCGACGCTGCGCCGGCGACCCGGGTCGTGGTGCTCACCTCGTTCTCTGATCGCGAGCGGGTCCGGCGGGCGCTCGAGGCCGGAGCGGTGGGTTACCAGCTGAAGGACGCCGAGCCCGATGTGCTGCGCGAAGCGGTCCGATCCGCGTCACGGGGGCACACCCCACTCGACCCGAGGATCGCCGGCGTGCTCCTCCCGCAGGCCGGTGCTCCGGCTGACCCGCTGAGCCCACGTGAGCGAGAGGTGCTCTCGCTCGTGACCGAGGGGATGGCGAACAAACAGATCGCGCGTGCCCTCGGCATCACCGAGCGCACCGTCAAGGCGCACCTCGGCAATGCGTATCGGCAGATCGGCGTTGCCGATCGGACAAGCGCAGCGATGTGGATGCGGGACCACCCGCCGTCGTGATTGTGCACTGCGTCCAGCAATGCGGATGAGTGGCAGGATGGATACTCGTGTCCACGACAGATCTGCCCTCATCAGCGTCCCCGTCCCCCACCCGTCGCGTCGCCTGGGCGTCGATGGTCGGAACCTCTCTCGAGTCCTTCGACTTCTACGTCTTCGCCTACTTCGCGGCGTTCTTCGTCGGTCCACTGTTCTTCGATCCGCTGGGTGAGTTCGGCGGTACTCTCGCCGCCTTCAGTACGATCGCGCTGGCCTTCATCGTCCGCCCGATCGGTGCCGTCCTCTTCGGCCACATGGGCGATCGACTGGGGCGGCGCACGACACTGCTCTGGACCGTCGGCATCATGGGCGTCGCGACGGGGGCCATCGGACTGCTTCCGACCTACGCCCAGGCAGGCTGGCTCGGCGCGATCCTGCTGGTCCTTCTCCGCATCGCGCAGGGGCTGTCGCTCGGCGGTGAGTGGGGCGGATCGATCCTGCTCGCGACCGAGCACTCGGGACGCATCAAGCGCGCGTTCTACGCCGCCATTCCGCAGCTCGGCTCACCCGTCGGTTCGATCCTGTCCGCCACGGTGTTCATCGTGATGGGCCTCGTGCTGCCGGCGGCAGCGATCGCGGAGTGGGGATGGCGCATCCCGTTCCTTCTCGCCCTCCCGCTGCTCGCGGTGTCGCTGTACCTGCGGTGGTCCATCACCGAGACACCGGTGTTCGAGGAGGTCGTCGCGCAACGCCGCCGCGACCGGATCCCGTTCGTCACGATGTTCCGCTCGCGGCCCGCCGCCATCGTCATCGCGATCGGCGCGGCAGTGCTCGGCATCGGCTCGTACTCGCTGATGAACACCTACACCGTGAACTACGGCGTGACGCAGCTCGACTTCAGCTTCCAGGACCTGCTGATCGCCACGACGGTCGGCGGCCTGCTGCAGCTCATCACCATTCCGCTGTTCGGCGTGTGGGCCACTCGCATCGGATCGGCCAGGGTGGTGGCGTGGGGTGCGCTCGGCACGCTCCTGATCGCGTTCCCGATGTACTACCTGCTGCAGTTCGCAACCTTCCCGATCCTCGTCGCCACGATGATCATCGGGGGAATCCTGCCCACCATGTCATGGGCGGCGCTCGGCGGGCTCATGAACGACCTCTTCCCCGATCACTTCCGCTACTCCGCGCTGTCGATCTCATACGCCATCGCAGCGACGGTGAGCGGATTCGTGCCGATCGTCACGGCGGCTCTCGGCGGTGCGACGGACTTCGCGTGGTGGCACCCCGGGATCGTTCTGGCCATCCTGTCGGCCGTGACCCTGGTCGCCGCATGGGCGGCATCGCGCCGCCCCGCCGAGCCGGAGTCCGGTCCTGAGGTGCCACTTCGTCGGGAGTCGGCCGGGGTAGCCTGACCGAATGGCGCGGCGCGAAGAGGGTCTGATCGCGCCGCGCGTGTCTGCCCCCGATCTGCCTCGCGAACTCGGCGACGGGCCGGCGCCGGCGCGTGGCGAGGAGTCGTTCCAGCTGCGGTGGACCACGCTTCGAGCGACGACGGATGCCGCGCACAGCAGCATCAGCGAGTGCGAAGTGCTCGACGCAGCCCTCGAGCGTCTGGATCTCACGGGAGCCACGCTCGTCGATGTCGACATCTCGGGGCTTCGCGCGACGGCCGTCGTCGGCCGAGACGCGAGGCTGCGGCGCGTTCGGATCTCGGGGGGCAGAATCGGAACCCTCGACCTCGCCGCCGCGGATGTCGACGAGGTCGAGCTGCGCGGCATCCGCATCGACTATCTCTCGCTCGCCGCAGCTCGCGTGCAGGACCTGCTCATCTCGGGCTGCACGATCGGCACGCTCGACATCCCGCGTGCCCGTCTCGTGCGAGTCGCGTTCCACGATTCGAAGTCGGACGAGGTGGATACACGCGGGCTTCAGGCCGAACATGTCGACCTGCGTGGCCTGGATGCCCTCTCGTACCTGGATCTCGCGGCGCTTCGAGGGACGACCCTTTCGCCCTCCCAGGTTGAGACGCTCGCTCCGGCGTTCGCGTCGGCGCTCGGCATCCGGGTCGAGATGTGACCGCGCATGGCCCGTGTGGTGGGCCCCGCACGACACGAATGCGCGCCACCCCGCCGAGCTGCCGAGCGCGGACACCACAGCGGCGACCTTCGGCGCCGCGGGGCTCGTCGGCACGGCGGGGACCACGATCATCGTCGGGAGCTTGTGGAGCATCCGCGGACCCGGCACGCTCGCCCGTGGCCGCTCGGGATCCACCGTCAACGACGCGTAGAATGGGGCGACATCCCACACTCAGGCACGCTCACACAGTGCCGCACATATCGCAGGAGACACCATGGCCGACGCCCTTCGACAAGCTCAGGGACCGGTTCCCGACAAGCCCGCCCTGGAAGGTCTCGAAAGCAAGTGGGATGCCGCGTGGAAGGAACAGGGCACGTACCTGTTCGACCGCGCGCGTGCCGCCGAGGTCGGCCGAGGCGGCGTCTACTCCGTCGACACGCCCCCGCCGACGGCATCCGGATCCCTTCACATCGGCCACGTGTTCTCGTTCACGCACACCGATCTCAAGGTGCGATTCGAGCGGATGCGCGGAAAGACCGTCTTCTACCCGATGGGGTGGGATGACAACGGCCTGCCGACCGAGCGCCGTGTGCAGAACTACTACGGCGTGCGATGCGACCCGTCGCTGCCGTACAACGCCGACTTTGCACCCCCCTTCGAAGGCGGCGACAACAAGTCGAGCCGTGCGGCAGATCAGGTGCCCGTCAGCCGCCGCAACTTCATCGAGCTCTGCGAGAAGCTCACCGTCGAGGACGAGAAGCACTTCGAAGAGCTCTTCCGCCAGCTCGGTCTGAGCGTCGACTGGACGCAGACCTATCGCACCATCTCGGACGACACGATCCGCACGAGCCAGCTCTCGTTCCTCCGCAACCTCGATCGCGGAGACGCATATCAGGCGCTCGCGCCGACGCTGTGGGACATCGACTTCCGCACCGCCATCGCTCAGGCCGAACTCGAGGATCGAGAGCAGCCGGCCGCGTACCACCGCATCGCCTTCCACAAGACCGACGGCTCGGGCGATCTGTTCATCGAGACGACGCGTCCCGAACTGCTCGCCGCGTGCGTGGCGCTCGTCGCCCATCCTGACGACGAGCGCTATCAGGCGCTCTTCGGCAGCACGGTCCGCACGCCGCTGTTCGACGTCGAGGTCCCCGTGCTCGCGCATCCGCTCGCCCAGCAGGACAAGGGCTCGGGCATCGCGATGATCTGCACGTTCGGCGACGTCACCGACATCATCTGGTGGCGTGAGCTCGAACTGCCGAACCGGACGATCCTCGGCCAGGACGGCCGCGTCCTCGTGGATGCGCCGGATGTGATCACGACGGATGCCGGGAGGGCCGCGTATGCGGAGCTCGCAGGCAAGACGGTTTTCAGCGCGAAGAAGCGCATCGTCGAGCTTCTGCAGGAGTCGGGCGAGCTGATCGGCGATCCGAAGCCCTTCACGCACGTGGTGAAGTTCTACGAGAAGGGCGATCGCCCGATGGAGATCGTCTCGACGCGCCAGTGGTACATCCGCAACGGCGCGCGCGACGAGGTTCTGCGCGACAAGCTCCTCGAACTCGGTCAGGGCATGTCGTGGCATCCGGACTTCATGCGAGTGCGGTTCGAGAACTGGACCAACGGACTCACCGGCGATTGGCTGGTGTCGAGGCAGCGGTTCTTCGGCGTGCCGATCCCGGTCTGGTACGGGCTGGACGAGAACGGTGAGCGCGATTTCAGCCGCGTGCTGACCCCCGACCACGCGTCGCTTCCGATCGATCCCACGATCGACGTGCCCCCGGGCTATACGGCCGACCAGCGCGGCGTGCCCGGCGGCTTCGAGCCCGAGCTCGACATCTTCGACACCTGGGCCACCTCATCGCTCACACCGCAGCTCGCGGGCGGCTGGGAGCGTGACGAAGAGCTCTGGAACCTGGTCGCGCCGTTCGACGTGCGTCCGCAGGGCCAGGACATCATCCGTACGTGGCTGTTCTCGACTCTGCTGCGCAGCGCCCTCGCGGATGACCGCGCGCCCTGGACGGATGCCGCGATCTCCGGCTTCATCGTCGACCCCGACCGCAAGAAGATGTCCAAGTCCAAGGGCAACGTCGTCACGCCCGCCGACATCCTGTCGCAGCACGGGTCGGATGCGGTGCGCTACTGGGCGGCGTCGAGCCGGCTCGGGACCGATGCGGCCTTCGATCCGCAGAATCCGACGCAGGTCAAGATCGGCCGTCGCCTCGCGATCAAGGTCCTGAACGCGGCGAAGTTCGTCCTCTCGTTCCCGGTCCCGGAGGGTGCGCAGGTCACGCATGCGCTCGATGCGAGCATGCTCGCCACGCTCGACGGCGTCGTCCGTGATGCCACCAAAGCGCTGGCTGCGTACGACCACGCCCGCGCGCTCGAGGTCACCGAATCCTTCTTCTGGACGTTCTGCGACGATTACCTCGAACTCGTCAAGGAGCGCGCGTACGATCGCACCGACGTCGCTCAGGCATCGGCCGCGCTCGCTCTGCGCATGGCCCTGTCGACGCTGCTGAGGCTCTTCGCGCCGGTGCTCGCCTTCGCCACCGAGGAGTCGTGGTCATGGTTCAACGACGGATCCGTCCACACCGCACCCTGGCCTGAGCCTCTCGGCATCGAGGGTGACCCCGCCGTGCTGGTCGCTGTGAGCGAGGCGTTGATCGGCATCCGCCGCGCGAAGACCGAGGCCAAGGCGTCGCAGAAGACACCCGTCACCCGGATGACGATCGCCGCGTCTGCGGAGGCTCTGGCATCGCTCGTGCTCGCTGAGGGCGATCTCAAGGCTGTCGGGCGCATCACCGAGCTCGAGTACGTGAACGCCGAGAGCACGTCCGTCGCGAGCTTCGAGCTCGCCCCGCAGGAGGCCTGAAATGCAGCTCGGCACTCGCTGGACGGCGGGCTCTCCGGCGCCCTCGTCGGTTCCCCCCGCCCTGCACATCCAGATCGCCGCCGTCGAGGCGACGCTCGTCGCGGATTCGCTCGGGCAGCCGATGCCGCGATGGACGCTCACCTGGCTCGAGGGTCGGCCGATCGTCGAGCTCGACACCGGTGTGATCGTCACGCTCGATCACGACGGTGAAGCGGTCGTGAGGCACGACGAGGCGGACGGGTTCGGCTAGGCCGTCCGGGCGTCGACCTCGGCGCCCGCCTCTTTCGTGCCCACGAGCAGCACCCGGATGGCGCACAGCGCCGCGACCAGGACGACGCCCGCGCCGATGAGCATGGGTGCTCGCAGGTCGTACCGAGCGACCCAGCCTCCGAGCAGTGTGGCAATGGGGAACAGACCCCACGTGACCATGCGGATGATGCCCAGCACACGACCGAAGAGGTGGGGAGGCACGATCTGCTGCCGCAGGGCCCCCCAGGGCACGTTCCAGATCGAGACGGCCAGGGCTGCGAGGCCGAATGCCGCCACCGCGGTGAAGACCTCGGGCGCCAAACCGGTCAGAAGCAGTCCTAGCGCGCCGACGAAGTTCGCACCCAGCATCACCGGCCCGCGACCGAACCTGCTGACAAGCCCGGATGCCACGATCGAGCCGATCAGCGCCCCCACGCCGATCCCGGCGGTCACGAATCCGATCGCCGCAGGCGCGACGCTGAGCGCATCGAGGAAGAACAGAATGAGCGGCGCCTGTGCGAATGAGAAGGCGGATCCGATGATCGCCGTGAACAGCACCATGGCGCGGAGGTAGTGGGCGTGCCAGAGGTACGAGACCGCCTCACGCGCCGACACGTTCGATCGGGGAAGAGGGGTGGGGACGGGCTCGGGCACCGGGGTGCCCACTTCGATGTCGGGGGCGCCGGCGTCGGACACGAGCGCGTCGGCCTCCGAAGCGGTCCGTCGGGCGAGCAGGGGACGCGCCGCCGAGATCGGCAGCATGAGCGCCAGCGCGATCGGCACGATGTACGCGGCGCCGCCGATCCACAGCGGCAGGGCGAGCGAGACCGCGAGCAGCACGCCGGCGATGGGCGTCGCGACGAAGTTGTCGATCGTGACCTGGGCCGCCTGCATCCGCCCGTTCGCACGGTCCAAGTGCGGTCGCTTGACCACGCCGGGGATGACGGCGTTCGTCGCGTTGTCGAAGAGGGTCTCGCCCAGACCGAACACGAGGGTGCCGATGAACAGGGTCCAGATGCTGATCTGTCCCGTAACGGTCAGGATCGCGAGCCACAGCGCGACGCCGCCGCGGATGGTGTTGGCGACCGCCATGATGATCCGACGGTCGTAGCGATCGACCAGCATGCCGGCGGGAAGCCCGAAGATGAGCCACGGCACGAAGGCGATCGCTCCGATCGCCGCGATGGCGAGCGGATCTTGCGTCAGCGTCGTCGCGATGAGGGGAACGGCCGTCCGGCCCAGGCCATCGGCGAGGTTGCTGAACATCGCCGCGGTCCACAGCTTGCCGAAGTCGCGGCCGAGCGGACCCTTGCCGCCCCGCTCGGCCGCTGGCTCAGTGGCGTCGCCCTTCGTGTCGGAGGTCATGCTCATCGCGGGAGCATTCCCACCGCGCCGTGCGCCTGAGCGTCGCTGCGCGCAGTGGCGAAGGCCGTCTGCGCGCTGACAGCGCGGCGGTGCCCGGCCGCAGCGCGGCGCTCGAGGCGCTGGGAGACGAAGTGGTCGAGTGTGGCGGATGCGCAGAGCAGTGTGCGCTCGAAGGCGGTCGTGCGTGCGTACCCGCGAGATGCGGAGATGGCGGTCATTTCAGTCTCCTAGGCCGGGCAGCGGGAAGAGATCGGCTCGGATGGTGACGGGCCGGACGTTCTCGCCGGTTTGATTGCGGTGGTTGTCGACGGCCTCATCGATCAGCGCCATGATCTTCAGCGCGAGGGTTTTGGCCTGTTCGGGATTGAGGCGTGCGGTGGCGGTGGAGACGAGCGTCCCCTCCTGCCACATCTCGTCCTCGCCGCCGATGCCTCGGTTGACGAAGTCGAGCAGCTGGTCGTTGCGGTTGCGCAGGAACTCGTTCATGACGACCTGCGTCGCCGCGCGGCCTGCCGGAGTCGCCATAGCAGCGGGACTCGCGAACGAGACGCCGCCGATGGGGCGTTCCCACCAGCGCTCACGGCCGGTCCCTCGGTCCTCTGCCTCGCGGATGAGGTCGTGCTTGGCGAGGGCGCGAAGGTGATAGCTGGTCGAGCCGCTCGACTCTCCCAGCCGCTCCGCGAGCGAGCTCGCGGTCTGCGGTCCGTATTGGCTGAGGATGTCGTAGATCCTCACCCGCAGCGGGTGCGCCAATGCCCGAAGGGCACCGGAGTCGAGGACGCGGTCCTCGTTGTGGCGCTTCTCGGTGCGAGCAGCGGCATCCATCGGCTCCGTGCTCTCGGGCGGCTGTTCTTCCATGCCTCCAAGATAGCCATGCAAAGGTTTCTTTGCAAGCTTTTCTTTGCAATATATATTTTGCAAAGGTTTCTCGGGATGATCGAAGCCTCGCACTAAGCTGACGGGATGTCGACCGAGAATCCGCTCCTGTCCCCCTCGACGCTCCCATACGGGCTGCCCGACTATTCGGCCATCCGTCCTGAGCACTATCTCCCCGCTTTCGAAGCCGCCTTCGCGGCACACAAGCGCGAGGTGGATGCGATCACCTTCGTCCGCTCCATGCCCACCTTCGGGAACACCCTGGTGCGGCTGGAGGAGTCGGGAAAGCTCCTCGGCGACGTGTCACGTGCGTTCTACACGGTGTCATCGGCCGACGCGACACCCGAGATCCAGGAGATCGAAGAGACCCTCGCGCCCCTGATGTCGGCACACCAGGACTCGATCCAGCTCAATTCGCAGCTGTTCTGGCGCATCAAGACTGTTCACGAGCAGCTCGACGACCTGCAGCTCGAACCAGAGCAGCGGTATCTCGTCGAGCGCCACTTCCGCGAGATGTCCCAGGCGGGCGCTGGGCTGGATGACGAGGCGAAGCAGACGCTCACCGCCCTCAACCAGCGCCTCTCGACGCTGACCACCACATTCGAGAAGAACCTCCTGAACGACACGAATGACCTCGCCGTCGTCTTCGACGACGACGCGGAGCTCGACGGACTCACCGAGGGCGAGCTGTCCGCGGCCGCCCAAGCTGCGGTCGATCGCGACCTCGCCGGCAAGTGGGTCGTGACCCTCACGCTCTTCACCGGACATCCGTATCTCTCCTCACTGACGAACCGCACGAGTCGCAAGCGGATCATCGACGCCTCCCGCTCACGTGGGTCACGAGGCAACGCCAACGACAATCGCGACGTGCTCCGCGAGATCGTGCGGCTGCGCGCCGAGCGCGCCGCCCTGCTCGGCTACGAGTCCCACGCGGCGTACGTCACGTCAGACGAGACGGCCGGCTCTCCCGAGGCGGTGCACGATCTGCTGCGCCGACTCGCGGTGCCCGCCGCGGCGAATGCGCTCCGAGAGCAGGCGGCGCTGCAGCGCATCATCGATGCCGAAGCCGAGCCGTTCCCACTCGAGGCGCATGACTGGGCGTTCTACACCGAGAAGGTGCGGGCGGCCGAGTACGACCTCGACCGCAGCGCACTGCGTCCGTGGTTCGAAGCCGAGCGCGTGCTGAAAGACGGCGTGTTCCAGGCCGCGACCAGCCTCTACGGCATCACCTTCACCGAGCGCAGCGATCTGTCGGCGTACCACCCCGACGCGCGAGTCTTCGAGATCCGCAACGCGGACGGAAGCGAGGTCGGACTGTTCGTCCTCGACCTCTTCACCCGAGACACGAAGCGCGGCGGTGCGTGGATGAACTCGATCGTGTCGCAATCGCGGCTGCGCGGCACCAAGCCCGTCGTCGTCAACAACCTCAATGTGCCCAAGCCCGCACCGGGCATGCCGGCGCTGCTCACGCTCGATGAGGTCACCACGTTGTTCCACGAGTTCGGCCATGCGCTTCACGGCCTCTTCGCGACGGTGACTTATCCTCATTTCGCAGGAACGAACGTCTTCCGCGACTTCGTGGAGTTCCCGAGCCAGGTCAACGAGATGTGGATCTACTGGCCCGAGATCCTCGCGTCGTACGCGCGGCACGTCGAGACCGGCGAGCCGCTGCCGGGCGAGGTCGTCGAGAAGCTCCACGCGTCCGAGGCCTTCAACCAGGGCTTCGCCACCAGCGAGTATCTCGCGGCGAGCTGGCTGGACCAGGCCTGGCATTCCCTCACCGCCGAACAGGCGGCAGCCGACATCGATGTCGCAGAGTTCGAGGCCGGCGCCCTCGCCGACATCGGACTCGACAACCCCGTGGTGCCCACACGGTACTCGTCGACGTACTTCGCACACGTCTTCTCGGGTGGCTACAGCGCCGGCTACTACTCGTACATCTGGAGCGAGGTGCTCGACGCCGACACGGTCCAGTGGTTCCACGAGAACGACGGACTGACGCGCGCCAACGGCGACCGCTTCCGCGATCGACTGCTGGGAGTCGGCGGTTCGAAGGACCCGCTCGAGGCCTACCGTGACTTCCGTGGCCGGGATGCCGACATCCAGCCTCTGCTCGAACGCCGAGGCCTCACGGCCTGAGATCGCCCGCTGGCCGAGATGGGCGCGACGCGATCGCGCTCAGTTCGGCAGCGAGGTCATCGGGCCGTGACCACATCGGCCAGTGCCCCGTGAAATCCGTCGACGACGAACCCGTCGTCTCGGAGCGGCTCGGCGACGGCATCCCACGCCCAGCCGCCCCGACAGAAGCCCGGAACGGCGATGAACGTCGTCGTGCTGGTCGGGGGTCTCTCCTCGAGTTCGATCACAGTGCACCTACCTCTCGTGCGAATGCCCGCGCTCGGTCCGCCATCGCCGCCGGAACCTCGGCGACCGCGAAGTGCCCGCCCTCGTCGAGGCGCTCGAAAGTGCGCAGGTCGCGGTAGAACGCGCGGGCCAGGGACTCGGGGTAGTCCCCCTCGTGGCGTTGGATGTAGACAGCCGCGGGGACGTCGACGGGCGGAATCGAGTCGGGCTGATCGGCGCCCTCGTAGTACGGGCGGAACGAGGTCGCGATGCTTTCGGAGACCCAGTAGATCGTCGCCTCTGTCAGGATCCGCTCCCGCGAGATGCGACGCTCGACTGCCCGTGGGTCGCCGGGCGGGGTATCGCTCCATTCGACGAGCTTCTCGGTGATCCACGCCAGAAGCCCAGCGGGTGAGTCGTTGAGCGCGGCGGCCAAGGTGTCCGGTCGGGTCGCCTGCACATGGCCATACGCGCCGGCGCTGCCATGATCGGCGGACAGGCGTTCGAAGAACGCGACCTCATCGGGCGCGGTGAGCGTCTTGCGCTCCTCGCCGCTGGGGAAGTGGGAGTGCGTGACGAGGATGCCGAGCACTTGAGCGGGATGCTGCGACGCGATCAGATCGTTCACGTTGGCCGACACATCCTCACCGTAGGTGAGGTACCTCTCGTAGCCGAGCACCTCGGTCATCAACGCGTGCACCGTATCGGCCAGCCGCTGCTCGGTCATGAGCCCGTCGGCATACGCCGTCGAGAACGCGAAGCCGGGGAAGCTCGGCACAACCACGTGGAAGTCGGGCAGCAGGTCGGCGAAGTCGAGCTGAAGCGCGAAGGTGTGCGGCCAGCCGTGCATCACCACCAGCGCGGGAGCGTCGTCCCGCTGGGATCTCAGGTGGACGAAGTGGATGGTCGCATCGCCGACGTCGGCTGTGAACTGCGGATGCCGGTTGAGCCATGCCTCCCGAGAGCGCCAGTCGAACACGCGCCATGCGTCGACGAGCTCCGCGAGATAACCCGAGGTCATTCCCGACGGCGATCGGTGCGGCGAGTCCGGCAGGAGGCGAGCGCGGTCGAGCCTGTCGTTCAGATCGACGATCTGCTCGTCGGAGACGCGGACCGCGAATGGGGTGACAGCCATCCCCCGACGCTACGGCGGGGGTCGGACATTACGGCGCGAGGCAGAGTCAGGCGCTCTTGCGCTTCTCCCGGAGGACGAAGGTCGCGGGTGCCCCCTCGTCGACGGCAGCGCGGGTCACGATGACCTTGTCGACGTCATCCGTGGAGGGGATCTCGAACATGATCGGACCGAGAACGTCTTCGAGGATCGCGCGCAGTCCTCGTGCGCCGGTCTTGCGCTCGACAGCGAGGTCGGCGATCGCACCGAGTGCTTCGGCGTCGAACTCGAGCGAGACGCCATCGAGCTCGAACATACGCTGATACTGCTTGACCAGTGCGTTCTTCGGCTCGGTGAGGATCTCCATCAGGGCGTCCCGATCGAGTGGCGATACCGATGCGACCACGGGCAGGCGGCCGATGAACTCGGGGATGAGGCCGAATTTGTGGAGGTCTTCCGGACGCACCTCGCTGAAGAGGCTCAGGTCGTCGCCCTTGTTGTGAAGCGGGGCGCCGAATCCGATGCCGTGCTTGCCGACGCGCGACGAGATGATGTCTTCCAGCCCGGCGAACGCCCCGGCCACGATGAACAGCACGTTCGTCGTGTCGATCTGGATGAATTCCTGGTGGGGATGCTTGCGGCCACCCTGCGGCGGAACGGAGGCGATGGTGCCCTCGAGGATCTTGAGCAGTGCCTGCTGGACGCCCTCGCCCGAGACATCGCGGGTGATCGAGGGGTTCTCGGCCTTGCGCGCGATCTTGTCGACCTCGTCGATGTAGATGATGCCGGTCTCGGCGCGCTTGGTGTCGAAGTCGGCAGCCTGCAGAAGCTTGAGGAGGATGTTCTCGACATCCTCGCCGACGTAGCCGGCCTCCGTGAGAGCGGTCGCGTCGGCGACGGCGAACGGCACGTTGAGACGCTTCGCAAGAGTCTGCGCGAGGTAGGTTTTGCCGCAGCCGGTCGGACCCAGGAGCAGGATGTTGCTCTTGGCGATCTCGACCTCGTCGGCGCGCTGCTCGGCGGACTGGATGGTGCCGTGCGCACGCACCCGCTTGTAGTGGTTGTAGACGGCGACCGACAGCGCGCGCTTCGCGGCGTGCTGGCCGACCACATACTCCTCGAGGAATCCGAAGATCTCGCGCGGCTTGGGCAGGTCGAAGTCGGTGACGACGCCTGACGCGGATTCGGCCATGCGCTCTTCGATGATCTCGTTGCACAGCTCGACGCATTCATCGCAGATGTAGACGCCGGGGCCGGCGATGAGCTGCTGCACCTGCTTCTGGCTCTTGCCGCAGAAGGAGCACTTGAACAAGTCGGCGCTCTCACCGATACGTGCCATGAGCTCCTCCTCATCAGGTCGGGGGCTGCCCCCCGGCTGACATCGAGCCTAACCGCTGGCGGCGACAGGCGGTGGGATTGCGACGCGCATGTGGAGGACGAGTCGTCCGCTCAGAGCGGAACGGTCGTGCCGCCGCCGCCGCAGACGCCTTTCGGCACGACGAAGCCCCGCCGCCCGAGGATCGAGCGGCGGGGCTGAGGGTCGGACGGACCTACTTCGTCAACGCGGCCGGGACGCGCTTGCGGGTGGTGAGCACCTGGTCGATGAGGCCGTAGTCCAGCGCCTCGACACCCGAGAGGATCTTGTCGCGGTCGATGTCGCGGTTGACCTCCTCCTGAGTCCGCTTCGAGTGCTTGGCCAGCGTCTCCTCCAGCCAGGTGCGCATCCGGAGGATCTCGGCGGCCTGGATCTCGATGTCGGAGGCCTGACCGTGGCCAGCCTCGCCCATCGCCGGCTGGTGGATGAGGATCCGGGCGTTGGGCAGCGCGAGCCTCTTGCCCGGCGCGCCGGCCGCCAATAGCACCGCTGCCGCGGAGGCGGCCTGCCCGAGCACCACGGTCTGGATGCTCGGCGACACGTACTGCATGGTGTCGTAGATCGCCGTCATCGCCGTGAACGAGCCACCGGGCGAGTTGATGTACATGATGATGTCGCGGTCGGGATCCTGGCTCTCGAGCACCAGAAGCTGCGCCATGACGTCGTCAGCAGACGCATCGTCGACCTGCACGCCGAGGAAGATGACGCGATCCTCGAAGAGCTTGTTGTAGGGATCCTGGCGCTTGTAGCCGTAGGCCGTGCGCTCCTCGAACTGCGGCAGGATGTACCGGCTGTTCGGGACCTGCAGGCCTTGCGGAACGGGGGTGCCGAAGGTGGGGGTGTTCATATCGGGTTCTCTCTCTTCGCCTTCGGACTCAGCTCGCGGTTCCGCCGCCGCCGACGACATCGCTGAGGTGCGCGCGGATGTGGTCGACGAAGCCGTACTCGAGCGCCTCTTCGGCGCCGAACCAGCGGTCGCGGTCACCGTCTGCGTTGATCTGCTCCACGGTCTTGCCCGTCTGGGCTGCGGTGATCTCGGCGAGACGGCGCTTCATGTCGAGGATGAGCTGCGCCTGGGTCTGGATGTCGCTCGCGGTACCGCCGAAGCCGCCGTGCGGCTGGTGCAGCAGCACCCGGGCGTTCGGGGTGATGTAGCGCTTGCCCTTCGTGCCGCTGGTCAGCAGCAGCTGACCCATCGATGCGGCCATGCCGATGCCGACCGTCACGATGTCGTTGGGCACGAACTGCATCGTGTCGTAGATCGCCATACCCGCGGTGATGGAGCCACCGGGTGAGTTGACGTAGAGGTAGATGTCCTTCTCCGGATCCTCGGCGGCGAGCAGCAGGATCTTCGCGCAGATCTCGTTCGCGTTGTCATCGCGCACCTCCGACCCCAGCCAGATGATGCGGTCTCGCAGCAGCCTGTCGAAGACGCTTGTCGCGACAAGTGGTTCGGCCATGTGTGTAACTCCTGATTCCGTGGTCGTCGCATTGAATCTACCGGCGCGCCCGGGGCGACCCGCCCGTGTTCGCCCTGGGCAGAGAGACCGGCGATCAGTCCCGCTCGCCGACGAGCTCGTCGGCGTACCCCGTCACCGAGCGGGTGTACCGCGGCAGATGCGGCGCGAGCGCCGTGAGAGCGACGGACGCCGCGGCCACCGCGTCGCCGGTCGACACGAGCGCCAGCGCATAGAACGCGGCCGCGGCGTCGTGCAGCGGTGCGTCGGGTCCGCGGTCGAACTCGACGCGCAGCATCCAGAGTGCCTCGTCGGTGCGTCCAAGATTGCGCAGAGTGCTCGCGAGCTGGATCACCGCCCTGGTGCGGTACTCGTCGTCGAGCCCGGCCTCGAGGGCCTGGCGGTAGAGCGGCTCGGCCTCCGTCTCGATGCCGGCCGAGTCCCTTGCTCCGGCGCGCTCGAACAGCGCTCGTGCGTCGAGCTCGTCGCGCTCGGCCGCCAGCGCGTCGATGTGCGCGATGCGCTCCTGGTCGCTCAGCGATTCGTCTTCCCAGACCGCCTCGACCCGTTCGTCCCACGTCGGCATTGATCCTCCTCAGACAGACGAGGGGGCGGATGCCGCAGCATCCACCCCCTCGTTCAGTGACGGTGATTCCTACTCGGAGTCCGCAGACTTCTTCTTGCTCGAAGCGCGCGGCTTCTTGGCGGGCTTCTCTTCGGCTTGCACGGTCTCTTCGGCCTCGATGATCGCGTCAGCCTCGGCCGCGGCATCCGCGATCTCTTCGGCCTCTTCGATGACCTCTTCCTCAGCCTCGTCCTCATCCTCGACGGCGACGAAGCCGGTGAGGTCGACGGGGTTGCCGTTCGTGTCGACGACGGTGACCTTGCCGAGGGCGACCGCGAGTGCCTTGTTGCGCGCGACCTCGCCGACGATGGCGGGAAGCTGGTTGTTCTCCTGCAGGGTGTTGACGAAGTCCTGCGGCGCCATGCCGTACTGCGACGCGGACTGCACCAGGTACTGCGTGAGCTCGTCCTGCGAGACCGAGACGTTCACGTTCTCGGCGATCGCGTCGAGCAGCATCTGGGTCTTGAACTGCTTCTCGCTGGCCTCGGCGACCTCGGCGCGGTGGACATCGTCTTCGAGACGGCCTTCGCCCTCGAGGTGGGTGTGCACCTCATCCTCGATCAGCTGCGGCGGCACCGGGATGTCGACCTGCTCGAGCAGCTGCTCGATGAGCTTGTCGCGCGCGGCAGATCCCTGGGTGAACACGGACTGCTGGCCGACGCGCTCCTGCAGGCTGTCGCGGAGCTCGGCGATCGTGTCGAACTCGCTCGCGATCTGGGCGAAGTCGTCATCGGCCTCCGGAAGCTCGCGCTCCTTCACGGCCTTGACGGTCACGGCGACCTCGGCCTCTTCGCCGGCGTGGTCGCCGCCGACGAGCGTCGAGCGGAACGTGGTCTCCTCACCGGCGGTGAGCGAGTCGATCGCCTCGTCGATGCCCTCGAGCAGCTCGCCCGAGCCGACCTCGTACGAGACGCCCTCGGCGCGGTCGATCTCAGCGCCGTCGATCGTCGCGACGAGGTCGAGCTCGACGAAGTCACCGGTCGTCGCCGGACGGTCGACGGTCACGAGCGTGCCGAAGCGCGCGCGCAGGCGGTCGAGCTCCTCGTCGATCGCGGCGTCGTCGATCTCGACCGCGTCGATCTCCACGGTCGTGCCTTCGAGAGCCGGAAGCTCGAACTCGGGACGCACGTCGACCTCGACCTCGACGAGTAGGTCGCCCGAGAAGTCCTTCTCGTTCGGCCATTCGACGACATCCGCGCTGGGACGACCGAGCACCCGCAGCTCGTTGGCCTCGACGGCCTGGCGGTAGAACGTGTCGAGTCCCTCGCTGACGGCGTGCTCGAGGACGGCGCCGCGCCCGACCCGCTGGTCGATGATGGGGGCCGGAACCTTGCCCTTGCGGAATCCGGGGATCTGCACGTCCTGCGCGATGTGCTCGTATGCGTGAGCGATGCTCGGCTTGAGCTCGTCGGGCGAAACCGTGATGTGCAGCTTCACCCGGGTCGGCGTGAGCTTCTCGACGGTGCTGTTGACCATGCCTGTTCGTTCTCCTCGTGATCGACCGCGCGGCCGCGCGGCAGCTGAAGTCTGGGTCTGGATGTCGTGGGGATGGGCCGTGACGTCGGGGCGACAGGATTTGAACCTGCGGCCTCCCGCTCCCAAAGCGGGCGCTCTACCAAGCTGAGCTACGCCCCGGGCGGGTGCGCACGCATGTGCGTGCTGATCGGCCCAAAGCAGTCTAGCCGACGCGCTCGAACTCCTCCGCCGTCGCGTGTTCGCTCGCCACATCAGGCGATTCGGCCGATTCAGGAGGGTTTCTGCGGCGATCGTCCTGAATTCGCTGATTCGCCTGATCTCGTCGACGGCGGGCGGGTGACGGGGGCGGACGTGAAGGTCCAGTAGACTGTCGGATGCCGCGGCTCGCCGCTGCGGGGATGTAGCTCAATGGTAGAGCCTCAGTCTTCCAAACTGATGGTGCGGGTTCGATTCCCGTCATCCCCTCCACGCATGTTCCCCGCGCCCGGCCGCCCCGCCGCCGGCCCCCGCCGCCGGCCCCGCGCGGTTACGGACGCGACACGCCGTCGCCCGTCCACGCGAGACGGCGTGTCGCGTCCGTAACCGCAAAAGGTTGCGGGCGACTCATCCGCATCGGGTGATGGCGGTAGCTCCGCTCACGCGCCAGGATTACGCTCAGGACGGGGGGTAGAAGAATGTCCATGAGTCCGAAATCCGCCAAGCATCGGGTCCGGAACACGCCGCGCAAGCCCGCCTCCACGCTCGCCGAAAAGTGGACGACGGTCGACGGCGTCGACGTGTTCTACCGCGAGTCGCCGTCCCCGACGCCGGGCGCGCGGGTCATGGCGCACGTCCACGGCTTCGGACTGTCGGGTCGGTATCTGCTGCCGACCGCTGAGCTGCTCGCCGACGAGTTCCACACCTTCGTGCCGGATCTGCCCGGCTTCGGCCGCAGCGGCAAGCGCAAGGACATGCTCGACATCCCCGACCTGGCGCACGCGACCGCGCGGTTTCTGGACGATCGCGGCGTGGAGCGTGCCTCGCTCGTCGGCAACTCGATGGGCTGCCCCGTGATCATCGAGTTCGCGCATCACTACCCGGAGCGCATCGAGCGGGCAGTGCTCGTCTCGCCGGCGGGCGGCCTGTTCAACCAGCCGCTGCGGCGCGCGATCGGCCAGCTCTCGCGGGACACACCGCGCGAGCCCACCCGTATGGCCAGGGTCGCGGTGCCCGACTACGTGCGGTTCGGCGTGCCCAGTACGGCCCGCCTGTTCCGGGCCCTCACGCAATACCCGTCACTGCAGCGCCTCCTGGAGATGCGGATTCCGACTCTCGTCGTCCTCGGTGAGCGTGACCCGCTGCTGCCCGGCACTCATCGCATCAACGAGATCGCCAGTCAGACAGACACCCATGTGCTCGTGGTGCTGCTCGAGGGCGCCGCCCACGCCATCAATTTCAGCCACCCCGAGGAGCTCGCGCACCTCATCAGGCTGTTCATGGACGACCAGCCGATCGTGAGCAATCCCGACTGGCCGAGTCAGGCCAAGGTGTTCGAGATCCATCGCGGCAAGCACCACCCGGCTCCGAAGACCGACTGACCCGCTACGCGCCGAGCACACGTACGAAGGTCTCCGGCAGTTCGACGTTCTCTGGCGCGCCGCGGAAGAACCCGGCGACCTGCTCCGGCGTGTACCCCGCGATGCCGCACCCGACCTCGGTCACGAGAAAGCGCAGGTCGGGATGCTCCCGCGCGAATCGGAGGAATCGCCCTGCCTGCTCCTCGAACACGCCGAGTCCCGACATCGTGTCGATGGCGTAGGACTGCCCCTGCGGTCCTTCGGACTGACCCCAGACCGCGCCGAAACGCTGGTACGCGAACAGCGCCGCTCCCCCGCCGTGAGCGCCCGAACCGTTCGAGCCGAAGACGAACACCTCGTCGGGCGCCAGCGACTCGATGCGCATGTCAGCGCGCCTCCGCGGACACAGCGTGCGTGCCGAGGTGCGCGCGATAGGTGTCGGCGTTGCGCCGGATGCCGGCTCGCTCCTCGTCGCTCAGCTCGCGGCGCACCTTCGCAGGCACACCCGCGACGAGCGAGCCCGGCGGGATGACGGAGCCCTCGAGCACGACTGCGCCCGCGGCGATGAGGCATCCCTCGCCGACCACGGCTCCGCTGAGCACGACGGCGCCCATGCCGATGAGCGAGGCGTCGCCGATCGTGCAGCCGTGGACGACGGCGTTGTGACCGACCGAGACGTTCGCGCCGATCACGACCGGGCGTCCGGCATCCACGTGCACCGAAACGTTGTCCTGCAGGTTGCTCCCCGCCCCGACGGTGATCGAGTCGCTGTCGGCCCGAAGCACCGCGTTGTACCAGACGCTCGAGTCCTCAGCGAGGGTGACCGCGCCGATCACGCGTGCGCCGGGTGCCACGAATGCGGTGGGGGCGACATCCGGAGTCTTGCCCGACACGGACAGCACAGAGGCCTGCTCGGCGATCGTCATGCCTCGACCCTATTGATCCCGGGATGCCAGGGCATCCTCGATCGCCGACGAGTACCACGGCTTGAGGGTGTCGGCGAAGGTCACCGTCACGTGATCCTGGTCGCGATAGATGTTCGCACCGCCAACCACGGGCCAGCAGACATCCTGTCCGCAGTAGACGTCGGTGAAGTCGAGCAGGGTCGCCCGATCGAGACCGGATGCGGCATCTCGAAGCGGATCGTCCGCCACCAGCACAGCCGACCGCTCGCCGTCGCAGGCCGCCGCCTCGGCGCGGGTCCGGAGGCACTTGTTGGGATCCGTCTCCCACACCGGGTTGTCGACCACCGTGATGACCGGGATCCCGCGGTCGAGCATGTCGCTCCAGGCCTCGCGGTAGCCGGCGACCGCCGCGTCGTGCGACGACGGATAGCCGTCAGACGAGTAGGGGGTGGTCGCGAGCGCCGCGGTGAAGACGGCATCGATATCAGCATCGGCCAGTTCGGCCGACATGCTGTCCCGCCATTCGGTGCACGCTGCGCCGAATGCCCCGGGCGTCGCGAGCGGCGTCGTGTTCCACGGGCAGGCACCCTTGAAGTACGTGACGAGCTGCCAGCCGTTCTCCTCCGCCATGCTCTCGAACGTCGAGAGCAGCTGGTACGCGTGGCTGTCGCCGATGAGCGCGACGCGCGGCGCATCGGGGTCGTCGGACCCGAACGTGCACGACACCGGGCGTGCGTCGTTCAGCTGCACGAAGCACTCTGGGCTCGTCGGGCGATCGACCCCCGCGAACCCCGCGGCGGGCAGGATCGTGTCGGCGAAGTCGGTGTCGGCGCATGTCGGATCGAGAACGGATGCCGCGCCGAAGCATTCGGGCGGATTCTCGCGCAGGTCTTGCAATGCCTTGACCCCTGCGGTGTAGGTGCCGGCGTTGACCGCCCACGCCGCCCCGGCCACGCCGGCCACGAGGACCATGGCGCCCAGCGACGACCACAGCGTCACTCGCGCAGGGCGGGATGTCAGCACTTTCCAGCCGCGCGCCGGATCTTCGACGAACTTCTTGGTCAGCCAGGCGAGCACGAAGCACAGCGCGAGCAGGGCGAGCCGGTGATAGATCGTGAGACCCCAGAACGGCACCGAGGGCGCGATGATGATGAGCGGCCAGTGCCAGAGGTACAGCGAGTACGAGATATTGCCCACGAACTGCGCGGGCCGGATGGCGAGCACCCGCGTCGGATACCACCACCGCTCGTGGTTCGAGGCCATGATGACCGCCGCCGCGCCGAGCGTCGGCACTGCCGCTGCGTATCCGGGGAAGGGCGTTTGCGCATCGAACGTGAAGACCACATAGAGCAGCACGAGGATGCCGGCCCACCCGAGCACGAAGCTGCCGATCGCGTTGCGGATGCGCAGCATCGGCACGAGCGCGACCATCGCCCCGATGCCGAACTGCCACATCCGGCCGAAGGTGACGAAGTACGCCGGTGCGGGGTTCGTGAGCGTGAAGACCACGCAGAAGGCGAAGGAAACCACCGACACGACCGCGAGCGTCACGATGACGGCACGGCGGCGCGAGCCACGGAACCACTTCACGCCGATCCATGCCGCAAGCAGCATGAGCAGCGGCCACATCACGTAGAACTGCTCCTCGAGCGACAGCGACCAGTAGTGCTGCACGGTCGTCGGGTCGCCGGAGTGGTTGAGGTAGTCGGCGGAGTTGAGCGCCAGGTACCAGTTCTCGACGTAGAACGTCGATGCGAGGATCTCGCGCACCTCGTTCGGCAGGGCCGATGTGGGTGTGAGGTACGGCGACATCGCGACCAGGGCGCAGAAGAGCAGAACGAGAAGGGATGCCGGCAGCAGTCGTCGCGCACGACGCGCCCAGAACTGCCCGAGGCGTACGGTGCCGGTCGCGGTGAGCTCGCGCATCAGGTGCGAGGTGATGAGGAAGCCCGAGATGACGAAGAAGATGTCGACGCCCACGTAGCCGCCGGGGAATCGGCCGGGCCAGAAGTGGTAGAGCACGACCGCCAGCACGGCGATCGCCCGAAGTCCCTGCACATGCGGGATGAAGCGGGACGGCTCGGCGTGCTCGGGCGAGCGGTCGCGAGGTTCGGCGGTCACCGTCCGGCGCGGCTCGGCGAGATGCTGCGGTCCGAGGTCGTCGTCAGCGGAAGGCACGCCTCGACGTTAGCCGCTGACGGGGCTGGTTCCGTGCACCGAGCGGGGCCCGACGCCAAGCCGGGTTAGCCCAGCCTTGTCTTGCTTGCGGAATGTTCGGGGCTGAGTACCGTTGAAACGACTGAAGCGGGGCCGTGCCGGCCGGCACCGGATCCGCTCGACACGGAGGCGAAGATGACAAACACGCAGACCACTCCGGCCACCTCGGCCGATCCGACCGCGGCAGCCGCCGCGGCCCAGTTCCTCACTCCCGTCGTCCTCGGTATGCAGGCCCTGGCCGTGAACGGCAAGCAGGCGCACTGGAACGTGCGCGGCGCGAATTTCATCGCGATCCACGAACTCCTCGACACTCTCGTCGACCACGCTCAGGACGGGGCCGACCTGGCCGCAGAGCGGATCGTCGCACTCGGCCTGCCGATCGACGCGCGAGTCTCGGCGGTCGCCGCGAAGACGACGACGGCGGTTCCTGCCGGCTTCACGCAGTGGGAAGACATGATCCGCGCAGTCATCGCCGACATGGACGCTGTGATCGGCGACGTGAAGACAGCGATCGACGGACTCGATGAGGTCGACCTGTCGAGCCAGGACATCGCGATCCAGATCGCAGAGTCGCTCGAGAAGGACCGCTGGTTCCTGTTCGCGCACCTCGCTGAGTAGGCGCGAGCTTCAGAACGGCCCTCGGCATCCGCCGAGGAGTCTCGCTGCAGCCAGGCGAGCACGGCGAGCACTCGCCGGTGCTCCGTGCCGGACTCCTCGAGCCCGAGCTTCGCGAAGATCGAGCTGATGTTCTTCTCGACCGCGCCGACGCCGACGAAGAGCCGACCGGCGATGCTCGCGTTGCTGCGACCTTCTGCCATCAACTCGAGAACGTCCCGCTCGCGGGGCGTCAGGGCCGCGAGCGGATCCGGTCGCGCCGCCAAGAGACCCCGTACGACGAGGGGATCGAGCACCGTTCCCCGCTCATGGATGCGGCGCACGGCATCCGTGAACTCCTCCAGCGAGGTCACCCGGTCCTTCAGCAGATAGCCCACTCCGCCCTCGCCGCTCGCGAGGAGCTCGCGGGCATACACGCCCTCGACGTACTGACTGAGCACCAGGATGCCGGTGCGAGGCAGCGCCTCACGCAGCTGGAGCGCCGCGCGGATGCCCTCGTCGCGGAACGTGGGCGGCAGCCGGACGTCGAGGATGGCGACATCCGCCATCGCGCCGGAAACCCGGGCGACGATGTCGTCGGCATCGCCCCACGCACCCGCCGTGAGGTACCCCGCCTCGTCGAACAGCCGGATGAGTCCCTCACGCAGCAGCACGGAGTCCTCGATCAGCACGACGCGGAGTGGTGCCGAGCCGGCATCCCGCGGCGTGCCCATGCCCTCAGGATATGCCGCGTTCACGGTGCCGTCACGGCAAGCGGCACGTGCGCGCCGATCGTCGTCGGTCCGCCCGGCGCACTGTCGATCACCAGTACGCCGCGGAGTCCTGCCACCCGATCGCGGAGACCCTCGAGGCCGTGTCCCGGCTGCAGACCGGCTCCCCCACGGCCGTTGTCGACCACCCACACGTCGAGCATCGCGGGCTGATCCGCGTAGCTCGGCCGCAGCGACGCCTTGAGCGTCGCGGCCGACGCGCCGGAGTGCTTGACGGCGTTCGTCAAGAGTTCGGCGACGACGAAGTAGATCGTGCGGGCGACCTCGGGGCTCACGGCGGTGTCGACCGCTGGGTCGATGTCGACGCCCACCGGCAGGGCGCTGCCCGCGGCGACCGCGCCGAGCGCCGCGGCGAGACCGCGATCCTGCAGGAGAGGCGGTGCCACACCCGCCGACAGGGCACGAAGCTCGTCGAGAGCGGTCTTCGCGTGCACCTGGGCTTCGCGGGCGAGTGCCACTGCGGCGCCGGAGTCACCGGCTGTGGCCCGACGCTCCAGGGCAGCGAGGTCGAGCTGCAGGCGAACCAGGCGCTGCTGAGGGCCGTCGTGGATGTCGCGCTCGAGCCGTCGCAGCGCGGCGTCTTCCGCCTGCACGGCTGCTCCGCGTGCGGCCGCTTCTGCCCTGACCTCCGCTGCAAGGTCGTCCGACGGCCAGCGGCCCAGCATCCCGCTCGCGATCGCGTGGTGGAGCCGCGCGAAGCCGCCCATGGCCCACGGCAGGGTGATCGTGAACACGATTCCCGCGAGGGCGTAGAGGACGATCTCGACCGTGTCGTTCGACCATCTGCCGAACAGCCAGGGAAGGGCTTCGGACACGTAGGTGCCCCAATCGCCGTTGTCCGGCCCGCTGGGCAGGAACACACCCCACACCGAGTAGGTCAGACCGCCGAGGCCGACGCTCAGCCACACCGTGGTCAGCGTGAACGTGACGATGCTGACGATCGGACTCACGATCATGCCGTGCACGAGGTACACCCAGTAGTGTCCGTTGCGCAGCGGGCGGGTGAGCGTCATCCAGAAGCCATCGGCTTCCGGCCGATCGCGATTCCACGTCGGCTCGGCGATCGGGGGCAGCCCGGTCAAGCGGAGCAGGTAGCGATCGGCGACGCCGAACCCGCGCGCAGCGAGCAGCGCGAGCGCGAGGAGCGGCAGGCCGATCACGAGGACGATGAGGCCGCCGCCGGTCGAGAGGAGCGTGATGAGCACCACCAGCGACGTGATGGCGAGCGCGAACACGACGAGCAGATAAAGCGCGCTGCCCGGCGTGCGCTTCCACCATTCGCCGTACTCGGCCCATGCGGAGCGTGGTCGGGTGTCAGTGGTCGTGGCGGTCATCGGTCTCTCCCTCGGTTGTTGTCAGGGCGGGCTGCTGCCCGGGTTCGACGACCAGGAACTGTCCCATCATGCCCTGGTCCTCGTGCCACAGCAGGTGGCAGTGATACATGTACGGAGTCGTCGGATCCGCGTAGTCGTCGAAGGTCACGAGCAGCCGATACACACGGTCCTTCTCGAGGGCGATGGTGTCTTTCCATCCCGCGAGACGCGGTGGCGGCGCAGCGCCGTCGATCGTCAGGACCCGGAACTGCGTGTCGTGCACGTGGAACGAATGCGGCAGCGGATTCTCGTTGCGCACCGTCCACACTTCGCTCGTGTCGACGTTCACCGTGAAGTCGACCCGTGACATGTCCATCTGGCGGTCATTGATGTTGTGGCCCGACATCACGAACGACCGCTCGGTAACGGAGTGCGCGGCATCCGGCGCAGGCAGTTCGGCGAGTACGGGCGCGACCTCGGGCGACGGTGAGGGGGCGTCCGCCCCACGCAGCTGCATGACGTCGAACGTCGCTGCGCCGGCATTGAGAGCAGGATCGGGCGCACGAGACTGCAGCGCCACCCGCTCCCCCGACGCGATCGTGACGACGATCTCCGCCCGCTCGCCCGGCGACAGCGGAATGCTGGTCGACGGCACCGGCGCCTCCAGCAGTCCACCGTCGGTCGCGATCAGATCGAACGTGCGGTCGTCGGCGAACGTGAAGTCGTACATCCTCGCGCTGGATCCGTTGAGCAGGCGCAGGCGCACCCGCTCGGTGGCCACGTCCAGGTGCGGTGTCGGCGTGCCGTTCACCAGCACGGTGTCCCCCAGCACGCCGTCGAACTGCATCCCGAGACCGCCGGAGAAGGCGCCGTCGGACGAGAAGGACCGATCCTGCACGATCACCGGGATGTCGTCGACTCCGTAGTCACGCGGGAGAGCGAGCGCCGCCTCGTCCGGATCGCGGAGCAGGAACATGCCCGCGAGTCCCGCATCCACCTGCGCTCGGGTCTCGCCGTGCAGGTGCGGGTGGTACCAGAGGGTGGCCGCCGGCTGATCGATCGTCCATTCCGGATGCCACGTCGCGCCAGGCTGTATCGGCGAGTGCGGTCCCCCGTCCATCGCGGCAGGAAGGTGCATGCCGTGCCAGTGGACGGTCGTGTCGGCATCGAGGGAGTTCGTGACGTCGACCCGGACGGTCTCACCACGCGCGGCGACGAGTGTCGGCCCGAGGTAGGTCCCGTTGTAGCCGAGCGTCGGCGTGGGGCCCTGCGAGACGAAGTCGGTCGCGCCCGACTGGGCCTCGAGCCGGAACACCCGCACTCCGTCGATCACGAGCGAGTCGGCGAGTGGCGGGATGCGCAGCGGGTCGTCGAACGAGACCGTTCCGGTGGCAGGGGGCGTCGGCCGCCCGGTCTGCGTCGCGATCCAGATTGCGCCGGTGGCGACCACGACCACGACGGGGGCGGCGACGAGGACCCCGACGAGGCCGCGTCGGCGTCGCGGGCGGGGCGCGACAGGAGCCGGAGGCAGCTGCGGGATCGACAGGGAGGAAGTCATGCTCCCAGCCTCGCGACGCGCGGCGGACGGAGGCATCCGATGTCCACCCCGATCGCGAGGGGGGCTGTCCCCCCTCCCGCACTGGCTACCTCACGTCACGTGGGTGACGCGGCCGGACACGAGCGTCGCGGCCACCGACAGGCTGCGAAGCTCACGCTCTGAAGCGACAAGCGGGTCTACGGCGCACAGAGCCAGATCAGCCGGTTCGCCCGGCTCGATCCTCGAGGCGTCGTCCGAACCGCCGTGGGTCGACGCGGCGAGAGCGGTTGCAGCATCCAGCGCCTGGTGGGGCTGCCACGGCTCTCGCCCGTCGCGCGTACGGAACACCGCCGCCGCGATCGCCGCCCACGGATCGAGCGGCGAGACCGGCGCGTCGGATCCGAACAGGAGGTTCGCACCGGTGTCGGCCAGCGTGCGGAGCGGATACGGCTGCGCGGTCTGTCCCGCCCAGATGGCATCGGTCAGATCGCGGTCGTCGATCGCGTGCTCGGGCTGCACCGATGCCCCCACCCCCAGTCGACCGAATCGCGGGATGTCGGCATGCGCGACGAGCTGAGCGTGCTCGATCGTCCCCCACGCACCTGTGGCTGCGAAGGCGTCGAGTGCGTACGAGTTGGCGATGTCGCCGATCGCGTGGATCGCCGAGGCGAGCCCCGCGGCCGTCCCCCGCGTCATGATCTCGACCAAAGCCGCCGGTTCCACGGTCAGCAGCCCGTGATCGTGGGGATCGCCGGGGTAGGCGTGTGAGCACGCCGCGGTCCGGGTGCCGAGCGACCCGTCGGTGATGACCTTGAGCGCGCCGACGCGGACGAGGTCGGATGTCGCGCCGCGCACCGGATCGCCGCTGCGAAGTCCCTCGGCGATCGCCCGATCGAGGTGCTGCGGATAGATGCCGAATTCGACGCGCAGGATGTCGAAACCCGCCGACAGGCGGCGCTGCCAGGATTCCTCGTTCCAGGCCATGTCGAGATCCACGAGCCCGACGATCCCGCGCGCCGCGGCATCCCGCGCCATCCTCGCGACGAGCGGATCGGAGACCGTCGGATCCACGTCGTTGAGCCGCCGCGAGATCTCGAACGCGGGCACTTCGCGCAGAATGCCGACGCCGTCGGGTTCGAAACCCTCGCGGCGCAGGGCAGCGGAGTTCAGCCACACGCTGTGCACATCCGCGTTGATCAGGTAGGTCGGCACGTCGCCTGTTGCGGCATCCAGCACCGCGAGCGTCGGTGTATCCGGCCAGAGCGCGTCGCGGAATCCGGATCCGACCCTTCGGCCGTCCCCGAGCACGGGCGCCGTGGACATGATCGCTGCCGCCTCAGCGGCCGAGGTCGCCAGGCCGAGCGGCTCGCGCTGCGCCGACAGCGCCCACTGCACGACATGGACGTGGTGATCCCAGAGTCCCGGGATCAGCCAAAGACCCTGACCGTCGAGCACCAGACCCCGCCGGCGGAGTGAACCGACGGGTGCGATGTCGGCGATCACGCCGTCGGCGAGATGCACGTCGACCGGTTCGTCGACGAACGGATCAGTGCGCTCGGAGCCCGTCAGCCTGACGTTCGTCACGACATCGACGGTGTCTCCGCGGCCTGCCGTCATCGTGCGACCCTGCGCGCGTCGAGTGCTCGCTGCATCTCGGCGGCCAGGCGAGGATCGGCGTACGGACTCGCACCGGCGTCGAGCTCGGCGATGATCGTCTCGACGACCTCATGCGGGCGATTCTGGCTGAGCTTGCGCTTGGCGACCACCTTCGTCGGGGTCAGCCGGAAGCCGACCGTGCCGCGCTCGAGCTTCGTGACGAAGTCGCGATCGTTCGGCAGCTCCCACAGGAGGCGGGGCTGCGGCATCCCGCTCTCGAATCGTGCGACCAGGCGGTCGAGCACGCGGAGGTTTTCGTCGGGAGTGAGCAGCTCCGGGATGCCGGTCAGGTGCGCGGAAACGAAGTTCCACGTGGGCACGTTCGCGCCGTCGCCGTACCAACCGGGCGAGATGTAGCCGTGCGGGCCCTGCACGACGACGAGCAGCTCCCGCTCACCGAGGCCGAGGATCAGGTCGTCCGGGCGGCCGACATGCCCGACGATCGTGAGGTCGTCGCGGTCCTCGTCGAGCAGCACCGCATAGTGCGACGCGACCAGCCCGTCGTCGGTCGCGCTGACCAGGGTCATCCAGGGATTCGCATCGATCAGCCGGCGGAGTTCGCCGACGTCGGTCATCGCAAAGCTGGGATTCTGACGCATGGTCCCAGCCTACGAGTCTGGGCCGGACCGGCAGCGCGAGTCATGCCTGGCAGCTCGGGCACCAGTACAGCTTGCGAGTCGCGACCTCCTCGACGACGATCGCGGTTCCGCAGATGCGGCAGGGCAGCCCGGCGCGGTGATACACCCAGTGGCGATCGTCGCGGCTCGCCATCGCCGCCCGGTACGCCGCGGGATCGAGGTCGTCCATGGTCATCATCTGACCCGTCTCGACGCCGATCGCGAGGAGTCGCACCCAGTCGCGCCAGATCTCCCGGACGATCTCCTCGGGCACCTCGCGACCTGGAGTGTGCGGGTTCTGGCGGGCGCGGAACAGGAGCTCCGCGCGGTACACGTTGCCGATGCCGCCGACGACCGACTGATCCATGAGCAGCAGACCGATGCTCGTCGGCTTGCGGCGCACGACCGAGGTGAACCGCTCCTCGCCCGCGGCGACGTCATCGACGAGCGGATCGGGGCCGAGCTTGGCGATCGTTGCGGCGACTTCATCCGGCGTCTGGAGCTCACAGGCCGTCGGACCACGCAAGTCCGCGCAGGTCAGCTCCGTGAGCAGCCGCAGCCGCACCTGACCGACGATCGGCGGCGGCCACATCTCGCCCTCATCCGCCAAGCCGGTGGTCTGCTCCGACATGCGCACGTGCACCCGCGTGCGCCGCGGGGCGCCGATCGAGGTCAGCGAGTTCTCGCCTGCGGCATCCAGTATCCGCTCATCGACGCCGACCGGATCCGCGGCGCCCTCGGCGTGATCGCCGTCGGGCGGGAGCGTGGTGCCCCGCTGGTTCGTCTGCCCCATCCGCCCGTTCGCCGACGCGATCGTCGGATCCGCGAAGATCTGGCCGGCGAAGTCCCATGCTCCGTACATCCCCAGATGGACGCGAAGCCACAGGTCGTCGTCGAACTCGAGGAACATCTGCTTGCCGACCGCCTTCACGGCGGTCGCGGTGCGACCGTCGAGCACCGACGCGCCCTCGACGAACCGGCCCTGGGGGCTGCTGGCGCCGACGGGGCGGCCGACGATGTTGCGATCGAACTGCCGCGCGATGCGATGAACGGAATGGCCCTCTGGCATGCAGCGGGCTCAGCCGGCTTCAGGGTCGAACGAGCTGTCGTCCGACGCCAGCACGTCGGGCCGGCCGGCCTCGCCGCGGGGATCCGGCTCCAGTGTGCCGTCGTCCTCGAACGCCGCGATCTGCGCGATCCTGCGCACGTGGCGCTCCTCATTGGAGAACGGGGTCGCGACGAAGCGGTCGATGAACGTCGTCGCTTCCTCGAACGTGTGCTGGCGCGCCCCGATCGCTATGACGTTCGCGTCGTTGTGCTCGCGGGCGAGCTCCGCTGTGGCGATGCTCCACACGAGCGCGGCGCGCACGCCGCGCACCTTGTTGGCCGAGATCTGCTCACCGTTCCCCGACCCGCCGAAGACGATGCCGAGCGCTTCGATGCCGGCTTCCTGGTCGCGCACCACGGCTTGGGCAGCCCTGATGCAGAACGCCGGATAGTCATCGAGCGGCTCGAAGTCGACCGGTCCGTGGTCGACGACGTCGTGCCCCTGCTCGGCGAGGTGATGGACGAGCTGCGTGGCGAACTCGAGGCCGGCGTGGTCGGTCGCGATGTGGAGGCGCATGCGTCAATCCTAGGGAGGCGCGCGTCAGCACGTCGCGGGTTTGGGGCGGAGCCCCATCGAGCACTAGGGTGCCAGGCCGGCGGCGGCAGGCTTGAAGCCGGCGCGCACGTTCTCGCAGCATCCGGGCCGGCACACGTCGAACCAGGGACCGAGCGCGGTCTCGTGCGGCCGGGTGACGGCCGGCGTGCCGTTGCGACGCTCCTCGATCAGATCGACGAGCCCAGCCACGTAGGCGGGATCGATGCCCGGGGTCGGGGTGCGCACTGCCGGCAGACCGGCTGCGGATGCGGCATCCATCGCCTCGGTGTCGAGATCCCAGAGCACCTCCATGTGGTCCGAGACGAACCCGAGCGGCACGATCACGAGGGCCTCGGCGCCCTGAGCAGGGAGCTGCTCGATCACGTCGCACACGTCGGGCTCGAGCCACGGCTGCGACGGCGGACCGGAGCGCGACTGGTAGACGAGCTGCCAGGGCACGTCGACGGCATCCGGAATCTCGACCGACACCCGCTCCATGACGCGAGCGCCGACAGCCAGATGCTGCGCTTCGTAGGCACCGCCCGGCCCGAAGTCGATGTCCCTCGGACCCGAGCGCTCTGCGTCCGCCATCGGGATGCTGTGCGTCGAGAACAGCACGTGCACGGCGCTCGGCGGCATGCCCGCGTCGAGGAATGCGGCGATCGCGTCGCGTACCCCGGTGAAGAACGGCTCGACGAAACCAGGGTGATCGAAGAATTGCCTGACCTTGTCGATCGTCACCTCCCCCGCGAGTCCGGTGTCGGTGAGCACACGCGCGTAGTCCTCGCGGTACTGCCGACAGCTCGAGAACGAGGAGTAGGCGCTCGTCGACAGTGCGAGCAGCGTGGTGTCGCCCGCCGCGGCGGCCTCGCGGACGGCGTCGTCGAGGTAGGGCGCCCAGTTTCGATTGCCCCAGTAGACCGGCAGCTCGATGCCGCGCGCGCTGAGCTCGGCTTCGAGCGCTCGCTTCAACGCGCGGTTCTGGGCGTTGATGGGACTCACTCCGCCGAAGTGTCGGTAGTGGTGCGCGACCTCCTCGAGCCGCTCGTCGGGGATCCCACGACCGCGCGTGACGTTCCGAAGGAACGGGATGACGTCATCCTGTCCTTCGGGTCCTCCGAAGCCGGCGAGCAGCACGCCGTCGTAGGCAACCGGAACCTCCACGTGCGCCGGCCCGGATGCCGCCGCATCCGATGCGAACGGTACCGTTCCCCGTTGTTCGTCTACGCCCGTCGTCCCATTCGCACTGATCTCGGTCACTCCTCCATCCTGACACCGCGCGAGGCGACACCGGCCTGCACTCCCGACCATGGACGATGCGAGTGCGGCGACCGCGGCGGAAGCGGCACTGGCCGCGCTCCGGGAGGAGAGCGGCGCGCTCCTTCTCCAGCGCCGAGGTGAGTGCTGGGTGTGCGTCTTCACGGAGAATTCCCCAATCGTCTGACTCCTCGTCGCGCGGGATCGGCCTGACGTACGCTTGTACGGTTGTCGCCGGCGCCATCAGCGCGGGTGGCGTCCGACGGATCCCGTGCGGCTTCAGCCGTCCATCGAGATCCCCCACCCTCACCCACGGGAGCAACGCAGTGCCTGGAGAGAACCTGACCCGCATCGAGGCGCAGGAGCGCCGTGCGATCGTCGACACGCAGTCTTACGAGATCGCACTCGACCTGACGAGGGGCGCCGAGGTCTTCGGCTCGAGGACCGTCGTCCGGTTCACCGCGAACGAGGGCGCAGACACGTTCATCGACCTGATCTCGGGCCACGTCCGCACGATCACCCTCAACGGGCGTGACGTGCCGGTGTCTGCCCACGCCGACTCGCGCATCGCTCTGACCGGTCTGGCTGCGGAGAACGAGTTGATCGTCGACGCGGACTGCAGCTACACGAACACGGGTGAGGGCCTCCACCGCTTCGTCGACCCCGTCGACGACGAGGTCTACCTCTATTCGCAGTTCGAGGTGCCCGACTCCCGCCGCGTGTTCGCGGTGTTCGAGCAGCCCGACCTCAAGGCGACGTTCCAGTTCACCGTCACCGCCCCGGAGCCGTGGCAGATCGTGTCGAACTCACCGACCCCCGAGCCGAAGAAGCACGGCGACGGCACCGCCACGTGGACCTTCGAGCAGACTCCCCGCATCTCGTCCTACATCACGGCACTTGTCGCCGGACCGTACGAGTCGACGTTCTCCGAGCTCACGAGCGCATCGGGCCGCGTCATCCCGCTCGGCGTCTTCGCGCGCAAGAGCCTCTGGCAGCACCTCGACACCGACTACGTCTTCGACATCACCCGCAAGGGCTTCGCGTACTTCGAGGAGAAGTTCGGCTACGCGTATCCGTTTGCGAAGTACGACCAGCTCTTCGTGCCGGAGTTCAACGCGGGTGCGATGGAGAACGCGGGCGCCGTCACATTCACCGAGGCGTACGTCTTCCGCAGCAAGGTGACGGATGCCGTCAAGGAGCGTCGCGTCGTCACGATCCTGCACGAGCTCGCCCACATGTGGTTCGGCGACCTCGTCACGATGAAGTGGTGGAACGACCTGTGGCTGAACGAGTCGTTCGCCGAGTGGGCGTCGACGATCGCCACGGCCGAGGCCACCGAGTGGACCGAGGCGTGGACGACCTTCAACGCAATGGAGAAGACCTGGGCGTACCGCCAGGATCAGCTACCCTCCACCCACCCCGTCGTCGCCACGATCAACGACCTCGAGGATGTCCAGGTCAACTTCGACGGCATCACCTACGCCAAGGGCGGCTCGGTGCTCAAGCAGCTCGCAGCGTGGGTGGGCATCGAGCAGTTCTTCGCGGGCGTCTCGCAGTATTTCCAGAAGCACGAGTGGTCCAATACCGAGCTCGGCGACCTGCTCTCGGAGCTCGAGAAGACCAGCGGGCGCGAACTCGGCACGTGGTCGAAGAAGTGGCTCGAGACAGCGGGCGTCAACACCCTGTCGCCCGAGATCGCAACGGATGCGCAGGGCCTCATCACGCGCTTCGCGATCGTGCAGACGGCACCGGCGGACTATCCCACGATCCGCCCGCACCGACTGGGCGTCGGGTTCTACGCACTGCAGGGTGACGAGCTGGTGCGCGTGCACAAGCTCGAGCTGGATGTCGACGGCGACCTCACCGAGGTGCCCGAGCTCCGCGGCCGCACCCAGCCCGAACTCGTGCTCCTCAACGACGAAGACCTCGCCTACGCGAAGATCCGCCTCGATGCCCGCTCGCTGCGGACGGCGATCGACCACCTGGCCAAGATCAGCGATCCCCTCGCGCGCTCGCTCGTGTGGGGTGCGGCGTGGGATCAGACGCGGGATGCCGAGGCTTCCGCGACCGACTACGTTGCCCTCGTGCTGCGCAACATCGGCGCCGAGACCGAGTCGACGACGGTTCGCACCACGCTCGCCCAGCTGCAGCTTGCGGCGAACTCCTATGTCGCTCCTGAGAAACGGGACGCCACGCGAGAGCGCGTTGCGGACGCGCTCTGGGAGCTGGCCCGGCAGTCCGCGGCGGGCAGCGACAACCAGCTCCAGTTCGTCACGGCCTTCGCGACGGCTGCGTCCACCGCCGCGCAGTGGGAGCAAGTGCGCCAGGTGCGCGACGGCGAGGTGACGTTCGAGGGGCTCGAGATCGACACCGACCTCTCGTGGCAGCTCCTCGTGTCGCTGGCTGCGGGCGGCGTCGTCTCCACGGCCGATATCGATGAGGCGCTCGAGGCCGACAACACCGCGAAGGGCGGTGAGTTCGCCGCGCAGGCGAAGGCTGTGCTGCCGAATCTCGATGCGCGCAAGGCGGCCTGGGCATCGCTCATCGACAACGACGATCTGCCCAACACGATCGTGCGCTCGACGGCCGCCGGGTTCACCCATCCGGCCGGTGTGGCCCTCCTCGGCGACTTCGTCCAGCCGTACTTCGAGATGCTGCTGCCGATCTGGAACTCGCGCTCGTACCAGATCGCGCAGTACCTGATCGTCGGCCTCTACCCCGCCGCCCTCGCGAACAAGGCGCTGCGCGACGCGACGCGTGCGTGGCTCGCCGCCAACAGCGATGCTCCCGCGGCGCTGCGTCGGCTCGTCCACGAGAATGTCGCGGGCGTCGAACGTGCCCTCGCCGTCCAGGATCGCGACGCGCAGCAATAGCCTCAACCGGATGCCTTGGCCCCGCACTCAGGTAGGGCCAAGGCGTCCGTCGTTAGGATCGTGCCGATGAGAGTCATTCCCTCCGAAGTGATCGTCGTCGACCCTCCCGAGACCTGGTCGTGGGAGTGGTGGCTGAACCTCCTTGCCGGCGTCGGGTTGAACATCCTGACCGTCGCCGGAATCATCATCGGCGCGTTCGTCCTCAGCTGGATCCTCAAGCTCGTCATCCGCAGGGTCGTCAACCGGATCGTCTCGGGCGCCAAGAACAAGGCGAACGTCGTCGACACCCAGGCGCTCGAACGCTCACCGCTCGCCGCCGTTCGGCTCGTCCAGCGCACCCGCACGCTGGGCTCGATCATGCAGAACATCGTCAACGTGGTGATCGTGATCATCGCGATCGTGATGATCATCTCGCTGCTCGCTCCCAACGCCCTCGGCTCGCTCACGTTGCTCTCCGCCGCGATCGGCGCGGGACTCGGCTTCGGAGCTCAGAACATCGTCAAGGACGTCCTCAACGGCATCTTCATCGTCGCCGAGGACCAGGTGGGGATCGGGGATGTCGTCGACCTCGGACTCGCAACGGGCATCGTGGAGTACGTGAGCGTGCGCGTGACGCACGTCCGCGACGTGAACGGCACGCTCTGGTACGTGCGAAACGGCGAGGTCCTCCGCATCGGCAACATGTCGCAGGGCTGGTCGAGGTGCATCATCGACCTGTCGGTGCCGGTGAACGCCGACATCGATGAGGTCGAGACGACCATGCTCGAGACCGCCAAAGACCTCGCGAAGGACCCGAAGTGGCGCACGCGCATCATCGAGCAGCCGGAGGTCTGGGGCCTCGAGTCGGTGTCGGGCGATGCGCTCGTCATCCGGCTCGTGATGAAGACCCGTGCCAACGCGAAGGACGACGTCGCCCGTGAGCTCCGGATGCGCCTGAAGCGGGCGATCGACGCGCTCGACCTCGCGGTGCCGCAGCTGAACTCGGTCACGCTGACGGGGCTGGAGGGTGCTCAGCGGGTGCGCGGAGCCAATCCCCCCAAGACCAAGCCGACTCCCGTTCCGACGACCCCCGAGCGCCCGGTGTGGCGGCCCAAGAAGGGCGGGGCGAAGAAGGCGACCGAGTCGGAGGAGTCGGCCGACGCGGCGCCGGACGATCCGGACGGGCTGTCATGAGCGATCAATCGAGCGTGCCGCTCAGCTTCTACGACGAGGTCGGCGGGCACCAGACCTTCGTGCGGCTCGTCGACGCGTTCTACCGCGGCGTCGCCGAAGACGACGTTCTGCGTCCGATGTATCCCGAACAGGATCTCGAGCCCGCCAAGGAGCGGCTGACACTCTTCCTCGAGCAGTACTGGGGCGGACCGACCACCTACAGCCGTGAGCGCGGCCACCCTCGCCTGCGGATGCGTCACGCCGCTTTTCACGTGAACCCCGAGGCCCGCGATCACTGGCTCGCGCACATGCGCCGTGCCGTCGACGAGCTCCGCCTCCCCCCGCTGCACGAGACGACGCTGTGGGACTATCTGCAGCGAGCCGCCTACGCAATGGTCAACACATTCGAGCCGACCGGCATCGGGCCGGCGTCCCACGGTCGCGCTGCGTCCGGCCTCCCCCTCACCACCGAACCTGCCACCGCTGAGCCGCCGACCGGCGACGCTCGCGCTTGAATCCCACCGACGAAGGAGTCGACATGCCCCCAGCCCCGACCAGCCACACCACCGACGTGCTCGTCATCGGATGGGGCCTCGCCGGTCTCGTCGCGGCGAGCGAGGCGGCCGCAGCGGGCAAGCGGGTGGTCATCGTCGACCAGGAGCCCCGCACGAACCTCGGCGGTCAGGCCTGGTGGTCGTTCGGCGGGCTGTTCTTCGTCGACTCCCCCGAACAGCGACGCATGGGAATCACGGATTCGCTCGATCTCGCGCGACAGGACTGGTTCGGCACCGCGGGCTTCGATCGCGACGAGGATGCCTGGCCTCGCCGCTGGGCGGAGGCTTACCTCCAGTTCGCGCACGAAGAGAAGCGGGCGTGGCTGCGCGAGAAGGGCATGGGATTCTTCCCGGTCGTCGGCTGGGCAGAACGCGGCGGCTACACCGCGATGGGTCCGGGCAACTCCGTTCCCCGATTCCACATCACATGGGGCACCGGCCCGGGAGTCGTCGCACCGTTCCAGGCTGCGGTCGAAGCGGCGGAGTCCCAGGGCCGCATCACGATCCTCGGGCGTCATCGTGTGATTGCGCTCACCACCTCGGACGGCACGGTCACCGGCGCGGCAGGCGACATCCTCTCGCCATCCGGCGCGCCGCGCGGCGTGGTCTCGTCGCGCGCAGTCGTCGGCTCCTTCGAGATCAGCGCGGCTGCCACGATCGTCTCGTCCGGGGGTATCGGCGGCAATCACGACCTCGTGCGTGCCAGCTGGCCCCCGCGCCTGGGCACACCACCCGCGAGCATGCTGATGGGCGTTCCCGCCTACGTCGACGGCTCGATGCTGTCGATCAGCGAGATCGCCGGCGCGCGGCTGATCAACGGCGACCGGATGTGGCACTACGTCGAGGGCATTCAGAACTGGGATCCGATCTGGCCGGAGCACGGCATCCGGATCCTGCCCGGTCCGTCATCGATCTGGCTCGACGCGACCGGCAGGCGTCTGCCGGTGCCGCTCTTTCCCGGATACGACACGCTGGGGACCCTTGCGCACCTCCGCGGAACGGGCCACGATCACTCGTGGTTCGTGCTGTCGCAGAAGATCATCGAGAAGGAGTTCACGCTCTCGGGCAGCGAGCAGAACCCGGATCTGACGGGCAAGGATGTGCCGCTCCTCGTGAAGTCCCGGTTGGGAAAGGGCGCCATCGGCCCGGTGAAGGCGTTCATGGACAAGGGTGCGGACTTCATCGTTCGTGACACGCTGGACGAGCTCATCGCGGGCATGAGGGCGCTTCCGGGCGGCGACGTGCTGGACGGCGACCGCGTGCGTCTCGAGGTGGAGGCGCGAGACCGCGAGATCGACAACGATTTCACGAAGGATGCCCAGATCGCGATGCTCCGCTCGGCGCGGTCGTATCGCGGCGACAAGCTGATCCGAACCGCCGCGCCGCACCGCATCCTGGACCCGAAGTCCGGGCCACTGATCGCGGTGAAGCTTCACGTGGTGACCCGCAAGTCGCTGGGCGGTATCGAGACCGACCTGTCGGCGCGAGCCCTCGCACCGAGTGGCGAGCCGGTGCCGGGCCTGTATGCGGCCGGCGAGGCGAGCGGATTCGGCGGCGGCGGCGTGCACGGATACCGGGCGCTCGAGGGGACGTTCCTCGGCGGATGCCTGTTCTCCGGACGCACCGCGGGTCGTGCGGCGGCTGACGCGATCTAAGGCGCGTCACTGCAGGATCTGCGTGACCGCCTTCAGGTACTCGGCCGGATCCCGGGGCCCGAAGATCGCCTCGTTCGCAATGAATCCCTGCGCGACCGCCGCCACATCGAGGGTGCGCGCCTGGGCCAGGCGTGCTGCCTGATCCTCATCGGCTGTGTGCTCGCGGGCCCAGGGCAACAGTGCTGAGGCGAGCGCGGCGCGCAGTTTGACGACCGTGCGCAGGAGTTCGTCGCGAATGTCGCCCGGCACGGATCCCTCGGCCCAGAACTGCAGGATGACGGCAGGGCTGATGCCGTTCTCGGCGACTGCGGCGAGCATGAGTTCGATGATCTGCCGCGGTGTCCGCACCTGCGCACCCGCTGCGATCGCGTCGAGGCGCGGAAGCATGAACTCCGAGACGATGTACCTCGCGAGCTCGCCTTTGTTGGTGAAGTGCGAGTAGATCGCGCCGGTCGAGAGCCCCGACTCCGTCACGATGTCGGCGATCGAGGTGTCGCGGACACCCTTGCGCTCGAGCACTCGCAACGCGGCTCGGGCGATCTCTTCACGACGCGCCTGTCGGTACTGCTCACTCACACGGGGCATGGAAAGAGAATACCAATTCTGTTATGGTATCCCTAAAGAGAACCAATATTCTGTTTAAGGAGGCACCATGTCCGAGTCGCTGTCCACCCCCCATCCGCGAACTCGCTGGCGTTTCGCCGTCGCCTTCGGCGTCATCGGCTCCCTGCTGGTCGCAGTGCTCATTACCGCGTTCATCTGGCCGGCTGCGACGTCGAGTCCCAAGAATCTGCCCATAGGCATCAGCGGCCCGGCAGACCGGGTGGCCGCTCTCACGGACGTGCTCGCCCAGCAGGACCCGTCGCCGATGTCCCTCGTCGAGGTTTCGTCGCGCCAGGACGCGATCGACCAGATCGAGAGTCGCGAGATCTACGGCGCGATCCTCCTCGACGAGCCCGAGGTGCTGGTGGCCACTGCTGCGAGCCCCGTCGCGGCGCAGGCGCCCCGCGGCGTCGCCACGCAGCTGCAATCGCAGATCGACGCAACCGTCCAGGCCGCGCTCGTCGCGCAGCTCGCAGCCATCGGCGAAGCTCTCGCTGCGGGCCAGCCTCCGGCGCTCCCGCCCGCGGATGCTCCGGGCACCCAGACGCCGAAGGTCACGGTGACCGACGTCGTGCCTCTTGCAGACTCCGATCCGACCGGTGCCGGCATCGCCGCGGCGACCTTCCCGCTCGTGCTCGGCGGCATGCTCGGCGGCATCCTGCTCTCGCTCCTGGTCGCGGGAGCGGTTCGCCGGCTCGTCGCCCTCGCGGTGTTCGGTATCGCGGCGGGAGCGCTCTCGGCCCTCATCCTGCAGACCTGGTTCGGGCTGCTGCAGCGCGATTGGCTGCTCAACGCCGCTGCACTGGGGCTCGGGATGACGGCGACCGCTGCCTTCATCATCGGCATGAACGCCGTGTTCGGCCGACCCGGGCTCGGCATCGCGGCAGTGATCACCGTGCTGTTCGCGAATCCCCTCGCTGCGGCAGCGGTCCCCGTGCAATTCCTGCCGGAGCCGTGGGGTCAGATCGGCCAGTACTTCGTGCCGGGAGCGGCTTCGAACCTGCTTCGATCGCTCAGCTACTTCCCCGACGCGGCCACCGGGATGCAGTGGATGATCCTCCTCTGCTGGACCGCCCTCGGCGTGCTGCTCGCCCTCGTCGGCCACTACCGCGACAAGCCGGACATGCAGGTCCCGGAGGAGCAGCTCGAACCCGAGACGCAGCTCGAAGCGGTGTGAGGCGAGTCCGACCCCGGATCAGGGTCGGACTCCCCCGGTCGTGCGCACCTCGGTGAGACCGACCCGGGCCGGACCTCGGACGATCACGTGGCCTCGCGTGAGTGACACGCGGGTCCACGGTCCGCTGGTGAGGACCGGGGCGGTCTCTTCGCCGACGATGAAGCCGAGAGCGAAGGCTGCGAATGCGGCGCCGAGCGGGAGGCCGCCCAGCGCGTCGTCGGGCGCCCCCCAGACGGTCGCGCGAATGGACCGCACTGCGTCCTCGCCGGGGTTGAGTGGCATCGCCTCGGCGACGGACGCGATGCCCCACTGTGCACGCGCCGCGAGCGCAGACGCGGCAAGTCCCGGCTGCTTGCTCCAGCCGGAGCGCGGTGGCGAGATGCCCGCCCATGACGGTGCAAGTCCCGTTTCGGGAAGAGCGATGGATGCCGGGTCCCCCGCGTCCGCCGTCAGCGACGAGGCCTCGACCACGATGTCGCAGACGAGCTCCGGATCCACGCGGAGGATCCGCATCCCGAGCACGGTCGGCGTGGTGTCGAACAGGCCCTTCGGCGAGAGCGGCGCCGACGTCATCGCAAGGGTGCCGCCGGTCGCCTGCAGTCGGAGGGCGCCGTCGCCCAGCGCTTTCGCCCGGCCGGCGAAGGTGAGGGCATCGCTGGCGGCACGGGCATCGGGGAACAGGAGTCGCTGCGGCATCCGCCCTAAACTACCAACCGACGACGCGGCACCCGCGCGTCATCGCACCACGCCGAGACGGAGGCCCCGTGACCGACGCCCAGCAGCAGGCACCCGACAACTTCGTGCCCGACGTCGATCCGGTCGCTTCGATGCTCGCAGTCCTCAACCTCGCGGGGTCGGATGCGCGCACCACCGAGGACATCTTCACGGGAGTCTCGCAGTCGATGCCGCTGGGGCGCGTCTACGGCGGCCAGGTGCTGGCACAGTCGATCGTGGCGGCCGAGCGGACCCTCGTCGAGGCACGGACGGTTCATTCGATGCACGGATACTTCCTGCGTCCCGGTGACTCGACGAAGGGCATCACGTTCGCGGTGGACAGGATCCATGACGGACGGTCGTTCTCCACGCGGCGGACGCAGGCATACCAGGAAGGCGTGCCGATCTTCTCGATGATCGCGTCGTTCCAGGATCAGGACCCGGGGCTCGATCACCAGACCCCCATGCCGACCGGCTTGCCTGGCCCGGAGGATCTGCCGGATGTCGAGGCACACCTCAAGGGTCTGCATCCGATGTCGAAGCGCCTCTTCGTCGACCGTCCGGTCGACCTCCGCCACATCGGCTCCCCCATCTATCTGGGCGTCGAGGGCGAACGAACTCCGCAGCAGGCAGTGTGGGTCAGGGTGCGGCGTGCGCTCCCCGACGATCCGGCGATCCACCGCGCCGCCCTCGCGTATCTCAGCGACCTCACCATCCAGGAGTCGATCCTGCGCGCACACGGCGTGTCATGGGCGACACCGGGCCTCAAGGTCGCCAGTCTCGATCACGCGATGTGGTGGCATCGTCCCGGCCGCGCCGACGACTGGATGCTGTACGTGCAGGAATCGCCGAGTGCCCGCGGTGGGCGCGGCCTCGCCACGGGACGCATCTACTCGGCGGACGGCACGCTGCTTGCGAGCGTCGCTCAGGAGATCATGGTCCGCGTGCCGGATGTCGGGTCGGCCGACTGAGTCAGCGGCGCTTCGCGTAGACGATCGGCTCCCCGATGAAGGGCGACCACGCTGCACGCTCTTCCGCACCCCAGCGAGTGGGGCGTCCGGTCGCACTGTCGACGAGCACCACCACCGCCGTCGCGCGGGCGTACAGCACTGGAGGATCCTGCCCGAGCGGGCTGAACACGTCGTAGCAGACCTCGACGCTCGATCCGCCGATCGAGCCGACCCACAGTTGAACGTCCAGCGGACGCTGACCATACGGCACCGGCCGGAGATACTCGATCTCCTGCCGGGCGATCAGAGTCGCCCGGGCACCACCGCCCTCGAGCACGGTCATGTCGAAGACGGCTGTCGGCGCAGCATCCGTGCCGTCTTCCGGGCGCCAGAACGCGCGCAGGCGCGCCTCCTCGAGGAGTTTGAGCATCGAGGTGTTGTTGACGTGCCCGAGCGCGTCGAGGTCGCCCCACCTCAGGTGGATCGGAACCCTCAACCGGCGACCGGATGCGGTCTCCACCACGCTCGGGTCAGTCACGTGTGAGCTTGCGATAGGTCGAGCGGTGCGGTTTGGCTGCGTCAGCGCCGAGCCGAGCGATCTTGTTCTCTTCGTAGGCTTCGAAGTTGCCCTCGAACCAGTGCCACTGGTCTGGGTTCTCTTCGGTGCCTTCCCACGCGAGGATGTGGGTCGCGATGCGGTCGAGGAACCACCGATCGTGGGTGATCACCACCGCGCAACCGGGGAACTCGAGCAGTGCGTTCTCGAGGGACTGCAGTGTTTCGACGTCGAGATCGTTCGTCGGCTCGTCGAGGAGCAGCAGGTTGCCGCCCTCTTTCAAGGTGAGCGCGAGGTTCAGGCGGTTGCGCTCGCCGCCCGAGAGCACGCCGGCCTTCTTCTGCTGGTCGGGTCCCTTGAAACCGAACTTGGACACGTAGGCGCGCGAGGGGATCTCGATCTTGCCCACCGTGATGATGTCGAGCCCGTCCGAGACGACCTCCCACAGGGTCTTCGTCGGGTCGATGTTCGAGCGGGTCTGATCGACGTAGCTGATCTTCACCGTCTCGCCGATCTTCAGCTGACCGCCATCGAGGGGCTCCAGGCCGACGATCGTCTTGAAGAGCGTGGTCTTGCCGACACCGTTGGGGCCGATGACACCGACGATCCCATTGGGCGGCAGAGTGAAGGTGAGTCCATCGATCAGCGAACGCCCGTCGAAGCCCTTCTGCAGCTTCTTCGCGTCGATCACGATGCCGCCGAGGCGCGGCCCTGGCGGGATCTGGATCTCATCGAAGTCCAGTTTGCGGGTGCGATCGGCCTCCGCAGCCATCTCTTCGTAGCGCGCGAGGCGAGACTTCGACTTCGCCTGGCGCCCCTTGGCGTTCGAGCGCACCCACTCGAGTTCGTCGGCGAGGCGCTTGGCGAGCTTCGCGTCCTTCTTTCCCTGGACCGCGAGGCGCTCGCCCTTCTTCTCGAGGTAAGTCGAGTAGTTGCCCTCGTAGCCGATCAGCCGGCCGCGGTCCACTTCGGCGATCCATTCCGCGACGTTGTCGAGGAAGTACCGGTCGTGTGTGATCGCGATGACGGCGCCGGGATACTTCTGCAGGTGCTGCTCGAGCCAGAGCACGCTTTCGGCGTCGAGGTGGTTCGTAGGCTCGTCGAGTAGCAGCAGATCGGGCTTCTGAAGGAGAAGCTTGGCGAGTGCCACTCGGCGCTTCTCACCGCCGGAGAGCTTCGCGACGGAGGAATCGCCCGGCGGAGTGCGCAGCGCGTCCATGGCCTGCTCGAGCTGGGAGTCGAGGTCCCAGGCATCGGCGGCGTCGATGTCCTCCTGCAGCGTGCCCATCTCCGCCAGCAATGCATCGAAGTCGGCGTCTGGGTCGGACATGAGACCGGAGATCTCGTTGAACCGATCGACCTTCGCCTTGATGGCGACGCCTTCCTCGATGTTCTCGAGGACCGTCTTCGACTCGTCGAGCACCGGCTCCTGCATGAGGATTCCGACCGTGAACCCCGGGCTCAGCTTGGCCTCGCCGTTCGAGGGGTGGTCGAGGCCGGCCATGATCTTGAGGATCGTGGACTTTCCGGCGCCGTTGGGTCCGACCATTCCGATCTTGGCCCCCGGGAGGAACGCCATCGTGACGTCGTCGAGGATCAGCTTCTCGCCGACTGCCTTGCGGGCGCGAACCATCGAATAGATGTACTCAGCCATGTGGGTTCTAGCTCTCCTTGGACTCCGGACGTCAGCGTCCCAGCCTACCCGCCAAGCTGCGGCCGGCCTCTGCCGCCGAATGGACGTGGCGGTCAGGACTCACCAATCGATCGGCCGTGTGTCGCCGACCAGGCAGGTGCCCTCCGCCAGCACCGGCACGACGACCGTGACAGGGTCGCCGGTCGCCGGACCGACCTGGCCGACCAAGCACTCGTCATCCCACCTCACCGAGAACTGGATGCTCTCGGCGGGGTTGCCCACCGTCGTGGTGTCCTGGGTCACCTGCATGGCGGCCTTGTCGAACCCGGCTGCCACGAGCCCGTCGACGTACGCGCGGCCCGACGCGCGGTCATCTGACGCCCACACCGCCGCCGTGACCTCAGCGAACAGTGGCAGGTTGTCGTCCGCTGTGCCATCGGGAACGAGCGCCGGGGGCTCGCTCGCAGTGGGCGTGGATGTCGACGCCGGTGAGTCGGAAGGCGTCACGATCGCCGTCGGCGGGAGGCTCGGTTCCCCGCCCGCACCGAGCACTCCGCATCCCGCGAGCAGCAGACCGCAGAAGACCGTCCCTGCTCCCAGGGCCATCGCCTGCCGGGTGGCCGGGCGACGTCGCGGGGCGGATCGCTCGGGGTGTCGGGACACGGGGAGAGTCTAAAGCCCGCACCCCGGGTGCCCGCCGTGACGTCAGAAGGGCGCGTCGACGCCCGCAAGCTGGAGAGGCCGCGACTCCCCGAGCCCCGTCGGCACCGCGACAACGGGCCACTCCTGGCCTGTATCGCCGTCGACACCCGGCGCTGCCCACTCGTCGGGCGCTCGGTTCGCCGCCTCGGATTCCGCGCGTTCGAGCACAGCAGATGACCGGCGCTTCTCGAAACGCGAAGTGCCCCAGAGGAGGTCGTGGCCGATCGCGTCAGCCTCGATCTCGACCGTCGTGCCCTGCTTCGCACCGTTGTCCCACGCGCGCACGTGCAGGCGCCCGGTCAAAAGCACCCGGTCACCCTTTCGCAACGACGCGTAGGCGTGATCCGCCAGGCTCCGGAAGAGCGACACGCTGTACCAGTTGGTCTCGCCGTCCGACCACGTGCCGGACTGCCGGTCGTATCGGCGCTGCGAACTCGCGACGCGGAACTTCGTGAGGGAAACACCCCCTGCCGTGTTCTTGTACTCGGGGTCCGTCGCAACGTTCCCGGTGATCGTGATCGTTTCATTCATGGCGCATCCTCTCGCGACCGAAGACCGTCTCCGGTCGCGTCGGTGGCCGAGTGCCCGTCGGCCACCGACGCTTCGGTCAGAATGGCGCGCCCGCGACGGCCCTGGAGGGCCCGATCGCCTGATTGGGGACGGTGCCGATCATCAGGCCGGTTGGGGAGGAACCGAGGCGGTGCACTCGCGTCGGCAGATCAATCCCGCACGGAGCGGATGTCGGAGGTCGCACATATCTTCGATACATGAAAGGAGCCGACATGAATCTCATCGCAGACACCGCCGGTTACGAGACACCGGAGATCCCCGACCAGATCCCCGTCAGGCTTGCCACGGCCGCCCCCGCACTGTGGCGGGTCATCGATCGGAGCGGTCGAGTGATCGGACACCTCCAGGCCATGGCTGAGGCCGCTGGAGTCCGTTACCGAGCGCGACGTTTCCATGCACCGTCGCGGGCCTTCCGGGACCTCGGCGAATTCTGGTCCGCCGCGGACGCGGTCGACTGCCTGCGATTCGCTCGATGAGGCCTCAGACGAGCGCGTCGATCTGGTCGACGAACGAGACCGGGGCGCCTGCACGCACGTGCTGCCATGACTCTGCGAGTGTCCGCGCGGCCCGCTGCAACTCGTCTACCGGAGCCGTGAACGGGATGCGCAGGTGGCGCTCGTGGCCCCCGTCGACCGAGAAGCGCGGCCCGGCAGACAGCAGCACTCCCCGCGAGCGCACGTCCATCACGAGGGCCGGGCTGAGCGCCGCATCGAGTTCGATCCACAGTGACAGACCGCCGCGAACGCGCGGCACACCCCACTCCGGGAGGTGTTCGGCCAGCGCGGCGACGAGTGCGTCCCGTCCTTCGTGCAGCAGCGTCGATCGCTGCGAGAGGATCGGATCGAAATCCGACAGAAGCGCCGCGGCCACCGCCTGCTCGAAGTCCGGGGTCCCGAGGTCGTGTGCCGGCCGAGCGGCGACCAATCGGCGGACGAGATCGCCCTCTGCGCGAACCCATCCGACCCGCAGTCCGCCCCAGACCGTCTTCCCGAGGGATCCGAGGCGCACCACGCTCATGGGATCCCCGTCGGAGAAGCCGCAGTCGAGAGCGCCCCGATCGATGTCGAGCTCGGCCGTCGTCTCGTCGAGGACGAGCACAGATCCCGCCCGTTCGCCCGCTCGGAGAAACGCGTCGCGCTCGATCGAAGTCATCGATCTGCCCGTCGGATTCTGAAAGTCGGGCATCAGGTAAGCCATGGTCGGCAGGGTCCTGGCGAACGCCTGCTCGGCTCGGTCGAGGTCCCAACCGTGTTCGGTGAGCACGGGTACGCCGACGAGGCGGGCACCGGATCGCCGGAGCGCATCGGCCGCGTGAGGGTAGGTGGGCGTCTCGATCAGCACTCGGTCCCCTCTGCCGAGCAGCACGGAAGCGACGAGATGTATGGCGCTTTGAGCTCCGGTCGTGACGAGCACCTCGTTCGCGGTCGTGGGGATTCCCCGCCGTGAGTATCGATCGGCGATGGCTTCGCGCAGTTCTCGGCGTCCGACAACGTCGTAGCCGGCCCGCCCCACGAGCGCCGCCGCGTTTCCCGCGACGTCGGCGATCACGCCTGCCAATCCCGGCCACGCGCGCGGACTTGCCTGCTGCAGATCGATGGCGCCATCGGGGACCCCGTCACGGCCAGGGTCGCGGCGGCGCAGCGGCAAGGTCACGCTCCCTGATCCGCGCGTGCTGGCGATGTGGTCCGTTTCGCGGAGGCTCCGATATGCGGCAGCGACGGTGCTGCGGCTGAGCCGGAGCGCCGTTGCGAGCTCGCGCTCCGCAGGAAGGGCTGTGCGCGGTGCAAGACGGTTATCGAGGCAGAGCAGCCGGATGCCATCGGCGAGGGCTTCGTAGGCGGGCTCGCGAGTGCGCCATCCGCCGAGTGCGACAGAGAGTGCGCGCGCCGAGATGCGGGAGTCCATGGAGCCACAATACGCGTATTGGACTGTTCGCTGAAGTCCAATATTGCGATTGGATGGTGTCATGGCTCGCCGTGTGATTCAGCTGGTAGTCGGTCTCTTCATCTATGGAGCCGGCTGCGCATTGACCATCGAGGCCGGACTCGGCGTCGATCCGTGGACCGTCTTCGCCCAGGGGCTGTCTGTTCGCACCGGCATCGGCATCGGGTGGATCACAAACATCGTGGGCTTCTTCGTGCTGCTGCTGTGGATCCCGCTGCGGCAGAAGCCCGGTGTCGGCACGATCGCCAACATCCTGGTCGTCGGCACGAGCATTCAGGCCGTCCTGTGGATCGTGCCGCCGGTTTCGGGCATCGCCTCTCAGTTCGCCGTGCTGGTGGCCGGAATTCTGATGGTTGCAGTCGCCTCGGGCCTGTACATCGGTGCCCACTTCGGCCCCGGACCGCGCGATGGTCTCATGACCGGCATGAACGCCCGCCTCGGCTGGCCGATCTGGCTCTGCCGCGCTCTTGTCGAACTGACCGTGCTGGTGGTGGGCTGGATGCTCGGCGGCACCGTCGGCATAGGCACGATCCTCTTCGCGGTCCTCATCGGACCCCTCGTGCATATGGCTTTGCCGTTGCTCGACGCACGCCGACCACTGCGAGGTCGAGCGGATGCCGCGCGTCCGGCTGGAGCCTGATCGACCACGTGCCGCCATCCCCGCCGTGCCCGTCAGGGCGAAGCAGCGCGGTCGAGGCGCACCGGCACGTCAGTGCTCGCGGAACTCCGGCCAGTCGCTGCCCGGCGTCATGTGCGAGTGCAGGGCGCTCTTTGCGACCTCCATCGACGGATAGGTGCCGGCCGCGGCATCGGCGCCGGCCATGGTGACGGTGTATCCGCCGTCGTCCTTGCGGATGCTCCCCACGACCCCGGATTGTCCGTAGGCGACCCAGAGAGGGTGGTGCGTCTCAGTGGTGCTCATGGTGAACTCCTATCGATGCGTCCGAGACCGACGCTACGCCGAGGTCCGGCAAACCGCCAGCGTCCACGCGGGCCGTTTCCACGTCTGTCCTCGGTGACCGGTAATCTGGTGTTCCCACCCTTCCCTCCGTAGCTCAGGGGATAGAGCGAGCGGTTTCTACCCGCCAGGTCGGGGGTTCGAATCCTCCCGGAGGGGCTTTTTCGGTTTACGCACCGCGTCGACCCGGGCTGTCTGAGGCAGTCAATAGGATGGAGCGCATGGTGGGGTCCGACAATGATCGTCTGGTGTGGATCGACTGCGAGATGACGGGCCTCGACCTCGATATCGACGAGCTGGTCGAGATCGCGGTCGTTGTGACCGACTTCGAGCTACGGCCGGTGCATCCCGGTTTCCAAGTGGTCATCAAACCCGATGCTTCTGCGCTCGACAACATGAGCGAATTCGTCACCAAGATGCACCAGACCTCGGGGCTCCTGACCGAGATCCCACACGGCGTGAGCGTCGCGGATGCCGAGTTCCAGGCGCTCGAGTACATCCAGCAGTTCGTGCCGCTTCGCGGAAAGGCGCCGCTCGCGGGCAACACGATCGGCACCGACCGGATGTTCCTCGCGAAGTACATGCCCCGTATCGACCGGTGGCTGCACTATCGCAACGTCGACGTCTCCAGCATCAAAGAGCTCTCCCGCCGCTGGTATCCGCGCGCCTACATCCACGCGCCGGCGAAGGATGGTGGTCATCGGGCACTCGCCGACATCCTTGAATCGATCCGTGAGCTTGCCTACTATCGCCAGGCAGTCTTCGTCCCCGAGCCGGGTCCGACCAGCGATGGGGCGCGTGCCGCAGCGGCGTCGGTCGTGTCGTCGTTCGTCCCCGGGGTGTGAGAGAATCTTCTGGTTGCCCGAGCAGTCGGGCACATGGTGGGTATAGCTCAGTTGGTAGAGCACCTGGTTGTGGTCCAGGGGGCCGCGGGTTCAAGTCCCGTTACTCACCCGCAGAGCGCGGTGGGCGTCCGGTGATGAGCGATCATGGTTGAGATGGATGCCGCGGCCTTCGAGCAGCTCGTGACCGACGAACTGGATCAGCTCCCCGACGACATGGTCGACGGGCTCGACAACATCGTCTTCGTCGTCGAGGATCGGCCAGAGGACGGCAGTCTCGACCTGTTCGGGCTTTACGACGGCTGGGCACTCACTGAGCGGGATCGCTACGGCGGCGGCGAGCTCCCCGATCGGATCATCGTCTACCGGGAGCCTCATCTCGTCGCTTGCGACGATGAGGAGAGCCTGCGCGACGAGGTGCACACCACCCTCGTTCATGAGATCGCCCACTTCTACGGAATCGACGATGAGCGTCTGCACGAACTGGGGTGGGCATGACCGCCGTCCTGACGACACCGCATGTCGACGAGCAGTCAGAGCTGCGTCAACGGACTGAACCCGAGCGCTCGTGGCAGGCAGTCGTGTGGGACGACCCGGTGAATCTGATGAGCTACGTCACGCACGTCTTCCGCGAGTACTTCGGACTGCCACGCGCCGAGGCTGAGCGCCTCATGCTCGCCGTGCACAACGAGGGACACGCGGTGGTGGCCGAGGGAATGCGGGAACAGATGGAACTGCACGTCCAGGCGATGCACGACTACGGTCTGTGGGCGACGGTGCGGCAGGCGCCCCAATGACCGCCGATCGGATCGTGGCGCTCGACCTCACGCGGATCGAGGCCGCCCACCTCGTCGGGCTCGTCACGCAGTTCGCCGAGCTAATCGAGGAGTCGGCGGTCTCGACCGCCGATCCCGCGATCGGCAGGCTCGTGCCGGACGCCTATGCCGATGATCCCGAGGCGGCGCGCGAATTCCGCGACCTCACCGAGGACGACCTGCTGGCGCGACGACGGTCGGATGCCGGGCTCGTGCTGGCCACGTTGCAGGATGCCGCTGTCATCCCCGACGACCCGGACGATCCGCGGCTCATCGAGCAGACCGACATCCGCCTCGACCCCGCAGACGTGCAGGCGTGGCTGCGCACGCTCGCCGCGATCCGGCTCGTGCTGGCCGATCGGCTCGGGATAGAAGGGCCCGATGACCACGACGAGGACGACCCGCGGTTCGGAATCTACGACTGGCTCGGCTACCGGCTCCACGGACTGGTGACCGCGGCCGACGAAGGACAGTGACCGAGCGATCTTCAGGGGATCGCGAAGGCGTGCGTGGCGTGCTGGGCCGGCCTGTCGCTTGCGATGTGACGCTCCTCCTGCTTCGCCCACTGATCCCAATGCGGGCGGAACGCCTCGCCATCTCGGGTCAGCGCGCGCTGCCTTCGCGAAAGCGCCGGCGACTCGAGCCAGACGCGCACGTCGCCGAGCTTTGCGGTCACCCCATTGAGCAGCCCCGAGCCCTCGACGATGAGCGGCAGCGACGGATCGACCGCGTGCGCCTCCGCCGGCTCACCGGCATCCCAGTCCCAGCGCTGCCACACGCCCACGAAACCGCGCGCGTGAGGCACGAGGACCTGCTCGCGAGCCAGCTCGACACCGGCGGCCAGGCCATCCCAGCCCGGGTACAGGGAGTCGAGCGCGACGAGCTGCACGCGCCCGCTCAGCGGCCACCTCGCGACCAGCGCACGTGCGAGCGAGGTCTTGCCGGCCCCGCTGCGGCCATCGATGAGCACGACGGGGTTGGATGCCGCGATCGCCGTGATCGCCGGCGCGAGCGTCGCGGCTGCCGCCTCGAGAGCCGTTGCGACCGGGTCCGAGCTACTTCTTGATGGCGCGGATGACACGACTGAGCGCTCGTCCCGCGAAGAAGACGAACGGGATTGCCACAGTGAGCAGCGACACGATGTTCGGCTCGAACCGGAGGTCGTCGCCCTTGCGGAGATAGGCGCCCAACGGGATCGACCAGCCCCCGCCCCCGCCCCCGCCGTTGCCTGCCTCGTCGGATCCGCCGCCGAAGCCGGACCAGGTGAGCGCTACCGGGATCATGCGGATGCCGTCGACATCCTGCTGTTCGCCATAAGCGCTGTGGACGCCGAAGGACGCGGACTGCTGACCGAGTTCGAGTGCGATGTTGGGCATGCGTCCACGCTAGTGGGCGCGTCGCCACGTGCCCAGGGGTTGACTCAATCGACCACGGGCGGTCGCGGATTCGATGGCAGCGTTCCCCCACTGCGCGGCTTTCCGAGCAGGGTCGCGCGCGTGACCGCACCACCGCCGAACCGCGCGGCGGCACCGTCGAGTGCGTCCTCGATGCGGCGCCAGTCCTCATCGTCGTCCCACAGAGTCATGACCGCCGATTCGGAGGGCCGCAGTTTCTCGGCGCGCACGCCGACCAGTCGCACCGGCAACCGGCGGTCCACCGTGGCGAAGAGGTCGTGCGCGGCATCCCCGATCCGCTGTCCGACGGATGTCGGCTCTGGCAGCGTCTGCGACCGCGAGATCGTCGTGAAGTCGGCATACCGCACCTTGATCGCGATCGTCGACGCCTCCCAACCGTGCCTGCGCAATCTCGCACCCACTTTGTCGGCCAGCCGGCGCAGCTCCGACCGGAGCACTCCGTCGTCTGAGATGTCCTGAAGGAAGGTCTCCTCATGGCCGACGCTCTTGTCGACACGGTGCGTCTCGACCTGGCGCTGATCGATCCCACGCGCCAGGTGCCAGATGCGATCGCCCATCGCGGGACCGAGCGAACGCTCGAGCACTGCTGACGGAGTGTCGAGCACATCGGCGACGGTGTGGATGCCGCGACCTTCGAGCGATTCGGCGGCTTTCGGGCCTATACCCCAGAGAGCCCGCACCGATAGCGGACGAAGAAACGCTTCGGTTCCGGCTTCGGGGACGATGAGGAGCCCGTCCGGCTTGCTGAGCGTCGAGGCGATCTTCGCGACATGCTTCGTCGCCGCGACCCCGATGCTGCAGGTGAGACCCGTGTCGTCGAGCACGCGCTCCTTCAGCGCGCGCGCGATCACCCCGGGACTCCCCCACAACCTGCGGGCGCCGCGCACGTCGAGGAAGGCCTCGTCGATCGAAAGCGGCTCGACGTTCGGCGTCACGTCGTGGAAGAGTGCCATGACCTTCGCCGATTCTTCGAGGAACCGGCTGAAGTCGGGCGAGACGACGATCGCGGTCGGGCACAGCCGTAGTGCCTGGGCGACGGGCATCGCCGAGCGCACCCCGAAGCGGCGCGCCTCATAGGACGCGCTCGAGACGACACCGCGTGCTTCGGGTGCACCTACGATGATCGGCTTTCCCTTGAGCGAGGGGTCATCGAGCACAGCGACGGACGCGTAGAACGCGTCCATGTCGACATGCAGGATGCCGGTCCCGGCGTCGTCGGCCCCCTCGGGCGAGGTGAGTCTGCCCGATCCGTCGCCGCGTCCCATGCGCCTATTCTCCCGTCCGCTGCCGACACCCGTTTGGCGATTGTGGGCCGCACATCGTCAGGCCGACGGGCACCGCCGACATCTCACTCTGGCGTCTGAGCGCTTGCGCGCTCCAGCACGAGCTCGCGCACGCGCGCGGCATCCGCTTGCCCCCTCATCGCCTTCATGACCGCACCGATGATCGCCCCGGCCGCCTGCACCTTGCCGTCGCGGATCTTCTCGAGCACGTCGGGCTGCGACGCGAGGGCCTCGTCGATCGCAGCGATGAGCGCACCATCATCCGAGACGACGGCCAGCCCACGGGCATCGACGACCTCCTGCGGGGTCCCCTCCCCTGCGATCACGGCTTCGAGCACCTGGCGCGCCAGCTTGTCGTTGAGTGCCCCCGAGTCGACGAGCGACTGCAGGGCGGCGACATCCGCCGGAGTGACGAGGTCCGTCGCCTCGCGATCCGTCGCGTTCGCGATACGGGCGATCTCGCCGGTCCACCACTTGCGGGCCGCCGCGGGTGCGGCTCCGGCGGCTACAGTCGCCTCGACATCCGCGAGCAGGCCGCCGTTCACGACATCCTGGTACTCCAGATCCGTGAAGCCCCAGTCGGTCTTGAGTCGGCGGCGACGGGCAGCCGGCGGCTCGGGGAGTGCGGCGCGCAGTTCGTTGATGAGGGCCTCGGACGGCGCGACCGGAAGCAGATCCGGCTCGGGGAAGTAGCGGTAGTCGTCCGCATCGGATTTCGGCCGCCCTGGCGAGGTCGTGCCGGTGTCTTCGTGCCAATGCCTCGTCTCCTGGATGATCGAGCCGCCGGCCGCAAGGATCGCCGCCTGGCGCTGGATCTCGTAGCGCACGGCGCGCTCCACCGATCGCATGGAGTTGACGTTCTTGGTCTCCGTGCGGGTGCCGAGTGGTGGGGTGGCCTCGCCCGCCCCAACTCGGGGCCTGAGCGATACGTTCGCGTCGCAGCGCAGGTTTCCGCGCTCCATGCGGGCCTCTGAGATGCCGAGCCCGATCACGATGTCACGGATCGTCTGCACGTACGCCTTCGCGATCTCGGGCGCCCGGTGCTCGGCACCGTAGATCGGCTTCGTGACGATCTCGACGAGCGGCACGCCGGCGCGGTTGTAGTCGACGAGCGAGTACTCCGCACCCTGGATGCGGCCGGTCGATCCACCGACATGCGTGAGCTTGCCGGCATCCTCTTCCATGTGCGCGCGCTCGATCGGCACCGTCACGACGGTGCCGTCAGCGAGCTCGATGTCGACTGAACCCTCGAAGGCGATCGGCTCGTCGTACTGGGATATCTGGTAGTTCTTGCCGAGGTCGGGATAGAAGTAGTTCTTCCGCGCGAATCGGCTGGAGGGTGCGATCGAGCAGCCGAGAGCGAGGCCGAGACTGATCGAGTACCTGACGGCCTCGGCGTTCACCACGGGCAGCGAGCCGGGAAGTCCCATGTCCACGGGTGCCACGAGCGAGTTCGCGCCGGCTCCGTGGTTGTCGGAGTGCGCAGGATTCGCCGCGCCGGAGAACATCTTGGTCTTGGTGTTCAGCTCGACGTGCACCTCGAAGCCGAGCACGGGCTCGAAGAGCTCGAGAGCCTTGTCGAAATCCATCAGAGCGGCAGTCGCCATCAGAGTCGCCCTCCCATCGGACCCTGTGCTTCGATCGGTTGCTGAGCCTGTCGAAGCACAGCAACCGCGCGAAGAGCGGGGGCGCGGTCCAGCAGCGGGCCGCCCCACGAGTCGACGAGTACGGCTTCGAGTGCGGCGCCGACCCGGTACAGGCGGGCGTCCTCGCGAGCGGGCGCGAGGAACTGGATGCCGACCGGCAGCCCATCCTCGCTGGCGATCCCAGAGGGAATCGAGATTCCCGGCACACCGGCGAGGTTCGCCGGGATCGTCGTGACGTCGTTGAGGTACATCTGCATCGGGTCATCGACCTTCTCGCCGATCCGGAAAGCGGTCGTCGGCGCCGACGGCGTGGCGATCACGTCGACGGCGGCGAACGCCTCGTCGAAGTCACGCTGAATGAGCGTGCGCACCTTCTGGGCCGACCCGTAGTAGGCGTCGTAATAGCCCGCCGAAAGGGCGTACGTGCCGAGGATGATGCGGCGCTTCACCTCGTCGCCGAAGCCCGCGTCCCGGGTTGCGGCCATCACGTCCTCGACCGTGCCTCCGGGCACGTCGACGCGGAGCCCGAAACGCACCGAGTCGAACTTCGCCAGATTGCTGGAGGCCTCGGCGGGCAGGATCAGGTAGTACGCCGCGACGCCGTACTCGAAGTGCGGCGCGCTGACCTCGACGATCTCCGCCCCGTGCGCCTCCATGGCGCTGAGCGCGCCCCGGAACGACTCCGACACACCGGTCTGGAATCCGGCATCCGGCAGCTCTTTGATGACGCCGACCTTGAGTCCCTTGAGCACATCGCCTCGGGCTCCGTCGCGGGCCGCGGCGGCGAAGGAGGGCCACGAGTCCTGCAGCGAGGTGGAGTCGTTCGGGTCATGGCCGCCGATCACGTCGTGCAGCAGTCCGGCATCGAGCACCGTGCGGGTGACGGGGCCGACCTGGTCGAGGCTCGAGGCGAGCGCGATCGCGCCGTACCGGCTGACCCCGCCGTACGTGGGCTTGAGTCCGACGGTGCCGGTCACGTGGGCCGGCTGCCGGATCGATCCGCCCGTGTCGGACCCGAGCGCCAACGGCGCCTCGAACGCGGCGACAGCGGCCGCCGACCCCCCACCGGACCCACCCGGAATTCGCTCGAGGTCCCAGGGGTTGCGGGTCGGCCCATAGGCGGAGTGCTCGGTGGACGAACCCATCGCGAACTCGTCCATGTTGGTCTTGCCGAGGGGCACCAGACCCGCTGCGCGAGACCTGGCCACAACCGTCGCGTCGAACGGCGACATGTACCCCTCGAGGATCTTCGATCCGCTCGTCGAGGGCATGTCGGTGGTCACGAGCACGTCCTTGATCGCCAGCGGAACCCCCGCGATCGGTCCGAGCTGCTCGCCCACGGCACGGCGCCGGTCGATGTCGGCGGCGACCTCGAGCGCGTGGTCGCTGACGTGGAGGAACGCATGGATGTCCGAGTCCACGGCCGCGATGCGGTCGAGATGCGCCTGCGTGGCCTCGACGCTCGAGATCTCGCGTGAGGCGAGCTTCTCGGCCAGAGCGGCGGCTGTCAGTCTCGTGAGGTCGCTCATTGCTCTTCTCCGAGGATCGCCGTCACGCGGAATCGGCCGTCCGCGGCATCCGGAGCGTTCTGCAGCACCTGCGCCACGGTGAGCATGTCGCCGACGCCGTCGGGGCGGAAGACATTCTCCAGAGGGATCGGGTGGCTGGTCGCCGGCACATCCGGAGTGGCCACCTGCGACACCTTCGCGATGTTGTCGACGATCACGTCGAGCTGCCCGGTGAGGCGCTCGACCTCCTCGTCGCTGAGCTGGATCCGGGCGAGCACACCGAGGTGGCGCACGAGATCAGGGGTGATTTCAGACACCGGTCAAGTCTACGGGGGCGCGCTCTCGAGGCCGTGCCCGCCTGCAGCGGCGGGAACCCGCGGCGTAGGCTGTGCGCGTGACGACGTACGATCCTCCGCGCCCCTGGACAAGCAGTTACGCCGAGGGGGTGCCGGAGGACCTCGATCCCGTCACTGGCTCGCTCGTCGACATCGTCGCGGCATCGGCACGCGACTTCCCCGACGCACCCGCGCTGGAGTTCTTCGGCCGCACGACGTCGTATCGCGAGCTCGATGAGCAGATCCAGCGGGCCGCGGCGGGACTCCGCGACCTCGGTGTCGGGCCAGGCGACCCCGTCGGGATAGTCCTGCCGAACTGCCCGCAGCACATCGTCGCGTTCTACGCGATCCTGCGTCTCGGTGCCGTCGTCGTCGAGCACAACCCCCTGTACACGCCGCGCGAGCTCCGCAAGCAGTTCGAAGACCACGGCGCGAAGCACGCCATCGTGTGGACCAAGGTCGTGAAGTCGGTCCAGGAGTTCCCTGCCGACCTGGCCCTGGCGGCCGTGGTCTCGGTGGATGTCATCAAGGCGATGCCCTTCGGCACGCGCCTCGCGCTGCGGCTGCCGATCGCCAAGGCCCGCGAATCCCGAGCCGCACTGTACGAGCGGGTCACCGACACGGTGCCCTGGGAGGATGTCGTCGGCTCGGCACCGCTGCCTGCATCCCATCCGACGCCCGGCACCGATGACCTCGCGCTCATCCAGTACACGAGCGGCACAACGGGCACACCGAAGGGTGCGTCGCTGACGCACCGCAACCTGCTGTCGAACGCAGCGCAAGCGCGCGCGTGGGTCCCTTCTATCGTGCGCGGCGACGGCTGCGTCGTCTATGCCGTGCTGCCGATGTTCCATGCTTACGGCCTGACGCTCTGCCTGACGTTCGCCATGTCGATGGGCGCACGGCTCGTGCTGTTCCCGCGATTCGATCCCGACATGGTGCTGACCGTGACGAAGAAGCACCCGGCCACGTTCCTTCCGCTCGTCCCGCCGATCGCCGATCGACTGCTCAAGGCATCTCGGGAGAGGGGCGTGTCGCTGGAGGGCACGAAGGTCGCGATCTCGGGCGCCATGGCACTGCCTCACGAACTCGTCGTGCCTTTCGAGGCGGCGTCTGGCGGTTACCTCGTCGAGGGCTACGGGCTGAGCGAATGCTCTCCGGTCCTCATGGCGAACCCCGTGGCCCACAATCGCGTGCCCGGTACCGTCGGCCTGCCGCTGCCCGGCACCGAATGCCGCGTCGTCGATCCGGACGATCCGACGAGTGACGTGCCCGCCGGCGAGCGGGGCGAGCTCATCGTGCGCGGCCCGCAGGTGTTCCAGGGCTACTACGGCAAGCCCGAGGAGACGGAGGCCGTCATGGTCGACGGCTGGTTCCGCACCGGTGACATCGTGACGGTCGACGACGCCGGATTCATCCGGATCGTCGACCGCATCAAAGAGCTGATCATCACGGGCGGATTCAACGTCGCCCCGACGGAGGTCGAGAACGTGCTTCGCCAGCACCCACTGGTCGAGGATGCCGCGGTCGTCGGCCTGCCGAGCGAACACTCGGGCGAGGAGGTCGTCGCCGCGATCGTGGTCGCGGGCGGCCAGGAGGTCGATGTCGAAGCGATCCGCGAGTTCGCCCGCGGGGTTCTCACGCCCTACAAGGTTCCGCGCCGCATCTTCGTCGTCGACGAGCTGCCCAAGTCGATCATCGGCAAGGTGCTGCGTCGCCAGGTGCGCGAGCGGATCCTCACCCTGACTTCTGGGGGCTGACGCCGCTCGCAAGACGCGCGAGATCGACACGATTCGCCGCGCCTGCCTTGCGGAGGATGTTGGAGATGTGGGAGCTCACCGTCTTCTCGCTGACGAATAGCTCATCAGCGATCTCACGATACGAGCGCCCCGCAGTCACGAGCGTCACGATCTCCGACTCGCGGGGAGTCAGGCCGACGATCGACGAAGAGGCGGAGGCGGGTGCCTCGTCGAACTCGGCGCCGCCGAGCACCGGGATGCGGGCGAAGCGGGCCGCTCCACGACAGGCATACGCCTCCTCCCAAGGCCACCCGATCGCGTTGCATGCTCGATGGCCGCACTGCTCATCGCATCCGTCGTCGGTGGAGTGATCGCGGCTTCAGCGACAACCGTCTTCACCGTCGCAGGTGCTGGGTCGACGGATTACGACGATCAGTGCACCCAGCTCGAGTTCTGCGATGCACCGACCGACGTGGTCGCGACGGGTGGCCGCCTCATCGTGCGCTGAGGTCCCCGTGAAGGGACCAGACGTCAGAGACCCTGGTGGCGGGACGGGGCTGTCGTCAAGCGGGACCAGGCAGCGCAGCGATCACGCCCTGGATTTTCCGGCATGGTGCCTCCTTCGTGACGGTAGGCAGCACATGAGAACACAGATACGACACTCGCCGATCGGACGCGGCATGCGAGCGGGTTCAACCGACCAGACCCTCCCGCGCCACGGCGATGGCGTACGGGTGCAGTGATGCCTCGAAGACACCGGCGGCGACGGCAGGATCGCTCATCATGACCGCACGCGCCGCATCCTCGTCCTCGGCTTCGAAGATGGTGATGCCGAACGTCCCGACTTGCTCCTGAGTGCGACCCGCCAGGATCAGGATGCCGCGATCCCGCAACTCCACGAGGTATGAGAAGTGCGCACCGACGATCTCGTCTTCGCGTTCGGTCGGATCAGCGACCATGGCCGGCCGGACGGGCACGATCCGGTAGAGCCACTGGGCCATGTCGCGCTCACTCGACGGGAGCAGCGGGCGCCACACCGAGGGCCGCCGGGCCCTCGGTGACCAGCACGTGGAACTGCGCGGCATCCAGGATACGAATTCCGAGCTCTTCGGCTTTGGCGAGCTTCGAGCCGGCGCCGGGACCGGCGGCGACGAAGTCGGTCTTCTTCGACACGCTCGACGCGGCCTTTCCGCCCGCGTTGATGATCGCCTCCTGCGCTCCTTCGCGGGAGTAGCCCTCGAGCGAACCGGTGGCCACCACGGTCAGACCTTCGAGCACGCCTCCCTCGATGATCGACGCGCCGGGACCTTCATGCCCCGGCGTCGCTAGCTGCGCACCGGCGGCGGTCCACCGGTCGACGATCTCGCGGTGCCAGTCGACGTCGAACCAGTCCACGAGCGAGTCGGCGATGATCCCGCCGACACCCTCGACCGCCGCGAGTTCATCGCGCGTCGCAGCGCGGATGGCGGCTACCGAGCCGAACCACTGCGCAAGCGCCCGCGCGGCGACCGGTCCGACATGGCGGATGTTCAGCGCCACGAGGAAACGCCAGAGATCTTTCGTCTTGGCGCGTTCGATGTTCCCGAGCAGTGCCGTTGCCGCCACCGAGAGGACGTGGCCCGCGTCTCCGTCGAACGGACCGTCGGCGTCGAACTCCGGATCGCCCTTCTTGCGCTGCCGCCGGAAGGGCGACCGCGTGTCGGGAGTGCCGTCGTCGAGCAGGCGAGGAAGGCCGGTCTCGGCATCCCGCACCACGACGTCGATCGGGAACAGATCCTGTGGACGGAGGTCGAACACGCCGGCTTCGGATGCCAAGGGCGGGGTCTCGGGTCGCACCGGCTGGGTCAGGGCAGCTGCCGAGACCTCGCCGAGCCCTTCGATGTCGAGGGCGCCACGTGAGCCGACATGCTCCACGCGGCCGCGCACCTGCGCCGGGCAGGAGCGGGCGTTCGGACAGCGCAGGTCGATGTCGCCGGGCTTCGCCGGGGCGAGCGTCGAGCCGCACTCGGGACACTCGGAGGGCATCACGAAAGCGCGCTCGGTGCCGTCGCGAAGCTCGACCACGGGACCGAGCACTTCGGGGATGACATCTCCGGCTTTGCGGATCACGATCGTGTCGCCGATCAGCACGCCCTTGGCCTTCACGACGTCCTGATTATGGAGGGTCGCCTGCCGGACGACGCTGCCTGCGACGCGCGCGGGCTCCATCACCGCGAACGGGGTCGCGCGTCCGGTGCGGCCGACCGACACCACGATGTCGAGCAGTTTGGTGTTGACCTGCTCGGGCGGGTATTTGTACGCGATCGCCCAGCGCGGAGCGCGGCTGGTCGCACCGAGCTCATCGTGCAGGGCGAGCTCGTCGACCTTGACGACGACGCCGTCGATCTCGTGCTCGACGTCGTGCCGATGCTCGCCGTAGTGACGGATGAACTCATCAGCGCTCTCGGCCGAGTCCGCGACGCGGAAGTACTCGCTCGTCGGCAGTCCCCACGATTCGAGCAGGGCGTAGATCTCGCTCTGGGTGGTCACCGGTGGGTCGGGCCACGCGCCGATGCCGTGCACCGTCATCCTCAGCCGGGACAGGCGCTGGTGCACGGCGTCGAGCTGCTTCTCGTTCTTGCCCTCGGTCTTCTGGCGCAGGGATCCGGAGGCCGCATTGCGCGGGTTCGCGAAGAGGCGATCGCCCATCGACTCCTGGTACTCGTTCAGCGACTCGAAGTCCGCGACGTTGAAGAACACCTCGCCGCGCACCTCGACGAGGGCGGGGTGCCCTTCGCCCGCGAGGGCGAGGGGGATTCCACGCACCTGGCGCACATTGTCGGTGACGTCCTCTCCGACTCGACCATCGCCTCGCGTGGCCGCGCTGGTCAGCCGGCCGTGCTCATAGCGCAGCGAGAGCGCGAGCCCGTCGATCTTCAACTCGCAGAGGTAGTGCACCGACCGGCCGGCGTCGCGCTCGACCCGTGCGGCCCACGCGAGAAGCTCTTCGTCGCTGAAGACGTTGTCGAGGCTCAGCATCCGCTCGGCATGCTCCACCGGCGCGAACAGGGTGCCGGATGCCGCACCGACAGTCAGCGTCGGGGAGTCCTGGCCCTGCACCTCCGGGTGAAGCCGCTCGATGGCCTCGAGTCGGTGCATCCAGGCGTCGTACGTGGCGTCGTCCACGATCTCGGCATCCTGCCCGTAGTAGGCATCTCGCGCACCGAGAATCTGTTCGGTGAGCGTCTGCGCCTCGGTGCGAGCCTGCTCGAGCGTGAGGTCAGCGAGCGCCGGATCGAGTGGCCGTCCAGCGGTTGTCTCGAGGTTGTCATCGATGGCTGCGGAGTCCGTCACCCGGCCAGTTTAGGAGCCGGTGCCGACACGCGCGCAGGTCAGACCGTCGCGGGAACCGCCGACACCGTGCGGTCGATCGTGAACTGTCCGAGCACTCGGGTGCCGACGTACAGCACCGCGGTCTGTCCCGGTGCAACACCGTCGAGCGGCGTCTCGGGGACGACCGTGATGGTGCCCTCGGCGATGCAGGCGCCGGCCGGCACGGGGTCGGCGTGTGCGCGGATCTGCACATGGCATGCGAAGTCGGATGCCGCGGGAGGCCGTCCCGCCCAGGTGAAGCGCTCCCCCGCGATCTCTGCGGTTGCGAGGGCTTCCTTCGGGCCGACGACCACCGTGTTCGAGATGGGCCGCACCTCCAGCACGAACCGGGGCTTGCCGTCTGGCGCCGGCACGCCCAGCGAGAGGCCGCGGCGCTGTCCGACGGTGAAGGCGTGCGCACCCTCGTGGGTGCCTACGACGGCACCGGAGCGGTCGACGATCTCCCCCGTCGCGGTGCCGACCCGTTCCGCGAGCCAGCCCCGCGTGTCGCCGTCGGGAATGAAGCAGATGTCATGGCTGTCGGGCTTGTGCGCAACTGTGAGCCCTCGTGCCTCGGCCTCCGCGCGAACGAGCGCCTTCGAGGGCGTCTCGCCCAGGGGAAACATGGTGTGCGCCAGCTGCTCCGCCGTGAGCACCCCCAGCACATATGACTGGTCCTTCGCGTTGTCACTCGCCCGATGCAGTTCGAGGGATCCTGACTCATCCGCGCGCATGATCGCGTAGTGACCCGTGCACACGGCGTCGAACCCGAGATCGAGCGCCTTCTCGAGCACCGCGGCGAACTTGATCCGCTCGTTGCAGCGCATGCACGGATTCGGGGTGCGGCCAGCCGAGTACTCGGCGACGAAATCCTCGATGACGTCATCCCGGAATCGCTCCGAGAAATCCCACACGTAGAACGGGATGCCGAGGCGGTCCGCCGCACGGCGCGCATCCATCGCGTCCTCGATCGTGCAGCAGCCGCGGCTGCCGGCGCGCAGGGTGCCGCCGGCGCGAGACAGGGCCAGATGCACGCCGGTGACGTCGTGGCCCGCGTCGACCGCGCGCGCAGCAGCGACCGCGGAGTCCACTCCCCCGCTCATGGCCGCCAGTACGCGCATCCGTCGATTCTACGAGGCTCCGCCTCCAGGGGTCCTGAGAGGGCTGTGGCGGCGCCCACGTCACCGCACGACGCGCGAGGACATCCCGGCGCGGCGTGCGCGCTCGTATGCGTCGGGAAGTGCACGGATGACGGCGTCCACATCTTCGGTCGTGGTGGAGCGTCCGAGGGTGAGCCGCAACGCGCTGCGCGCCGCCTGCTGCCCGAGCCCCATCGCGAGGACGACATGCGACGGCTCGGGGGTGCCGGCCTGGCACGCGGAACCCGTCGACACGGCGATGCCCGCCGTATCGAGCAGCAGCAGCATCGAGTCGCCCTGCGCATCCGGCAGCACGAGGTGGACGTGGCCCGGCAGACGCTCGACGCTCGACGCCGAAATGCGTGCCTCGGGTATCGCGGCGCCGACACTCTCCTCCAGCCGATCTCGGAGGGCGCCGAGGCGCGCGGCTTCGGCATCGAGCTCGGCGACCGCGAGCTCAGCGGCGACCGCGAAAGCAACGGCGCCGGCGGCATCCTGCGTGCCGGCTCGCAGACCGCGCTGCTGGCCGCCACCGTGCACGAGCGGTTCGATCCTGGCCTCGCGTGCGACCACGAGCGCGCCGACGCCCGCCGGTCCGCCGAGTTTGTGCGCCGCGACGCTGAGCGCGACGAGTCCGCCGGCGCGGGAGCCGGACTCGGCTCGGATCCCGCGGAACGACAGCGGCAGATGCCCGAACGCCCCGACGGCATCCAGGTGCAGCGGAACCCCCGCATCCGCGCAGGCCGTGGATGCTTCGACCACCGGCTGGAGGGTGCCGATCTCATTGTTGGCCGCGAGAAGAGTCGCGACCGCGGCATCCCCGCTGTCCACCGCGCTGCGCCATGCCTCGAGATCCACGCGCGCATCGCGGTCCACCGGCACCCATTCGACGTCCGCGACCTCGTGTGCGTGCAGCCAGGCCAGCGTGTCCATCGTCGCGTGATGCTCCGCCGTGGGTGCGACGATCCCCGTGCGACCCGTGGACTCACGACGCGAACGATAGAGGCCGGTGATGCCGAGATTGACGGATTCCGTGCCGCCCGATGTGAACACGACCTCGATCGGGTCGCAGTCGAGGGTTGCGGCCAGTCGCTCCCGCGCATCCTCGAGCACGCGGCGTGCCGCCTGACCTGCGCCGTGGATGGACGACGGGTTGCCGAGGGTCTCGGTCGCGTGCAGCCATGCCTCTCGCGCTTCGGCGCGCAACGGCGTGGTGGCGGCGTGGTCGAGATAGACCATTTCCACACCCCCGTCCGACCGTAACCCGCCCGACTCACGGCCTTACTACTGTAGAACCCATGCTCAGCCCGGAGTCCGCCGCCGCGGTCGCAGCGCCACCGACGATGCTCAGCGCCGATCTCGACGATCTCGGTGTGACGTTCGGCCCAGACGGGGGAACGCTGCGCGTCTGGTCGGGCAGTGCCGACGAGATCGAACTCGTCGTCTTCGACGACACCGACCTCGACTGGATCACCGAGAGTCTCCCCCTCGAACTCGGCGCCGGCGGGGTCTGGTCCGTGACGACATCCCTCCTCCGGGCGGGTACGCGCTACGCGATCCGCGTCGACGGCCCGCTCCGTGACGGGAACACCTTCAACCGCAGGACTCTGCTGCTCGAGCCCTACTCGCGAGGTCTCGCCAGCGCCGGGTTCGAGGACTGGCGCTCTGTCGCGGTCGACGGCTCGTTCGACTGGGGCAGCGTCGGCAAACCCCGCGTCCCCCTCGACCGCACGATCATCTACGAAGGACACCTGAAAGGCCTCTCGAAGCGGCATCCCGGCGTGCCGCCCGCGCTGCACGGCACGTATGCGGGCCTCGCGCACCCCGCCATGATCGAGCACTTCCTCTCGCTGGGGGTCACCAGCATCGAGCTGCTCCCGGTGCATGCGTTCGCGACCGAACCGCGCCTGCTGCAGCACGGACTGACGAACTACTGGGGCTACAACACCCTGAGCTTCTTCAGTCCGCACGGGGCCTACGCCACCGCCGAGAGCCGGCGCCAAGGACCCGAGGCGATCCTCCGCGAGTTCAAGGGCATGGTGAAGCTGCTGCATGCGGCAGGCCTCGAGGTGATCCTCGACGTCGTCTACAACCACACCTCCGAAGAGGGCCTCGGCGGGCCTCGCTCGAGCCTCCGCGGCATCGACAACCGAAACTACTATCGCCAGCACGACGACGGCGCGTACATCGACGTGACGGGATGCGGCAATTCGGTCGACACGGCGACGGATGCCGCTTCCCGCCTGATTCTCGATTCCCTCCGGTACTGGGCGAACGACCTGCAGGTCGACGGCTTCCGCTTCGACCTCGCGGCGACGCTCGGACGAGACGCGAGGCACGAGTTCACACCGGAGCATCCGCTGCTGCGAGCCATCGTGGACGATCCCGTCCTCGCCGGCGGCAAGATGATCGCCGAGCCGTGGGATGTCGGAATGGGCGGCTGGCAGACCGGCAACTTCGGCGACGGCTGGAGCGAATGGAACGACCGCTACCGGGATCGGGTCCGCAACTTCTGGCTGAGCGATGTGGACTACGCCCGCCGCGCCTCCACGGCTCCCGTGGGCATCGGTGGATTCGCGACACGGCTTGCGGGATCGTCCAACACGTTCAGCCTCGAGCGCGGCCCGCTCGCGAGCGTCAACTTCGTCACCGCGCACGACGGCTTCACACTGCGCGACCTGGTCTCGTACGACGTCAAGCACAACCTCGGCAACGGCGAGCACAACCGCGACGGAGCCGATACGAACCGGTCGTTCAACCACGGCGCCGAAGGCCCCACCGACGACGAGTGGATCCTGGCCACGCGTCGCAAGGCGATGCGCAATCTGCTCGGCACGCTGCTGCTCTCGGCCGGCATCCCGATGCTGACGGCCGGTGACGAATTCGGGCGATCGCAGCGGGGCAACAACAACGCGTACTGCCACGACTCCGCTCTCACCTGGCTGGCCTGGGACCACGCGCCCTGGCAGCGGGACCTGGCGGCTCATGTGCGGCAGCTCATCCGGCTCCGGGAGGAGAATCCGGCGCTCCGCCCCATCCGGTTCGCACGGCTCGGCGAGCACACGCCGTCGGCGTCCGTCATGGAGTGGTACGACGAGAACGGCGAGACGATGTCGATCGATCGCTGGACGAATCCCTCACACCGCACGCTGCAGTACGTCGCCGCATCCACCCCCGAACTCGAGGATTTCAACAGGATCCTGTTGATGGTGCACGGCAACGAACGCCCGATCGACGTGACCCTGCCCGAGATCGATGGCGTCTCGCGTTACGTGTCGCTCTGGTCGAGCGCCGACGAGTCGCCGAGCGACGTCCAGTCGGAGCATGCTCCGGGCACCGTGATTCCGCTCATGGGCACGTCGATGCACCTCTTTCGCGTCGAGTGACGACGGATCGACCGTCGCGGCGCCTGTCGTCCCGCCGAAGCGCGCGGTAGGTTCAAGAGGTGGCAACGTCGACGCGCACCGTTCGCTCTCTCCCCTGGCGCAGCGCATCCTCCATTCCTGTTCGTGACGCACGCGAGTGGCAGTCCGGGCGCGACACGGTCTCAGGCCGCATCCCGCTCGCGCTGACAAAGCCCGGGGTGCCATGGGGCGACTACCCCCCGAAGGCTTTCGCCGGCGAGACCGTCCCCTTTCGCGCCACCGCTTTTCGCGAAGGGCACGATCGGATCGGGGTGCATGTTCGCCTGACGTCGCCGTCGGGGGACGTCTCGCTTCACCGGCTCAGCCCCCTCAATGACGGCTTCGATCGGTGGGAGACGATCGTCGCCGTGCTCGAGCAGGGACTGTGGCGGTTTCGCTTCGAGGCGTTCGGCGACGAGTTCGCGACGTGGGAGCATGACGCCGACCTCAAGATCGCCGCGGGAGTGGATGCCGCGCTCATGCGCGAGATCGGCGCCGGCCTGTTCGATCGCGCTGTGGCCGAGAAGTCCCGGCCGATCGCCGAGCGTCGCGCACTCGAGAGCGCGGCTGCCGCGCTCCGTGATCCGTCGGTAGACGACCCTTCCGCGCTCGAGATCGTCCGCGATCCCGCCATCGCGGCGTATTTCGCGGCCCGGCCGTTGACATCGCTCATGACGCTCGGAGCCGAGCGGGAACTGCTCGTGGAACGTGAGCGCGCCGGCGCGGGGGCCTGGTACGAGTTCTTCCCGCGCTCCGAGGGTGCTCGCCTGCTGAAAGACGGGACCATCAAGAGCGGGACGTTCCGCACCGCCGCGAAGCGGCTCCCGGCCGTCGCGGCGATGGGATTCGACGTCCTGTATCTGCCTCCGATCCACCCGATCGGGCGGATCAATCGCAAGGGACGCAACAACACGCTCGACCCCCAGCCCGGCGACCCGGGATCTCCGTGGGCCATCGGGGCGGCGGAGGGCGGTCACGACACCATCCACCCCGATCTCGGAACGCTGGCCGACTTCCGTGCCTTCGTGCGGGCCGCCCGCGCCGAGGGGCTCGAAGTCGCGATCGACCTCGCCCTGCAGGCCGCTCCCGACCACCCGTGGGTGACGGAGCATCCGGAGTGGTTCACGACGCTGCCTGACGGATCCATCGCTTTCGCGGAGAACCCGCCGAAGAAGTACCAGGACATCTATCCGGTCAATTTCGACAACGACCCCGAGGGCATCCGCGCCGAGGTCCTCCGCGTGGTGAGGCACTGGATCGCGCAGGGCATCAGCATCTTCCGCGTCGACAATCCGCACACCAAGCCGCTGCAGTTCTGGGAGTGGCTCATCGCCACGGTGACCGCCGAGCATCCGGATGCCGTGTTCCTCGCCGAGGCCTTCACCCGGCCGGCTCCGTTGCAGAGCCTGGCATCCGCGGGATTCCAGCAGAGCTACACGTATTTCACGTGGCGCAACACCAAAGTGGAGCTCGAGGAGTTCTTCCTGGGGCTGGCCCGCGAGACAGCCGACTTCGTGCGACCGAACCTGTTCGTCAACACCCCCGACATCCTGACCGAGTATCTGCAGTTCGGAGGGCGACCGGCGTACCGGGTGCGTGCGGCGATCGCCGCGACCGCCGCACCGACGTACGGCGTCTACGCGGGGTACGAGCTGTACGAGAATGTGGCGCGCCCGGGGTCGGAAGAGAACATCGACAACGAGAAGTACGAATACAAGGTGCGCGACTGGGCAGGCGCGGAGGCGCGCGGTGACTCGCTCGCGCCGTATCTCACCCGACTGAATGCGATCCGCCGCGCGCATCCCGCACTCCTCCAGCTGCGCAATCTCAGCATCCATTGGAGCGACGACGACGCCATCCTCGTGTACGTCAAGCATCTCGACGCCGGGCTGTCTCCCACAGGTCGCAGCGACACGGTCATCGTGGTCGTCAACACCGACCCTCATTCGGTGAGGCAGACGATGGTCCACCTGGACACCCGTGTCTGGGGCGTCGAGCCCGGTGCGCCCTTCGACGTCGAAGATCTCGTGTCCGGTGCCCAATGGACCTGGTCGGATCATAACTTCGTGATGCTCGACGCCTTCGCCGACCCCGTCCACATTCTCCACGTGAAGGACCCGCGATGACCCCCTCCGACCAGCTGTTCGAGACCGTCGCCTCCGGCGCCTATCACGATCCTCACTCCGTGCTCGGCATCCATCCGAGCACCGATTCCCAGGGCGGGGCCGAGTGGACCGTTCGCACGCGTCGGCCGCTGGCGGGCAGTGTGACGGCCGTCTTCGCCGATGGCACGCGCGTGCCGCTCGAGCACGTCCATGCCGGGATCTGGGAGGGAACGCGGTCAGGCGAACCGGGAGCCTACGAGATCCTGACGACGTATCCGGACGGACCGGAGTACGTCGCGGATGACCCGTACCGTCATCCGCCTACGCTCGGTGAGGTCGACCTGCATCTGATCGCCGAAGGCCGGCACGAACAGCTCTGGAATGTCCTGGGCGCGCATGTGCGCACCATGGACGGCTCGACCGGCACGTCGTTCTCGGTCTGGGCGCCCAACGCCCGCGCGGTGCGCGTGGTGGGCGACTTCAACCGCTGGGATGGCCAGGGACACGCGATGCGCTCGATGGGCGGGTCCGGGGTGTGGGAGCTCTTCATCCCCGAGATCGGCGTCGGCACCGCGTACAAGTTCGAACTGCTGAGCCGCGGAGGCGAGTGGGTGCTCAAGGCCGATCCCATGGCGCGGTTCGCCGAGGTGCCTCCCGCCACGGCATCCGTCGTCGTGCAGTCCGCGTACACATGGGGCGACTCGGCCTGGATGACACGGCGAAGCCGTTCCACTCCGGTGTCGGAGCCGATGTCCGTGTACGAGCTGCACCTCGGCTCCTGGCGTCCGGGACTCTCGTATCGGGATGCCGCGGACCAGATCATCGAGCACGTCACCGCCCAGCAATTCACGCACGTCGAGTTCCTTCCTCTCGCAGAGCACCCGTTCGGCGGCTCATGGGGCTACCAGGTCACCGGCTATTACGCCCCGACCAGCCGCTTCGGCCACCCGGACGACCTGCGCTATTTGATCGATCGGCTGCACCAGGCAGACATCGGCGTGATCATGGACTGGGTACCTGGACACTTCCCGAAGGATGCGTTCGCGCTTGCGCGGTTCGACGGCGAGGCACTCTACGAGCACCCTGATCCCCGTCGCGGCGAGCATCGGGACTGGGGCACGTACATCTTCGACTACGGGCGCAATGAGGTGCGCAACTTCCTCGTCGCCAACGCCCTCTACTGGTTCGAGGAGTTCCACGTCGACGGACTGCGCGTCGACGCCGTCGCATCCATGCTGTACCTCGACTACTCCCGCGAGGAGGGCGAGTGGGTGCCCAACGTCCACGGCGGCCGCGAGAATCTGGAGGCCATCCGCTTCCTGCAGGAGGTCAATGCCACCTCCTACAAGCGATACCCGGGCATCGCGATGATGGCCGAGGAGTCGACCAGCTTCCCCGGTGTCACCGCGCCCACGAGCCACGCCGGCCTCGGATTCGGCTTCAAGTGGAACATGGGCTGGATGAACGACTCGTTGCAGTACATCAAGCGCGACCCGATGTATCGCTCGCACCACGAGGGAGAGCTGTCCTTCTCGTTCGTGTACGCCTTCAGCGAGAACTACGTGCTGCCGATCAGCCACGACGAGGTCGTGCACGGCAAGGGCAGCCTGTTCTCGCGGATGCCGGGCGACCACTGGCAGAAGCTCGCCAACATGCGGGCGTTCCTGGCGTACATGTGGGGCCATCCCGGCAAGCAGCTGCTCTTCATGGGCCAGGAGTTCGGTCAGATCTCGGAGTGGTCCGAGGGACGCTCGCTCGACTGGTGGCTGCTCGACCAGCCGTCGCACGCGCAGCTGCAGGGATTCGTCTCCGTCCTGAACCGCACCTACCGCACCCACTCCGCGCTGTGGGCCAGGGACAGCGACGGAGGTGCATTCTCGCGACTGGGCGGTCCGTCGTGGAACCCGAATGTCATCGCATTCGAGCGGCGCGACTGGCACGGCAACACGGTCGCGGTCATCTGCAACTTCTCAGGCGTGCCGATCGACAACTACGAGCTGGACCTGCGCGAGTCGGGCATGTGGCACGAGATCCTGAACACGGATGCACTGGAATACGGCGGCTCGGGCGTGGGCAATGCCGGCATCGTGCCGGCGGACGAATCCGGCCGGGCAACACTCGTGCTGCCCCCGCTGGGCGTGCTGTGGCTTCGCCACGACCCGGCGGGAACGCCTCGCGAGTAGCCGGGCTGCAGCCCCGCGTGTCAGAACAGCAGTGACGCGAGGCGCCCGCGCGCACGGATGACGCGGGAATCGGCGTCGCCCACCAGGGCGAACAGCTCCAGCAGACGCTCGCGGACCGGTCCGCGCTCATCCGAGGGAAGCAGCGCGAACAGGTCGAGCAGTCGGTCGAACGCGTCGTCGACGTGTCCGCCGGCGAGGTCGAGATCGGCCACCGTCAGCTGTGCGGGGATGTCGGTCGGCGCGGCGCCCGCGGCGGCACGGGCGGCCTGAAGGTCCACGCCCTGTACCCGGTCGAGCAGTCGAACCTGTCCGAGACCGGCACGGGCATCTGCGTCCCGCGGGTTCTCGGCGAGGGCCTTCTCATACGCGGTGATCGCGCGCGGGTAGTCCCCGGCCTCGATGGCGTCGAAGGCCTCGGCGTGAAGTGGTGGAAGCGGCGGCTCCACCGCTTCCTCGACCTCGTCGGACTCCCCGGCCCCCGCCACCTCAACGGTCCCGGTCACGCCGTTCTGCGCCGCGAGCTGCAGCAGTTGAGCGAACACCTCGCGCACCTGCTGCTCGGGGACGGCACCCGTGAACAGGGGAACCGGCTGACCGCCGATGAGTGCGACGACCATCGGGATCGACTGCGCGCGGAACGCCTGGGACAGCTGCGGGTTCGCGTCGACGTCCACCTTGGCCAGCACGAGGCGGCCGCCTGCTTCCAGGACGAGCTTCTCCAGCACCGGTGAGAGCTGCTTGCACGGCCCGCACCACTCCGCCCAGAGATCGATCACGACGGGCACGGTGCGCGACAGCTCGAGCACCTGGGGGAACGTCTCGTCCGTGACATCCATCACGAGCGCCGGCACGGCGGCTGCCGGGGTGGCGGACGCTTCGCCGGGGACGGGAGCGGTGGTCCGATTCCGGAGTGCCGAGAGGTCGACAGCGCCGCGTAGAGCGGCACCCGGGGAGACGTCGGTCACTGGATCACCTTCGCGTTGAGGATGTCGGAGGAATAGCCGAGAAGGCGGATCTTCTCGTTCGACCCCTGGGCCGGGACGTAGAAGAACACCTGGTCGGTGAACGTCGTCGAGAAGCCGGTGGACGACTGATCCGCGCCGGCGAGGGTCTTCACCGTCGGATTGCTCTCGAGCTTGATCACGGCATCCTCGTTGGTCGGCTTGACCGTGTCGGTCTCGTCGATGTTCACAGCGACGATAGCGCCACTTTCGAGAGTGGCGAGCGCGAACGCGTCCTGCGAGCCCACGGCGGAAGAAAAGGTGAGGCTGCCGGTCTGCGACGCCGTCTTGTTGAACTCGTCCAAGCGACGTTGGCGGTCGGTGGCGATGCCCTCGCGCAGGTGATCGCCCTCGGCCTCGAACATGTCGAAGTACTCGCTCTTGTCGCCCTCGTTGATGACGTCGGCATACGCGGTCGCGAGCTGGTCGGGCGCCATGATCAGGAACGGCGAGTCAGGCTGTACCTGAGGTGCACCGATGTACCACGGCGCGAGGTCGGGCATCTCGGTCGATGCCTCGAGGCTCGCCTGATAGGTGAGCTTGTACGGCGACCACGCGTCTTCCTGCGTGAGCACCATGATGCTCGACGTCTTGGTCGCCTTGTCGTCCACCACTGCCATCATGGAGCGCGGCCAGCCGTCGTACGCCTGCGGCAGGACGATCTCGAGCGGCTTGGTCAGGATCGCTGCCGGCGCCTTGTAGTCGGCGATCGATTCGCGCAGCGCGTAGTTGGTCGCTCGGGTGGCGAGCACGGTGCCATCCATGCGTGTCGCCGCGAGGGACTTGTCGCGCTCCTTGTCGGCATCCGCGGCGGTCGCCGCGACGCGGGCGATGATGCGCTCCGCCTGCGCCTTCGTGACGGCGGGCGCCTGCTGGCCCTCGGGTGCGACAACGGTGGCGGTGGGACTCGGTGTCGGCGTCTGACCCAGCTGGGGCCAGGAGTCCGCCGAGCAGCCGCTGAACAGGAGTGCTGAGACCGCGACGACGGGCACAATCGCGAAGGCCCGGCGGCCGGTCGACACCGCGCGGCGGGTCGAGGGACTGGCGCTGATGACGCCCTTGTCCTCACCCTCCACCGCGAGATCGATCGGCTCGGTGACGGGCAAGGGGAGGCCCTTGCGGCGCGGGCCGCGCGAGCGACGGGCATGCCGGATCCCCAGGATGTAGAGCAGGACGCCGATGGCCATGAGGATCCCACCGCCCACGATGAGCGGACCCGCCCAGGGCGTGGCGTTCGCGATGGGCCATGAGACCGTGACGTCGGTCGGCGCCGCTTCGACGCCGTCGGTCGCCACCAGGATGCTCATCTCTTCAGGAAGCTGGAGCGGGGCGATCAGGATGTCGGTCTGCTGGAACTCATCGAGCCAGAGGTCGGAGCCGACCGGACTGTGAGCCGCCAGCTGCTTGTCGGTAGGCCCGGCGGCCGGCTCGTCCGCGGCGTCGCCCGACTCGGCGTCGCCCTCGTCAGCCGGCACGGGTACGACATTCGTCGTGACGATAGCCCCGGCTTCGTCTAGCGTGACCTCGTTGTAGGGGACGTCGGACAGCCACGCCTGGAGGTCGGCGGCGCGGCCGTAGGCGGCGAAGATGTCGCCGTCGGCCTGCGCGCGGAGCGTCTGGGAGCCCGGAAGCTGGTTGAGGACCGCCCCGTCGATGAGCAGGTAGGGGGCGTCCTGCTCAGCCGAGATGGAAACCGTTTCGGTCTTGGGTCCCTGGAAGATCGTTCGCTGCGCGATTCCCGCCACGATCATCACTGCGGCGAGCACGAATGCCGCCACGGCCCACACGAAACGCACGAATCACACCTCTCCCGAACCCGCTGGAGTACAGGGCGGATCCTCTACTTGACATTTCAGCCTAGCGAAAGTGACCTGAGAGGGGCCCGGGAGGGGTCATTCCGGCCGCTGGGCGTCACCAGTGCGTATCCTGACGGAACAGCAAAGCGGCCGACGCGCCGAGAGAGGCGGCATCCTCCATGAAGGTGCACAACCCCTTCCGGGTCGCGTTCGTTGCGACCCTCGGCGTGGGTCTCGGCCTGCTCTTCATCGGCAGCATCCAGACGCTGTCGACGATTCTGCTCTACGTCGGAACTGCGCTGTTCCTCTCGCTCGGCCTGGACCCGATCGTGGCGTGGCTCGAGCGACGCAAGATGAAGCGCTGGCTCGCCGTCCTCATCACGATCCTCGGGGTGCTGGCGGTGTTCGCGGGAATCATCTTGATCATCGTCCCGGTGCTCGCCGACCAGGTGTCGCAGCTGGTCGACGAGGTCACGAAGCTGCTGAACCGCCCGACTTTCTGGGACGACGTCGAGACCTGGGTGCACGACGCATTCCCGAACCTCGATCTCGCAGCCGTCATCGCCCAGGTGCAGGATTGGGCCCTCGAAAATGCCGGCTCCATCACGGGAGGTGTGATCGGAGCAGGCGTCGCCCTGTTCGCCGGCCTCGGCGGAGCGTTCATCGTGCTGATCCTCACGATCTACTTCACGGCATCCACTCCGAGTCTCAAGCGGGCGGTCTACCAGCTGGCACCGGCATCCAAGCGGGAGAGGTTCATCGATCTCGGCGAGCAGATCACGGACTCCGTCGGCTATTACGTCATGGGCCAGGTGTCGCTCGGCGTCATCAATGGGGTGCTGAGCTTCATCTTCCTGACGATCATCCAGGCACCCTTCCCTGCTGTGCTCGCGGTCATCGCCTTCTTCTTCTCGCTGATCCCGCTCGTCGGCACCCTCACAGGCTCGACGATCATCGTGCTGATCTGCTTCATCCCAGGTCTCGGTTCCGTGCCCAACGGTCTCTGGGCGGCGGGGTACTACCTGGTCTATATGCAGATCGAGGCCTACATCCTGTCGCCGCGCATCATGAATCGGGCGGTATCCGTTCCCGGCGCCGTCGTCGTCATCGCCGCGCTGGCCGGCGGGGCGCTCCTGGGACTGCTCGGTGCGCTGATCGCGATCCCCGTGGCGGCGAGCATCCTGATCATCTACCGTCAGGTGGTCATCCCCCGTCAGAACGAGCGCTGACGCTCTACTCCCCCAGCGGCCCGTCCCACTCCTCGGGCAGCGGGAGCGCATCCGGATTCACCGCGGCCACGATCTCGGTCAGCACGCGTCTGGTCTGGGTCTCGCCCACCCAGAGATGCTTGCCGCCCGCCACCGGGATGAGCACGGCGTCCGGCAGACTCGCGAAGCGCTCCGCCGCGGCATCCGGTCTGAGGTAGTCGTCGAACTCGGGAACCAGGACGATCACTCGACGGTGGTCGTCGGCCCACGCCGCCACATCCGCATCGGTCGCGCGGTGGAGCGGTGGTGAGAGCAGGATGGCGCCCTCGACGTCGTGGTCGCGGCCGTACTTGAGCGCGAGTTCGGTGCCGAACGACCAGCCGACGAGCCATGGATGCGGGAGCCCTCGTTCGCGCACGAGGTCCATCGCGGCTGCGACGTCGAATGCTTCAGCCCGCCCGCCGTCGAAAGCTCCGTCGCTCGTCCCGCGCGAAGACGACGTGCCGCGGGTGTTGAAGCGCAGCACCGCGAGGTCTGCGAGTGCGGGGAGCCGTGCCGCGGCCTTGCGGATGATGTGCGAGTCCATGAATCCGCCCGCCGTGGGAAGCGGATGCAGCGTCACGAGCGTTGCGACCGGGTCTCGCTCGGCGGGCAGTGCGAGCTCTCCGACCAGGGTGAGCCCGTCGATCGTCTCCAGTTCGATGTCTTCCCGGCGCGCGGGAAGAAGCAGAGGTCCGCGGATCTCCATGTCAGCCGATCCTCCAGCAGTGGGAATGCCAATGGCGCCGCGAGGCGAGGTCAGCCTCGTCGCCGAGGACTCCGTCAGCGCGCCAGGCGACCAGGTGGGCCGTGCCCGCGTCGACTGTGCGGCCGCAGCCCGGACACGTATAGGTCTTGGTCGCCTGTACCGCCGACACGGGCTGCACGGTCCACTGGACACCGCGCCGTACCTCGGTGCGCTTCCAGCCTGCAAGCAGACGCTCGAACGGTTCATCGCCTGTCGGGTCCGAGCGACGGCGGTTCGACCGCGGCATGGTCGTCAGTACCAGCCCGCGCTCTGCGAGTGGCCCCACGCGCCGCACGGCGACCCATAGCGGCCGCCGATGTAGTTCAGGCCCCAGGTGATCTGCGTGGCAGGATTGGTCTCCCAGTCGGCGCCGACGCTGCCCATCTTGTTGCCCGGGAGAGCCTGCGGGATGCCGTAGGCACCGCTTCCGGCGTTGTAGGCGTTGACGCGCCAGCCGGACTCTTTGTTCCACAGCGCCACGAGACATCCGAACTCGGCATCGTTCCATCCGCGCGCCAGGACCATCGGATACGCGATCGCCTGCGCGGACCCGGGATCGGGCGCCACGAACGGCGGCGACCAGCCCGAAGAAGAGCTGGAGGACGAACTGGCCGTGGTGGTCACGACGACCGGCTTGGGCTTGGGCTTGGGCTTCACGTAGACGGTGTATCCGCCGCGGTCGAGGGGTGCGACCTCGGAAGAGGCGGCCGCAGGAACCGTGTGGGACTGGATGTCGGCGAGCGAGCTGGCATACAGCGACACCGGGGCGACGACCTCGGCGTTCGCCTGCGAGATCGCGACGCCGGTCGGGCCGACATACGCGACTACGAAGCCGACGGCCGCGAAGGCCGCGAACACGCCGAGCACACCGCGTCGCCGGGACCATCTGGGCATGGTCGTGCTCGCGCCACGAGGCGCCGAAACCGGTGCCGCCTCGCGGGTGACGACATCCCGGCGGATTGAGCGGCGTGTGGGGGTCAGCTCGTTTCCGGAAGTCACAGTTCCCCGAGTCTAGCGAGAGCTCACGGGGCACGCCATCCGAGCCCGCGCGGGCGTCACGAGACGGCGAGCATCACGTCCACGACGGCGTCGAGGACGGCATCCACCTGCGCTTCGCGATATCCGCCGCGCTGCATCCGGAACGCCACCGAGCGCACCTGCTCGACTGTGACCGAGTCGCCGGTCTCGAGATAGCGCGCGATCTTGTCTGACACGAGATCCACCTCGTCGACCCGGTAGCCGTAGCGGAGGATGCTCACGCGATCGAACCTTTCGCGCTTGGGCCGGGCGAGGCGATCGAGCACGGTCTGCGCGGTGTCGCGCGTGCGTCCCACCCATGCGCCGGCGCCGACCGTCGTGAGCACCTCGGCGCGTTCCCGTGCGGCGAACGCGTCTTCGATGCGGCCGAGCGCGGCATCCACAGGGGCGATCTCATAGCCGTGCCGAGCGAGCGCGAACGAGACCTGGCGCACGTCGGCTGCGGTGAGGTGCTCACCGCCGTCTTCGAATGCCGCTCGTGCGCGGGCCAGGAACGCATCGACAGCGTGCTTCTCATAGCCCTTCTCGCGGCCCCGGGCTTCGGGAAACGCCGCCGTCGGCGCAGTGTCGGTCGTCATGATGCCACCAGGGGGGTGAAGAGGTAGAACAGGGCAAGCGCAGCGGTGCCCGATGGGAGGAGCGAGTCCAGTCGATCGAGGACGCCGCCGTGGCCGGGCAGCCACGAACTCATGTCCTTGATGCCGATGTCGCGTTTGATCATGGACTCGGCCAGGTCTCCGACGGTCGCCGTCGCGACGATCACGACGCCGAACACGACGCCCATCCACCAGTCGAGACCCAGCATGAACAGCGCGAGCAGCACACCGGCGATCAGAGCTGCCAGGACAGCGCCGGCGAACCCCTCCCACGTCTTCTTCGGGCTGATCCGGGGTGCCATCGGGTGCCGGCCGAACGAGAGTCCGGCGGCGTACGCGCCCGTGTCCGAGACGACGCAGAGGATGATGAACGCCAGCACCCACCACTCGCCGCCCTCCTGGCGAAGCAGTACGACCGACATGCTGGCGAAGAAGGCGAGGTAGAGCGGCAGGAATCCGGCGATGAGGACATCGCTGAGGACATCGCCGTACGTGCGGCCATCCTTTGCCGCCATCTGCGCGACCATGCGCCACACGGCGACCACCGCGATGGCGACGAACAGCGCCACCCAGTGCAGCCACAGGTCGAGGAATGACGCCGTGAGCACGAGCACGACCGCGACGAAGAGCTGCGGGATGAGGTCGACGCGGCGGCCGGCGGCGATCAGCACGCGCGAGAGCTCGAACGTTCCGAGCACCGCGGCCGCCAGCGCGTAGACGACGAAGATCCACTTCACGAAGATGAGCGACGCGACCAGCAGGATGCCGATGGCGAGGCCGATGAGGGTGGCGAGGATGAGATCGCGGCCGGTGCGTTCTTTGATGCGCTCGTTCGCCTCTTCGAACTCGGCGCGGGCGTGCGCGACTTGGCTCTCCAACTCACTGCGAGCAGCGCGCACGTGGGCTTGGAAGGCCGGACCCGAGTCGGTGGGCACGGGTTCGGGCCGACGTGTGTCGGCCGCCTCACGCCTCGTCAGCGGAACGGCGGGCGGCACCTCGCCGCTTGCAGCATCGCCGGATGAATCGGTCACACCTGGACCTCAGACCTCGAGCAGTTCGGCCTCTTTGCGCTTGAGCGCCTCGTCGATCGCGTCGACGTGTGCGCGCGTGAGCGCATCGAGCTCTTTCTCGGCACGGCCGAGCTCGTCTTCGCCGACATCGCTCTTGAGCGCGTCGAGATCGTCCTTGGACTTGCGACGGATGCCGCGGACGTGCACCTTGGCATCCTCGCCCTTGCCGCGAACGAGCTTCACGTACTCGCGACGTCGCTCCTCGGTCAGCTCCGGAAGCGATATCCGGATGATGTTGCCGTCGTTCGTCGGATTCGCGCCGAGGTTCGGACTGTCGCGGATCGCCTGCTCGATCGCCTTGAGGGCGGACTTGTCGTACGGGGTCACAAGCACGGTTCGCGCCTCGGGGCTGTTCACCGAAGCGAGCTGCGCGAGCGGGGTAGGGCTGCCGTAGTAGTCGACGAGGATCTTCTGGAAGAGCTGCGGGTTGGCCCGGCCGGTGCGGACGGTCGCGAAGTCCTCCTTCGCAGCCTCGACGGCGCGGTCCATGCGCGCTCCGGCATCGGCCAAGACATCCGCGATCACTGTGACTCCTTGCATTGATGGGGCGCGGCCAGTCTAGTTGAGCCGTGCCCCTCGACCGGGCTGATCTAGGTGGTGACGAGGGTGCCGATCTCGTCGCCGAGCAGGGCTCGCGTGACGTTGCCGGCCGGCTCCATGCCGAACACCCGCATGTCCATCCGGTTGTCCATGCACAGGCTGAAGGCGGTCGAGTCGACGACCTTCAGTCCGCGCTGGAGGGCGTCGATGTAGGTGATCCGGTCGATGCGAGTGGCGGAGGCATCCTTCTTGGGGTCTGCCGTGTACACGCCGTCGACGCCGTTTTTCGCCACGAGCACCTCTTGGGCTCCGATCTCGAGCGCACGCTGTGCGGCCACAGTGTCGGTCGAGAAGTACGGCAAGCCGGCTCCGGCGCCGAAGATCACGACGCGGCCCTTCTCCATGTGGCGCTCCGCTCGGCGCGGGATGTACGGTTCCGCGACCTGGGTCATCGAGATGGCCGACTGGACGCGCGTCGCGGCCCCGGCCTGCTCGAGGAAGTCCTGCAGCGCGAGGGCGTTCATCACGGTTCCGAGCATGCCCATGTAGTCGGCGCGACCACGGTCCATGCCTCGCTGGCTCAGCTCCGCCCCGCGGAAGAAGTTGCCCCCTCCGACGACCACGGCGATCTCGACGGTTCCGACGGCTTCGGCGATCTCTCGGGCCATCTGGCTCACGACGTCGGGGTTGACGCCGAGCTGGCCACCGCCGAACGCCTCGCCCGACAATTTCAAGAGGACGCGGCGGCGCCCGGTGGTCTCATTGATCACGGTGATCCTCTCTCACTTCCGACAACCTATCGAAGGGCATGAGAAAAGCCCGCACCGGGGATCCGATGCGGGCTTCTCACGATGAGTTACGCGCCGACCTTGAAGCGGGCGAAGCCCGTGAGGGTCAGCCCGGCATCCTGGGCGACCTTCGCGACGGACAGCTTGTTGTCCTTCGCGTAGTCCTGGTCGAGCAGGGCGACCTGCTTGAAGAACGCGTTGACGCGTCCTTCGACGATCTTCGGCAGGGCGGCCTCGGGCTTGCCCTCCTGACGCGAGATCTCGGTGACGATCTCCCGCTCCTTCTCGACGTCGGCCGCGGGGACCTCATCGCGGCTCAGGTACGAGGGGTTGGCGAACGAGATGTGCTGCGCGAGGCTGCGTGCGGTCTCTGCGTCATCACCCGTGTAGGCGAGGACGACCCCGACCTGCGGGGGCAGGTCTTTGCTGGTCTTGTGCAGGTAGACCTCGAACTTGTCGCCGGTCAGCGTGCGCACGCGGCGCAGCTCGACCTTCTCGCCGATGATGGCGGCCTCGTCGTCGATGAGCTGCGCGACGGTCTGCGTGCCTTCGGGGGCGGCGAGGGCGTCCTCGACGGAGTCCGCGGCGACGGCGGCTGCGGCATCCGCGACCTTGTCGGCCAGCGCGATGAAGCGGTCGTTCTTTGCGACGAAGTCGGTCTCGCATGCCAGTTCGATGAGCGTGACCTTGCCGGCCTGCTCGCGTGCCGCGACGAGGCCCTCGCTGGTGGAACGGTCAGCGCGCTTGGCGTTGCCCTTCGCACCCTTGAGGCGCAGGATCTCGACGGCTTTCTCGACGTCGCCGTCGGCCTCTTCGAGTGCCTTCTTGGTGTCGACCATGCCGGTGCCGAGCTGGTCGCGCAGCGCTTTGATGTCGGCGATCGTGAAGTTTGCCATGGGTGGTGGCTCCTTGATTGGTGGTGAGTGCTTGGGATGCCTCGGCGGGACCGCCCGGAGCGCGCGGCTCAGAGCGGTCCCGCCGAGGCGGAGTTCATTCGGCGGTGCCGAAGGATGCTACTTGGCGGCGGCTTCGGCGTCCGCGACCTCGGCCACGGTCTCGTCCGCCTCGGCTGCGACGACCTCGTCGTGCGCATCGGCGCCCGCGATGTCGGCCTCTGACTCGGTGGCTGCCTCGGCGACGTCGACGACCTCGGCGACCTCCTCGGCCTCGTCTGCGACGGCGACGGCCTCGTCGGAGATCACACCGGTCTCGACGACCTCGTCGGCGGCGGGCTGCTCGAGCAGCTCGCGCTCCCAGTCAGCGAGGGGTTCGGCGTCCGCCGACTCTTCGCTCGGCTGGTGGCGCTGGATGAGACCCTCAGCTGCGGCGTCGGCGATGATGCGCGTGAGCAGGCCCACGGAGCGGATCGCGTCGTCGTTGCCGGGGATCGGGTACTGGAACTCGTCCGGATCGGCGTTCGTGTCGAGGATGCCGATGACGGGGATGCCGAGCTTCGTGGCCTCGTTGACGGCGAGGTGCTCACGCTTGGCGTCGACGACCCAGATCGCCGAGGGAGTCTTGGTCATGTTGCGGATTCCGCCGAGCGACTTGTGCAGCTTGTCGAGCTCGCGCTTCTTGAGCAGCAGCTCCTTCTTGGTGAAGCCGCTGTTCGCGGGCACCTCGTAGTCGAGCTCCTCGAGCTCCTTCATGCGCGCGAGACGCTTGGAGATCGTCTGGAAGTTCGTGAGCAGTCCACCGAGCCAGCGCTGGTTCACGTAGGGCTGACCGACGCGCGTGGCCTGCTCGGCGAGGACCTCCTGCGCCTGCTTCTTGGTGCCGACGAAGAGGATGGTGCCACCGTGGGCGACCGTCTCCTTGACGAACTCGTACGCCTTGTCGATGTACGTCAGCGACTGCTGCAGGTCGATGATGTGGATGCCGCTGCGCTCGGTGAGGATGAAGCGCTTGACTTTCGGGTTCCACCGGCGGGTCTGGTGCCCGAAGTGAACGCCGCTGTCGAGCAGCTGGCGAATGGTGACGACGGCCATGGCCGTTCTCCTGTTCTGGCGCATTGCTGCGCCTCTTGCGGTTGTGTTCGCGCCTGACCGTTGCGGCCGGCGAGCCTGGTGCCCGGCACACGCCCGCCCTTCGACAAGCTCAGGGACCGATGGGGGTGGATGCCGCACGACGCCCTTCGACAAGCTCAGGGACCGGCGAACCGGGTTCGTCGTGCTGGGGGCACGCGGAGTCACCCCGACGTGCGGGGTGCCATCCCAGTGTACCAGCCGGCGTCTCCTCCCCAGGCGCGGGGGCGGTCGAGGTTCTGCACCGTCCGGTGCACGCGCCCTCGAGGTCGGACGATGCTCGCGAGAATTGAGCAATGGCGCGAAACGATGGGTACCGGCGTTCGCTCACCGCGCGTCTGGCAGCGACCGGTGGGATCCTTCTGGTGCTCGTGGGCGGCGTGGTGGCCGCTCAACCGGCGGACGCCCACCTTCGCGCCGACGACGCTGTGACGCCTGCCGCCGACCTGTCGGATCGAGGGTGGCGGTGGCCGGTTGGGAGCTTCCGCCTCGAGAATCCGTATCGTGCGCCGGCGCATCGCTTCGGGCCGGGTCACCGCGGCGTCGATCTGCGACCCCTGTCGGGTCTTCAGCTGCTCTCGCCGGCTTCGGGCGTCGTGGCCTTCTCGGGAATGGTCGCGGGTCGCGGCATCCTCACCATCGATCATGGCGATGGGCTTGTCACCACGCTCGAGCCGATTCAGTCGTCGCTTGCGCCGGGCACGCCGGTCGGTGCCGGTGACGTCGTCGGCGAGCTGTCGCTCGGCGGCCACACGATGTCGGGCGCTGTGCACTTCGGGGTGCGGCTGGACGGCGAATACATCAATCCGCTGCTGCTGCTCGGCGGCGTGCCTCGCGCGGTGCTGCTTCCGTGCTGCTGAGCCGGCTGGTGAGTCGCGACCGCCGAGCGGTCGCTTCGATGACGTCTCACGCGCGCGGGTGCGCGAGCCGGTACGTTGCAGCGAGTCGCTCACTCGAGACATGGGTGTAGATCTGGGTCGTGCCGAGGCTGGCGTGGCCCAGGATCTCCTGGACCGTGCGGAGGTCGGCGCCCCCGTCCAGCAGGTGCGTCGCGGCGGAGTGTCGCAGCGAGTGCGGGCCGACCGCGCCTCCGGCCGCAGCACCGAGCGTGCGTGCCACGATGTCGTACGCGGCGCGTGAGCCGAGTCTTCCGCCGCGTGAGCCGAGGAAGACGGCCGCAGCCGTGCGGGCGGAGGGTTCACGGCGCGCGGCGAGGACGGGTCGCCCACGGACGAGGTACGCGTCGACAGCGCGCCGCGCGGGCGCTCCGAACGGCACGACCCGCTCCTTGGATCCCTTGCCCATCACACGCGCCGTCATCCGATCCTGGTCGAGGTCTTCCAGATCGAGGCCGCACAGCTCCGAGACCCGCAAGGCCGCGCCGTACAGCAGCTCCACCACCGCGTGATCGCGCAGTGAGATCGGGTCGCCGGTTGCAGCGGCGGCGGCAAGCTCCTCGAGGATGCCGGCGAGCACGTCTGCCGTGGCGATCCTCGGCAGGGTGCGTCCGCGTTTGGGTGCCACGAGCCGCAGTGCCGGGTCGAGCTCAAGGAGACCGCTCTCCGTCGCCCAGGAGAAGAAGCCCCGCGCGGCGGCGGTGCGACGCGCGATCGTGGCGCGCGCATCGCCGCGCTGCGTCGACCGCCACAGCCATTCGCGCAGGTGCTCGAGGTCGATCTCGTCGAGGGGAACGTCGCCCGTCGTCGCCGCGAGGTCGGCGAGGTCGGCGCGATACGCCCGAACCGTCGCGGGAGCAAGGCGGCGCACCTCCGCGAGATGCCCCGCGAACGCGTCCGCCGCCTCGAGGATCCTCATGATCCCAGCATGCCGCGCCTCGCCGGCCCCGAGCTCCCGACGCTCCGCGACGACTGGATCAGCTTCGCGCGGCTGCACTGAGCCGTCGCCACCCTCCGCCGCCGCGCACCACCTCACCGCCCAGGTGCATGAGTCCAAGGATCGCTTCGACATCTTCACGGGCGATGCCGGCGCGGCGCCCGACGTCTTCGGCGTCGCGCCAGACTCGCGTGCTCAGCGCGTCGCGGACTCGCGTCGTGTCGTCGGTCGGCGGTCGCTCTTCGCTGCTGCCGCCGGAAGCGACGAAGCGCGGGGTGACGTCGAGGCCCAACAGCTCGCGGACATCCGCCGCGCTGGTGATGCACTGCGCACCGAACTCGCGAAGCAGGCGGTGCGAGCCCGCAGAGGCCGCGCTGGTGATCGGACCAGGCACGGCACCGAGGCCCCGCGACAGAGCCGCGGCATGTGCTGCCGTGTTGAGCGAACCGCTTCTCCACCCGGCTTCGACGACCACGGTCGCTGCACTCAGCGCCGCGATCAGGCGGTTGCGCTGGAGGAATCTCCACTTGGTAGGCGCCGAGCCGCACGGCACCTCACTGGCGACGACGCCGTGCTCGGCGATGCGGCCGATGAGCTCGCTGTGACCGGCGGGGTAGGCGCGGTCGGCTCCCCCCGCGAGGAGCGCGACCGTCAGCCCACCCACCGCCAGGGCGGCTCGGTGGGCTGCACCGTCGATGCCGTAGGCACCGCCCGATATCACCGGGATGCCGCCGCCGGCCAGATCCGCGGAGAGCTCCAGTGCGACGTGGTCGCCGTACGACGTGGCGGCGCGTGCCCCCACGAGGGCGACGGACGGCGTGAGGCGACCGAGCTTCGCCGGGTCGCCTCGCACCCACAGGCACAGTGGCGCATGCTCGCCCAGGTCGTCGAGCTGCGCCGGCCATTCCGGATCGGCGCGGGTCACGATCCGGACACCGGTCGTCGAGGCGATGCGCATCGCCGTCGCGATCCCACCCGGCTGCAGTCGCGGCATCCATCGTTTGCGGCCGGCTGCGAGTTCGCCGTCGCTCATGCCCGACACCGGCGATCCGCCACCGTCTCGCACCACGCGGAGCGCCTCGACCGCTCCGATGCGCTCGATCAAGCGTCCTGCGACGCCGTCGCCAGGCTCGGTCAGGTGGCTCCACACCACGACCGCGTACCGCTCGACCATGGCCCGGTCGTCGAGGTGTCGCGCTCGCGCATCGGCGGCGAGTTCGTGCCGGGCGGCCGAAGCCGTGAGCTCGAGAGCGCTCATAGCGCGATTCCCTTCTTGAGGAACAGGGCGCGGCCGATGTGATCCGCGCTGAGTTGCGGGCTGCCGTCGAGATCTGCGAGCGTCCAGGCGACGCGCAGCACGCGGTCGTAGCCTCGCAAGGTCAGGGCGCCGCGATTCAGTGCGGCATCCAGCGGACGGCGCACCATCGCCGGCGGGGCTCCTGGCCCGTCTCGCAGCCAGCCACCCGGCAGGTGGGCGTTGAGACGCCACGGCGTGATGGCAAGTCGCCGCGCCGCGCGTTCCCTGGCTTCGGCGACTCGCGACCGCGCGATCGCCGTCGTCGTGGAGTCATGCCGAGCTCCGGCCTGGGCCACCGAGACGCGGGCGAGCGTCAATTCGATGTCCATGCGGTCGAGCAGCGGGCCGGAGAGGCGGCCCAGGTAGCGTCGAATCGCGGCGGGCGCGCACGTGCACGTGCCCCCGCGGATGCCGTAATCGCCGCACGGACAGGGATTCGTGGCGAGCACGAGCTGGAAGCGCGCCGGGAACTGCGCCGTCGCGCTCGCCCGATGGATCGTGATCGTGCCGGACTCGAGTGGCTGCCGCAGGGCGTCCAGCGCACTCCCCTGGAACTCCCCCGCCTCGTCGAGGAACAGGATGCCCTCCGTTGCACGTGCGATCGCGCCCGGTCGCACAACGCGGGATCCGCCCCCGACCAGGGCTGCCACGCTCATCGTGTGGTGGGGCGCCTCGAAGGGAGGCGTCCGCGACAGGACCGTCACCGGCACACCGGAAAGGCTGCGTATCGACGCGGCCGTCAGCGCTGCCCGGTCATCGAGCTCGGGAAGGATGCCGGGCAGCCGTCGGGCGAGCATGGTCTTGCCCGCCCCGGGCGGTCCGCACATGAGCAGATGGTGCCCGCCGGCCGCCGCCGTGACCAGAGCCTCGACCGCCTCGCGCTGGCCGATGACGTCGGCGAGGTCGAGGTCTTCGGGCGCGGCCGGCTCGTCCGCTCCCGCGCCGACCGGCTCGACGTCCGGCACCTCCACCGTGGCACCGTGCCATGCCGCGACCTGAGCGAGGTTCACGGCGCCGAGCACCTCCACGCCTGCGACCAGTTCAGCCTCTGCCCGGTTGGCGTGGGGAACGACGACCCGTCGGTGTCCAGCTCGCTCCGCAGCGACGACGGCGGGCAGGATGCCCGGGATAGGCCTCAGCCGCCCGTCGAGCCCCAGCTCGCCCAGGTGGACCGTCGAGGCTACGGATGCGGCATCCATCGGCACTTCTGTCGCGAGCGACGCGATCGCGATGGCGACGTCGAAGCCCGACCCGTGCTTGGGAAGGCTTGCCGGCGAGAGGTTGACCGTCAGACGGCGACGCGGCAGAGGCAGACCGCTGTTCGCACAGGCGTTGTGCACGCGCTGCACGGCTTCGCCGAGTGCCTTGTCGGGCAATCCGATGATCTTGAACTCGGGGGTCTGCTTCGAGAGGTCGGCTTCGACCTCGACACGCTCGCCGTCGACACCGACGAGCGCGACTGACCACGTCCGTGCGACCGTCACGGCACCTCCACATCGACCAGGTGCTCTAGCGTCGCCGTCGCGGGATCGACACCCGTCAGACCCACCGCATCGATCCGCACCCGCCGCCCTTGCAGCTCATCGGGGTGAGCCGCCATCCAGGCCGCCGCGAGTCGCCACAGGCGCAGGCGTTTGCGCGCGTCGATCGCTTCGAAGGGATGCCCGAATGCGTCGCCGCGCCGAGTCTTCACCTCGACGACGACGACGTCCCGTCCTTTGGTCACCACCAGGTCGAGCTCGCCGGATCGGCACCGCCAGTTGCGGGAGAGGATGCGGTAGCCGCTCTCCTCGAAGTATCGAGCGGCCCGGTCTTCGCCGGCACGCCCCAGTTCGTCCTTCGCTGCCATACGGCGAGCGTGACGTGGCGTGGACTCCCCCGAGCGCGAGATGCCGGCATCCGGGGACAGCCTCGATGATCTCGTGGTTGTGGAGGAGCCGCGGCGTCGCCATCCGGCGTCAGACGAGGGACGTCGGCGTCGCGTGGTCGATCTAGGATGGACTCACCATGGATGACGAAGTCTTCGAGGACTATGACCGCGAGCTCGAACTCGCGCTCTACCGCGAGTACCGGGACGTCGTCTCGCAGTTCCAGTACGTGATCGAGACCGAACGGCGCTTCTACCTCGCGAATGAGGTGAACGTGACCCGTCGAGACACCGAACACGACTTCTACTTCGAGATCTCGATGACCGATGTGTGGGTGTGGGACATCTATCGCGCGGACCGCTTCGTGAAGTCGGTACGGGTCCTGACGTTCAAGGACGTCAACGTCGAGGAGCTCTCACGGCGCGACTTCCACCTGCCCGAGGAACTCTCGCTCGACAGCTGAACCGCCGATGATACGGCTCGCGCCGTGTCGGGACAGCGCCGCGATCAGAACAGCGTCGGCCAGTCCGCGATCGCCCACGACGACCGGTGGTGCCGGCTCAGTCCGTGCTCCTGGATCGCCTCCCGGTGGTCAGGACTCGCATAGCCCTTGTTTCGCGCCCAGTTGTATGCGGGCAGCTCGTCGTGGAGCCCCGTCATGAGGGCATCGCGCGCCACTTTGGCGATGACGGATGCCGCAGCCGCACTCGCGCAGTCGCGGTCGGCCTTGATCACCGGACGCACGACGAGCCCGCGTGCTCCGGCAGGGGTGATGTAGTCGTAATTGCCGTCGAGGATGACGATCGCCTCTTCTGGGAGCACCCCGTGAGCACGCAGGTCCGCCAGTGCGCGGATCGTCGCGAGTCCGAGCGCCCGCATGATGCCGACCTCGTCGATCTCGACCGAGCTCGCCCAGCCCACCGCGTTCGCCGATACCCACGACGCCGCGCGCGCAGCGACCTCGGCGCGCTTCGGCTCGGGCACGAGCTTCGAGTCTCTGAGTCCCTGCGGCACGCGCTTGCGTGCACGTGGCGCGTCGACGACGACAGCCCCGACCGCGACCGGGCCGGCCAGCGCACCGCGGCCCACCTCGTCGCACGCGATGACGATCGGATACTCCCGCAGGAGCCTTCGCTCGAGCGTCAGGCGCGGCTCCGTGACAGTCACCCGCCGGAATCCTGCCCGACGGGCTCGGGCACGCCGGCGAACACGTCGTGGTGGAAGTCGAGGGCACCGATGCGGTTCAGGGGCCAGGTGATCACGAACGCGCGTCCTACGACATTGTCGATCGGCACGAATCCCTGCCCGGGCTGGTCGCGGTTGTACCGCGAGTCCTTGGATCGGTAGCGGTTGTCGCCGAGCACCCAGAGGCTCCCTTCGGGGACCACCACGTCGAACGGGTCGGCCGAGACTGCAGCATCCTCCGCGGGCAGCTTCACGTAGGCCGTCTCGTCGATCGGCACGCCGTTGATGGTGATCTGACCCAGCGCGTTGCAGCAGACGACGTGATCGCCCGGAAGTCCGATGATGCGCTTGACGAGGTGATCGTCGCTGTCGGGAGCCGACAGGCCGACCACGGAGAGCACCCAGTCGATCCCCTCGACGATCGGCGGGCGGACCGGCTCGGTGGTCGGTGGCAGCCAGCCTCCGGGATCTTGGAAGACGACGATGTCGCCGTGGTCGTACTCGCCGAAGCGCGGCGTGATCTCGTCTACGAGGATCCGGTCGTTGATGAGGAGCGTGTCCTCCATCGAACCGGATGGGATGTAGAACGATCGGACGACGAACGTCTTGACGAGGAACGACACAAGCACTGCGACCAGCACGATGAGCAGGACGTCCCGCAGGAAGGCGAGCGAGCTGCGACGCCGCCTCGATTTGGTCGCCTCACGAGTCGGCCGATCCGACGGAACCTCCCCCGCCGGGGCCGTCTGTTCGGTCGTCATTCGATTCCTCTTCGGGCGCGCCGCCTGTCGGAGAGCCGTTCTTCAAGGTTCCCACACTCCGCGCGCGGGATCGGTCCCGAGAGCGCGATTCGCGGGCGCTTCCCGGTTCCCGTCGTACCGCACACGACGAAGCCCCGGACCGCAGTGGTCCGGGGCTTCGTCACGCGTTTCTCAGAAGCTACGTCTCTCAGAGGACGAGCGTCAGTTGTCGCGCTTCTCCTTGATCTTGGCCTTCTTGCCACGGAGGTTGCGCAGGTAGTACAGCTTCGCGCGACGCACATCACCGCGGGTGACGACCTCGATGTGGTCGATCACCGGGCTGTGCACCGGGAAGGTGCGCTCCACGCCGACCTGGAAGCTGATCTTGCGAACGGTGAAGGTCTCGCGCACGCCGTCGCCCGAGCGGCCGATGACGACGCCCTGGAAGACCTGGATACGGGAGCGGTTGCCCTCCGTGATATTGACGTGCACCTTCACGTTGTCGCCAGGGGCGAAAACGGGGATGTCCGAGCGGAGGGAGGCCGCGTCGACAGCGTCGAGGATCTGCATGATCATTACTCTCTGCGGCCGCCACAGGTCGACCGCTGGATTGAATGGGAAGGATGTCGTGCGCCCCAGGCCATCGGCAATCCGGACGGCGGGCTCCCCTGAGGCAGAGCCTGGTCAGGGCACAAAGGTCCATTCTGCCATGGATGCGGCAACCGGCCAAAACGCCGCGATCGGCCGGGAATGCGCAATCGGCCGGACGGGCTCAGACGCGAGGAGGGCTCTGCTTCTCGCTCACGACGATGACCTCCTGGACCTCGACGGGCGCTCCCGGCTCCGCCGGCTGCAGGTAGGCCATGCCGTCCGCGGTGCGGAGCACCATCCGCGACGGCTTGGCCTCGCGCCAGAGCTGCCACAGCGCGAGCCAGAAGAGGCCCACGCCCACCAGGATCGTCACGACCATCATGGGCGCCCACCATGCGGGGTTGAAGAACCCGAGCGCGATCACGAGGACATGCCAGACGGCGAAGCCGAGCACATCCCACCACGACACCGCGCGATGCGCTCGCACCGTTCCTCGCGCTCGGACGAGGAGTGTCAGCAGGAGCTGCCAGAGGAAGACACCCGGGATGGCGAGGAACAGCACCCAGAGGAAGGCCCAGCCTCCCGCGTTGAAGACCGCCCAGCCGACCAGCAGCCACAGAGGGAGAAGGAATGCGGCAGGGATGAGCCAGCCATAAAATGCGCGACGCAGCCACATGTGTCAGATATTACGCCGATCGCGGCATCCGTGGCCGGTCTCTCGCGCGTCACGGAGCAACCTCACAGCCGCACATCATCGACCGCGCACTGGGCGGCGTCCGACAGAATGGACACGACGAGAGGAACCGGCATGATCGAACTGCGCACGCCCGCTGAGATCGAGGCGATGAAGCCCGCAGGGCGCTTCGTCGCGGAGACCCTCGCGACGCTTCGCGATGAGACGAAGGTCGGCACCAACCTGCTGGCGATCGACCGTCATGCCCACGATCTGATCCGTCGTGCCGGCGCCGAATCCTGCTACATCGACTATCACCCCTCATTCGGAGCGCGTCCGTTCGGCAAGGTCATCTGCACCTCGGTCAACGATGCCGTCCTGCACGGCCTGCCTTTCGACTACGCGTTGCGTGACGGCGATCTCGTCTCACTGGACTTCGCGGTGTCGGTCGACGGCTGGGTCGCCGATTCCGCCGTCTCGTTCGTCGTCGGCACACCCCGCGACGAGGACCTCGCGCTCATCGACACGACCGAGCGGGCGCTGGACGCCGCGATCGGGGCGGCCGTCGTCGGAAACCGCATCGGCGACATCTCGCACGCGATCGCCGAGGTCGCGCACGGCGATGGGTACTCCATCAACACGGACTTCGGCGGCCACGGCGTCGGCCGCATCATGCACGGCGATCCGCATGTGCCCAACGACGGCAAGGCCGGACGCGGCTACCCGCTGCGGGCAGGGCTCGTCGTCGCACTCGAGCCGTGGTTCCTCGAGACGACCGACGAACTCGTCACAGACCCGGACGGCTGGACGCTGCGCAGCGTCGACGGTTCCCGCGGCGCCCACGCCGAGCACACCGTCGCGATGACCGAGGCAGGTCCGATCGTGCTCACCGACCGTTCCTGGCTCGGCGTGCGCTGACCGCTCGGGTATCAGAGCGTCTCGCTCGCCCCCGTCCCGACCACGTGGACGCGCACGTTGTTCGTCGAGCCGGCGATCCCTGGAGGCGCCCCGGCCGTCACGATCACGCGGTCGCCCACCTGCGCCAGGCCCTGGCCGAGAAGGCTGTCATCGAGGATCGCCATGAGCTCGTCCGTGCTGTTTCCGCGCGGCACGAGGAGCGTGTGGACACCCCAGAGCAGGGCGTTGCGGTTGCGCGTGCCGGGCAGATCGGTGAACGAGACGATGGGGATCGCATGCCGAAGCCGCGACATCCGGCGAGCAGTGTCGCCCCCCTGACTGAAGACGCACAGGTACTTCGCATTGACGAACTCGGCGACCTCCACCGCGGCGAGCGTGATCGCCCCGGCCTGCGTGCGGGGCTTCGTCCCGAGGGGCGGGATGCGGTCGAGCCCGTGATCCTCGGTCGAAGAGATGATTCGCGCCATGGTCTCGACCACGGTCACCGGATGCGCGCCCACGCTCGTCTCGCCCGAGAGCATGACGGCGTCCGCACCGTCCACGACCGCGTTCGCGACATCGCTGGTCTCCGCCCGCGTCGGAACCGGATTCACGATCATCGAGTCGAGCAGCTGGGTGGCCACGATGACCGGCTTGGCCCACCGCCGTGCAAGCTCGATCGCCCGCTTCTGCACGATGGGCACGGCCTCGAGTGGCAGCTCAACGCCGAGATCCCCGCGCGTGACCATGACGCCGTCGAAGATGTCGATGATCTCCTGCAGGCTCTCGACGGCCTGCGGCAGCTGGATCTTCGCGATGAGGGGGACGTCGCGTCCCTCCTCGGCCATGATGACGCGAGCGCGGTGCGCGTCTTTCGCGCTTCGCACGAATGAGAGCGCGACGATGTCGGCGCCGAGTCGAAGTGCCCAGCGCAGGTCGGACTCGTCCTTTTCGGTGAGCGGCGGCATGCTGACGGACACGCCGGGCAGGTTGATGCCCTTGTTGTTCGAGATCTCTCCCCCGACGACCACCTCGGTGCGGACCCGCACACCGTCGGTGTCGAGCACCCGGAGGCGCACCCTTCCGTCGTTGACGAGGATCGCATCGCCCGGTTCGACGTCTGCCGCCAGGTGCGCATACGACGTGGTAGCGACATCCTTCGTACCCACGACGTCCTCGGTCGTGATCGTGAACTCGTCACCCGGCGCGAGGAGGTGCGGGCCATCGGCGAACCTTCCCAAGCGGATCTTCGGACCCTGCAGATCCACCAGCACTCCGACCGCGCGACCGGTCTCCTCGCTTGCGCGACGCACATGCGCGTAGGCCAGCTCGTGTTCGGACCGATGTCCATGGCTCAGATTCAGGCGCGCGACATCCACTCCCGCGTCCACGAGCCGCACGATGGTCTCGTACGACTCGGTGGAGGGGCCGAGGGTGGCGATGATCTTGGCGCGGCGCATGACGGATCCTTCATCTCGATGGGTACTGACATGCTCTCGCGCATCCTGACCGCGCGTGTTAACCACCGGTAACGGTTTGAGTGGACTGCGGTCGGATCCGGCCGGACCGGTTCGGAGCGACTATGTCGCCGACGGATGTCGCAGGACCGCTGCGGATCGCGGCGGCAGCCGAAGCGAATCCGGCTCGCGCACGGCGGCGGGATCTGTCGCGAGCAGCACCGTGGCGCCACCCGGCACGTCGAAATGCCGCACGCCCGTCGAGAAGTTCACCAGGATCTCCACACCTCCCCGCGTCAGACGGAACCAGCGCTCGTTCTCGTCCGCGGATGCCGCGAGACCGGCGAAGGCGGGGTCTGAGAGGTCGGGCACGGCGTGGCGCAGCGCGATCAGCTCGCGATACAGATCCAGCATCCTGGCATGTATGCCCTCCCGGGTCTCGTCCCAGCGGAGCTTGGACCGACGGAATGTCTCGGGGTCCTGCGGGTCCGGCACGAGCGACTCGTCCCAGCCCATCCGTGCGAACTCCGCGATCCGCCCCTCCGCCGTCGCTCGGCCGAGCTCGGGTTCGGGGTGAGACGTGAAGAACTGCCAGGGCGTGCCGGCCGCCCACTCCTCCCCCATGAAGAGCATCGGCGTGAACGGCGTGAGCACGGTCAGCACGGCGGCTATCGCCAGGCTTCCCTCATCCAGCGACTGCGAAAGCCTGTCGCCGGTCGCGCGGTTGCCGATCTGATCGTGATCCTGGCTGAACGTGATGAGACGGGATGACGGGATTCGCGGGTCGATCGGCCTGCCGTGGGCGGCACCCCGGAACGAAGACCAAGTGCCGTCATGGAAGAAGCCGCGTGTGGCGACCTTCACCAGCGCCGACAACGGTGCGAAGTCGGCGTAGTAGCCGGAGGTCTCGCCCGTCAGCGCCACGTGGACGGCATGGTGGTAGTCGTCGCTCCACTGGGCGCTCAGGCCGTAGCCGTCGGCCTCGCGCGCAGAGATCAGCGTGGCGTCGTTCAGATCGGATTCGGCGATCAGGCTCAGCGGCCGACGGACGTGGGCGCTGAGCGCCTCCGCCGCCTCGGCGAGCTCCTGCAGGACGTGGACCACGCTCTCGTCCTTCAGCGCGTGGACGGCGTCGAGCCGCAGGCCGTCGACGTGGAAGTCGCGCAGCCACATCAAGGCGTTCTCGATGATGTACGAGCGCACGGCCGGCTGGTCGAGATCGACCGAGTCGCCCCAGGTGTTGCGGGTGCCCGTGCGCAGGTATGGACCGAACTCGGGCAGATAGTTGCCGCTCGGCCCCAGATGGTTGTAGACGACGTCCTGGATCACGGCGAGCCCGGCGCGATGGCAGGCATCGACGAAACGCTGATACGCGGCCGGGCCGCCGTACGCCTCGTGCACGGCGTACCAGAGCACTCCGTCGTATCCCCAGTTCCACTCGCCGTTGAAGGAGTTGACGGGCAGCAGTTCGACGTGGGTGATGCCGAGCGTCACGAGATGGCCGAGTCGCTCGACCGCGGCATCCAGCGTCCCTTCCGGTGTGAACGTGCCGACGTGCAGCTCGTAGATGACCCCGCCGGCGAGTCGCCGTCCGGTCCATACGTCATCCGACCAGACGAATGCGGACAGATCGACGTGCGCCGAGAGATCATGCACCCCGCGAGGCTGCCGCCGCGATCGAGGATCCGGGCGGGCGACGTCGGCGTCGTCGAGCACGAACCCGTATTCCTCGCCGTCGGCGAGTGTGAGGTCACTCCTCCACCAGCCATCGGCGACGGCAACGAGCGCGGCATCGGGACGGCCGTGCCGCCGCAGCCGGACACGCTCAGCGCGCGGGGCCCATACGCGGATCATCTCGAGCTCCTTCGTCACGCGTCCGCTGCGAGAAGCGCGACCGGGTACGTGGCGAGCAGGTCGCGGAGCGGAATGGTCGATCCCTCGAAGCGGCGCCCCGTGAACACGTCGGTGGTGGAGCCGCTGTGGCGCAACAGCACCGTGTCGCCCCACCCACCGCGCCGAGCAAGTCCGACGGGAAGACGGGTCGCCACCGCCAGTGCGCCGCCGCGGTCGAACGCGACGGCGTGCGCACCGGCCTCGCCCACGACGCTCATCGGCGTGTACCGCGCGAACAAGTCGGGGCGGTCGCGCTTCAGGCGGAGTGACCGCGCTGTGACGAGCAGCTTGGCCGCGCCAGTGGCATCCACCGGGGGCTGCGCGCCCGCGTCGATCTCGGCGAGCAGCCGCGCGCGAAGCGCGAAGTCGACGGGCCGCCGGTTGTCGGGGTCGACGAGCGAGTGGTCCCAGAGCTCCGAGCCCTGATAGACGTCGGGCACTCCCGGTCCCACGAGCTGCAGGACTTTCGCCGACAGTGAGTTCGACCATCCGGCCGTTTCGATCTCGGCGACGAACGCGTCGACGATGGATGCCGCCGGGCCGAAGGCCCCGTCGACCACGGCGTGCACGCGCCCCTCGAAGACGGCGTCGGGGTCCAACCATCCCGTCTGTTCGGAGGCCTCACGAGACGCCTTCTCGGCGTACGTGTGCAGCCGCTCGGGCGTCGCGGGCCACGATCCGATGACCGCCTGCCACAGCAGCGCGTCTAGCGGTCCGTTGCCGGTCGTCGCGTGGGACCGCAGCTCGTGAAGCACCTCGGACCAGCGTTCGGGGATCTCGGCCAGCACCGCCAGCCGGGCGCGGACGTCTTCGCCGCGCTTGGTGTCGTGTGTGGAGAGGGCGGTCATCGCATGCGGCCACGACGCCTGGCGATCCGCGCGCGCCGCGTGGAACTGTGCGGCCGACAGCGAGAACACCGAAGGGTCGCCGCCGACCTCGGTGAGCGACCCGAGCCGGCTGTAGCGGTAGAACGCGGTGTCCTCGACGCCCTTCGCCATCACGGGGCCGGTCGTCTGCTGGAACCGCCGCGACACCTCGGTGTCGGCGTCCTTCAGGACGGACAGCAAGCCCCCGATCGCCGCGGCGAGATCAGGGCGGCGAGCGGATGCGGTCCGCGCTGCCGCATCGAGATGCTCTTCGCCGGCGGGAAGGTACGAGCGGTACACCGGGAAGCCGGCGAGGAGCTCCGAGAACGCGTCTGCTGCGCCATCGACCGACTGCGGCAGGGCACGGACCAGTCTCTGGACCTCGGCAGCCTGCGTCGTATCGGCGACGGCGCGCTTCGTGTCGTGGATGAGGTCACCCCATTCGAGTGGTCCACCGCGCAGCTGTGCATCCAGATCTCCCAGAGGCAGGTCCCCTGCGGGATCCACCAGCACGCGGTCGATCTCAGCGAGCGCGTCGTAGCCGGTGGTGCCATCGGTCTCCCACCATGCGGGCAGCACTTCGCCGTGCTCCAGGATCTTCTCCACCACGACGTAGGCTCCCCCGGTTGCCGCCGCGAGCTGCTCGAGGTAGCCCCCGGGGTCCAGGAGGCCGTCCGGATGGTCGACCCTGAGTCCGTCAGCGAGACCCTCGCGCACCCAGCGCAGGATCTCGACATGGGTCTCGGCGAAGACCTCCGGCTCCTCGACGCGCACGCCCGCGAGTGTCGTGACGGTGAAGAAGCGGCGGTAGTTCAGCTCCGCCGCCTCACGGCGCCAGAACACGGCCTCGTAGTGCTGTCGATCGAGCACCGTGCGCGCATCTGCCCCGTCATCCGCCGACCCGGGCGCGAGCGGCAGCACATGGTCGAAGAACCGCAGTGTTCCGTACGGGGCGGCTGCAGTCGCTTCCGCTTCGATGCGGATGTCGCCGATCACCTCGTCGAGCGTTCCGCCCAGGATCGGCAGCCGCACCTTGCCGCCCCCGAAGTCCCAATCGATGTCGAAGGCGGCGGCGTAGCGCGACGAACGGCCATGGGTGAGAACGTCCCACCACCAGGGATTGGCAGCGGGCACCCCCACGCCCGTGTGGTTCGGAACGATGTCGATCAGTATGCCGAGCCCGGCCGTTCGCGCGGCCGCGGCGAACCGATCCAGCCCCTCCTTGCCACCCCGAGCCGGGTCCACCGTGCTCGGATCCACGACGTCATACCCGTGATCCGACCCCGCGCCAGCCTTCAGCAGCGGCGACAGGTAGGCCCACGACACTCCGAGATCGCGCAGGTAGGACGTCACCGCAGCTGCGGCATCCAGGTCGAAGTCCTGCCGGATCTGCAGACGGTACGTCGACAGAGGGCGGCTGGTCATCGCCCGAGCTCAGGTTTCGGTGCCTTCGAAGGGAGGTCGTCGGGGTGCGTCGGCGCTGCCTGAGAGGTGAGGGATGCCGCAACCGAGTGGTCGCCGTCGGACTCGGGCACATTGTGTTCGGACAGCAGAACCAGTGACTTCGCCGCCAGCGAGATCGTCGCGCCCGGTTCCACGGGGGCATCGTCGGTCAGCAGTCCCGCCGTGTCGACGAGCACGTCCCACTCGGGGCTGAATCGCGGCGCCGGGAGGTGGAAGTCTTCAGGTTCGTCGCCCGCATTGAACAGGATGAGGAAGTGCAGATCTTCGATGGGCACGCCCCGGCGATCGCGTTGGCGGATCCCGCCACCGTTCAGAAACACGCCGATCGCGCGGCCGAAGCCGGAGCCCCAGTCCTCGGGCTGCATGACGGTGCCGTCGGGGCGCAGCCATACGATGTCGGGGATCGGCGCGCCCTCCTCCATCTTCACGGGTCGACCATCGAAGAACCGGCTCCGGCGGAAGGTCGGATGCGTCTTTCGAAGTCGCGCCAGCGCCGCAGTGAACTCCACGAGCGGTTGATCTACGGTGCTCCAGTCGACCCAGGTCGTCTCATTGTCCTGCGCGTACCCGTTGTTGTTGCCCTTCTGGGTCCTGCCCAGCTCGTCCCCGTGCACCAGCATCGGCACGCCCTGCGACAGCAGCAGCGTCGCGATGAAATTCCGCTGCTGACGAGCCCGAAGAGTAAGGATCTTCTGGTCGTCCGTCGGGCCCTCAGCACCGAAGTTCGACGACCTGTTGTGCGATTCGCCGTCCTTGTTGTCCTCGCCGTTGGCCTCGTTGTGCTTTTCGTTGTACGACACCAGGTCACGCAGTGTGAAGCCGTCGTGGGCCGTGACGAAGTTGATGGATGCCACGGGACGGCGACCTGAGTGCTCATAGAGATCGCTGGACCCTGTCAGTCGGGAGGCGAATTCACCGAGTGACTGCGCTTCGCCGCGCCAGAAGTCCCGCACCGTGTCGCGGTACTTGCCGTTCCACTCGGTCCACTGCGGCGGGAAGTTGCCGACCTGGTACCCCCCGGGACCCACATCCCACGGCTCGGCGATCAGCTTGACCTGAGAGACCACGGGGTCCTGCTGCACGAGCTCGAAGAAGGTCGCGAGTCGGTCCACCTCGTAGAACTCGCGCGCGAGCGTCGAGGCGAGATCGAACCGGAAGCCGTCGACGTGCATCTCGAGCACCCAGTACCGGAGGGAGTCCATGATGAGCTGCAGGGTGTGCGGATGGCGCACGTTGAGGCTGTTTCCGGTGCCCGTGTAGTCGGTGTAGTACCTGGGGTCGTCGTCTTCGAGGTGGTAGTAGGCCGCGTTGTCGATGCCGCGCATCGACAGCGTGGGGCCGAGATGGTTGCCTTCGGCGGTGTGGTTGTAGACGACATCCAGGATCACTTCGATGCCGGCCGCGTGCAGCGCCCGCACCATTCCCTTGAACTCCTGCACCTGCTGACCGCGCTGGCCCGTCGACGAGTAGGTGTTCTGCGGTGCGAGGAACGCGATCGTGTTGTAGCCCCAGTAGTTCGAGAGCCCCTTGTCCTGAAGGGTCGCATCGTTGACGAACTGGTGCACCGGCATGAGCTCGATCGCCGTCACGCCGAGTCTCGTGAGGTGGTCGATCACAGCCGGATGAGCGACTCCGCTGTAGGTGCCACGGAGTTCTTCGGGAACGTCCGGGTGAAGCTCGGTCAGCCCTTTCACGTGCGCTTCGTAGATGAAGGACTCCGAGTACGGCGTCTTCGGCTGCCTGTCTCCGGACCAGTCGAAGAACGGGCTGACGACGACGGCCTTCATCATGCGTGCGGCAGAATCCTCGTCGTTGCGCGAGTCGGGGCTCCCGAAGTTGTAGCCGAAGACGGGCTGCCCCCACTTGACCTGACCTTCGACAGCCTTCGCGTAGGGATCGAGCAGGAGTTTGTTGGGATTGAACCTCAGTCCCTTGGCGGGGTTGTTCTCGCCGTGCACGCGGTACCCGTAGCGCTGGCCCGGCTGGACGTTGGGAAGATACGCATGCCACACGAACGCGTCGATGTCGACGAGGTCGACACGGGTCTCCCGGCCACGGTCCCCGAACAGGCAGAGTTCCACGCGCTGAGCGCCTTCGCTGAACAGTGCGAAGTTGGTGCCGCTTCCGTCGTACGTCGCTCCCAGGGGGTACGTCGATCCTGGCCAGCTTTCCATGAGACTCCATTCAGCGAGGGACTTTCACGATAGCGGGCGCGCGAAGAGCACCCTTCACCGCAAGAAGGGGTTGACAATCGCGCCATTCACCCGGTCGTCACAGCGACGGCAGCCCGCACCGCCTCGACCGCGCGGTCGACGTCATCCGTGGAGTTGTACAGGTAGAAGCTCAATCGGCAGCTGGCAGGCGGATCGAGGCCGAGATCGTGGTGAGCGAGGGTCGCGCAGTGGCATCCTGCGCGGGACTCGACGCCGCGGGTGTTGAGCGCGGCTGCGATCGCGAACGGGCTGAGTCCCTCGACGGTGAACGCCACCAGCGGGGCGCGGACCTCACCTTGTGGCACCCCGAAGACCCGCAGTCGGGGAATCGTCGAGAGCGATGCGATCGCGCGCTGGGTGAGGCTCGTGGTGTGTGCGGCGATCCGGGCCATCGCCGCACCCGAAATCGCTCGCGGGATGCGGTCTGCCGACCGGAACCACGTGCGCCCTGGATCGGCACCGGTCAGGTCGATGGTGAGCCGCAGCGCCTCGGCCGATGCGACCACGCCGAGGATGTTCGGCGTTCCTGCGGAGAACTTCCACGGTAGCGCGTTGTACTCCACGCGGTCCGGCGTGACGCGTCCCTCGGCGATCATGTCGCCTCCGTACAGGAACGGAAGCGACCCTCGGCGCAGGTGCTCCTTCGCGTACAGCACGCCCACCCCGAGCGGGGCGAGGAACTTGTGGAACGAGAAGGCCAGGAACTCGACATCCAGCGCCTCGACGTCGACGAGAGCGCTCGGCACGAGTTGAGCGCCGTCGACCAGAAGCCACGACCGCCGTTCGCCGTTCGGCTGCGGGTAACCGCTCGAGTCCGCGATCCGGCGCACTTCTGGGAGCGGGGGTTTCGTGCCGAGAAAGTTCGACGCGCCCGTGCAGCACACGAGCTTGGTGCGGTCGTCGACCAGCTCAGCCAGATCGTCGAGGTCCAGCGCACCTGTTTCATGGTCGAAGCGCGCGATGCGGCATTCGACTCGACGACCGAAGCGCGGAAGGATCTCGTGGCAGAGGGCGTACCAGGGGACGTAGTCCGAGTTGTGCTCCATCATGGTCGTGACGACGTTGTCGCCGTCGCGGAACTCGGTCAGCAGCGTGTACATGACGAGGTTGATCGCCTCGGTCGTGTTGCGATGGATGGAGATGGTGCGACGGCTCGGTGCCCCGATCCAGTCGGCGATCGTGTCGAATGCCGCTTCGAATCGTGCCGTCATCCGGACCGAGGCATCCGACTGTCCGCGGTGCACGTTCTCGTACTGCGGCACCAGCTCGCCGTAGAGCTGCAGAAGCTCGCGCGGCAGCTGCGTGCTGGCCGCATTGTTGGTCGCGACCCGGCCCTGCCCCACGAAATCGAATGACGACCGGACACGCTCCACATCGAACGGCGGAGTCCCGTCCATGAGCTCTCCTCGTGCATGTCCCCACATGCTCGACTCACCAGTCTCCTCCTTCCCGTCGCGCACCTCAATGCACGCGCAACCCCGAGACGAGAGCGGGGAGCGTAGCCGGCCGGAGCCGCGGAGCCCCGACCTCACATCGCCTGCCACCCCGGTGTGAGGGGAAAGTTCGCTGGCCTTAACCGAATGCGGCCGGGCGGCGAAACACCGCGCTCGTAGCGTTTCCGGCATCGAGAGCTCACCGATCGAGCAGGAGCCGTCATGACCGAGGCAACGCCCCGTGTTCCGAAGAAGCCGCGCCGCCGTACTGTCGAGAGCCCGAAACACGGCGCTGACTCGGACGCAACATCGCCCGCGTACCGTGACGACATGAGCGCCTCAGACGCCGCCCGGCCCCACGTGGTGGTCGTCGGCGCCGGAATGGTGGCGCATCGTTTCGCCGAGAGTCTGCTCAGTCGCGCCGACGCCGGCTGGCGCGTCACCGTCGTCGGCGAGGAGGACCGGCATCCGTACGATCGCGTCGGGCTCACCGGATTCTTCGGGGGTGCGACGCCCGCTGACCTCGAACTCGATCGGTCCGTCTTCGATGACGAAAGAGTGAGGTTCCTCCGCGGCGACGCCGTGGCTCGCATCGACCGCGCGGCGCGGCGGGTCACGACCAGGCGGGGGCTCAGTGTCGCCTACGACCGTCTGGTGCTCGCCACCGGCTCGTATGCAGCCCGCCTCGCCGTCGACGGATTCGGTCTCGACGGCTGCTTCGTGTATCGCACCCTCGACGACGTCGAGCGCCTCCGTGAGTTCGTCGCGGCCCGCGCCGCGGAGCTGGGGCGACCGCTCACCGGGACGGTGATCGGCGGTGGGCTCCTCGGCCTCGAAGCTGCCGGCGCCCTGCAGGGACTCGAGGTCGCGTGCACGGTGGTGCAGTCTTCCGACCGGCTCATGTCGGCGCAGCTCGACCTGAGCGGTGCGAATGCTCTCAAGCGTCTGATCGAGGCCCGCGGCATCCGGGTCCGAACGGGAACGAGCACGACGAGACTCGATCCGGACCGGTCGGGACAGGTCGCGGGCCTCGAATTCCGCGACGGGTCTTACGAAGGCACCGATGTCGTCGTCTTCACCGTCGGCGTACGTCCGCGTGACGAACTCGCCCGCACGGCCGAGATCGAGGTCCACCCTCGCGGCGGCGTGCTGATAGATGCGGGCTGCACGACATCGGATCCCCGGATCATGGCGATCGGCGAGGTCGCCAACTTCGACGACCTCTGCGTCGGCCTCGTCGCTCCCGGCTACGCGATGGCCGAGGTTGCGGCGACGCGGCTCCTCGGCGGCGAGGCGTCCTTCCCCGGCTACGATCTGTCGACCAAGCTCAAGCTTTCGGGCGTGGATGTGGCGAGCTTCGGCGATGCGTTCGCAACGACGCCCGGCGCGCTCGATGTCGTGTACGCCGACCCGGTCGCGGGCGTGTACAAGAAGCTGGTGCTCTCGGACGACGCCAAGACCCTCCTGGGCGGAATCCTCGTGGGCGACGCGTCGGCCTACGGCTCGCTCCGTCCGCTCGTGGGCGGTGCACTCGGTGGCGACCCCGCGGCATACCTCATGCCCGATGGGGGCGTCACGGCACCGACCGGCGATCTTCCCGATGACGCACTCGTGTGCTCGTGCAACAGCGTGACGGCGGGCACCATCCGCCACGCGGTCCACGAAGAGGGGTGTGCTGACGTCGCAGCCGTCAAGTCGTGCACGAAGGCCGGCGCGGCCTGCGGCTCATGCGTGATGATGGTCAAGAAGATCGTCGGCACGGAGCTTGCGAAGTCCGGTGCGGCACTGAGCAATGCGCTGTGCGAGCACTTCGACATGTCGCGGCGCCAGCTGTTCGACGCGGTCCGCGTGTCGGGGCTCACGACCTTCACCACGGTCATCGAGCGATTCGGAACCGGGCGCGGCTGCGATATCTGCAAGCCCGCGCTTGCCAGCATCCTGTCGACGCTGGTGGGCGCGCACGTGCTGGACGGCGAGAACGCGACGCTGCAGGACACGAACGACCACGTGATGGCCAACCTGCAGAAGGACGGCAGCTACTCTGTCGTTCCGCGCATCCCGGGCGGCGAAGTGACGCCAGAAGGTCTGCTGGCGATCGGGCAGGTGGCGAAGGACTTCGCCCTGTACACCAAGATCACCGGCGGGCAGCGGATCGACATGTTCGGTGCGCGCCTGGAGCAGCTGCCCGAGATCTGGCAACGCCTCGTCGAGGCCGGGTTCGAGTCCGGTCATGCGTACGGCAAGTCGCTGCGTACCGTGAAGTCGTGCGTCGGGTCGACGTGGTGCCGATACGGCGTGCAGGATTCGGTGGGCATGGCGGTCGAGCTCGAGCTGCGCTACCGCGGGCTGCGGTCGCCGCACAAGCTCAAGCTCGGAGTGTCGGGCTGTGCCCGTGAGTGCGCCGAGGCGCGCGGCAAGGATGTCGGGGTCATCGCCACTGAAGCGGGCTGGAACATGTACGTCGGGGGCAACGGCGGGTTCACGCCCCGGCACGCGGTGCTGCTCGCCGAGGGGCTGAGCGACGCGGAGCTGCTCACTGCCATCGACCGGTTCCTGATGTACTACATCTTCACGGCCGACCGTCTGCAGCGCACGGCACCCTGGTTCGAAGACCTCGAGGGCGGCATCGAAGGACTCAGGGCGGTCATCTTCGACGACAGCCTCGGCATCTGCGCAGACCTCGACGCCGCGATGGCGACCCATGTCGGCTCCTATCAGGACGAGTGGAAGGCGACTCTGGACGACCCCGAGAAGCTCCGTCGCTTCGCGTCCTTCGTGAACGCGCCGACGACCCCCGACCCGTCCCTCGCCTACGTCGGAGAACGCGGCCAGCCCCGTCCGGCGACCGATTCCGAGCGCTCCGATGCGGCCGTGCTCATCGCGGGGACAACCCTGGAGGTGCGCAGATGACCATTGTCGATCGCGCCCCCACCGAGGCCCTCCGGCTGCCGACGGGCTGGGTGCGCGTGTGCGCAGTCGCCGATCTCGAGGTGGAGCGAGGCCGGGCGGCTCTCCTCGGTGCCACGCAACTCGCACTCTTCCTGCTCCACAGCGGTCGAATTCACGCCGTGTCGAATCTCGACCCCTACAGCGGTGCGCACGTGATCTCACGCGGCATCGTCGGCACACGGCAGGACGCACCGACGGTCGCCTCGCCGATGTACAAGCAGGTCTTCGACCTCCGCACGGGACTCTGTCTCGACACCCAGGGCAAAGAGCCCAAGAGCCTCGAGGTCTGGCCCGCGACAGTCGCCGACGACCAGGTCTACGTGCGCTGGGAGGGCGACTCATGACGACGATGCTCGGAGTCTCGCTCACCGGACGCACCGTGGTGATGGTGGGCGGTGGCGACGTCACAGCCCGTCGTCTCGAACGCTTCCTGAGCGAGGGCGCTCTGGTGCGCCTCATCGCGCCCGAGCTGTCGGGTGCGGTCGCAGCCTTGGTCGATGCGCAGCGCGTGGAGTGGATCCCGCGGCGTGCGCGGCGGAGCGATCTCGCGGGCGCATGGCTCGTCCACACCGCGACAGGCGACCCGCGAGTCGACACCGACATCGCCGCAGCGTGCGAGCGTAGACGCATCCTGTGCGTGAACGCGTCGGACGGCGCGCACGGCTCGGCGCGGCTTGCGGCCGAGACGCACGCCGGCGATGTGGTGGTCGGCGTCGTCTCGGATGCCGGAGTCGACCCACGCCGCGCAGGACGCCTGCGTGACGCCGTCGCCGCATTGATCCGCGACGGCTCTCTGCCGCTTCGCCGCCAGCGGCCCACACGCTCCGGTCGCGTCGATCTGGTCGGCGGCGGACCGGGGCCTTCCGATCTCATCACGGTGCGGGGGCGGCGCCTCCTGGCCGAGGCCGACGTCGTGATCGCCGACCGGCTCGGACCGACAGACGTCTTGTCGGAGCTGGATCCCGACGTCGAGGTGATCGATGTCGGAAAACGCCCAGGACATCATCCCGTTCCGCAGGATGAGATCAACGCGCTGCTCGTCGCACACGCGCAGGCGGGACGACGGGTGGTCCGGCTCAAGGGCGGCGATCCGTTCGTCTATGGCCGCGGCGGCGAAGAGGTCGCGGCCTGCCTGGCGGCGGGTGTGCCGGTCGAGGTCGTGCCCGGCCTCACGAGCGTCGTCTCGGTGCCCCAGGCGGCCGGCATCCCGATCACACACCGCGGCAGCGCGGCATCCGTGCACGTGGTCAACGGTCAGGCGGACACATCGGAGTCCACACTCGCGGCGCTCGCCGACGACACCGTCACCACCGTGGTCCTGATGGGTGTGGCGGGGCTCCCCCGTCTCATGGCAGCGGCCGCCGCCGCGGGCGTGCCCGCCGACCGCCCGGTGGCGATCATCGAGCGCGGACACACTCCCGACCAGCGGACGACCTGGACGACCATCGCGGCTGCCGTCGATGATGCGACGGCAGCCGGGGTTCGCAATCCGGCGGTGATCGTGATCGGAGAGGTCGCGCGCGCGGGACTGCTGCTGCCGGACCGAGAGATGGCAGGTGATCGCAGGCATTGACCAGCCCTTCCCGCCCCACCCTGTCGGCCGCTCTCGAGGGCTGCACGATCGTCATCGCCGTCGATCGCCGCTCCACCGAGCTTGCGGCCGCGCTCGAGCGGCACGGCGCGCATGTGCGCCCGGCTCCGGCACTGACGATCGTGCCGCACATCGACGACGAGGCTCTCATCGCCTGCACACGCGAGCTCATCGCGCATCCTCCCGACGTCGTCGTGGCCACCACCGGCGTCGGCTTTCGGGGCTGGATGGAGGCTGCGGACGAGGCCGGGCTCCTCGACGAGCTCCACGCAGCGCTCTCGCGCACTCAGATCGTCGCCCGCGGGCCCAAGGCGCGCGGCGCGATTCAGCAGGCAGGGCTCACGGCGGATTGGGTCGCCGAGTCCGAAACCTCCACGGAGCTCGGCGAGTATCTGCTCGCGCAGGACGTGAGCGGCCGTCGGATCGCCGTCCAGCATCACGGCTCAGGGGCGGATGGTCTGGACCAGCTGTTCCAGGCGAGCGGAGCGGATGTGGTGAGCCTCACGGTGTACCGATGGGGCCCGCCACCGGACGAAGCCATTCTCCGGCGGTCGGTCGCCGCGACCGCTGCGGGCGAGATCGATGCCGTGCTGTTCACGTCCGCACCGGGCGCGGCGGAGTGGCTCGCGGCCGCGCGGCGCGAGAACGTGCTGGACGATATCCTCGGGCTTGCGCGCTCAGGCCGCGTATTGATGGCGGCCGTAGGGCCCATCACTGCAGGACCCCTCGAGCGGCTCGGCCTCTCGCCGCTGTATGCCGAACGCGGACGCCTCGGATCGCTCGTGCGCGCCGTCGTCACCCACTTCGGCGGTGGTCACGCACCGTCGCTCGAGACAGCCGCGGGTCGCCTCGAACTGCGCAGCACCGGCGCGGTGCTCGACGGCTCACACATCCCGTTGTCACGCACGGGCGTCGACCTCCTCGCCGCGCTCTTCGATGCCGCCGGCGGGGTCGTCTCGCGGACCCGCCTGCAGAGCACGCTGCCGCGTTCGGGCGAGAACACCCATGCGATCGAGATGGCGGTCGCCCGCGTGCGTGAGGCGATCGGCGCGCCGGAGCTCATCAAGACCGTTGTGAAGCGCGGGTATCGCCTGAACGTGATCGAGCCGGCCGACGCAGCGGTCTGAGCACCCGCTTCAGGGCAGCAGGTCGGGCCGGTGCAGCCTGGTGCGCTCCAGACTCTGCTCCTGTCGCCACGTGGCGATCGCACCGTGATTGCCGCTGAGCAGGACCGGTGGCACCTCGAGGTCGCGCCAGGTGGGCGGCTTCGTATAGCTCGGATATTCCAGCAGCCCGTCTTCGTGGGACTCCTCGACGAGGCTCTCCGGATTGCCCACGACGCCAGGGACGAGCCTCGACACCGCCTCCACGATCGCCATCGCCGCGACCTCGCCCCCGTTCAGCACGTAGTCGCCGAGGCTGACGAGCCGTACCCGCCGCCGTGCCGAGAAGTGGTCCACCACCCGCTGGTCGATGCCCTCGTAGCGTCCGCACGCGAACACCAGGTGGCGCTCCTCGGCGAGTTCGCGCGCCATCCGCTGCGAGAAGGTCTCACCGGCAGGAGACGGCACGAGCAGGACCGACTCCGAGGTGAGCAGCCCGTCGAGAGCCTCACCCCATGGCTCCGGCTTCATCACCATGCCCGCCCCACCGCCGTACGGGGTGTCATCCACGGTGCGATGGCGATCGTGGGTCCAGTCGCGCAGATCATGGACGTGCATGTCCAGGATGCCGCGGTCCCGTGCCTTGCCGATGAGCGAGACATCGAGCACATCGAAGAACGCCGGGAAGATCGTGACGATGTCGATGCGCATGGGTTCGAGTGTAGGCATCCGGTCATGTTTCGGCCGTGTGACGGAGACCTAACCGACCCCCGTCTCCGCCCGTGACCACCCGGTGACGCAGGGTTTACGCCCAGGGGCCAGGCACCGAAACACCCCGGACATAGCTTCGAGCCAGGATCAGCTACGAGGAGGCGCCATGAGCACGACCGTCACATCGTCCGGCACGGATGTCGCAGCACCGGCATCCGGCGTCTCATCAGTCGTCCTGACCAGGCGACGCGGTCGCTGGGTCGACGGCTGGAATCCCGAGGACGCGCACTTCTGGGTATCCGAGGGGCGAGGCATCGCGCGCCGCAACCTCCGCTGGTCGATCTTCGCGGAGTTCCTCGGGTTCATCATCTGGCAGCTGTGGAGCATCGTCGTCGTCATGCTCCCGGCCGCGGGGTTCGAGCTGTCGAGTTCTCAGCTGTTCTGGCTCATCTCGCTGCCGAGTCTCGTCGGCGCCACCTTGCGCTTCCCCTACACGTTCATGGTCGCGATCTTCGGCGGTCGCAACTGGACCATCATCTCAGCGGGCCTCCTGCTCGTCCCCGCGACGCTCCTCGGCATCGTCGTATCCAATCCCGACACGCCGTTCGGAGTCTTGCTGCTCGTCGCGGCGCTCGGTGGCGTCGGCGGCGGCAACTTCGCCAGTTCGATGGCGAACATCACGTACTTCTTCCCGCAGAAGGAGAAGGGCTGGGCGCTGGGCCTCAACGCCGCGGGCGGAAACCTCGGCACCGCGGTGGCTCAGTTCGCGGTCCCGATCGTCGTGACGATCGGCGCGGGCGCAACCCTCAACATCGCGCTGGCTGGCTGGATGTGGATCCCGCTGATCCTCGTCGCGATGTGGGGTGCCTGGCGTTACATGGACAACCTCTCCTCAGCCAAGGCCGATTTCGCAGGCTCTGCTGCGGCGCTGCGAGAGCCGCACCTGTGGCTGATGGCACTTCTCTACATCGGCACGTTCGGATCCTTCATCGGATTCGCAAGCGTCTTCCCGAAGCTCATCGCCGATCAGTTTCCCGCCTTCTCGACGATCCAGATCGGGCAGGCGGCCGTGTCGCTCGCATTCCTCGGTGCTCTCGTGGGCTCACTCGCGCGCCCCTACGGTGGACGGCTTGCGGATAGGTTCGGCGGGGCCCGCGTCACCGTCGGAGCGTTCGCGGTGATGGCACTCGGTGCGCTGGCGCTGGTGACGGTCATGCCGATGCAGAGCTTCTGGGCCTTCCTCGGCTGCTTCCTCGTGCTCTTCGCCGCCACCGGGGTGGGCAACGGCTCGACGTATCGCATGATCCCGAGCATCTTCGCGGCGCGGGGCATCGCGACCCGTGCCCTGCCAGGCACTCCGGCGGGTGTCAAGGTGCAGCGAAAGGCTGCGGCGGCACTCGGCCTCGTCTCCGCGATCGGCGCGTACGGCGGGTTCCTCGTTCCGCAGGTGCTCAACGCCTCGCAGCTGGCGACCGGTGGGTACACCGCAGCGTTCTACGGCTTCGTGATCGCGTACGTCGGACTGATGGTCCTGACCGTCCTCGTCTACGTCGTGCCACGGCGGTCGCTCGCAGGGCAGCGGATCTGACGCCGATGACCCACCGCCCGTCGCTCCGCGTCGTCCTCGTCGGCTTCGGCCCCGTGGGGGCCCGATTCGCCGAAGAGCTGTTGCCCTCGGTGGCGGCCGGTGAGGTGGCCCTGACCGTGGTCGGGGCGGAGCGGTGCGACCCGTACAACCGGGTCATGGTCGCCGAGTATGCGGTCGGCGAAGCCGAGCGGGATGAGCTCGAGCTCGTCGACTCGGAGTCCCTGACAGTCGCGGGGGCCGTCATCCGCACCGGTGAACATGTCGTCGCGATCGATTCGGCCGAACGTTGCGTGCGACTGGACGACGGCTCGACTGTTCCATATGACCGGCTCGTCCTCGCGACGGGTGCGCGGTCGCGGGTCCCCGTGCTCGATGGTCTGGAGCACACCTCCCCTTCCTTCGCCGGCCATGACGGCGGGCTCACCGCCGGTGTGTGCGCGCTCCGAACGGTCGACGACGCGCAGCGGGTGCGCGAAGTCGTAGAGGGCGGCGGACGCGTCGTCGTGCTCGGGGCCGGTGTGCTGGGCATCGAGCTCGGGATGCTGCTGGCGAAGGCCGGCGCGTCACCGAGTATCGCCCACTTCGGCCCCATCCCCATGCCCCGCCAGCTCGATCGGGCCTCGGCCGCGATCCTCGCCGCCGCGCTCGAGGCCGCGGGGCTCCACGTCATCCCGCACACCCGCGCCGAAGTGATCGTGGTGCGTGTCGACGAGGACGGCGAGCGACGATTCCACGCCCTCGTGAGCTCTGACGGACGGGTGACCGAAGGCGACCTGCTCGTGCTGTCGTGCGGAGTCGGGGCACGCACGGAGCTCGCCACCGACGCCGGGCTCCGCGTGGGCGCGGGCATCCTCGTCGACGATCGCCTTCGAACGTGGACGGATCCGTCGATCCACGCGATCGGTGACTGCGCCCAGATCGCCGATCCAGCGCTTCATCTCCACGACCCATCCGTTCCCGGCGGGCCGAGCGGCCTCATCGGTCCCGGCTGGCGGCAGGCGGAGTGGCTCGCGCAGTCGCTTCTGTCCGAGCTGCGAGGCGAGGCGATCGGCGCATGCGAAGAGGAGCTGCCGGGTGTCGTACTGCTGAAAGCGGATGGCGTCGATCTCATCTCCGCCGGAGACGTCTCGGCTGAGCCCTTCACCCCGGTGCCACGGGGCGAGGTCGCACCCGGTGTGGCGGTGTGGGCCGATCCGGAGCACGGCACCTATACGAAGATGGTCACGCGGGAAGGCGTACTCACCGGATTCGTGAGTGTCGGGATGCCACGCACCGCCGCCGAGCTGAGCGTGCTGTACACGCGGCGCGCCGAGCTTCCGGCCGACCGGTCCCTGCTGCTGCGCCTGGACGCCGCCGATGACGCGGCACCGCGACTCACCGGACGTGACGCGCCCGTCTGCATGTGCAACGCGGTGGCGGCGGGAACGATCGAGGACGCGATCGCGGATGGCTGTGTCACCGTCGGCGAAGTCGGCGCGTGCACGCGGGCCGGGACCGGCTGCGGCGGGTGCCGCGCCCGCATCTCAGACATGATCGCGGCCTCCGCACGTGAGGTGGCGCCGACGTGACGACCGCGACCCACTGCCCCTACTGCGCGCTCCAGTGCGCCATGGCGTTGACGCCGACGGCCGGTGCACGTCTGTCGGTGGAGGTTTCGGGGCGTGATTTCCCCACCAACCGGGGTGGGCTGTGTAAGAAGGGGTGGACCTCAGCCGAGCTGCTCGCCTCGCCGGATCGCCTCACGACGCCGCTGAGCCGCGGCGACGATGGCGAACTGCACCCGATCGAGTGGGATGCCGCACTCGATCGCCTCGCGGACGAATTACGCCGTCTCCGCATCGAGCACGGCTCGGATGCGGTGGGGGTGTTCGGCGGTGGCGGACTCACGAATGAGAAGGCGTACCAGTTGGGCAAGTTCGCCCGGATCGCGCTGGGTACGTCGCGCATCGATTACAACGGTCGCTTCTGCATGTCGTCGGCTGCCGCCGCCGCGAATCGCGCGTTCGGCATCGACCGGGGGCTCCCCTTTCCCCTCACCGACCTCGACACCGCCGACACCGTGATGCTGCTCGGCTCGAACGTCGGCGACACGATGCCGCCGTTCCTCTCGCACCTGCAGAGCGCGCGTGCGGCAGGCGGGCTGATCGTCGTCGACCCGCGGCGCAGCACGACCGCACGACTCACGGACGAGGGCGCCGGCATCCACGTCCAGGCCGTGCCCGGAACGGATCTCGCGCTCCTCCTCGGGATCGCGCACGTCGTGCTCGCGGAGCGGCTCCACGACGCGCCGTATCTCGAGGAACGCACCGTGGGGCTCGCGAGCCTGCGCCGCTCGGTCTCGGCGTGGTGGCCAGAGCGCACCCAGTCGGTCACCGGGGTCCCGGCGGCGACTATCCGCCAGCTCGCGCGCCGACTCGCCGCGGGGCGGTCGGTCTACATCCTCACCGGACGGGGTGTCGAGCAGCACGCCGACGGCACCGACACCGCGACCGCCGCGATCAACCTCGCGCTGCTGCTCGGCCTTCCGGGCACTCCCGGCAACGGATACGGCACGCTCACAGGTCAAGGCAATGGTCAGGGCGGCCGTGAGCATGGGCAGAAATGCGATCAGCTCCCCGGCTATCGCAAGATCACCGACGCCGCAGCTCGTGCGCACGTCGCATCCGTCTGGGGCGTCGCCCCGGATCTGATTCCCGGTCCCGGAATCCCGGCTGTGCAGCTGCTGCAGTCAGCCGGGATGCCGGGTGGCGTGCGTGCTCTGATGGTGCACGGGTCGAATGTCGTGGTTTCGGCACCGAACGTGCAGACGGTGCGTGATGCGCTGGCGCGCCTCGACCTCCTCGTGGTGTGCGACTTCTTCCTCTCCGAGACGGCGCGTATCGCCGATCTGGTCCTGCCCGTACTGCAGTGGGCTGAGGAGGAGGGCACGATGACGAACCTCGAGGGTCGAGTGCTCCGCCGTCGCCGTGCCGTCGACCCGCCCGCCGGCGCGCGCAGCGAGCTGTGGATCATGGCCGAGCTCGCACGGCGGCTCGACGCGCCTGGCGAGTGGAGCACGATTCCGGCGGCCGTCTTCGATGAGCTCGCTCGCGCCTCAGCCGGCGGCTTGGCCGACTACTCCGGGCTGAGCCACGCCCTGCTCGACGAAGAGGTCGAGGCGCACTGGCCGTATCCCGTCGGCAGCACGGGGACTCCGCGCCTGTTCCAGGACCGGTTCGCGCACGGCGACGGGCGCGCCCGACTCATCGCGGTGCGGGCTCGCGACCACCATGAGGTTCCCCATGCTGCCGAGCTCACGCTGATAACGGGACGACTGCTTGCGCACTATCAGAGCGGTACGCAGACACGACGGGTGCCGGAACTCGCTGCCGCCCATCCGGAGCTCGTGGCGCAGATCCACCCCACCACCGCCAAGGATCGCGGACTGGATGACGGGGGGACCGTCCGGCTCTCGAACGCGCGCGGAAGCATCGACGCCCGCGTGGGCCTGAGCTCGGACATCCGGCTCGACACGGTCTTCCTGCCGTTCCACTACGGTGACGAAAGGAGCGCCAACCTTCTCACGAGCGACGCACTCGACCCGATCTCGTCGATGCCGGAGTTCAAGACCGCGGTCGTGCGGGCTGAGAACGTCGTCACCACCGCGCACACGGCCTGATCCGAGGTGTGACGGGAAGCTGTCGGGTGATTCCAGGCGCCTGCCATCGGCGCGCCGTGCGTCAGTCGCCGGCTTCGGCCTCGGGGTCCGGCTCCGGTTCGTCGTCGCCGGTCAGCTCCTCGAAGAGCCCGGCGGGCGGGGTCACCACGACACGGCCGCCTTCGATGTCGACCTCGGGCACGATCGCAGCGACGAACGGCACCAGCACCTCGGCGTCCGAACCTGTCGAAAGACGCACGATGAGCAGGTCCTGTGCCGGGAAGTGATCGACGCGGATGACGCGTCCGACGACCTCGCCGTCACGGACGACGTCCAGGCCGACGAGCTGGTGGTCGTACCAGGCATTGTCGTCCGGTGTCGTGGCTGCGGCATCCTGATCGATCCACAGGATCGCGCGCACGAGCTCCTCGGCGGCATCCCGGTCCTCCACGCCCTCGAAGAACGCCACCGGGTGGCTGTTCATCCAGCGGAATTCGCGGACCGTGAGCGGCTTGCCGTGCCACGGCGAGGACTCGGGCACCTGAAGCGTGAAGGTCGCGCCCGGCACGAAGCGCCCGTCGGGATCGTCGGTGTAGAGCTCGAGCTTGAGCGCGCCCTTGAGTCCGTGCGCCTTGACGAGCCGGCCGACGCGCAGCTGCGTCTTCGGGGACGGGCGAGAGGTCTCAACCCGGTCCGGGTTGACGGCGTCCCCCGATGTGTCGGAGCCCGCCACCTCAGTCGTCCGCGACGTCGACGCGGACGCGCCGCCCGTCGGCGAGCGCGCTGATGAGGGTGCGGAGCGCCTTGGCCGTGCGGCCGCCGCGCCCGATCACGCGACCCCGGTCATCGGCGTGCACGTGAACCTCGAGGACGTCACCGCGAGGGGACGTGGACGAGTCGATGCGCACGTCGTCAGGGTGATCGACGATCCCCTTGACGACGTGCTCGAGTGCGGCGGCCAGCAACGGACTACGCTCCGGCGGACTCGGCCTCGTCGGCCGTGTCGGCGGCCTCGGCCGGAGCCTCGACCTTCTTCTCGGCCTTGGGCTTGACGACCGACTTCTTGGCAGCGTCGATCTCGAAGTCGGGCTTCGGCTCGGCGGTGCGCACGGTCGAGACGGCGTTCTTGTCGCCCTTGTAACGACCCCAGTCGCCGGTGAGCTTGAGCAGTGCGGTGACCTGCTCGGTCGGCTGTGCGCCGACGCCCAGCCAGTACTGCGCTCGCTCGGAGTCGACCTCGATCAGCGAGGGCTCCTCGGTGGGGTGGTACTTGCCGATCTCCTCGATGACACGACCATCGCGCTTGGTGCGCGAGTCGGCGACGACGATGCGGTAGTACGGCGCACGGATCTTGCCCAGGCGCTTGAGACGGATCTTGACAGCCACGATTCTCCTGAATGTGTGGAAGTGGACGAACTGGTCGCCTGGAGCGTGGGGTGCACACCCGGCGGAAGCTCTGAAGGAGGACCACGATGCTGGATAGAGGGTCGAGCATCAGGTCCGACCCTCCATTCTTTCATACCGCAGGAGATCCCGCGAACCCCGCCCTCTCTCACATTGCTCCGGATGCCGCGAACCGGCCGACGCGGCGCCGGGTGCAGACATCCGCATGCCACAATGTGCCCATGACGGTGCCGTTTGCGACATCCGCCCGCTCCACAGTGGGTCTGGAGTGGGAGCTGATGCTGGCTGACGGCGAGACGGGTGACCTCGTGCCGCGCGCCCCCGAGGTCATGGAGGTGCTCGAGGAGCAGACCGCCCTCGAGCGATACACCGTGACAGGCGAGCTGCTCACCAACACCGTCGAGGTCACCAGCGGCGTCGGAGCCACGGTTGCGGCGGCCGTCGATGACATCGCCGATTCGATCGCCGCGATCCGCACCGTGACCAACCCCATGGATGTCGAGCTGCTCTGCGCCGGCAGCCATCCGTTCGCGCAGTGGTACAACCAGGGCATCACCGACAAGACGCGCTATCACAAGCTCATCGAGCGGACGCAGTGGTGGGGGCGCAACATGATGATCTGGGGCATCCACGTCCACGTCGGCGTCGAGGACGTCAACAAGGTTTTCCCGATCATCAATGCCCTCGCGGGCTACCTCCCGCATCTCCAGGCGCTGTCGGCATCGAGTCCATTCTGGGCCGGTGAGCGAACGGGCTACGCGTCGAACCGCGCCCTCGTCTTCCAGCAGCTGCCGACGGCGGGACTGCCATGGCCACTTGAGAATTGGGCGGAGTTCGAGGGCTACCTCGACGACATGGTCGGCACCGGAGTCATGGAGGACGCCACGGAGGTGCGGTGGGACATCCGCCCGGCCCCTCGCTGGGGCACGATCGAGGTGCGCGCGTGCGATGGCATGTCGACACTCCCCGAGCTCGCCGCCGTCGCGGCGCTCGTGCAGTCCCTTGTGGAGGAGTTCTCGCGACAGCTCGACGCGGGCGAGGAGCTCCTCGCGCTGCAGCCGTGGTTCGTCCGCGAGAACAAGTGGCGTGCCGCCCGGTACGGGCTGGATGCCCGGATCATCATCGATCGCGAGGGCACGCAGGCGCCCGTCCGTGAACACCTGCTCGAGACCCTGGACCGCATCCGCGACATCGCCGTCGAGCTGAAATGCGCCCGTGAGCTCGCCGCGATCGACACGATCCTGACCCAGGGTGCGAGCTACGAGCGACAGCTGATGGTGGCCGATGCCGCGGACGGCGACCTCCGCGAAGTCGTGCTGCACCTCATCCGGGAGTTCCGCGCCGGCCCGACGCTGCGCGACCACCTCGCCTCGCTCGGCCACTGACCCGGCTTGCGCCTGGGTCCGTCGACGGATTCAGGACGATCGACGGATTCAGGGCGTTTGGGCGACATCCGTCCTGAATTGGTCGATCCTCCTGTTCTCGTCGACGGACGAGGGGGCTGGATGCCGCGGCCCGGGGTTCCTGCACAGCTGCGAGCAAGCGTGAGCTCTCCACACATCCTCGGACAACCCTCACTTCCGGTGCGCTTGACGGCCATGCTCGCGGCGTGACGAAGATCGATCGCGAGGAACGCACGAAGAAGCTCCGCGCCTGGACTCGTGCCCAGGGCGGCGTTGCGCACTCGATCGAGGCCCGCGCAGCCGGGTACTCTGCGCACGACCTCGCTCTCGCAGTCGCGGGCGGTGATCTGGTGCGGATCCGACGGTCATGGGTGGCGACGACCGACTGCGATCCGACGCGCCTCCGCGCAGCATCCATCAGCGGGCGAGTCACCTGCGTCAGCGCGGCGAAACTGGAGAAACTGTGGATCCCTCGGCTCGACGAGAAGCAGCAGCATCCTCACATCGCTGTTCGACCGACGAGCTCACGATTCGACGCGAGCGGATTGAACGTCCACTGGGCGAAGGGTCCCGTGATCGTGTCTCGCACGGTGGTCACGGACCCGATCGTGAACGTTCTCTTCCACATCGCCCGTTGCTTGCCGCGGCTCGATGCACTCGCCGTCTGGGAGTCCGCGATCCGAAAGGGCTTGGCGGATCCGGTGGTTCTCGCCAAGGTCGAGTGGGGCAGCTCGCTAGCCAAGGAATTGGCGGAGATGTCCTCAGCGCTCTCGGATTCAGGTCTCGAGACCATCTTCATCGCGCGCCTGCGCGACCTTCCGCTTCAGATTCGGCAGCAGGTGCGAATCGACGGGCACCCGGTCGACGCGCTGATCGGCGAGCGACTGGTGACTCAACTGGACGGATTCGAACATCACCGAGCCAAGGATCGGCGCCGAGATCTGCGCGCCGACGCCAGGCTTGCCCTGCGGGGCTACACCGTGCTGAGGTTCGATTACCAGCAGGTCTTCTACGACTGGCCCTTCGTCGAGAGCACGATTCTGACAGCGGTCGCGCAAGGGCTGCACCGGGCGCGTCGCTGAGTTCAGGAGGATCGACAGATTCAGGACGAACCACCGGCATCCGTCCTGATCCGGTCGAAGCTCCTGTGCTCGTCGCCGCCCGCGAGGGGCGATGGCTGCGGCACGACGTCACTTTCGTCAACGATTGCAGGACGATCGACGCATTCAGGACGATCCGCCGGCATCCGGCCTGAATTGGTCGAACACCCTGTTCTCGTCGAGCGGGCGCCACACGCCCGAGCGACGATGCCGCGGCTCAGCCCTTGCCGAGCAGCTTCTGCAGCTCGGCGAGGTCAGCTTCGCTGGGCGCGCCCTTGGCGCCGCCTCCCAAGCCGAATCCCGACCCGGTCGGCGTGGCGGGAGCGGCGGCGATGCCGGCGTTCTCGGCCGCGCGCTTGGCGGGGTTGCCCGACCGCGAGCCCTGCGCCTTCGGCTGCTTGCCGCGCTTGGCGGACGCGCCCGGACGCGACCCCGGAATCGGCCCCATGCCCGGAATGTTCGGCGTGCCGCCGCGGGCGACGGTCTTCATCATCTTCGCCGCCTGTTCGAAGCGGTTGACCAAGGCGTTGACCTCGGTCACGGTCATCCCTGAGCCGCGCGCGATGCGCAGGCGCCGTGATCCGTTCAGCACCTTGGGATTGCGGCGCTCCCCCGGTGTCATGGAGCGGATGATGGCCTCGGTGCGATCTATCTCTCGCTCGTCGAAGTCCTCGAGCTGCTGCTTCATCGAGCCCATGCCCGGCAGCATCCCGAGCATCTTCTTCATCGAGCCCATCTTGCGCAGCTGCTGCATCTGGTCGAGGAAGTCCTCCAGCGTGAAGGTCTCGGTCGCGAGCTTCTCGGCCATTTTCATGGCCTCTTCCTCATCGAAGGCCTGCTGGGCCTGTTCGATGAGGGTCAGGATGTCGCCGAGGTCGAGGATGCGCGACGCCATGCGGTCCGGGTAGAACGGCTCGAGGTCGTCGAGTCCCTCGCCCGTGGACGCGAAGATGATCGGCCGGCCGGTGACCGACGCGACGGACAGCGCCGCGCCGCCCCGTGCGTCGCCGTCGAGCTTCGACAGCACGACGCCGGTGAAGTCGACGCCCTCCTGGAAGGCCTTGGCCGTGTTGACGGCATCCTGGCCGATCATGGCGTCGATGACGAACAGCACCTCGTCCGGATCCGTCGCCTTGCGGATGTCGGAGGCCTGCTTCATCAGCTCGGCGTCGACACCGAGGCGTCCGGCCGTGTCGATGATGACGACGTCGTGCTGCTGGCGCCGGCCCACCTCGACGCCGTCGCGCGCGACCTGCACCGGGTCTCCGACGCCATTGCCGGGCTGGGGGGCGTAGATCGCCGCACCCGCCTGGCGAGCGACGACCTGAAGCTGGTTCACGGCGTTCGGACGCTGAAGATCGGCTGCGACGAGGAGCGGCGTGTGCCCGTCCTTCTCGAGCATCTTCGCGAGCTTGCCTGCGAAGGTCGTCTTACCCGAGCCCTGCAGCCCCGCCAGCATGATGACGGTCGGCGGGTTCTTCGCGAACTGCAGGCGGCGCTGCTCGCCGCCGAGGATCGCGACGAGCTCCTCATTGACGATCTGCACGACCTGCTGGGCGGGATTGAGCGCCTTGTTGACCTCGTCACCGAGTGCGCGTTCTCGCACCTTCGCTGTGAACTCCTTGACGACGGGCAGCGCCACGTCGGCGTCGAGCAGAGCACGCCGGATCTCTCGGACTGTTCCGTCGATGTCCGCCGGGGTCAGCTGACCCTTCTTGCGGAGGTTGCGGAAAGTCTCGGTGAGTCGGTCGGAGAGGGTGCCGAAAGTCGCCATGATGCGCCAATTCTACGCGAGCGGATGCCGCGGCCCGCCCTCGGCGCATCTCTCACGCGTGCGCGTCAGGCGTCCACCGCGACGCCCAGCGCCGCGCGCAGCTCGTCCTTGGCGCGCGCGTAGCGCCCGCGGGCAGTGGATGCCGGAATCCCGGTCAGCTCGGCCGCCTCTGCGAGGCTGAAGCGCTCCCAGTGCACAAGCCGCACCAGCTCGGCGAGATCAGGATCGAGTCGGGCGATGGCGTCTCTCACCTCCGCACCTTCGTCCGCGGGCGGGGCCGCGACATCCGCCCCTGCATTCCAGCGGATGCGATCGGCGAGAGCCCACCGCCGGCGTTCACCGCGCGCATGATTCAGGAGGGTTCCCCGCGCGATGCCGAACAGCCACATCCGCGCCCGCTCGGGCTCGGCCGGCAGGTCAGCGACTCGGCGCCACGCGACGACCATCGTCTCGCCGAGCAGGTCCGGAGCGTCATCCTGCCCGACACGTCGTTGCAGATAGGCGAGGAGGTCTGCGGATGCCGCGGCCAGCGCCGAGGTCAGCTCACGGTCCTCGCGCCTCACGACCCGGCACCCGGCACGTAGGGTCGACCGTCGAGATCGAGGCATTGGATCTGGCCGCTGCGCTCGCTGCCCACGAGCCGCTCGTCGGGGACCGTCAACCCGGCATCCCGCAGCGCTTGCGTCTCGAGGTCGCCGATGACCCACTCCCACGTCATCCATTCGTCCGTCCATGAGCGGTGCTCGACCTCCTCCGCCCGGGCTTGCGGAGTGAGTTCCGACATGTCGGCTCCCGCGTCCAGGGCCGCCGAGTCGGCACCCATCGCGGCGATGTGCTCACGCGCGGCAGGCAGGAGGGGTTCTGCGTCGCCGAGGACGTCGGCCGACCGGTACCAGTCCTCGAGTATGCGGTTGACCTCGGCGACGTACGCGGGGTCCGCACCGCTCGTGTACGACGAGAACCGGAGCTCGCACTCGAACCCGTTCGCCATCTGGAATGCCACGGCGCCCACCGGATCCTGCGCCCACGGCGCCCACGAGAATCCGTCGGTCGCGGCAGCGACGCCGGCTCCCCCGACGAGCACGAGCGCGAGGGCGCCCGCGAGGGTCGCGATCCGCCTGCGTCGCGGGCGTGGAACCTGTCGCCGGGCGTCAGCGATCATGGCGTCGAGGTGCGCGTCCGTGATCGACCGGGTCGCAGGCGCGGAGCGTTCGAGCAGATCGTCGAGGGGATCGGTGGTCATGGTGCCTCCATCGTCAGGTGCCGTCACTGTGTACGTGTCCGGCATCCCGTGAAGTGTCCGTGGATCGGTCGATCTTCTGGTCCTCGGCTGAGCGCCCGAACCCGCGAGCGGCGGGCTATCGCGGCCCGAGCTCCTGAAAGAGGGTCAGCTGAAGGCCGGCTGCCCCACGGAGACGGGCGTTGAGCGACCGCCACGGCGTCAGACGAGGGGATGCCTCGAGCTCGGCGCCCGCATCGGTCAACCGCGCGGCGACGGCTGGGGTGTCGTCCACCTCGAGCGCGATCCTGATGCGGTCGCTCGGCGCGTCGCCGCCGGTCTCGACGCGATCGATGAACGCCACCTGCTCGGGGTTCGCCAGCTCGAGCGTTGCCCGACCGGCATCCAGGATGACCACGCGCGCGCCGCCGTCCGCCTCATACGCCTCGGCCTGCGGCATCCCCACGGCATCGCGGTAGAACGCGACCGCCGTGTCGAAGTCCGGGGCCTGGACGACCACGCGCAGCTGCCGCACCGCGCCACCGGCTGCCGCGGTGACCGCGTCGGCGGTGACCGTCGCGCGTGCGAAGAACCGCACGAGCGATGTGCGTCCAGGTCCGTCGTGCGCCCACGCCTCGAGCGCCGCGAGCACCGCTCCCGCCCACGCGGATGCCGCGACCTCGGAGTCGATGCGCTCGGCTCCGCCGCGCCGGAGGCGGTCGGCCACGGCGCGCGCAATGCGGGAACGCCGGACGGACGCCTCCCGCTCGAGTTCGTCCTCGAGGCCCATCGCCGTCGCGTTGACCAGCGCGAGAGCGAGACTGTCGGGTGCGAAGCCGACCGCGATGGCTGCTACCGCCGTCCGGACGTCTGCTGCGGCAGGCGCTCCGTCGGTGAACGCGAGACGCTGCTCCAGCAGAGCGATCCGGTCATCGAGAGCTGCCCACAGCACGTCGGACTTGGATGCGAAGTAGTTGAAGAAGCTGGAACGGCTCACGCCGGCGCGCGTCGTGATGTCCGCGATCGAGGTGGCCTCGAACCCTTTCTCGAGGAAGAGCTCGCAAGCCGCCTCGGCGAGGGTCTCGCGCGAGGATGCCTTGGGTCTTCCTGCCCGCGACTCTGACGACATGCCCCCAGCGTACGATCCGCCACCGTGTCGGCGTATTGTTGGACGCGATACAGCAAGTTCCGCTATCGCCACGAGCGAAGGAGCAAACCGTGCTCGACGTCCAGACCGTTGGCCTCTCCCCCGACTACGTCCCGTTCCTCGACGGGTGGGCGCTGCAGCGTCGCATCCACACCGAGGTCGTCGAGGGCACGAGGCCCGACACGCTCCTGCTGCTGGAGCACGAGCCGGTGTATACGGCGGGTGCGCGCACCGCACGCCATGAGCGCCCGACCGATGGCACACCGGTCGTCGACGTCGACCGCGGCGGAAAGATCACGTGGCACGGTCCCGGCCAGCTCGTCGGCTACCCGATCGTGCGCCTGCCCGAACCACTCGACGTGATCGCCCACGTGCGGCGCCTCGAGCATCTGCTCATCGATGTGCTGAGTGAATACGGCGTTGAGGGCTACCGCGTCGAGGATCGGAGCGGGGTGTGGGTGCGCCGACCGCTCGGCGAAGACAAGGTCGCCGCCATAGGCGTTCGCGTGCAGCGCGGCGTCACGATGCACGGCTTCGCGCTGAACTGCGACAACTCGACGGCGCCGTTCCGCGGCATCATCCCGTGTGGAATCTCGGATGCCGGTGTCACGACGATCAGCGAGCTCATCGGTGCAGACATCACGCCGCGAGACGTGCTGGACACCGTCGCTCGCGCGTTCACCGACGACTTCGCCGGGGTGCCCGCGTGAGCGTCGCCGCCCCGGGCGGGCGCAAGCTGCTGCGACTCGAGATCCGCAACGCCGAGACCCCGATCGAGCGCAAGCCCGAGTGGATCAAGACGCGAGCGAAGATGGGTCCCGAATACACCGCTCTGCACGAGCTCGTGAAGGATGAGGGGCTGCACACCGTCTGCCAGGAGGCCGGCTGCCCCAATATCTACGAGTGCTGGGAGGATCGCGAGGCGACCTTCCTCATCGGCGGCTCGCAGTGCACGCGCCGCTGCGACTTCTGCCAGATCGACACCGGCAAGCCCGCCGACTACGACATGGACGAGCCTCGTCGTGTCGCGGAGAGCGTCGTTCAGATGCGCCTGCGCTACGCCACCGTCACCGGTGTCGCGCGTGATGATCTGCCAGACGGCGGGGCGTGGCTGCACGCCGAGACCGTCCGGCGCATCCACGCCGAGAACCCCAACACGGGTGTCGAGATTCTCGCCACCGACTTCAACGGGGATCCCGTACTGCTTGGCGAGGTCTTCGACTCCCGCCCTGAGGTGTTCGCTCACAACGTCGAGACCGTGCCGCGCATCTTCAAGCGGATCCGCCCCGCGTTCCGCTACGACCGTTCGCTCGGGGTTCTCACGATGGCGCGCGATGCGGGTCTCATCACCAAGTCGAATCTCATCCTCGGGATGGGCGAAGAGCCCCAGGAGGTCGTGCAGGCGCTGCAGGACCTGCACGATGCCGGCACCGACATCATCACGATCACGCAGTACCTGCGTCCGTCCCCTCGGCACCTGCCGGTCGACCGCTGGGTGAAGCCCCAGGAGTTCGTGGAGTACAAGGAAGAGGCCGAGCGCATCGGATTCCTCGGCGTGCTTGCCGGGCCACTGGTCCGCTCGTCCTATCGCGCGGGGCGACTCTGGGCGCAGTCGATGCTCTCGAAGGGGCGCGACATCCCGGCCGATCTCGCGCACCTCGCACAGGACATCGCGATCGAGGGGAACGGGGCGTTCGCGCAGGCGGTGTGACCCGCCCGTCGCATGAAGCCGAGAGGGCTAGTCTGCGCTCGTGACCGACAGCACGTCTCCGTCGGAGTCGAGGTTGACGAGCAGCACGTCGTCCGTCGCATCCGGGTCGAGCGCGTACTCGAGAACCGCGAACGGATCCGCTCCGCCATGCTCATCGGCGAGGATCGTCATGCTCATGAGCTGCAGTGATCGGATGATGTCGATGTGCGTGTCGCCCGAGACATCCACGAGCAGCTCGGTGAGTTCATCGCCGAGCGACGCCTGCTGCTGCAGGATGTACTCGATCACCTCGCTGGTGCGATCGTCGAGCTCGGCGACCATCGCGTTCCGGGCGCTGCGGTCGATGGTCTCGATGGCCGAGATGAGGCCCGCCGCGACGTCGAGAGCCGCCTCCGAAACGTCGTCCTGGTCGGGCGCGGTGAGGTCGACCGTCACGGTCTGATCCCCCAGCTCGACGTTTTCGGACCAGAAGATCGACCCGTCCGGTCCGGACTCGAGAAGTCCGAAGAAGTCGTGCTCGATCGCCATGTCCCCATAAAACCAGCCTGCGGGCCGGTGCGATAGTCCTGGTGCGACGGATGTCGCAATCAGTCGACGAGGGATGCCGCGAACACGTGCGGAGTGAAGCCCGTCAGGTCGCCGATCCCCTCGCCCTGGCCGAGGAGCTTGACCGGAATTCCGGTGCGTTCCTGGACCGCGAGGACGAAGCCGCCCTTCGCCGATCCGTCGAGCTTCGTGATGACGAGCCCCGTCACTCCGGCGTGCTCGAGGAAGGCCTGAGCTTGCATCACGCCGTTCTGGCCCGTCGTGGCATCCAGCACCAGCAGCACCTCGCTGATCGGCGCCTGCTTCTCGATCACGCGCCGGATCTTGCCGAGCTCGTCCATGAGGCCGCCCTTGGTGTGCAGGCGCCCCGCGGTGTCGACGAGCACGATCTCGGTGCCGGTCCGCTTGGCATAGTCGATCGTCTGGAAGGCAACGGATGCCGGATCCTGGCCCGCCTGCTGCGGCCGAACGATCGCGGCTCCGCCGCGCTCCGCCCAGGTCGCGAGCTGGTCGACGGCCGCGGCGCGGAACGTGTCTGCGGCGCCGACCACGACCGACCGCCCGTACCGCTGCAAGAACTTGGCGAACTTGCCGATCGTCGTCGTCTTGCCGACCCCGTTGACTCCGACGACCAGCACGACGGCGGGGCGTTCGGTGAGCCGGAGGGTCGTGTCGAACTTCGCGAAATGCTCCTCGAGGGTCTCCTTCAGCATCCGCTGCAGGTCTCGCGGATCGGTCGTGCGATACCTGTCGACCTTCTCGTGGAGCTCGTCGACGATCCGCTCGGTGATGTCGGGGCCGAAGTCGGCAGTGAGAAGCGCCGTCTCGAGGTCGTCCCACGTCGTCTCATCGATCGTGGGTTTGACGAACACGCCGCGCAGCGCGCGACCGAGCGACCAGGAACTCTCAGCCATGCGACCAGCCTAGGCGTGCCGCACCTGGGTCCATCGCGGCATGATGAAGCCATGTCATCGCAGGGCAGCGACGAACCCGTCATCCGCACGCCCGATCAGCGACTGCGGGTCTTCGTCAGCTCGACACTCGCCGAACTCGCCGAAGAGCGGGCGGCTGTCGCTCGCGCCATCACGTCTCTGCGGCTCGCGCCCGTGATGTTCGAGCTGGGAGCTCGACCGCATCCGCCACAGGAGCTCTATCGCGCGTACCTGGCGCAGTCCGACATCTTCGTAGGTCTCTACTGGCAGAGCTACGGCTGGATCGGGCCGGGCATGGACATCTCAGGGCTGGAGGACGAATTCCGCCTGTCTGAGGGCCGTCCGCGACTGCTGTACCTCAAGGCCCCTGCACCCGACCGGCAGCCGGAGCTCAGCGCCATGATCGACGAGATCCGATCGCAGGGGGTGGACGCCTATCGCACCTTCCACAGCACGCGGGAGCTCGGCCGTCTCGTGCGAGACGACCTCGCCGTGCTGCTGAGTGAACGGTTCGCCGATAGCGCTCGCCACGACACCGGTCCCGCGACACCGCCGGCGACTCCTCTCCACGACCGGCGTTCCATCCCGGTGACCTCGACCTCGCTGATCGGTCGGGAAGAGGATGTCTCGGCCGTCGTGGGGATGCTGGAGTCCTCCGGCATTCGCCTCGTCACCCTTTCCGGAGCAGGCGGAATCGGAAAGACCCGCCTCGCCATCGCCGTCGGCGAGTCTGTGGACGAGCGTGTTGCCGCCCGGGTCGTGTTCGTGCCGCTCGCGAACGTGACCGAGCCTTCGTCGGTGCTTGCGCGTATCGCGGCGGCCGTCGGCGCCAGTGTCGAGGGAACCGGCTCCGCGCTCGAGGCGCTGGTCGAGCAGTTCGCCGAGACGCCCGTCGTGCTGATACTCGACAACCTGGAACAGGTGATCGATGTCGCGCCAGATCTCGATGACCTGCTCACACAATGCCCGCGCGTGAAGATCCTCGCCACGAGCCGTACTGTGCTGCGTCTGCGTGCTGAGCACGAATACGTCGTGCCGCCGCTGTCGGTTCCGGCTCTGCCGGAAGAGGCGGACGACGCGGCAGTAGCGCGCATCGCATCCCTGCCGGCGGTCCGGCTGTTCCTCGACCGCGCCCGTGCCGTGCACCGTGACCTGGCTCTGACACCCGACAGCGCCGTGGCTGTCGCCGAGATCTGCCGCCGTCTGGACGGAGTGCCGCTCGCGATAGAGCTCGCGGCCGCTCGGACGAGACTCCTCGAGCCCACCGCGCTTCTCAGCCGGCTGGAGTCCGTGCTGGACGGCCTCGGGAGCGGACCGGTGGATCTCCCTGAGCGCCAGCGCACGCTCCGTGCGACGGCGGAATGGAGCGTCGGGCTGCTCGCCGACTCCGAAGCCCAGTTGCTCGCCACCCTGTCGGTGTTCGCCGACGGCTGGACGATCGCGGCTGCCGCGGCGGTCGCAGCGACCGACGAGTTCGACGCGCTCGATCTGCTCGACGCCCTCGCCGGCCACAGCCTCGTCACGGTTGACGCGTCGGCATCCGAACCGCGTTTTCGCATGCTGACGACAGTGCGCGAGCTCGCGGCCGAACACCTTCTCGCTCGTCCGGAGCGTCCCGCCGTCGAGCGGCGTCATGCCGAGTACTTCGCCTCGATCATCGACACGGATGCGGTGCCGACCGATCTGACGACACCGTGGGCAGACCGCCTCCGTGTCGAGGAGGAGAACGTCCGCGTCGCGATCGCGTGGTTCTTCCGCAACGACATCACGCGCCTTCCCCATCTGCTGCGTTCGCTGTGGCTCTATTGGCAGACGAACGACCGCTTGGTCGAGGGCCGCGAATGGGTGAGCGACTTGCGTGGCGTCGCCGGCAGCGCGTCGTTGGACGATCGTGCGCAGGCCGAAGTGCTCTTCACGGAGGTCGTGACAGCTGTCGCCGTGGGCGATGACCAGGGTGCCGTCGCCGCGGCGTCGACCATCCCGCAGGTCATCGACCGCGTCGCCGAGTCGGCGCTGCGGAACGCACTTCACCTGGCCCTTTCGTGGAGTCTTCCCATCGCGGACGACTTCGACGGCGCACTTGTGGAGGCCACTCGCGCCTATGACGGGTTCGCCGAACACGACGACGCCGTCATCGCGTTCGCGGCCCTCACCGTCGGCATGCTTCGCACCGCGCTGGACGAGGACGACGCGGGCCGGCGCTTTCTCCGCGAAGCCGCCGACCTCGGCACCCGCTTCGGCAATCGATGGCTCACGGCGGGAGCGCGCACTCAGCTGGTCATCCTCGACGTGCGCGCCGGATCGCACGCGGATGCACGACGACTACTCGCCGAAGTGCTTGACGACATCGATGGACCGCAGCTCGGAACGATCCTCGCGTGCTTCACCCTCATCGCTTACGCGGAACTGGCCCTCGCCGAAGCAAGACCAGTGGACGCAGCGACCGCGCTCGCGGCTGTTGCCGGCCTGCGCACTCGCGGCGGCCTGCTCGCCTGGCCGATCGCGCGCCCCGCCGAAGCAAAGCTCCGTGACAGGATCGCCGCTCTCCTCGGTCCCGATCAGCTGATCACCGCGCATGAACGCGGCAGCGAACTTCGCGCACCCGACGCGTTGTCGCTCGTCCGCCGCGCGATCGCCTGACCCGCAACAGCTCAGCTCGCGACGCGCTCGCCCACCCGCTGACCGACGACGGCCGAGACACCGTCCTGGCGCATCGAAACGCCGTAGAGGGCGTCGGCGATCTCCATCGTGCGCTTCTGATGGGTGATCACGATGAGCTGGCTGCTTTCACGCAGCTGCTCGAGCACACCCAGCAGCCGGCCCAGGTTCGCATCGTCGAGCGCGGCTTCGACCTCGTCGAGGATGTAGAAGGGGCTGGGGCGGGCCTTGAAGATCGCGACGAGCAGCGCGACAGCCGCGAGGGAGCGCTCCCCACCCGAGAGCAGGGACAGACGCTCGATCTTCTTGCCGACCGGTCGAACGGCGACTTCAATGCCGGTCGTGAGCGGTTCGTCGGGATTCGTGAGCGAGATGCTCCCGGTTCCGCCCGGGAAGAGCACGGGGAAGACCTCTCCGAATGCGGTGCGAGTGTCTTCGAACGCGGCGAGGAAGATGACCTGCATCCGCTCATCGAGCTCTTCGATGATCGTGATCAGGTCCTTGCGCGTCTGAGTGAGGTCGGCGAGCTGCTCGGTGAGGAATTGGTGGCGCTGTTCGAGCGCGGCGAACTCCTCGAGTGCGAGCGGGTTCACACGTCCGAGCTGGGTGAGCTTGCGCTCCGCGTCCTGCAGGCGCCGCCGCTGCTGTGCGCGGTCGTATGCGACGGACGCCGCGATGGCATCGGATGCGGCATCCGGCACCTCGTCATCGGAGCCAACGAGGGCATGAACGACGGGAACCGGCTGATCGGGACCATATTCCGAAACAAGAATCTGTTCATCGAGCCCCAGCTCCGATGCCGCGCGCTCGAGCAGTCCGGAAACGTGCAGCCGCTTCTCATGGATCTGAAGCTCGAGACTGTGGACGCTCTCCGTGAGACCGGCGAGTCGCTCACGAGTAACCGACTCGCGCTGCCGGAGCTCTCCGAGTTCGGCGCTCACGGCCGTTCGCGCGGACTCGGCCGTGGCGAGCTCGACCCGCGCCTGCGAGACCGATCTGTCGATCGAGTCCAGCACGGCAGGCAGCTGTCCTGCGATGCCGGCTGCAATCTCCCGCTGAGCTCGGCGCAGCACCGTGCGCCGTGCCGCCTCGGCGGCAGCATCCCGCTCCCGCTCGCGCTGCCGCTCGAGCTGCACCACGCGGGCCTCGCCGGCCCGGATCCTCTCGCGGAGAGTCTCGACATCCAGCCGCGCGCGCATCTCGCCGTCCCGCGCCGCCTCGAGGGCGCCCAGCATGCCCTCGCGGGCCGACGCGTCGAGGATCGGCCGCGGCGCCTCGAGCGCAATGTCGAGCTGATGCTGTGCGGACCGTGCTGCAGCCTCAGCCTCGTCGACCGCCGCAGTGGCCTGCGCGACACCCGCCGCGAGACGCTCGCACTCCGCCACGGCTGCCTCGTACCGCACGGTCGCACGATTCACCTGCTCGGTGTGGGCGGCAAGTGCGGCGTCGTGCTCGCGCAGCGTCGAGAGGGTCGCCTTGGCACGCTGACGTGCCGAATCGAGCACGTGTGCGGCATCAGCGAGGCCCTCGCGCAGCGAGTCGGCCACGACCCGCATCTCGTCGTTGCGGTCCGCCGCGGCATCCCGTTCCGCCGCGAGCTCGAGGCGTGAACGGCCCTGCCCCGAACCGGCGCGGACCGTGTGGGCGGTGACGACCTCGCCCGAGCGGGTCACGATCGTGACCGATCCGGCGATGCCGGCTCGTTCGATCTCGGGGGCAGCAGCCAGGGCGGTGTCGAGGTCATCGGCGATCAGCACGTGCGACAGGATGCCGAGCACTCCATCCGGCGCCGCCACCACGTCGCGTGCCGGCACGATTCCGGCAATGGCCGGAAGCGCGCGTCGCTCATCGCTCGCCTCGGCGATCGCGATGTCCACGACGCCGAAGTCGCCGTCTCGGGCCATCCGGGCGGTGGCGAACGCATCCTGGCGAGTGCTGACCAGCAGGCCCTCGACCAGCGGGCCGAGAGCCGCGGCGATCGCGGACTCGAATCCGACCGTGATCTTTACCGCGTCGCCGAGCAGGCCTCGCACTCCCGATCCGCCTCGGGCGAGCAGCTCGGCTGCGGCGTTCTTGACGTCGAGCGCACGTCCGAGTGCGGTCGTCTGGGCGGTGAGCGCTTCGATCTCGCGCTCCGCAGCATGGAGCTTCTCGCGGAGCGCTCCCACTCTCGACTCGGCCTCGGTCGCGTCACGCTGCGACCGCTCGTACGCCGCCGCGTACTCCGCGGCTGACCCCTCCGGCACCAGGTCGGGATCCACGCCCGCCAGCGTCTCCTGTGCGTCGGCCCGGCGCGCGTTCGCCGCGTCGAGCGCGCGCTGCTGACGATCTACGCCCGCCTGGACGGCGGCGAGGGCGGATGCCGCCGCCTCAGCCGAACCGCGCAGGGCGGTGATCCGCATGTCGTGCTCCGAGACGAGCGCACTCTGTGCGGCGATGTCGGTGTCGAGGGCGTCCAGCTCTGCGCGGGCGCGCATCACGTCGCGGGATGCCTCGCCCGCGGCATCCTGGGCGGTTCCCAGTCCCGCGGCGATATCGTCGATCTCGGCGCGTGCCTCGTCGATCATGGGCTGTGAGACCGTCGTCCCCTGGACGCGATCGTCGTCCTCGGCCTCCCCGAGCAGTGCGAGGCGCTGGCCGGCGAGGCTGTAGAGGCCGCGCAGGCGCTCCTGCACCCGCTCGAGTCCGAACGCCACGCGGCGCGCCTCGTCGACGGCCTCGGACTGCTGCTGGGCTTCGAGCTGCTCGGTGCGCGCACGCGCATTGTCGAGCTGATCCTGCAGCACCAGCCGCTCGGTGTGGCGTTCCTGTTCGCTGCGGGCGTGGCTCGCCAGCTGCTCGCGCAGTCCCACCAGTTCATCCGCCAGCAGCCGGGCCTTCGCGTCGCGGACGACCGCGGCGATCGTGGCGGCCTCGCGGGCGATCTCCGCCTGACGGCCGAGCGGTTTGAGCTGCCGGCGAAGCTCACCCGCGAGATCGCTCAGCCTCGTGAGGTTGGCCTGCATGGCATCGAGCTTGCGGAGGGTCTTCTCCTTGCGCCGTCGGTGCTTCAGGATGCCGGCGGCCTCCTCGATGAACCCCCGGCGCTCTTCGGGCGACGCCTGCAGCACGCTGTCGAGGCGGCCCTGTCCGACGATCACGTGCATCTCGCGCCCGAGGCCTGAATCGCTCAGCAGCTCCTGTACATCCAGAAGCCGGCAGACGTCGCCGTTGATCGCGTACTCGCTGGCTCCGTTGCGGAACAGCGTTCGGCTGATGCTCACCTCGGCGTACTCGATCGGCAGCGCGCCGTCGGTGTTGTCGATCGTCAGCTGCACCTCGGCTCGGCCGAGGGGTCCGCGGGTCGCCGTTCCGGCGAAGATGACGTCCTCCATCTTGCCGCCGCGAAGCGTCTTGGCGCCCTGCTCGCCCATGACCCAGGCGAGTGCGTCGACGACGTTCGACTTGCCGGATCCGTTGGGCCCGACGATGCACGTCACGCCTGTCTCGAAGGCGAAGGTGGTCGGCTGGGCAAACGACTTGAACCCTTTGAGCGTCACGCTCTTCAGGTGCATCTAGGCGTCCTCCACCCCGGTCGGCTACCGCCATACGCTACCGGAACGACCCCCGTCTTCTGCGCAGGCGAGCCGGGACGAACGGATGCCGCGACACGCCCGTCGTCACCCGAATCTGCGAGAACGCTTGACATCCGCCCGCCGACCGCGCTAGCGTCACTCTCCGCGTCCCGAAGTTGAGAGGAGGTCCCCCGATGATGCACATGAACCCCACTGGAATCACCACACCAGATGGCGGCGTTGCGCGTGCGTTCGCTCTGGGGACCGGCTCCTTCGGCGCCTGCCAGAACAGCCGCGCTCACACCGCCATCTGACCCCCGCACAGGAGGACTCCGCCCACCATCGGGCGATCCTTCGAAGCGCCGCCTCGATCCGAGGCATCCGCTCTCCCGTGCGACTCCGTCCCCCCGCCGTGCTGCGGCACGACAACCCCCTGCCGGCATCCATCCGGATCCGGCGTCCGACCCATCCGGGCTCGGGCACCACCCTCCCTCGAAAGAGAACCATCATGAGTACACTCCTTGCGCCGCAGCGCCCATCGGGCATCCCCGATACGCAGCGGCTCACGAGCCGCCCTCCGCACACGTCGCTCCTTGACCGCATCGCGCTCCACATCGGACTGCGACTGCTCATCTGGAGCACCAGGAGCCCTCGGCTCACGCTCGACCGCGAAGAGCACTCGCGGTCCTACCGCACTCACACGGCTCGCGCCGCTCGTGAGCACGGATACACCCGCGAGGCTCTCCTCGCACCCCGGCTGTGACGGCCGCCCGGGGTCCGTCGACCGACATCCGGTCGACGGACCCCACCCCGAACATGTACGACTCATCCCAAGGACGCATCATGAGCGACACCCTCACCCAGATCGAATTCCGCCCCCTCGTCATCCCCGAATCCGTCGACGCCGAGAATGCGGCCGACTTCCGCGAGATGGTGCGGGTGCGCAACCTCGTCTACCGAGAGATCTCCGGCCATGACGACGGCTCGGTGCCCGCCGACGAGCTGCTGCCCAACCTCAAGCCCGACGAGTACCGTGTGCTGTTCGCGTGGGTCGTCGTCGACAGCGGCCGGATCGTCGGTCGTGCGATGGTGGAGCTGCCCAACGAGAAGGACTCGAAGGTCGCCTTCTGGCGCGTCGAGCTGCTGCGCGAAGTGTGGGGCCGAGGCATCGGCTCGGCGGCATACGCGCTCATCGAGAACACCGCTCGCGAGCACGGCCGCACGATCCTCCAGTCGTGGGCCGAGCATCCCGCAGCCGAAGGCCCTCGCATCGCGCCACCGACCGGCTTCGGCGAGATCCCCGAGGATCACGCCGCTCGGTTCTTCGAGCACCACGGTTTCTCGCTCGAGCAGGTCGAGCGCAACAGCGTGTTCGACCTCGCCGGCTCGTTCGACGACGTCGCCCGGCTGCTCGCCGAGGCGGAGGCGGCTTCGGCCGACTACCGCGTCGTGCAGTGGTCTCCCCCGACGCCGCCCCAGTTCGTGAGCGGCTACGCCTGGATGAAGTCGCGCATGATCACGGATGCGCCGGCAGCCGACCTCCAGTTCGACGAGGAGGTGTGGGATGCCGAGCGTCTTGCGCAGCACGATGCGAGGTACACCGACGTCGGAAGGCTCATGCAGGTCACCGCGGCTCAGCACATCGCGACAGGCGAGCTCGTCGCATTCAACGAGCTGGTTATCGGCAAGGACCGCACCGAGGCGACCCAGCAGGAGGACACGCTCGTGCTCAAGGAGCACCGCGGGCACAAGCTGGGAACTCTCGTCAAGTGCGCGGGTCTGCTCTCGTGGCGCGAGATCGCTCCGCAGTCACCCCGTGTGGTGACGTACAACGCCGAGGAGAATCGGCCCATGCTCGACATCAACGAAGCCATCGGCTTCGTGCCGATCGCTTACGAAGGTGCGTGGAAGAAGGTGCTCGATGACTGACACGAAGGATGCCGGCATCCTCACGATCTCGCCGCTGCGCGTACCGGAATCGCTGGATGCTCCCGACGCCGGGCGGTTCCTCGACCTGGTGCGACTCGCCAACGCGCTGTGCCTGGCGGATGCCGGACACGACTACCTGCACGAGGAGCCCGAAGAGGCGCTCGGCTTCTGGCAGGACCAGGCCGACTGGATCCAGCTCGGCTTCCTGGCCGAGCGTGACGGGATCGTCGTCGGGGCCGTCAAGATCATGATCGCCCGCGAAGAGGGGACCACGACGCTCGAGTTCGATCTCATGCCCGACCCCACCCGCTGGGGCGAGGGCATCGAGGACGCGCTGCTCGCCGAAGTCGAGCGCGAAGCGCGTGAGCGCGGGATCACCACGATCCAGACGTGGACGCTGCATCGACCGACGACTCCCGGACCGAGGCTCGCACCGCCGACCGGGTGGGGGTCGATTCCCGCCGAAGACCGGCAGACGCGATTCCAGCTCGACAACGGCTTCACTTTCGAGCAGGTCGAGCGCAACAGCGTGTTCGACCTCACGGGTGACTTCGCACCGGTGGAGAGGATGCTGGCCGACGCGGTTCAGGTGGCCGGAGACGAGTACCGCACGGTGATGTGGACCTCGCCGACGCCACCGGACTACCTCGACAGCTTCGCGTATGTGATCTCGCGAATGTCGACGGATGCGCCCACGGGCGGAATGGTCGTCGAGGAGCAGCACTGGGATGCCGCACGCGTCCAGCGACGTGACGCCCGGCACAGGGCTCAGGGTCTGACCGTGTCGGTCGCCGCGGTCGAGCACGTGCCGACCGGCACGATCGCGGCGTACAACGAGCTGGTCATCGCCGACGACCACACCGGCGCGACACAGCAGTACGGCACTCTCGTGCTGAAGGAGCACCGAGGCCGCCGTCTCGGCACGATCGTGAAGTGCGCGAACCTCCTGCGCTGGCACGAGCTCGTGCCCGAGTCACCGCGTGTCTCGACTTTCAACGCCGAGGAGAACCGCCACATGCTCGACATCAACGAGGCCGTCGGCTTCGTGCCGGCGTCGTACGCAGGCGCATGGAAGAAGGTGCTCGGTGACTGAGATGACGGATGTCGCGACCCTGACCGTGGAGCGGATCCCAGTGCCGTCGTCGGTGGATGCCCCCGATGCCGGCGCGTTCCTCGCGATGGTGGCGATCGGCAATGCGCTGTGCCGCCACGACACCGGGCACGACTACTTCGACCAGACCGCCGAGGAGCAGCTGCCGTCGTGGCACGACCAGACGGATCGCCTGCAGATCGGCTTCACCGCGCAGCGCGACGGTGTGTCCGTCGGGGCCGCGACCATGATGGTGCCGCTCGAGGATGGCGCCACCTCCCTCGAGTGCGACATCATGCCCGACCCCGACCACTGGGGAGAGGGCGTCGAGGAAGCCCTGCTCGAGGCGATCGAGAAAGAGGCACGCGCGCTCGGGCGCTCGGTCGTGCAGACCTGGACGCTGCACCGGCCCGACGCCGTGGGCGAGCGTCTGGCGTCGCCCACGGGCTTCGGGTCGATTCCGGCGGAGGACAGGCAGACCCGGTTCATGCTCCGAAACGGCTACTCGTTCGAGCAGGCCGAGCGCAACAGCGTGTTCGACCTCACAGGCTCTTTCGATGTCGTGGAGCGGATGCTCGCCGAGGCGCTCGAGGTCGCGGGGCCGGACTACCGGGTCGTCAACTGGCTCGCGCCGACGCCCGACGAGTACAAGGAGGGCTTCGCGTACGTGATCTCGCGGATGTCGACCGACGTACCGACCGGCGAGATTGTGTGGACCGAAGAGAAATGGGATGCCGCTCGCGTCGAGCGCCGCGACATGCGTCTGCTCGAAGGCGGTCACACGGTCTCGGTGGTGTGCGTGGAGCACGTTCCGTCTGGTCGCATCAGTGCGTACAACGAGCTCGTGATCGCCGCAGATCACACCGCCGCGACGCACCAGTGGGGCACGCTCGTGCTCAAGGAGCACCGCGGGCGGCGGCTCGGGGCGATCGTCAAGTGCGCGAACCTCATCCGCTGGCGCGAGCTCATGCCGCACTCGCCGCGCGTCTCGACCTTCAACGCCGAAGAGAATCGCCACATGCTCGACATCAACGAGGCGATCGGCTTCGTACCGGCCTCGTACGCGGGCGCGTGGAAGAAGGTCCTCAGCGCGTGATGCGCGGTGCCCGCTGACAGTGCGGGCAGTAGTGGCTCGACCGGTTCGTGAACGACACCCTGACGATGGGGCGTCCGCACCGCGGGCAGGGCTGACCGGTGCGGCCATAGGCGTTCAGCGAATGTGCGAAGTATCCGGCCTGGCCGTTGACGTTCACGTACTGGGCGTCGAAGCTGGTGCCCCCCTCAGCCAGCGCCTTCTCGAGCACGGCACGCACCTCGGTGAGCAGCCGGTTCACGGCACGCGTGGACAGCACACGCGCCGTCACCTCGGGATGGATGCGGGCAGCCCACAGCGCTTCATCGGCGTAGATGTTGCCGATGCCGCTCACCTCGCTCTGGTCGAGCAGCACTCGTTTGATCGCGGAGTCCTTGCGCGCGAGCGACGCACGGAATCCGGCATCCCGGAAGGCCGGATCCAGCGGATCGCGGGCGATGTGAGCCACCTGCGCCGGAACCGTGGCTTCTGTCGTGCCATATCCGCCAGGCGCGGCATCCGCTGCCGGCACGAGCGGATCGAGAGCGAGCGAGCCGAACGTGCGCTGATCGGCGAAGACGACCGTCAGCTCGCCATGGTCGGGGTGATGGATGTCGAGCCGCACGCGTTCGTGGCGCTCGGGCGGCGCGCCAGGAGCGCGGAGGAGGATCTGCCCGCTCATTCCGAGGTGGGCGACGACCGCTTCGACGGGTGCCGCCTCATGCTGTGCGACGAGGGCGTCGGCGACGGGAAACCACAGGAACTTCCCGCGGCGCGCGGCGCCGACGATGCGGCGACCGGTGAGGGCCGCTTCGAAATGCGCGCCGTCGCCTCTATGACGAGTCAGCGCACGCTCGTCGAGGACGGTCACGCCCAGCACCGTCGCGCCCGTGAGTGCGGGAGCGAGGCCGGCGCGCACGACTTCGACCTCGGGCAGCTCAGGCACGGTCGCTGAGCTCGTGCCATGCGCGCAGGGCGGCAGCCATCTCGGCCTGCTTCTTGCTGGTCCCGGTGCCCTCGGTCGTGACGACGCCGACCTGCACGGTCGCGACGAAAGTGCGGTCGTGATCGGGTCCGGTCGCCGTGACCGCGTAGACCGGCGGCGGGGCGCCGAGCCGCGCCGCCAGTTCCTGAAGGCTGGTCTTCGGGTCGATCGCGGCGCCGTAGCGGTCGGGGTCGTCGAGGAGCGGATCGACCAGGCGCAGCACGAGCGCCGCGGCCGCATCGGCTCCGACCGAGATGTACGTCGCGCCGAACACGGCTTCCATCGTGTCGGCGAGGATCGAGTCCTTCTCGCGACCGCCGCTGAGAGCTTCGCCGCGACCGAGTCGGACGTAGGCCCCCAGCCCGATCCCTCGCGCGATCTCAGCGAGCGCCACCGTCGAGACCACGCTTGCGCGACGTTTCGCGAGTGATCCCTCATCGAGATCCGGATGCCGCGTGAACAGCCGGACGGTGACCGCCTGGCCCAGGACCGAGTCGCCGAGGAACTCGAGGCGCTCGTTGTGCGGGGCCTGGCCGTGCTCGTATGCCCAGGAACGATGGGTCAGCGCCAACTCCAGAAGCTCGGAGTCGATGTCGACTCCGAGCTTCTGTGAGAGGTCGGCGAGCGCGCTGCGCCCGGCTGTGACGTCCGTCACGTCTGGCCCCAGAGGGCTATCAGACGTCGGCGACCTTGCGGCCCTTGTACTCGAGGAACAGCTCGGTGCCCTGCGAGTCGGTGACGACCTTCGCCTGGTGGGGGCGGCTGTAGACGACCTTGCCGTTCTCGACCGTGGTGGTCAGCGTGATGGGCGCCGCCTTCCACTGCGCGCGACGCGAACGGGTGTTGGAGCGGGAGACCTTCCGCTTCGGGGGGTTACCTGCCATGGCTAGCTCTCTTCTGTGTTCTCGCCGACTCGGCTGCGCGAGGCGCGCGGGGCTTCGTCGTCGTGGTCTGAGGTGTATTCCTGGAGCGCGGCCCATCGTGAATCCGGGGGCATACTCTGCTCTGCTCCGGTGCTCACGGCGCGCCGCTCGCCCGTAGCCGGATCGAGGCCGGGGCAATCCGGCTCGCACACCGGCTGAAACGGAAGCGCCAGGACGGTCGCATCCCTGACGAGAGTTTCAAGATCCACGTGGTCGTCTTGAACCTCGAAGTCAGTTGCTTCCTCTCCAGGATACGCGAAAAGCTCCTGAAACTCGACTTGGGCGCGCTCGGCGATGTCGTCGAGGCACCGCCCGCAGACTCCGGTGTACTCGGTGTCGATGGTTCCGGAGGCGAGGATCCCCTCGTGAACCGACTCGAGGCGCACGTCCACGAGGACCGGCTCGCCCTGCTGGACCGATACGAGGCCTTCGCCCCACTGTTCGGCGGCGGGCACCGCGAGCGACGTCTCACGCATCTCGCCTGGGTGCTGCACGATGTCACGCACGTTGATGCTGAAGGGCCCTGGCCTGCGTTTTCTCACGAGGGTCCATGCTACCCGTGCCCCGGTGCGCGAGGGCTGGACTCAGGCGGGGCCCACACCCAGGAAACGCGCGACGGCGGGCGGGACGAAGGGCGACACATCCCCGCCCAGCGACGCGACCTGACGCACCAATGAGCTGGAGACCAGCGCGTGCGCCGGGTCCGGCAGCAGGAAGACCGTCTCGACGTGAGCCAGGTGACGGTTGACGATCGCCATCGGGGTCTCGTAGGCCACATCGATCTGAGAGCGGATCCCTTTGACCAGCACGCCGGCTCCGACATCCGTCGCATAGTCGACCAGCAGCCCCACGCTCCACGACGCGACCACGACGTTTCCGTCGATGTCGCTCTCTGCGATGGACTGCTCGAGCAGCGCGAGCCGCTGCGCGATCGGGAGCATCGCCTCTTTGCCGGGGTTGTGGACCACGAGCACGTGGAGCTCGTCATAAAGGGATGCTGCGCGGCTGATGACATCGAGATGCCCGAGGGTCGGCGGGTCGAATGATCCGGGGACGACGGCGATCCGGCTGCTCATGCGGTCAGCCTAGCGGCGCCCTCTGCGACGCTGCGTCAACTCTTCGCCAGGGCCGCGCGCTCTTCCATGCCGACGCGCCGCTCGAGCGCCTCGGCGATGCCCGGATGCCGCGTCAACGCGGGATCCTCGGTGAGGAGCTGCTCGGCGGCGACGCGCGCCTCGGCGATCAGATCGGCATCCTTCACCACACGCAGGAGTCGAAGTGAAGACCTCGCCCCCGACTGCGCGTCGCCGAGCACATCGCCCTCACCGCGCAGCCCGAGATCGACCTCTGCCAGTTCGAAGCCGTCGAGCGTGGCGGCGACCGCATCGACGCGCTGCCGAGCGGGCGAGCCGGCGGGCGCCTCGGTCACGAGCAGGCAGAGTCCCGGCACCCCGCCTCGACCCACTCGGCCACGCAACTGGTGCAGCTGTGAGACGCCGAAGCGATCGGCTTCGAGGATCGCCATCGTCGATGCGTTCGGCACGTCGACGCCGACCTCGACGACCGTCGTCGCGACGAGCACATCGACCTCGCCGCGCGCGAACGCCTGCATGACGGCGTCCTTCTCGTCGGAAGGCATCCTGCCGTGCAGGATCTTGACGCGGATGTCGTCGAACGCGGGCAGCCGCGACAGCACGTCCGCGACCTGAACCACGCCCCAGCGCGAACGTGGCGCACCGCCCTCGACCGGGGCGACGGGTTCGTCGGCCGTGTCGTCCTTCGTCGCGGCGTCGGCGTCGATCGCGGCGCACACGACGAACGCCTGCCGCCCCTGCGCCACCTCTTCGGCGATCCGCTCCCACACCCGTGCGAACCAGCCGGGCCTCTCGTTGAGCGGGGCGACGAAGGTCTCGATGCCCGCGCGTCCCTCGGGCATCGTCCGGATCGTCGACACGTCGAGGTCGCCGAACACGGTCATGGCGACCGTGCGCGGGATGGGGGTCGCGGTGAGCACGAGGGCGTGCGGCGACGAGCCTTTCGCACGCAGCGCCTCACGCTGCTCGACCCCGAACCGGTGCTGCTCATCGACGACGACGAGCCCGAGATCCGCGAACGTCGTCGTGTCACTGAGGAGCGCATGCGTGCCGATGACGATCCGCGCCTGGCCGGATGCGGTGCGCAGCGCGGCCTTGCGCCGCTCGGCGGCGGTCATCTGGCCTGTCAGCAGCGTCGGCATGAGCTCGGGCGCCAGTTCAGGCCCGAGCATCCGGGCGATGGAGCGGACGTGCTGGCCGGCGAGCACTTCGGTAGGGGCGATGAGCGCCGACTGGCCGCCGCTCTCGGCGACCTGCAGCATCGCGCGCAGGGCGACGAGCGTCTTGCCCGAGCCGACTTCGCCCTGCACGAGCCGGTTCATCGGCCAGTCGCCCTCGAGGTCGCGCGCGATCTGGTCTCCGACTGAGATCTGGTCGGGTGTCCGCGCGAAGGGCAGCTCCGCGTCGAAACGGTCGAGCAGTGCGCCCGGCATGCGGCTGGTCGCCGCAAGCGCCCGCACGAAGGCGCGCTGCTGCAGGAGGGCGACCTGCAGCACGAACGCCTCGTGCATCCGAAGGGTCGCACGAGCCTGCTCGATCTGGTCTTCGAAGTCGGGTCGATGCATGCGCTCGAGGGCGGTACGGGCATCGAGCAGACCATGCCGCACGCGCAGGGGTTCGGGGAGCGGGTCTGGCACCGGGCCCAATCCGTCCAGCACCATCTCGACGATCTTCGTGAACTGCCAGCTGGCGATGGTGCTCGTCGCGGGATAGATCGGGATGGGCAGATTGGCGTTGGCCTCAGCCGTCAGCCGGGCCGTCTCTTCGTCGTCGAAGAGCTCGTAGTCGGGGTGCGCCAGCTGCTTCGCGCCGCGGTACTCCCCCACTTTGCCGGCGAAGATGCCCCGCCGCCCAGGACGGAGGTCCTTGACGCGCCACGTCTGGTTGAAGAACGTCAGCGACAGGTCGCCCTGGCCGTCGCTGATCACGATCTCGAGGATCGACCCCTTGCGGTTCTGCATCCTGCGCTCGTTGACGCGTTTGACCTCGGCGACGATCGTGACCGGCTCGCCGACCGGCAGCGAGGAGATGGGTGTCAGTTCGCCGCGTCGTGCGTAACGGCGTGGGTAATGCGCGAGCAGATCGCCCACCGTGCGCATGCCGAATGCGCGCTCGAGTGCCGACGCAGTCTTGCCGCCGACGGCGCCGTCCAGGCGCGACTCGAGGCGGAAAGTCGGCATGGCACGAGTCTATTCAGGGCGGAGGACGCCCCGCCTGGCGGGCGGCCGTTTCGCTCGGCATGCAGCGGCGTGGCGTACGGTGGCGTCATGGTGCGAAGGCTGCTCTCTCGGCTCTATTGGGCGTGCAGCCGATGGGCACTCGTCACCGAGGCGGCGCCGAGTCGGCCCGCGGTGCTGCTGGGGGCGCCGCACACGTCGAACTGGGACTTCGTGCTGATGCTCGGCATCGCCTGGCGCCTCGGCATCCCGGTGCGATGGCTCGGCAAAGCGAGCCTCTTCCGTGGGTGGCGAGGACCTGTCATGCGACGGCTGGGCGGCATCCCCGTCGATCGTGATGACGCGTCGCGCGTCGTCGCCGACGTCGTCGCACGGATCAGGGCGGGCGATGTCTTCGGGCTCGTCGTGACGCCCGACGGCACGCGCGGCAGGAGTCCGTATTGGAAGTCGGGCTTCTACCGCATCGCCCGCGAGGCAGGCATGCCCGTCACGCTGGGCTACGTCGACCGCACCACGATGACCACGGGTCTCGGACCCACGGTCGAGCTCACGGGCGACGTGCACGCCGACATGGAGGTCATCCGGGCGTTCTATGCCGACAAGGCGGGTCTGCGGCCCGAGCTGCGCACCGAGCCCCGCCTGCGTGACGAAGACCCCGCGCCCACCGCGGCGTAGTGGGACCCGCGGCTATCGTGGGCGTGTGACACGCATCATCGCCGGGCGCGCGGGATCCATCACGCTCGAGGTTCCCGATGCGGGCACGCGCCCGACCAGTGATCGCGTCCGCGAGTCGCTCTTCGGTGCGCTGGAGTCGGCCGACGCCCTCCGCGGCGCGGCGGTGCTCGACCTCTACGCGGGTTCGGGTGCGCTCGGCCTCGAAGCCGTCAGCCGTGGTGCGACGAGAGCAGATCTCGTCGAGAAGTCGTCGCGCGCGGCATCCGTCGCCGAACGCAACGCGACCCGCGTCGCGAGAGCCGTGGGGAGGGATGCCGCGATCGTCGTGCATCGCGTGTCGGCCGCGGCGTATCTGCACGCTCCACGCGGACCCTTCGATCTCGTGTTCCTCGACCCGCCGTACGACCTGCCCGAATCCGAGCTCACGCACGCCCTCGAACTGCTCGTGCCGGCACTTTCACCGCACGCGACCGTCATCGTGGAGCGGGCAGCGCGATCGCCCGAGCCGACGCTGCCGCCGGCGCTCATCGCAGATCGGTCGAAGCGCTACGGCGACACGACGCTCTGGTGGGTGGCGCCCGAAGCGGCGACTTCCGGCTGACCGCGGCGAGCGTCGCCGTTCCAGACATCCGGCCCGTCGAAGCCGACATCGCGCGTGATCGCGAGGTGTCCGTTCGCGGACACCTCGAACCGGAGCGTCGTCGCATCCTCGAGCATTCGGACCTCCATCGAGACCGAACCACCCTCGTCGATCGCGACGGAGGTGAAGCGCTTGCTCACCGAGTAGATCGCGTGGGGAGTGTCTCACTCACACGGCGGACGCGCGAACTCCGCGATCACGCTGCCGTGGCGCGCGCCAGCGAGGGCCGTCGACAGCGCGCGTCACGGCATCCGGCTCAGGTGCTCGTGCACGATGAGCCATCGGCCGTCGCGACGCTCGAGAACGTTCGTCCCGCGCCCCTCGCCCGAGGCCTCCCGGCCGTCCCACAGCCCACGCCAGGTGTATCGGAAGACGGCAGTGGCGGCATCCGGTGCATCTTGGACCCACTCGATGTCGTGGACCTCGTACACCTCGTCGACGATCTGTCGCCAGGTGCTCTCGAAGTAGATCCGGACCTCGGCGGGGGTGCGGCACGTGGCGTCTCCGAAGAAGTAGACGCAGTCGGCGGCGAGGAGCGGCTCGACTGCGTCGAAATCATGCCGGTTCGTGGCCGTGACGTACTGGGCGAGGGCTAGGGCGGCGTTGTCCATGCCCGCAGGCTACCCGCCGTGCGCGTCCCAGTCGCGGTACGGATCCCACCCACCGGTGCCGGCGTGCGTGTGGCCGTCGACCAGCACCGCGTGCTCGCCGGCCGGCTCCACGCGACCGATGGGGTGGAACCCGACGGGGAGGACATCGGGACGGGCGAACGTCGCCAGGAGCGCGTGGTCTTCGCCGCCCGAGAGCGCGAACGCTGCATCCTCGCCGAGTGCCGGGCTGTCGATCCAGATCGAGACATCGGATGCGGCGGCCAGCCGCGACACGTCCAGTACGAGCCCGTCCGAGACATCCATCATCGCCGTCGCCCCCGCGGCCGCCGCGATGGGGCCGAGCTCGAGAGGCGGCCGCGGACGCAGCTGTGCCTCGAGATCGATCCGCTCGGCCGGGCTCAGCGTCGTGAGATCCGCGACGACCGGGTGGCCCGCGGCATCCCGGAAGCGATCGAACAGCAGCGCAAGGCCACGCGACGCGTGCCCCAGCGGTCCGGCGACGGCGAGGACATCGCCCGGACGAGCGCCGCTGCGCAACACGGGGGCTGCGCCGTCGAGCACCCCGAGTGCCGTGACAGCGATCGTGAGGGTGTCCGAGACGGTGAGGTCTCCGCCCTCGACGGCGCAGCCGGGCGCCAATGCTTCGCACGCCGCCCGCAGGCCGTCCGCGATGCCTTCGACGAATGACACCGGTGTGTCGTCGGGCATTGCGAGGGCGACCAGGAGGGCCGTCGGCCGAGCGCCCATCGCGGCGACGTCGGCGAGGTTGACGGCGGCCGCCTTCCAGCCGAGATCGAAGGCAGTCGACCACGCCAAGCGGAAGTCCGGACCGTGGACGAGCGTGTCGACGGTTGCGACCACCCTGCCGTCCGGGGCGGCGATCACGGCCGCGTCATCACCCGGTCCGACGAGAGCGGATGACGCGCCCAGCCGATCCAGGATCCGCCGCAGGATCGCGCCCTCACTCAGCTCGCCCACGGTCGGGTCGGACCCACTCATGGCCTCAGGTTAGCCTGGACGAGTGAGCCGATCCCGACGCCTGCTGGTCCTCGCGATCGCCGCGACAGCGGTCTTCGGAGTCACCGGCTGCGCGTCGACGGTCTCTCTCGAACCCGCGCCCGATTCCAACGACCCGGCGTGCGCCGAGGTCACCGTTCGCCTTCCGGGCGAGCTCGGCGGGCAATCCCGAAGGTGGACGGATGCTCAGGCCACCGGTGCGTGGGGCGATCCGGCCGCGGTGCTGCTCACATGCGGCGTCCAGCCGCCCGGTCCGTCGACGCTCCCCTGCCAGACGGTGAACGGCGTCGATTGGATCATCGACGACGCGGAGGCACCGCGCTACCGGGTGACGACGTTCGGACGGACGCCCGCAGTCGAGGTCTATCTCGACAACGAGGTGGTCTCGAGTGCCGACGTGCTGGATGCGCTCTCGGGGATCGTCGCAGTTCTGCCGACCGACGGCGCGGAGTGCAGCAGCCGCGCCGGCTGACTTCGACTCGCACCGCTGTCGGTTCAGCGCTCGAGCGCGGTGTCGATGAGCTCCGAGATGAGCTCGCCGTACGTCATTCCCGATGCGATCCAGCATTTCGGGAACATTGAGATCGGCGTGAAGCCCGGCATGGTGTTGAGTTCGTTGACGTACACACCGTCGGTCGTGAGGAAGAAGTCGACGCGTGCGAGGCCGCGCCCGTCGACAGCGTCGAAGGCACGCACGCCGAGCTCCTGTACCGCGGTGATCTGGTCGTCCGTCAGATCCGCCGGGCACACCACATCCGCCCCGTCGCCACCGAGGTACTTCCCCTCGAAGTCGTAGAACTCACGTGTCGTGAGGACGATCTCGCCCGGAAGCGAGGCGCGGGGTGCGGCGCCGCCTCGGCCCTCCAAGATCGCCACTTCGATCTCGCGGCCCGAGATCGCCTGCTCGATCAGCACCTTGTCGTCTTCGGCGAAGGCGAGCTCGAGGGCAGCCGCGAGCTCGGTCTCGTCGTGCACCTTCGACACCCCGACGCTGGACCCGGCCCGCGCAGGCTTCACGAAGACCGGTTCACCGAGGGCCGCGGCCTCCGCTCTCACACCCTCGGGATCGCGCTCCCAGCGCGCAGGCGTCACCGTCACCCACGGTGAGACCAGCACGCCTGCCGCCTGCAGCACGATCTTCATGAAGTGCTTGTCCATGCAGAGCGCCGAATCGAGCACCCCGCCCCCGGCGTACGCGAGGCCGAGCGTGTCGAAGAACCCCTGCACCGTCCCGTCTTCGCCGTGCACACCGTGCAGGATCGGCAGCACCACATCGACCGCTCCGAGGTCATCGACGGAGCCGTCGGCGCGCCGCACCCGCAGCGTCCGATCCGGCCCGGGTTCGGGCCACAGCACCCGCGTGCCGTTGTCGACCACCTCGGGCAGCCGGCTGGCGTCGAGCGCGAACTTGTCGGGATCGTCGTCCTCGAGGACGAACACGCCGTCACGCGTGATGCCGACCGGGATCACCCGGAAGCGATCACGATCGATTGCCCGAAGCACCCCGCCCGCCGTCGCGGAACTGATCGAGTGCTCGCTGGATCGACCGCCAAAGAGCACCGCCACCGCCGGCCTGTCCATTCTGCGTCCTCTCGCCCTGGGGGGTGTCGTCGTCTGTGGTCAGGTGGGGCGCGATGTCGCGCGGATTCATCGTGCCGTCGAGCACCATCTTGACCTGCTCGACGATGGGCATCTCGACGCCGACCTCGCGTGCGAGCTGCAGGATCGGCGTGACCGATGCGAGCCCCTCGGCTGTCTGCTGCATCTGCTTCACGACGTCCTGAAAACTGTAGCCCTGGCCGAGCAGGCGCCCCGCCGTGTTGTTGCGGCTGAGCGGCGACTGGCAGGTCGCGATGAGGTCGCCGAGTCCGGCGAGGCCTTGCAGCGTCTCGGGATGCGCACCGAACGCCACCGCGAAGTCCGTCATCTCGACGAGCCCGCGCGTGATGATCGACGCCTTGGTGTTCTCGCCATACCCCACGCCGTCGACGATGCCGATCGCGACGGCGATGAGGTTCTTGAGCACGCCGCCGAACTCGGTGCCGATGACGTCGGTGTTCACGAAGGTGCGGAAGTAGCGGTTGCGGGCACGTCGGGCGACGGCATCCGCCGGCTCCTGGCTCGTCGACGAGATGACCGCGGCGGTCGGCTGCTCACGCGCGATCTCGAGCGCGAGGTTCGGACCCGATGCCACGGCGATGCGCAGGGGATCGCAGTGCAGCTCCTGTTCGATGACCTGGCTCATGCGCAGGCCGGTGCGGCGCTCGACGCCCTTCATCAGTGACACGATCGGAGCGTCGGTGTTCGCCACCAGCGGTCTCACGGCCTTGAGGTTCTGGCGAACGGCCTGACTCGGGATCGACAGGTAGACCTGCTCAGCGCCGTCGAGCGCCTCGGACAGGTGGTGGGTGGCCGACATCTCCCGCGGGAGGTTGATGCCCGGCAGGTATTCGCTGTTGCGCTTGCCCTCGTGGATCTCGTTGGCGAGTTCGGGACGCCGAGCCCACATCGTGACGTTCGCGCCGCCGTCGGCCAGGATCTTGCCGAACGTCGTTCCCCAGCTGCCCGCGCCGATCACGGCGACACGTGGGCGTGAGGCATCCGATCTACGGCTCAAGACGACCCGTCTCTTTCTGGCCGTGATCGGCGGGGTTCCAGCGTTCTCCGGGGGCAGGCTCGTTGCGAAGCTGCGCGAGCAGCCCCGCGATGTCGCCCATGAGCACATCGGTCGCATTCACGAGCGCGGCGGGCTGGCTCTCGCCGGTGCGGAAGACCGTGATGTCGACGGGATCGCCGAAGATGACCTTCACGGGCCGGCGAAGCGGCCACAGCTTGAGCTTGCCGTAGCGCGGGAGCACGGCCTGCGCGCCCCACTGGGCCATCGGGATCAGCGGGATGTCGGCGGCCAGAGCAAGCCGCACTGCACCCGTCTTGCCCCTCATCGGCCACATCTCCGGGTCGCGGGTGAGGCTGCCCTCGGGGTAGACGATGACGCCGCGACCGTGGCGGACCAGGGTCTCGGAGGTCTCCAGCGTCAGGCGAGCGGATGCGGCCGACGACGAGCGGGCAACCGGCACCATCCCGGTGATCCGCAGGATCCAGCCCAGTACCGGCACGTGGAAGAGGCTCTCCTTGGCCATGAAGCGCGGCGGACGCCCGGCCTTCCACACCGCGAGAGCGACAGCGAGCGGGTCGGCCTCGGAGTAGTGGTTCGGCGCAAGGACGTATGCGCCTTCGCGAGGCAGCTTCTCGGCGCCCTCGATCTCGAGCTTGAAGAGCAGCGCGATGAGCGGTGCGATGAAGAACGCGAGGGGCCAGAAGACGCTCGGACGGCGCTTCTCGGTCCCTGCGCGCAGGCGCGGCGACGTTGCGGCCACCGTGCTACCCGATGACATCGAAGTCGGCGCCCAGGGTGTCGAGCTTCGTGAAGAGCTTCTCGTAGCCACGGCGGATGATGCCCACGTTGCGGACGATCGACTCGCCCTCGGCCGCGAGCGCCGCGATGACGTAGCTGTAGCCGCCGCGCAGATCGGGCACCACGACATCCGCTCCGTGCAGCGGAGTAGGCCCGGTGATGACCGCCGCCTGCTCCAGCGCGCGACGGGGCACGCGTCGATTCGGGCTGTCGATCCCCTGCGGGTGCACGACGATGTCGGCGCCCATCTGGACGAGCGCCTCGGTGAACCCGAGCCGGTTCTCGTACACCGTCTCGTGCACGACCGATCTGCCCTGCGCCTGGGTCAGTGCGACGATGAGCGGCTGCTGCCAGTCGGTCATGAACCCGGGGTGGACATCGGTCTCGACGACAACGGGCTTGAGGGGTCCGCCGCGACGGAACCTGATGCCGTCCTCGTGGATGTCGAAGGCCCCACCGGCCTTGCGGTAGACGTTGAGGAAGGTGAGCATCTCCTGCTGCTTGGCGCCGCCGACGAAGATGTCACCGTCGGTGGCGAGCGCAGCGCACGCCCACGAGGCGGCCTCGTTGCGGTCGAAGATGCAGCGGTGGTCGTACCCCTGGAGCGTGTCGACACCCTCGATCAGGATGACGCGATTCGGCTCGTACGAGATGATCGCGCCCATCTTCTGCAGCACGGCGATGAGATCCATGATCTCGGGCTCGATGGCGGCGTTGCGAAGCTCGGTGACGCCCTTCGCCTTGACCGCGGTCAGCAGCACCTGCTCGGTGGCGCCCACGCTCGGATACGGCAGCACGATGTCCGCGCCGTGCAGCCCGTTCGGAGCCGTGATGCGGATGCCTTCGTAGCTCTTGTCGACGATCGCCCCGAACGCGCGGAGCGCGTCCATGTGGAAGTTGATCGGCCGGTCCCCGATGCGGCAGCCGCCGAGGTCCGGAATGAGCGCCTCACCGAGCAGGTGCAGCAGCGGCCCGCAGAACAGGATCGGGATGCGGGATGCCCCGGCGTGCATGTCGATCTCTTCGAAGTGCGCCGACACGGCGCCGGACGGGTCGAAGATGAGCGTGCCCGGCTCGTCGCCGTCGTCCACGGTCACGCCGTGCACCTCGAGGAGGGACCTCACGACCTGCACGTCGCTGATGCCGGGGACGTCGCGCAGGATGCTCGTCGTCTCGCCGAGGAGCGCCGCCACCATCGCCTTGGTGGCGAGATTCTTGGCACCCTTGACCTCGACACGACCGGTGAGCGGCCTGCCGCCCCGAATCGCGAGGGTCTCTCCGGACACTTCCTTCTCTCCTGCCTTGGTATCGGCCGTAACGCTGAGAAGCGACTTCATCCGGTGGACCTCACTTGTGTCATAGAGGGGTGGCTGGCAGACCGCGCGCCCTGGTAGGGCGGTGGTCCTGACTTACGGGACAGGAAGCGTCCGCGGCCGCCATGCCTCACGGCGAGCCTCGAACTGCGCGATCTTATCCGCATTGCGCAGCGTGAGCCCGATGTCATCGAGCCCCTCGAGAAGCCGCCACCTAGTGTAATCATCGATGTCGAAAGCCACGTCCACGTCACCGACGCGGGCGCGTCGCGCTTCGAGGTCCACGGTCATAGAGATTCCGGGTGCCGCCTCGATCTCGGCCCAGATGGCCTCGATGTCCGGTTCGGAGACGACTCCGGTGAGCAGACCCTGCTTGCCGGCGTTGCCGCGGAAAATGTCCGCGAACCGGGGGCTCAGGACGACCTTGAAGCCGAAGTCGCGTAGCGCCCAGACGGCGTGCTCGCGGCTCGAGCCGGTGCCGAAGTCGGGCCCGGCGACGAGGATCGACGCGCCCGCGTAAGCGGGCTGGTTGATCACGAACTCGGGATCCTGACGCCAGCTGGCGAACAGCGCGTCCTCGAACCCTGTCTTGGTGACCCGCTTGAGGTAGACGGCGGGGATGATCTGGTCGGTGTCGACGGCCGAACGCTTGAGCGGCGCGGCGACGCCGGTGTGGGTGACGAACTTGTCCATGTCAGGCCTCCACCTCTACCAGCGCATCGAGATCGCTGGGGCTCGAGAGCGTGCCGCGCACCGCGGTGGCTGCGGCGACCAGCGGCGAGACGAGGTGCGTGCGCCCGCCCTTGCCCTGACGTCCTTCGAAGTTGCGGTTGGATGTCGACGCGCAGCGCTCCCCCGGGGCGAGCTGATCGGGATTCATGCCCAAGCACATCGAGCACCCGGCGAACCGCCACTCGGCGCCGAATTCCACGAACACCTTGTCGAGGCCCTCGGCCTCGGCCTCGAGGCGCACGCGAGCGGACCCCGGTACGACCATGACGCGTACGCCCTCGGCCTTGGTGCGGCCCTTCACGATCGACGCGAAGGCCCGCAGGTCCTCGATGCGGCTGTTGGTGCACGAGCCCATGAAGACCGCGTCGACGGCGACATCCTTCAGCGGAGTGCCGGCCCGCAGGTCCATGTACTCCAGCGCGCGCTGTGCGGCGGCGCGCTCGTTCGGATCGGCGAAGTCGTCGGGGGCAGGCACCACGTCCGACAGCGACACGCCCTGGCCGGGGTTGGTGCCCCACGTCACGAAGGGCTCGAGTTCGTTCGCGTCGAGGAACACCTCAGCGTCGTAGGCCGCGCCCTCGTCACTCGGAAGCGTGCGCCAGTACGCGACCGCCTCATCCCAGTCCTGGTCCCGGGGAGCGTGCGGGCGGCCCTTCAGATACGCGAACGTCGTCTCGTCGGGTGCGACCATGCCCGCCCGCGCACCGGCTTCGATCGACATGTTGCAGATCGTCATCCGCCCCTCCATCGAGAGCGATCGGATGGCGGAGCCACGGAACTCGAGCACATAGCCCTGGCCGCCGTTCGTGCCGATCTTGGCGATGACGGCGAGGATGATGTCCTTCGCCGTGACCCCGGGGCGCAGCGCGCCCTCGACCGTGATCGCCATGGTCTTGAACGGCTTCAGCGGCAGCGTCTGGGTGGCGAGCACGTGCTCGACCTCGCTCGTGCCGATCCCGAACGCCATCGCGCCGAACGCGCCGTGGGTGCTCGTGTGGCTGTCGCCGCACACCACCGTGATGCCGGGCATGGTGAGTCCGAGCTGCGGGCCGACGACGTGGACGATGCCCTGCTCCTTGTCGCCCAGCGAATGCAGGCGGACGCCGAACTCGGCGGCGTTGCGCCGCAGCGTCTCGATCTGGGTGCGGCTGGTGAGGTCGGCGATCGGCTTGTCGATGTCGAGCGTCGGCGTGTTGTGGTCTTCGGTGGCGATGGTCAGGTCGAGACGCCGTACCGGCCGGTGTTCGGCGCGAAGGCCGTCGAATGCCTGCGGGCTCGTGACCTCGTGGACGAGGTGCAGATCGATGTAGATGAGGTCGGGCTCGCCGTTCGCGCCCTTGACGACCAGATGGTCGTCCCAGACCTTCTCTGCCAGGGTGCGCGGATCATCGGGAATGACGGATGCGTCGGTACTGCTCATGTGTTCGTTCTCCTCGAAAGGGGGCTCTGCCCGCCGGGATGAGGCCCGCAACGAACTCCGCGACGAGGGAGGCCTAGAACGAGGTCTCGTCGCGGCTGCTAAGGAGAAGGCGAGCGATCCGCACCCGCCCACGTTACCACCCGCATCACCGCGCCGGCCGTCAGTCGCCCTCCGTCCCGAGGTACAGCCAGACCGAGACGACGTCGCCGCTGAGGATGAACCGCACCACAGTCCCCGTCGGCAGACCGTAGTGCCAGCGGTCTGTCGCGTGGATCGGGACGTCGTAGATCTGCACCACCGGATCCGCTCCCGGTGGCACGCATCCGGTGCCCAAGAGCCTCGAGGATGACCGCTCGAGTGCAAGCAGGCAGGTGTTTCCGACCGCGCTCTGGGCCGACCAGAGCTCGATGCCGCGATAGCGCTCATATGTCCGGAGCGTCGACTTGTCGATCAACTGGTCTCGCGCACGGTCGACCAGCGGATACACGTACGACCCGGGCCGGGTGTCGACGGCCGGCAGCGTCATGTCGGGGCGTGGCGAACCCAGGGCCACGAGCGCCGCGCCCAGCAGCACGACAGCGGCCATCGCCGCAGCGCCGAGGCCGAAGAGCCCGGCCTGCGAGCGTGCCAGAGAGCGCACCCGCGACGCCGCGCGATCGGAGGATTCAGGCGCCGCACCGGCCGTGGCCGGCGGGCTCGAGGATCGCTCCCGCTCGCCGCCGTTCGAATCGATGACGCTCGGCGGCGATGCCTGCTCCGGCGCGAACGATTCTTCCGGCACGCTGTTGACCCATGCCGCGTGCCACTCTTCGAGCTCGGCCAGACGTCCCAGCGCGTCCGGATCGCGTTCGATATCGGCGTCCGCCCCGTAGGCACGCGCACGCAACGCGGCGAGCTCGACTTCGAGCGCGTCATCCGACGGGACAGTCTCTGTCCCCATGACGGGATTATGACAGCGCCGGATGCTCCGGACAACGGCCGCGGACCCCGGCGATCAGGCGGTGTCCTTCTTGGCGACATCCGTGGCCGCGATCGCGGCTCGCTTGTCGCGAGCGGATGCCGCGAGGCTCGCGATCGTCGCAACTCCCATCGCCAGGATGATGACGGCGAGCGACATCCAGGTCGAGATCTCGGGTGCCCACTCGATCGGCTCGCCGCCGTTGATGAACGGCAGCTCGTTCACGTGCATCGCATGGAAGACCAGCTTGAGCCCGATGAAAGCCAGGATGAACGCGATGCCGTAGTGGAGGTAGCGCAGGCGATCCAGCAGATCGCCGAGCAGGAAGTACAGCTGCCTCAGACCCATCAGTGCGAAGAGGTTCGCGGTGAACACGATGAATGCGCTCTGCGTGATCCCGAAGATCGCCGGGATCGAGTCGATCGCGAAGAGCAGGTCGGTGACCCCGATGGCGGCGAAGACGATGACCATCGGCGTCCAGATCTTCTTGCCGTCCACGACGGTTCGCAGCTTGGCACCGTCGTAGTGATCGCTGATGTCGATCATGCGGCGCAGCATCCGAACGATGAAGTTCTCGCGCTGCACCTCTTCGTCATGGTCGCCACCGGGGAACGCCTGCCGGTAGGCGGTGAAGACGAGGAAGGCGCCGAAGATGTAGAACACCCAGCTGAACTGCTCGATGATCGCTGCGCCGAGCAGGATGAAGGCACCGCGCAGGATCAGGGCGATGATGATGCCCACCATCAGCACCTCCTGCTGGTACCGGCGGGGCACGGCGAACTGGCTCATGATCAGCACGAAGACGAAGAGGTTGTCGATCGACAGGCTGTACTCCGTGAGCCAGCCGGCGACGAACTGGCCCGCGTACTCAGGACCGGCGAAGATCCACATCAGGCCCGCGAAGATCAGGGCGAGCACCACGTAGAACACGACCCACAGGGTCGACTCCTTGGTCGACGGGATGTGCGGACGCTTGAGGATGAGCAGCAGATCGGCGACGAGGATGAGAGTCAGCACGACGAGCGAGCCGATCTCGAACCAGAGCGGAAGTTCGAGGTCCATGCGGGCCTTTCGGAGAAGGAGTGAGTACGACGAATCGTCGAAAGTCTCTCCCCCGCGGCATCCGGATCGGCCTGCTGCGGCACGCGCCCGGGGAAGCGTCGATGGCTCCCGTGATGACGGACACGCGATGACGGGATACTCCCCCTCGCTGATCCCACGATACAGGGCGGATACCGCGCCCCGCGCCCATCGGAGTTGCTCACTCCTCCAGCACGGCGAAGACGACGAGGTTGTCGGTGTAATGCCCGACCGCCGAGTCGAACGCTCCGGCGCACGTGATGAGGCGAAGCTCCGGCGCAGGCACAGGGCTGTAGACGTCGTCGGTGGGAAACGCCGACTTGGCCGACTGGGCGGATCCGGTGACGCGGAAGGTCAGCTCGACTCCGTCGGTCCGGGTGATGACGACCTCGTCCCCCGGTGCGAGTTCGCCCAGCCGCGCGAACACCGCGGGTGCGGTCGGCGAGTCGACGTGTCCTGCGATGATCGCGGGCCCGACCGCGCCGGGGACGACACCGCCGGCGTACCAGCCGGCGAGGTCGAAGTCGCGGGGGGCGTCCAGCTTCCCCTCGCCGTCGATCCCCAGACTCTCGAGGGTCGATGTCACGCCGATGCGCGGAATGCGGATGCCGGCAGGGTCCACTTCGGAGAGGACGGCCGCGGGCTTGCGCGGATTCTGCAACCCCCCGGCCGCGAGCGGACTCCCGGTCGGTGATGCGGTTGGAGTCGCACTCTCCTCAACGCCCCCTGCCCGGGCGGGCGGGCTCGCGCACGCTGTCAGCAGCGAACCGAGCAGGAAGGTCGCGAGCAGGAGCGCGGTCAGTGCACGTCTGCCGGGTGACTGCCGTCTCGTGGCGATCATCGCCGTCCCACTCCTTCGCGGTTCGGTGGCTCGGCTACAGCGCGAGATGCCAGCGATCGATCTGCGTCACGTGCGGCGTCGCGCCATGATCACGGGCGAGCCATCCGCCGCCGGTCTGAACGCCTCCGACGGGGACGACCGCCGCGGCCGCGCTGTCGAGGATGGGGAGGATCGTGAGTCCGCCGTCCGCCGTGTCGAGGACGAAGAGCGTGGTGACGCTTCCGGCCGCGACATCCACCTTCGCCTGATCCTCGACACCATCGCCGGTCAGATTCAGGGTCCACTCGCCTGCGGGAACCTCCGCATAGGGGGTTGCCGATCCGGCGCGAGCGTCCTCTGCGATGGGGACTCCGGTCGTCGTTGTGACATCGACCGTGGGCGTGATCGTGGATGCCTGGATGAGGCGGATCTTCGCGTTGCCGGCGCTGGGTGCTGCGAGGTCATCCGCGAACGACTGGAGTTGCAGATCCGCGCTGGGTCCATAGGCCGCGACGGTCGTCGCGGTGTCCGCGTCGACGCTCACCGTGCCCGAGATCGCAAGCTTCGTCCAGTCCCCAGATCCCGCGGCGATCATGCTGATCGCGTACTCGCCATCGGGCAGCGGAGTGTATGACGAAACGTCGCCGTAGCCGACGTCACTCAGTGAGAAGACGACGGTGCCTCCTCGCAGCGCTGACACGCGCACATCGACGGCCTTGGTATCGGGTGAGAAGTGTCCCAGGCGGAGCCAGCCGCCTTCGGCCTGCGCGGCAGTCACCACGGCAGCCGGTGTCGAGGTGGCGGCGGCGGCGACCGACGGAGCAGCAGCGACGGCGAGGCCGACGATCGCGGCCATTGCGACCATCGGACCGGCCCGGTGGAGTCGGGGAATTTTCATGAGGGTTCCTTTCGTGGGGGTGCGATCAGTCGAAGGACGCGTCGATCCAGAGGCCGTAGGTCAAGACGAGGCTCGAGTCGATCGCTTCGGCGTCGTCCGGCCCGAACTGTCCGCGGAGCCCGTCGAGGAGTGTGACCGCAGCCGCGGTCATCTTCGTTTCGCTCGCAAGAGCCGTACCGCCCACGTCTGTGATCGCAACCTGCCGGATCGGTCCGCCCTGCTCTCCCTCGATGGCGGGGAGTGCGGCAACGGTGACGTCGCCGCCCGCAGCCAGAGCGGCCAGCACGGTGACGATTCTCGTGTCGACCCGCCCAGCGCTGAGGAGGGCGCGATCGGTGTCCGAGATCCGCAGAGCGGGGTTCTCGGCGATTTCGGCACCGGCCCGAAGCCGGTCCGCCGCAACGAGGCGCTCGGCTGCGGAGGCGAGGGTCGCACCTTGGGCGACGACTCGGTGCACCTCGACGGTCCCGGCGCTCGTGCCGAACGAGGCCACGACGATGGAGTTCTGCACCGCCTGACGCGCGGATGACGAGACGGTCGAGGGCGGGACCGATCCGGCGACCGTGACGACGTAGTCGAGGCCGCGCCATCCGCTCGGCAGTGCGGCCTCGATCGCGGCGGCGGCGACCGATTCGTCGTAGCCGACCACGTCGACGCCGAGGGCACGGCCGTCCGCGATCCCCGCCGTCATGGCGTCGGGAACAAGCACTCGCTGTCCGCTGTCGACGTTGTCGATGATCCACGCCTGGGCGGCGCGCTCCGCCGCGCTGACGGATGACGACGCACGCCCGACGGGCTCGGAATGGCTCACATTCACGAGGATCACGCCGACGACGCCCGCGAGCACGACAAGAGCCGCAAGCACGGGTACGAACTGGAACAGTGTGGTTCGGTTCCGGGAGGCCCAGGCGCGCTGCTCGATCGGTTCGGGCGGCGTGGCGGCGCCACGCGGTGCGATGGAGGCCGAATAGCCGGCACCCAGGATGGATTCGGAGTGGCGGGCCGACACCGGCTGGGGAAGCGGCTTGACACTCGCGGGCGCAACCGGCTCCGGAATCGGCGTCGGTGTGGAGTTTGCAGGCGGCTTGGGGCCGGGCTTCGTCTTCGGAGCCTCTGCAGGAGGTGTTGTCGCGCGGACCGGCCTGGCCCGGTCCGTGGGGCGGCGGGCTGCGCCGCTGTTCTTCTTGCCGTGAACCGCCTTCTTCGCGGTGCCCGAAAGCTGCTTCGTGGCGGTCGGGGGCCTCTTCGCCCCCACCGCCTTCTTGGCTGCGGTGTGAGGTTTCGTCGCCCCGACCGCCTTCTTCGATGCGGGCGCGGACTTCTTCGCCCCTGCCGTCTTCTGCGGTGCGCGGGAATGCTGGCTCACCGCGGGTGACGGCGCACGGCTCGCCTTCTTGGCGCTGGGTGCGCGGTCGGTGGCTGATCTCGTCGAGACATCACGCGGCGCGCGCGCCGCGTTCGGCTCTGCGTCGAAAGGCTCTGAGCTCACATGGGTCATTCGGAGCGGACGAAAGATCGGATTGGATCCCCCGGACACTCGTCGTCGATGTGTCTGCGCCGGGAGCGAGACGTTTCGCTGCCTTCCGACACTTACCCGGTGAGAGACAATGGTGCTCCGCAGCGACGCACATCCGGACAACCCGGTCGGGCGCGCTGCGGCTGATGGGATGACGCATGGTGGAGCGCGCGGCGACAGACGACGCCTCGCTCGTGGCTCAGGCCGCGAGCGGGAGTGAAGTCGCCTTCCGCACGCTCTACCGCGCGTACGTGCGACCGGTGTACTGGCTTGCGTACGGGCTCGTCGGAAACGCCTCCGATGCCGAGGACGTGACGCAGGAGACCTTCGTGGTGGCATGGCGAAAACTCCCCGGACTCGAACTGGCGAGCGACTCGCTGCTGCCCTGGCTGGTCACGGTGTGCCGCTTTCAGGCGGCGAACCGCATCCGCCGGCAGCAGCGCGACCGCGAGCACACCGCCGGAGCCGTCGCCGACACCCTGCCCGCCACGGTGAACGTCGAGCAGCAGGTGATCGACGATGAACTCGCCGAGCGGATCGTTCAGGAAGTGGCAGGCATGAGCCCGCTCGACCGCGACATCTTCCGGCTGTGCGCCACCGAGGGCTACGCCTACCAGGCCGCCGCAGAAGAGCTCGGCGTCGCGCATGGCGTCGTTCGCAACCGTCTCTCCCGCATCCGCACCAGACTGCGGACCGTTGTCAAGGAGAGCACATGAACACGCAGGAGCACGCCGACGCGACGACATCCGCACCGCTGCCCGAACTGACCGACGAGCGGATCGACGCCATCGAGAGCGCCGTCTTCGCCGACATCTCGCGCGACCGCACCGCCCAGCGCGCACGCCGCGGCCGGTGGTGGATCGGCGGCGCGGCGGCTGCCGCCGTCATCGTGGTCGCCGCCGTCATCGCTCCGAGTGTCGGGAACCTCGTCGGCGGAGGCGGCGCCGGGGGCGGGAGCGAGGAGTCCGCAGTAGCGCCCGACGCGCCCGCGGTCGCCCCGGACGCCGGAGGCGGTTCCGACTCCTCCGAATCGTCGGACCTCACCTCGGGCGGCAAGGGCGCGGCCGGCGCCGCCGACCAGAGCGCCAGCGACCGCGACATCATCACGACCGCATCCGCGACGGTGATCGTAGCCGACATCCCGGAAGCAGTCGCCACCATCGGCGATGCCGCCGAGGCGCGAGACGGGTACGTCGAATCGATGAGCATCGGGCAGGCCGGCGAGGTGATGCCGATCGATCCCGACACCGGCATCGCGTACGACTCGACGATGCCCTACCCGTACACGCCCGACGGCGGCTGGATCACGGTGCGAGTGCCCGCAGACGAGCTCACCGGAATGGTGCGCGAGCTCTCGGCGCTCGGTGAGGTGACGGCATCATCCGTCAACCGGCAGGATGTCACCGAGCAGACCGTCGACCTGCGCGCTCGCGTGGAGGCCTCGCAGACATCCGTCGATCGCCTCACCGAACTCATGACGCAGGCGACGAGCGTCACGGATCTCCTCGCCGCCGAGGCTGCGCTCGCGGAGCGCCAGGCGACGCTGGAGTCCTACCAGGCGCAGCTCGAATCGCTCGAGGGCATGGTCGAGATGTCGAGTCTCACCGTGACGCTCCAGCCCGTGACCGAGACGGTCGAGGCCGACCCGGCCGGATTCTCCGATGGCCTGGTCGCGGGATGGAACGGGCTGGTCGCGACCCTCAACGGCATCGTGGTGGCACTGGGATTCCTGATCCCCTGGCTGCTCGTGATCGGCATCGCGGGCCTGATCGTGTGGGGCATCATCCGACTGGTGCGCCGGCGCAAGACACCGCGGACCCCCGCTGCGTCGCCAGTTGCTGCCGAGGGCGCCGACGAGGCGGACCCGACGGACTGACTATTCCGGCACGGCGTGCTCGCGGACCCACTGCAGTCCGTCGTCACGGGCACGTCGTGTCGACTCGCCGAGCCATTCCGTGCCTTCGTAGAGCCCTTCGTCGCCCAGTCGCTCGAGCAGTCCGCCGGCCTGCAGATGACTCATGACACGATCGCTCGAGACGACCAGACGCAGAGTGGATCCGTGCTTCTGGAGCTCGGTGAGATAGCGATCGAGCACCGCCACGAACGTCAGTCCCACTTCATCGATGCCGCGCAGGCGAAGGATCACGACCGAGCCGCGGGATGCGGCATCCACTTTCGGAAGCTGCGCTTCGAGCGCCGCGGCACTCGCGAAGAAGACGCTGCCGTAGGGCTGAAGCACCACGACCGATGCGGGCGGGATGCGTTCGATCGGCTCCCGCTCGCGGACCCGGCCCTCCGACGCGAACTCGAGCTGCCGGAGCCGCAGCCGATTGGACTGCTGGCCGACGAACATGATGATCGCGAGCCCGACGCCGATCAGCACCGCGAACTGCGCCGGCACGATGAGGGTCAGCACGAAGGTCACCGCCATCACGGCTGTCTGGATCGGCCCGCTTCCCATGACCGAGCGGATGCGCGCAGGCTTGATGGTCTGCACGCCGACGACGATGAGCAGGGCTGCGAGGGCGGGCATCGCGACGAGGCCGACGAGTCCGGACGCGGCCAGCACGAGCACCGCCATGACGCCGGCGGCGATGAACAGAGCCAGCCGTGTCCGCGCGCCGGACGTGGCGACGATCACGGATGTCGACATCGACCCGCCGACCGGCATTCCCTGGAAGAGCGCCGAGGCGATGTTCCCGGACCCCTGGCCGATGAAGTTGCGCGAGTCGTCCGCAGGCTTGCCGTCGATGTTCGGGACGGCTGCGGCGACGGCAGCACCCTGGACGAGCCCGATCAGAGCGAGCGAGAGAGCGGGGACGATCAGCGCGACGATGCTGTCGAAAGACGGGATGCCGGGCGTCGGCAATCCCGTCGGGATCTCCGCGACATCGGCGACGACCGCGACCGGATCGTCGAAGACGAAGCTGAACAGGGCGGCGAGCCCGGACCCGACGACGACTGCCACGACGATTCCGAAGGAGCCCAGACGTGTGCGCTTGAGGACCACGATGAGTGCCATCGTCACGACACCGACGACCATCGTCGGCCAGTGGAAGGCGGCCGGGTGGATGAGCAGGTCCACACTCCGCACGATCCGGTGCTCGCCCTCGCCCTCGCTGCCGAAGAGGTGCGGGAGCTGCCCGAGGATGATGTTGATGCCGATCGCGCTCACGAAGCCGACCATCACCGCGGTGGGCACGAAGCGCAGCAGTCGTCCGCCGTTGAGCAGTCCCGCGATGATCATGACGATGCCCGTGAGAAGGGCGAGGGTGAAGACGGCCTTCCTGGGGTCGGGCAGCGCGTGCAGACCCGAGTCCGCGATGACGATGCTCATGGCGCTCGTCGCCTGTACGGCCATGAACGTGCTGCTCGTGAACAGGGCGGCTCCTGCCATCCCGAACAGGTAGCCGTACAGGCCGACGATCGGGTTCAGACCTGCGAGCAGTCCGAGCGCGAGGCCGTCGGGGACGCTCACGACGCCGAGGATCGTTCCGGCTATGGCATCTTTGCCGAGCGTCTCGCGACGGAAGACGTGCCGCACGCGGCGCCAGCCGGGGATGCGGTCACTGCGCGCCATGCGATGATCATGGCAGTTATGACGGCAGTCGGGCAGGTTCGCTCAGCACACCGTCGTGCAGCTCGAGCACGCGATCGGCGCGAGCCACGATCGACTGATCGTGCGTCGACAGCAGCACCGCCACCCGGTCGTCGTGGGCGATCGACGCCATCAGGTCGATCATCGTGGCCGCCGTCTGCGAATCCAGCTGTCCGGTCGGCTCGTCAGCCAGCAAGATACGCGGCGAACCGGCGAGCGCGCGCGCGATTCCGACCCGCTGCTGCTGCCCGCCGGACAGTTCGCCCGGTCGCTGCCGGGCGTGGCCAGCCAGGCCGACGCGCTCCAGCAGCTCCGAGACGCGAGCGGTGCGAATCGTCGCATCCGAACCGCGGATCCGCATGGGCAGCTCGACGTTCTCTTCGGCCGACAGCGCTCCGATGAGCCCGAACGACTGGAACACGTAGCCGATCTCGTCGCGGCGCACCCGGTCCACTTCGCGCTCCGAGGCATCCGTCAGCACAACGTCCCCCACGCGGACGATGCCGGTCGTGGGCGGCTGGATGCCTCCGAGCACATGCAGCAACGTCGTCTTGCCGGCACCAGACGCGCCGATCAGCACGACGAATTCGCCGGCGGACAGCTCCAGGCTCGCGTCGGCGAGCGCGTGGACGTCGCCTGCGGGAGTGCGATGGACGACGGAGAGTCCGGATGCCGCAAGCACCGCCTCACTCATGGGTGGCATCCTCCCGGTCAGTGCCGCGGCGGAGGCTGCGGCGGGTCTGTGCGGGTACGTCTTCGGCGGGGGCCGCGGGAGCTGCGTCCTCTTGATCCGCAGCTGCGGGAATCCCCTCTGCCGCGGCGGGGGCCGTAGGGGTCGGCCGGGAGTCGCCCGGCCAGACGCCGACATGGTCGGGCATGAGCTTGAGCCGAACGCGCTCCTGCAGCGACAGCTGGTGCATGTAGTCGGTCGGCAGCTGCATCCGCCCGACCCGATCGACGACGACGAACTCCTCGGCCATCGCATGCTCGCGACCCTCGTCGTCGGTGTGCGTCCATCGCAGCACCTCGGTCGACGTCCGCCCGTCCCTGATCTGGACGGTGCGCTGGACGTGATCGGACACCGCCGCATCGTGTGTGACGATGAGCACCGTTGTGCCCAGCTCGCGATTCACGCTCTCGAACGTCTCGAGAACGTCTGCCGATGCGTGCTCGTCGAGATCGCCGGTCGGCTCGTCGGCGAGGAGCACGCGCGGCGAATTCGCCAGGGCGACGGCGATCGCGACCCGCTGCTGCTGGCCGCCCGAGAGTTCAGCGGGACGCCGGTTCGCGACATCCGCCACTCCGACGAGGTCCAGCATCTCGGCGTCGCGCGCAGGATGCTTGCGGTCGCCGCCGATCGCACGGGCGAGCTGCACGTTCTCGATTGCCGACAGGTACGGCAGGAGGTTCCGCGCCGTCTGCTGCCACACGAAGCCGACCAGCTCCCGGCGGTAGGTGACCCGATCCGTCGAAGACAGCGAGGGCAGGTCGCGGCCGGCGACCGTCGCCATACCTGCGGTCGGCGTGTCGATCGCCGACAGGATCGAGAGCAGAGTCGACTTTCCCGATCCGGACGCGCCGACGAGCGCGACCAGCTCGCCGCGCTCGACGACGAGGTTGAGTCCCTGCAGGGCCTGCACCTCGATGTCGGCGACCGTGAAGATCCGCACGAGACCTTCGCACACGATGTCGGGTTCTGTCATCAGCACTCCTCCGTACCTCTCAGTCTTCCTCGGTGCGCAGCACGGTGGCCATCGACGTCGTGCGTGCGCTCACGACGCCGGCCACCACAGCAAGGCCGAGTGCGACCACCACTGCGGCGATCAGCAGGCCGCTCAGCACGGGGTCGATCGCGAGCCGCGGCTGCGCGGCGCCGCCGGTGAATGGTCGCAGGTCGATCGAGGTCACGACCAGCAGCGGCAGCACAGCACCGAGCACGACACCGCCGATCAGCGCGGTGATTCCGAGCGGCACGAATTCCCAGGCGACGATGGCGCGACCGCCTCGCCGATCGAGCCCCAGCGTGCGCAGCAGCGCGATCACTCGCGAGCGGGCATCCCTCGAGACACCGGCAACAAGCAGCAGGGCGATGACCGACAACGCGACCGCGACCGCGAGAGCGGCGACGAGCACGAGTCGCAGCGCGCTGACGGCAGGTGAATCGCGGATCTCGGCGGTCGACTCCTCGAGGATCCGCACCGTGTATGTCGAGTCCATCAGGTCGCCGAGCAACGCCGCGACCGTCGACGGATCCGCGTCCTCGGCCACATCGACGACAACTGTCCGTGGGTAGAAACCCAGTCCCGAGAGCGGTTCGTAGTCGGCCTCGTCGACGATGAGGAATTCGGGGCCGACCGACAGTCCCAGCATGCGATCCACTGTCCCCGCGATCTCGACCGGCTTGTCGCCCGCCGTGGCGTCCCCCGTGCCCACCTGTCGCGCGATCTCGGTCGACTCGATGATCTGGATCGGGTCGGCACCGGGCCGCACCGCGCCAGACGGCACCGCGCCCACCATCCCCCGCTGCACGGCCGCCAGTCGCTCGATGTCGGAGACGACGGCCTGTGCGGTCGCCCGCCCATCGGGGCCGGAGACGGCGAGATAGTCCCCGCGCAGCACACCCACCGCATCGGCGACGCCGTCGACGGCCCGCATTTCGTCGATCGTGTCGCTGTCGAAGATCGGGCCCGAGAGCTGCACATCCGCCCCGACATCCCGCTGCGCCGCGACAACCGCGCCGCGGTCGACCGTGGCGAGCACGACCGACGAGAAGACCGCGATCGCAACGGCCACGAGCATCGCCAGTACGGCGGTGGTGCCGGCGGCGGGATCCCGAAGGCTGCGTGCCGACCCGACGAGTGCGACGACGCCCCGTCCGCTGCGGGCTGCACGCAGGGCCGCGGCGATAGGAACCGGGTAGAGCCGCACGAAGATGAGCGCGAGGGCGACTGTCGCGAGCAGGGGTGCCGCCACGACGAGCGGATCGATGCCGGCTGTGGCGGGCCCGATGCCGCGCACCAGCAGCAGCCCCACGGCGATGATCGCGAGCACGACCAGGACCGCTTCGGCGATCCGGCCGACACGGCTCCGACTCGGCGTGTCGAGATCCGCGCGCCCGTGCTCGAGCACTGCCGGCCGAAGCGTGAGGACCAGCGCGAGCGCCGGCGCCACCCCGACGAGCACGGCGAGGATCGTCGGCATCATGCCGGCATCGTGCACGGTGACAGCGACTCCCATTGCGGCGGCGATCGCTGCGACGGGCACACCGAGCAGGATCCCCTCACCGAAGAGCAGCGCCCGCAGACGCGAGATCGGAGCGCCGCGCGCCGACATCAGCGCGAGGTCGGCTCGGCGACGGCGGATGACGAGCGCGGCAGCGAGCACCACGAGGGCCACGCTGACGGCGAGCGGGCCGGTGGCCGCGACGGCGAGGATCGCGCTCGCCGAGTCGGCGCGTGCGAGGGCGGATGCGAGCACGCCCACGATCTCGGTCGAGAACTGTGCCCGGAACTGCCCGCTGTCGTCGAACGGCACGGACGCCGACGTGGCGGCGCGAATGGCGGCGAGCATCGCTCGCGGGTCCGCCCCGACGGCCGCTGCGCCGTCGATCGGGTACCACGCCGAGACCCGCGGGCGGGGGGTCGATATCGCGATCTGCTCCCACGAGCCGGGATTCACCCATGCCACCGAGGTGGCCACGGGCCGGCGGTTGCCGTCGTCGAACACCGTGGCGCTGAGAGCCGTCGGCAGGTGCAGCCACCGGTCGGCGTCGGGGTCGACCGCTTCGACGAGGGCGACGAGTTCGACCTGTGGTGACGTGGCACCGCTGGCATCCCGGGTCTCGTAGGTGCGAACCTCGCCGAGCGGCCACTTCATCGTGGCCGCCGCATCCTCGGTCAGGACGATGCCGACCGGCCCTTCGCCGCGCCACGCCGCAGGCCACTCACCGTCCACGAGCTGCAGATGCTGCTGCATCGCCGGCTCCGACAGCAGCTGCACCTGGGCGATCGGGGCCGACGGCGCCAGTGTCTCAGGCGTCGCATCGATGGGTTCCGCGTACGCGGCGAACTCCGCAGGGGCGATGATCGGGAGAAGCACGGGCTCGAACGCGTCGCGATTGTCGGCGAGGCTCTGTCCGATCCGCCCGAACACCGCGGCCGCGTCGGCATCCCAGTCTTCGGTGACAGCCGGATCGATCGCCGGACCGAATCGCGGGACGCCCTGCACGCCCGATTCCAGGTCGCGCGACGTGGCCGGCACCGAGGAGATCTGGTGCGCGACCTCCTCATGCACGACACCGACGAGCGCGCGGGGGGCCGCGGCGATCACGAATGCGGCGAACGCGGTGAGCGCGACGATGACCAGTGCGGCGCTCCGCGGAGTGGCGAATCGGCGACGGGTGAGGGCGAACAGGCCCGGGGACCGCTTCACTCGTCCTCCCTCACGTACGGGGCGAGCTGCGCGGGTGCGCGCACGGTCGCGACGATCGCGCAGCACACCCCCACCACGACGATGAGGACCGGCCCGAGCAGCAGGGGCGCCACCTGAAGCGACACCGGGAACGTGTCGGGCACGCTGCCGTAAGCGGCTCGCACCAGCGGCGGCACAACGAGCCACGCCGTCGCGGCACCGGCCACGATGCCGCCGACGGCACCCATCGCGATCGCGAACACGTCTTCACCGGCTCGCAGTCCTGCTGCCCGGCGACGACCCAGCCCCATCACCGCGAGAAGCGCGAGCTCGCGCGAATCGGCGCGCGATCGAGTGCGACGCAGCACCAGCACGACGAAGGCGAGCACGACCGCCCCAGCCGCTGCCAGCACAAACGCAACCGCCGTGCCGGCCGCGTTCTCGGCCGAGCGCGGGTCGGCGACCGTGACGACGACACGGTCGAACTGCTCGTGGACCGCAGCCGCGAGGGCATCCGGCTCGTCGCTCGAGAACCACACCTGCGTCGGCAGGACGTCGTACGGCGCCGCGAGCACGAGGGTTGCGAGGTCGACCGCGATGCCGTCACCTGTGGCGGTGCCAGGAAGAACCGGGACGATCGCCTCGACCTCGAAATCGGCGGCGAACTCGGGTGATCCCATCTCGAGGGAGAACTGCTCGCCGTCGCTGAGACTCATCGACTGTGCGATCGCCGCCGTCACCACCGCCGGGATCACGGCGGGTACGGTCGCGGCGACGGCGCGAGTGTAGGGCAGGTCATCGAATCCGAAATCGAGCTCGGGCGCGAACTGAAGTCCCCCGTCTATCGTCTCAACGTCGCCCGGCGTGCCGCCACCCTGACGGAACTCCTCGAGGTCCACCGTCTCGCCGCCGCTCGTGACGCCGGTGATCTCGAGCGATCCCATCGACGGCGTAAGCGGGTGATAGGCGACGTCGACGGCCGCGAGCGACCATTCCTCGCCCGCCGGCAGATCGAACGTCGACGAGACCTCCGGATTCACCTCCACCGCGAATGAGGTGCCGTTCCCATCGACCGTCGAGACATCCGCATTGGAGACGTCGAACCGCGCAACCGCACCTGATGCCGACACAGCGGTGAGGCGTGCATTCGCCGCGGCGGAGCCTTCGACGACCTCCTCACCGTCGACGACGACGGGCGGTGCGGGCGGTGCCGAGAGCGTGAACGAGACGGTGTCGCCGGTCAGCGGGATGCCGGCGGGCAGCGCGATCGCCGCACCGAGCGCCAACGGGTCGATCGTGCCGCCGGCGTCGAGCATGACATCGCCCATCGCCGGCGCCTCGACCGCGAGGATCGACAGGCGCTGATCGGCGCCCTGGGCGCTGAGCGGCCGCACGAGCATCGCCGCATCCGAGGGCTGCACAGCCGCGATCGCGCCCGGGTCCACATCCTCCGGGATGGTCCGAACGCGCACATCGGCGCCCACGCGAAGCGCCTCAGGTGCGTCGCCCAGCGCCGTGAGACTGCCCTCATAGGCACCCGCCAGCGTCACCGTGCCGACCGCAAACGCAACGACGACGATCGGCAGCGCGTGGCGTCCAGGACGTCGCAGTGCGAGCCGCATCGGCGTGATCGGCGAGACACGGCGGGTCGGGCTCAGTGTGGCGGTGATCGCCCGTGCGATCGGCGTGGCCACCGCGACGACCAGCATCGCCGCCAGCCCCAGTGCGAGCGCCGGCGCGATGGCGATGAGCGGATCGAGCGTCATCGCGCCATCGCCGCGCTCGACGATGGGGGTGCCCGCCTGGGCGAACTGCCACAACGCGATTCCGGTCACGACCGCGAGCAGCACGACCGCGCCGACGTTGACCGCTGCCCGAGCGCGGGAGGAGCCGCGATCGACGCCGCGGTAGGTCGCCACTGCAGCGGTCGCAACTGCGAGCCCCGCGACGAGCGCCGCTGCTGCAGCACCGAAAACCACCCCCGGGCTCACCGCGCCGACCAGGGTCAGGACCGCCAGCGATGTCGACGAACCCACGGCGGCGCCGACGACCGCCACCACGAGCGTCTCGAGGGCCGCGAGACCGACCAGATCAGCTCGCCGCGCTCCGCGGGCGCGCAGCAGGTGGAGTTCGCCTTCTCGCACCCTCACCGTCTCGAGGGCGACCGCGCCTACGACCACCGCGACCATCAGGCCGAGGAGTCCGACCGCCACCGCCGTCGGACCTTTGCGCACCTCCATCTGGTCCTGGATCGCGGTGAGCGTGCCATCCAGCTCGCCCGAGACCTGCACGCCGGAACCGGTCCGGTCCTCGATCGCGTCTCGGAGTCCCTCGAGACCGTCGGCGAGGGACGCGACCTGATCGCCCGTGATGAGATCGAGGTCCGGCGTGATGACGAGACCTCCGTCAGCGTCCTCGAGGATGAGCCCGTTTCCGGCACCCCAGCTGGCGAGTGCCGCGGCGGTGGCATCCCGTCCCTGCTCCGGGGAGACGTCTTCGTCGAAGCTCACCACGAGGCGGCTCTGCTCGCCGGTCGCCGCTGCGAGCGCGGCCCGCATCTCATTCGCCTCGACGGACCGGATCGCGCCCGCGACCGCCACGACGAGGAGGGCTGAGAGGGCGGCAACGACGGCGAGCGTGACGAGCGGCGGGAGGAAAGCGCGCGCTCTGGCGAATGCGAATCGAGGGCCCCCGATCACGCGTCCGTCCCCTGCACCCTGGCACTCTAGCCCAGAGACGAACGCCCCCCGTCGATGCATCCCCAGCGCCGACCCGTGCTGCTCGCGTCCTCGCCTACTACCTTCGAGATGTGACGCATCACCTCACGCGCGACGAAGCCCGTCGCATCATCGTGCGTGCGCAACTCCTCGATGCCGAGCGCCCAGGCGATGTCGTCGAGGTCGCCGAGCAGCTGACCGAGATCAAGATCGACCCGACTGCGACGATTGCGCCGTGCGAGCACACCATGCTGTGGTCGCGGATCGGCTGGTCGTACGAGCCCGGCCAGCTCAAGAAGGCGGTGGAGCTCGATCGACTTCTCTTCGAGTTCGCGGGCACGTTCCGGCCGATGAGCCTGCTCCCCCTCATGAGCCCCGCCATGACGCAGTTTCCGCAGCGGCCGAGCAACCGCGAATGGCTGGCGTCGAACGATCGATTCCGCCGCGACATCCTCGCCCGCCTTCGTGCGGAGGGTCCGCTGCTCGCCGGCGAGATCCCCGATACGGCGCAGGTACGCCGGGCTCCCGATGGCTGGTCGGGTTCGAACCAGGTGCCGATCATGCTCGATTTCCTCTCGAGACGCGGCGAGGTCGCGATCGTCGGTCGAGAAGGAAGGCACCGCCGATGGGATCTCGCCGAGCGCGTGTATCCACCGGATCTGCCCCGGTACGAGGAGGACGAGGCGGCACACCTCCTCGAGGAGCGCCGGCTACAAGCGGCCGGCATAGCGCGGGCGCACCGTTGGTGGAACCCCGTGGGCAAGGCCGGCGAACCCGCGACGGTGGAGGGCAGCAAGTGGAGGTTCCGCGTCGGCCCCGAAGCGCTCGCCGCGCTCGCCGAGGAGGACTCCGGTGGCCGCGTCGCGTTCCTCAACCCCTACGACGGAATGCTGTTCGATCGACCGCGCCTCGAGGAGGTCTTCGAGTTCAAGTACGTGCTGGAGCAGTTCAAGCCCAAGCCGCAGCGGCGGTACGGCTACTTCGCGCACCCCATCCTGATGGGCGACCGATTCGTCGGCATGCTCGACGCCGAGGTGGACAAGGCGCATGAAGCGCTGCGCGTGAACGCCGTGCACGAGTTCCTGCCGTTCGACCCCGAAGAGGACGAGATGGTGCGTGCCGAGATCGTGGAACTCGCCGACTGGCTGGGTGTCGCAGTGGTGCACGCCCGCTGACAAGAGACGTTGTCCGAGACCTCGGATGCCTCGACCACCTCTGTGCCCGCAACTGTGCCGACCGCACAAACCCTCGGCCCGAGGGTCGCGCAGGGAGCCCTTCGCGCCTATCGTCGGGCTATGCGCCGGATCAGGCGCGAGCCTCCGATCGGGGCGACATTGGCACCGCCCTCGAAGGCTGAACCGAAGCTCCACCGACACAGGAGGATCTCATGACGCACCCCACGCGCGCTCGCTGGAGGCTCGCACTGGCGAGCACGACCATCGCCGCTCTCACGGCGCTCGCCGGCATCGCCGCCGTGTCCCCGGCGGCCGCGGCGACGCGAGCGCCACTGCTCACCTCTGCGACCGCGATCAACGGCAGTTACATCGTGATGCTGAAGTCCGGCACGAAGGTCGAAGCGGCCGTCGCACAGGTGCTGAGCGCGCTGCCGACATCCGTCATCACCGAGACGTACTCGGCGCTCGGCGGCTTCGCGGCGACCCTCACCCCCGCGCAGATCGCCGTCATCCGGCAGAGCCCTCTCGTAGCGTTCGTGGAACAGGACTCCGTCATGACGACCCAGGAGACGTGGGGACTCGACCGCATCGACCAGCCGAGCCTTCCGCTCGACAACAGCTACACGCCGGCCGGCACGGGCTCAGGCGTGCGCGCCTACATCATCGACACCGGCATGCAGCGCGCCCACCCCAACTTCACGGGGCGCGCCTACAGCGGCTACACGTCGATCAATGATGGGCGGGGCACCGAGGACTGCAACGGACACGGCACGCATGTGGCCGGCACGGTCGGCAGCAAGACCTACGGCGTGGCGAAGTCGGTGCTGCTCATCGCGGTACGGGTGCTGGACTGCGAGGGCTCGGGTTCCACCTCGGGCGTGATCGCCGGAATGAACTGGGTCGCGGCGAACGCCAAGCGGCCCGCCGTCGCGAACATGAGCCTCGGCGGCATCTACAGCAGCTCGATGAACTCCGCGGTGAAGCGGCTGACCGACAAGGGCGTCACCCTCGCGGTCGCTGCAGGCAACGACAACCTCTCGTCGTGCTACTTCTCCCCCGCGTCGGCCGCATCCGCCCTGACGGTGGCTGCGACGACTCGCACCGACGCTCGCGCATCATTCTCGAACTACGGCGGATGCGTCGACGTCTTCGCTCCTGGTCAGGACATCACATCCACATGGCTCGCCGGCGAAACCAACACCATCTCGGGCACCTCGATGGCATCGCCGCACGTCGCCGGCATCGCTGCGCTCGTGCTGCAGACCAACCCGACTGCGAGTCCCACAACGGTCGCGAGCATCATCAAGGCCGACGCGGCGCGCAACAAGATCAGCAACGCGAAAGGCACGCCGAACCTGCTGGTTCAGGTTCCCTGACGGGCGTCCTCCGCCTGACGGAGGAACAGCGTCCGCGTGTCGGCATTCGCGGTGAGCGCCGCTGCCCGCTCGAACTCCGAGGAAGCCTCGGTGGTCCGGCCGAGACGGCGCAGGAATGTTGCGCGGGCTGCGGGCAGCTGCGGATAGTCGGCCAGCAGTGGTTCCCGAGCGACGTCGTCGAGCAGCGCGAGGCCGCGGTCGGGGCCCTCGGCCATGCCGATGGCTATGGCATGGTTGAGGGTCACGATCGGCGACGGCGCAAGGTACGCGAGGACGGTGTAAAGCGCTGCGATGCGCGTCCAGTCGGTGTCGTCGACCGATGCGGCTCTGACATGGCAGGCCGCGATCGCGGCCTGAAGCGTGTACGGGCCGACGCCGAGCTCTTCCGCGCGGTCCAGCGCAGCGAGCCCTCGACGGATGAGGAGCCGATCCCAACGGCCCCGCTCCTGATCGGCCAGCAGCACCGGACTGCCGTCCCGCGCAGTCCGGGCGGTGAGACGGGCGGACTGCAGCTCCATGAGGGCGACGAGTCCGTGCACCTCTGCCTGGTCGGGCTGCAGGCTGGTCAGCAGGCGACCGAGGCGGAGCGCTTCCTGGCAGAGCTCCGGGCGAGTCCAGTCGTCCCCGCTCGTGGCCGAGAACCCTTCGGTGAAGATGAGGTAGATCACGGCCAGCACGGCGCTCAGCCGGTGCGGCAGCTCGGCTACGGAGGGCACCTGGAACGGAATGCGCTGCTGGGTGAGCGTCTTCTTGGCTCGCGAGATGCGCTGACCCATCGCACTCTCGCTGACCAGGAACGCACGGGCGATCTCGCGAGTCTGGAGCCCGCCCAGGGTGCGCAGTGTGAGGGCCACTCGGGAGTCCATCGTGAGCACGGGGTGGCAGGCGGTGAAGATGAGCCGCAGCAGATCGTCGTGAACGGACGTGTCCAGTGCGTCGTCGACCGACGTCATCGGGTCCTCCATCCCTTCATCGAGTCTCGCCTCGGCGGCGAGGAGGGGAAGTTTTCGGCGGAGCACGGCGTCGTGCCGGTGGCGGTCGACGGCCATGTGGCGCGCGCTGGTCATCAGCCACGCTCCGGGATTGGGCGGGATGCCGTCGCGCGGCCACTGCCGCAGGGCCGCCTCGAGGGCATCCTGGGCGAGGTCCTCGGCCGTGGAGAAGTCACCCACGACACGCGCGAGGGCGCCGACGAGGCGGCCCGACTCGATGCGCCAGACCGCCTCGACGGCTGCTTCGGTGGCGGGCACTCAGCCCTCTGGGTCGAACGAGTAGTCCTCTGGACCGAGGACCTTGACGATGTCGGCCTCGCCCTCCCAGCCGGGCCAGAGGTCCCGGTGCACGGTGAGGAAGCGATTGGTCCACTCGACGGCATCCTCGCGCGCGCGCACGTCGTAGAGGGCGTAGCTGATGAGCTCCTTGGACTCGGTGAACGGTCCGTCCGCCGCGCTCAGCGTGCCGCCGGTCAATGAGACCCGGACGCCCGTCGCACTGGGCTGCAGACCCTGCGTATCGAGCAGCACACCCGCTGCGGTCGCCTCCTGGCCGAGCGTCGCGATCGCGGCCATCAGTTCAGGCGGCGGTGGGGAGTCGGGCAGGGTGATCGCCTTGAGCAGAACGAAGTAGCGCATGATGTTCTCCCTTTTTCTCGAAGTGCGTCAGGAGACGCGACGGTAGAGGCGGATGCAGGTGAGCCCGAGCCAGGCGAAGGCGAGGACCACGGCGAAGATGAAGGCGATCACCATCGGGCCGGCCCCGCCACTCGCGATGCCGCCGAACGCGGCGATGAAGAGCACACCGGTCGCGATGCTGAAGACGCCCCAGCCGGGTTCGCGGTGACGGAGGAATCGCACGCCGAGGACGATCGTCGCAGCGGTGAAGGCGAGGAAGCCCAGCCCTCCGCACACGAGATGCAGCAGACCGTGCCAGGTGATCTCCCCAGCGCCGGCCGGGGTGCCGACGGGGAACCCGTCTGCGGGATCGGCGGTGAAGAATCCGGCTCCGATCTGCCCTGCGCCGAACGCGGCCAAGAGCACCGCTGCCGTCCGGACGTGAAGTGCCCGGCCGATGCCGATCGCGGCGGCGATGACCATCAGTCCGGTGATCACGAGCACGGCCGAGTGCGCCCAGCCGAACTCGCCGTTCGCCATGAGGCTCCAGCTGTGCCGGCCGAGGTCGAATCCGGGTCGCAGCGTCGCCTCGAGCAGCGACACCACGATGTAGAACGGTCCCGCCACGACACCCCAGCCCAGAAGCGACCGCGTGACACGGCCGGCGGGGCTGCACTCTGATCGGTGTGAGCGGGACTGGGCTCGGTGCGAGCGGGACTGGACAGGGCTGGCCGAGAGGGCTGACTTGCTCATCGTGACTCCTCCAAACGGCCCGTCCGATACGAGCCTCTACCCATACCTCGTGTGAGGGGGCGAGGTTTCGACACGGGTCCGGAAATTCTTCCGAGCGATGAAGCTCACTCGTCGGGCACCGGTCGTTAACGCAAAATGCCCGTCCAGAGGACGAGCATTTTCGTTGGTGACCCCAGCGGGATTCGAACCCGCGTTACCGCCGTGAGAGGGCGGCGTACTAGGCCACTATACGATGGGGCCGTTCACGCAACCGTTCGATTATGCCATGTGCGCGGCATCCGGCCAAATCGCCGACGCCGCACCGAGGGGCGCTTGCCGGAGGCCTTTTCGGCCTGTTGACTCGGGGCATGCGAGTCACCAAGTTCGAGCACGCCACCCTGACCCTGACCGATTCCGGAAGCACGATCATCATCGATCCCGGCTCGTTCACCGCCCCCCTCATCGACCTCGAGCAGGTGGTGGGCGTCGTGATCACGCACGAGCATCCGGACCACTGGACGCCCGATCACCTCGACCGCATCCGCAAGGCGTTTCCGGATGTGCCGATCTACGGTCCCGAGGGCGTCGCACGCGCCGCCGCGGGATACGACGTGATCGTCGTCAAGCCCGGCGACACCCTCGACCTCGACCCGTTCCGGCTCGAGTTCTTCGGCGGCAAGCACGCCCTCATCCACGAGACGATCCCGGTCGTCGACAACGTCGGTGTTCTCGTGAACGACGCGTTCTACTATCCGGGCGACTCCTACGCCGTTCCGAAAGGCGCATCGGTGAGGCTGCTCGCGGCACCGGTGGGCGCGCCGTGGCTCAAGATCGGCGAGGCGATGGACTTCGTCCTCGCCGTCGCACCGCGACAGGTGTTCGGCACGCACGACATGACGCTGTCGGTGATCGGCCGCGACATGGGCCGCGCGAGGCTCAAGTGGGCCGCCGAGCAGGACGGCGGCGAGCTTCTCGCGCTCGACCCGGGCGACTCGACCGACCTCTGACAGACGAAGACGACGGATGCCGCGCGGCTTCGATCCGCGGCATCCGTCGTCTGTCCTACTCGGCGTCGAGGTCTGTCTCCAACAGGGTGACGAGTTCGTCGAGCGCCTGGTCGGCGCCATCCCCCTCGGCCTTCAGTGTCACGACGGTACCATGCGACGCTCCCAGCCCCATCAGGGACAGGATGCTGCCCGCGTTGAGGTCGGGGCCGCCTTCGACGGCGATCGTCACCGGCACGCTCTTCTCCTGAACGGCCTGCACGAACAGTTTCGCGGGGCGGGCGTGCAGCCCGGAACTGCTCGCGATGGTGGCTTGACGTTCTGCCATGGGTCAGTCTCCTTCTCTCGTCGTGCGGACTTCGTGCGTCATGCGACGGCGACGGCTTCGAACGGCGCTTCCGCCGCCTCGAGCTCCTTGCGACCGACCCAGCGCTTCAGGGCGATGACGACAAGCGCCGTCACGACGGTACCGGCCGCAAGGGCGATCAGGAAGCCCCAGATCGGGTTGATCGCGAAGAGCACGAAGATGCCGCCGTGGGGTGCAAGCGAGGTGACGGAGAACGCCATGCTCAGGCCACCGGTGACCGCGCCTCCGACCATGCAGGCCGGGATGACCCGCAGCGGGTCGGCCGCGGCGAACGGGATGGCGCCCTCACTGATGAACGCGGCACCCAGCAGCCAGGCCGCTTTGCCGTTCTCACGCTCCACCGGTGGGAAGAGGTCGCGTGCGAGCACCGTCGATGCGAGAGCCATCGCGAGCGGCGGCACCATGCCGGCGCACATGACAGCAGCCATGATGAGATACGGCGTCTGGTTCGTCTCGGATCCTGCGGCGAGGCCCGCGACCGCGAAGGCGTAGGCCACCTTGTTGATCGGCCCGCCGAGGTCGAAGCACATCATGATCCCGAGGATCACGCCGACCACCACGATCAGGCCGGTGGCGGCGAGCTCGTTCAGCCACTCGTTCAGCCACGCCATCAGCGAGGCGATCGGGCGCCCGAGGAACAGGATCAGGATGCCCGACGCCACGATCGATGCGATCAGCGGGATGATCACCACGGGCATGAGTCCACGCAGCCAGCGCGGCACCTCGAGGCGCGTGAACCACAGCGCCACGAACCCGGCGAGCAGACCGCCGGCGATGCCGCCGATGAAGCCGGAGCTCATGAGGACGGCGACGGCGCCGGCGACGAAACCCGGTGCGATGCCCGGCCGGTCGGCGATCGCGAACGCGATGTAGCCGGCGAGGGCGGGTACGAGGAAGTTCATCGACGTGACGCCGATCATGAACGCGACGGAACCCAGGTACTGCCCGAGACCACCGGGCGGCAGGTCCCACAGCGCGTTGTTGACGATGACCGTGCTCGCCTCATCACCGACTTGGTAGCCGCCGAGGAGGAAGCCCAGTGCGATCAGCAGACCGCCGCCGGCGACGAACGGGATCATGTAGCTGACACCCGTGAGCAGGATCCGCTGGATCTTGGCGCCCCAGCCGACGTTGGCGTCGCTCGCGGCCGACGTCGCCACGGCCGCAGTCGCGGTCACGCGTGAGGAGCTCGGGTTGTTGGCGGCGGCGACGGCTTCGTGGATCATCTCGTTCGGCTGCTCGATGCCGCGCTTGACGTTGGACCGCACCACCGGCTTGCCCGCGAACCGCTGCTGTTCGCGCACGTCGACGTCGGTAGCGAAGATCACGGCGTCGGCGTCGTCGATCACGTTCTGCGGGATCGCCTTGTAGCCGCTCGATCCCTGCGGCTCGACCGTGAGGTCGACGCCGAGCTTCTTCCCCTGGGCGGTCAGCGCATCGGCGGCCATGAACGTGTGCGCGATGCCCGTCGCACAGGCCGTCACCGCGACGATACGGGCGGGGCGACCCGCGACCGTGAGATCGGAAGCGGCCGTGGCAGCCGGTGCCGCTGCGGCAGCGGCAGCGGGTGCTGCGGCGGGAGCGGCAGAGGCGTCGCCTTCGCCGATGGCGTTCCGCACGATCGCGACCACGTCGTCGTTCGTCTTCGCCGCGCGAAGGCCGGTCGTGAAGTCGTCCTGCATGAGGCTCCGGGCGAGCTTGGAGAGCACGGCCAGATGCGCTTCAGCAGCCCCTTCGGGTGCGGCGATGAGGAAGACGAGGTCGGCCGGACCGTCCGGAGCACCGAAGTCGACGCCCGGCGCGAGTCGCGCGAACGCGAGCGAGGCCTCGGTCACGGCGCCGCTCTTGGCGTGCGGAATGGCGATGCCACCGGGAAGCCCGGTCTCGTCCTTCTGCTCGCGCGCCCACGCATCGGCGAAGAGCGCTTCGGCGTCGGTGGCGCGGCCCTGCGCGACGACGCGCGCGGCAAGGGCGCGGATGACAGCCGCCTTGTCTGCGCCGAGACCGACGTCGAGACTGACGAGCTCAGGGGTGATGGTCTGTGACACGATGACCTCCAACGGTCGGTGGGTGGGGACGGATCAAGCGAGGCGGAACACCTGCACGTCGCCGGCAGGAAGATCTTCTGGCGTGGGCGCCTGGGTGCCCGGGAGGGATGCCGCAGCCGCGCCGTAGCGGACGGCGCGGCGCAGTCGGTCTTCGGGTGATGCCCCTCCGACCTCGGCGAGCAGGTAGCCGGCGAGCGAGCTGTCGCCGGCGCCGACCGTGCTCGCGACCTGGATTCGCGGAGCAGCCGCGTGCCACGCGCCGTCGGCGGTGATGAGCACGGCGCCGTGCTCGCCGAGCGTGACGAGCGCGGCTCGAGTGCGGCTCGGCACGAGGCTCCGAGCCACCCGGAGCATCTCACCCGCGAGGTCGTCGCCGCCGTCGAGTTCGGCGCCCGCGAGGGCGGCGAGCTCCTCGTCGTTCGGCTTGATGAGGTCGGGGGCGGCGTGCGCCACGACCTCGGTCAGAGCCCGGCCGGACGTGTCGGCCGCGATGAGCGGGGCCTGCGCGCCATGGGCGGCACGCACCGCCGCGACGACATCCACGTAGAAGCCCGCGCCCGCGCCCGGCGGCAGCGAGCCGGCGAGCACGAGCCAGCGTGCTCCGGCGGATGCCGCGACCACCGCGTCGATGACGGCTGCTCGGTCGGTCGCATCGAGGGTCGCGCCCGGCAGGTTGAGCTTCGTCGTGACACCCGCCGGGTCGGTGATCGTGAGATTGGCACGCACGTGGCCGTGGATGGGCACCCGTCGCGCGGTCACGCCGGAACTGCGCAGCGCGGCGTCGAACGGATCGTCCGGTGCGAGGGGAAGGACGGCGATCGTTTCCACGCCGGCGGCGGCGATCACTCGGGCCACGTTGATGCCCTTTCCACCGGCATCCTCTCGTGCGGAGGCGGCGGACTGCACCTCGCCGGGCCGCAGCGCACGCTCCAGTGTGATCGTGCGGTCGAGCGACGGGTTGGCGGTCAGCGTGACGATCATGCGATCCATACCTCCACGTCGGCCTCCTCGAGCGCCGCCGCGAGGGCGGGCTCGGGCTGCTCATCGGTGACCAGCAGGTCGATCTCATCCAGCGCGGCGAACCGCACCAGCGACTCGACGCCGAACTTCGAACTATCCACCATCGCTACCACCCGTCGCGCGGCCTTGACAATGGCGGATTTCACGGCGCCCTCGGCCGGGTCGGGGGTGCTCAGGCCGAATCCGGCCGAGATGCCGTTGGTGCCGATGAAGGCGACGTCGGGGCGAAGTGCATCGAGGGCCCCGAGCGTCGCCGGCCCGACCGCCGCGGCGGTGAGACCACGCACCTGGCCGCCGAGCACTGTGAGGCCGATGTCGGGGATCAGGGAAAGGGTGTGGGCGACGGGAACGGCGTGGGTGACGACCTCGAGCTGCGCTCCAGTCGTCGCGATGCGCTCGGCGAGAAGGGAGGCCGCGGCGCCGGTCGTGGAACCGGCATCGAAGACGAGCGAACCGCGGAATCCGACCGTGATCACCTCGAGTGCGCGTTGCGCGATCGCCGCCTTGCGGTCTGAGTTGACCGTCATCCGCTCGGTGATGGATGGCTCGGCGATGCTGACCGTCCTTGCGGGAACCGCGCCGCCGTGCACGCGACGGAGCGCCCCGCGCTGTTCGAGCACGTCGAGGTCGCGGCGGATGGTCTCGGTCGTCACGTCGAGCGTCTCGGCAAGGCCGACGACCGACACGCGTCCCTCTACGGCCAGCAGGCCGGCGATGCGATCCTGTCGCTCCGTTGCGTACATGTGTCTCCTCGACATCGAAGTTGCCTCACGCTACAACACAAACTCACACATCGCAACACATTCGCAGATAATCGCAGATGGACCGAGTCGCATTGCAGGGCTTCGCGATAGCGTCGAGGGATGCCCGATAAGCCCGCCGCCGAGGTGATGATCGATGAGAGCCTCGTCAGGCACCTGCTGCTGTCGCAGGCCGCCGCCATCGCGGATGCTGCGGAGCTTTCTGTGACGAAGGTCGCCGAAGGCTGGGACAGCGAGGTGTGGCGCGTCGGAGCGGAGCTCGCCGTCCGACTCCCCCGTCGTGCGATCGCCGCACCGCTGGTGCTGAATGAGCAGCGCGTGCTGCCCGAGATCGCCCGTCGGCTCGAGCCGACGGGATTGCGGGTGCCCGCGCCGATCCTCGACGGAGTGCCAGACTCCCTCTACCCCTGGCCGTGGTCTATCGTGCCGTGGATCGATGGCGCGCGCGGGATCGACGTGCCGCGCCAGGATCGCTCGGGCTGGGCCTCGGCGCTCGGCCTCGCGCTGGGTGCACTTCACGTTCCTGCGCCGTCGGACCACCCGATCAATCCCTTCCGTGGTGCCCCACTGGCCGAGCGGTCAGCCGCGGTGGCGGAGCGTATCGCGCTCCTTCGAGAGAAAGGAGCGCTGAGCGTGCGGGAAGCGGATGCCGCGGCATCCGTCTGGGCAGAAGGACTCGACGCCGCGTCGTGGGCGGGACCGCCGCTGTGGATCCACGGTGACCTGCACCCGGCGAACCTGATCGCCCAGGGCACGCGACTGGTCGGCATCATCGATTTCGGCGACGTCACGGCCGGAGACCCCGCGTACGACCTCGCCGTCGCATGGCTGTCGTTCGACGTCAGTGGCCGACGCGACTTCAAGGCGTCGACGGGCGGCGGCTATGACGGCGATGCGTGGGTGCGCGCTCGGGCGTGGGGCGCCTCGGTCGCCCTGATGCTGCTCGCGCACAGCGACGACGAACCGGCTTTCGCGCGGCTCGGGCGCGAGGCGCTCGACGAGGTCACGGCAGCATCCCGTTGAGTGTCGTCGGCACGGCCTCCACCCAGACGTCGATACCGCCCTTGCGCGCGATGAACCGGATGACGCTGCCTACCGCGAGCGGCTGCTCGTACGTCAGCGGCATGCCGTCATCGACGGTGAGGTCGTAGACGGGGTCGAGGCCGCGGCCCGCACAGGTCGCCGTGAAGATCTGCCCCTCGTATGACAGCAGGATGCACCGCGACTCGTCGCTTCCTCGCGCGGTCCAGACGCCGACGGTGTCGAACGGCTCGTAGGCTATGACCGATCCGCGCGCGATGCCCCAGTAGTCGAGGTTCTGCGCGAAACCTGGACCGCGCTCGCCCCCGGTAGGGCTCTTGCCGAGCGTGAGATCGGGGCCCGCCGAGTCATCGGGCTGAGATATCCACCACAGTCCTCCGGCGCCGATCACCACTCCGACGACGAGGCTCACACCGGCGACCGCCCACACCGACGGGCGACGCCACCACGGGCGCCGGGGAGCGAGCATCACCGCCGATGGTTCGACCGGTGTCGGCGGATCGCTCTCACCCGCGCCGTCGGGTGCGTTCCGGGCATCTGCAGGAGTGACGACCGCTGCAGCCGGTTCGCCGCGGTCCGGACGTCGCGCCGGCTCGGGAAGGGCGGGCGACTCGGTCGGCTGTTCGCGCGCCAGATCCTCCAGCTCGTGCAGCCGAGCGACGGCGCCCGGATCGCGCTGGATGTCGGCATCCGGACCGTACGCGCGTCTGCGAAGATCGGCGAGCTCGCGCGATCGCCCTGGCGTCAGCGACGGAGCGTCCATGAGCCCATTATCGTCCGGAGGCAGAACGCTGTTCAGCCTCCGGCTCGCGCAGGGTCACGTCGACCTCGTCGCCGTGCAGCTCGAAGCGGATAACCGTCCCCACCGGCACGATGTCGTCGAGCGGCTGCGGTGATCCCGGGTACGCGACGAAGTCGACCGTCGGAGTGAGCCCGTCGGGGGTGCAGCTGGCGTCCGACCATTGATTGACCCAGAACACGACGAGGCACGTCGAGCCGGTCTCACTGATCGCGGTGATCACCTGGAGGTTGTCGAAGGGCTCGAACTCGGTTGGCGGCTCGTTGACCTGCAGCCAGTCCAGCATGCTCGAGAGCCACTCGTCGTCGAGTGCGAGCACGGGGTTCTCGCTCGGATGGAGTGTGGTGTCCGCACCCGGTGCCACAGCCGCGGGAACCATGATCCCGACGAGCACGCCCAACAGGCCGATGATGGCAAGCGAAACCCAGAGCGGAACGCGCCGCCACCACGGCCGCGACTTCTGCGACGGCAGTGGGGCGGGTGCGGAAGGCGGTTCAGATGCCACCGGCGACGCCATCGCAGTGGACCCGTTCCGTGCATCCACGGCGGGCGCGACGGCGGCCGCCGGCTCTGCTGCCTCGAGCACGACGGGCTCGGGCGTGTCAGAACGGAGCTGCTCCTCGAGCTCGTGTAGCCGCTCCAACGCCTCGGGATCGTGCGCGATGTCGGCATCCGGACCGTACGCCCGCTTGCGCAGATCGGCGAGCTCGCGCGAGCGCTCAGGCGTCAGCGACGGAGCGTCCATGTCCCCCATTATCGTCGCCCGGCGCGGCGTCGCGGTCGTGGCCGCCATGGTGATCGACGGCCCGCGTCCGGAAAGCGAAAAACCCCCGCTGAACGGGGGTTTTCTTCTCGCTGGGGTACCTGGACTCGAACCAAGAACAAAGGTACCAGAAACCTCCGTGTTGCCAATTACACCATACCCCAAGGCGCTCGGCCGAGGCCGTGCCAAGCATCAAGTCTAGACGACGCCGGGCGACCCGCCAAACCGAGCGGGATCAGATCGGACGGTCGACGAGAGCCGCGAGTCGGCGGATCGACTCGGCCTTGCCGAGCAGTTCCATCGACTCGAAGAGCGGCGGCGAGATGCGGCGACCGCTGAGGGCGACGCGCAGCGGGCCGTACGCCACGCGAGGCTTGAGCTCCAGCCCTTCGATGAGAGCGCGTGCCAGAGCTTCCTGCACCGCGGCCGCGGTGAACTCGGCTTCCGGCACGAGCTCGATCGCCGCGACCGAGGCGACGAGCACCTCGTTGGCATTCGCCGGCAGACCGGCGAGGGCGTCCGGTTCGTACGTCACCTCAGCGCGGAAGAGGAAGCCCAGCATCGCGGGCACCTCGCCGAGAAGCTGCACGCGCTCCTGCACGAGTGGTGCGGATGCTGTGATGATCTCCTGCTGCGCTGGAGTCGGCGTCTCGTCGACGAGGCCGGCGGAGTGGAGGTAGTGCACGATGCGCGCGGCGAAGTCAGCCGGCTCCAGCATCCGGATGTGATCGCCGTTGATCGACTCGGCCTTCTTCTGGTCGAATCGCGCGGGGTTCGGATTGACGTCGACGATGTCGAATGCGCCGACCAGTTCGTCGAGCGAGAAGACGTCGCGATCGGGTCCGATCGACCATCCGAGCAGCGAGAGGTAGTTGAGCAGACCTTCGTGGATGAAGCCCTTCTCGCGCTGGAGGAACAGGTCCGCCTTCGGGTCGCGCTTCGAGAGCTTCTTGTTGCCGACCTCGCCGAGCACGAGGGGCATGTGCGCGAACCGCGGGATGAAGGTCGTCACTCCCGCATCGACCAGAGCGCTGTACAGCGCGAGCTGGCGGGCTGTCGAAGGCATGAGGTCCTCGCCGCGGATGACGTGGGTGATGCCCATCAGCGCGTCATCCACGGGATTCACGAACGGATACAGCGGCACGCCGCCGGCACGCACGAGAACGAAGTCCGGAAACGATCCCGCGGGGAACGTCACTTCGCCGCGGATCAGGTCGACATACGTGAGGTCGTGGTCGGGCACCCGCAGGCGCCAGGCGGGCTCGCGGCCCTCGGCGCGGAACGCGGCCTTCTGCTCGGCTGTGAGGTCACGGTCGTGATTGTCGTAGCCGAGCTGCTTCGCGCGGCCGTTCGCCTCGTTGCGGGCGTCGATCTCTGCGGCGGTCGAGTAGCTCTCGTACACCGCACCGGCGGCCACGAGCTTGTCGAGCACCTCACGGTACAGGTCGTGCCGCTGCGACTGCCGGTACGGAGCGTGGGGACCGCCGACCTCGACGCCCTCATCCCAATCGATCTCGAGCCAGCGCAGCGCAGCGAGCAGCTGCAGGTAGCTCTCCTCACTGTCGCGCGCCGAGTCGGTGTCTTCGATGCGGAAGACGAGCTTGCCGCCGTTGTGGCGCGCGTATGCCCAGTTGAAGAGCACCGTGCGGATCAGCCCGACGTGCGGCAGACCGGTCGGGCTCGGGCAGAAGCGAACGCGTACGTCCGCGCCGGATGCGGTGGTGGTGCGAGGATCGGGTGAGGCAGACATCGTCATCCAGTCTAGGTGCGGGATGCCGCAGGCCCCGGGCTGGTCACACCCCGGCGGCGCCCACCAGCTTCGCGATCGCGTCCACCGTGGCGCGGATCGCCGGGACGCGGTCGGCGCCGTGCGCTGTGACGACGTGAATGGTGCGTGCTTCAGCGGCCGGCAGCGGCAGCGTCAGGACGCCCGGCAGCTGCGGAAACGACGCCACGGCCATCCGCGGCAGTGTCGCCACGCCTATCCCCTGGGCGACAAGGCCCTCGACCGCCACGAAGTTGTCGGTCTCGAAGGCGATGTGCGGCTCGAAGCCCGCGCGTGCGCACAGCTCGAGCAGATGACCTCGACATCGCGGGCAGCCTGCGATCCATCGCTCCCCCGCGAGCACCGCGACATCGATCCCCGAGGAGGTCGCGGCCGGATGGCCGATGGGAAGCACCACCAGCAGCTCATCGCTTCCCATGGTCCGCACCGACAGTCCGCGCGCGCTCTGCCCGTGCGGATCGTCGCGGTCACCGGGGTAGCTGAACGTCAGCGCGATGTCGGCCCGGTCGGTGCGGACAGCTTCCACTGCCTCGGGCGGCTCGGCCTCGATGTAGGTCACGCTGACTCCGGAGTGCTGCGCAGCCAGATCGGCCAACAGGCGCGGCACGATCGTGGGCGATGCGGAGGGGAATCCGACGAGCCGTACGCGGCCGGCGCGCAGACCCCGGAGGTCGGCGAGTTCGCCCGCTGCCGCATCCAGCGCGGTCGTCACGGCGGGAGCGTGTCGCGCGAGGATCCGGCCGGCTTCCGTCAAGCGCACTGTCCGGCCCACCCGCACCACGAGCGCCACGCCGATCCGCTGTTCGAGGCGTTTGAGCTGCTGGCTGACCGCCGGCTGGCTGAAGCCGAGAGCTGCGGCGGCGCCCGTGATGGTGCCCTCATCCGCGACCGCCTTGACGACGCGGAGAGCCTGTACATCGAAGTCGAGCTCGTCGCCCAGCACGTCGCTCATGCCTAATCATAAGCACATGGCATGTATTCAATGCGATACCTGCCGTAGACGTGAGGTGTACTCGACACGCACGATGGGGGCATGTCATACCTCGCCGCGACGTCTCCCCTCGCTGCAGCTCAGGCGGAGTTCGTCGGTGGCCGCGGGTATCTTGCGGCCTGCACCGTCGGACTGCCCACGCGGACGAGTCGCGCCGCGATCATCGCCGATCTCGATGCCGCCACCCGGGGCCGTCCGGATCCCGCCGCGTACACAGCCGCGGTCGAACGGTCGCGCGGGCACTTCGCACGGCTGGTCGGCGTCGCACCGAGCCGTGTGGCGATCGGATCTCAGGCATCGGTGGCCGCCGCACTCGTCGCGGGCTCGCTCCCCTACGGCGCAGACGTTCTGATCGCCGACGGCGACTTCTCGTCCATCGTCCTGCCGTTCGTCCACTCGGGACGCGGTCTGAGCGTGCGCACCGCTCCGCTCGCGACACTCGCCGACGAGGTCCGCTCCGGGACGGCGCTCATCGTGTTCTCGCTCGTGCAGTCCTCGACCGGCGAAGTGGCGGATGCCGCATCCATCGTCACCGCCGCGCACCGCGTCGGCGCACGCACGCTCTGCGACGCGACGCAAGCCGTCGGATGGCTGCCGGTCGCGGCATCCGACTTCGATGCAGTGATCTGTCACGCCTACAAGTGGCTCTGCGCACCGCGGGGCGTTTCTTTCCTCACGGTCTCGGAGCGCCTCGCGACGGGCATGCCCGCGATCTTCGCCGGTTGGTACGCGGGCGGCGACCCGTGGGTGTCGTGCTACGGCCACGAGGTGGAGCTCGCCTCAGACGCGACGCGCTTCGACGTCTCGCCCGCGTGGCAGGCGTTCGTCGGCGCGGAGCCGGCGCTCGAATTGTTCGCCTCGCTGGACCAGCAGGAGCTGCACGACCACGCGGTCGGCCTGGCGGCGCGCTTCCGCGAACGGATGGACCTTCCGCGCCCCTCTCGCGCGAGCGCGATCGTCACGTGGGCCGACTCGGACGGGTGCGACCTCGCGCGCCTCCAGGCGGCCGGAATCACGGCATCCGGGCGCGCCGGACGAGCGCGCGTCGCGTTCCACGTGTTCAATGGCGAAGCCGACGTCGACGTGGCGGCGGCGGCACTGGGGCGCTAGTCGCACCGATCGGGCACCGGCGCGTCATTGTCCTCGCGGTTCGGTGACCCCTCGAAAGGAATGACATGCCGAAGCAGGCACTGACGATCCCGAACGCCCCGATCCCCGCGGGGCCGTACAGCCATGGCGTCGAGGCCAACGGGTTCATCTTCACTGCGGGATTCGGACCTCAGGATCCGAATACCGGCAGCGTCGTCGAGGGCGGTGCCTACGAGCAGACGCAGCAGGTGCTGCGTAACGTCCAGGCAGTGCTGGCCGCACGCGGTGGGTCGCTCGACGACGTCGTGAAGGTGACCGCGCACCTGCAGCACCTCAAGCGCGATTTCGCCGATTACAACCGGGCCTACGCCGAGTTCTTCACCGAGCCGTATCCGGTGCGCACCACTGTCGGCTCGGACCTGTTCGACATCCTCGTCGAGATCGACGTGGTCGCGGCCATCTCCGAGGTCTGACGTGACGCGCGTGATCGGGCCGGCTGACAAGGGGATGCCGCCCGAAGCTCACGGCCGCTCCGTTGCAGACTTCGTCGCAGGGTCTCCACGACTCACCGACCTGTGGACGCCGCTGCTCGTCCTCGACGGCGCGGCGATCGGCGACAACATCGCCTTCGTGGCTGACTGGGTCGCCGGTCACGGCCTGGAGCTCATGCCCCATGGCAAGACCACGATGGCGCCGCAGCTCTGGCAGCGTCAGCTGCATGCCGGGGCCACCGGAATCACCCTCGCGACCCCCTGGCAGCTCGGCGTCGCGGTCGATGCCGGCATCCGTTCGATCATGCTCGCGAACCAGCTCACGGATCCCGCTGCCATCCACTGGCTCGGGTGCGGCGGCGCAGGCGACGCCCGGGTCTGGAGCTGGATGGACGACGCGGATGCCGTCGCCTGGACCGAGCGCGCGCTCGACGGCCACGCCACGCACCCGCTCGAGATCCTGGTCGAGCTCGGCAGACCCGGTGGGCGCACCGGAGCCCGCACACTCGACGAGGCGGTGCAGATCGCCGAGATCGTCGCCGCCTCGCCGTCGCTTCGGCTTGCCGGCGTCGCGGGATACGAGGGGGCTGTCGCCCACGGGCGCGGTCTCGACGCCATAGACACAGCGCGACGCTATGTCGATGACCTCGTGGCGCTGCACGGCAGACTGCGCGATCTCTACGCCGACGGAGACGTCATCGTCACGGCCGGCGGCAGCGCGTACCCGGATGTCGTCACCGACTCATTCACCGCCGCGGCAGCCGTCGATTCCGCCCGATTCGTGCTGCGCTCCGGCGCGTACGTCACCCACGACGAGGGCTACTACCGCGCGGTGTCGCCGTTCGAACGACACGGCCTGCGGGCGGCAGCCCGTGGCGTCGCCCGCGTGGTGTCGCACCCGGAGCCCGGGCTCGTGCTGGTGGATGCCGGCAAGCGGGACTTCCCCTTCGACGAGGGGCTGCCGATCCCTCTCTTCGCGGTGGCCCGCGACGGCGAACGCATCTCGCTCCAGGGCGCTGAGACCGTGAAGCTCAACGACCAGCACGCGTTCGTGCGATTCGACGATGACCGGGGTGTGCGCCTGGGCGACCTCATCGTGTTCGGGCTGTCGCATCCCTGCACGATGTTCGACAAGTGGCGGCTGATTCCCGTCGTCGACACGCTCGACGACCTCGCGCGGGCAACCGTGGTCGACCTCGTCGAGACCCGGTTCTGACGGCGTCAGCTGCTCACCCCGCGCGGAAACTCGATCCCACGGAACGGGTGATCGGGTCGTCAGTCGTCAGCCGGCGGGGTGATCAGGAAGGCATCGACGGAGTTGTCGTGGTACTGGAAACGCAGAACGCTGCCGTCCGGCAGTCCCTCTGCGAAGTCCGGGTCCTGGACCGGCCATGCCGCGAGGTCCACGATCAAGTCCGCTTCTCGAGGTGTGCAGGCGAGCTCCAACATGATCTCAGCGGAGCGGTACTCGAGCAGCAGGCAGGGGTTGCCGAATTCGTCGATGACCGACCATGGCTCCACTCCCCGATACGTCTCATACGACACCAGCGTCGACCTGTCGACCCGGAACAGTCGGTTGTCATAGATGAGCGGGACGAACTGCTCATGGAACTCGTTCGCAGTCGTGGTTGCCCACAACGTGGCATCAGGATGAGGTCCGAACAGCCGAGTCACTCCCCATGCGATCGCGATCACCGCCAGCACGGCGCCCACTGCGAGTCCGATACGGGCGGATCGTCTCGAGCCCAGGCGCCGCCGACTCGACGACTGCGACGATCCGCGTGCCGACACTGATGACAGGGAGTCCTTCGTCGGAACGGTGCTCGAGGACGCACCCTCCGCTGCGGCGTCAGGCTCCGCATCCGTGGGCTGCTCGACCTCGGCGTCGTCCTGCTCAGCGAAATCGGCAGCGTCAAGACGCCCGGCTTCGAGCTCGGCCAGCCGCGCGAGCCCTTCCGGATCGCCGAAGAGGTCCGCATCGGGGCCGTACGCACGTGCTTGAAGCTTCCGCAGTTCGCCGGCGTCACCTGAGGGGACGCGAGATCCCGCCATCAGCCCGTCCCATCCGGCGTGAGAACGAACGCCTCGACCGTGTCGTTCCGAAGAAGGAATCGCAACCTCTCGCCCTCGGCGAGACCATGCCCGGCCGTGTCGACGAAGAGGTCCGCGGCGGCAGGCACGCATGCCCGTGCGACGACATCGGTCGTCGGACGGTGGACCGCGATGAGACAAGGGGACCCGAACGCATTCACGGCCGACCAGAGTTCGATGCCCTGAAAGGTGCCGAAACCCTCCAGAGTCGAGAGATCGATCTCCATCTCGCCCCCGCCGAACCCGGGGCGCGGCGTGAAGTCGAACTCGCTCCCCTCCGATTCCATCAAGGAGAGGAGGTCCCCATCGGGGTCGTCGCCCGTCGGCTGCATCGTGGCGTCCGGGCGCGGCCCCGACACCAGGATGACCGTTCCGATGATCACGCCCAGCGCGATCACCGCGAAGACGAGAAGCGCAATCGATATCCCCTGCTTCGCGGTCGCGCGCTGCCCGTCCCCGTGCGCATCAGCCCCAGCTCCGGCGCCCAGGGACGGTGACATCTGCCCCATGGGCCGGACCCTACACCGCGCCGGGTGGAAGCGCCATGCTGATCGTCGGTCGCCGCGGTCCGGAGATCTCAGCATCCACGCTTCGCACCCGCGACGCCTGCAGCGGCGGACGCCATCGACCGGTCAGCCACTCCGGACGTCGCCGGGAACCGCGGCCGCACGCCCGAGCGGCGCGAGCGCGACGGTGGCGATGACGGCCACGCCGACCACGAGGGCGAGCCCGCCGTAGCCGATCCACGCCAGCACCACACCGGCGAGGATGGCGCCGATCGCGGCGACAAGGCTCATTGTGAGATCGCTGAGCCCCTGCCGGCGCGTGCGCTGGGACTCCGCCGACGCCTCGGTGAGCAGTGTCGACCCGGCGACGGTCGTCGCGCTCCATCCGAGTCCGAGCAGCACGAGGGCGATGGTGACGAACACCGTGGACTCCTGACCGAACGACGCGGTCACCAGCGCTGCCGCGAGCAGCACCTGACCGAGAAGGATCGTCGGCACGCGGCCGACCCGGTCGGCGAGGATGCCGAACACGGGCGACAGGGCGAACATGCCCGCAACATGGAGGCTGATCGTCAGGCCGATGACCGTGAGCGAGGCACCGTGATGCAGCAGATGCACGGGGGTCATCGCCATCACCGACACCATCACCCCGTGCGCGGCCGCGACGGCGAAGATCGCATACCGGGCGATGATCGGCCGATCGGCATTGGCGATCGCCTCCGCACCCGGCGCCGTCGCCGCGTGCGTGGTCACGCGCTGCGCCAGCAGCAGCGGATCGGGTCGCAGCCAGATCAAGTACAGCGCGACCGCCAGCAGCTGCGCCACGATCGTGAACAGATAAGGACCGGTGAGGTGCGGCATCCCGAATCTCTCGCCGAGCAGTTCACCCGGACCGGTCAGGTTGGGTCCGAGCACGGCGCCGATGGTCGTGGCCCAGACCACGAGCGAGAGATCCCGGCCGCGCGTCGCATCGGTGGCGAGGTCGGCTGCGGCGAAGCGCGTCTGCAGGTTCGCCGCCTGCGCCGCGCCGATCAGCCCGAAGGCGATGAGCAGCAGCGCAAACGACCTCAGCCCGGCGGCGAAGACGACCAGCAGCACTCCGGCGAGGGCGCCGACCATCCCGCTCGTCAGCGCCGGTCGGCGCCCGCGCCGCCGCGCGAACGCGGCGAGCGGCACCGCGAACGCCGCGGTGCCGAGCGTGATCGCCGCGGTGGCGAGCCCGGAGAACGCCTCGTCGCCCGAGATCTCGGCCGCAAGCACCGCGCCGAGCGAGATGCTCGCGCCGAAGGCGAGACCGCCGAGCACCTGCCCGACCGAGAGCACCCACACCGTTCGCCGCTGCACATCGGCGATCGCCGACGGCGCCAGTGCCGCGGCATCCGACGACTCAGCCATGGGTGCTCTGCTACGCGTCGCGGGCGACGTTGCGCAGGATGCCGAGCCCCGTGATCTCGACCTCGATCACGTCACCCGCGACGAACGGGCCGACGCCGGCCGGCGTTCCGGTGAGGATCACGTCGCCGGGCAGCAGCGTGAAGGCAGCGGACGCGTACGCGATGATGTCGGCGACGGAGTGGATCATGTCGCTGATCGGGCCGTCCTGAGCGACCTCGCCGTTCAGGCGTGTGACGATGCGCGCGCCGTCGAAGGCGAACTCCGTCTCGATCGCGGGACCAAGCGGACAGAACGTGTCGAAGCCCTTGGCGCGTGCCCACTGTCCGTCGGTCTTCTGCAGGTCGCGTGCGGTCACGTCGTTCGCGATCGTGTAGCCGAAGACGTAGTCGAGCGCCGACTCGGCGGGGACGTTCTTGGCGATGCGCCCGATCACGGCGGCCAGCTCGCCTTCGAAGCTGGTGAAGGTCGTCTGGGTCGGGCGAACGATGGCGTCGTTGGGCCCGATGACGGACGTGTTCGGCTTGAAGAACAGCATCGGCTCGACCGGCACCTCATTGCCGAGCTCGGCCGCGTGCTCGCGATAGTTCCGCCCCACGCACACGACCTTCGAGCGTGGGATCACCGGCGCGAGCAGTGCGACTTCGGCGAGCGGAACGCGCTCCCCCGTCGTCTCGTAGCCGGCGAACATCGGGTCGCCGTCGAGGACGACGAGCTCCCGTCCGTCGACGATCCCGAACTTGATCGAGTCGTTGTGGCTGAAGCGCGCTATCCTCACCCGCCCAGCCTAACGAGCCCCCACCCCCACCGTTTACGGACGCGACACGCCGCGCGTCCACGCGGTGACACGGCGTGTCGCGTCCGTAAACGGAAAGGCGCGGTCAGCCGTCGAGGCGGACGAGCCAGCCGTGGCGGTCTTCGCGACGGCCGTACTGGATGTCGGTGAGCTCTTCGCGGAGCGACAGCGCGAGCTCGCCGATCGGCTGCTCGTCGAGGAACCCCTTGCCCTTGAGCACGCCGATCGGCGTCACGACCGCGGCGGTGCCGCACGCGAACACCTCGACGATGTCGCCGGATGCCACGCCCTGCCGCCATTCGTCCAGCGAGATGTTGCGCCCCTCGACCTTGTGCCCCCGGTCGATCGCGAGCTGCAGGATCGAGTCCCGCGTGATGCCCTCGAGGATCGACTCGGACTGCGGCGTCACGATCGTGCCGTCCTTGAAGACGAAGAGCACGTTCATGCCACCGAGCTCTTCGACGTTGCGGTCCTGGTCGAGGAACACGACCTGGTCGCACTCGTTCTCATAGGCCTCGGACTGCGGCAGGAGCGAGGCGGCGTAGTTGCCGCCGGTCTTGGCGGCACCCGTGCCGCCCTTGCCGGCGCGGGCGTAGTCCTCGCTCAGCCAGATCGAGACCGGCTGCACGCCGCCCTTGAAGTAGGCGCCTGCCGGCGACGCGATCACGTAGTAGTTGACCTTGTGCGCGGGCCGCACTCCGAGGAACGCCTCCTTGGCGAACATGAAAGGCCGCAGGTACAGGCTCTGATCCTGACCGCTCGGCACCCACGCACCGTCGACCGCGATGATCTCGCGCAGCGACTGGATGAAGTACGGCACCGGCAGCTCCGGCAGCGCGAGACGCCGCGCCGACCGCTGCAGGCGGCGCCCGTTCTGGTCGGGCCGGAACGTGTGGATCGAGCCGTCGGCATGGCGGTAGGCCTTGATGCCCTCGAAGATCTCCTGGCCGTAGTGCAGCACCGCGGCAGCAGGATCGAGCGAGATCGGACCGTACGGCTGCACCCGGGGCCGGTGCCAGCCGCCGCCGATCGACCAGCAGATGTCGACCATGTGATCGGTGAAGCTGGTGCCGAATCCTGGGTTCACCAGGATCTCGTCGCGCTGCTTCGGGCTCTTCGCCGCGAGGTTCTTCGTGACGGCGAACTCGAGCGGGGCGAGTCCGGTGTCGGGATCGATGTCGATGATGGTCATCTGAGGCCTGTGCTTTCCTGCGGACTTGTCCGCTGCGGTACGAGGAGGGCGTGATCCAGATTACGCCTGGACGCGATCGACGATCGCGTCGCCGATCTGCGCCGTGGGACGGGATGCGGCGCCCCGGCCCGCGATGTCCGCCTCGACCGCGCGGGTGACGGCGAGCGCTTCGTCCTGCAGCCCGAGGTGGTCGAGCAGCAGGGCGATGGAGAGGATCGCGGCCGTGGGATCGGCCTTCTGCTGTCCTGCGATGTCGGGCGCCGAACCGTGGACGGGCTCGAACATCGAGGGGAACGTACCGTCGGGGTTGATGTTGCCCGATGCGGCGAGGCCGATGCCACCGGTGACGGCGCCTGCCAGATCCGTGAGGATGTCGCCGAAGAGGTTGTCGGTGACGATCACATCGAAGCGGCCCGGGTTCGTGACCAGGAAGATCGTTGCCGCGTCGACGTGCAGGTAGTCTACGGCCACGTCGGGGTGCTCTGACGCCACCTCGTCCACCAGCCGCTGCCACATTCCGCCCGCATGCACCAGAACGTTCGTCTTGTGCACGAGCGTGAGCTTCTTGCGACGCCGCTCGGCGAGGTCGAACGCGTAGCGCACGACCCGCTCGATGCCGTAGGCGGTGTTGACGGAGGTCTCGTTCGCGACCTCGTGGGGCGTGCCGCGGCGGATCGAGCCGCCGTTGCCGACGTAGGGACCCTCGGTGCCCTCGCGCACGACCACGAAGTCGATGTCACCCGGCTCGGCGAGCGGGCCGGGGACGCCGGGATACAGCTTCGACGGCCGCAGATTGACGTAGTGGTCGAGCTCGAAACGCAGCTTCAGCAGCAGCCCGCGCTCGATGTTCGCGTCTTTCAGACGCGGGTCGCCCGGCACTCCCCCGACGGCGCCGAGCAGGATCGCGTCGTGCCCCCTGATGGCCTCGAGGTCGGCATCCGTCAGCGTGTCGCCGGTCTCGAGAAAGCGCGTGGCCCCCAGCGAGAAGTGCGTCTTCTCGAACCGGATGCCGCTGCCCGCGGTCGCGGCATCCAGCACCTTCTCCGCCTCGGCGATCACCTCGGGACCGATGCCGTCCCCGGGAATGACGGCCAGCTTCACGACACCAGGTTCTTGCACGCTCGGCATTGCGCTCCTTCGTTCCCTGTCAGCGTATCGGGGCGTGAACATACCCCCGAGCCGCCGTCAGTGCTCGACGGGCTCGTGCTTCGCACGACCGCCGAGGGTCAGCATCGCGATGATCGCGGCGGCGACGATGAGGCCGGCACCGATCATCGCGGTGACACCGACGCCCGCGTCGAACGCGTGGGCTGCGGCATCCCGCAGCGCCTGTCCCAGCGCATCGTCGAGGGAAGCGGATGCCGCAACCGCCCCGGCCAGGGTCTCACGGGCCGCTGCCTCCGCCGACGCGGGCAGATCCGCGGGCAGCACGAGGTTGGTGCGGTAGAACGCAGCCAGAAGCCCACCGAGGATCGTCGTTCCCAGCACGGCGCCGAGCTCGTACGCGGTCTCGGACACGGCGCTCGCGGCACCGGCCTTGGCGGGCGGTGCGCTGGCGAGGATGAGCTCGTTCGACACAGTCTCCGCAGCGCCGATCCCGATGCCCAGGGAAACGAATGCGACCACCAGCAGCGGTAGCACGGCCGTGCTCGCGGCAATGGCGACGAGCAGGTAGCCGAGCACGGAGAAGCCGAGGGCGACCGGCACGACCACCCGCGGGGCGACGCGCTTGGCGATCGGCACGACACCGATACCGGCAACGATCATCGCGAGCAGTCCGGGCACCAGTGCGAGACCGGCTTCGAGAGGCGAGAGCCCGACGATCAGCTGCAGGTGCTGCGCGACGAAATAGAGGAAGCCGACGAGTCCGATGACGCTCAGCAGGTTCACCAGGACCGAGCCCGAGAAGGTTGCGCGGCGGAACAGCCGCATGTCGAGCATGGGAGTCTCGAGGCGGTTCTGGCGTCGTACGAACAGCACGCCGAACGCGACACCGACGATCATCAGCACCAGCGGAAGCGCGCTCTCGGCGCCGTGCACGGCGAACTCCTTGATCGCGTAGACGATCGGCACCATCGTCGCGAGCGAGAGCGCGACACTGAGCGGGTCGAAGCGCCCCGGGTTCGGATCACGGCTCTCGGGAACGAGGATCGGCACGAGCACGAGCAGCGGAATGAGCACCGGCACGGCCATCAGGAAGACCGAGCCCCACGCGAAGTGCTGCAGCAGGATTCCGCCGACCACGGGACCGAGTGCGGCACCGGCCGAGAACGCCGAGGCCCAGACCGCGATCGCCATACGGCGCTGGTCGCGATCCGTGAAGATGCTGCGCAGCAGGGAGAGCGTCGATGGCATCAGCATCGCGCCGAAGACACCCATCGCAGCGCGTGCCGCGATCAGCCATTCTGCGCTCGGGGCGAAGGCGGCGAGGGCAGAGACGGCACCGAATCCGGCGGCGCCGATGAGCAGCATCCGTCGGCGCCCGAACCGGTCGCCGAGCACGCCCATCGTCACGAGAAGGCTCGCGAGCACAAGCGGATACGCGTCGATGATCCAGAGCTGCTGGGTCGCGGTGGGCTCGAGATCGAGCGCGATCTGCGGCAGCGCGAAGCTCAGCACCGTGTTGTCCACCGAGACGAGCAGCACGGGCAGCATGAGCACGACAAGGGCGGCCCAGCCACGCCATCCGACCCGCCGTGACTGAGCGTCGGCGAGCGAGAGTTCCTGAGTGAGAGTCATCATGTTTATATACCGTCCAGCCGGTATACTATCAGGATGCCGGAGCCGCTGTCGATACGATCGACGCCATGAGCCGCCCTCCCCTCGCTCGCGAGAAGGTGCTCGACGCCTTCGAGGCGATCCTCGCCGAAGACGGTGAGCGGGCGGCGACGATGGACGCCACGGCCCGTGCCGCGGGCGTGTCCAAGGGTGGGCTGCTGTACCACTTCGCGTCGAAGGATGCGCTCGAGACGGGCCTCCTCGAGCGGCTGCGCACTCTGGTCGATGCGGATGTCGCGGCCATGTCGGCGGCGGCGGAAGGACCCGTCGCGCACTTCCTGCGGTCGTCGGTCATGCAGAACGATCCGCTCGACCGGGTGATCCTGGCGGCATCCCGTCTCGCTCAGGGCGGCAGCTCGACGGCGGCCGATGCGCTGCGCGACGTGCGCGAGAAGTGGGCCGACGCGATCCGCCCCCATGCCCAGGACGAGACAGCGCTCGACCTCGTCATGCTCGTGAGCGACGGGCTGTACTTCAACAATGCTCTCGCCGGCGGGTCGATCCCCGGTCCGGTGCCTCGCGGGGCCGCCATGGATGCGCTCATCGCGCTGGTCGAGAAGGCCATCCGCGACGACGAGGTGGACTGAACGGCCGGTCCGGCGCTACGGCTCCGTGATCTCGATCTGCCGGAACAGGTCGGCGTGCACGGCCTCGCGCATCGCGTCGAGGATCTCGTCCGGGACGAGCGAGTCCACCGTCAGCACCGAGAGCGCGCGCCCCGTCGCGTCGGGGTGCGCCACCTGCAGCCCGGCGATGTTGATTTGCGCGTCGCCGAGCTCTTTGCCGTAGATCGCGACGATGCCGGGGCGATCGGCGTACCGCATGACGATGTGGTACTTCTCGAACGGCACCTCGACCTCGTAGCCGTTGATGCCGACGACCTTGGGCACCATCCGCGTGCCGGCGAGCGTGCCCGCGACCGTCAGCACCGTGCCATCGGCCAGCGCGCCGCGCAGGATCGTGATGTTGCGGTACAGCGGACTCTCGGCCTCGACGATGAGCCGCGTCTCGATTCCGCGCTGCTCGGCGAAGAGCGGCGCGTTCACGTACGACACGTTCTCGCTCACGATGTTGGCGAAGATGCCCTTGAGCGCCGCGAGGCGATAGACGCTGACGTCATAGGCGGCGAGTTCGCCGCGCACCTCGATGTCGAGGCTCTCGAGCGCCGAGTGCGCGAGACCCGTGAAGAACTGGCCCAGCTTCTCGACGAGCGCGATGCCGGGACGGACGAAGGGATCGATCACGCCGCCGGCGACGTTCACGGCATCCGGAACGAGGTCACCCTCGAGCGCGAGCTTGACAGACCGGGCGACCGAGACTCCGGCCTTCTCCTGCGCCTCCTCCGTCGAGGCGCCCAGGTGCGGAGTGACGACCACGTTCGGCAGCGCGAGCAGCCGATGGGCCGGGCCGCCTTCGACGGGAGGCTCGGTGGTGAAGACGTCGAGCCCCGCACCCGCGATGACGCCGGTGGTCAGCGCCGCGTACAGCGCGTCCTCGTCGACCAGGCCACCGCGCGCGACGTTGATGACGTAGGCGGTCGGCTTCATCAGTGCGAACTGCGCGTGGCCGATCATGCCGGTGGTCTCGGGCGTCTTCGGCATGTGCACCGTGACGAAGTCGCTCTGGCGCAGCACCTCGTCGAACGACAACAGCTCGACCTGCAGCTGCTGTGCGCGCGAAGGGGTGACGTAGGGGTCGTATCCGACCACCCGGACGCCGAAGGCGCGCAGGCGCTCCGCGATAAGACCGCCGATGCGGCCGAGTCCGACGATGCCGACCGTCTTCTCGAAGAGCTCGGTGCCGGTGAACGACGAACGCTTCCACTGGCCCTCCGCCAGCGACGCGCGCGCCGCCGGGATGTGTCGGGCAAGGCTCAGGATGTGGCCGACCGTGAGCTCGGCCGCCGAGACGATGTTCGACGTCGGGGCATTCACCACCATCACGCCTGCGGTGGTCGCCGCCTTGATGTCGACGTTGTCGAGTCCGACTCCGGCGCGCGCAACCACCTTCAGCAGCGGTGCGGCCGCGATCGCCTCGGCGTCGATCTTCGTCGCGGAGCGGATGAGCACGGCGTGCGCCCCGCCGAGCGAATCGAGCAGCACAGGCCGGTCTGTGCCGTCGATCTGGCGGATGTCGAAGTCGGGCCCGAGGGCATCGATCGTGGCGGGAGAGAGTTCTTCGGCGATGAGCACGACGGGCTTCGTCACAGGGTGGGACCTTCGGTGCGGGTGCGCGATGCGCGAGAACGGGAGCAGATGCGCCGCACGCCAATGGGGGCGCGATCACAGACACTCTATCGGCTGGCCGCAGTCGACCCTGTTCGTGTGACGCAACGCGACTGCGGTTCATCCTGGAGGCACAGACAGGCGGCACGTGAGTTCCCTCGGAGCCACCGCGCGTCTTTGAACCTCACTTCTGCACCATCGCCTCGGCTGCCTCCCGCGCAAGCCGCGCCTCCACGCGATCCGCCGGCACGCCTGCGAATCGCTTTGAGAGCTCGTCCATGCGGTCCTGGTTGCGCTCGATGTCCTCCGCGACACGGTCCGCGGGGCGGTGCACGTCGATCCCGACGGGTGCGTGCGGGGTCGTCGGGAGGTGATGAGGCTTCGGCTCGACGGCGACGTCTCGCGGGGTCTGGCATCCGGTCAATGCCAGCCCGGCGACCAGCGCGCATACGGCGACGGTCCGTCGGATGGCCATCCTTGAAGCAGATGTGTATTCCATGGTGATCGTTCCCTCTGTAATGGCTCGGCCGCTCTTCGGCCGGGCGTCTGCTTCGAGAGTCACGACCCCGCATATCCGTGAGCGCGCGGCGGCATATCCGTCGCATATCCGTCGCCGGGACCGCATATTGACTGCGACTGTGGATGCGCCCACACTTCGGTCATGAACAGGGCGATTCTCCGGCAGTAGTCAGTGCCATGCCCGTGATGGTGCTCGGCCCGCTCGACACGGGTACCGACCCGCTCAGCCCTCGCGAGCGGGCCATCTTCGCCGCCCTGATCGTGCGCCGGGGCAGGGGCGTCCCGCCCGCAGAGCTCGCCGATGCGCTCTGGGGCGAGAACCCGCCCGCCACCTGGGAGCAGCAGGTCCGCAACTCCATCGCACGCATCAGATCCCGCCTTGGTCGGGAGGCCGTGACGACGGCCGACTGGGAGTATCGCATCGGTGTCGACCCCGAGTCGATCGACGCGGTCCGCTTCGAGAGGCTCATCTCGACCGCCCGGCAGCACACGCTGCACGGCGATCATGATCGAGCAGTCGATTCCTATCGCAAGGCCCTCGCCTTGTGGCGAGGAGACCCGCTTCCCGAGGTATCGATGTGGGAACCAGGCATCATCGAGGCGGTACGACTGGTCGAACTGCGCACCAGCGCTCAGGAGGAGCTGCTCGACGCACGGCTTCGGGCGGGCGAGGATCGTTCGGTCATCCCCGAAGCCGAGCAGCTGGTGCGTGAGCATCCGCTCCGCGAGGACCGCTGGGCCATCCTCGCCCTCGCCAACTACCGCGCCAACCGACAGGCGGACGCGCTGGCAGTACTGCGGACGGCGCGAGCCCGGCTCGACGAAGAGCTCGGCGTCGAACCCGGCCCGCGGATCACCGAACTCGAGACGGCGATTCTCCGGCACGACCCGCTCATAGATGCGCCGATACACGCCCCGCGCGAGAGCGTGTCGTGCCCCTACCCGGGCCTCGTGCCGTTCGGTCCAGACGACGAAGACACGTTCTTCGGACGGGAAGCCGATATCGACGCCGTCAGCATGCGCATCCGTCCCGGCACCATCACCACGATCGCGGGGCCGTCCGGATGCGGCAAGTCCTCGCTCCTGTTGGCAGGAGTCGTGCCGGAATTGCGGCGCCGCGGCCGTTCCGTCGAGGTGATGCGTCCTGGCTCGGGCGGCGTTCCGGCGCTCACACGGCTGGCGCGCCCTCAAACGGGCGTGGACGTGATCGCGATAGACCAGACCGAAGAGCTCATCGCGGCCCCGGCATCCGACATTCAGGCGTTCTCGGAGCTGACCTCTGCGTTCCTCGCGCGCGACGGCGCACTGGTGCTGACGGTGCGTTCGGACTTCCTGGACCGGATCGGCGCGCTCCCCGACATCGGACAGGTCGTCGGGCGCGGCGTCTACCTGCTCACGGGGCTCGACCATGTCGGGCTGCGCGCGGCGATCGAGGGGCCCTCGCAGCTCGCTTCGCTGCGACTCGAGCCCGGACTCGTGGAACTCGTGCTCCGGGATGCCGCAGACCGCCCGGCGGTCCTGCCGCACCTGTCGCACGCGCTCGTCGAGACGTGGGTGCGTCGAGAGGGCCAGACTATGACGGTCGACGGCTACGAGGCGTCGGGCGGGATCGCGGGCGCGATAGCGCGCTCCGCCGAGAGCGCCTACCAGTCCATGTCCGTGGACGAGCAGTCGGCCTGCCGGTTCCTCATGCGCCGGCTGATCGAACGAGACGCGACCGGCGCGTCGGTGCGTCGGCGGGCGATGGCTGCGCCGATCCTGGATGACCCCCTCCGTCTGCGCGTCGTCGAGACCCTCATGGCGGCACGGCTCGTGGCGAGGGACGGCGACGCCCTGATCGTCGGGCATGAAGCGGTCGCCCAAGCGTGGCCGCGTCTCGACGCGTGGCTGCAGGAAGACGCCGACGGCGCGCGACTCATAGGCACGGTCGTGACCGGCGCGGAGGTCTGGGATGCCGGAGGCCGAAAGGCCGAAGACCTGCTGCGCGGCGGACGCCTGCAGACCGCGCTGGACTGGCGCGCGGCATCCGGGCCCGATCTCACGCCCGTCGAGACCGAGTTCCTCGACGCCTCTGCGAAGACACATCGGGACGAGCTCGTACGACAGCGCCGCCAGAACCGGCGTCTCCGATGGGTGCTGTCGGGCGCCGCGGTGCTGCTCGTCGCGGCGCTCGTCGCCGGTGGCGTGGCGTTCGCGCAGGGGCGACAGGCGGCTGCGGCGGCTGAGCAGCAACGCATCGAGGCGCTCGCCGCGACGTCGCTATCGCTGCGGGCGTCGGATCGGGATGTCGCCGCTCTGCTTGCTGCGGAGATGCAACGGCGGTGGCCCGAGGATCCGCGCGCGCGGTCGGCGCTTCTCGGAAGCTTGACGGCCGCGGGAGGTCTCGTTTCGCGGCTGGTGTTCGAGGAAGGCGTTCGCGCGTCGGGAATGCTCATTCCTGGAACCCGCAAGGTCCTCATGGTCACGGATCATCCGTCAGCAGACCCCGCCGCCGCGACCCCGGCCGGCCTTGCGATTGTCGATATCGACACGTGGACGGTGGCAAAGGAGTTCGACGTCGATCTCCCGCCATTGGGGACGCAGTTCCGACGGGGCGTTGCGGTCAGCGGCGACGGCCGCATCGCGCTGGTGGAGACCCCCGCGTGGGCGGACCCCGTGAAGCGCACGTGCTGCGTCAACGGCGAGAACTTCATCGACCTGACCACGGGGCAACCGTTGGCCGGGTCACACGTGCTTGAGCTTCGAACCGGGGTCTTCCCGGTGCTGTCCGACGACGGCAGCCGGATGTTCACGATCCACTCGATATCGGGCGACCTGATCGCGATCGACACCGCCACGGGCGATGTCCACGCGAGCATCCCCCACCCGCCGGACTACTACTACGGTCAGAGCGGACTGCGCTCTGGAATCTCCCTCTCCTCCGACGGGAGTCTGCTGCTCGGCACGGACGGAGCCGTGAAGGTCTACGACCCCGAGACCCTGGCTCTAACCCGCAGCATCTCTGTCCCGACGGGTTACACCGAATCGTTCATCCAGGACGACGGTGAGGGCGGACTGCTCATCTCGGGTTACCTCGGATTCGGGCGCATCGACGAGAAGACCGGCGACTTCCTGTGGCGGAGGGATCAGCAGGTGTGCGCCGAGGTGGAGCTCACCGGCGACGGAAACCTGGTGTGCAACGCGGGCAGTGGAACGATGGTCGAGCGATCGATCGCGACCGGCGAAGCGACAGGCCGTGAGTACCCGAACCTCTCGGACTGGACGCAGAACTCGGTGGCGATCCCGGGGGCGGGCGAGTTCCTCAGCTTCGCGGACCGCGAAAGAGCCGCGGTCTATCTCTGGCGCTTCGACGATGAGCCGTCCATCACGACCCCGATCGCCGACGGCCGGTCGGCGGTGGACGGCTTCGGCGAACACTCAAGCCAGATAATCACCGCAGCGCACGACGAGAACGGCGACCTCGTGCAGAGCCGGCTGTGGGACGTCGCCGCCGACGCGCCCATCGGGGAAGCATCGGACGAGATGGCCTGGATCTCTGACCACGTGGTGTGGCGAAGGAACGCCGGCGGCGCGAGCGTGCTCGAGGACATCTCGATGCAACGCGAGTTCACCCTGGAGCGAGAGGCGGGTGACACGGCGGACTACTACGTCCACTCGGGGGGGCTGGGACCGCTGGCGTTCATCGTCGAAAATGAGCGGATCGTCCCAATCGACCCCGAGACCGGTAAGACTGCGGCGGCGCCGATCAGCTTCTCCAAGATGGAGCTGCTGAACACCCTACAGAGCATCAGTGAGCCGGCCGACGCGCGCAGAGCAGTGATCACCTGGTTCGACCCTGACGAGGTAGACACCGTGACGACCGTTTTCGATCTTGAGACTGGTCGAGAACTCTCGCGCGGGCTGAAAGGCGACGTGCAGACCGTGGTGACCCCGGATGGCGACATCCTCAGCGCGAACGCGGCGCGGCTCGCTCGAAGCACGAGCGAGCTGAAACCTCGGTTTGCACTGTCGAAGTCGGGCGTGGCACCGAAGTTCATGCAGGTCGCACAGGATGGGCGATCGCTGATGCTGTCGGGGGTCGACAACTCGGTGTCGCTCTACGACTTGCGCGATGGCCGCAAGCTCGGCGATGAGATCACGACCGGGTGGGAGAACCCCTTCTTCTGGCCCTCGGGCTACCTCAGCCCAGATGGCCTTCGAATGGTGACGAACACCAAGACCGGTGTGCTGCTGTGGAACCTCGCACCGGATCGGCTCTTCGAGGCCGCCTGCCGGATCGCCGGGCGCGAGCTCACCCCACTCGAGTGGAGCACGTACTTCGGCGACGAGCAGCAGACCGCGACTTGCTCGGGAGTGCTCGGCTGATTCAGGTCAGCAGCGACAGCGTGTTCGTCGTGGTGTATGCGACGACGTTGAGCCAGAACACGGCCGTCAGCGCGAGCCCGGTCAGCATCACGAGGAAGAAGTGGTGCACGGGTCGGCGGAAGCCCACGGCGAACGCCGCGGCCAACGCCAAGATCGGGAACACCGTCGCGAAGATCCAGAGGAACCAGCCGAGGCCGTTGAGACCCAGAGGTGCCGCCTCGATGAGGTTTCCGAGCGCATTCCAGACCGCGTACGCGTAGAACACGCCGAACCCGCCCGCGATCGTCGCGACGACCCACGTGGGGTTCTTCCGTGGGGCGGATGCCGCGGCATCCGTCGTCGTGCCGTTCATACTCCCACCGTCCCGACCATGATGAACGGCCACGGCACGAGCAGGATCGCGCCGGCCACGAGCCACACGATGCGCACCCACCCGGCCGAGCCTCGAGTGAGGAGGAAGACCGTCCCGAACCACAGCGCGGGTGCGAGGACGGCCAGCCAGAACGAGCCCTGGAACATGATGTCGGCCAATGGGTCGAGGAGCTGGTCCTGCAGCCGGAACCCGCCGATGATCCAGCCGATCGTGAAGATCAGGTAGAACCCGCCCAGCACTCCGAGCGCGATGAGGGTCGCATTGCCCATCGGCTTGCGATCGCCGGGCATCGTCACCGTGCCATCGGCGTGAACGCGACCCACCTCCTCGCTGCCCTTGCCGACCGCGCTGTAGCCCGACGGCAGAGCGGCGGGTTCAGCCGCCTGCGTGTCGGCCTCGTCGCGGCCTTGGTCAGCGGTCGCCGGCTCTGTGGCGAGCTCCGGCGAATCGGCAGCGCTGGACGGATCCGTGTCCTCTGTGCTCCCGGGAGCAGGCGAGGGAGAACCCGTGTCGAGCGTCGGGTCGTCGTCACCGTCCCACGTGAGCGCATCGTCATCGGGTCGGGCCATGGCTCTCACACTACCTACCGGGTGCGGACATCCGGTCCCTCGCGGAGGGGATCGGCGAATGGCCGCCCCGTGTGGGGCGGCCATCAGCCGAACAGGTCCGGAGATCAGCCGGCACGGCCACCGTCACCGGACGATGTACTTTCCTCCGCCTCCGCCGTTCCCAACGGCCCACGCGGTGCCTCCTGAGTCTGCCGGAGGCACGAAAGCGGATCCGAACGCGAGGGTGACGGCGATGAGCACGGCGGCGATGGCAGTCGCGATCCCCCGCCGCTGAGTTGTCTGTTCCATGGTTTGCTCCCTTTTCAGTAGGTGCTCGATTGCGCCTGTACCCTCAGGGTTCGCCGAGGCGGTACTCGTCGACTCCGGGTTCGGTACTCATCCGGTACTCGCGAACGGATGTCGCATTGACGACCGAGACACGCGGCTCCACACTTCGGATATGACTGTTCGGGTCCTGGGGCCGCTCGACACCGGAGTCGACGAGCAACTCAGCCCGCGGGAGCGGGCAATCCTGTGCGCACTGATCGTGCGAGCCGGCTCTTCCGTATCGTCGGACGAGCTCGCGGAGGCCTACTGGGGTGAGGCTCCACCTCGGACATGGCCGCAGCAGGTGAAGACATCCGTCGCACGCATCCGTGGCCGGATCGGGCGTGAGGCGGTGCTCACCCGCGGCTCCTACTACGTACTCGGCATCGACCCCATCTCGATCGACGCGTTCGAGTTCGAGCGCCTCGTCTCGCAAGCCCGCAAACATGGCCTCCACGGCGATCACGACCGCGCCATCGACGCCTACCGGCGAGCACTGGGGTTGTGGCGCGGCCGCGCCTTTCCCGAGCTTCCGGATTGGGCGCCCGCGAGGGAGGAGTCCGACCGGCTGGCCGGGATCCGACGCAGCGCCGAAGAGGAGTTGCTCGAAGCGCGCCTCAACATCGGCGCGCATCGCGAGATCATCGCCGAGGCTGAACGGGCGGTGCGCGCTGAGCCCCTTCGCGAGGATCGATGGGCGATCCTCGCTCTTGCGAACTATCGTTCGGGGAGACAGTCTGACGCGCTGGCCGCAATCCGGTCCGCGAGAGAACGCCTCGCCGATGAGGTGGGCATCGAGCTGTCTCCGCGGCTGCGCCAATTGGAGACGGCGATGCTGCGGCAGGATGCCGACCTCGAGCCGGCTCCGGTGCTGAGGCTTCCGGACGCCCGGTGTCCCTATCGTGGTCTCGCGCCGTTCGGACCGGACGATGCCGACGCATTGTTCGGTCGGCGAGAGGAGATCGATGCGGTGCTGTCGCGCATTCGACCCGGTGCGATCGTCACGGTCGTGGGTGCATCAGGGTCGGGCAAGTCCTCCCTCGTGCTCGCCGGGGTCGTCCCGCGAGAACACGAGAGCGGAAAGCGATGCGAGATCCTGCTCGGTGGTCCGTCGCTGGTCCCGTCACTGCGAGTCGCTGTGCACCATCTCGCCATCCCCGGCATCATCGTGGTCGACCAAGCGGAGGCGATCTTTCAACTGGACGAGACCGACGTCGAGGCGGCCGGCGCTCTGATCGGAGAAGCACTCCGCGTGGGAAGCGCGATCGTTCTGACTCTGCGCTCGGATTTTCTCGATCGCGCGATTGCGCTGCCGCATATCGGCTCGGAGGTGGCTCGCGGGCTGTACGCCTTGGGGCCGCTCTCCGAGGAAGGACTGCGCCAAGCGGTGACCGAGCCCGCTGCTCGCGCGGGCCTCCGGCTCGACCCGGGTCTCGTCGAGCTGATCCTGCGCGATGCCGGCGATCGGCGGAGCACGCTCCCCCACGTCTCTCACGCGCTGGTGGAGACCTGGGTTCGGCGCGAGGGCAGCACTCTCACCGTGGACGGCTACGAGGGGTCAGGCGGCATCGCCGGCGCGATCGCCCAGTCCGCCGAGACGATGTATCAATCCATGCGCGAGGCCGACGCCGTTGCCTGCCGCGCGCTGATGCTTCGGCTGATCCAGCGCGATGTGGACAGCCGGTCCATTCGCCGCACGGCTCAGCTGGCGCCGTTGCTCGCCGACGACCAGCGCCGGCGCGCCCTGGAGCAGCTGATCGCGGCGCGATTGCTCACTTCGGACGGCGAAACGGTCGTGGTCGCGCACGAGGCGGTCGCGACGGCGTGGCCGCGCCTCGACGGGTGGCTGGAAGAGGATGCCGAGGGCGCGCGCCTCGTGACGACCGTGGCCACGGCGGCTGAACTGTGGAACGGGTCAGGTCGTCGGATCGAAGACCTGCTACGCGGCGCCCGCCTGCAGGCAGCGATGGATTGGCGAGATCAGTCTCAGCCGGATCTCACCGCCGTCGAACGAGAGTTCCTCGACGCCTCCGCGGAGCGCGAGCGGGACGAGACTCGCGAACTCGCCGAGCGCGCCGCGCGCGAACGACGCAGCAACGGGCGGCTGCGGTGGGCGATCGCAGGTGCGGGCGTGTTGCTGATCACGGCGATCGTCGCCGGAGGGCTGGCTGCGATCAGGGGTGAGGAAGCGCAGGCCGCAGCCGAGGACGCGCGCGTCGAGGCGCTCGTGGCGACATCCCTCAACCTGCTCGACAACGACCGTGAGACGGCAGCGCTGCTCGCGGCGGAGGCGTTCCGGCGGTGGCCGGACGATGCCCGCATTCGCTCCGCGCTCTGGGGCGTCGTGACCAGCGTGGGGGGCCTCGCCGCCGCGCATCATGACCCCGATGCCTATCTGCCCGTCGTCGACATGATTCCTGGTACCACAACGGCGCTGCGGGTGCAGTCGTCCGAGTACGGCCTTCGACCCACGGTCGACGTAATCGACATCGATACCGGTGAGGTCGCTCGCGAATTGGATGTCGTCCTCCCAGAGGTGCCGCCCGGTGCGTGGAGCGAAGTCGCCGTCAGTCCCAACGGCGCTGTGGCGGCGATCCAGTCTGCTGTGTTGGATCCTTCGAGTGATGAATGCTGCCGCAAGCAGCTCACGATTCTCAACATCAGAGACGGCCGGACACTGCCGGGAACGAACGTCGTGCGGACGCAGATGGCCACGGCGATGGCGTTCGATGAGCAGGGGCGACACCTCTACATCGGCCAGCCCATCACCGGCGATGTCATGAGGGTTGACGTGACCACCGGCGAGGTTCGCGAATCGACCGCGGGCGTGTTCGACATGCCCGGGGACTCCCAGGGTTCAGGGGTGGCGCTCATCGACGGGGGTCTTGTAGCGGTGAGTGGGGGCGATCAGATCCGCATCTTCGACGGCGAGACCGTCGCGCTCACGCGAACCATACCGCTCGCGGGCAACCTCGCAAGCGGCGACATCGTCGCGGACGGCCACGGTGGCCTCGTGGCCACCGGGTTGGCCGGCACCGTCCGGATAGACCTCGCCTCGGGCGCGATCCTCTGGCGACGGCTCGTGAAAAGCGAGGCCCAGTGCGGCACCCTCCACCTCGCGACCGAGACCACCGTGGCATGCGGATCGTATCTCGGGGTGGCGTTGCTCGACCTCGCGACCGGAGAGACGACGAACGCACGTACGCTTCAGCTCAATCGGCCGCCGTACCTCGCGACCATCGATGACGAGTCGATTCTCGTCTCCATCGAGACCCCCGCCGTCTGGATGCGATGGCGGATCGACGGGGGCGGGGCCGGCGCCGACATCATCGCGAACGGACGCGAGCTCATCGACGGCCCCGAACAAGGCGGCTCGCTTGTCGTGACGCGACCGCGCGACGGCGGGCCCATGCGGCTATGGGACTTCGAGCGCGATCTCCCCGTCGGCGGCGAGTCGGATCGGATTGCGCTTCTCGGCTCAGGCATCGCGGCCCGATTCGACGAGTCCGGTCGACCCCACCTCGAACGCATCGCCACGGAGGAGCGCATCCCGCTGCGCATACCCGGTCTGCCGAAAAGCTTCGACGTCGTACCCGGGGGCTGGGCACGCCCCGCCTTCGCGGTATGGGATGCAGGCATCGTGGCCTTCGACCCTGCAACGGGCGAGCCGCTCGGGCACCGCCTCGCCATCCCGGCCGACGAGTTCGAGGTCTGGGCGGTGAGCGAGACGCGCGATGGGCAGGGCGCTCTCGTTACCTATGAAGTGGGCGGGCGCACCGAGACAGCTCTTTTCGATATCGCGAACGGTGCGTTGCTCGTGGGTGGTCTGCGCGGTCTCGAAGCCAGCCAGGTCCTCGACAACGACCTCGTCATCGGTGTCTCGGAGAGCCAGGCACGTCTTTACGACATCACGACACTGAAGCCGATCTCGTCACTCGCCCGAGCGATCGGCGGCGGTCAGAAGATCTCCGTCAGCGCAGACGGCCGCACATTGCTGAACGTCGGTTGGAACAATGCGCTCACCCTGTACGACTTGACGACCGGCGTCGCGCTCGGCTCGCCTCTTCGGAGCGAGATGACCAGTCTTGAACTGAGCGGCGGAGTGCGTGTCGGCTTCCGTGTCGGTGGGTTCCTCACGGCCGACGGCGAGACGCTGCTCGAAAGAGTCGCAGATGGGATCCGCATGTGGGACCTTCGTCCCGACGAGCAGGCGCTGAGCGCCTGCACGCTCGCTGGGCGCGAGTTGACCGAGGAGGAGTGGGCCACCTACTTCCCGGGTGAGGAGCGCGTCGCGACCTGCGCTGCCCTGGAATCGAGCGCAGCCGAAGAGTGACTCGAGTACCGCTCCGACCATGATCAACGACCACGATGACTACTCGCGACGCTTGACGTGGATGCGAGCCCTTGCTGTGATGGGCGGATGAGGCCAACGGTCGACGTCGACGTCGACTATCTGATCGTCGGTGCGGGAGCCATGGGAATGGCGTTCGCGGATTCCCTGGTGCGCAACTCGGACGCCACAGTCGCGATCGTGGACCGACTCCACGCGCCGGGTGGTCACTGGATCGACGCATACCAGTTCGTCCGCCTTCACCAGGCGTCAGCCTTCTACGGTGTCGCGTCGACTCAACTGGGCGGCGGTCAGCGCCAGGCGAGCGGTCCTGAGGCGGGTCTCCACGAGCGAGCGACAGCACCGGAGATCTGCCTGTACTACGCGGATGTGCTCGCCCAGCTCGCGGCCACGGAACGGGCGACCTTCTTCCCCAGATGCGAGTACACGGGTGGCACCGAGTTCCGTTCGCTGCTCAGTGGCCGCCGCCACACCGCGCGCAGGGCGCGGATCGTGGATGCAACGTATCTCGCGCCCACGATTCCGTCCTCCACTCCCCCGTCGTTCGCTGTCGACGACGAAGCGAGGGTCATTCCTGTCAATGACCTCGTGCGGCTCGAGGAGCCGCCCGATCAGTTCGTCATCGTGGGTGCGGGCAAGACGGCCACCGACGCCTGTATATGGCTGCTCCAGAACGGTGTCGACCCCGACGCGATCTGCTGGATCCGCGCGAGGGATCCCTGGCTCCTCAATCGCGCAGTGGTGCAGCCCGACCCCGCGATCTTCCTCGGCATGGCCGCCGACATCATGGAGGCCGCTTCCGAGGCTCTGTCGGCGGATGACCTATTCCGGCGGCTCGAGGATCTCGGCATCATGCTGCGGATCGATCGCGCTGTCACCCCGACGATGGCCAAGGCCCCGACGATCGCGCAGTGGGAGATCGACCTGCTCGCATCCATCACGAACGTCCTGCGGCTGGGCCACCTGCGCGCCGTGGCCACCGGCCGACTCCGCTTCGAAGATGCGGACGTCCGCATCCACCGGAAGGCCGTCGTGGTGCACTGCGCCGCGTCGGGCCTCCGATATCCGCCGCTCGTTCCGATCTGGCAGGTCGACGCGATCCGACCCCGGCCCGTTCGAGTCGGCTTCCCGTGCTTCGGAGCGGCGCTCGCGGGGTACGTCGAGGCGACGCGGAGCGATGACGAGACACGCAACGACGTCTGTCGTCCCTCGCCGTACTCCGACACGCCCGCGGATTGGCTCACGATGCAGGTCATCGGCGGAGACGCATCGCTCGCGATGTCGCGGCAGGCCGACCTCAAAGCCTGGTCGAACACGACCTCCCTCAACCCCGCCCGAGTCCCGCCTGATCGAGCGGCCGATCCTGCGGTCCTCGACGCCGCCGCGCGCCTACGCGAGGCCATCGCACCCGGCCGAGAGCGACTGGCCGCCCTCGCCGCCGCCCGATGACATCCACCTGCGAGGCGCTGGCCGGGTGACGGATGCCGAGAGCCCGGCCCCCTTGTAAGGGGCCGGGCTCCGTGTGGCTTGTTCAAGCCCGACTCGGCGGATCGCCGAGAGTCCCTGCTCAGCGCGCCGCCGAGCCCTCCACGTAGCCCTCGTCCTGCTGCTTCCAGGCGAACAGGGCACGCAGCTCCTTGCCGACCTCTTCGATCGGGTGCTGGGCGCCCTTCTCGCGAAGCGCGTAGAACTCGGGGGCTCCGGCATCCTGATCCGCGATGAAGCGCTCCGCGAACGCGCCGGACTGGATGTCGCCGAGGACGGCCTGCATGTTCTCCTTGACGTGCGGGTCGATCACACGCGGGCCCGAGACGTAGTCGCCGTACTCGGCCGTGTCAGACACCGACCAGCGCTGCTTGGCGATGCCGCCCTCCCACATGAGGTCGACGATGAGCTTCAGCTCGTGCAGTACCTCGAAGTACGCGATCTGCGGCTGGTACCCGGCTTCGGTGAGGGTCTCGAAGCCGTACTGGACGAGCTGCGACACGCCGCCGCAGAGCACGGTCTGCTCGCCGAACAGGTCGGTCTCGGTCTCTTCCGTGAAAGTCGTCTTGATGACGCCCGCACGGGTGCCGCCGATGGCCTTGGCGTACGACTTCGCGAGGTCCCATGCCTGGCCCGAGGCATCCTGCTCCACCGCGATGATGTCAGGGATGCCGCGGCCCGCGACGTACTCACGGCGAACCGTGTGGCCCGGTGCCTTCGGTGCGACGAGGATGACGTCGACACCCTCCGGCGCCTGGATGTAGCCGAACCGGATGTTGAACCCGTGCGCGAAGGCGAGCGTCTTGCCGGGGACGAGCTTGTCCTTGATGCTCTCGGTGAAGATCCCGCGCTGGTGCTGGTCGGGCGCCAGGATCATGATCACGTCGGCCCACTCGGCCGCATCCGCGACGGACTTCACTTCGAAGCCCGCCTCCTGGGCCTTGGCGGTCGACTTCGAGCCGTCCTTGAGGGCGATGACCACCTCGACGCCCGAGTCGCGCAGGTTCTGCGCGTGGGCGTGGCCTTGCGAGCCGTAGCCGACGATCGCGACCTTCTTGCTCTGGATGAGCGACAGGTCGGCATCGTCGTCGTAGAAGATTTCAGCCATGGGGGTGTTTCTCCTTGTAGTTCTGATTCGGCATGGTCGTTTTCGTCATTGCGTTTCGTCTCGCTTCGCTCGCTCAACGACCGGGAGGACGAGAGAAGGCGGGTTCTGTCAGCCGCGCAGCACTCGTTCGGTGATGCTCTTGCCGCCGCGGCCGAGGGCGAGCAGGCCCGACTGGGCGAGTTCCTTGATGCCGAAGGGCTCGAGCGCGTGCAGGAAGGCGTCGACCTTTCCTTTGTCGCCGGTCACTTCGACAACGAGCGCATCCGGCGCGTAGTCGACGATCGAGCCGCGGAAGAGGTTGACCACCTCGAGCACATTCGACCGGGTCGCGTTGTCTGCGCGCACCTTGACGAGCATGTGCTCGCGCTGAACGGACGCGACAGGGTCGAGCTCGACGATCTTGATGACGTTGATGAGCTTGTTGAGCTGCTTGGTCACCTGTTCGAGGGGGAGCTCGTCGACGTCGACCACGACCGTGATGCGGGAGAGTCCGGGCACCTCTGTGACCCCCACGGCGAGCGATTCGATGTTGAACCCGCGACGGGCGAACAACCCGGCGACTCGGGTCAGGAGGCCCGGTTTGTCTTCGACGAGCAGGCTGAGCACGTGGCTGGACATGGCGTCAGTCCTCCTGCTCGAACGCCGGCGCGTGATCGCGCGCGTACTGGACATAGCTGTTGCTGACGCCCTGCGGCACCATCGGCCAGACCATCGCGTCGGCACTCACCACGAAATCGATGACCACGGGGCGGTCGTTCGTCTCGAGCGCGAGCTTGATCGCGGCATCCACGTCCTCTTCTTTCTCGACGCGGATCGCGAGGCATCCGTATGCCTCCGCGAGCTTCACGAAGTCGGGAACGCGCATGGTGCCGTGCCCCGTGTTGAGGCTGGTGTGCGAGTAGCGGCCGTCGTAGAACAGCGTCTGCCACTGCCGCACCATGCCGAGCGACGAGTTGTTGATGATCGCGACCTTGATCGGGATGTTGTTGATCGTGCAGGTGGCGAGCTCCTGGTTGGTCATCTGGAAGCAGCCGTCGCCGTCGATCGCCCACACGTGGCGGTGAGGCTCGGCCACTTTCGCGCCCATCGCGGCCGGAACCGCGTAGCCCATCGTCCCGGCCCCGCCGGAGTTGAGCCACGAGTTCGGCCGCTCGTACTTGATGAACTGCGCCGACCACATCTGGTGCTGACCGACGCCCGCGGCGAACACGCCCTCGGGCCCGGTGAGCTCGCCGATGCGCTGGATGACGTACTGCGGCGACATGAGCCCGTCCGTGGGCTGGGTGTAGCCGAGCGGGAACTCGTCGCGGAGGCCATCGAGGAACGACCACCACTCCGCCGTGTCGGGGGTCACGCTCGCTGCGGCATTCCGGAACGCGGCGTCGAGGTCGACCAGCACGTCTTTCAGGTCGCCCACGATCGGAACTTCGGCGGCGCGGATCTTGCCGATCTCGGCAGGGTCGATGTCGACGTGCACGACCTGCGCGTTCGGCGCGAAGAGTGCCGCCTTGCCTGTCACGCGGTCGTCGAACCGCGCGCCGAGCGAGATCAGCAGGTCGGCCTCCTGCAGCGCGAGCACCGCGGGCACAGTACCGTGCATCCCCGGCATGCCGAGGTGCTGCGGGTGCGAGTCGGGGAACGCGCCGCGTGCCATCAGCGTCGTGACGACGGGCGCCCCGGTCGTCTCGGCGAGCTTGAGCAGCTCGGCCGATGCCTGCGAGCGGATGACGCCACCGCCGACGTACAGCACGGGCTTCTTCGCTGCGGCGAGCAGCTGCGCGGCGGCCTGGATCTGCTTGCCATGCGCCTTCGTCACCGGCCGGTAGCCCGGCAGGTCGATCTTCGGCGGCCACACGAAGGGCGCCTCGGCCTGCTGCGCGTCCTTGGTGATGTCGACGAGCACCGGACCCGGGCGACCCGTCCCCGCGATCTCGAACGCCGCCGCAATCGCGCCGGGCACGTCTTCGGCGCGCTTCACGAGGAAGGAGTGCTTCGTGATGGGCATCGTGATTCCGACGATGTCGGCCTCCTGGAAGGCATCCGTGCCCATCAGGTTCGAGAAGACCTGTCCGGTGATGCACACGATCGGCACCGAGTCCATGTAAGCATCGGCGATCGCGGTGACGAGGTTCGTGGCTCCAGGGCCGGACGTCGCGATCGCGACCCCGATCTTGTTGGATGCCGCAGCGTAGCCCTCAGCCGCGTGACCGGCTCCCTGCTCGTGCCGGACCAGGATGTGGCGAAGCTCGGTCGAGTCCATGAGCGGGTCGTAGACGGGGAGGATGGCGCCGCCCGGAAGCCCGAAGACGTCTTTGACGCCCAGCAGCTCGAGCGAGCGGACGACCGCCTGCGCACCCGTGAGCACGGGCGCGGGCGCGGTGCGAGCGGGAGGCCGGGGTACGGCCACGGCAGATTCGGCTGACATGGTGAGATCCTCTGTTCAAAGGTGCGGGGATGCCGGACTAACCCGTGACCGCGCCCTCCGCAGCGGAGCGCACGAGACGGGAGTACTTGGCAAGGACGCCACGGGTATAGCGCGGGGGAAGCGGCTCCCAGCCAGAGCGGCGGGAGTCGAGCTCTGCATCGTCGACGAGTAGGTCGAGAGTGCGAGCCGCGATATCGACCCGTATCAGATCACCATCGCGCACGAAGGCAATGGGACCTGCGTCCACTGCTTCGGGTGCTATGTGGCCGATGCACAGTCCGGTTGTGCCGCCTGAGAATCTGCCGTCCGTCAAGAGTAGTACATCTTTTCCGAGCCCAGCGCCCTTGATGGCGGCGGTGATGGCGAGCATCTCGCGCATTCCAGGTCCGCCCTTGGGACCCTCGTACCGGATGACGACGACGTCGCCGGCGGCGATCTGTCCGGCCTCGAGGGCATCCATCGCCGCCCGCTCTCGCTCGAACACGCGAGCGGGCCCCTCGAAGACGTTCGCATCGAAGCCTGCCGACTTGACGACCGCGCCCTCGGGGGCGATCGAGCCGTGCAGGATCGTGATCCCGCCCTTCTCGTGGATCGGGTTGTCGAACGTGTGGATGACGGTGCCGTCGACCGGGTCGGGGCTCAGGTCGGCGAGGTTCTCGGCAAGCGTCTTGCCGGTCACCGTGAGCGCGTCGCCGTGCAGCAGTCCTTCATCCAGCATCGCCTTCATGATGACCGGGATGCCGCCGTGCCGATCGACGTCGTTCATGACGTACTGACCGAACGGCTTCATGTCGGCCACGTGAGGAGTCTTGTCGCCGATGCGATTGAAGTCGTGCAGCGTGAGCTCCACTTGGGCCTCACGCGCGATGGCGAGCAGGTGCAGCACGACGTTCGTCGAGCCGCCGAGCGCCATCGCGAGGGCGATCGCGTTCTCGAATGCCTCCTTGGTCAGGATGTCGCCGGTCGTGATGCCCAGCTTCAGCAGGTTGACGACGGCCTCGCCCGAACGGTGCGCGAAGTAGTCGCGGCGGCGGTCGGCCGACGGCGGAGCCGCGGAGCCGGGCAGGCTGAGGCCGAGAGCTTCCGCGACGGAGGCCATGGTGTTCGCGGTGTACATGCCGCCGCACGCGCCCTCACCCGGAGCGATCGCGCACTCGATGCGCTTCAGGTCGGCTTCGCTCATCTTGCCCGCGAGACAGGCACCGACGGCCTCGAACGAGTCGATGATCGTGACGTCTTTCTCGGTGCCGTCCGAGAGCTTGACCCAACCCGGTGCGATCGAACCGGCGTAGAGGAAGACGCTCGAGAGATCGAGGCGGGCCGATGCCATGAGCATGCCGGGGATCGACTTGTCGCAGCCCGCGAGCAGGACGGTGCCGTCGAGGCGCTCGGCCATCACGACCGTCTCGACCGAGTCGGCGATGACCTCGCGCGAGACCAGCGAGAAGTGCATGCCCTCATGGCCCATCGAGATGCCATCCGACACCGAGATCGTGCCGAACTGCAACGGGTAGCCGCCACCGGCGTGCACACCCTCTTTCGCGCCCTGTGCGAGGCGATCCAGGCTCAGGTTGCAGGGTGTGATCTCGTTCCACGAGCTTGCGATGCCGATCTGGGGCTTGTCCCAGTCCTCGTCGCCCATGCCGACGGCGCGGAGCATTCCGCGGGATGTCGTCGCCTCGATGCCGTCAGTGACGACGCGGCTGCGGGGTTTGATGTCGATCGAATCGGTGCTGGTTTCTTCGGACCCGGGCATTGTGGAAGTCTATTCCCGCGCGGCGGTCCGTTCGGCGGCCAGGTCACTCAGAAGCGCCGCGAGCGCCGGGATGTCGGGCACCGACAGGGTCGCCGCGGTGTCGCGATCGCCGACGTGCACGCCGAGGTCCTGCGGACCGAGGCTGCGAAGGGCATCCTCGTCCGTGGTGTCATCCCCCGCGAACAGGACAGAGGAGGCGCCGACGCGCTCGCGCAGCTCGGCGACCGCGGAATCCTTCCCCTCCTGCCGGAACGCGTACTCGACGATGTTGTGGCCGGTCCGGCGTCGCCAGTTCGGGGCCTCCGCCTGCACCATCGCGTCGACGAGGCGATTTGCTGCCTCGGCTGCCTCGGGCGTCGCCTTCCGGGTGTGCACGCCGAGCCCGAACGTCTTCGGTTCGATCCACACCCCGTCGAGGTGCGCTGTCGCTGCCTCCGCGCGGGACCTGAGCGCGTCGCGAAGGGCGGCATCCGCCGGGTCATCGGCGTGGACGATGGGGCCCACGCCCGGTACCCAGAACTCTGCGCCGTGCGATCCGGCGAGCAGCACCCTCGAGTCATCACGGTGCTCGGCGATGATCCGCAGGTCGGTGAGGCTCCGCCCCGACACGAATGCGACGAAGGTTTCGGGTGCGGCGATCAGGGCATCGACCGCGATGCGTGCGGCAGGCAGCATCCGCGCCTCCATGGGCTCGTCCTCGAGAGGAGCGAGCGTGCCGTCGAAGTCGAGCGCCACGAGCAGCAGCTCGGACGCCGCGACCCCGCGCAGCGCCTCTCGCACGTCATCGGTCACTGTGTCTCCTCGCGTCCGTGGAAGGCGTCGAGCGCCTGCAGAAAGTCCCGCGACCAGTCTTCGACGGTGTGCTCGAGCACCCGGCGCCGAAGCGATCGCATCCGGCGCCCCTGTTCCGCCGCGGGCATCTCGATCGCACGCATGATCGCGTCTTTCAGGCCGCCGATGTCATGCGGGTTGATCCGGATGGCGCTGCCGAGCTCGTCGGATGCGCCGGCGAATTCGCTCAGCACGAGCACCCCGCGGTTGTCGACTCGCGAGGCGACGTACTCCTTCGCCACGAGGTTCATGCCGTCTCGCAACGCGGTCACGAGCATGACGTCCGCGGCGAGATACAGCGCGACCATCTCCTCGCGCGGGTACGCCTGGTGCAGATAGCGGATGGCTGTGTGGTGCATCGTGTCGTGATCGCCGTTGATGCGGCCGACCGCGAGCTCGATCTCGTCACGCAACTGGATGTACGCCGCGACGCGTTCACGGCTCGGGCTTGCGACCTGCACGAAGGTCACGTCTTCGACCTGGATGCGGCCGTCGTCGAGCAGCTCGCCGTAGGCCTTCATCCGATGCTGGATGCCCTTGGTGTAGTCCAGTCGATCCACACCGAGAAGGATGTAAGCGGGATTGCCGAGACTCTCGCGGATCTGCACCGCACGTGCCTGCACCTGCTCGCTCCGGGCCAGCTGCATGTACGACGACGCGTCGATCGAGATCGGGAAGGCCCGAGCGAGCGCGCGACGCGTCGTGCCGTCGTCGTTCGGCACCGTGATTCCCGACGCCTTGGTCTCGTAGCGCAGCTGACGACGGACGGCACGGGCGAAGTTGCCGGCGTCGGCCACGCGCTGGAACCCGATCACGTCGGCACCGAGGAGTCCCTGCAGCACCTGGCGGCGCCACGGCAGCTGTGAGAAGAGGCCGTATGCCGGGAAAGGAATGTGGTGGAAGTAGCCGATGGTCAGATCAGGGCGCGACTGGCGCAGCATCTGCGGCACGAGTTGCAGCTGGTAATCCTGAACCCAGACGATGGCGTTCTCCGCGGACACGGCGGCCGCAGCATCCGCGAATCGGCGATTGACGCGCTGGTACGCCTCCCACCACACGCGGCTGTACCGGGGCGCGGCGATCACGTCGTGGTACAGCGGCCAGATGGTGTCGTTCGAGAAGCCCTCGTAGTAGAGCTCGACATCCTCGGCGCTCAGTCTGACCGGCACGAGGTGTGTGCCGTCGAACTCGAACGGCTCGATGTCGAGATCGGGCTGACCGACCCAGCCGACCCACGCTCCGTCCGCATTGCGCATCACAGGATCGAGCGCTGTCACGAGGCCGCCGGGCGAGCGGCCCCAGGTCTGCTCGCCGTCGGCTCCTGTTATGTGGTCGACAGGCAGACGATTGGCGACGACGACGAACTCGGCCTTCTCCACACACGCTCCTGTTCCGGTTAACTCAGGCTAACAGTCGCGCGGTCAAGCCCTGGGTCCCGGGTCTCCGTGACGGGTAGCGTGGGTGCATGCGCAGATACCTCTTCAGCACCGGACTCCTCTCTGCGGTCGTCGGCGGCATCACGCTGCTCCGGGCACTTCGCAGCGACGAGTCCTTCACGTGGCGGACTGCTCTGGCGTGGCTGAGCTGGGGCATCTCGATCAGCCTCGCGATCGGTGCGGTCGTCGATACCCGCCGTGCGCGCCGCGGCAGGCTCATCGACTCGGACTCCCCCGTCGCTCCGAAGGCGAAGAAGCTCTACAAGTCGCGTCTGGACCGCTCGCTGCGCTGACCCGGACTCACAGCTCTCCGCAACCCGGCCAGCGGGTGTCGCCGTGTTACGGCGATGTTTCGCGCCTCGCGGGGCCCCTGCTTATCGTCGAAGAGGCACCGCGATGAGGCGACGCGGGTGCGAGTCACCCGCCACGGCGGTCGTCAGTCCGCCGGCGCGGTGCTGACGACAACGCACCTGATACGCACCTGGAGAGCACCATGTCCCGCAAGAGATTCCTGACCGCTGCCGCACTGGCCCTGCCCGTCGCCCTCGTGATGGCTGGATGCGCCGGGTCTGCAGAACCCGCGTCGTCCGACGGCGAAACGACCGGCCCGGTGCGCATCGGCGTCGTCAACTCGGGCGACCCGTACTGGGAGACGTTCACCGAGGCGGCCGCCGCAGAGGACATCGAGGTCGAGCTCGTGAACTTCACCGAGTACACGCAGCCCAACCCGGCCCTGGCGGCCGGCGAGCTGGACCTCAACCAGTTCCAGCACGTCATCTACCTCGCCACGTACAACGTCGCGAGTGATGACGATCTGCAGCCGATCGGCTCGACCGCGATCTACCCTCTCGGCCTGTATTCGACGCAGTACGACTCGGTCGAGGACATCCCGGATGGCGCGACCGTCGCCGTCCCCAACGACGAGAGCAACCAGGCGCGCGGCCTGCTCGTGCTGCAGTCCGCCGGGCTCATCGAGCTCGAGGACGGCGGCTCGATCTTCTCGACCGTGGCCGATATCGACGAGGCGGACTCCAAGGTCAAGGTCGAGGCGCTGGATGCCGCCTTCACGGCGACCTCGCTGCCCGATGTGGCCGCGGCGATCGTCAACAACGACTTCCTCGAGGATGCCGGTCTCACGGCCGAAGATGCGATCGCCCAGGACGACCCGTCCGATCCGAATGCGGTGCCGTACATCAACATCTTCGCGGCCAAGGCCGAGGACGCCGACAACCCGACGTACCTGAAGCTCGTCGAGATCTTCCAGAACTCGCAACAGATCCTGGATGGCGTCGTCGAGGCATCCGGCGGCACGGCCGTCATCGTCAAGACGCCCGTCGAGGACCTGGTGACCTCGCTCACCGACGTGGAAGACGACATCCGCGCCAACCAGTAGTCATCCGCGTGTGCGGCCCGTTCTTCCGAGCGGGCCGCACACGCATGTCATCAAGGAGTCGCCCATGACACTCATCCGACTCACGGATGTCTCGAAGGCCTACCCGGCGCCGTCGAAGGACTCGGAGCCGGTCGTTGCCGTGGACGACGTCTCCCTCGAGATCGAGGCAGGCCAGATCTGCGGCATCATCGGGTACTCCGGTGCGGGCAAGAGCACAGTGCTGCGCCTGGTGAACGCGCTGGAGGCCCCGACTTCGGGAGCTGTCGAGATCGACGGCCGCGACATCACGAAGCTTCGCGAGAAGGACCTTCGCGAGCTGCGCAGCGACATCGGAATGATCTTCCAGCAGTTCAACCTCTTCGAGTCGCGCACGGTCGCCGGCAATGTCGCGTACCCGCTCGAAGTCGCAGGCCGTCCGCGGGCCGAGATCAAGACGCGAGTCGCCGAGCTGCTCGACTTCGTCGGACTCGGCGGCAAGGCCAAGAGCTATCCCGAGCAGCTGTCGGGCGGACAGAAGCAGCGCGTGGGCATCGCGCGCGCCCTGGCGACGAGCCCCAAGATCCTCCTCGCCGACGAGGCGACGAGCGCGCTGGATCCCGACACCACGCAGGAAGTCCTGGACCTGCTTCGGCGCGTCAACCGTGAGCTCGGCATCACGATCCTCGTCATCACGCACGAGATGGACGTGATCCGCACACTGGCCGATCGCGTCGTGGTCATGGAGAGCGGTCGCATCATCGAGAACGGCGACGTCTTCGACGTGCTTTCGGCACCGCGCAACGCCGCAACCAGACGGTTCGTCGCCAGCATCATCGAAGACGTGCCGGTCGGCGACCAACTGCAGACGCTCCGGTCGCGGCATCCGGGTCGGATCGTGACGTTCACGATCCGCGAAGGCGACGTCACGCAAGCCGACGTGTTCGCTGCGCTGGCCGCCGAGCAGGTGCGGTTCGAACTGATCCACGGCGGCATCAACGACATCCGCGGTCGGGTCTTCGGCCACCTCACGCTCGCTCTCGACGGAGAAGCGGATGCCGTGCAGCGCGCGATCGACAAAGCCTCGGCATTCGCCGAGCTGATCGAGGAGGACCCTCGTGGATAGGCTCATCGAGCTGCTGCCGGAGCTGTGGTCGGCCACCTTCGAGACGCTCTACGTCGTCTCGCTCGCGCTCATCTTCGGTGGCACCGCCGGACTGCTCCTCGGCCTCGCGCTGTACGCCACGCGGGCCGGCAGCCTCTTTCCCAACCGCGCCGTGTTCGGTGTGCTCAACGTCGTCGTCAACTTCTTCCGCCCCATCCCGTTCGTCATCCTGCTCGCCGCGGTGCAGCCGATCGCGCGCAGCATCGGCATCCCGGGCATCGGGCCGCAGTTCGGGATCTTCGCGATCACGCTCGCGTCGATGTTCGCGATCAGCCGCATCGTCGAGCAGAACCTGCTCACCGTGCGTCCGGGCATCATCGAGGCGGCGCGTGCCGCGGGGGCGAGTCGGTCGCGCATCCTGCTGCGGCTCATCCCCCGCGAAGCACTCGGCCCGCTGATCCTCGGCTACACGTTCATCGTGGTCGCCCTCGTCGACATGACGGCGATCGCCGGCGCTGTTGCCGCCGGCGGCCTCGGCGAGTTCGCGATCGTCTACGGGTTCAAGCAGTTCAACCCCGTCGTGACGTGGGCAGCGGTGCTGATCATCATCGTGATCGTGCAGGGCGTGCAGCTCCTCGGCAACACGCTGGCGCGCAAGGTGCTGCGCCGCTGAGCGCTCGCACACCGCTCGGGTGGGCCGGTCCCCGCGCCGAGATCACATGATCTGGGCGAAGCCACTCGTTGTGGGGCGCGCCAACGTGCGCTTTCGCCGAGTACCTATGATTTCGCGCACCGACAAAGCCGGGCGCGCAAACCTGATCAGCGCGTGAGGATGAGCGCGTCGCCCTGTCCGCCTCCGCCGCACAGCGCGACAGCGGCGGTGCCTCCCCCGCGCCGCACGAGTTCGTGAACGGCGTGTACGACGAGGCGATTGCCCGAGGCCCCGATGGGGTGACCGATGGCAATGCCGCCGCCGTGGATGTTGACGACGTCGTCCGACAGGCCGAGCTCCTGCTGCGAGCGAGCGACGACCGCGCCGAATGCCTCGTTGATCTCGACGAGGTCCAAGTCGGATGCCGCGATCCTCTGCTTCGCCAGGGCATTCTCGATCGCGCGGGCGGGCTGAGAGTGCAAGGAGTTGTCGGGGCCGGCGACCTGGCCGGACGCTCCGACGACAGCGAGCACGGGCCAGCCGTTCTCATCCGCGTGCGAGCGTGTCGTGAGCACGACGGCGGATGCGCCATCCGAGATCTGCGACGAGTTGCCGGCCGTGATCGACCCGCCCTCGGCGAAGGCCGGACGCAGCTTGCCGAGCGTCTCGACCGTCGTCTCGGGACGGATCCCTTCATCCTTCGTGACCACAACCGCCTCTCCGCGTCGCTGCGGGATCTCGACCGGCACGATCTCGGCGTCGAACAATCCCGCTTCGGTCGCCGCGGCGGCGCGCTGGTGCGAGCGGGCGGCGACGGCATCCTGCATCTCTCGGGTCACCTCGAGGCGACCGTTGTGGCGCTCGGTCGATGCACCCATGCTCTCGCGGTCGTACGCGTCGGTGAGACCGTCGTACGCCATGTGGTCGAGCACCTCGACCGAGCCGTAAGTCCAACCGTCGCGCGAGCCCATGAGCAGGTGCGGCGCGCGCGTCATCGATTCCATGCCGCCGGCGACGACGACTTTGGCATCGCCGACCGCGATCATCCGCGCGCCGTCGATGATCGCCGTGAGTCCCGAGAGACAGACCTTGTTGACGGATGCCGAGGGCACAGACCACGGAATGCCGGCACCCACCGCTGCCTGGCGCGCGGGGTTCTGGCCCGCACCGGCGGGGAGCACCTGTCCGACGAAGACGGCGTCGACGGCATCCGCCGGCACACCTCCCTGCGCGAGTGCCCCGCGAATGGCGATGCTCCCGAGCTGCACTGAGGTGAGCGGTGCGAGCTGGCCCTTGAGTCGCCCCTGCGGAGTGCGCGCGGCGGCGACGATGACGACGTCGTCGTGGTTCATGCTTCCACCTTAAGTTCAACCGAGCGCACGTGCTCCGGCACGATCAGCGGGGGCTCGGTCGCGTCGACGACCTCATCGATCGTGACGCCCGGAGCGAGTTCGACGAGGACGAGTCCGTCGTCCGTCACGTCGATGACGGCGAGATCGGTGATGATGCGGTCGACCACGCCTTTGCCGGTGAGCGGCAGCGAGCATTCGTGCACGATCTTGGCCGAGCCGTCGCGGGCGACGTGCTCCATGAGCACGATCACCTTCGCGGCACCGTGGACGAGATCCATCGCGCCGCCCGGGCCCTTCACCATCTTGCCGGGGATCATCCAGTTGGCGAGGTCCCCGGCGGCAGACACCTGCATGGCGCCGAGGATCGCGGCGTCGATCTTGCCACCGCGGATCATGCCGAAGCTCGTCGCCGAGTCGAAGAACGCCGCACCCGGAAGTGTGGTGACCGTCTCCTTGCCCGCGTTGATGAGGTCGGGGTCGACATCCGCTTCCAAGGGGTAGGGGCCGACGCCGAGGATTCCGTTCTCGGACTGCAGCACGACGGTGACACCGGCCGGCACGTGGTTCGGCACGAGCGTCGGCAGTCCGATGCCGAGGTTCACGTATGAACCGTCGGCGAGCTCTGCTGCGGCGCGGGCCGCCATCTCATTGCGGGTGAGCGCCATGTCAGTTCTCCCCTTCTGTGACCACGGTGACCGTGCGGCGCTCGATGCGCTTCTCGATATCGGTCCCGACCTCGATGATGCGATGGACGTAGATGCCGGGAAGATGAATCTGATCGGGGTCGAGCTCGCCGGGTTCGACGAGCTCCTCGACCTGGGCGATGCAGACCCGCCCCGCCATCGCAGCGAGCGGGTTGAAGTTGCGGGCCGCCTTGTTGAAAACGAGGTTGCCGTGCCGGTCGCCCCGCAGCGCGTGGACGAGCGCGAAGTCGGTGACGATCGCCTCTTCGAGCACGTATTCGTGCGGCGTGCCCGACACCTCGAAGGTCCGGACATCCTTCACCGGCGAAGCGACAGCGATGCCACCGACTCCGTCGTACCTGCGGGGCAGACCGCCTTCGGCGACCTGCGTACCGACCCCGGTCTGCGTGTAGAACGCCGCGATGCCCGATCCGCCGGCACGGAGCTTCTCGGCGAGCGTGCCCTGTGGCGTCAGCTCCAACTCGAGCTCACCCGAGAGGAACTGCCGCTCGAACTCCTTGTTCTCGCCGACGTACGAAGACGTCATCTTTCGGATGCGCTTCGCGTCCAACAGGATGCCGAGTCCCCAGTCGTCGACGCCGCAGTTGTTGCTCACGATGCTGAGGTCCGAAGTCCCCTGGGCGAGGAGCGCCTCGATCAGGGCGATGGGATTGCCCGAGAGGCCGAACCCTCCGACAGCGAGGGATGCGCCATCCGGAATGTCCGAGACCGCCTCGGCGGCCGTTCCGACGGTCTTGTCGATCACTGATGCTCCTTCGCAGAGTGCTCGCCGGGACGTCGAGCGAGCCGGCGGGCGGAAATGACGATCTCAGCATCTCCCACCGTCTGGGCAATGTCACGGACGCCGTTGCGATGTGGATGTCGTCGGCCATAGTGTCCATATCGTGGACACCAGTGGAACGATCCCAGGCACCCAGTCGGTCGCGCGCGCCGCGAGCCTGCTTCGGCTCGTCACCTCGGCGGGGGATGAAGGCCTCCCGGTCGCAGAGCTGGCGAAACGCGCGCAGCTCACGCGGCCGACCACCCACCGACTCCTCACCGCGCTGCGCAATGAGGGGCTCGTCGACCAGGACGGGCGCACCGGGCGATGGATGCCGGGACCCGAACTGTACCTCATGGGGACTGTGGCGGCATCCCGCTACGACATCACCGCGATCGCACGCGACATCGTGCGGTCGCTCGCGGTGCGCACCGAGGAGAGCGCGTTCCTCTCGGTTCGCCGGGGTGACGAGACCGTGTGCCTGGTGCGCGAAGAGGGCAGCTTTCCGATCCGGTCCTTCGTGCTGTCGGAGAGCGTGCGGTTCCCACTCGGCGTCGCGTCGGCCGGACTCGCCATTCTTGCCTTCCTGCCGCCCCACGATGTGGACGCCTATTTCGAGCGTCACCCCGACCTCTCGCAGCGCTGGGGATCGTCGCACTCCGAGCAGCGTCTGCGGGCGCGACTGCACGAGACGCACTCGCGAGGCTATGCCGTGAACCCCGGCCTCATCGTGGAGGGCAGCTACGGCATCGGCGCCGCGGTCTTCACCCGCGAGGGGCACCCGCAGTGGGCGCTGAGCCTGACGGGTGTCGAGTTCCGCTTCTCGCCCGATCGGCTTCCCGAGCTCGGTCGGACCCTGCTCGCCCACGCGCACCAGCTCACGACCCGCATCGCGGCCTCCGGGCGCTGAATCGGGCCCCTCGCATGGAGCCGATGCGGCACGCGCACCCTACCGATCCGCAGCCGCCAGCTCTCCGCGAATCGCCGCGGCGACGGCATCCGCACCGCGCGCCGAGAGCACGATCGTGTAGTGGTTCACGTCGGCCACCGCCTCGTGACGCAACCGCGGGTGGGTGCGGAGCAAGGCGGGCAACCGCTCGCCGGAGTACAGCGGCGGGACCTGATCGAGCAGACCGCGCTCAGCGGTGAGCAGAAGCGTCGGGCGCCGCATCGCGGCGAGCGCGTCCGATATCGCTGTCCCGGTGTTCTGATCGACAGAATCCTCGGCGACCGTGGCATAGCTCGTCGAAGGATGCAGGTCGGGCTCCACGCCCACGAGGTCATACGCGAGATACGCCTCGAGCGCAGGCGACCAGTCACGAGCGAACGCCGGATGCCTCCGCCAGAAGTCGAGGTAGTCACCGACGCTGGCGAACCGCATCGACAGACGCTCAGCGGTCGGCCCGAGGACGAGCTGGATGACCTCGTCCGAGCTGAGTCCGTCAGGCAGGTCGAGCGGCAGTCCGCCGTCCACGAGCACGAGCCGCTCGACGCGTCCGGGGTGCAGGTCGGCGAACACGAGTGCGACGAACGCACCCATCGAGTGCCCCACGACGACGGCCGAACCGACATCGAGCGCATCGAGCACTGCGACGAGGTCTCGCGCATGTGCCGTCAGCCCGGCGCGTCCTCCGACGTCGTTGCTTCGTCCACGGCCGCGGAGATCCGGCGCGATCACTCGCGCCTCGGGCAGCCTGTCCGCCACCAGCGGCCACGAGAGATGGGACGCGGTGACGCCGTGGACGAGCAGCACGGCGGGCGCGTTCGCGTCCGGACCATCCCACACGCCGACGCGCAGCATCCCGCCGTCGACCGCGACATCTGCGGTGCGGTATCGCGTCATCGCGCCGTCCACCCGCCGTCCATCGTGTACGAGGCTCCTGTCGCCATGCCGGCCGACCCAGAGGCGAGCACCATCCTGTCAGCCCCTTCGGTCCGGTCGCGCAGCCGGCGCGTTGTCGATGAGACGCATCATGCCGTCGAATACCGCAGGACGCCAAATATCCATACCACTGGTATATAACAGCGGTATGCTTACTCCATGACCCGTGGTGAAGACATCGAAGAGATCGTGGTTGCGGCGCACGCGCTCACACGCATCGCCGCACTCGAAACCCGCAACGAGGCCCCCGCAGCCCAGTGGCGGACGCTCAGCATCCTGCAGAACGAAGGACCGCAGCGACTGGGCGAGCTCGCGACCCTCAGCCGCGTGACGCAGCCCGGCATGACCAGACTCGTCGGGCAGCTCGTCACGGCGGGGCTCGTCTCGCGTGACAGCGATCCGTCCGACTCCCGCGCCAGCGTGCTGAGCGTCACCGCCGACGGCGCTCGCGCGCTCGCGGCGTGGCGCGTGCAGCTGCGCGATGCCCTCGAACCGCGCTTCTCCGACCTTTCGGATGACGACTGGGCGGCGTTGTCGCGCACCGCGCGCATCCTCGCGTCGAAGACCGCGCCGCGCGTGGTGGTCGCCCGATGAGCCGGGGGCAGTCGAACGTCGAGCTCGAGAGGGAGGATCGTCCGACATCCACTCATTCGAAGCCGGTCTCGGTATGGCATCAGCCGATGCGCGTGTGGGCGGTCGCATTCGCCTGCGTCGTCGCGTTCATGGGCATCGGACTCGTCGACCCGATCCTGCCCGTCATCGCCGAGCAGCTCGATGCCACCCCGGTCCAGACCGAGCTCTTGTTCACGAGCTACCTGCTCGTCACCGGACTCGCCATGCTGGTGACCAGCTTCGTGTCGAGTCGCATCGGCGCGAAAGCCACCCTGCTGGCCGGACTAGGCCTGATCGTGGTGTTCGCGCTGCTCTGCGCGCTGAGCGGCAGCGTCGATGCCGTCATCCTGTTCCGCGGCGGATGGGGTCTCGGCAACGCCCTCTTCATCTCGACCGCCCTGGCGACCATCGTCGGCGCGGCGACCGGCGGCAGCGGCGCGGCGATCGTGCTCTACGAAGCCGCGCTCGGCCTCGGAATCGCGGTCGGCCCGCTGCTCGGCGGACTGCTGGGCTCGGTCAGCTGGCGAGGTCCGTTCTTCGGTGTCGCGGTGCTCATGGCGATAGCTTTCATCGCCATCGCCGTGCTGCTGCGCGGACCGAGCGACAAGCGCGCCCCGATCCCGCTCTCGGCGCCGATCAAGGCGCTGCGCAATCCGTCGCTCGCGGTGCTGGCGATCGCCGCGCTCTTCTACAACATCGGGTTCTTCGTGCTTCTCGCGTTCTCACCCTTCCCGCTCGGGTTCGGCGCAGTCGGGATCGGCCTGACCTTCTTCGGGTGGGGCGTGGCGCTGGCGATCACCAGCGTCTGGGTAGCCCCGGTCCTCACGAGACGGATGCCGCGCACCACTGTCCTGCTGCTCGTGCTGCCGCTCCTCGCACTCGACCTCGTCGCCGCGGGAATTCTCGTCGAGAGTCCCGCTGCACTTGTCGCGTGCATCATCGTCGGAGGTCTGTTCCTCGGCGTGCTCAACACGGTGCTCACCGAGTCCGTCATGGAGTCCACCGACCTGCCGCGGTCCGTCGCCTCGTCGTCGTACTCGGCCGTCCGTTTCCTGGGTGGAGCGGCTGCGCCGCCGATCGCGGCGCTGCTGTGGCACCTGTACGGCCCGACCGTGCCGTACGTGTTCGCCGCGGCATCGGTCGCCATCGCCGCCGCGGTGATCGCGTTCGGCCGTCGCTCGCTCGCGCATGTCGACGAGCGCGAAGCGGATGCCGCAGATGAGGCCGCCGCGGTGTTCGTCGGCGACGCCGCCTGAAACTGAGACACCGACCTCAGACGACGGCCGCCATCTTCCCTCTCGCGGGCAGGCATGCCGCAACGACCGACGCGATCGCCGCAGGAACGAAGAACATTCCGATCGTCAGCAGGCTCAGGATGACGAACCCGCTGAGGACGATCGCACCGATCATCGAGAGCACGCTCCACGCGCGACCCCGTGCGAAGACCGGGACAGCGGTCGCGAGCACGGGCACGAGCAGCACGACGAAGATCCACGGTCCGACGGCTTGGAGCATCGTCAGGGAAGTGCTGATCTCGCCCCCGTCCGAACTCACGGTGACCGACTCGTAGGTCGGAACGACCAGAAGAACGACCGCGGCGAGGACGGCCAGTGCGAGCGCCGCGATCTGCACCCTTCGCTTGGTCATGCCCGCAGTGTACGTCCGTGGGCACTAGGTTCGCGGTGCGGCGACGACCACGACGTTGTCCTCGTAGTGACCGGTCGAGCTGTCGAAGGCTCCTCCGCACGTGATCAGCACCAACGCCTTGGTGCCCTGACGCGCGAACAGCTCCTCAGTGGGCAGGTCTTGCTTCGGGTAGTAGGTCAGCGTGACGACTCCGTACGAAGCCGTCGAGCCGTCGGCGCCGGTCACGGTCACTTCGGCGTCTGCCGGAAGGTCGCGCAGGTTCGCGAACGGACCGATCGGATAGTCCGGTGCATCGATGTGGGCGGCGATGACCGTGTTTCCGTCGGCGCTCCAGGGATCGGGTCCGAACCGGTACCAACCCGCGATCGCGGGGTTCGGAGGCAGCTCCATGAAGCCGCCCGGTTCGATTCCGACCGGGATCACCTCGACATCGATTCCCGCCGCGACGATCTGAACTCGTACCGGCGGCACAGCGGCTCGCACCGGCGTAGGCGCGCTCGAGACGATCGGGATGTCGGAGACAGCCGTCGGAGTCGGCGACGCGACCGGGGTCGCGGCGGTCGACGATGCTCCCGCCCCGCTGAGAGCCGGGGCGGGAGCACAGGCCGAGAGAAGCATGATCAGCGCGACTGACGCGATGAAGCGCAGGATCACGTCTGCTTCTCTCCGGCCGAGGTCGACGTCAGGACTCGATCTTCGCTGCCCGGACGCGACGGCTCACGACGACACCTGCAACGGATGCGGCGGCCAGCGCGACCGCGATCCCGATGATCCACATGGCCTGCGTCATGGTGTCGCGCTCGGCTGCATAGCCGGCAGTTCCGGAGTTCACTGCACCCGGATCGGTGTGGCCGACGGTCACGGTCTGCACGGCGAGAGCGAGGTTGTCGTCTTCGAGGCTGCCCCACGCGTACACGATCGTCAGTCCACCGTCAGTGATCGCGACATCCGCGGGACCGATGAGCGGGTCAGTCGTGCCTGCGGCTGCGACGGATGCCGAGACGGTCGAGACCGGCAGGTTCAGCGTGGACTCATCCGGGTTCACGAGTCCCTCGATGACGGGCGTGCCGCCCGCGAGGATGTCTACAGCCGGTGCGGCGGCGACGTGGCGAACAGTGAGACGGCCCTCGCCGGCATTGGTCGGCGCGATGTCGTTCGTGAAGAGGTTGAGCGCCGGGGCGCCGGCCTCGTCCAGGTTGGCTGTCGCGGTGTAGCTCTTGCCGGCCTCGAGGGTGATGGTGACGGGTCCGAGGACCGGGGCGCTGTCATCCGCGGCATCCGGAGCCGTCAATGCGACTGCGTAGTCACCCGCCGGAAGGTCGAGCGGCCCTGCGAGATCTCCCGGCTGGAAGTCATCGAGGGTCAAGTCCCCGTTCACGTAAACGTCGACGGGGGTGTCGGGAATCCCGTGGAGCACCGAGAGATCTGCAGTCGTCGACGAGATCGCCTGGGCGGGGGCGATGAAACCCGCCGCGAGTGCGAAGCCGGCGACGACACCTGCTGCGATTGTCTTGCGCACGTTGTCCTCCTTGTGGGCGGCTCTTCCGCCTGTAGTGAGTACTTCCGTGCGGGACGTGCTGTTGGATGCGCGTGGATGGAAATTCGTTCAGAATCTGGGTCCGGCGAACGACAAAGGGCCCCGCTGACGCGGGGCCCTTTGTCTGTGCACCCCCTGGGACTTGAACCCAGAACCCACTGATTAAGAGTCAGTTGCTCTGCCGATTGAGCTAGAGGTGCATGGTCCGCGCGTGGGCGAACGAGGGACAACGTTACCATCTGGGTCGCGTCACTCGGAAATCGAGACAGCCCACGCAGGATATCCTTGACGACGTGACCTCCCCCACATCACCGGCCGGTTTCGACGCGCCCTTCAACGGGGATCTCAGCGCCGATCTCGAGCTCGCGCTGCGCCTCGCGGACGCGGCGGATGCGGCATCCATGGCACGCTTCGATGCGGCTGATCTCGATGTGCAAGTGAAGCCCGACACCTCGCACGTCACCGAAGCCGACCTCGCCACCGAGCGCGTCATCCGGTCGATGCTCGAGGCCGAGCGCCCGGACGACGGCGTCTTCGGCGAGGAGTTCGGCGTCACGGGAAGCACCACTCGCCAGTGGATCATCGACCCGATCGACGGCACGGCGAACTACCTCAAGGGCATCCCCATGTGGACGGTGCTGATCGCCCTCGCGATCGATGGCGTGCCGCGCATCGGCGTGGCGAGCCAGCCCGCGCTCGGCCGCCGCTGGTGGGCCGCGGCCGGTCAGGGAGCGTGGACGAACACCCCGGATGCCGCCCCCCGGCGCATCACGGTCTCTTCCGTCGACACGATCGAGGCCGCGAGCGCGAGCTTCCAGAGCATCTCCCAGTGGGATGAGGTCGGCAAACTCGATGAGGTCGTCCGTCTCTCGCGCGCGGTGTGGCGCGACCGCGGGTACGGCGACACCTGGCCGTACATGCTGCTCGCGGAGGGACGCCTCGAGTTCGTCGCCGAGTTCGGTGTCAAGGAGTACGACATCGCGGCGCTGGTGCCGATCGTGACCGAAGCCGGCGGGCGATTCACTTCGTTCGACGGCCGAGACTCGATCGCGGATCGCTCCTCGCTCGCCACCAACGGCATCCTTCACGAGTCGTTCCTCTCGCTGCTCCACTCCTCGTGACGCTCCCCCGATCCCCGCATGGAGACCGCTCGATGACCACGCCACTCGCCCGGCTCGGCGCCGCTCTCGTCTTCGTTCTGACGGCTGCGCTCGCGACCGCATGCACTTCGGCGCCGCCGTCGGGTCCACAGGTGAGCGAATCCACTGCGCCGACCCCCAGCACACCGGCGCCGGATCCGTCGGGCGAACCGTCCGACGACCCGGACGCTTCAGCCGAGCCGACCTGCGACACGATGATTCCCGCCGAGACCGTGGCCGACTTCGCCAGCGTCGGCTGGACTGCTCGGGCCGACCCGTTCTACATCGGCGAGACCGAGCTGCCCGAGGGTCTGCAGTGCATCTGGGCCGACTTCGAGGGTCCGGCGGGCGATCACCTGCAGCTGTTCGGGTGGGCTCCGGTGGAACCCGACGTCGCGAGTGAGGCACAGGACAATCTGGTGAGCCAGGGATGGGTGCGCGAAAGCGCGGTCGAAGGCGTCTACATCACGGAGAGCCCCGAGACGAGCATCGCCACCGACGCCGACGGGTATGGCATGACCTACCTCTTCGGCGACGGCTGGGTCAAGATCGCCGACACCAAGCAGGGTCTGCTGCTCGTCGAGTGGCCGCGCGACTGACCGTCCACACCGGTCAGTCTCAGAGTCCGACTGCGGACATCCCCGCGTCGTCGTAGCGGTTGCCGGCGACGCCGATCGTGTCCACCAGCCGGTTCAGATCGGCGACGTCATCGGCTGAGAGTGCCACAGTCGTCGCACGGGCGTTCTCGTCGATGCGCTCGCGCCGACGAGTGCCCGGGATCGGGACGACGAACGGATGCTGCGCCAGCAGCCAGGCGAGAGCCACCTGTCCGGGCGATGCACCGCGCTCTGCCGCGAGCCCGCGCACGTGATCGACCAGCGCCTGATTGGCCTGCAGGTTCTCCGCTTCGAACCTCGGGACCCGCGCACGGATCTCGCCGGGAGCAAAGGTCGAGTCAGCGGAGACCGAACCGGTGAGGAAGCCCTTGCCGAGTGGACTGAACGGCACAAAGCCGATGCCCAGCTCAGCGCACGCCGGCAGCACTTCTGCTTCGGGATCACGCGTCCACAGCGAGTACTCGCTCTGGACGGCCGTCACCGCGAAGACCGCGTGCGCGCGGCGAATCGTGCCGGCCCCGGCTTCAGACAGTCCGAAGTGCCTGACCTTGCCCTCGGCGACCAGTTCGCCGACCGTGCCCGCCACATCCTCGATGGGAACATCAGGGTCGACGCGATGCTGGTAGAACAGGTCGATCGCGTCGATGCCGAGTCGTCCCAGCGACTCGTCCGCGACGCGACGGATGTTGTCCGGTCGGGAGTTGGTGCCCTCGGTCCGGCCGTCGGCGATGTTGAAGCCGAACTTCGTGGCGACCACGACCTGATCGCGGATCGGCGCGACGGCCTCACCGACCAGCTTCTCGTTGTCGTACGGACCGTAGACCTCGGCGGTGTCGATGAAGGTCACGCCGTGCTCGACGGCATACCGCAGCACGCCGATCATGTCGTCGCGGTCTCCGGGATTCGGGCCGTAGCTCATCGACATCCCCATCGCCCCGAGTCCGATGGCGGATACCTCGAGGCCCTGTCCCAGCGTGCGTGTGTGCATGGCGTGCTCCTTGTCGTTCTCCGTCGTCGTGCACTTCCCAGCATGGATGAGAACTCGACGCGGTGCCAGGCACCGCCAGTGCCCCCTACGGCGAATCGATGGATGCCGCATCCGGCGATGCGCTGCGTCCCATCACCCCCGTCGGTGGAACCGTGCTCGCGCCGGGCGCAGATGGCGCGAGGATGGCCCGGGAGATGCCTCCCGGGCCATCCTCGACTGGGTCGCTGGCGCTAAGCCGAGCTCTCCATGACGTTCTCGCGAGCCTGCTGGGCCTGGTCCTTGACCTCGGCGGCTGCGGACTGCGCTTCTTCTTTCACGGTGTCAACGGATCCGGATGCGGCGTCCTTGACGGCCGTGGCGGCATCCTGAGCCGGCTCTTTGAGGTGCTCGCCGACCTCTTTGGCGACATCCGTCACCTTGTCGACCAGCGGCTGCGCCTGGTCCTTGACGTCGGCGGCGACCTTCTTCTCCTTCGCCGAGGCGGGGATCAGCGAGGCGAGCAGCAGTCCGGCACCGAAGGCGATGAGGCCGACGGCGAGAGGGCTGCCCTCGGCCTTCGCGACGACACGGTCCTTCACGTCGCCGACCTGCGCGACTGCGGACGAGCCGGCGTCAGAGAGCGAAGAGCCCGCGTCATCGGCGGCGCCCATCACGCGTTCGCGGACGGATCCGAGCGCATTCTTCACCTTGTCGGTCTGGCGATCCATCATCTTGGACGGCGAGACCTTGTCTGCGAGGGCGTCGACATTGCTGCCCAGCCCTGCGCGGGTCTGCTCGATCTCGGCTCGGATGGCTTCCGGTGAATCACTCATCGGTTCTCCTCATTCCTCTTCAGCGTTTCGGGGATCTCTTTCAGGGTTTCCACCGTCTGCGGTGCGCCCTGCACTTCGTTGAGCTGTCGGCGGCCGGTGACGTACAGGATGGCCGCGATGACCGCCCAGATGACGGCGACGACGACTCCCGCCCAGCCCCCGCCCATCACCGTGGCAAGCGCCCACCACAGTGCGACGGAAAGGAAGAAGATCGCCATGAGTGCGCCGTATCCGGCACCGCCGAGCAGTCCTCCGGCCTTGGCACTCTGGGCCGCGGACTGCTTCAGCTCGGCCTTGGCCAGCGCAACCTCCTGACGCATCAGCGTCGAGATGTCCCTGGTCACCTCGCCGAGCAGGGCGCCGAGCGAGGTCTCGGCCGCCTTCGCCTCAGACGGAGTTGTGTCGGTCATCGCCGCCCTCCGACGTCGGCTCGCCGTTCCATGAGGGCACCGACTGGGCGTAGATCGGCGTGTCGTCGACCTCCACATCGGCGTCTTCGAACGTGACGGGGGCGTCCCAGGGAGTCGGCTGCTCTGCCGACTGCGCCGCGCTCAATGAGGATGCCGCGGCAAGTGACGGCTCTGCCGCAGTCGGACGACCGCTGCCGATCGCGGGCGTGGTGGGCGACGCGGATGCGGCATCCGAGGCGTTCGCGGCAAGTGCCCGCGTGAGTCGCCCGACGACGACTCCTGCGATGGCGGCCGCGATGATGAACGTGGCGGGCTTGCGGCGCGCGTAGCTCTTGACTTCCGAGAGCACTGCTGAGGGGTCGCGGTCGCCGAGCCAGGATGCCGCGCTCGCCGTTCGACTGGACACCTGGCGCACGAGATCGGCTGCGAGCCCGCTCGAGCTGCCGTTGCCGGAAGCCATCGAGTCCAGCTCATCGCTCACCGACCGCAGGCCGAACGCGAGTCGCTGTTGCTGTGTGCGCGCTTGATCCTTCAGTTCACTCTGCGTCTGCGCGTACAGGTCCTTGACCTGATACTTCGCCTCGCTGAGCACCGATGCCGCCTCGTCCTTCGCGGTTCCCACGACGTCTTTGGCCTTCTCGGTGGTCGTATCCTTGAGGTCCGCTGCCTCCTGCTTCACCGTGTCAACGGCTCCTGGTGAGTCCGTGGTCGTGACGCCGGAGCCCATCGGCTCGTCAGTCTCATAGTTGTCCGGCATGAGTGCCCCTTTCCTGTGCCGATCGGTCGGACCGGCCAGGGACAGTTCTACGTGTGCTGACGTCTCTTCACGTGAGCCTTGCCAAATGCCCCTCGGCCGGGTATCACGCGCGATCGCGATGCGTCGATGATTCGGGGTGATGGATGCTAGGCGCCGGTGTCGCTCCTGTCCACCCCGATCTGTCGCGGCGGCCAGGGTGCAAGGGTGGGGCGATGATGCAGTACCTCTTCCAGAGCATCAATTTCGGCGGCCCGGGCCTCGCCGGTGCGCAGGGCGCACTGCCGGTCGATTCCGCGATCGGAGCGACATGGTGTCCCGGAACGTGAGAGAGCTGGCCTGCACCCCGGAAGACGTCTTCCGCGTGCTGGCGGACGGGTGGCTGTTTCCGAGCTGGGTGGTCGGCGCATCCCGGATGCGGGAAGTCGATGACGCGTGGCCGCAGACCGGCACGCGGCTGCATCACTCGTTCGGTGTGTGGCCCGTGCTCATCAACGACGAGACCCTCGTCGAAGAGTACGACCGGCCGCGGCGAATGGTCATGCGACCGAAGGGCTGGCCGATCGGCGAGGCGAGAGTGACGATCGACGTGAAGCCACGCGGCGACCGGAGCGTGGTCAGCATCCGGGAGGAGGCAGTGGCCGGGCCCGGCCGTTTCGTGCCGAGGCCGCTCATGGACCTCGGGCTGCACTGGCGCAACAACGAGACTCTCCACCGACTCGCATATCTGGCAGAGGGGCTGGCGCAGGATCGGTGGCCGGGGACCACGGCCGAGCACGAGGCAGTCGGCGGGTCTTCACCCTCCTAGGCGCGAGTCGCCGGCGCGGGCGACAACCTCACCGCACTCCCCCTCGCACGCACGGCGAGTCGCAGCCATCGGAAGGGCGGGAAGTCACGCGGCCAATGCACTCCCACCGTGCGGAATCCCCTCCGGACACGCACCACGAGCGAGCTCGCGCTCGAGAACGGTCGCATGGACATCCCCATGGACGCACCGCGGATGAACCGGATCCGGTGCCCCTCGCCGATGTGGAACGCCAGATCGAGATCGTCGTGAATTTCCCCATCGTGCCGGTGCACGGTTGCCCGAACGTCGTGCCACGCGTCGCGTCGCAGTGCGAGGTTCGACCCGAACAGGGGCAGGTGCCCGAGCGCAGGCGTGACCACAACCGCGTACGCGCCGAGATAGACCGCCGCCAGCGGACGGCGCAGCCAATGAGGCCCGTCGATGAATGCGGCGCCGCCGGTGAACACCGCGACGTCGGGCCGCTCCTCGAACGCGGATGCCATCGCTTCTACCCAGCGCGGTGAAGGGACGCAGTCTGCATCCAAGCGCAGGATGAGCTCGCCGGTCGCGTGGTCGTACGCCGCAGCGCTCGCGGCCGGGATACCGGGTTCTGGGCACCTCACCAGCGTGGCGCCGGCCGCTGCCGCGACGTCGGGCGTGGCATCCGATGACCCGTTGTCCACGACGATGATCTCGTCGGGCGGTCGAGTCTGGGCACCCAGGGCAGCCAGGCACCGAGCGAGGCTGTCGCTGTCGTCTTTCGCCGGAATCACCACCGACACGCGGTTGCTGGTTCCGGATGCCGCGGGCACCTCTGACTCTTGTGTCACAACTTCTCCTCACTCCCGTCGCCTCACGCTATGTCAGGCGACGGCGAGCGGGAGGCCGTTGACAGCCCTCCAGGAGGACCCTAGGCGGATGCCGCGAGGTCATCTCGACGGCGAGGCGGCACCTGTCAAGCCCTTTGCCGATCAGGTCGGCGCATCGGCAGAGTGACGTGCATGTACTTCGACCCGAAGTTTGCGATCGTGACCGGCTCGGACTCGGGAATCGGCAGGGCGACCGCGGTCGCACTCGCGCAGGCGGGCATGGCGGTGGGAATCACCTGGCACACCGACCAGCACGGCGCCGAGGTGACGTCCGAGATGATCCGCTCGCATGGTGGCCGTGCCCTGATCGCTCAACTGGATGTCGCCGATCCCTTGCAGGCGGCATCTGTGGTCGACACGCTCATCGGCGACCTCGGCGGGTGCGACGTCTTCGTCAACAACTCCGGCACCGCAGATCCCGCGCCGTTCCTCGACCTGACCCTCGAGCAATGGCGCCACACTGTCGCGGTCGATCTCGGGGGCGCGTTCGTCTGCCTGCAGACTGCGGCGCGGCACATGGTCGATGTCGGCCACGGAGGTCGTCTGATCGCGGTGACCAGCGTGCACGAGCACCAGCCGCGCGTGGGCTCGGCCGCATACGACGCCGCGAAGCACGGGCTCGGCGGGCTGATGAAGACCATCGCACTCGAGCTCGGCGAGCACGGAATCACGGCGAACTCGGTCGCTCCCGGCGAAGTCGCCACACCGATGACCGAGCAAGAGGATGTCGACCCGCATTCGGTCGCACGGCCAGGCGTGCCGCTCGGCCGACCCGGAGCCCCCGAAGAGATCGCCTCGGTGATCGCCTTCCTCGCATCTCCGGCCGCGTCCTACGTCACGGGTGCGTCGTGGGTCGTCGACGGCGGCATGCTGCAGATGGGCCCGCAGGGCGGCTCTCACATCACGAGCGACGACTGGCGGCGCGCCGCGGACTGAGCGCCTCGACCGGACCCCGCTCTACCCGGACGGGTTGTCGACCGGGCGACCGTTCTCATCCGTCGTATCCGGCGCGTCGGGCGCCCCGCCCGACGCCGTGCCGGCATCGGGGTTCTCGTCCGGAACGCCCTGGGTGTTCTGCTTGTCGCTCGCGTCGACCATGATCATCGTCCCATTCCCGGCCGGCGGCCGTTGCGGCGACGCTACGCGTGTGGAGCGCGGATGCCGACGGGCTTGACAGGCTCGACGCGCCGCCCGTCGCCGGGCCGGGCAGCCAGGGATCGGCGATCCCTGGGTAAGCGCGCCCTGAATGCGCCGGGGCGAGTTGCGGATCATTGAGGGGAACCCGCGACCTAGAGACCTCCAGGAGCTGCCCATCATGCCTAAGTCCCTCGACATCACCGTCCCCGACCTGACCGGAAACCTTGCCATCGTGACCGGTGCGAGTGACGGAGTCGGCTTCGAGATCGCCGCGCGCCTCGTCCGATCGGGCGCCGACATCCTCATGCCCGTCCGCAATCCCGCGAAAGGCGGGGCCGCGGCAGCGCGCATCCGCGAGCGAACGCCAGGTGCCGACATCCGCGTTCGCGCGCTGGATCTGTCGTCGCTCGAATCCGTCGCGCCATTCGCGGAGCAGCTGCTCACGGAGGGGCGCCCCATCGACATCCTGATCAACAACGCCGGCGTCATGAGTCCCCCGACGCGACAGCTGACCGCGGACGGCTTTGAGCTGCAGTTCGCAACGAATCACCTCGGGCACTTCGCGCTCGTCGCACACCTGATGCCACTGCTGGTTGCGGGGCGCGCGCACGTGACCAGCCAGGTGAGCATCGCCGCCAACCAGGGCGCCATCAACTGGGACGACCTCAGCTGGGAGCGCGACTACGACCCCATGAAGGCGTACAGCTCATCCAAGATCGCCTTCGGCCTGTTCGCGACGGAGTTGCAGCGACGATCGGATGCCGCGGGCTGGGGCATCCGGAGCAATCTGTCTCACCCCGGCATCACGCCGACCAATCTGCTCGCCGCGCACCCCGAGATGGGTCGAGGCGTCGACACCGCGGCGGTCACGTTCATCCGCGCACTGTCTCGACGCGGCTTCCTGTTCGGCACTCCCGCATCCGCTGCCCTCTCGGCCGTGTACGCCGCGACGAGTCCGGACGCCGCGAGCGGCCGCCTCTACGGTCCCCAGGGGTTCCAGCACCTGAAAGGACTGCCCGCCGAACAGCGTCTCTACTCGCGACTTCGGGATGACGCCGCCGCCCGCCGGGTGTGGGAACTCTCGGAGCACATGGTCGGCGTGACCGTCGCGAGCTGATCCAGCGCGCACGCCAGCCGGTCGCCGGCCCGTCGAAAGTGCCCTGAACCGAACCCATCGACAGGCTCAAGGACCGATGCACGCCACAGCCAGGGATCGTCGGTCCCTTGTTCCACCCGCACCGATCTCGGAGACTCGATCGATGGATAGAGCGCAGTTGGCCGACTTCCTCCGCCGGCGTCGCGAGGCCTTGCAGCCCGAGGATGTCGGCCTTCGACGTGGCTCGCGGCGGCGTACCGCTGGACTCCGCCGCGAAGAGGTCGCGGCGCTCTGCGACATGTCTGTCGACTACTACAGCAGGCTCGAGCAGAGCCGCGGCCCGCAGCCGTCGGAGCAGATGCTCGCCGCCATGGCCCGCGGTCTTCGGCTGAACCTCGACGAGCGCGACCATCTGTTCAGGCTCGCGGGCCACACCGCGCCCGTGCGCGCACTGCGCAGCGACCACATCTCCCCCGGCATCATGCGCGTGCTCGACCGCCTCGCCGACACGCCGGCGCAGGTGATGACCGAGCTCGGCGAGACGCTCGCCCAGACACCTGCGGCGCGAGCCCTGTTCGGAGACGAGACGCGCTACGAAGGTTTCATGCGCAGCGTGGCTTACCGGTGGTTCATGGATCCCTCGGCGCGGAACGTCTACCCCGTTGAGGACCATCCGATGCACTCCCGAGCTTTCACTGCCGACATCCGCACTGTCTATGGGAAGTACGGCCCCCGCTCGCGTGCCGGTGCGATCGTCGATGCGCTGCTCGCGGAGAGTCCCGAGTTCGTGGCGGTGTGGGGGGCGCACGATGTGCGCACCACCCACTCCCGCGACAAGCGCGTGCAGCATCCCGAAGTGGGCGTGATGGACCTGCAGTGCCAATTCCTCATCGATCCCGAGCAGGGACAGACGCTGCTCGTTCTCACCGCGACGCCCGGCACGGAAAGCTACGACCTGCTCAAGCTGCTCTCGGTGATCGGCACCCAGTCGCTCGAGTCCCGCGATGTCGCGCATTGAGACGACGGACGCGGCGACGATACTTTGCCTCGATAGGACGCGCGACCCGACTACGGTGAGACCGTGCCCCTCGCCCTTGCGCTCACCTTGGTTCTGGCCGCCCTTGCGGTCCTCCAGCTCGCCTTGATCTTCGGGGCCCCGCTCGGCCGCTTCGCCTGGGGCGGCCAGCACCGCGTGCTTCCAGTGCGGCTGCGCATCGGCAGCGCGGTGTCGATCCTCGTCTACGCATTGATCGCCGTCATCGCATGGGACCGCATCGGCGCGATAGACGTCTTCCCTCCGCTGTTCGCGCAGATCGCGATGTGGGTGATCTTCGCCTACTTCGTGCTCGGCATCCTGATGAACGCGGTCTCGCGCAGCAAGCCCGAGCGCAACCTGATGGTGCCGGTGTCGATCGTGCTGACTGTGCTGTCGTTCTTCATCGCCGCAGGTTTCGCGGATCTCACGGCCGCCGTCTGAGCGAGGCACGCGGCGGGCGGGCCGCCCGTCGAGTCACCCGATACCGCGCAGTCAGCTCTTCGCAGCTCCGAACCACGTCGGAAGGTGTCGCTCGAGGTCGTCCTGGGCATCGCCGATCCATGCAACATGACCGTCCGGTCGCAGCAGCATGGCGGGTGAGTCGAGTTCGTCGCTGACCTCCGCGACGTAGTCGACCCGGTCCGACCACCCGGCGACCGAAAGTGATCCGGTCTGGTCGAGCAGCAGACCGCGGCCTTCGCGACAGAGCTCGTAAAGCCGACCACGAGACAGCCGGATGTCGCGCAGCCGCCTTCCGAGCAGCTCGGGTCCCATGCCGAAGTCGTACCGGATGCCGATGCCGGCGATCTTCTCTGCGAAGAACCGTCTGACGTCGTCGAGGTCCATCAGCTCGGAGAGCAGACGGCGCACGGCCTGCGGGCCGGGCTCGGGCGCGAGCAGTTCACTCTGCGCTCGCGTGATGGTCAGCACGTCGGCGGCGACCGGATGCCGCTCGGTGAAGTAGGTGTCGAGCAGGCCGACCGGCGCCCACCCGTCGACGTCGGCCGCGAGCTTCCAGCCGAGGTTGAACGCATCCTGGATTCCGAGGTTCAGCCCCTGTCCTCCCAGCGGCGGGTGCACGTGCGCCGCATCGCCCGCGAGCAGAACTCGCCCCACTCGGTATTTGTCCGCGAGGCGGGTCGCGTCGGTGAATCGCGACATCCATCGCGGCGAGTGCGCGCCGAAGTCGGTTCCCGCGTACGCCCGCAGCTGCGTCCGGAACTCCTCCAGACTCGGAGGCACTGAGCGATCCTCCGCGGCACTCGCCGCAGGAACCACGCCGCGATAGAGGCCGCCTCCCGTTGGTCCGATGCCGAACCCGCGGTGGATCCCTCGCACCTCCTGCGCTATCCGCGCCACCTCATCCGGCGGAACGGTCACCTCCACCTCACCGAGGATCCACTCGGTGGTAGCGGGCTCGCCGGGAAAGCCGATGCCGAGCAGCTTCCGCACGGTGCTGCGGCCGCCATCGGCGCCGACCAGCCACCCCGAACGCATGCGGGTGCCGTCGCTGAGCTCGACGGTCACTCCGTCGTCGTCCTGCTCGACGCCCGTCACTTCACAGCCGCGGCGCACCTCCGCGCCGAGTTCCTCTGCCCGCTCGGCCAGGAGTCGATCGGTGACCGGCTGAGGGATGCCGAGAATGAATCCGTGCGCCGTGTCGAGGTCTGCCGGCGCGGGTTTGTCGATCCCGGCGAAGCGGCCGACCGCGCCGGGGTACTGCTGCCCATGTTCGAGGAACCGCTCCAGCAGACCGCGCTGATCCAGAATCTCGATGCTGCGCGGGTGCAGGCCGAGCGAGCGCACCGCGATGCTCGGCTCAGCGTCCTTCTCCGACACCAGCACGCGCACGTCGTGCAGTCGCAACTCGCTGGCCAGCATCATGCCGGTCGGCCCGCCGCCGACGACGATCACGTCGAACGTGTGAGACTCCAAAGTCAAGACGCCGGGTCGTACCCGAACGTGCGTACCGCTTCCGAACACCGACACACGTGGGTCTCGCGCTCGACCGCGGGAAAGTCACCCTCGGGAACGACCATCGCCTGCCTCGGAAATGCCACCAGGTACTTCTTCATTCGTTGATTCCCTCATTCCGGCGGCAGTGTCGCGCCGCCCGTCACCGACTATCGTCTACAAGATCGCGCGGGATCCGGCCCACCGCAAGCACGCAAAATGCTCACCGGGCGGCATCCCACCAATCGAGCACCCGCGTGCCGATGAGCGTGAGCCATGGCGACGGCTCCCCCGCTGGGACATCGACGTCGAACCATGTGCGACCGGCGAGGCGGCGGCTCTGCAGCCAGGTGCCGTCCGGCTGGCGGGCGGCGCGTACCTGGTCGATGGCATCGCTGAGTCTGGGATCCGGCGGCGTCCCCTCGAGCAGGCTGACATCGCGGAAGTGATCGAGCGCAGCGAGCACGCTGTAACGGTGTCGGTTCGGGTAGACGAATTGGGTGGCGAACTCCCCCACCAGCTCCCCGGTCGACGCGCGATACAGCAGGTTGCGGCTGAGCAGGTACTCCTCGCCACCGTGGCGCGCATCGCGCAGGCTCGTGTCTCCGGTGATGCGTTCGTAGGCCAGCATCCCTCGCACTGCATTGAGCGTCGAGTGGAATGAGGATCGCGTCGAGTTGCCCTCCTCGGCTTCGCAGTTCCATCCGCCGTCCGCCAGGCGGTGGGCCGGAAACCATTTCGCAAGCGCGGACACATCCGCGCCGAGCCACGCACCGCTGGCGAGCGTATAGGAGTTGATGCACACATCGATTTCGCCGCCCCAGTAGGGCAGGTCGTCGTAATCCCACCGGCTGTTCGCCTCGAGCTTCTCGGCCTCGTCAGGCAGAGCTGCGGCATCCAGCCCCCACTCGCGCAGATCCTTCAGCACCCAGGTCGTCGCGACCCACGGCTGGCCCGGCTGCTCGGCTTCAGCGCTCCCGAAGAACCCCGCCGGAAAGAACGAGCCGCCCGCCCACTGGCCGTCGGGGTCCTGCTTCGACAGCAGGTCCGCGCCCCATCCCTCCGTGGCCACGAGTGCCCGTGTCGCCTCCCACACGGCTGGTGGGTCGCCGGCCAGATCACGCTGCACCTGCCACCGTAGAGCCGGATCGGAGTCCAGCAGCCAATCGAGCACATCGTCATCAATCGCCATGGATGCAAGGTAGCGGCGGCCGGCGACATTCGGAATGTTCCGCGCCAAACGGAGCTTGGTCTCAACATGAAGGCGATCGTCTACTCCCTGACCGGCAATTCGTCCGTCCTGTCGCTCGAAGAGCGCGAGCCCGCGACTCCGGGGCCCGACGAGGTTCGGGTGCGCGTCGTCGCATCCGGGGTGAACCCGACGGACTGGAAGGCGCGCGCGACTGCGGGCCGAGCGCTCCAATTCCCCGAGGTCGTGCCGAATCAGGATGGCGCGGGTGTCATCGACGCGATCGGCGATGACGTGGAAGGGCTGACCATCGGGGATCGCGTCTGGATGTTCCTCGCCGCACATCAGCGTCCGACCGGAACGGCGCAAGAGTTCACGGTCGTGCCCGCGAGTCGCGTGGTACGACTGCCTGACGGCATCGGGTGGGATGTCGCCGCCAGCCTGGGAGTTCCGGCGATGACCGCGCACCGCGCCCTCACCGTGCACGAGTCCGGACCGGCTCACCTGTCGGCCGGTGCTCTGAGCGGCCGAGCGGTGCTGGTTCAGGGCGGGGCCGGAGCAGTCGGCCATGCGGCCATCCAGCTGGCGGTGTGGGCGGGCGCCACCGTCATCACGACGGTGAGCAGCAGCGCGAAGGCCGCACTCGCGCGGTCGGCAGGGGCCCATCACGTGCTTCAATATCCCGACGGCGACCTCGCGGCCCTCGTCCTCGAGATCGCCCCGAATGGCGTGGACCACATCGTCGAGGTCTCCCCCGCCGTGAACGCGTCGCTGGACGTCAGGGTGCTCGCCAACCACGGCAGCATCGCGTACTACGCGACCGACCGGGGCGACGACTTCACCGCCCCGATCATGGCGAGCTTCGCGAAGAACGCCCGTTGGCAGGGACTTCTGCTTTACACGGTCGGGGATGCCGCGCTCGCCGCGGCAGCGGAAGACATCACTTCGGCGCTCGAGGCAGGTGCCTTGCCGGTCGGCGAAGAGGCCGGCCTGCCCATCAAGTGGTTTCCCCTCGAAGCGACTGCTGCGGCGCATGATGCGGTCGAGCAGGGCGCCGTCGGAAAGGTCCACATCCGCGTCTCCGACACGGAGTAGCTCCGGCTACGAGGTCGTTCGCCGCACGCGGGGTTCAGGCGGAGGCGGCACTTCCTTGGCGGCGATGATGTCCCCCACCGCGATTCGCTCCACGCCGCGGACCCCGTGGACGACGACGGTCGCGGCATCCGCGCTGAGCAGTATCCCGAGCGCATCCGTGGCCTGTCCCGACGGCAGCAGGTACCGCACCACCACCCGATGGCCCGGTGCAGGCAGGTCTACCATGCGCCCGGCGCGTAGTCCTTGAGGAAGACCCCGAACACATCTTCGCCGGCCTCGCCCCGAACGATCGGGTCATAGACACGGGCAGCGCCGTCGACAAGGTCGAGGGGAGCGTGGAACCCCTCCTCGGCAAGCCGCACCTTCGTCGGGTGCGGTCGTTCGTCGGTGATCCAGCCGGTGTCCACGCTGGTCATGAGGATGCGGTCGGTCTCGAACATCTCGCGCGCGCTCGTGCGCGTGAGCATGTTGACCGCCGCCTTGGCCATGTTGGTGTGCGGGTGCCCCGGCCCCTTGTATCCGCGGCCGAAGACGCCTTCCATCGCACTGACATTCACGATGTAGGTGCGCCGCGCGCTGCTCGCCGCCAGCGACGGTCGCAGCTTCGACACCAGCAGGAAGGGCGCCGTGGTGTTCGCCAGCTGCACTTCGAGCATCTCGAGGGGGTCGACCTCGTCGACGCGCTGGGTCCACGAGTTCGTGTGATGGATGTCGGGGATCAGCCCGCCGGCATCGATCGCTGTTCCGGCGGCGAGTCGTTCGAGCGAACTGGATCCGGCGGCCATCGCCTGCTCCGTCAGCTCGTCCGCGCGCGAAGCCGCGGCGGCGAGGATGGGGTGCGCGGTCACTGAGCGCTCGAGAGCCTGCGGGTGCTGGTCGTTCGTGTGACCGAACGTCACGAGTTCGGGCATCGGACCGTTCGGCAACGGAGCCAGCTCGGCGTCGACGAGCGGCTGGTATGCGCCGGGCGAGCGGCGGACGGTCTGCGTCGCGTTGTTGATCAGGATGTCGAGGGTCCCCGCTGCCGCGACGTCCTCCGCGAGTCCGATGACCTGCGCGGGGTCGCGCAGGTCGATGCCGACGATCTTCAGGCGGTCGATCCACTCGGACGCATCGGACAGGCTGCTGAAACGACGCACGGCATCGCGAGGGAACCGGGTCGTGATCGTGGTGTGCGCACCATCGCGCAGCAGCCGCAGCGCGATGTACATTCCGATCTTGGCGCGGCCGCCCGTGAGCAGCGCGCGCTTGCCGGTGAGGTCGGTACGCGCATCCCGCTTGGCATGGCTCATCGCCGCACAGTCGGGGCAGAGCTGGTGGTAGAACGCGTCGACCACCGTGTAGGGCTTCTTGCAGATGTAGCAATCGCGGGCCTTGATCAGCGTTCCGGCGGTCGGTGCTGTCGTCGCAGTGCTGATCGGGATGCCACGCGTCTCGTCGTCGATCCGGTCGGCCGCTCCGGTGGCCGTAGCGGCGATCACTTCGCGGTCGGCCTGGGCGATCGCATCGCGGATCTCGCGGCGGCGGACCTTCTTCACGGCTTTGAACATCCCCGCCGTCGCCTGGCGCACGGCGACGAAGTCGGGATGCGTCTCATCGAGTCCGGCCATCCCATTGAGCACCCTCAGCGTGGCCGCGAGGTCAGCCGGGTCGATGCCGCTCGGCATTGGTTCGGGAGCGGTCGGAGTCTCAGCGGGCACACGCGATTCTACGTCGGGGTGCATGGGCGGGACCTGTTAGCGTGCGACGGTGACCTCTCCGTCCGCCCACTCGCCCGAGCCTCACTCGATCCACGTTTCGGCTGCGGTGATCACGGATGCCGCTGGTGGGCTGCTGCTGGTGCGGAAGGCCGGCACGACCGCGTTCATGCAGCCCGGCGGCAAGCCCGAGTCCGGCGAATCCCCTGCCGAGACGCTCGCGCGCGAGCTGGAGGAAGAGCTCGGGCTCCTGGTGGATGCTGCCGCGCTGCGAGGGCTCGGCCGCTTCACCGCCGCCGCGGCGAACGAGCCGGGGTTCCTGGTGGTCGCCGATGTGTTCGACGTCGACATCGGGTCTCAGCGGCCTCTGGTGAGCGCTGAGATCGCCGAGCTGCGATGGGTGACAAGGGCGGATGCCGGCAAGCTCGAGGTCGCTCCGCTGGCGCGTGAGTACTTCCTGCCGAGCTCCGACCCCGATCCTCGCCGCAGTCGCTGAGCGACGCGAAACGCGCGCACCAGCGCTCGCAGCCCCTCGCGTCACCGGCACGGCCTCGGTAGCGTCGAAGAGCGCGCGCAACGCGCCGGGAGGGAAGCCCACGATGGATCGGTTCGACACAATCGTGATCGGCGCCGGCGTCTCCGGCCTGACCGCTGCCCGGCTGCTGCAGCGGGCCGGCCGTACGGTCGTGGTCCTGGAGGCCCGCGACCGAGTCGGTGGCCGGGTGCACACCGATCGCGCCGACGGGCTCATCACGGACCTCGGTGCCTCCTGGATCCACGGCATCAACGATTCCGCCGTATACGCCGCTGCCCAAGCCTTCGGCATGCGCACCGTGGAGTTCACGGTCGGCGGCTACCAGCCCGACAGTCGTCCGATCGCCTATTACGATCCGGACGGAGTGCGACTCTCCGACGCCGCTGCCCAGGGCTTCATCGATGACATCCATGCCGTCGACGCCACCCTGCTGGACGTGGTCGCGCATTCGGATCCGGATGCCTCCTACCGCGACGTCACGGAGGCAGCGATCGTCGCACAGGGGTGGGATGACGAGCGCGCCCAGCGCATGCGCGAGTACATGGAGCACCGTTCGGAGGAGCAGTACGGCGCGTGGATCGAAGACCTCGCCGCGCACGGTCTCGACGACGACGTGGTGGACGGCGATGAGGTGGTCTTTCCGGACGGCTATGACCGGTTGCCGGCGAAACTCGCCGAGGGGCTGGATGTGCGCCTGGAGCACGTGGTCTCGAGGGTGAAATGGTCAGCCGGCGGGGTCAGCGTCACGACCGACAATGGCGCCTTCGCGGCTGCTGACGTCGTGGTCACGGTGCCGGTCGGCGTGCTGCAGTCCGATGACTTCGTCATCGAGCCTCCGCTGACCGAACCGGTGGCGAGTGCCCTGAGCCGACTGAAGATGAACGCGTTCGAGAAGGTGTTCCTGCGATTCCCGACGAGGTTCTGGGATGACGGGGTCTACGCCATCCGTCAGCAGGGACCGGAGAGCCGCTGGTGGCACTCCTGGTATGACCTCACGGCGCTTCACGGCACGCCCACACTGCTGACCTTCGCAGCCGGCCCTGCTGCCGTCGACACACTCGGCTGGGACGAGAGCCTCGTCGTCGAGTCGGTGCTCACGCAGCTGCGGCGGCTCTACGGCGACCGAGTGGAACAGCCGACGCACGTGCACATCACCAACTGGCAGGACGATCCCTTCGCCCACGGGGCCTACGCGTACATGAAGGTCGGCTCGACGACATCCGATCACGATGATCTCGCGACGCCCATCGGCGGGGTGCTCCACATCGCCGGCGAGGCAACCTGGACGGAGGACCCTGCGACGGTCACCGCAGCCCTGCACTCGGGGCACCGCGCAGCGTCGAATGTACTCCAGAGGGAGATCTCCATCGGCGAGGTGTGGGCCGGCGGGTGACTCGACGACGGATGCCGCGGCCCGACATCGCCGCTACGCGCGGGCTATGCCCGCGATCTGCGTGTTGAAAGGCAGGAAAGGACTGTGGATCCGGTATCGCTCGACCGAGACGGTGTCGAAGCCGGCATCCCGAATCGAACGCTCCAGGTCGCGCTCGCACGAGCATCCTTCGAAGGTCCACGCCCACGGGCGGCGAAGGATCCGCTGGGCAGCTCGGGTCGGCGTCCGGCTCTCGGCCGCGACATGCTCGACGAATCGGAAGGTCCCGCCAGGGCGCAGGATGCGGCGTATCTCGGCGAGCACTGCCGCGGGCTCCTGCACTGAGCAGAGCACGAGCGACGAGATCACGCTGTCGACGCTGTGATCGGGCAGGCCGGTCTGCTCGGCCATCCGATCGCGTACGTCGACGGTTACGCCACGGTCGGCAGCGGCGCTCAGCAACCGGGAATGCATGTACCGGTTCGGCTCGATGGCGATGAGCCTCGCTCCTGTCGGCAGATAGCGGAGGTTCGCGCCGACGCCCGGTCCGATCTCGACGACATCACGCGGGAGCCGTGCGAACACCTTCTCCTTGTGCGGACGCAGCGTGCGCTCAATGTACGAGTCCATCGCCTCGAAGAATGCGGCATTGAACCGACCGCGCAGGGGGTGCTGATCGAACTCGGAGGCCAGTGGGGCGATCGTGGTCGGTTCGGTCATGTCGTCTCCGATGGTGTCGCGTATTGGATCACCCCAGCATGCAAGACCGCATCCACTCAGTCAGGCGTAGAACTACCTCACTTCACCGGGCCCGAGCGCTCGTGCTGGCCGGTGTACCACGCCGCGATCTGCGCACGCGAGCGGATGCCGAGACGCTGGCGGATCCGCTCGACATGTCCCTCGGCTGACCGTTCGTCAATACCCAGTCGTGCGGCGATCTCTCGGTTCGTGCACCCCTCGCTGACGAGTGCGGCGACCTCTCTCTGCCGCGCTGTGAGGACTCCGGCACCACGTCGCGAGGCGCGCAGCCCGAGGAAGCGGCGGATCGGAGCGACGACCGCCTGAGCATCGCCCTCGTAAGGCAGGTGCGAACGGCCTGGCAGGACAACGAGTCGGGCATCGTGGATGCCGGTGGCAAGTGCGTCGGCCTGGTCGAGGGGTGCGGCCCGATCTTGTGCGCGATGCACCACGAGCGTCGGTGCTCGCACCTGCGCGAGCCGGTCGCCGATGTCGAGGTCGTAACTCAGGGCCAGGAGCGCCCTGGCCGTCGCGGCGCTCGAACTCGCACGTTGGTAGAGAGCGAGCCGAGCCCGGGTTGCGGCAGGGGCGTCGGGGGCGAAGATGTCGGTCAGCACATCGGACCCGAGTCCCCAGTGCGATTCGACGAGGCCGAGGATGTGGTCACGCACCTCGGGCGTCGAGATCTCGGCGCCGGATACCCACCCGCCGTAGAGCACCAGTCGCCGGACCGTCCCGGGGTGCGCGGCCGCCCACGCCACGGCGACGAGCGCGCCCATCGAGGTGCCCATCAGGTCGAAGGGCTCAGGACCCATCTTCTCCGCGACCGCGGCGAGCTGGTCCAATTCGTGCGCCATCGAGGGCGGACCGGTCAACGGCCCCGACAGCCCGCATCCTGCCCGGTCGTATCGCACGAGCAGCCCGCCCTCGGCCAGACTCTCGTAGAACGCTCGCTCCTCCGGCAGCTCCCAGCTCAACTCGAGATGGCTCAGCCATCCGCTGACGTACAGCAGTGGGCGACCGGCGCCGATCGATGCGTACGCCACCTCGGAGCCGGCGGTTGACGTCACCCGTGCTATGCGCTGCTGCACGCCTTCATTATGGACAGCCGAGCGCGTATCAGCGCCCGCACCCGAGATCTCCTCAACTCAAAAGGAGGGGATCATGAAGACATCTCGCGCAGCGCGACGGATCGCGCCGCTCGCGCTCTCGCTCATCCTCGTGCTGTCGGCATGCTCGGTATCGCCGACGCCGGCACCCTTGCCTCAGCCCGTGCCCGACAGCCAGCCCGTTCCCCCACCGCCTGAGCCGGAGCCCAGCCCACATCCGACCGCCATCGAATCGCTGGATCCCGCGCTCGTGGGTGAGTGGGGTGTGGATGACTGGCTCGACAGCACCGGCTCACACACTCTGTCTGAGACCTACAGATTCACGGCCGACGGGCTCTATGAGTACACCTTCGCAGAGTGCCGGTCCTCGACGGATTGCGTCATCCGGTCGCGGGAGCAGGGCTACGTCCAGACTGCCGGCGGCGTACTCGCGCTCTACCCGCAAACCACGTCGGATGTCGGGCAGCGAGCGTGGCCGTACCAAGTCGGCTACCTCGACCCTGAGGTCCCGATCAGCCTCGAGCTGCATCTGCTGAGTCCTGACGGGACGCTCCAGCAGATCTTCTACGGCGGCGGGTGACGGACGCACTCGCGGAACTCCACGCACGATGAAGGCCCGGAAGCACATAGCTTCCGGGCCTTCATCGAAATCGACGTGACAGCGGCATTCGTGGAGATGGGGGGAATCGAACCCCCGTCCATCGCTGTAAATCTGCGCATTCTCCGGGCGCAGTCTGTGAAAGCGTTCTGCTCGGCTCCGACCTTTGTCACAGACACCTAAGTCGACGAGCCCAGCCTGGGAAGAGTCCCGCGTGACGTCCAGACGCCGTCACGCAGCAAGTCCCCTAGATGACGCGAGGGTCCGTAGCGGGAACGCCTACGGTCTCACGGAGTTCAGGCTCGCTTATGCAGCGAGGGCGAACTCATTGCGATTTGCATCGGCAATTATGGTTTTGCAGAGGTCGTTTACGAGATAACCCTGCATCCTCGGCCCGCTTCTCGCAGAATCGCAGGCGATGTCGAAACCGATCATCCCCGTGGTCCTCTTTCGAGGCGGCCGCTGTCACGCTGTGGAGTTTTCCATCACCGGATGCCGCGGCATCCGAGCATTTCAGTCTACATCGACTCGCGCCCCCGAGCACTCACCTGACGACGGCGGCGGTGGGCAGCGATGTCTGCGAGAACGAGGTGTAGCCGGGTTTCGAACCCACCACCCTCACCGTGATCGTCTTGCCGACGTATGCCGACACGACGGTGAGCGAGCTCGATGCCGCCCCAGCGATCGCACCGCCGTTTGCGTACCAGTGGTACACGAACGTCGTGCCCGGAGTCCACCCGGTGGTCCCCGCGGTCAGGTTCTGCCCGACCTTCGGCGTACCGGATATCGTCGGCTTCGCCGCCTGCGCGACCTTCAGAGTCGGCCCCGAACCTCGGAAGTATGTGGTGTAGCCCGGGTTCCACCCCTTCACGCCGACCTTGATCGTCTTGTCACGTTCGGCAGGCGTGAGCATGTACGTGGATGACGTCGCCCCCGGGATCCCGACGCCGTCCGCGTACCACTGATAGGTGAACGTCGTGCCTGGAGTCCATGCGTTCGGATTCGCCGTCAGCGCCCGTCCGACCGCCACCCGGCCGGTGATCGTCGGCGCCGAGCTCGCGATGACACGCGACGTCTGCGCGGTCAGCTTCGTCACCGTCGCGTACCCGGGCTTGCTCACCCTGACACGCGCCGTGATCTGCGTGCCCGCTTGCGCCGAGGTGAGCAGGAACGTGGACTCGGGTGAACTCGGCGCGATTGCGACACCGTCGGAGTACCAGGCGTAGACGTAGGTCGCACCGGAGACCTTCGTGGGCACGGTCACCGACACAGTCCTGCCTACTGCCGCGGTGCCGCTCACGGTGAGTTCCGGCAGAACCTGTACGTGCCGTGCCAGGTTGATGTCGGCGAACGTGTCGACTCCATTCGAGACCTGGATGAAGTCGGACGCGCCGTAATCTGGCTTGTTGTTCCACCACTCGCCCTTGTACCGCGAGTCGGGCGCCGACACCTCGAGCAGGTAATACCCGGCCGGCAACTGCCAGAAGCCGTACCCGCCGGGGTCGCTGCTGATCTCCCAGTTGGGCGAGCACCAGAAGCTCGACTCGCGATCGTTGCACGCCCACAGGGTCATCGGTGTCGAAAGCGGTGTGCTCGTGGGTCCGCCGGTCACAGAGCCGCTTATCGCGTGCGACGCGCCGAGCGACGCGTTCACCTGCCACCCCCCGGAGCTGACCAGCGTGGGATATTTGCCCGGAACCGCCTGACCGCCCACCCAGGACCAGGCGGAATCGGGGTCGTCGACCGGATTGAAGAACAAGGTGTAATACCCCACGGGGACGCTCAGCGTGAATGTGCCGGTCCCGCTCGTCACCACGGATGCGACAAAGGTGAGCGGGTAGTCCCAGGCCGTGACACCGTCCCACGCCGACGACCAGATCGAGACGATCACGCCGGAGAGTGGCTGTCCATCGCTGCCCTTCACCGTCCCCGCTATGGGGGCGTTCACGGCCAGAACAGCATCGCCCTGGACGTTGCGGCGGTCGCTCGGGCTCGCCTCGGTGATCGACAACGCGTGATCCGTCGCGTCTTCAGCACCGCCTGTGTGCCGGCCGTCCGGTCCGGACGACGACGTCGACCCTGTCGAGGAGACACCCACGGCCGTCGATTCCGCCCTCTGCGGCGCGGCAACAGCGGGCGACGCGAGCCCGACGAGCAGGAGGGTAGCGACGAGCACCGACGAAAGGGCGACACTGCGTACGTGACTGCTGGCGAGGTTTGTCATGATCACGCCTTTGCGTTCAAGGTTGGGCGACCGGTGGCATTCTCGACGCACTATACGCCGCGTAGGCTCTGCGCATGAGTGAAGTTGTCATCACCGTCCGAGGCGAGCACGAGACTCGGATCGCCCCTGAACAAGCCGTCGCACACCTCTCCGTCCGCGCGGAGGGGCCCGAGCGCGGCGAAGTCGTCGAGCGGATGGCGTCGCTCGCCGCCCCGATTCGCGACGACCTCGAGACCCGCAAGGCGAGCGGTGTCCTCTCCGAGTGGTCGAGCCAGCGCGTCGCCGTGTGGGCGAACCGTCCCTGGAACAACGAGGGCAAGCAGCTCGCGCTGGTCCACTATGCCTCGGTGGAGATCACGGCCACGTTCGTCGACTTCGCGGCCCTGTCGTGGTGGCTGGGCGATGTCGCCGAACGCGACGGCATCCAGGTCGACAACATCGAATGGCGACTCACACCCGCAACAGCCAAGGCAACCGAAGCGGATGTCGCCTCGCACGCCGTCGAGGTCGCCGTCGAGCGTGCCACCGCTTATGCCGGCGCCATCGGCCTCGCATCGGTGACACCGCTGGAGATCGCGGATGTCGGATTGCTGAACCACAGCGACCCCGCGCGACCGGAACAAGGCATGCTGCGCATGGCGAAGGCCTCGTTTGCGACCGACTCGATGGGCGATGTGCCGGCGGTCGATCTGCAGCCGGAGGACATTCTCGTGAGTGCAGCGGTTGAGGCGAGATTCGTCGCCCGCTGACTTCGGCTCAGCTCTCGTTCGAGGCAGCCGCCTCCTGCGCAGCCTTCTCGTCGGCCACCGTCACGCCGCCGTTCGCCCAGTGCGTCCCGGAGACCTGCGTGACGATGATGCGCACGGCCTCGCGCTTCGAGCCGATCGTGCGAACAGTGGCTTCGGTGAGTTCTTTGACGAGGTCGCGCACCTGGTCATCGGTGCGTCCTTCAGCAATGGAGATCTGGATGAATGGCATGTCCGCCAGACTATGGCGCCACGAAGCGGGATGCCTCATCTGGGCGCGTTCAGCGTAACGGAGCACCACCTGATGCGACCGTTCGATGTGACATAGAACAAACATACGAAGTGCGTGCTTGTATGTGACGACACACTGTGCGATCATAAGAACAGAGATTCTAGACACAGTTATTGAAGACGAGTTTCACGGCCAGAGGATGAGAACGGGTGCGAATGCCGCGCTCAAGGGATCTCGCATCAACTCACCCTTCTGCCTCGAGCGAGACCATGTCTTCGAATCCCGATCCGTCGCCCCTCCCATGCGAGCCCGCCGACCAGGATGCGCGCGACCGCGCGGCGACTTCTTCGCTGGTCGACGAGTTCGTCGCATGCCGAAGCGAGAGGGCGGTCATCGACGCCCGCGAGATCAGAACCCTTGCGGCCGTCGCGTCTCTCGTGGAACAGCAGCGGTCGCGCCTGACGTCTCGCGAGTCGGTCAAGACCGATATGCCCGCGCGGACGATGATCGCCGACCTTGCCACAGCTGCCCGCTTGTCCGAACGCACGATCCAACGTCAGCTCAATGACGCAGCCGATCTGTGTGCTCGATTCTCTGGGGTGGTGGACGCGCTCGCCGCGGCGCGGATATCGCGAGCTCACGTCTCGGTTATCCATGAAGTCGGTTTCCCGATCGATGACGCCGTCGCACGTGCCGAGTTCGTCAGCGCAGCGCTCTCTCGCGCGGAGACGATGACCGCCGGTCGACTGCGGCCCGTCGCAGAGACGCTCGCGGCGAGGCTGAATCCGCGCACCATCCAGGAGCGCCATGTCGAGGCCCGCACGCGGCGAAGTGTGCAGCTCATCGACCTCGCCGACGCCATGTCGAAACTCGACCTGACGATACCCTCAGTCCTCGCCCACGGCATCTTCGATCGGCTCACCCAGGACGCTCACTCGGTGATCGCCGCGCGCCCTGCGAAAAGCACCGAGCACGGTCGGACTGGTGCGCCTGGTCAGACCGGCGCGCCCGCGGCAATGGGCGGGACCGATGACACCCGCGAGAGCAATGACACTGATGACACAGGTCTGACCAGCGCGACCGGTGCCAGCGAAGCGCCGGCCACTGACATCCGCACGATGGATCAGCTGCGCGCCGACATCGTCTGCGATCTCCTACTCGCCGGCACCGCCGAGACGTGCAGCGAAGGCGAAGGGATCGACGCGATCCGTGCCACCGTACAGATCACGGTTCCCGTACTCACCGCGGCCGGGGTCGGAACCGAACCGGCGCTGCTCGCGGGCTACGGACCCGTCGACCCGGAGAGTGCCCGTCGCCTTCTCGCCAACGCGCCCGGATGGGAACGCGTGATGACCTCGCCCGTGACCGGGTGTGTCCTCGCGGTGGACCGTTACCGGGCGAGCAGATCGCTCAGCCGGTTCCTTCGTGCGCGCGACGAGCGATGTCGTTTTCCCGGATGTCGCCAGCCCGTGTGGCGCTGTGACATTGATCACACACACGACGCCGCACGTGGCGGGGCCACCAGTCATTGCAACCTCGCGCATCTCTGCAAGCGCCACCACACTCTGAAGCACAACAGCCATTGGCGAGTCCGCCAGCTCGAAGGTGGCGTCCTGGAATGGACGAGCCCCACCGGTCGGATCTACACCGATCTGCCAGAGCCCGCCGTTCGGTTCGAGCCCGATCCCGAGCCGCCGCCCTTCTGACGGCGCCGACCTCGGATTCCGTCAGTCGCCCATGCGATTGCGGGAGCGCATCGCTCGCTCGGCCTCGCGCTTGTCCTCGCGCTCGCGGATCGTCTGCCGCTTCTCGTACTCACGCTTACCCTTGGCCACCGCGATCTCGACTTTGGCGCGACCGTCTGAGAAGTAGAGCTTGAGCGGCACGAGCGTGTAACCACCAGCCGATACCGCATGCGAGATCTTGATGATCTCGTCCTTGTGCAGCAGCAGCTTGCGAACACGCTTCGTCGCGTGATTGGTCCAGTGCCCTTGCGAATACTCGGGGATGTGAACGGCATCGAGGTAGGCCTCTCCCCCATCGATGTAGGCATAGCCGTCGCTGAGATTCGCACGACCTTGCCGCAACGACTTCACCTCGGTGCCGGTCAGTACGATGCCCGCCTCATACGTCTTCTCGATCGCGTACTCGTGGCGCGCGCGACGATTGGTCGCGACGACCGTCTCACCGCGTTCCTTGGGCATGATGACTCCTCGATAAGGCGCCGCACGATCCCTGAGCCGGTCGATGGGCTTGCGGCAGCCTGTCAGTCTAACCGACTCACGTTCAGATCGATCGACGGATGCCGCATCCGGTCGCTGAGCGACACGCGCCTACGTGCGCAGCCAGCGCCGAATGGCAAACCCGGCCGAGAGCGCAGCCAGCAGGACGCCGATTCCGATGAGAACGGGGATCACGAGCCACGCCTGCGGAATTCCCACCCACGTCGTGACGAACTCGACCCGCTGACGCAGGTAGCCGTCGACGCCGAAGTAGACGCCGGCGACTACGGCACCGCTCGCAAGGAGCGAGCCGATCAGTGCAGCGAAGACACCCTCGAGGATGAACGGCGTCTGGATGAACCGGTTGGACGCGCCCACCAGACGCATGATTCCTATCTCGCGCCGTCGCGCATACGCCGACAGGCGGATCGTCGTCGCGATCAGCAGCACGGCGGCGATCAGCATGAGCGCCGCGATTCCGACCGCTATGTAGGTGGCGACGGTGAGAGCGGAGAACAGCGGCTCGAGATATTGCAGCTGATCCTGCACCTCTTCGACGCCCTGCATTCCGGTGAAGGCCTCGATGATGACATCGGACTGCTGCTGGTCGACGAGGTTGATCCAATACGTCTCGTTGAGCTGGTCGGGCGTGATGACGCTGCCGTAATCCTCACCGAGCAGATCGATGACGTTCTGGTAGGCCTCATCCCGTGTTTCGAAGCGCACATCCCGGATCAACGGCGACAGTGCTGCGCTGTCCAGAGTCGCTTGAACCTGATCGAGCTGCTCTTGCGTCGCCACACCGTCGGTGCACGTCGGCTCCTGCGAGAAGGCGGAACACATGAAGACCGCGACCTGCGCCCGATCCGCCCAGTAATCGCGCATCGTGCCGATCTGCATCTGCATGAGCATCGCGGCGCCCACGAAGGTGAGTGACACGAAAGTGACGAGCACGACCGAGATGACCATCGACGCGTTGCGACGAAGGCCGGTGAACGCCTCCGACAGGATGAGTCCTGCCCTCACGAGGTCGGCCCCACTTCATCGTCCGGATCCGTCTCGCCGAGCCCGAGCCGATCGGCGAGACCCAACTCTGCCACGTCGACCTCCGGGATGTCGGCGACCGGGATGGGTTGCGTAGCGGATGCGGGCGGAGCGGATGGCGCGGATGCCCGAACCACGGACTCTGCGGGTGCTGTGGGTTCCGGGGTCTCGGCGGGCGCTTGGGGCACGGCAGAGGCTGCAAGCGCCACGTCCGCAGCCGGCCCATCGGCGGCTGACCCTTGAGAGAACAGCCGGTCGGAATGCTCGCCCTCCTCCGGGTCGCCGTGGACGGCATCCGGTATCTCATCACCCGCGAGCAGCTCATCGTCGTCCGATTCGGGGGCGAGGTCGATGGGCTCGAGCTCGGCATCCATTGCGGCGGCGACTTCGCGCTGCACCTCGAGCACGGCGGTGAGCGCGGCAGCCGCGGCCGCACCACGCTCGGGCGCGGGGGCGAGGCTCGGCAGACCCGATGTATCGCCATACCCGCCGTGAACCTCGTCGCGCACCATCTCGCCGTGACGCAGCTCGATCACCCGCCGCTGCATCTGATCGACGAAGCCGGCCTCGTGCGTCGCCATGACCACGGTCGTGCCGCCGGCGTTGATGCGTGCGAGCAGCTGCATGATGTCGACGGATGTCGCAGGGTCCAGGTTTCCGGTCGGCTCATCGGCGAGCAGCACCTGGGGCCGATTCACCAGCGCCCGAGCGATCGCGACGCGCTGCTGCTCACCGCCCGACAGCTCGTGGGGGAACCGCTTCTCCTTGCCGGCCAGTCCGACGAGGGCGAGGACCTCGGGCACCGCCTGCTGAATGAACCCGCGCGACGACCCGATGACCTGAAGTGTGAAGGCGACGTTCTGGAAGACGGTCTTCGACGGCAGCAGCCGGAAGTCCTGGAACACGGCGCCGATGTGCCGACGGAAGTACGGGACCTTGCGATTCGACAGGGTGCGCAGATCCCGTCCCAGCACGACCACGCGCCCGTCGCTCGGCGTCTCTTCGCGCAGGATCAGGCGAAGACACGAGGACTTGCCCGAACCGGACGGACCGACGAGGAAGATGAACTCCCCGCGGAGCACCTCGAAGTCGACATCGCTCAGGGCGGGCTTCGCGGTGCCGCGAAAGCGCTTCGTGACATTCTCGAACCGGATCATGGCCTAACGAGCCTAAGCGGGCGACCGGCGAGGGTCGCCCGCGACACCCGGGGGCGCGGCATCCGCTCTTCGCGGGTCGGGCCTACTCTTCGCTGACCGCGACTGCGCGAACGACGGCACGCGACACCTCGAGCACCTCTTCCTCATGGCTGAGGTGCACCTGATGCTCGGCGCCCGGCCACGACAGCAGAGGCGTCTCGAGCGCAGCCGCGATCCTGGCATGTGCCTTCCGGATGGTGGAATCGGGCTTGCGGTCCGCCGTCACGACCGCGGCCGGTACGAGCGGCAGCTGCGACTCGTCGAAGCCCTCCGCGATCGCCGCCAGCCCCGTGGCCGACTGGCTGAGCTTCGGCAGATCCACCTCGGCGATCTTCAACGTCGCGGTGCGGGCTTCGGGGCTCATGTCGTGACGCCGCGCGGAACGGCCGGCGCTCGACCGCAGCAGCGCGGTCAGCGCCCAGTGGATCCCGGGAACGGTGGAGATGCGAGCCGTTGTCTTGGCGGTCTGCTCGACCTGCTTGGCGAGCTTCGCATCGTTGACCGGCGTCGGATCGAGCAGGACCAGACCGGCCACATCCTCGGGATGATCACGAGCCAGAAGCATCGCAACGGCGCCACCCAGGCTCTGGCCGATGACGACCACAGGTCCGATCTTCAGCTCGGCGAGGGTGGCATGGATCGCATCAGTCGCTTCGGCGAGCCCGCCTTCCGCCTCGGAGGGGCCGACACCCGGCCGGTCATAGAGGATCACCCGGCAGCCAGGATCGGCCATGAGCCCCTCCATCAAGCCGGGATAGAAGCCTTCGACCGCCTCGGCCCCGCCAGGGAGCAGCAGCACCGCAGGACCCGAGTCTCCGAACACCTCGCGCATGTCGCGATACTAGCCCGCACCCACCAGGGGTCAGTCGTCGGCGGGCCGCTTGCGCCAGCGGATGCCGGCAGCGATGAATCCGTCGAGGTCACCATCGAAGACCGCCGACGGGTTGTTTACCTCGTGATCCGTGCGGAGATCCTTGACCATCTGGTACGGCGCGAGCACGTAGGAACGCATCTGGTCGCCCCAGCTCGCCGTGATGACGCCGGCGAGGTCCTTCTTGATCGCCGCTTCCTGCTCCTTCTGGAGGATCAGCAGGCGCGACTGCAGCACACGCATCGCGGCCGCGCGGTTCTGGATCTGCGACTTCTCGTTCTGCATCGACACCACGGTGCCCGTCGGAAGATGCGTCAGGCGCACAGCCGAGTCGGTCGTGTTGACGGACTGACCACCGGGGCCGGACGAGCGGAACACGTCGACGCGCAGATCGTTCTCGGGAATCTCGACCTCGACGGCCTCGTCCAGCAGCGGGATGACCTCGACCGCCGCGAACGAGGTCTGCCGCTTGCCTGCGGAGTTGAACGGGCTCATGCGCACCAGTCGGTGCGTGCCGGCCTCGACGCTCAGCGTGCCGAACGCGTACGGCGCGTCGACCTCGAACGTCGCGGATTTGATGCCGGCCTCTTCGGCGTATGACGAGTCCATGATCGTGACCGGATACTTGTGCTGCTCGGCCCACCGCAGATACATGCGCAGGAGCATCTCGGCGAAGTCGGAAGCATCCACCCCGCCCGCACCGGCACGGATGGTGACGACCGCCGGACGCTCGTCGTACTCGCCGTCGAGCAGCGTCTGCACCTCGAGCTGACCGATGATGTCCTCGAGCTCAGCGAGCTCGTGACGCGCCTCTTCGGCCGAATCCTCGTCATCCATCTCGTTCGCGAGTTCGACGAGCACTTCGAGGTCATCGAGACGCTGCTCGATGCCGGCGATGCGCGCGAGTTCGGTCTGCCGATGGCTCAGGGCACTCGTGATCTTCTGCGCCTTGTCGGTGTCGTCCCACAGATCGGGAACGCCGGCTTCTTCGCTGAGCCGCGCGATCTCGGCCTCGAGTCCCCCGACGTCGACCACGGCCTTGATGTCGGCGAACGTGGAGCGAAGGGCCTGGATATCGGCGGAAAGATCGAAATCGAGCATGACACTCCAGACTAACGTGGATGCGGTGACCGACCGCGCCTCGACCGTCCTGCTGCGGTTCGGGCCGATGATCTACGGACCCACCGTGCTCTTCGCCCTCGGCGAAGGCGCGGTCATCCCTCTCATCCCCGTCATCGCTGCCGATCTCGGGGCGGATGTCGCCACCGCCGCCCTGGTCGCATCGGCGCTCGTCGTCGGACAGCTCTGCGGCAACATCCCGGCCGGGTGGACCGTCGCGCGCCTCGGCGAGCGCTTCACGATGGCGATCGCGGGGACCCTGTCGATCCTCGGCGTGATCGGGATGGTGTTCGCCCCGTCGCTCGTCGTGTTCACGGCATCCGTCTTCCTCATCGGCTTCTGCGCCGCAGCTTTCGGCCTCGCGCGCCACTCGTTCATGACGACGCGCGTGCCGCTGTCGTTCCGGGCGCGCGCGCTCTCACTTCTCGGCGGAACCTTCCGCCTCGGTATGTTCGTCGGACCTTTCGTCTCGGCCGGACTGCTCATCGTCTTCGGACCGACGGCATCGATCTGGTTCTTCGGCGCCTGTCTCGTCGCGACCGTTCTGCTCGTGCTCCTCGGTCCCGATCCGGAGCGCGTGATCCCCGACGAGCCGAGGCCGGAACGGGATCAAGGAGACGACGACCCCCTGACCGACGCGATGCTGACGGAGGACACCGGCGAGGCTGTCACCGGTTCGATCCCGACCACCGCCCTGCGGCGCGCTCAGGGGTCGAACGATGGCGTGTTCCGAACGATGTGGCTGTTCCGGCGCGTCCTTTCACGACTCGGCGTGGCGGCGGCATCCCTCTCAGCGGTCCGCTCGGCGCGCCAGGTCGTGCTCCCCCTGTGGGGCGTCTCGATCGGCCTCGACGCGCAGACCATCGCGCTCGTCGTGGGCATCTCGGGCGCGATCGACTTCGCCCTGTTTTACGCGAGCGGCCAGGTCATGGATCGCTTCGGCCGACTCTGGGCCGCCCTCCCCGCGATGATCCTGATGGGCGCAGGGTTCCTCGCGCTCGCGTTCACTCACGACCTCTCATCAGCCGAACTCTGGTTCGGAGTCTTCGCCGCCGTGCTCGGAGTAGGCAACGGGCTTTCGAGCGGAATCCTGCTGACACTCGGGGCGGATGTCGCGCCGAAGGCCAATCCCGCCCCGTTCCTCGGCTCGTGGCGCACGCTGACGGATGCCGGCGGTGCGCTGTCACCGCTGCTCGTAGCAGGCATCACGGCGATCTCTTCGCTCGCGGTCGCGACCGGCGCCATGGGTGTGCTGGGCTTCGTGGGCGCTTTCGCCTTCCTGCGGTGGGTGCCGAAGTTCGTGCCCCGCGCGAAACATTGATCGCGAGCGAAGTCCAGGGTCAGATCCAGCCGCGGCGCACGGCTTCAGCCCCGAGCTGGATGCGGGTCGTCACGGCGGCCAGCTCCATCAGCTCGGCCACGCGCCGCTGCAGCGTACGCACCGAGATGCGCAGCTGCGCGGCGATGGTGGCGTCGGTGAGACCCAGGAGCAGCAGCTTCAGCACGTCACGGTCCACGCCATCCTGCGCGCCATTGTCGTCGGGGAGCAACCGCGTGGCCGTCTTCCAGTACTCCTCGAAGATCGCCATGACGAGATCCAGCAGACCGCTCGGGTGCACCAGCAGCGCGCCGAGCGAACTGTTTTCGCCGTGCGAGCGCATCGGCAGCAGCGCCATGGCGTCATCGGCGATGAACATGCGCGTCGGCAGCGTGGGAAGTACACGGATCTCTTCGCCGAGAGCACCCACGCTGCGGGCGACGTCGAGGAAGCCGGGACGCTCGAGCACACCACCCTCCACGACCACCCGGTAGCGGACGCCACGTTCGAGCGCGCGATCCTCCTCGACGTTCTCAGCGCCCGAGATGATCGCGACTTGGCTGAGCACGAGCACGCGCACCTCACGATTGGCAGCCGCCTGCAGCTGTCCGATCCGCTGCCGGACGGCATCCGTCCCGAGGATCACGTCGACGACATCCGCCGCGTTCCGCTGGTCGGCGGCCTCTCGATACAGCTCACTGAACTCGATGAGCGCTTCATGCGCCCGAGTCAGGCCCCGCTCCCGCTCCAGAAGCAGGGGCTTCAACGCGATCGCTGGCGGGGAGGCCACGACCCGGTCGGGCTGCGATGCCTGGCGTGCGAGCAGACCGAGCCGCTCGAGTTCGCCGATCATCGTGCGAGCGCGGCCGACCGGCATCCCGACCGACGCGGACACCTCTTTCGCCGACGCGCTCGGCACAGCGAGCACCGACCGGTAGACGGCGGTGTGTGCATCATCGAGACCCAGCGCTTCGAGCACGCACTCCCTCTTTCATCGCAGCGGGATGGCGGATCCCGGCCATGGCATTTCTCCGCCACCACGATACGCCGTGCGCCATGTGAGGCTCGGTGGGATCCCCTTCCCCCAGAGAGGTCCTCCCCCGCATGTCACGACCCACGCCTTCCGGCCGTCGTCTGCGCTCGATCGTCGCCGCCACAAGCGGCGTCACGATCGCGCTCGCAGGCATCGGCGTCACCACCCTGCCGGCAGCCGCCGCTTCGCCCCCCGAGACAGCGCCCCCCGCTGCCGCGGCTGCCGGCAGTTCTCACACCGTCACCCTGATCACCGGCGACCGCGTCAAGGTCACCGAAGTCGCGGCCGGCAAGCAAACCGTCGAGGTCACCACCGCCCAGCCGGGCGCCGGCTTCCAGACCTACGAGGCCGCGGGCGACCTCCACGTCATCCCCGACGGTGCGACCGCCTACGTCGCCGCTGGGGTCCTCGACCCCGACCTGTTCAACGTCTCGCTGCTCATCGAGTACGGGTACGACGACGCTTCGGTCGCCGCGACCCCGATCATCGTGCAACAGGATGCCGCGACCGCTCGGACATTCTCGGCACCGCTGCCCGGACTCGAGGTGCAGGCAGAGCTGCCCAGCATCGACGCCGCCGCGGCCACGCTCCAGCACGCCGACGCTGCCGCAGCATGGCAGGCGCTGATGGCGCCGACCGGCGCCCAGGCGTTCTCGGCCGAACCGTCGCTCGCCGGCGGCATCACCGCCATCCACCTCGACGGCAAGGTCAAGGCGACGCTCGACTCGAGCGTCCCCTTCATCGATGCCCCCGCGGCATGGGCTGAGGGCTTCACCGGAGAAGGCGTCACCGTCGCGGTGCTCGACACCGGCATCGACGACACGCACCCCGATCTGCAGGGCCACATCTCGCCCGACTCGAAGAGCTTCGTTCCCGGTGAGGATGTCGACACCGACCAGCACGGCCACGGCACCCACGTCGCATCCACGGTCGCGGGAACGGGCGCCGCAAGCGGCGGCACGCACCGCGGCGTCGCAGACGGCGCACAGCTGCTCATCGGCAAGGTGCTCGGCGGCTCCGACGGATCCGGTCAGGATTCCTGGATCATCGAGGCCATGGAGTGGGCCGGAGAGCACGCCCCGATCGTGTCGATGAGCCTCGGCTCGTACGGCGCCTCCGACGGCAAGGACCTCATGGCCGAGTCGCTCAACCAGATCGCGATCGAGACCGGCGCACTGTTCGTGGTGGCCGCCGGCAACAACGGCGCACCGGAGTCCGTCGGCTCGCCGGGCTCGGCCGAGCAGGCGCTCACCGTCGGCTCCGTCGATGACCCGTCCGGCGCACTGTCGTACTTCTCGAGCCAGGGCCCCCTATCGCGCTCCGGCGCAATGAAGCCCGATCTCACCGGTCCAGGCAACGACGTAACCGCCGCGCGATCAGCGGACAGCGCCGGGGAGGGCTCGTACATCACGATGAGCGGCACCTCGATGGCCACCCCCCATGTCGCCGGCGCCGCCGCGATCGTCAAGCAGAAGCATCCGGAATATACGGCGGCGCAGCTGCGAGCAGCACTCGTCAGCACGACGACCGACGTCGGATACACCTCGTACCAGGGCGGCGCCGGCGTCGTCGATGTCAAGGCCGCGATCGACGCTCCCGTCATCGCCGCGGGCTCGGGCGACTTCGGCATGCTGATGTGGGGCGAAGAGGCGACCCCCGTCACCCGCACCATCGAGTACACCAACCGCAGCGACGCCGAGGTCACCGTCGCTCTCGCGGCCACCCTGGCCGACACCACGCCCCGCGGCGATACCGGACCCGGTCCGCTCTCGGTCGATGCGGCATTCGAAGCGCTGACGATGGATGTCGACAGTCTCGCGATCCCCGCAGGCGAGACGCGCAGCGTCGCGATGACGGTCGACCCGGGCAAGGTGCCCGCCGGCACCCAGCTGTCGGGCACGCTCGTCGGCTCCATCGACGGCACGCCCGTGACCCGCACGGCGCTCGGCACCATCGCCGAAGCGGAGCGGTACGACATCAAGATGACCGCGACCGACTTCACGGGTGAGCCGACGCTGGCCTATGCGTGGGTGTGGAACTCCGACACCGAGGTGGTCGACCCGATCGCCGTCGAGGGCGAGACCACGATCCGCGTCATGAAGGGCAACTACTCGGTCATGTCCTACATGGAGCTCGACCGCACTCCCGACGCGAAGGCCGAGGTGCTGGTCGGCGACCCCCACATCACTCTCGACCAGAACGTGTCTGTCGCGCTCGACGCCCGTACGGCGAAGCAGGTGACACTCGACATCGGCAAGAAGGGTCTCGAAGAGACTTTCCGCCGCATGGACTTCACCGCCGATGGACTTCGAGGCAGCGCGATCATGCCGGTGAAGGTCGATGAGATGTGGGCTCAGCCGATGAAGCCGAATGACGCAGACGTCGACTTCACGACCCGCTGGCGCCTGATGAAGCCGATGCTGACGGTCGCCGCAGGCAAGAAGCCGCTCGACATCATCATCCAGGCCGGCTCGACCTTCCTAGACGGCAAACTCACCGGTAAGGCGGTCAATGCCGGCAAGGGCAGCGTCGCCGAAGTGCAGGCGGCCGATGTGTCCGGCAAGATCGCCGTCGTGACCCGCTCGGACGAAGTCTCTTCGTCGCAGCGCGTCGCGAATGCGGTCGCCGCCGGCGCCAAGATGGTCGTCGTCGCCAACGACGCCGATGGTGAAATCAGCGAGTGGGTCGGCTCCGCGGACTACGAGTCTTCGTCGCCCGTTCCTGTCGCCGCGATAAGCGGCGTCGAAGGACGAGCCCTCCTCGCCGACATGGCCGAGAAGGCCGTCACTCTCGACGCCGTCGGCGTTCCGTACACGAACGTCCTCTACGACATCGCGCGGTTCACCGATGGCGAGATCCCGGCGAACCTGCACTACGCCCCGAAGAAGCTCACGCGCGTCGACACCACGTACTACGGCAAGAAGGAAGACATGGGCGAGTTCCGCGCCGACTTCGCGCCGAAGGTCGGCTACAGCGGCGGCTACCCGATGCGTGCGCTTCGCGGCACCACGCGGGAGGAATGGGTCAACACCGACCAGGTGCAGTGGAACCAGAGCGTGATGATCCTGGACGACATGTGGGAGATGCGCGACACGCTGCGCAGTTACAAAGCCGGCCAGCGCATCAAGACCGGCTACTACGGCGGCATCGTGCGGCCGTACGTCGCGACCGGTTACTGGGTCCCCTACCGCCAGTCCGCCTTCGCGCAGGTCAACGTCCCCGGATGGGGTGACGGAATCGACTCGGCGCATACCGGATCGTTCGACACCTACGCCGAGAACGCACCCGTGCAGCAGCTCACCGACGTGTACATCGACGGCGTGCAGCTCGCAGCCAGCAAGTACCAGGGCGCGAATGTCTCGGAGATCCCTGACGGCACGCACAACTGGCGGGTCGTGAGCACCGCGACCCACGACGGCTCGCACATCCCGTCGTCCACGAAGACGGTGTCGGAGTGGAACTTCACAGCCACCGGAGCCGTCGACGACTACGCGACCAAGCGGCTCGCGATGATCCAGGCGTACTACGACGTCGACATCGCCAAGGACGGACGAGCCGGAACCGATCGGCGCAAGGGGTCTCCGGTCACCATCGGGCTCGAGCTCGGGCACGTCGCCGGCACGGACCCTGCGGGCAAGATCACCAGCGCCACCCTCGAAGCCCGCACCACGGGCGGCAAGTGGGCGAAGGTCGTGCTCAAGTCCGCAGCGACGGATGCCCCCACGGGTGCCGTGGCGAACGACGGCGATATCTTCGTGACGTCCCGCGCGTACGTCAGCGGTTACACGGGGAAGATCCCCGTCGCCGACACGGGCGGCTGGATCGACCTCCGGGTGACCGCGAAGGACGCCGCAGGCAACACCTTCAGCCAGGAGATCACGAAGGCATTCCAGGCCGCCCCCGCCAAAGGCAGCGCCCACTGGTGGTGCGAGCACGGGTTCAGCTGGGTGAAGGGGTGCTGACGCACCGCTGAGCAGTGCCAGGGGCTCATCCGCTTTCGCGGGTGGGCCCCTGCCGTTCGGCCACCGCTGGTTCCTGAACCACGCGCTCGCGTAAGCGTTCAGCGCAGAGCGGTGCGGCTCGTGGCGGTCGCCTCGAGCGCGACTCCGGCCGGGACGAACAGCGCAAGAACCGGCGGATGCCACGCTCCCGCGACCGTCACACGAGCCGACACGCCGTCGGGCGTCCCCGCTGAGACGAGGGTCGCTCCCCCGCCGACCGCGGCTACGATCGATTCGGCCTGGTCGTGCACGGCATCACCCGTCAGCGTGGCGACGGGGTCACCACCCTCGATCGTGAGCGTGAAGCCGTCCGCCCCGGCGAGGGCCGCGGCATCCGCCAGCGCATCGAGTCGCTTCTGCGACAGGTACAGGCTCGTCGCATCGACGCAGACGAGGATCACCGCGATCGCGAGCAGGGCGTAGCCGAGCGTGAGCAGCAGAACGCTCCCCTCGTCATCGGGCTCGCGGCACGCATCCCTGCGAAGGCGCAGCCGCCTCATCCCGTGCCCCAGAAGCGCGAGACCTTCTGCGCCGACGACGCCTCGATCGGGATGCTCGCGAGCCTGTCGAGGCCGAGCACCGGCGGCACGAGCGGCAGCGTCACCGTCGTGCGGACCTTCACGATGAGCGTCGCACCCGCCTGCGGGCAGAAAGCGCCTGCGGGCGCGCACGAGAGGTCGAGGTGGACCGAGTCGGCGTCGAAGCCGTACTCGTCGACCAGGGAATCGAGCACTCGCGCGGCGGTCACCCGCGCCGAGTCGGCATCCGTCGCAAGAGACACGGCCCGAGCGATGTGACGCGCGCCGGCCTCGACGCCCAGGGCCTGTCCCTGGATGAGCCCGAGCGCGAGTACCAGATAGACGAGCGGCACCAGCAGGATGAGGCCGACGACGATGAACTCGAGTGCCGCCGATCCGCGTTCGGGATCGTCCATGTCAGGCTCAGTCCAGCGATTCGACCGGAGCACTGGCGTTCACCTCCAACAGCCGTGGAGCACCCAGCAGGCCGACCAGCGGCAGCGTCGCCCGCACCGAGACCACGACGGACGGATGCCCGAGCCGCCCCGTCTCGTGGACCTCGACATCCGTCGCGTACTCCGGGCCCACGGTCCGCGCGACGATCTCACGCGTGCGGCGCGCTCCATCTTCCAGCGACGTGTCGGCGAGCGCGGCGTGGAACGCTCCCTCGACCGCTGCGTCGTGGACAAGGTTGCGGACGTAGATCGAGAGGCCGAACTGCAGCACGCCGAGGGTGAGGAGCGTCAGCATCATCCCGACCAGAACGAACTCGACAGGGCTGGATCCGCCCTCGCCGCCGAGTGCGCCCGCGAGCCGGGAACGGATGCCGCGCACGACGTCAGAGGCCGGAGACGCGCGAGATCGCCTGCTCGAACAGACCCGCGAGCGCCGGTCCGGCAAGTGCCCAGATCACGACGACCAGCCCGGCCGTCATGAGCGTGATCAGCACCCAGCCGGGCACGTCGCCGCGCTCGTCCTCGATGGTGTCGCGGAGTGCCATGCTGAGCCGCGCGAGTGCGCGGTCGATGTACGAGTGGAGCATTTCTCTCTCTTTCCGACCTGATGGTCAGCCGATTCCGAGTCGAAGCATGAAGATCCCGGGGAACACCGCGAACAGGACGCTCAACGGCAGAATCAGGAAAACGAGCGGGACGAGCATGTAGATCTCCTTGCGGCCGGCACGTTCGATCAACCCGCGTTTGGCCTCTTCGCGCGCATCGAGCGCCTGGGCATGCAGCACCTGCGCGAGCGGGGCGCCGCGATCGATGGCCGCGATGAGCTGATCGACGCTTCGCGACACCGAAGCGATATCGAGCCGGCGGGAGAGCGTGCCGAGCGCCTCCGGGAGGGACGAGCCGGTGCCAACGGCGACCACCGCAGCCCGCAACTCACTCGTCAACTCGCCGGCACCGATGTCGCTGACACGGCGGACCGAGTCGAGGATGCCTTCGCCGGCCGACAGGCACAGCGCGAGGAACTCGAGCACCGTGGGCAGCTCCTCCTCGATGCGATCGACCCGTATGCGCGCCGAATGACTGAGCCACCCGTCACAGGCGGCCACGGCGGCGACCGCGAGAAGCGGAGGCAGCAGGCCGAGCGCGGGCGCACCTCGCCCCAGCAGGACGAGGACCACAACAGCGAAACCGCCGACCGCAACGCCGCCGATCGCCCAGCCGAGCTGGCGTCCGCGGAAGGTCGCAGCATCCATCGTCCATCCGGCTTGGCGCAGCCGGCGCGCCGTCGACTCCGAGCCGCCACCAGCCCGCGCGAGACGTTGCTGGAACTCTCGCCAGAGCAGTGCGACGTCGTGCGCCCCGGGGACCGGACCGGAAGGGAGGCCGCGGGGATCGGTGACATCGCGGATGTACGGCGCGATGCGGCGGGCGAGGCTCGGAGCGCCCCACCGCGGTGCCAGCGACACCAGCAGGCAGATGCCGACGCCGAGCGCCGCGCCGAGCACGATGGAGTAGGCGAGGTCGTTCGCACCGACGGGCATCACACGAACCACCGTCGGGGTTCGGGCAGTCGGCCCAGGCGCAGCATCACGCGATAGGCGACGAAAGAGATCGCGCCACCCACCAGGATCAGCACGACTCCCTCGGGGCTGCTGTATGCCTCAGCGCCCTCGGGGCGGATCGCGAGCAGCGCCAGGATCACCCAGGGCGCGGCCACGCCCAGCACCGCTGCGCCGCGAATCCACGACTGCCGTGACTCGACCTCGCCGCGCAGGGCGGTGTCCGCACGAACGGACGTCGCAAGCGCGCGCAGCACGGGTGTGAGCTCGGTACCACCCACCTGCCGCGCCATTCGCAGCGTCTCGATGATGCGATCGGCGGTCGGGTCGGCGAGCGCGGACTTCAAGCGGACGGCGCTCGAGTCGAAGTGACCGGATGCCGCGACATCCTGCGCGAACGCGGCGAAAGCCGGTCGCAGCGGCGCCGGAGCGGAGTCGCCGAGGCTCGCCACGGCATCGGAGAGCGACATCCCGGCCCGCACTGACGCGATGAGGAGGTCGCAGACATCCGGCCAGAGTCCTCTCCGCGTGCGCAGCAGCTTCGATCGCCGCGCCCGAAGCCCCGCGTACGGAGCGGCCCCGGCCGCGGCGGCGGCCACGAGACTGAGCGGCGCGACCTGCGTCAGCAGCCAGGCGACCGCCGCGGCGACGATCGCGCAGGCGACCGACACGATGACGACGGATGTCGGCGACACCCGTGGAAGTCCGGCATCCTCGAGCAGGCGCGCGACGCGGCCGGGGGCCTCCCGACCCGCCCGAGCCGTCCCGGCGGGCCACAGCCACGGCGAGAGGGTGAGCAGCAGCCCTGCCGCGAGCACCGCACCCCATACGAAGGTCATGGCGAATCCGGCCGGTACAGCGTCCGTGCCTCGATGACCCCGTCGACGATGCCTGTCGGAGCCACGATCTCGACGACGCGACGACGGCCCGCGGCATCCCGCCCGCAGTGCACGACGAGGTCGACAGATGCCGCCACCGCGGGCAGCACGAAGGCCGAGTCGATGTTGCGACCGGCGAGGAGGGGCAATGCGGCGAGCTTGCCCAGCGCCTCGCGGGCGGAGTTCGCGTGGATGGTCGCCGCCCCGGGCACCCCCGTGTTGAGTGCGAGCACGAGATCGAGCGCTTCCGCGTCGCGGACTTCCCCGACCACGAGACGATCGGGACGCATGCGGAGCGCCTCTTTGATGAGGCGGCGGAGTGTCACCTCGCCCGAGCCCTCGAGGCTGGGCTGACGTCCCTGCAGAGCGACCAGGTCGGGGGCGCCGACAGCGAGCTCGAAGGTCTCCTCGACGGTGACGATGCGGTGCGCTGGCGGGCACGCTGCGATCAGCGCGCCGAGCATCGTCGTCTTGCCGGCGTGCGTGGCACCCGAAACCAGGACGCTCCTGCCATCCCGCATGGCACCGCGCAGGAGGTCAGCTGCGGTCTCCGTCAGAGATGAGGTCGCGACGAGCCGATCGAGGTCGCGGAATGCCGGGAGGAACTTGCGCACATTGACCGCCCAGTGCCGGTGCGTGATGTCGGGGATGACGACGTGGAGGCGACTGCCGTCAGGGAGCGACGCATCGACGAAGGGCTGACTGAGGTCGACTCGGCGACCGGAGGAATGCAGCATCCGTTCGACGAGATCCCGCACCGCCGCATCCGTCAGGGTCAGCGGCACGCGTTCCGCCACGCCTGCACGAGCGATGAAGATGCGGTCGGGCGCGTTGATCCACAGCTCCTCGACCGTCGGATCGTCGAGGTAGGGCTGGAGCGGTCCGTATCCCGCGACGGATGCGAGCACCTCGCGGACGCAGGCGGTCTCGTCGTCGACGGCGGCAAGGCCGCGCGCGAGTGCGAAGTCGTTGTGGCGCCGGACCTCCATCCGCACGATGTGCGCGGCATGGTCGGGGTCGCGCGCCGGGTCCATCCGCTCGGCCCGAAGCCGCTCCCGCACACGCTCGGCGACCATCGCCGCGGGCGCGGTGGGGGTGGCGTGGAGTGCGGTCGGCGGTGACACCGAAGAATCCTCGCAAGTCGGGGGCGCGGCATCCGGAAGTTATCCACAGCCCGCGAGAGCGCGGCGCGTGCCACGATGGACTCACCCCTCGGAAGGAGCCGACATGACCCATGAACATCGCGAGCTCGCCCGCCCCGCACGATTCGGGCTGACTGTGCTCGGACTGGTCCAGGTCGCGTTCGCTTTCCTCGCGGCGTGGGACCTCTGGCACCGCCCCGAGAGCCAGGTGAACGGTCGCAAAGCGGTCTGGGCGCCGGTCCTGCTCGTGAACTGGCTCGGCCCTGCGGCGTACTTCCTCTTCGGCATCAAGTACAAGTAGCCGCCGGAGAGGATCTGCGCCGTCGCCGTAGACTGGGCGCACCCGCGGGAGTGGTGAAATCGGCAGACACGCAGGATTTAGGTTCCTGTGCCTTCGGGCGTGTGGGTTCAAGTCCCACCTTCCGCACAGGTTGCGCCGTCGGCGCCAGCAGTCGCGCGTCGTAGACTGGAGCGACCGCCGCGCCGACGATGGCCGCTGACCGTACCGACCGACGGGATTCATCGTGCATCACATCGCCCTCATCCCCTGGCTCGACCCCGCCGCGATCATCGCCTGGGCTGGGCCGTGGGCACTGCTCGTCGTGTGCTTCATCGTCTTCGCCGAGACCGGACTCCTCGTCGGGTTCCTGCTTCCCGGCGACACCCTGCTGGTCATCTCCGGCCTGCTCTCGCATCCTCAGCCCGGAGCGCCGAACGGGATCTTCGGCGTCAACGTGTGGTGGGTCGCTCTGCTGATCGGACTCGCGGCCTTCATCGGCGGCGAAGTCGGCTACTACATCGGCCACAAGGGTGGACCGTCGATCTTCGAACGCAGGGAATCCGGGCTCTTCAGCGTCAAGAACGTCGAGCGCACGAACGCGTTCTTCGCTCGATTCGGCGGGCTGACCATCATCCTCGCCCGCTTCGTCCCCATCGTCCGCACGTTTGCACCGGTCGCCGCGGGCGTCGGCCACATGCACAAGGGCAAGTACACGCTCTACAACCTGATCGGCGCTCTGCTGTGGGGATTCGGACTCACGATGTTCGGATACCTGATCGGCTTCATCCCACCGGTGGCGTGGTTCGTCGAGCAGTACATCGATCTGATCCTGCTCGCAGCAGTCGGCGGCACCGCCATCATCACGCTGTGGCACTACTTCCGCGAGCGCTCCAAGGCAAAGAAGGCGGCGGCCGCGGGCAAGGATGTCGTGACCGACGCCGAAGAGGCCAAGCACCTCGTGCTCGACCCCGAGGTCTTCGAGCGCGGTCCGGAGCACCACGATGGCGGCACGGAGACCACTCCGCGCACGTAGTCGATCGCCTGTTACGAGGCCTTGGCCTTCGCGGGCTTCTTCTTCGCGGCCGGCTTCGCGGCGGCCTTCACCGTCTTCGGCTTTGCCGACCCCGTCGACTCGGCAGCGGGCTTGGATGCGGCATCCGACCCCGTGCCTTCGCGAGCCGCGCGCGACCGCTCGACGCTCGCGCGCAGAGCGGCCATGAGGTCGATGACTTCGCCGCCGGTGTCTTCCTCCTCGTGGTCGCCGAAGGTCTCGGACGTGTCCAGCGCATCGCCCTGCTCGATCTTCGCCTCGATGAGGACGCGCAGCTCTTCCTGGTACTCGTCGGCGAACTCCGACGGGTCGAAGTCGCTCGCGAAGCTCTCGACGAGGGATGCCGACAGCTCGAGCTCCTTCGCCGAGATCCGCACCGGCTCGTCCAGCGAGGGGAATGCCGCCTCGCGCACCTCGTCGGCCCACAGCAGGGTCTGCAGCACCAGTACGTCGCCGCGCACGCGCAGGGCGGCGAGCCGCGTCTTCTGCCGCAGCGAGAACCGCACGATCGCGGTGCGATCGGTCTGCTCGAGGGTCCGGCGCAGCAGCACATACGCCTTCGGCGACGCGGAATCCGGCTCGAGATAATAGGCCTTGTCGAGCGTCAGCAGGTCGACCTGATCGCTCGGCACGAACTCGACCACGTCGATCTCGCGACTGCGCTCGGCCGGGAGCGAGGCCAGGTCGTCGGCGGTCAGCACGACCGTGCGCTCGCCGTCATCGTAGGCCTTGTCTATGTCCTGGTACGCGACGACCTCACCGCACACCTCGCACTTGCGCTGATAGCGGATGCGCCCGCCGTCCTTGTTGTGCACCTGGTGCAACGAGACATCGTGGTCCTCGGTCGCCGAATACACCTTGACCGGCACGTTCACGAGCCCGAACGTCAACGCACCCTTCCAGATCGCTCTCATCACACCAGTACACACCGGCCACGCCTGTCACGGCTACCCTGGGCCCATGCCGGGGGAAGGTCAGGTCGTGCGTGTGGGCGGCCGACGCCTGCGGCTGACGAACCTCGACAAGGTGCTGTATCCCGAGACGGGGACCACCAAGGGCGAGGTGATCGACTATTACACGCGCATCGCCGACGTCCTCATACCGCACGTCGTGGGACGCCCGGTCACCCGGCTCCGCTGGCCGGAGGGCGTCGATCATCCGTCGTTCTTCGCGAAGGACCTCGAGCGCGGTGCTCCCGACTGGGTGAAACGGATGCCGATCCCCCACTCGACCGGAGCGAAGGACTATCCGCTGGTGGGCGATGTGCCGACACTCGTGTATCTCGCCCAAGTCGCGAGCCTCGAGCTGCACGTGCCGCAATGGCGATTCGACCGCGACGGCGATCGCGGCAAGCCCGACCGGATCGTCCTCGATCTCGACCCCGGTCCCGGCACCGGCCTCGCCGAATGCGCCGAGGTCGCACGATGGTCGCGCGAGATCCTGCAGGGCATGGGTCTCGAGCCACTGCCGCTCACGAGCGGCAGCAAGGGCATCCATCTGTACGCCGCGCTCCCGGCAACCCAGACCAGCGAGGAGATCACCGCCGTCGCCCGCGAACTCGCCCGCTCCATCGAGGCCGACCATCCAGACCTCGTCGTGTCGGCCATGGCGAAGGCGTCGCGGCCCGGCAAGGTCTTCATCGACTGGAGCCAGAACAACGGCGCGAAGACCACGATCGCGCCGTACTCGCTGCGCGGACGCGATCACCCGAATGTGGCGGCACCCCGCACGTGGGGCGAGCTCGACGACCACGACCTGCGCCACCTGATGTTCGACGAGGTGCTCGAACGTGTCGAGGCGATCGGCGACCCGCTCGCCGCGCTCGGCTTCCACGCCGGCGGACGCGAAGCCGAGGACGGACCGCTCGCCGTCTACATCTCCAAGCGCAGCGCCGGGCGCACGCCCGAGCCTGTGCCGTCGAATGCGCTGGGTGCCGCATCCGCCGTGGATGAACTGCCCCGGTTCGTCATCCAGGAGCACCACGCCTCGCGGCTGCACTGGGACTTCCGGCTCGAGCGCGACGGCGTGCTGGTGAGCTGGGCGGTCCCGCGCGGCGTTCCTCACTCGTACAAGCGCAACAACCTCGCGGTGATGACCGAGGATCACCCGATGGACTACGCCACTTTCGAGGGCACGATTCCCGCAGCCGAATACGGCGGTGGCACCGTGACGATCTGGGACGACGGCCGCTATGAGCTCGAGAAGTGGCGGGACGACGAGATCATCGCGACCCTCGAGGGCCGGCCCGGCGGGCCACTGGGCCGCGTTCGGCTGGCGCTGATCCGCACGGACGGCTCGGGCGAGAAGTCCACCTGGCTGCTGCATCGCATGAAGACGGATGCCGCGGGCCGCCCGCAGCCGGATGGCATCGTCGTCGAGGCGAGTGACAGTGCTTCGGCAGGCTCAGCAGACCAAACGAGCCCCCCGGCGGCGCCGGCGACGCCGACCGTCCCGGCACCGATCCATCCGGCGGACGTCTCGCCGATGATCGCCACCTCGAGCACACCCGGCATCGCGCGCGACGCTGCACGCCGCTGGGATCCCTGGGTCGAGGTGAAGTGGGACGGTATCCGCGCGATCGGAATCTGGGACGGCCGACGGCTGCAGCTGCGCGCGCGAAGCGGCAATGACGTGACAGCGAAGTATCCGGAACTCACCCGCGTCGACGTCGGACTCGGACCCGAGCCCTGTGTCATCGACGGCGAGATCGTCGCCCTCGACGCGAAGGGGCGCCCGAGCTTCACCCGCCTGCAGAGCCGTATGAACCTCGCCAAGCCCCGCGAGATCGCCCTGGAGACGCCGCGGACTCCGGTGCATCTGTTCCTCTTCGATGTGCTCTCGTTCGCCGGCGCGGATGTCGCCCGCCTTCCACTCCGGGAGCGGCGCGAGATCCTCGAGGGCATCGCAGCTGAGGCCGTCCCAGCTATCGTGCTCCCGCCCGTGTTCGACGACGTGGATGCCGCTCTCGCCGCGGCACGCACTTTCGGCCTGGAGGGTGTGGTCGTGAAGGATCCCGCATCGCCCTATCGCCGCGGGCTGCGCTCCGAGTCGTGGCTCAAGGTGAAGCTGACGCACACGCAGGAGGTCGTGATCGGAGCGATCCGGCCAGGTCGCGGCGGGCGCACCGGCTCGATCGGCTCGCTGCTGCTCGGCATCCCGGGACCAGACGGGCTGCAGTACGCCGGGCGGGTCGGATCGGGGTTCAGCGACTCGACCCTGGCAAGGCTCGATGCCGTGCTGACGCCGCTGCGGACGCACGAGAACCCGTTCGTCGGCATCCCCGCAGCAGACGCTTCCGATGCGCTCTGGGTGCGTCCCGAGCTCGTCGGCGAGGTGGAGTTCGCCGAGTTCACACCTGACGGCATCCTGCGACACTCGCGTTGGCGGGGCCTCCGGCCCGACAAGTCGCCCGACGAGGTCGTGCGCGAGCACTAGCTAGGCGTGCGCCTCGTTCTCGATGTGTCCCGCCGGCTCCAGCTGGAACGTCGAGTGCTCGACGTCGAAGTGCTCGGCCAGACATCCCTGCAGCTTGCCGAGGATCGCACCCGAACGGCCGTCGCTGAACGCCTCGCCGTCGACGACGACATGCGCGCTGAAGACCGGCGCACCTCGGGTGAGCTGCCACACGTGCACGTCGTGGACGTCGACGACGTCGGGCGTGGACAGGATGTGCTCGCGGATCTCGTCGACGTGCATGCCCTCCGGCGTCGACTCCGACAGCACCGACACCACTTCCCGCAGCAGCGCGATCGCCCGCGGAATGATCATCGCGGCGATGAAGAGCGACGCGATCGCATCGGCGGGCATCCATCCCGTCGTGACGATGACGATCGCCGCGACGATCACCACGCCCGAGCCGATGAAGTCGCCGAGCACTTCGAGATAGGCGCCACGCACATTGATGCTGCGGCGCTGCGCCGCGCTCAGCAGCCACATCGCGACCGCATTGGCCACCAGACCGACGATCGCGACGACGAGCATCAGTCCCCCGGCGACCACCACCTCGCCGGGATCCAGCAGTCGGCGGACCCCCTCCACGGCGATCCACACCGACAGGATGATGAGGATCACCCCGTTCACGAGCGCCCCGAAGACCTCGGCTCGCTGATACCCGAACGTGCGCCGGTCATTGGCGGGTCGAGCCGCCACGATGCTCGCGATGAGGGCGATCACCAGCGCCGCGGCATCCGTGAACATGTGCGCCGCATCGGCGAGGAGAGCGAGGGATCCGGAGAGGAACGCTCCGACCACCTGCACGAGCATCACGACCGAGGTGATCGCGAGCGAGATCGCGAGTAGCCGGCGGTTGCTCGCGCCTCGGATTCCGGCGGGCGCATGGTCGTGCATAGAGCCAGGCTAAGCCCGCGGAGGCCGGCATCCCGGCGATTCGGCTAGTCGGGAATGAGTGTGATTCTCGATAAGACGCGAGTCAGGCGGCGCTGGTGGCCGACGCGATGAGCAGTCCCACGCCCGTGGCGATCAGCCACAGCGACCACGCGATGTAGACGAAGGGGGTGATCGCTCCGGCCAGGCGCCAACCGCGGTCTTCGAACGAGCCGACGAACTCGAACGAGCACAGCACCAACAGCGCGCCGACGGCGACGCCCACAAGGCCGATCCACCCGCTCAACACCCCCGAGGTCATGATCGCGATGCTGCTGAGGATGGTCCACGCGCCGCTGAAGAGGTAGCCGAGGTGCTCGCCCACCGCGACTCCGAGGTAGCGGTGGAACGACTGGAAGACGATGTCGACGGCTGCGCGACTGGCCGGCGTGGCATCCGGATCGGCATCGGCGCGAGCGAGGAACGGCACCAGGAACGGCCACCGGATGAGCCCGAGAAACTGAGTGAGGGCCGCCAGCACACCGAGAACGGTCGCCGTGGCGAGAAGCGCGGGCTCGGCGCCGACGAGACTCGCCGAGAGCAGGGCCGCCGTGGGAGCGAGCAGCACGGCGGTCATCGCGAACGCCCACCACAGGAGCACGAGCGACGAACCGCCCGCCCGGAATCGTGCCAGCACGTCGGCGGTCGGCTGACGCAGGACGTCGGGGTACTGGAACCGTGCGGCGAGGGCCGCGAAGGCGACGTTGAAGGCGATCGGCAGAGCGATCAGCAGGATGCCGGTGAGGACCAGCATGGATCAGCGATCCTTGCGCGTCGTCGCCGTCGTGGCTGCGATCACCGAGGCTGCAGCATCCATCGCCGGAGTCGTCTCGGACGGATCTCTCGGCACGCGCCGCAGTCGCGGAGCCAGGATGAGGCGGAGCACCACACCGGTGACGATCGTCGCGACGAGGGCACCGCTCGAACCGAACACGGCGTGACCGCGGTCGAGGTCGACGATCACCACCGAGGTGATCCCCCAGGCAGCGGCCCACGACACTCCGACGGTGGCGGTCCAGACCAGTCCGATGCGCCAGCCTCGGCGCAGGACGGGTGCCTGCGCCGCACCGACCGCGACGCCCGTGATCAGCCCGGTGACCATCCCGGCGACCGTCGTGACGGGTGGACCGACGACGAACATCGAGATCGCGCTCGACACGGCCACCGCGCCGAGAGTGCCGACTGCCCACCGCCAGTCGACGAGCCGGCCGAGCGCGAGCCACTGCGCGCCGCCGACGACGGCACCCACGATCGCCCCTACGGCCAACGCGGTGAGCGGGCTGCGGCTCGGTCCCGCAACGAGCGTCGCGAGCAGTCCCGCGAGCGGGAAAGCGAGGAACGTGGGTATCCAGCGAAGGAAGAACATCGGGCACTCCTGGGTTCGGCGAGGTTGCGTACTAAGTACGCTAGCCGATAGCGTACGGTGTACGCAAGCATTCGTCCAAGGGAGCCATCGATGCCACGCCCCTCCGCCTCCGGGCCGCAGAGCAGACGTTCGCGCAATTCGCTGTCGCCCGAGGCCATCCTCGACGCCGCGGAGACCGTCGCCTCGACGAGGCTCGACGGCCTGACGATCCGCGCGGTCGCAGAAGAGCTCGGGTCCTCGCCGATGAGCCTCTACCGTTACGTGGCGGGCAAGGAGGAGCTCGTCGAGACCCTCCTCGATCGCGTGCTCGGCCGCATGCCCGCGCTACCCGAGACGGAGGATCCGCTGGCCGATCTCCGTGCCTTCGCAACGGCACACCGCGATCTGCTGCTCGCGCATCCCTGGGCCGTTCCGGGGCTGATCGCCCACCCACTCCCCGGGCCGAACGCGCTGCCCATCGGGGAGCAGGCACTGCGACTGCTGCACCGACTCGGCCTGGACGGAGACCGCGCCGTCGCAACCTTCAGCGGGATCATCGCGCTCAACTACGGCTGGGTCTCGTTCGCGATCGCGCGCACGGCCGCGGAAGCCGCACCGAGCCTGGAGCGCATCACGTCGGGCGCGAGCGCCGACTTTCCGTACACGGTCGCCGACGGCGCCGCGATGGCGCGCTTCGGCAGCGACGACCACTACGTCACGGTGGTCGACGAGCTGACCGGCGCGCTGACGGGCGCGCTACAGAGCGGCCAGGAGCGGTGAGAGCTCGCTGAACGCCCGCGAGCGATGGGATGCCGCGTTCTTCTCGCTCGCGGACCATTCGGCGACGGTCCGCTCGGCAGCAGGGTCTTGGCCGTCCGGAATGAAGATCGGGTCGTACCCGAAGCCTCCCCCGCCGGCCGCCGCGAGCGCGAGCCGACCGGGCCAGACACCCTCGACGACGTGCTCGGACGAAGCGTCTCCGGGCACAACGAGCGCGATCGTCGAGACGAACTGCGCCGTGCGCTGCGGGTCACCGATGTCTGCGAGCTGGTCGAGCAGCAGGTTCAGGTTGGCTGCGGCATCCTTCGCGTGTCCTGCCCAATAGGCCGAGAACACGCCGGGTGCGCCGCCGAGCACGTCCACGCAGATGCCCGAATCGTCGGCGAGCGCGGGAAGGCCGGTGTGGGATGCGGCGGCCCGCGCCTTGATCAGCGCGTTCTCGGCGAACGTCACGCCGTCTTCCACCGGCTCAGGACCGTCGTACGAGATGACCAGCAGGTCGGGTCGCGAGGAGGCGACGATCGCCTGGAACTCCTGCACCTTGTGCGCATTGTGGGTGGCGAGCACGATCTGCCGAACGTTGGGTCCACGCGCGGCGTCGGCTTCGGCATCCGCCACGGCAGACGCCATCTCTTCGGGACGCGCCGTCACCGGGTGGCCGTCTCGCTGCCGGCGGCGAGCGCAGTGAGCTGGTGCTCCCGCAGCGACGCGCACCCGGCGACGCCGAGGTCGAGCAGCGCGTCCAGTTCGCGCTTGTCGAACGGCGCGCCCTCGGCCGTGCCCTGCACCTCCACGAACAGCCCGCGTCCGGTGACGACGACGTTCATGTCGGTCTCGGCGCGCACGTCCTCGACGTACGCGAGGTCGAGCATGGGCTCGCCGTCGATGATGCCGACCGAGACGGCCGCGACCGAGTCGATGAGCGGCACCGCCTTCTGGCCGATGAACTTCTTCGCGCGCCCCCACTCGATCGCATCTGCCAGAGCGACATAGGCGCCGGTGATCGCGGCCGTGCGGGTGCCGCCATCCGCCTGAAGCACGTCGCAGTCGATCACGATGGTGTTCTCGCCGAGAGCCTTGGTATCGACCACAGCACGCAGGGCACGGCCGATGAGCCGCGAGATCTCGTGGGTGCGGCCGCCGATCTTGCCCTTGACGCTCTCACGGTCGTTGCGGTCGTTGGTCGCGCGCGGGAGCATCGCGTACTCGGCCGTCACCCAGCCCTTGCCCTTGCCCGACAGCCAGCGGGGCACGCCGTTCGTGAACGACGCCGTGCACAGCACCTTCGTGCCGCCGAACGAGATGAGCGCCGATCCCTCCGCGTGCGCATTCCAGCCGCGCTCGATCGTGATGGTGCGCAGCTCGTCGACGGCGCGGCCGTCCGCGCGGGTGATGTCGGTCATATCTCTCCTCGGAGGTTCGGCATGTCCCACTTTCTCCCGCTATAGCGGGATGGAAGCGAGGGAAACTGGGACATGAAGCAGGGCAATCGGGACATGGGATGCCGTCACCGCTGGAGGCGGGGAAGGTCGATGGCGCCGGTGTGGACGAGCTGCACCTCGCGCACCTCGCGGCCCATCAGGCGGTGCGCGAGGCTCAGGAATTCGTCGGCGGACGCGCCGGTGGCTTCGTAGACATGGGTGGGTCTGGCATCCGCGCCCGCCATGAGATCACGCGAGACCAGCTGCCGGTAGACGTCCTTCGCCGTCTCGGTGTCGCTCGAGACGAGGCTCACATCGGGCCCCATGACATAGCTGATCGCGCCCTCGAGGAACGGATAGTGGGTGCACCCGAGGACGAGCGTGTCGACATCCGCGTGCCGCAGCGGGGCGAGGTACTCCTCGGCGACCGCGAGCACTTCGGGCGAGTCCGTCACACCGGCCTCCACGAACTCGACGAACCGCGGGCACGCTCTCGCGAACACCGTGAGCCGCTCGTTGACCTCGAGCATGTCCTGGTACGCGCCGGAGCCGATCGTGCCGGCCGTGCCGATCACGCCGATGCGCCCGTTGCGGGTCGTGGACATCGCGGTGCGCACAGCGGGGCCGATGACTTCGACCACCGGGACGTCGTAGCGCTCCCGGGCGTCTCGCAGCATCGCCGCGGAGGCCGTGTTGCAGGCGATCACGAGCATCTTCACGCCCTGGTCGACGAGCGTGTCGAGGATCTCGAGCGCGTAACGGCGCACGTCGGCGATGGGCTTCGGACCGTACGGCGAACGGGCAGTGTCGCCGATGTAGAGGATCGACTCGCGGGGCAGCTGCGCCGACACCGCGCGAGCCACGGTGAGCCCGCCGACCCCGGAGTCGAAGATCCCGATCGGCGCGTCATCCACGATGAGCCAGCCTACCTGCCGTCCGAGCCTCACTAGGCTGTGCGCATGAGCACCGCCCTGCACACAGACCGGTACGAGCTCACGATGCTCGACGCGGCGCTGCGCGACGGCACGGCCGATCGCCACTGCGTCTTCGAGCTGTTCGGCAGGCGACTTCCGGGCGGCCGGCGCTTCGGCGTGGTGGCGGGAACCGGACGCCTGCTGAGCCTGATCCAGGACTTCCGCTTCGGTGACGATGAACTCCGCTTCCTGCGTGACGAACGGGTGGTGGATGCCGCGACGCTCGACTTTCTCGAGGGGTACCGGTTCGGCGGGTCGATCACCGGCTACCGCGAGGGTGAGCTCTACTTCCCCGGCTCGCCGATCCTGACCGTGGAGGGCTCGTTCGCCGAAGCCGTCATCCTCGAGACGCTCGCGCTCAGCGTGCTGAACCACGACTCCGCGATCGCGACGGCTGCCGCGCGCATGGCCATCGCAGCGGGCGAGCGTCCCCTCTCCGAGATGGGTTCGCGCCGCGCAGGCGAGCACTCCGCGGTCGCCGCAGCGCGCGCCGCATACATCGTCGGCTTCGCCGCCACCTCGAACCTCGAGGCGGGGCGGACCTGGAGCATCCCCACCATGGGGACCGCCGCCCACGCGTGGACCCTCTTGCACGACACCGAAGAAGCGGCGTTCCGCGCACAGATCGACGCCCTCGGCGTCGACACCACGCTCCTCATCGACACCTACGACATCCACGAGGGCGTCGCGACGGCGGTCCGGGTCGCCGGCACCTCCCTCGGCGGCGTGCGGATCGACTCCGGCGACCTGCCGATCGTCGCCGGACAGGTTCGCGCTCAGCTCGACGAGCTCGGCGCGGCGAAGACGCGCATCACCGTGACGAGCGACCTCGACGAATTCGCGATCGCATCGCTCGCGGCATCCCCGGTCGACTCGTACGGTGTCGGCACGTCCGTCGTGACCGGATCGGGGTATCCCACCGCGGGAATGGTCTACAAGCTCGTCGCGAGGCAGGATGCCGCGGGCAGCTGGGTGGGCGTCGAGAAGGCCTCCGTCGACAAGGCGTCCAAGGGCGGTCGCAAAGCCGCGTTCCGCACGCTCGATCAGGGCACCGCGACGAGCGAGCTGATCGTCGTCTCGGACGGATTCGAAGAGCTCGACACCGTCGCCACGCATCCGGATGCGCGAGCGCTGCACGTGCCGCTGGTCGTGGCGGGAGAGCCGGACGCAGCGTACCTCGGCCGCGAGGGTGTCACCGCCGCGCGCGCTCACCACTCCCGCGTGCTCGAGGAGCTTCCGGTGCGGGCGCTCGCGCTGAGTCGCTCCGACCCCGCGATCCCGACAGTGTTCGTCGAGCGCGACGGCTGACGGATTCGGCCCCGACGTCTGCCCGACGTGATCGCCGATGCGTGGATGTGGGGCGCTACGTATCGAGCACCCCGCAACGCTCCTCGGTGCCCACCACGCTATGGCGAGCAGCTTCTTCGTTTCATCCGCGCCCGCACGACATCGCCGCCCACGGTATGCGGCTGGCCGCATACCGTCAGCCGACGAGGGACTCGTAGATCTCTTTGCACGTCGGGCAGACGGGGAACTTCTCGGGGTCCCGCCCAGGCGTCCACTTCTTGCCGCACAACGCCCTGACAGGTTTGCCCGTGAGCGCGGACTCCAGGATCTTCTCCTTCTTCACGTAATGGGAGAAGCGCTCGTGATCCCCGGGTTCGAGGTTCTCTTCGCGGATGAGCTCTTCGAGCTCACGGTCGAGAGTGGCGATGCCGCCCTGGTCCGGACCTTCGAGGGGGGTGCTCATGGTGAGTCAGTTTAGCCCGCGGGCGACCATGGCGGGGCGGGTGCGTGACGTCGGACGACGCTCACGTCGACTCGGCGAACTCCATCAGCCGCCCGCCGCGTCGTTCGAAGACGGCCGATCCGATGGCGATGCCGACCATGAGGACGAAGACACCCGTCGCGAGCCCGCCCCACAGCGCGAGCGTCGCGGCTTCGATGTCTTCGGTGACCGCGATCCATGCCCACCAGAGTGCGGGCGCGCTCAGGACGATCGTGCCGATCATCACCGTGCCCTGTGCGACGGCGCTGGCCGCGCCGGCGCGCTGCGGCTGCTGGAACGGGCTCTCACCCGGCCGTGACACGGCGTACGGCGATACCACCGACGCGATGCTCGAGAGTCCGAGGCCGCACAGGAAGAGCGAGAGGCAGACGCCGGCCAGTGCAGGAAGGAGTGCCCAGCGGCCATACAGGAGGATCGCGAAGGGAACGGCGACAGCCAGCATCGGCACGCCGATGAGGAGCACCGGGACGAGACGGCCGATGCGGTCCGACCAGCCCCTCACCCCGCTCGCGACGTGCATCCACAGCGCCGTGGAGTCGTACGCGACGTCGTTGTGCGGGAGCCATCCGAGGAACAGCGCGGCGAAGGGCACGGGGACAAGGGCCACGATCTCGGGCGGCACTCCCGCGATCAGCAGTGGGACTGCCGTGATGACCGCGGCGACCGGGATCACCAGCACGTTGACGATGTAGCGGCGATCACGGAACCAGTACATGAGGCTGCGGGCCGATATCGCCCCGCCGGGCGTTCCCGGTGCGACCGCGAACCAGCCGAGACCGCCCCGCTCCCGCGTGGCGGTGGGTCGCTCGGTCGTCGTGAGGATCAGTCGGACGAGCCCCGCCCACGCCAGCGCGAGCAGACCGACAGTCGCCACCGCGATGAGCAGCGCAAGCCCGGCGCTGTCGTCGCCTTGGGCAACCAGACCCCCGAAGGCCCACGCGGCTCCCAGGGGCGTCACGGCGAGCGCAGACACGGCCTCGACGAGCTGGGTCGGCACGCTGCCGTGCCACTCGAGGGAGGCGAGGAACACCCCGACGGGGACGACGACGACCAGGATCGCGAGGATGAAGAGACCCGACAGCTCGCGCGAGCGCCGCTCGCGGAGGAAGAGCGATGTCAGCGCCATGCACACGCGTGCGAGGAGGACGCAGGTCACCACTCCCAGCAGCGCGCCGAACGCCCCGGCGATCCATGGAGCGCCCTGGCCGGTCCAGACGATCCCCGTGCAGACCGCCAGGATGGCAAGGACCGCGGTCGGCACACTGATGAAGCCGGCCGCCGCCAGTGCCGCGGCCAGCTGCCCGCGCGGCAGTCCCAGGACGGCGAATCGTCGCGGGTCGAGCGGGTCGTGAGCCCCACCGATGAGCGGCGCGAGGCCGAACCCGAGGGTCACGGCCGAACCCGCGAGCACGGTCACGGTCAGCACGACGTCGGTCTGGGCATCCTGCAGTGACAGGAGAGCCCAGCACGCCGCCGCGGTGCCGCCGGCGAGCAGCAGGAGTCCGAGCGCCATGCGGGTGGCGTGACCGCCATCGCCGCGCAGACCACCGAGGAGAAGCGCGACCCTCAGTCGGAGAATGTGTGCAGCCACTCCAGGCCTTCCACGTCGCTCAGGCCGCCGGCAAGCTCGATGAAACGCTGTTCGAGCGTCAGCTCGCCCCGCACCTCGTCGACGGTGCCCTCGGCGAGCACCTGACCGGCGACGATCACGGCAACGCGTGAGCACACGCGCTCGACCAGCTCCATGCCGTGGCTCGAGAGGATGACGGTGCCACCGTGCGCCACATACGTCGAGAGGATGTCGAGGATGATGGCGCTCGACACCGGATCGACGGCCTCGAACGGCTCATCGAGCACGAGCAGCCGCGGTGAGTGGATCATGGCACCCGCCAGCATCACCTTCTTGGTCATGCCGGCGGAGTAGTCCGACACGACACGGCCGAGCGCGTCCGTGAGGTCGAACGCGCGGGCGAGATCCGCGGTGCGCTGCTCGACCACCGCGGGTGACAGTCCGCGCAGCACGCCGTAATAGTAGAGCAGTTGGCGGCCGGTGAGCCGGTCGAAGGTGCGGAGCCGGTCGGGAAGCACACCCATCATCCGCTTCGCAGCGAGGGGTCGGGATGCCGCATCCACTCCGCCGACACTGATGGTTCCGCGATCGGGCCGCAGGAGACCGGCGATCATCGACAGCGTGGTCGTCTTGCCTGCGCCGTTGGGCCCCACGAGACCGTAGAACGTGCCCGCCGGAACGGTGAGGTCGATGCCCTCGACGGCACGCGCATCGCCGAAGCTCTTCGTCACGCCTCGGATCACGAGAGCGTCGGCGGCGGTGAGCGGCGCCGTCAGCACCTCGGGATCGTCGAGCAGCGTGGACGCGAGTGCCTCCGCCCCTGGCGTCTCGGAGTCGTGGCCGGTCTCCGGGGCGGGTTCGGGGTCGGCTTCCGAGGCGGGTTCGGGGTCGGCCGTCTCGGGGGTCTCGGTGACGAGTGCGGCAACGGGCTCCGCGGGCCGATCGACGGGCTCCTGGTAAACCTCAGCGGCGACCTGGGGCTCAGGTTCCGGCTCAGGTTCCGGCTCAGGTTCCGGCTCGGGTTCGACGTCTGTCACGACGTCCTGCTGCCCGTCTGCCGTCGTCTCCAGGTCCTGGACCGACTCCGGCTCAGCCGCTCTGGGCGCAGCGTCCACGGCCACAGCCTCGACCGGCCCAGCTTCGATCGGCACAGCTTCGATCGGCACGGCTTCGATCGGCACAGCTTCTATCGGCCCAGCCTCGACCGTCGCGGGGTCGACGGTGTCGGTCGACTCCGGGTCGGCCGTAGGAAGCGGCGGCCTCGGCGGCACCACGATGCCTGCCGCCGCGAGATCAGCGGGAACCGGCGGTCGGGGCGGAGGCGGAGGGGGCGGACTCTTCACCACTCGGGGGCGAGCAACCTTCGGACGTTTCGGCCTGGGGGGCCGCGTCCGGTTCGCAGCGGGCGGAGCCGCGCCGTCGCCGCCCGTGGGAAGCGGGACAACCTTCGCGGTCTCACGACGTTCGTCCGGTTGGTCCGGTTCGGCGTCGTGGGGCACCGGCAGGAAAGCTGTCACCGATCCAAGGTATCAAGCGGGTTGCTCACCGCGGCACCACGCGAGCGAGCATTCATGAGGAAACCGTAATGTCACAAACGGACAACGGGGGCCATGCATTATGCACGTTCCCAGGTCACCCCGCTACCATGAACCTGGCACGAGGGTGTGTCGCGTCGATGAATCGATGGTGAAACACACACTCTAGGAGCAGACTTTGACACTTCAGACCGTAATCCTCGCGGCCGGCATGGGCTCGCGACTCGGCCGGAGCCTGCCGAAGCCGCTCACGGAACTGAGTGACGGCCGCACGATCATGCGGCAGCAGCATGACAACATCCGCGCAGCGTTCGGCGAAAGCGCGAAGATCACGACGGTCGTCGGCTACCGCGCAGAGGCGATCGTCGAGGCCTTCCCGGATGTCGACTACGTCTACAACGATCGTTACGACCAGACCAACACGTCCAAGAGCCTGCTGCGAGCCCTCACGACCACGGGACGCGGTGGCGTTCTCTGGATGAATGGCGATGTCGTCTTCGATCCTCGCATCCTCGGTCGCGCGATCGAACTCATCGACCGCGACCAGTCGTTCGTGACCGTGAACACCTCCAAGGTGAGCGACGAAGAAGTCAAGTACACCGTCACGCCCGAGGGCTTCATCAGCGAACTCTCCAAGACCGTCAAGCGCGGCATCGGCGAAGCCGTGGGCATCAACTACGTTTCGAGCCGAGACAAGAAGGCGTTCGTCCGCCAGTTGACGCGCGTCGACGACCAGGACTACTTCGAGCGCGGTCTAGAACTTGCGATCATCGACGACGGACTGCTGCTCGAACCGCTCGACATCTCGGACCTCTACGCTGTCGAGGTCGACTTCGCCGAGGATCTCGAGCGCGCCAACCTCTTCGTCTGATCGCTGTCAACCCTCCGCGTTCTTCGATGATGGACGCCTATGATCGGCCTGATGGCCGACAAGGTGCACCGCATCCACTCACTGCCCGAAGAATCGCCGTGGCAGGGCGGACTTCCGCCGTCCGGGTCCGACGAGCACCCTCGCACGGTCCGCACGCTCGACCGCGTGCTCGCAGTTCAGCGCCCCATCGTCCTCGCACATCTGCGCAGCATCCGGCTCCGTCATCTCGACGCGACGCCTGACGAGATCGTCCGCATCCTCGAGCGGCGATACCTCGCGGCCGTCACCACCGGCGGAGCGGCCGTCGGCGCGACCGCGGTGGTGCCCGGCATAGGCACCGGCGTCACCCTCGCGCTGAGCGGAGTCGAGACCGTCGCGTTCCTCGAGGCGACCGCGCTCTTCGCCCAATCGGTCGCCGAGGTTCACGGCATCCAGGTCGCGGACCCGGACCGCGCCCGGGCGCTGGTGCTGACGCTCATGATGGGCAAGGAGGCGATCGATCTGGTCGCCCAGCTCGCGGGTCAGGCGGCCGGACGCGGGCCCACGCGCGACCGCTACTGGGGCGAGCTGGTCACGAAGACCATCCCCCGCGCAGCCGTCGGCCCGTTGGTCGATCGCCTGAAGACCACGTTCATCCACCAGTTCGCCGCTCGCGGCGGTGCCTCGTGGATCGGGAAGGCGCTGCCGTTCGGCATCGGCGCCGTGATCGGCGGAGCCGGGAACAACATCCTCGGTCGCCGGGTGCTGGTCAACTCGCGCCGCGCCTTCGGCTCACCGCCCGCCCTGCTGCCTCCCGACCTCGAGCCCCGCCCGGGTGCAGCACGCCTCGAGCACACCGCGAGTCGCGGCCTGAGACGGGCCGGCGGAGCACTCGTCGGCGGCGTCTCGCGAGGCGCTGCCGCTGTCGGAACCGGCGCTCGACGGATCACGGTCCGGCGACGTGAGATCGAATCCGACGATCGCACCGGTGGCAACGGCAAGAAGCGCACCCCCATCGAGCCGGACGACCTCGGCGACGACTGAGCGACGTTCGCCGCCGCGCGGTATCAGCGCGATGCCCGCGCGCTCCTCCCTCTATGACGGCACCCGCCGTCGGCGGTACTCTCACCGCGGAGAGAAAGCAGGAGCCAATGGCGTCTTCCGAGGACCGTCCGCACCTTCCGCGGGAGTACCGCCCCATCGATCCCGAGCCCGAGCTCGACCCCGACGCTCCGAAACCTCGACCGCAGGGCGAGAAGCGCGTTCCGGATGACGCTCCTTCCACCGCCCCGGGCACCGCCCGCCCGGCCTTCGCCCTTCCCGACATGCCGAGCACCGTCTCACTCGTCACCGACTCTGTCATCACGCGACCGCTCGCGGAGCGGATGGCCTCCGCCGCCGCGAACAAGGAGACCATCGGAATCGTCATCGAACCCCGCACCGACAGCGGCATCCCGCTCGCCGATGCCGTCGGCGAACTCGTCGCCCTGATCCGCATCGTCGCGAGCAATCCGGATGTCGCTGCCTGGCACACCGAGACGTACGTCATGGCCGCCCTGACGGGCGAACAGATCCTTCAGCTCGTGCAGCTCGACGCCGGCAAGGGCTCGCGCCCGACGGGCGGGCGCCAGGAGTCCCAGACCGCCCCCCGCAGTCTCATCAACCGCATCTGGCCGAACTTCGAAGTCACGGCGACGATCCATCGCACGGTCGTGACCACCAAGTCGGACGCCGCGGTCCGATCGTTCGACGCGACGGGCGACGGCATCGTCTGGGCGGTCCTCGACACCGGCATCGAGGCGGGCCACGCCCACTTCGCCACCTACCGCACACTCGACCTGGCCGACGCCCTGACCCCGAAATCCTTCGTCGCAGGGACCACGCACGCCGATGCGCTTCGCGATCCCAACGGCCACGGAACCCATGTGGCCGGCATCATCGCGGGCGGCCAGACCACCAGGCCACGGGGGAAGAAGATCGGCGCTGCAAGCTGGTATCGCACGGCCGAGGGTGAGACCGGTGTCGAGCGCATCAGCCTCGAGCGGATCAGCGGTATGGCACCTGAGACCAAGATCCTCCCCATCAAAGTCCTTCGCGACGATCGAACGGGCGACCTCGCATCGCTTCTCGCGGGGCTCGAGTACATCCAGGAGCTCAACCGCTGGGGCCGCGAACTCAAAGTCCACGGGGTCAACCTGTCGCTCGGCTACCCGTTCGACCCCTCCTGGTTCGCCACCGGCCTCTCCCCCGTATGTCGCGAGGTCGATCGGCTGGTCGCCAACGGCGTCTGCGTCGTGGTGTCTGCCGGCAACACCGGCTACGGCGCGGCGCGAGACACCGCGGGACGCGAGATGCGCCTCGGGTTCGGCATGACGATCAACGACCCCGGCAACGCAGCGCGAGCGATCACCGTGGGATCGACATCCATCAAGCCGTACTCCACGGGCGTGTCGTACTTCTCATCCAAAGGCCCGACCGGCGACGGGCGGATGAAGCCGGATCTCGTCGCGCCCGGTGAACGGGTGGTGAGTGCGGGCGCGGGAGAACTGCTCGAGAAGGCGCGTGCGAACGTGAGACTCAAGGCGGGCGAGAAGGCATCCGACATCACGTATGTCGAAGACTCGGGCACGTCGATGGCTGCGCCCCATGTGTCGGGCGTCGCCGCCTCGTTCCTGTCTGTGCATCGGGAGTTCATCGGCAAGCCCGACGAGGTCAAGCGCATCCTCATGGACACCGCGAGCGACCTCGGCCGCGAACGGGCCTACCAGGGCCGCGGACTGGTCGACGCCATGCGGGCGATTCAGAGTGTGTGACGGCCGCTGAGGTCGAGAGAGTGGGAGAGCCATGAAACTGCCGTATGCCGATGTCGAGTTCGACAAGAAGGGCGCGACCGTCGACCCGGCACAGGTCGAGGCCGTGGATGACCTGCTGACGCAGAAGCATCCGACCGACGTGCTGGTCGTCACGCACGGGTGGAACAACACGGAGGGCCAGGCGCGCGCGCTGTACGAGCGACTCGTGGACTCCATCGTCGCCGTCCGCCCGCGCGTGTCGGGCGCGAGCAAACGGACCTTTGTCGTCGTCGGCGTTCTCTGGCCATCGATCCAGTGGGCGCCAGACGAGGAGTCCGGCGCCGGCGCAGGCCTCGGCGATGAGCGTGCGGCGCTCGAAGCCGATATCGCGGAGCGAATAGAGAATCCCACCACGCGCAAAAAGCTTCTGGCGCTGGTTCCGCGCCTCGAGACGTCGTCCGAGGCTCAGGAGGAGTTCCTCGCCCTGCTGCGCAAGACGCTGCCGCGATCGTCCAAGGGCGAGGACGACGCGGCTTTCACGGCGTTGAAGAAGGCGTCTGCGCAAGAGGTGCTGGATGCCGCACGAACGAGTGGGCAGACGGATGACGCAGCCCCCGCCCTCGGCGGCGCAGCCGGCATCGATCCCGCGGGCCTCCCGCCACTTGCGGACGACATCGAGGGGGGTGGCGCAGGATTCTTCGACAGCATCGTCGACGCCGCACGCAACCTCGTCAACGTCACGACGTACTACACGATGAAGGAGCGTGCAGGAGTCGTCGGCAAGAAGGGCATCGCTCCCCTGCTGGATCACATCCACACCTCTGCCCCGGCTGCCCGCGTGCACCTGATCGGCCACTCCTTCGGCGGCCGAGCCGTCACGGCGGCGGCTCTCGCAGCCAAGGCGCCGATCTCATCCCTCTCGCTGCTCCAGGCGGCATACAGCCACTTCGGGCTCGCCGAGGACTGGGACGGCGCCGGCAGGAACGGACTGTTCACCAAAGTGCCCGCGAAAGTCGATGGCCCGATCATCGTGACCTTCACGCGCAACGACAAGGCCGTCGGCCTCGCCTACCCGATCGCCTCACGCCTCGCCCAGCAGATCGGCGTGTCGCTCGGCGACGAGAACGATCCGTACGGCGGCATCGGCCGCAATGGTGCGCTGAAGACCCCGGGAGCCGTAGGAGCGAAGCTGCTGGATGTCGGCGGCACCTACTCGTTCACCGGTCATGAGGTGTGGTCGCTCAACGGCGATGCCTTCATCACGGGTCACTCCGACATCACGGGTCGGCAAGTCGGGTACGCCGTCCTCTCGGCAGTGCTCGCCGCGCAATAAGCGTCACCTCGGCGCCGCCTGACCGGGGCGGTGGCACCATGGAGTGATGGGACTCTTCACGCAGCAGCCGGAGCACAACGAGGAGTGGGCCGGACTCCCGTCCGAACCGCTCCGTCCCCTGAGCGACGCCGAGCGGCTGGCCGACGCCCCGCTCGTCGACGCGGCGGGACTCGGGCTGACCGGGCTCGGCATCGGAGGCGCAGGCGCAATCGAGGTCGCGGTGATCGAGGTCGCCGCGGAGCCGATCGAGGATCGTACGGCGGGCGACTGAGCGGCGGCGAGGCCGCAGCGTCAGGTCCTCGATGGGCAGATGTCGATCTTGTGCCCGTCGGCATCCGCCAGCGTCCACCACTCCGGAGCGTGGGTGTCGTCTGCGATGACGCCGCCGGCGGCGAGCGCGGCCGCCACCCGCGCCTCAGCCGCATCGGGCGCCACGACGACGTCGATGTGCATCCGTCCACCCATCGGCTTGTCGACGGGCTGCAGCCAGATGAGCGAGCCCCGGCCGTCTGGATCCACGAGCTCGATGTCGCTGATCGCCGTGTAACCCGTCGCCGCCCGCCAGAACGGCATGATCCGGCTCGCGTCGGGGGTGGCGACCGCGACCATGAGGTGCTCCCGCGGTACTGTCTCGGCCTCGAGTTCGAGCTCTCGAGCGGCCACGGAGATCTGCTGCGCGAGCGCCACATCCTTTGTCGTCAGACCGCGCGCCGAGTGCGTGAACAGCCGCACCTGCACGCTCGCGTAGCGGATGTCGACGTCGGGGTGATGCCGGGCCGCATCGGCCAGCTCTGCGATCGAGGCGAAGAGGCGGGCGCCGGTGGCGAAGTCGCCGGTGCGGTACTCGATCGATGCTCCGTTCACCCCCGCGCGCCAGCCCTCGACGCCCGACGCCGACGTGAACTCCTTGACGGTGATCGTCTCCATGCCTCGAGCGTGCCACGCTCGTCCGACACGGCTGGGTAGGCTCGATCGGTGCCCGCCGTGCTGATCGCCCTCCTGTTCGCGAACGCCCTCTTCAATTTCCTCGTCTGGCCGACGTTCTACCGGCGGGTGGCGAACGACTCCCGAGCGAGGGATGCCTCGGGCAAGCCGACCAGGTTCCTCATCGTCCACCGGGTGCTCATCGGCACCGCGCTCGCGCTGGCTGCGGCATCCGCCATCGCAGCGATCGTCGCCCTCGTCTAGGGCCTTTCAGCGCGCGGGATCCGACACCAGCTCGCCGACCGTGCGAGATGGCACGGTGAAAGCGTGCGGAACCCACATACATCGAAGGATGGCCGGCGTGCCAGTAGCCTCTCATGTATGGACAGCACGCTGGCGTGTCTCGCGGCCTGGATGCCGAGGCAGCGATGGTATGCGGCAAAGGGACGTCCGCCGAGTCTGCGACTCGTGTCGTGGTGGGATCCGCCGCCTTCCGACGAGGATCCCGACGCGCAGGTGCGCACCTTCCTGGTCGCGGACGAGGGCGCCCTGCCGGCGGTGCTGTATCAGATCCCCGTCGTCTCGCGCGCGACAGAGACCGTCGAGGCGCTCCCGCAGCACATCATCGGCAGCCCTGAGCCGGGCACGACCTTCATCGACGGACCGTTCGACCCCGCATACGCACGTGCCCTGGTGAGGCTCGTCACTCGGGGCGGCGACGGCCGAGGCCCCAGCATGGTGGCCGCAGGTCATCCCACTCGGCATGTTCCGCCTGATGAGCCTCGCACGGCGAGCGTGCTCACCGGCGAGCAGTCGAACACCTCCCTCATCTTCCGCTCCTCGGGTATGCCCATCATCTGCAAGGTCTACCGGCAGCTGCACCCGGGGCTGAACCCCGACATCGAGCTGCCGACCGCCCTCGCTGATGCAGGGTCGCCGCACGTGCCGCGCGCCATCGGCTGGATCGAGGGCCGATGGCCCGACAGCGCGACCGCGCAGGGAACCGTCACGGGTTCGCTGGCGGCGGCGCAGGAGTTCCTGCCGGAGGTCGAAGATGCCTGGCGGGTCGCTCTTCGTGCCGCGGCGCACGGTGAGGACTTCTCGGAGCGAGCACACGCCCTCGGCACCGCGACCGCCGACGTCCATGTGCTGCTCGCCGGCCTCTTCCCGACCAGGCCAAGCCTTGCGACCGATCGCGACGCCACCGCCGAGACGTGGCGTCGCAGGCTCACGATCGCGATCGCCGAGGTGCCCGCCATCGCGGACCGACGGGAGGCCATCGAGGGCGTGTACCGGAGCGCGCACGCGATCGAGTGGCCACCACTGCAGCGTGTCCACGGCGATTACCACCTCGGACAGGTGCTGCAGGTGCCGGGCCGCGGCTGGGTCCTCCTCGACTTCGAGGGTGAGCCCCTGCGCCCGATGGCGGAGCGGACGCGGCCGGATCTCGCACTGCGGGATGTCGCGGGCATGCTGAGATCGTTCGACTACGTCTCGGGCTCCATCCGCCTCGACAACCCGGATCGCTCGCCCGAAGCGGTACGCGACTGGGCCGCACGCGCCCGGCGCGCGTTCCTCGAGGGCTACGCGCAGACCACCGGCGCGGACCTCGACGCGCTGAGTCCTCTGCTCGCCGCGCTGGAACTCGACAAGGCCGTCTACGAGGCGATCTACGAAGCACGCAATCGGCCGACCTGGGTGTCGATCCCGCTCGGCGCGATCGGACGTCTCGTCGAGCGACCGACGCCCGTGACCTGACCCTTCACTCGAGCACGGGAACGTCGACCGTCAGGTCTCAGCCTCATCGAGGTCTGCCTCATCCGGCTCCGCGTCATCGCCCTCATCCACTTCGGACTGCGCGTACCAGAGGTCCCACTGCTGCATCAGCCCGCGCACAGCCTCGTGGAACCGGCGGGTCGCCGCGCCGGGACTCGCGTCGCCGAAATAGTGGTGCACCCACTGCTCCAGCCGCGCCACGGCCTGTTCATCGCCGAGCAGATGCTCGGCCTCGCTGACGATCGACGGGGCGGATGCGGCATCCAGCCATTCGCACGCCGAAAGATAGCCGTGCAGGTCGATCGCGGCCGCCGGATCGACCGGACGCGTGATCATGAGCGGCTTGTCGGCAGCGAGCCGGTCGTACACCATGGCCGAGATGTCGACGACGGCGACGTCCGCAGCGGCCAGCTGCCATCCGAGGTCGGGCCCGTCGTCGTACACGTGGTGAGCGCCAGGATCGGCCGCGTTCGCCGCGGCGATCGCGGCGATGATCCGCCGGTTGGCCGCGCCGTATTCGGGGTTGACGACGCCCGACCGCGGATGCGGGCGGTAGATCACCCGGTGTGCGCCACTGCCCAGGAGCGCGCCCACGAGGACCTCCCCGTGGCTCAGCACCGAACCGTAGTGCGCCGACGGCCGATCGCCCTCCCACGTCGGCGCGTACAGCACGACGGTCCGCTCGTCAGGTGTGTAGGGCAGAGCGCCCCCGTAGTGATCCGCCTGCGGCCGGCCGATCGCGATCGCCCGGTGATCGAAGTCGTAGTCCCACAGCACGCGCGCCAGCCGCTCGCGCGCGGCATCCCCCGCGATGAACGCGTAGTCGTAGGCCTTGTACTGGTTGGTGGTCATGTACATCTTGTCGGACTCGCCGTGATTGATGAAGACGTGCCAGCGACGGCCGTACCGGAACATCTGGAAGTTGCGCGTGTTCTGGTTGACGTAGAGCACGACGCGGATGTCCTGGTTCGCGATGAACTCCTCGACGTCGCGCACCGTGGGAACGAAGGCCACGGGGGGCGCGTCCTCGGCGAGCAGAGCCCGCGTTCCGGTGGCGGTGCGACTGAGCACGACGACCGGCCACAGCTTCGCGAGTTCGGCGAGCGGCTTGTACCACTGCCGCATCTGGTACAGGTTGACGTCGCCGTCGGCGAAATACACCGCGACGCGGTAGTGGTGCAGCGGATGCGGCGGCCGCGTCCCCAAAGCATGATGCACATCGCGGAGCGCGGAACGACTCGCCAGTGCCTTGCGAACCAGCGCCAGCGCTTTCTTCGCATCAGAGACGAGACTCACGCGTTCAGCGTACCGACGGTCGGCGCATGAAAGGATCGACGCGTGCATCTCGACGACCGCGGGCGTAAGGACGCTCCTGCGGTTGCCGCCGGCGCCGGCGTCACCTACGTCATGCCGGTGCTGAACGAGCACGGGTACCTGCGCCGCGCGGTCGAGACCGTTCTGGGGCAGGATGTCGCGGCCCCGACCGAGCTCATCCTCGCACTCGCACCCTCCACCGACGGCACCAGCGAGCTCGCGGCCGAGCTGGCTGCCGGCGACCCGCGGATCGTGCTCGTCGACAATCCCGAGGCGGACATCCCGATCGGACTCAATCGCGCGATCCGCGCCGGTTCGTATCCGACGATCGTGCGCGTGGACGCGCACTCGGAACTCGAGCCGGACTACACCCGCAGAGCTCTCGCGACGCTGGATCGGGTTCGAGCGGCAAACGTGGGCGGGGTCATGCGCGCCGAAGGGCGCACCCCGTTCCAGCGCGCGGTTGCGCGGGCCTACAACTCGCCCGTCGGCCTCGGCGGCGGCGCGTACCATGGCGGCGCCGAAGAGGGGGAGGCGGAGTCGGCGTACCTCGGTGTGCTGAGGCGCGCGGTGCTCGATGAGGTCGGATTGTTCGACGAGACGATCCGGCGCGGCGAGGACTGGGAGCTCAATCTGCGCATCCGGCGGGCAGGCTACCGGGTGTGGTTCGACCCGTCGCTGTCGGTGACGTATTGGCCCCGCGAGAGCTGGGTGCGCCTCATCCGCCAGTTCTCGGCTACCGGCAGGTGGCGCGGTGAGCTCGTCCGTCGATATGGGCGTGGCAACTCGCTGCGCTTCTTCGCGCCGCCGGCGCTCGTGGTGACCATCGCGCTCGGCATCGTCATCGGCGTGCTTCAGGTGTCCGGTGCGCTGACCGGGTGGTGGGCGGTGGTGGCATCCGGCGTCTATCTGCCCCTGATCGCGTACGCCGTTCTCGTCGCCGTGGTGGCCCTCGGCCCGGGCGGCGGGTCCGGATGGCGCGACAAGCTGTGGACTGCCGCGGTCCTGCCCACCATGCACCTGGCGTGGGGCTGGGGGTTCGTCATCGGCGTGGTGCGCGGCGCGCACGACACCGTCGACACGTCACGCCTCGGCACCCGCAACACGCCGCTGCCCTGACCCGTCAGCCGGTCGGGTCGATGAAGCCCTGATCCAGGATGCGCGAGACCACCCGTTCAGCCGCATGGCCGTCGTCCCGCGCGTTGAATTTCTCGCGCCACACCCGGTAGCTCTCGGCATGGGCCGAAGGATCGCCGTCGACCATGGCGGCGATGAGCTCATCCTGGGTGCGGACGACCGGGCCCGGGGCGTGGGACGCGAGATCGAAGTAGAAGCCGCGCAGCTCGCCTCGATAATGCTCCATGTCCGGGACGAGGAAGTACATCGGCTTTCCCGTGACCGAGAAGTCGAACATCACCGACGAGTAGTCCGTGATGAGGGCATCGGCCACGAGGAGCAGCAGGGACGTGTCGGGATACCCGGTGACGTCGATGACACGGGGACCCTCGGCATCCCGCCCCTGCGGCAGGGTGCGCGAATGCCCGCGCACGAGCACGACGGCATCGGCTGCCGCGGCGAGGGCGACCGGGTCGACGAAGTCCACGATCTCGGAGCGATCGTCGCGCCACGTCGGGGCGTACAGCAGCACCCGCTCACCTGGACGGATGCCGAGCGCCCGGCGCGTCGCGTCACCGTTGCCGGTAGTGAGCACATCGTTGCGCGGATAGCCCTCAACCCAGATCGGCCGCCGAAGGAACGCATATGCCTTGCCGAGAATACGCGCCGCGTAGGGGTTCTGCGCGAGGAGCACATTCCACCGCCGCGACTCCCGGAGCACGGCCGCCATCCGTCTTGGGTCGAAGCCTGGACGATGCAGCGCGAGGCGCTTCAGCGGAGTGCCGTGCCAGGTCTGCAGGACGACCTGACCCGTGCGACGCGCGAAGCGTCGCCGCAGCCAGTCGTTGACCACGAGGAGGCGGGCAGATCCCCTCGCCCGCCACCACTCCGGGCTGCCGTCGACCACCGGCGTCGCACCCTCCGGCACCGCCACCGAGAGGTCGACGACACTCCAGTAACGCGTGAGGCCCGGTGCGCGGCGAGCGAGTTCACGATCGATCGCCAGCGGATTGCAACTCGCGTTCCGGCCATAGAAGCTCTCGAAGAACACCGCGTTCTCGAGGCCGCCGGGGCGCGTCGCGTAGCGCCGCTCCAGCGCATCCTGCCCTTCGCCCGAGTCGTACGCAGGGTCGATCGGCGGACCGATCCGCACGCTCGCCCCGTCGATCTCGGCGCGCAGGGTGCCCAGCTGGCTGAGTGGGATCGGCGACGGCAGCTCGATCGGGGCGCCCTCCGCAGCGGTGATCCGCAGGTCGTACTCGCCGACCGGGAGAGGCAGCTCGGCGAAGCCCCAGCGCGCCGCGCGCAGCGTCAGCACGGCCGTCCACGTCTTGGTGCGGCCGGTCACGACCCCGACGACCCGCGCGCGGGGGCCGACGAGTTCGACGGATGCCGGCCTGGGACCGTCACCGGTCAGGATCAGCGTCGGGCCGTCGGTCGTGAAGCGGGCGTCGGTCATCGATGTCCTTTCGCACGGCGGGGGTCCGCATCGAGTCCCGCAAGAATCGCACGGTACACCCTGCGCGTGTTGCCACCGTCGCGGAATGCGTGCACACGCGCGCTCAGCGTCCGCGACCGCGACATGAGGCGATCCCGCTCTTCGTCGTCTGAGAACAGGGCTTCCAGGCGGGCCGTGGCACCGGCCCAGTCGACCGCCCAGTCGTCGCCTGCGACATCCGCGTACGTGCCGTAGAACCCCCGTCTCTCGGCATACGCCACGAGGTCGGGTGCCAGGAAGACGACCGGGAGCGGAATCAGTGCGACGTCGAACGCGAGCGACGAATAGTCGGTGACGAGAGCATCGAAGCCGGGCAGCAGCGGTGTCACATCCGGCACGACGTCACTGCCGAGTCGTCGTACCCGGTCGGTCGGAGACGGCGGCTCGTAGTCCCCTGCGCCGAGCGGATGCGACCGGACGAACAGCACGGCATCCTGACGCTCGAGCATCTCCACGAGAGCACGCCAGTCGTTCACGGAGGGCACGGCCGGATCGGCTGCACCGTCTCGCCACGTCGGCGCGTACAGCACGGTTCGGGACCCGGGATCGAGTCCCGCGAGGAGCCGGTCGAGCTCGGCCCGCGAGAGTGCGCGCCGCTCAGCAGCCGTCCCGCGTGACAGCACGTCCACGCGCGGCTCGCCCGTGACCGGCACTCGCGCGTCGGCGAGCGCGAAAGCCGACTCGAGTCGCCCGCGCACGGCGTGCGATGCCGCCGGGAGCACGCGGATCCGACCGGCCGCGCCGGCGTACATCGCGGCGAGCAGCCGGCGCGCGAGGCCCGCGCCCGGCAGCCGGCCTCGCTCGAGCACGCCCGGGAGCCGCAGCGTCTCCGGTGAGTCGAGTCCGATTCGCTTCAGCGGGATGCCGTGCCACAGCTGCACCACGAAGGCACCCGAGATGACGTAGCGATTGACGTCGCCGAACCCGTGCGTCACGACGACGACACGGGCGCGAGCGGTGTGCCACAGGCCCCGGAGCGACCACTTGGAGACGGTCGGGATGCCGCGAGCCGCAGCATCCGTCCGCTCGCGATCGGAGTCGACCAGCCACCGAGCGCGGTGTCCTTCGGCTGCCACGACCTCCCACAGGGCGAGAGCGCCGTCGCCGATGCCGGCGCCGCAGCCGAAGACCCAATCATCGCGAGACCGCGGGACGACAAGGGTGACGAGACGACCGGCGGCGTAGAGCGGGATGGCCGCCAGCTTTCGCGCGTTCCCCGCACCGAACGAGAAGGACGCCACCCCGCGAGCCTATCGCGGGGTGGCGTCCTGTCCGGTCGGGAGATCCTGCTACTGGGTGAGCTCCCCGAGCGTCACGTCAACGGTCTTCGACTTGTCGCCTCGCACGAAGGTGACCGTCGCGTCGCTGCCTGCGGCAGCGGCACGGACCTGGGCGGTGAGGTCGACCGAGTCGGTGATCGGCACGCCGTTGAAGGCGGTGACGATGTCACCCTTCTCGAGGCCGGCCGCCGCGGCGGCGCCATCCGGCGTGACCTCGGCGATGTAGGCACCGGTGATGGTCGTGCCCTCGACGGCCGCAGCCGACTGGACGCTCGCGCCGAGGAGACCATGGGTGGCAGCGCCGTCCGCGATGATCTCATCGGTCACGCGCTTGGCGATGTCGGACGGGATGGAGAAGCCGACGCCGATGTTTCCGGATTGGCCGCTGGACGAACCACCCGCAGACGCGATGGCGACGTTGATGCCGATGAGCTTGCCGTCGGAGTCGACCAGTGCACCGCCGGAGTTGCCCGGGTTGATCGCGGCATCGGTCTGGATGACGGCGATCTTGATGGACTCGGTCGTCGACTGCTGCTGGGAACCGCCGTCGCCGAAGTCGAACTGGAACGGCGACTGCTGGCCCTGGTCGCCTTCGGTGCCGCTGTCGCTCGAGTCGGGCGCGGCCGAAGACGCGATCTCGATGGACCGGTTGAGCGCGCTGACGATGCCGGTGGTGACGCTGTTCGACAGGCCGAGCGGCGCGCCGATGGCGACGGTCGAGTCGCCGACGTTGAGGTCGGACGAGTCGCCGAACTCGATCGGGGTGAGACCGGACGCGTCGACGAGCTTGATCACCGCGAGGTCGTAGGTGGGGTCGGTGCCGACGACCTTGGCGTCGAACACGCGGCCGTCCGAAGTCGTGACGCGGATCGCGGCGTCACCCGTGGCGCCGTCGAGCGTGACGACGTGAGTGTTGGTGACGATGTAGCCGTCTTCGGACAGGACGACTCCCGAGCCGGTGCCGGCTCCGGCGTCGCTCGTCGCCGAGATCGTCACGACGCTCGGCAGGACCTTCGCGGCGATCGCGGTGGTCTCGTTGACCGAGCCGGTGTCGTTGACGGTGACCGTCGTCGGTCCAGCCGCGGGAGAGTTGCCGTCGGTCGAGAAGAGGTTCACCCCGGCGTAGGCGCCGCCGAGGCCGGCTGCACCGCCGACGATCGCGGCGGCCACGATGAGACCGACGACCTTGCCGGCGCCGGAGGACTTCTTCGGGGCCTTGGGAGCCTTCGCCTTCGTGGCGGCGCCCACGGGAACTGTCTGCTGCGCCGCGGTGCCGAAAGCGGCGCCCGTGGCCTGCTGACCGGCGTAGGCCTGGGGATACGCGCCCTGCTGGCCGGCGTAGCCGTAGGGCGGTGCGTACGCCTGCGGCGCCTGCGGGTGCTGGGGGTGCTGCGGAACCGAGTAGCCGGCCGGAGCGGTGGGCTGCTGCGGTGCTTGCCAAGCGGCCGGCGGCGGGGTCGGCGCCTGAGCGGGGGTCTGGGCAGGCGTCTGAGCCTGGGCCGGCGTCTGCGCCGGAGTCGCCGGCACTGTCGGTGCAGCGGGGGTTGCCGCCGCGGGGGCGGCCGCCTCGGGCGCCGGGGTCACCGTGGGCTGGGGTGCGGGCGCGGCGGGCGCGCTCGCGTCCGAGTTCTGGTCTGCCGGGCGATCGGCCTGGTTGTCGCTCATTGAATGCTCCTTCGTAAGCTCCCTCAAGAGTGACGCGCGATTCTGTGCGTTTCTTATGACGCGAGTGGGACTCGACTATGCGTATCGAGTGAGCGGGTCGAGTACCGTGAAGCCGATGCGAGAGATTCCTGGAGCGTGGCGCCGAACCGCGGCGGGCGCCGGCCTCGTCGGTTCCGACGGATCGGTCTACCCCACCATCTTCGCCGAGATGTCCGCCCTTGCGGCGCGAACAGGCGCAATCAATCTCGGTCAGGGCTTCCCCGACGAAGACGGACCGGCTGAAGTGCTCGAGGCGGCACGCGCAGCCATCGCGAACGGCGTGAATCAGTATCCGCCGGGGCGCGGCATCCCGGATCTTCTCGAGGCGATCGCCGAGCATCAGGAGCGGTTCTACGGTGTGCTGCTCGATCCCGGGCGCGACGTGCTCGTGACCGCGGGCGCCACTGAAGGGCTCGCCGCCGCGCTGCTCGCGCTGATCGACGGGCCGGATGACGAGATCGTCGTCTTCGAGCCGTACTACGACTCGTACGCCGCTGTCGTCGCGCTGGCGGGCGCGCGGCTCGTGACCGTGCCGCTGCGATGGCCCGACTTCCAGCCGGACCTCAGCGAGCTCCGAGGTGCCGTCACGGATCGCACCCGCGTGATCCTCGTCAACGACCCGCACAATCCCACCGGCGCCGTGTTCACGGCAGAGGTGCGTGCCGAGGTCGTGCGCCTCGCCGAGCAGCACGACGCCGTGATCGTGACGGACGAGGTCTACGAGCACCTCGTCTTCGACGAGCCCCATGTGCCGATCTCGACGATGCCGGGGGCGTGGGATCGCACGCTCTCGATCTCGTCGGGCGGCAAGACGTTCTCGGCGACGGGATGGAAGATCGGCTGGGTGACCGGCCCTGCGGATCTCGTCGACGCCGTGCTCGCCGTCAAGCAGTTCCTCACCTACGTCAACGGCAGCGCCTTTCAACCCGCCATCGCGACCGGACTGCGTCTGCCGGACGCGTTCTTCCGCAGCATCGGGCAGAGCCTCAAGGCGAAGCGCGACCTGCTGGGAGCGGGTCTGCTCGCGGCCGGATTCGACGTGTCCACCCCGGCGGGCTCTTACTTCACGGTGGCGGATGCCAGGCCCCTCGGTGCGACGGACGCCGGCGCATTCTGCCGGGAACTCCCCCACCGCGCCGGTGTCGTCGCGATTCCGATGACCGCGTTCGCCACGCCCGCGCGCCGGGCGGAGTACGCCACGCTCGTACGTTTCGCAGCGTGCAAGCGCGTCGAAGTGCTCGAAGAGGCGGCATCCCGCCTCGCGGCCGCACATTGACGCGCGGCGCGAGACTCAGGTTCGCGGTGAGACGTCGAACCGTCGGAGCCGGAGAGCCGGGTTGACACGCCGCACGCGTGCGACCGCCTCGCGATCGAGGTGGGCGACGGCCACATCGGTGGCTGTTCCGACGCACGCCAGTTCGACGCCCTGCGGATCGACGATCATGGAGTTGCCGACCCCGAGCGGCGGCGGGTGGTCTGCGGCCACGACGAACACGGTGTTCTCGATCGCGCGGGCATGGATGAGAGTGCGCCAGTGGTGCTCCTTCAGCGGCCCGCGCACCCACTCCGACGGGACGATGAACACGTCGGCGCCGGCATCGGCCAGCACGCGGCCGACCTCAGGGAACCGCAGGTCGTAGCACGTCATCAGCCCGAACCGCAGCCCGTCGACCTCGAAGGTCTCGGTGGCCCCGAGCTCCCCGGGTTCGACCCAATCCGACTCTCGCTGTCCGAACGCGTCGTAGAGGTGCAGCTTGCGATAGCGCGCGAGCACTCCGCCGCCGTCGACCGCGACGACCGCATTGCGCACGCGCCTGCCGTCGCCGGCGCGCTCGACGAGACCCGCCACGAGTACGACGTCTCGTGCCGCGGCGATGCTGATCAGACCTTCGACGAACGGGCCGTCGATGTCCTGCGCGTGCTCGGCGAGCGACTCGTCGAAGGGGTCGACGAAGTAGCTCGAGTACTCCGGGAAGACGACGACGCGTGCGCCTCGATCGGATGCCGCGGCCACAAGCTCGGCGATGACCACCAGGTTGGCTGCAGCATCCGTCGTCGGGGCGAACTGTGCGACGGCGATCGGCAGCGTGTGCGACGCGGTCATCAGATCTCCCCTGCGGTGTGACGTGCGCGCAGCACGAGCGGCGCGACGATCCACAGTGCCACGACGACCGCCGAGAGCGCCACGAATGCGATCAAGGCCGCGGCGGGGCCGACGACGACGTCGAAGACGAACGCCACCACTCCGATGAGGAGGATCGACACGGTCACCAGAGCGGTGATGAGGGCCGCATGACCGTATTCCACCACGACCTGTTTAGCGCGTCGCTTGAAGAGGAGGCGATGCAAGGCCACGGGAGCCAGCGCCACGATCGAGCTGAGCGCCGAGAGCACGACGAGCACGAGGTAGAGCGTGCGCTGTCCCCCGCTGAGTTCGGCGAACGCCGGCTGGAACGCCAGCGCGAGAAGGAACCCCGTGAGAATCTGCGTGCCGGTCTGCATGACCCGCAGTTCCTGCAGCACTTCGATCCAGTTGCGGTCCGCGCGTTCGGAAGGGCTCTCATCGCGACCGTCGACCTGGTCGTCGTATGGTTCCGCGTCGCGGCGTGAGGGCATTCCCACATACTCGCGTGCGCCTCGCTCGCGGGGCAAGCGACGCCCCGCGGTGTGACCCCTTTGGGATCCGTGCTAGGCTGACTTCTTGTGCCGCGGGGTGGAGCAGCTCGGTAGCTCGCTGGGCTCATAACCCAGAGGTCGCAGGTTCAAATCCTGTCCCCGCAACGAAAAGGAGAAGGCGTCCCCGTCAGGGGGCGCCTTCTTCTTTGGGTTCGTGGACCCTTGTCTTGGACCTGCCCGCAGGCGGTCCCGCGCCGCAGAGGCTCCTCGAAGCGCGAAGCGATTCGTGGAGGGCGGCGCGGACAAATCCTGTCCCCGCAACGAAAAGAAGAAGGCGTCCCCGTCAGGGGGCGCCTTCTTCTTTGGCTCTACTGAGGGTCGAGCACATCGCCCAGCTCGCCGAGGAACCTCGTGATGAGCGCGAGCTCGTCATCGTCGTAGCGATCGGCGACGACGCGCATCTTCTGCAGCCGCTCGCCGAAGTGGCGGAAGAACGCGCGCCGGGACCCGTCGGTGAGCACGATCACCTGCGCGCGGCCATCCCGAGGGTGCGGACGTCGCTCGACGTGCCCCGACCCCGACAGACGGTCGAGCAGCTTCGTGGTCGATGCTGTGGAGATGCGCAGGTGCCGGGCGAGGTCCTGCGGCCTGACAGCCTCTTCTCGCTGTTCGCGCATGATGAGCATGCGGAGTGCAGCCAGGTCGGTGGCGTTCATGTCCATGTCGCCCTTCATGCCGCCATGCATGCGATCCATGGCGTCACTCAGGGCGCGGATCGCCTGAAGCACCTGCATGACCGAGAGATCATGCGGGGTCTGCGGCGACCATCTTTCCGACATGTGGACACCTTCCGTATCTCTCTTGTAGCATGGCGGCAGGATGATTGCTAGATAAACTAGCGAAATGGGACGAGTGATGACCGATACCGACCACGTGGTCCTCCTCGACGATGCCGGCCGAGCAATCGGCACGGCACCGAAGAGCAGTGTCCACGGCACGCAGACGGCACTCCATCTCGCATTCTCGTGCCACGTCCTCAACGACGAGGGGCAAGTACTCGTGACACGCCGGGCTCTCGGCAAGAGCGCGTGGCCGGGCGTGTGGAGCAATTCGTTCTGCGGTCATCCCAAGCCCGCAGAACCCGTCATCGCCGCCGTCCACCGGCGCGCAGAGTACGAGCTCGGCCTCACCCTGACTCATCTCGAGCTTGCACTCCCCCTGTTCCGCTACCGGGCAACGGACGCCAACGGCATCGTCGAGCACGAGGTGTGCCCGGTCTATACGGCGCACACCACCGACGAGCCGGTGCTCAACCCCCTCGAGGTCGTCGACGCGAAGTGGGTCGACCCCGCAGATCTGGCCGTGTCACTCACCACTACGCCGTGGGCGTTCAGCCCATGGCTCGTCCTCCAGGCGGAGCAGCTGCACCTGTTCGACGAGGTTCAACGCCACCGACGAGCATCATGATCGGCCTGGCCCCCCGCGCTGCGATCGACCTCGCGATCGGCGACGCGCTGGGTCGCGTGAGAAATCGAGCTGAGAGCCTCGGTGGCGGCTTTCCCGCCCTGGCGGGGGCCGTGTCGCGCGCGGCCGGCGGCGGAAAGCGATTCCGCCCGGCGCTCGTCACAGCGGCGTTCGAGTCGTTCGGCGGAGATCTCGACGAGTCACCGGCCCTGTATCCGGTCGCGGCGGCATTCGAACTCCTCCACACCGCATTCGTGATCCACGACGACGTGATCGATCACGACACGGTGCGCCGGGGCGTCCCGAACGTCTCCGGTGAGTTCCGCACACGCGCGCGCCGGAACGGAGCTGACCCTGCCGGCGCAGCTCTTCTGGGCGACGCAGCCGCGATCCTCGCCGGTGACCTCCTCCTGCACGAGGCGTTCCGCCTGGTGGCACTCGCCGACCTCGATGCCGCGACACGGGCTCACCTGTTCGATCTGTTCGACGATGCCGTGCTGGTCTCGGCCGCGGGCGAGCTGGCGGATGTCGAGCACAGCGTCGCGGCCGACCTCGCCGAGCCCGGCGCGATCCTCGATGCGACATACAACAAGACGGCCATCTACTCCTTCAGCGCACCGCTCGAGGCCGGAGCCGTGCTCGCCGGTGCGCCACATGATGCCCAGATCGTGCTGCACGGCGCGGGTGGTCGGCTCGGCCTCGCATACCAGCTCGTGGACGACCTCATCGGCGCATTCGGGTCGCGTGAGCAGGCCGGGCGTGAGGCGGGCGTCGATCTCCGGGAGTCCAAGCGCACCCCGCTCGTCGCCCTCGCACGCGAAAGCGCGCTGTGGCCACGCGTCAGCGACGCGCTGGCCCTCGCACACACCGGCCCCATCGCAGTGCGCGAAGCCCAGCGCGTCCTCGAGGAGAGCGGGGCACGCCTGCGGCTGCGCGCCCTCATCGATGAGACGCTCGACGAAGTCCGGGCGGCGTCGCACGAAGAGGCCCTCACACCGGCCGCGGGCGTCCTGCTCCGGGAGCTCGCCGACGGCATCGAAGGACGCGTCCCGTGACGCGCCACCGACCCGCGGACGGCACACCTACCGGCCTCGCCCTCTACGACAAGACCGCGCAGGATGCCGCAGCCACCGTGATCGCCGCGTACTCGACATCGTTCAGCCTCGCCTGCCGGCTGCTGGGGGCGAGACCGCGTCCTCATGTGCGAAATGTCTACGCACTCGTGCGCGTGGCTGACGAAATCGTCGACGGTCCCGCTGCGGCAGCGGGCCTGTCGCCGGAGATGACGCAAGCGGTGCTCGACGAGCTCGAGGTCGAGACCCTGCGGGCCATCGACCGGGGCTTCAGCGCGAACCTGGTGGTGCACGCGTTCGCCCGCACGGCCCGGGAGTGCGGCATTGCGGAGGATCTCGTGCGCCCGTTCTTCGCATCCATGCGCACCGATCTCTCGACGACCCAGCACGATGACGCCTCGCACGACGCGTACGTGTACGGCTCGGCCGAGGTCGTCGGTCTCATGTGCCTCCAGGTCTTCGTGAACGCCGGAGCGCCGCATCCGATCGCCCCTCCGAGCGAACTCGTCGACGGTGCGCGGCGCCTCGGAGCCGCCTTCCAAGACGTGAACTTCCTGCGCGATCTCGACGATGACGAGTCGGCGCTCGGTCGCGACTACCTGGGACTGCATTCAGCCGGGACGAGCAGGGAAGCAGTGCTCGACCGCATCGACGCCGACCTCGCCGCCGCCGCCGCCGCCATCCCGCACCTGCCCGCCGACTGTCGTCGTGCCGTCACGGCCGCCCACGACCTGTTCGCCGAGCTGTCGTCCCGCCTGCGCAGCGCACCGAGCGCTCGCGAGCGCGTGCGGGTGCCCGACACCGTCAAAGCACGACTGGCAGCCCGGGCGTGGCTCGGCTTCTCACCCCGCGAGGTGCGCACATGACGGGCCGCGATCCCGGCCGCGCCGTGGTCATCGGCGGGGGTATCGCCGGACTCGCGACCGCAGCCCTGCTCGGCGCTGAGGGCTGGTCGGTCACGGTCTTCGAGGCCCGAGGGGATGTCGGCGGCCGGGCCGGAACGTGGGAGCAGGGCGGGTTCCGCTTCGACACCGGTCCGAGCTGGTACCTCATGCCCGAGGTGTTCGACCACTTCTTCCGCCTGCTCGGCACGAGCGCCGAGCGCGAACTCGACCTGGTCGACCTCGACCCCGCCTACCGCACGTTCTCCGAACCGTCCACCGGCTACTCCCCTGTCGACATCCGGTCCGGTCGGGAAGAGGCGACCGCATTGTTCGAGGGCATCGAGCCGGGCGCCGGCGCCCGCCTCGACGCGTACCTCGACTCCGCGGCAGACGCCTACGAGCTCTCCGTCACGCGCTTCCTTTACGACACGTACGAGAGCGGGTCGGGTCTTCGCGATCCGGTGCTGCTGCGACGGCTTCCGCAGCTCGCACCGCTCCTCACCCGCACCCTCGCGTCGCACATCGAGCGCCGCTTCAGCGACCCTCGGCTGCAGCAGATCCTCGGCTACCCCGCGGTGTTCCTCGGCGGTTCGCCCTACCGCATGCCGAGTCTGTACCACCTCATGAGTCACCTCGATCTGGATGACGGTGTTCGCTACCCCCGAGGGGGCTTCACCGAGATCATCCGCGCGATCGAGCGGCTCGCCCTCGCGCGGGGCGTCGTCGTCGAGAAGAATGCGGAAGTGGTGCAGATCGAAACGGCGCCACCCGACGGTCCACGCGTGTCCGGCTCCACCGCGGTGGCCACCGGTGTCGTGCTGGCGGATGGACGCCGCATCGAGGCGGACCTCGTCGTGTCGGCAGCCGACCTGCACCACACCGAGACGGCGCTGCTTCCGCGCGAGCTGCAGACCTACCCCGAGAAGTGGTGGGCTTCCAAGCAGCCGAGCCCCGGCGCGCTCCTCATCATGCTCGGCGTCGAGGGCGAGCTCCCCCAGCTCGCCCACCACACCCTCTTGTTCACGGACGATTGGCGAGGCAACTTCGACGACATCTTCGGCCGGCACCCGCGGATTCCCCAGCCCGCGTCTGTGTACATCTGCCGCCCAAGCGCGACCGACCCCACCGTCGCGCCGGCGGGGCACGAGAATCTGTTCGTGCTCGTACCGGTGCCCGCCGATCCTTCCCTGGGCCGGGGCGGTCTCGACGGGGACGGCGACGCCGCCGTCGAGACCGCCGCCGACCGGGTGATCGAGCAGCTCGCGTCGTGGTGCGGCATCCCCGACCTCGCCGATCGCGTCGTCGTGCGCCGCACCGTCGCACCCGGCGACTTCGCGGCCGACCTGCACGCCTGGCGCGGCAATGCGCTCGGCCTCGCCCACACGCTGTCGCAGAGCGCGGTGTTCCGCCCGCGCAATGCGTCACGCAAGGTCGATGGGCTCGTCTACGCGGGCTCATCCGTGCTGCCCGGAATCGGACTGCCGATGTGTCTGATCTCGGCGGAACTCGTGCTCAAGCGCCTGCGTGGCGACCGCTCGCCCGGACCCCTCCCCGAGCCCGCGAGGGTCTGACGTGCCGGGTCTCTACCTCGGGGCGATCATCCTGAGCGGCCTCGGCGTCGCACTGCTCGACGCTCGGTGGCGCCTCGCCGCCTGGCGGTCGCCGGCCAGGACAGGCGTGGCCGTGGCGATCGGCACGCTGTTCTTCCTCACGTGGGACGCGGTCGGCATCGTTTCGGGTGTGTTCGTCAAGGGTGACAGCCCGCTGCTGCTGGGCGTCGATCTGGCGCCGCAGCTGCCGCTCGAAGAGCCCTTCTTCCTCGCGTTCCTCTGCTACGTTTCGCTCGTGTTGTGGGCCGCCGCCGAACGCATCCTCAGCCGTCGAGAAAGGGCGGATGCGGCATCCGCATCGCTCGGCGAAGGGAAGCGATGATGTACGCGCTCATCGTGGTTCCCTTCGCGATCGCGACGGCGATCGTCGTGTTCGCGACCGCCCGCCGGCCGGGTTTCGGGCGTCGAATGGCGGCCTCGGGGATCGCCGCCGCCGTGCTCGGCGCTCTGACCGCGGTCTTCGACAGCTTGATGATCGCGGCGGGACTGTTCACCTATCCGCCCGAGCATCTCATCGGCGTGCGAATCGGGCTGGCGCCTATCGAGGACTTCTCGTACGCGGTGTGCGCCGCCTTCCTGGTGCCGGCGATCTTCACGCTGCTCACCCCGATGCGGGAGCGTTCGTGACCGTGGCTCCGCCCATCCGCCCGTCGGTCGCGGTGCGCCAGCTGCTCGTGTCGTCACGACCGGTCAGCTGGATCAACACCGCGTACCCCTTCGCCGCGGCGTACCTCCTCGCGGCCCGTCAAGTGGACGCGACCTTGGTGATCGGAACGCTGTTCTTCCTCGTGCCGTACAACCTGGCGATGTACGGGATCAACGACGTGTTCGACTACGAGTCCGACCTTCGCAACCCGCGCAAGGGCGGTGCCCATGGCGCCGTGCTCGACATCCGGCTGCACCGTCTGATCCTGTGGGCGGCGGCCCTCTCGTGTCTGCCGTTCGTCGTGTACCTCGTCATCGTCGGCTCGCCCTGGTCGTGGCTCGTGCTCGCGGCGAGCCTGTTCTTCGTCGTCTTCTACAGCGCCCCTCCGCTTCGCCTGAAGGAGGTGCCGTTCGCCGATTCGATCACGAGCAGCATCCACTTCTTCTCCCCCGCCGTCTACGCGCTCGTACTGGCGGGCGCCGCGTGGACGTGGCAGCTCGTCGCCGTGATCGTGGCGTTCGCGCTGTGGGGGGTGGCGTCGCACGCCTTCGGCGCGGTGCAGGATGTCGTCGCCGACCGCACGGCCGGCATCTCATCGATCGCGACGGCGCGCGGCGCACGCTGGACGGTGCGATTCTCCCTGGCCTGCTACGCCGGAGCAGCGCTCGTGATCCTTTTCACGGCGTGGCCGGGCCCGCTGGCCGCGGTTGCCGTCGTGCCCTACCTCGTGCTCGTGTGGCCATTCCGCAACATCACCGACGAGACCGCGACAGAGGCGACGAGGGGCTGGCGCCGGTTCCTCTGGGTGAACCAGCTCGCCGGCTTCGTCGTGACTCTGCTGCTGATCTGGTACGCGCTGCTGACTGCCTGACCGCTACGGCTGCGTACCGAGGGCGAGGAGCTTCTCGACGGCTGCGGTGAGGCGGTCGTCGGCCTCGGCGAATGCCGTCAGGTCGCCATCCTTGAGCGCCGCATCCCGATCCAGCATCGCCTGTCGTGCGTCCTCGAGGGCGGCCTGGTAGTCGTCGGTCGGCGTCTCGCCCGGAGTCGGCGTCGGGGTCGGTGTCGATCCCGGTGACGGCTCGACGCCGGTGTCGCCGGCAGACGCTCCGGAGTCGCCCTGGAACAACACGTCGAGCGCCTCGTCCAGGGTCGGCTCGAAGGCGATGTTGTCGCCGAACGCGACCAGCACCTTCTGCAGCGCAGGCAGCTGAGTGCCGCTGGAGGCCTGCACGAACACGGGCTGCACGTACAGCAGACCGCCTCCGACCGGCAGCGTCAGCAGGTTGCCGTTGAGCACCTCGGACTGGCCCTGTTTCAGAATGTTGATCTGCGCCGAGATCACCGGATCCGAGTTGAAGGTGTTCTGCACCTGCCCAGGACCCGGGATCGTATCGTCCGCGGATATCTCGAGCATTCGGAGTTTGCCGTACTCCTTGCTCTTCACTCCCGCTTTGCCCCCGGCGTTCGAATCGACCGCCAGATACCCCATCAGAACGTTGCGGCTGTTGTTGCCTTCGGACGATGGGATGAAGGTCGTGAACATCGAGAATGCGGGCACCTTCTGCCCCGGCATCTGCATGGTCAGGTAGTACGGCGGCTGCAGACGCGCGTCGGTCTGCGGGTCGTTCGGGGTCGCCCACGCGTTGTCGCGCTGGTAGAACGACTGCGCGTTGTCGACGTGGTAGACGCCGAGCAGGGCCCGCTGCACCTTGAACAGGTCGGTGGGGTACCGCACGTGGCTCATGAGCTCGCCGGACATCTCGGAGATCGGCTTGAGAGTCGACGGGTAGATCTTCTGCCATGCCTGCAGCATCGGATCCGTCTCATCCCACGCGTAGAGCGTCACCGAGCCGTCGTACGCGTCGACTGTCGCCTTCACCGAGTTGCGGATGTAGTTGATGTCGTCGAGAGCGAAGCGGGGCGCGGTGTTGTTCGCGTCGGTGATCGCGTCCTGCAGGCTCACCGTCGTCGAGTACGGGTAGTTCGCGCTCAGCGTGTAGCCGTCGATGATCCACACCACGCGACCGTTCACCACGCTGGGGTACGGGTCGCTGTCGAGCTCGAGGTAGGGCGCGGCCTTCTGCACGCGGACGCTCGGGTCGCGGTCGTAGAGGATCTGTGAGTCCTGGTTCAGGTAGTCCGAGAACAGGATCTGCTCGGACTGGAACTTCAGCGCGTAGATGAGGCGGTTGAAGACGCTGCCGATGTTCGGTCCGCCGTTGCCCTCGAACGTCGTTTTCGTCTCACCCGCGCCGTTCGCACCGGACGGGTAGTCGAGCTCGATCGGCTCCGCGTCCTTCGGCGCTCCGACGATCGAATACGGGGCGGAGTACTCACCGAAATACACGCGGGGCTCGAAGTCCTCGCTGTCGGAGAGGAAGCCCGCCGCGGGGATGCCGCGCTCCAGGAACACGGGGTTGCCGTCCGTCGTGCGCTTGTTGCCCGCCGCCGCGACCAGGCCGTACCCGTGGGTGTACACGAGTGTGGAGTTCTGCCACGACGCGGCCGCGCCCAGCTGGTCGACGTTGAGCTCGCGCACCGACACCACCGTGTCCTGCGACTTGCCGTCGATCTCGTAGCGGTCGACATCGAGCGGATCCTTGAACTGGTAGTACGCGCGGTACTGCTCGAGCTGACGGACGGTGGGGCTGATGATCGCCGGGTCCATGATGCGGATCTGCGCGGTGGTCGCCGCATCCTCACGCAACTGGCCGGCCTCGACATTGGTGGTGGCGTTGAACGGGATCTTGTCGAGCCCATCGATGCCGTACGCCTCTTTGGTCATGTCGATGTTGCGCTGGTAGAACTGCCCCTCGAGCGCCAGCTGGTTGGGCTTCACCTGGAAGGTGTTCACGACCCAGGGATAGCCGACACCCAGCACGATGGCCGACACGATGAGCAGGCCCGTCGCGATGAGAGGGTAGCGCCAGCGCCCGATGATGGCGGTGACGAAGAACAGGATCGCCACGACCACGGCGACGATCGCGAGGATCGTCTGACCGGGGATGATGGCGTTGACCCCGGTGTAGCCGGGGCCCGTGATGCGATCGCCGGGCTCGACGAGGGTCTTGTAGCGGTCGAGCCACAGGCTCGCCCCCTGCACCAGCAGATAGAGGCCGGCGAGCACGGCGACCTGGATGCGCGCGGCCTTCGAGATGCGGAGTTCGCGCTGACCGATCCGCACCGATCCGTACAGGTACGACACGATCGCCGTCACCAGCAGGCACACCATCAGCACCGCCGAGGTGAAGCCGAGCAGCGCGCTGTAGAACGGCATCGCGAACAGGTAGAACCCCGTGTCCATCCCGAACTGCGGGTCGGTGAGCTTCGTCTGGACGCCGTTGAACCACAGCCAGGTGGTCTCCCACTGGGCGGATGTCGCGAAGCCGGCGAAGAAGCCGAAGAAGATCGGGATGCCCCACATCGCGAGCCGGCGGAGGGGTTCGACGACCTCCTGGTAGCGGTCGAGCTGGGAGCTCAGTCGCGCGTAAACCGGGCGGAGGCGATAGGCGAGCTGGATGGCGAGCCAAACCGGCACAGCCATGCCCAGGAACCCGACGACGAACATCACGACACGTGCGATCCACTGCGTGAGCAGCACGGAACTGAACGTCAACTGGTCGTACCAGAGCCAGTCCGCGTACAGGTTCGCGAAGATGAAGAAGGCCACGACGAGCGCGGCGATGATCGCGAGGGAGATCGCGACGATCCGTCGGGTGCGGGAGGGTGTGGCCGGAGTCGGCGCCGAGGTCGTGGTCACCGTCCCATCCTAGGCGCGCGGTTCTGGGCGATCGCCCAGTGCCCGCTGGGGGAACACATAGCGTTCTCCGCCGTCAGCGAACCGGGTCAGCCGGCGTCACAGGTCGGCAGCGCATCCATATCCCCGCCGTCGCTGATCGCCTCCAGCACCGCCAGCGAGTCATCGAGGTCAGCCACCGAGAACACGCGAAGGTCTCCCGGGATGTGACCGACCACTTCGTCGCAATTCGATGCCGGAGCGAGGAACCAGTCCGCACCGGCGTCCAGTGCACCCCAGAGTTTCTGACGGATGCCGCCGATCGGGCCGACGGTTCCGTCGGCCGTGATCGTCCCGGTGCCGGCCACGCTCTCGCCGCCGTTGAGCTCTCCCGGCGTCAGCACGTCCATGATCCCGAGGGCGAACATCATCCCCGCGCTCGGTCCGCCGACGTTGTTCAGCTGGATCGTCACGTCGAACGGAAAGTCGTAGTCGGTGGTGAGCGTCACGCCGATGAGCCACAGCGTCTCGCCGTCGACCTCGACCTGCTTGGGGGTGACCGACACGGTCTGCTCGACGCCATCCCGCTCGATGAGCATCTGGATGGGGGCGCCTTCGCCCCCGTTCACCACACCACGGAGGGACTCGGCGTCCGTCACCGGGGCGCCGTTCGCCTCGAGGATGACATCGCCCTCCTCGAGGATCCCCTTGGCCGCTGCGTCGTCGGTGAACGAATGGACGACGATCTGGGGGTCGACGTCGTAGCCGAGCTCGGTGAGCGCCGCGGCGGTCGCCTCGTTCTGCGAGTCGACCATCATGGCCGCGCTCTCCTGGTTTCGCTCCTCGCTGGTCTGGCCCTCGGGGAAGACCGAATCGATCGGCAGCACCGCATTGCTCGGGTTGAACCACGCCGTCGCAAGCTCGAACCAGGACGGAGTGCGCTCGCGGGAGCCGGCGAGCTGGACCGTCAGCAGGTCGAGCGCTCCGTCGGTCGGATACGTATCGGCACCTTCGACGGAGATGAGCGGCACCTGCGTGCCGTCGGCCGCTGCCGCGGTTCCCAGGGTGTTGTACACCGGTCCGGGCTGCTGGATCACGTACGGCGTGGGAATGAACGTCAGTGCGAGCAGGACCACCAGCGCGATGACCAGCGCCCAGATTCCCGCAAGCGTCCCGCGCGACATCCGTCGCCGCGGGGGCGGCGTGATGGTGACGTTCTCGTCGAACAGCGCCACGGGGGCTCTCCTGCCTGGTCGTTCGCGACCGGCGTAAGGGGAAGGCTCCCAGCCGGGGAGTGCGAGTAATGCGTGCGACTAGCGTAGAACGCACTTCGCAGACGTGTCTGAAAGGCGGCTGAAGTGGCAGACGAGGACCGCAGTCCCGAGGACGAGTTCCAGGAGCTGCTCAGGCAGCTGCTGGGCGGCGGCGGCGGCGAGCTCGACGCCGAGCAGCTGTCACGCCTCTCGGGCATGAACATCGATCCCGCGATGATGCAGACCATGATGCAGCACCTGCAGGGCGCCTTCGCAGGCGGCGCGGACGGGGCGATCTCGTGGGACCTCGCCAAGCGCCAGGCCCTGCACATCGCGAACCAGGACGGCCTCGGCGTGACCGCCGGGCAGCGCACCGACCTCGACCAGGCTTTCGCGCTGGCCACGCTGTGGCTGAGCGAGGCCACGACGATCGCAGAGCTCGCGAGCGCTCCGCAGTCGATGACCCGGGGCGGATGGGTCGAAGCCACGCTGCCGTTCTGGCAGGAGCTCGCCGAGCCGGTCGCCACCAGCATCTCCGACGCACTGACCGCCGCGCTCAGCGAGCAGGCGCCCGACGACATGCAGGGGCTCGTGGAGGGCGCCGGACGGCTGATGCGCACCGTCGGAGGGTCTCTCTTCGCGTCGCAGCTCGGGCAGGTCGTGGGTGACCTGTCCAAAGAGGTCGTGAGCGGCGGGGATGTCGGCATCCCGATAATGCCGGACGGCGTCGCGGCCATCCTGCCGCAGAACTTCGCCGATTTCGGCCGCGACCTGGAGATCCCGGACGATCAGCTCGCCCTCTACGCCGCGGTGCGCGAACTCGCGCATGCGCGACTCTTCCGCCACGCGCGATGGCTGCGACTGCACGTCATCTCTCAGGTCACTGAATTCGCTCGTGGAGTGCACGTCGACACCGATGCCCTCGAGGAGCTCGCATCTCGTTTCGACCCGTCCGAGCCGGAAGAGCTGCGGCGGGCCCTCGAGAGCGGCGCGCTGCTGCCGGCTCGGTCCGACGCGCAGAACGCCGCCCTCACCCGCCTCGAGAATCTCCTCGCCACCATCGAGGGGTGGGTCGACGTCGTGACGGAGAACGCCGCGTCGCGCCTTCCCACCGCGGATCGCATCGCCGAGGCCGTGCGCCGCCGCCGCGCCGTGGGCGGCCCTGCCGAGCGGGCGCTCGCATCCCTCGTCGGCCTCGAGCTGCGACCCCGTCGCATGCGCGAGGCGGCCGCGATGTGGCGTGCCGTGACGGACGCCGTCGGCGTCGGCGCACGCGATTCGCTGTGGGACTACCCGGACCTCATGCCGACGGCGGACGACATCGACGATCCTGCCTCGCTGATCGCCCGGCTCGAGGCTCGTGTCCGCGGCGACGAACCGGTCACGGACGAGATGGACGACGCGCTCGCACAGCTGCTCGCCGACGAAAGCGCCCCCGGTGGAGATACCGGCCCCGGCGCGGGCGAGGGCGAGGCCGGGGAAGGCGACTCCGGCGATGGTGGGGGCGACGACTCCGGTGGCGCGGCGCCACACGACAACCGGCCGGTGTGAGGCCGACCGCACTGCTTCGATCGCGGCGAGCGACGCCCCTCGAAAAGAGAGAACGTCGAAAGTCAACGACCGGTTGGCCCGGCAATCCGTCGAAAGCCATCGCACCGACACCAATCCCGACCACGCGCCGCAAGCAGCGTGGCTCGCGACTCCTCCCCAGGCAGCCCGCAGCGGTGTCCCCCGACGCCAAGGCTGTGGAAACCCGAATGGCACCCACGGGGGCCGCCACAATCGGGGAATGCTCCGACTCGACCCCGCCTATCCGCCGCTGTGGCGAAGCGCGACGACAATGCAGTTCGGCGCCGACCCTGTGGCGATCGTGGAAAATCCGTCCCGATGGCAGCAGCGCCTCGTACACGAACTCGCGCGAGGCATCCCCGACGACGCACTCGAGCCGGTCGCCACAGCGTTCGGCGCTCCCGACCGTGCTGCCCGCACCTTCCTACGGCAGATCCACCGGGCGCTCGCGCCGCCTCGCACCCTCGAACCACCCCGGCTGACGCTCCAGGTGCCGACGGACTTTCCCGTCGACCGCGCCGACGCGGTCGCAGAAGCCCTCGCGTCGTCGGGCTTCGGCGTCACCCGGGCCACCTGGCACGACGCGCCCGACGAGGTGGTTCCGGATGCCGCGCCCCTCGTCGTCCTGGCGCACCATCTCGTCGAGCCCCGCCGCGCAGCGGCGCTCATGTCGCACGACATCCCGCACCTTCCGATCGTGTTCACCTGCACGGGTGCCGAGGTCGGACCTTACGTCAGGCCCGGTCTGACGCCGTGCCTGGCATGCGTTGCAGCCCACCGGCGGGATGCGGATCCGTCCTGGCCGCTGGTGGCCTCGCAGCTCATCGGCAGGCCGGTCGTCGGTCTCGAACCCTCGATCGCCTGCGAGGCGGGGATCGTGGCGGCCCGGCTGCTCAGCGAGGGCGAGCGCCGCGCGGCGCGGCAGACGACGAACTCCGTGACTTTGCGCGCTCGGTCGCTGCACCGCGCCTCGCGGGAGCACCGACCGCACGCAGAGTGCCGTTGCCGATCTCTCGCAGGAACCGGGAGGGTTGCCGATCTCGCTGTCCTCGCGCCCACGACAGCGACAGCGTTCGCGCGGCCCGCGTGATGCCGACATACGCCAGCCGCCGCTCTTCGTCGACCTGGTCGAACGTCGTGGCGTACGAGATGGGCAGCAGACCCTCCGAGACGCCGACGATGTGCACGTGGTCCCACTCGAGTCCCTTTGCGGCGTGCAGGGTCGCGAGGGTCACGGTGCGCATGGCCGGCTCATCCTGGGCCTTCGCGCGCGCAGTCAGATCGTCGGTGAAGCCGCGCAGTGTCGTGCCTGGCGGCGCCTCGTCGGCGAGGCGCAGAATCGCCGCTCTTGCCTCCCACGCGTCGCGCAGGGCTCCGCCTGCCTCAGGCGGCTCATCGGTCAGTCCGAGCGAGCGCAGCACGTCGCGCACCGTGTCGGTGAAGCCGCTCTCGATCGGAGCGACCGAAGCGCCGCGCAGGGCCATCACTGCCTGACGCACCTCGGGCAGATCGAAGAACCGGCGGCCACCGAGCACCGTCGCGGCGATCCCCGCGTCCGCCAGAGCCGCAACCAGTTCTGCCGACTGGGCATGCGCGCGGTAGAGCACCGCGATGCGCCGTGGATCGACGCCCGAGCCGATCTGCTGCGAGATCCGTGCTGCAACGCCGTGGGCCTCATCCTCGTCGTCGTCGTATGCCGTGACGATGGGGGTGTCGTTCGTCGTTGGCTGCTCGCCGGAGGCGACGAGGTTCAGCGCCCCCGGCCGGTCGCGCATCAGGTCGTTCGCTACGGCGAGGACCGCGGGATCCGATCGGTGATTCGTCTCGAGACGCACGACGCGGGCGCCCTCGTGCCGACTCTCGAATCCGAGCAGGAATCGCGCATCGGCGCCGGCGAACGAGTAGACGGTCTGGCTCGCATCACCGACGACGCACACATCGCGCCGATCGCCGAGCCACAGCTCGAGGAGGCGGTGCTGCAAGGGCGAGACATCCTGGAACTCGTCGACGGTGAAGTGTCGGTACTGCTCGTGCACCGCCCGAGCGACATGCGGCTCGGCCTCGAGCATGCCGGCGCACGCCAGGAGCACGTCTTCGAAATCGAGCTGGCGTCGCTCGTCCTTGAGCTTTTCGTAGGCGAGGTGCAACTGACCGACCCGATCGACGGGCAGCCGGCCGATGCCCTGCGGCCGGGCGGCGACGTATTCGTCGACGCTGCGCATCGTGACCTTGCGCCATTCGATCCCGCTCGCGACGTCGCGGAGCGTCGCGACATCCGGCCCGATCCCCATGCTGTCCGCCGCGTGCGCGAGCAGACGCACCTTGTTGTCGACGATGCCCGGCATGGCGTCGCCGGCGAGTGTCGGCCAGAAGTAGTTCAGCTGCGCGAGCGCTGCGGCATGGAAGGTCCGGGCCGCCACACCCACGACGCCGAGAGCGCGTAGGCGTCCGCGCATCTCGCCCGCAGCCTTGGCTGTGAAGGTCACAGCCATGACCCGACCCGGCGAGTACGCGCCGGTGTCGACGCCGTGAGCGATGCGGTGGGTGATCACGCGGGTCTTGCCGGTGCCCGCTCCGGCGAGCACGACGACCGGGCCTCGCAGGGTCGTGACGGCTTCGAGCTGCGCCTCATCCAGCCCGGCGAGCACGCCTTCGCTCACGCGTCCCCCTTGAACCAGCCGCTGACCAGGCGGTGCGCGATCGACGCGCGCCCCGGCAGAAGCAGGTCACTCTCGCCGGCGAGACCGGCGCCGATCTCGTCGCGCGTGAACCACCGGACGGCGATGATCTCCTCGCCGTCCGGTTCGGCCGCCGCGTCGTCGGCCGCGGTGGCGAGATATCCGACCATGAGCGAACGCGGGTACGGCCACGCCTGAGAACCGCGATACCGGATGTCGACAGCATCCACACCTGCCTCCTCGAGCAGCTCGCGGCGCACTGCGGCCTCGAGCGATTCGCCCGCCTCGACGAAGCCCGCGAAGCACGAGAACCTGTTCGCGCCCCAGAGCGCGTTCGAACCGAGCAGCAGCCGATCGGGATCGTCCGCGCTCGTGATGGCGACGATGACGGCGGGATCGGTGCGGGGAAAATGCTGCCGGCCGCAGTGAGGACATCGCCGCGACCATCCAGCGTCCCCAAGGTCCGCAAGCGTTCCGCAGGCCGGGCAATAGGGTGAGTCCAGCAGCCACCGGCCGAGGCTGAGTGCCTCGACGAAGGCATCCGCATCGCTCTGCTCCAGCGACCCGCCGACCACACGCAGCCCCGCCCATCCGGCGGGTGCGGCGAACAACGGCTCTTCCCCCGTCGCGAAGACCGCTGTCAGCAGCGCGTTCCCTTCAGGGTCGCGGCCGAGAAAGGCCCAGACTCCCCCATCCGGTACGTCTTCCGCTCGAGACCACATCAGCCGGCCGGGCTCGGCGAGTGGCGCGGCGTCGCCGGCGATCACGAGCACGCGGGATGCCGCATCCGCCCGCGCACTCTCGATGAGGTTCTCAGTCGCACGCTCTTCGGCCGCACGATCGATCGCGGATCCTGCGAGGGGTGGAAGCTGCGTACTCTCGGGCGCCGTCATCGGGGACATCTCCGCTTTCGTCGATCGTCCTGGGTGTTGCTGGATCAGCCAGGGCGTGGCGCGGGGGCGGACGGGAGTACCCGACCTACCCTGGGCACATGGCACGCTCACCCTTCACTCTAGCCGCGTCCGTGACGTCGGCTCTGCCCCGGGTAGGCGTCGTCGGAGTCGGCGCGCTCACCGAGGGCGCCGCCGGCCGATACGACGCCGCGATCGCCGATCTCGACGACGGTCGCCGGGTGGTGGTGCGCGTCCCCGCCGACGACACCGCCGTTCCGGAACTCGCCGCCGAGGTGCGCGCACTGCGCGCCTTGACCCCCGGTGTGCGCGGGCTGCTGCCGTTCCGCGCGCCCGAACTTCTCGGCGAGGCCGGCATCGGCGACTCGCGCGCGATCGTCGTGGACTTCCTTCCCGGCTACCGGGTCGACGCAGCGCACCTGCCCCCGGGCCGCGGTGCCGCGACGTCGCTCGGCGCATCGCTCGCCGCTCTGCACGCCCTCCCCCTGTCGATCGTCCGCACCGAGGGGCTGCCCGTTCGGACCCCGCAGCAGGTGCGCACCGACACCGCCCGGCTGATCGATCGTGCGGAGGCGACTCGGCGCACGCCGAAGGCGCTCCTCGGCCGCTGGCGTCGGGCGGTGGCCTCGGACGAGCTCTGGCGCTTCGAGTCGGCCGTCGTCCTGGGCGGCGCCGGCGCGGCATCCTTCCTCTTCGACGACGTCGACGGTGTGCCACGCGTCACGGGGCTGCTCGAGTGGCACGGCCTGTCGGTGGGCGACCCCGCGGCCGATCTGCAATGGCTGGCGTCCGCGCCGGCAGCAGCTGACGACGTCTACGCCGCCTACGTCGCCCACAGCGGGCGCGCCCCCGACGCCCGCGCCCGCGAGCGCGGGCGCCTCTACGCCGAGCTCGAGTTCGCCAAATGGCTGATCCACGGCCACGAGTCGGGCCGCAAGGACGTGATCGACGACGCTGTCGGCCTCCTCGAGTCGCTCGCTGCGGGAGTCCAGGGCGACGACATCGTGACGGATGCCGCACTGGACGTCGAAGACGCGATCGCGCTGCTCGAACGCATGCCGGGCGCGGCGCCTGTCGCCGTCGACACCTCGATGCAGACGGACGCGTACGACCCCGAGGAGCTCTCGCTCTGGGTCGCCAGCGACGACGATTCCCCAGGAGACGACGACGCGGATGACGCGGGCGCCGTCACCGAAGATCTATCCGCCATCCGGCAGGCGAGGCTCGCGGCCGCAGCAGCCGATTCCGGTGAGATGGGGGCCGGACCACGGCATGTGGACGACCTCTCGACAGCGCCGATCGAGCTGCCGACTCTGCTCGACGTTCAGCCCCGGGATGTCGACGAGGAACGCGAGGCAGAGCGCGCTTCGCGCGCCGCGTTCCAGCGCTGGACCAGGTCTGACTCCGAGTAGACGCGGTCCGAGCGGATGACGAGGTCGTCCGACACGTAATACAGCACGACGTCGATGTCCTCCAGCGGGACACCGTGGCGCTTGTGGTACGCCACCCGATACAGCGCGAGCTGCAGCATCCGCTCATCGCGCTGTGCGGCGGATGTCGGCGGGCGACCCGTCTTCCAGTCCACGATCTCGATGCGGTCGCCGCGCCGATACACCGCGTCGAGCTTGCAGACCACGGTGCCGAGACCGTCGGCTCCCGCCAGAGTGACGTCGATCTCGGTCTCGACCTCGATCGGGCGAAGGTCTGCCCATTCCGACGCGAGAAAGGTCGCGATCAGCCGGTCGAGCTCGACGGCATCGGCGCGTGAAGCCTCGGTCTCGGCGGGTTGCTCGTCGTCGATCTCCCACAGGCCGTCATCCAGTGAGGTGCCGCGGCCGGCGAGTCCCGATCGCTGCTCGACCCACGCGTGGAAGAGCGTGCCGCGACGCGTCTGGTCGTAGGGGCGCTCGGGCACGGGCCGCGCGATCGAGCCGACGGTCGCGGCGAAGTCGTCCACGAAGTCTTTGAACCGGGATGCCGCGACCCGCGACGGCGCATCGTGCACCGGCGGCCGCCCCCGAGCCGCCCGCTCCAGGAGCAGGCGCTGCAGCTGTTCCGACGGCTCCGACCGCCGGTCCTCGTCGATCGCGTCGTCCACCGCTGCAGCCGCGGCGCGAACGCGCTCACCGCGCGCACCAAGGGGGTCGAGCGGCCATCGCAGCGTCGCCCCGAGCCTGCCCTCGTAGGGATTCTCGCCCGAGTCGTCGACGTCGATCGGGTCCAGGCCCAGCGCGGCGACGATCTCTTCGAGATAGGCACTCGGGCGCCTGGGCTCCTTCTGCCCACCCCATTGCGACCCGGTGAGCAGCAGGTCGCCGCGTGCCCGCGTGACGGCGACATACGCGAGACGACGTTCCTCCCGCTCCTGATACGCCTTGTTGGAGGCCTTGAACGACGTGATCGCCTTCTGCAGCCCGCCGCGGTCGGTGGCCGCATCGGGACTCCATTCGAGTGATGGAATCGCGGCGCGGTCGCCTCGGAACGGATACGGCAGCACGCCGAAACCGAGCCACCCCAGCGTGCTGCGGGGCCGCTTCGGCAGCTCATCCTGCACGAGTCGCACAACGGCGACGGCATCCCACTCGAGACCCTTCGACCCGTGGATCGTGAGGAGCTGCACCACGCCTGGCTCGGGAGGCTCGGGACGGGGCATCAGCTCGTCGGTCTCTTCGGCATGGTCGAGCCAGGCGAGCAGACTGCCGATCGAGCCGCGCTCGTCGGCGGCGAGGAAGGTGCGGATCTCATCGACGAATGAGCGCAGCTGCGTTCCCGCGAGGCGCGCCGGACCGCGGCTCTCGTTCGAGGCGAGCTCGATGTCGAGGCCGAGCTCCAGCTCGATCGCGCGGATGAGCTCGGGAATCGGCTGCCCGACGGCGCTGCGCAGCCGCTCGAACACCCCACCCGCGTCCTTGACACGGCGGATCCCCTCGCTCGTGAGGTGCGCGAGCAGCCCGTAGTCGGCCGGCAGCGCGCGGACGACGTCGACGGCATCCACGATCGACACCTGCTCGTCGATGCCGACCGAGCCTCGCAATCGCTGCAAGAGGTGGTCTGGCAGTCGGGTGAACGACTCGTCGCGCTGCGCGAGCGTCGTCGCGAGCTCGTGAAGGGCAGCCATGTCGGCCACCCCCACCCCGAAGCGGGGTCCGACGAGCAGGCGGATCAGCGAGGAGCCCTGCGATGGGTCGCTCAGCACGCGAAGCGCGGCCACGACGTCCACGACCTCGGGAGTCGAGAGCAGGCCACCGAGCCCCAGAATGCGGTGCGGGATGCCGCGCTCGGCGAGCGCATCGGCGAAGACCGACATATGGCGTTTGGCCCGGAACAGGATTGCGCCCGAGTGAGGCTCGGTGTGCGTGCCCGCGTGGCGGGAGCGAACCGCGCTGAACCACTCCGCGACCGCTTCGGCCTCTTCTTCGATCGTCGACTCGAATCGTCGTGCGACACGGCCCTGGCCGGCCAGGGGGCGGGACACGAGCGGCGGCACGTCGACGCCCATCGGCGCCGCGCCGGCGATCAGGGTGTTGGCGGCATCCAGGATCGAACGGTCGTTCCGCCAGCTCACCATGAGCGCGAACCGCTCGCATCGCGAGTCCCGTGCGAACACCCGCGGAAAGGCGCCGAGATTGTCGGCGCTCGCGCCGCGCCAGCCGTAGATCGACTGATGCGGGTCGCCGACGGCCATCACCGGTGTGTCGTGGAAGATGGCACCGAGCAGCTCGGTCTGGATCACCGAGGTGTCCTGGTACTCGTCGAGGAGCACGACGCGATACTGTTCGCGCAGCTCGTCGATCACCTCGGGTGCCCGCGAGACGATCTCGAGCGCGCCGGCGACCTGGTCGGCGAAGTCGAGGGCGTTGTTCGCCTCCTTCGACCGCGCATAGTCGCTGACGAGCCCTGCGAGGATCGGAAGACCCCCCATCGTGGTGTGGAGCTTCTCGACGTCGCCGGGATTCGCGAGACTCGGGTTCACGAGCGGCGCGACGGCGGCCGCGAAGCGCTCGCCGAACGCCGCCACCTCTGCCACGTCGGCGCGGTTGTCGAGGATCTCACCCGCGAGCTTCTGCACGGCATCCACGACGGTGCCGAAGCGATCCTCACGGTGTGCGAGCCGGTCATCGAGCGAATCGATTACCACACGACGGGCCGTCAGCCACGACCCGGACTGGCTGAGCAGAGCAGCTTCGGCATCCCGCCCGATTCGAGCCGCGTGCTCGCGCACGATCGCATCGGCGAAGGCGTTGTACGTCGACACACGGGCACGCAGCAGTGCGTCCTCGGCGAGGCGGCGTGCGACATCGACAGCAGACGCGCCGGTCTCGAGCCGCAGCGCGAGTCGATCGAGCTCTTCGCCCAGCTGCGTCCGGCGGCGTCGATCGGGCACAGCGGTGAGCCGCGCCCAGACTTCTTCGAGGGCGCCCGATGCCGCGAGCGCCCCGAGATGCGGAAGCAGCCCGCGGTGCGAGTACTCGTCCATGCGGGCGAGACGCGACTCGATCCGCTCGGCCAGTTCGCCGGCGGCCTTGCGGGTGAAGGTGAGTCCGAGCACCTCGTCGCGGCGCACGTGACCATTCGCCACGAGCCACACGACCCGCCCGGCCATGGTCTCGGTCTTGCCGCTGCCGGCGCCGGCGATGACGAGAGCCGGCGACGGTGGTGCCTCGATGACGGCGCGCTGGTCGGCCGTGGGTTCGGGCAGCCCGAGCGCCGTCGCGATGACGGACGCGCCGAGCCCGAGGTCGCCCGTCCATGCGGCGACCGGGAGGACGGCTGTCACGAGGCACTCACCGCCTTGACGGTATGAAGCCGGCACACCGCGAAGCGGTCGTCGGTGCAGTGCGCGTCGATGTTCGCGATGAAGGATGCCGACGCCATCCCGCGCGCGTCGGCAGCGATCCGCAGCAGGAAGGCCGTGCGGTCATCGGGCGCCATGGCGGACTGATGCGCGATGCGGTAGTGCGTGTTCTTCAGGGTCTTCGACAGCACGAGGAGCCGGGCGCCGGCGTTGGTGTGGTCGTGGACCCCCTCGACGAGGCCGGACGTGACCGCCAGCTGATATGCGGCGAGCTGGGCGTCGTGGTGAACCTTCTCGTCCGAGACCCGAGCCTCGGATCGGCCGGTCTTGAGATCCATCACGACGACTCTCGGCCCGGAGGCGCCGCTGAGCGGCACCGCCTCGCCACGATCGGGTGGATACACCTCGACGCGGTCGATCGATCCGCTGAGCACCGCCGCGGGCCCCGCGGGCGGCGTCTCATCGTCGCGGACGGCCCACACCCGCGGCTCGACATCCAGGCTCTCGGGCAGTTCGACGCCGAGCCGGAACCGAGCCTCGGAGCCGATCGCCTCGCCGCCCTCATCCTGGAACCGGCGCAGATAGGAGTGCAGCCTTTCGACGAGCGTGCCCGCCCACGCGCGCTCTTGACGTTCGAGCCACGGCGCCTCGAACTCGAGCTCGCCCCATCGCTCGTCGACGACGGCCTGGAGCGCGGCGAGATCGCCATCTGGAGCCGTTTCCATCGCGGCGTGCAGAATCGTGCCCAGACCGGACGAGAACGAGCGCGTGTCGCCGCCGAGGGTGCGCACAGCCCAGTCGAGCCCGCACTTCTCGAACCCCTCCAGTCGCGAGGGCGATACCCGCACCGGGCCGCGGGCAAGGTCGTGCAGCGGCTCGTCGGACGACGGCGGGCTGATGCCGTACCACTGCTGAGGGCGGGCGCCTGACACGCCGGCATCGGCGAGCAGTGCGAGCTGTCGGGCGGCGTAGGTCCGGTCCGCGGCATCCGCTGATGTCGTGAGCGTGCGCCGGTGCGCACTGACGAGACCTCTCAGGGTGAGCGGATGCTCGACCGCGGCGTCGGCGCCGTCATCCGGATCGGGCAGATACGCGAAGAGCGCACTCGGACCCATGTCGTCGTCTGATGTGGCTGTCACGACGAGCTGTGACCGGGCCCGCGAGACCGCCCTCACGAAGAGCCGCAGCTCCTCGTGGAGCACTGAACGGCGTCGGTCGATGACCGCGGGCGCGGGCAGGTCGCGCCCTTCACGCCACGCCATGGCGGCATCCGCGAGCCGCCATCCGTCGAGCAGTCCGCCGCGCAGGCGGGTGTTGGGCCAGATGCCTTCTTGCACGCCGGCGACCACGACCGCCTCGAACTGCGTGCCCAGGGCCGCCGCCGGTGTCAGCAGCGACACCGCGCCGCTTCGCTCGGGCGCGGTGAGGAGGTCTTCGGGGACTTCACTGTCGAGGATCTCGCGGATGAACCGGGCCGGCCCCTCATCCGGAGCGCGTTCGACCGCGCGCTTGGCCGCGCCGAACAGCGCCACGAGCGCATCCAGAGCGCGCGTCGCCTCTTCCGCGAGGGCGCCCGTTCCGCCGGCCTGACGAACCCATCTGCGTTCGAGGCCGGAGCGCTCCCACACGATCCAGAGAAGCTCGTGGACGGTCGCCCCTCGTGCTGCCTCAGCGTGCACCCGACCCAGGGTCAGAGCGAGCGCTTCGGCCCGGCGAGCCTCCGGAGCGTCGATCAGGGCGAGCTGCGCAGGCTCGGCGAGCGCCTCGGCCAGAAGGTCGCGCGCTGATCGCGAGCCGCCATCCGCCAGTTCGGCGACCCGCAAGCGCGCGCGGACGCGCCGGAGCCCGACGGCGTCGAGGCCGCCGTAGGGAGTCACGAGCGCATCTGCGAGCACGTCGGGGTCGCGCGCGAGGGGCGGCGTCATGCCGATGCGCACGATGCCGACCAGGTCGCGCACCACCGCCTCGCTGCCCAGCGGCCGGGGGACGCTCGCGGCGCGTGTCGGCACCTCACGGGCGGCGAGCTCGACTTCGAGCTGAGCGATCTGGCGGGTGTCGTGGGCGATCACCGCGAGCGATTCCCACGGCAGCCTGTGCATCACGTGCCATTCGCGCAGGGTGCGGGCGATGCGATCGACCTCTTCGAACGGCGACGCCGCGATGATGGTCGAGACGGACGCGTCGTCGTCGATCGGCGGACCCGGCGCGCGGCGATGCTCGACGCGGCTGCCGGCACCGATCGACGCCGTGACCGTACGGGTCAGGCGGGTGAGCGAATGCGACGCCCGGTGGGGGATGTCGAGCACGTGCACGTCGCCGAGCAGTCCGATCAGCTCGTCGAAGAGCTCGGGGCCCGCGCCGCGGAAGGCGCCGGAGCCGATGTCCGGGTCACCGAAGGCCAGGACCGCCAGCCCGCGCTGCCGGGCCGCTGCCAGCAGGGCGATGCCGCCCCGCGTGAGCTCTTGCGCGTCATCGACCAGCACGACCCGCAGCGTGGCCGCCGGACCGATCGTCTCGACGTCGCCGGTTGCCAGCAGGCCGGCGGCTTCACGCACGAGTTCGGCGGGATCGCGATGGGAGGGCCGCATGCGGGCGAGCGTGTAGCGGTACTCGTCGAAGAAGGATGCGGCCGATGACCACGCCGGTCGCTCGTGCTGCGCACCCAGCCGCGCCAAGTCGGCCGGTGCGATGCCGAGCTCGGAGCACTGCGCGGAGAGAGCGCGCAGTTCGGCGCGGAAGGCGCGCGAGCGGCGGACGTGGTCGCCGAGCCCCTCGGGCCATCGCCCGGCGCCGGTCGCGGCATCCTCCTCATCACCGGCGAGGAGGTCGGCGATGATGCGGTCCTGATCGCTCGCGGTGAGCAGCTGCGGGAGTGCGACCTTCGCCGCCACGGCGGCGGACCGCACGAGCTGGAAGGCGAACGACGCCGTCGAGCGCGCGAGCGGGCCGGGAGTCGCGAGGTCCAGTCCGGCGCCGAGGCGATCGCGCAGCACAGTCGCGGTCTGGCGCGTGGGCGTGAGCACGATCAGCTGGTCGGGAGTGAGCAGTCGCTCGTCGAGAAGGCGCTCGACCCGGGCGACGAGCGCCGAGGTCTTGCCGGTTCCGGGGGCGCCGACCACGACGCCCGATGCGCCGACCGGCAGGTCGACGAGCACGCGCTGCCGCGCGTCCAGCGTGATCGCCGCGCCGGATCCTGCCCTCGACACCATGACCTCGACGCTATCGCGCATGGCCGACAGCGCCGTTCGCCGACAGCGTGCATCACGCGGCCGGACGCCCCTCACGCGTGTCGTAGAGTTGCCATGCGCACCCGCCATGGGCGGATCGACGCACCGCAGGGGAAAGCCCGCACAGCATGAGGAAGGCACTGACGTGGAGATCCGCATCGGCATCGCGAACACCGGTCGCGAGCTCAGCTTCGAGACCAACGAGGCCGCTGCGGCCGTGAAGAAGACGATCTCGAGCGCTCTCGACGCAGGGGCGACCCACATCAGCCTCTCCGACAGCAAGGGCAACGCGTACATCGTCCCCACTGCGGGTCTCGCCTACGTCGAGCTGGGCAGCGAAGAGTCCCGCCGCGTCGGCTTCGTCGCCTGAGCACCGAGTCATGCAGATCCTCATCGCCCTGATCGTCGGCGCGGTCATCGGAATCGGCGTGCACTTCCAGCTGGGCGAGCGGGTCACGCGAGGCGTGGTCCTGGGTCCCATCGTCGGCGCGCTGTCGGCCGGACTCGCCTGGATGCTCCTCACCTGGGCCGGAGTCGGGATCGACACGCCGTGGCCGTGGCTTGCGGCGCTCATCGTCCCGATCGTCGTGACCTACCCGGTCCTGATCCTCCTCACCCGCGCACGCGTCGCCCACGACAAGCGCGAGCGCGTCCGGCTCAAGATCGGCTGACGCCGAGACAGAGGCGGATGCCGCGGCTCAGGCCGCGAGCCCCATCCGGTCCATCCGTCGCGAGTGGGCCGCCATGAGCTCTGTGAACACGGGCTCGACCTTCTCCTCATCCTCGACGAGGAGCGTCGTCGGCCGCAGCGCGGCTCGCGCGATCAGGAGGGTGTCGCCGACCAGGCGCCGCCCCCACAGCGCGAGCAGGGCCTTCCACTCCGGATCGCTGGCGATGGTCGCCGCGATGATGTCGACGATCGCCTCGCGATCATCGTCACCGCGCAGGATCCGCGCGACGCGGCGACCGGTCTCGCCGTAGCTCGCCGACAGCGCGAGGTAGAAGTCGTCGAGCATCCCGGCCGTGATGTGCACCGACAGCATGGTCTCCTGCGGGCGCACGCCGTGGGTGGCACGCCGGAATGCGTCCAGCGGCTCGCGGAACGGAAGCATCAGTTCGGTCGGATCGTCACCGCGGTCGCGGATGAGGGCGACGAGCGCCTCGTGCTTGGTCAGGGCCGCGCCGGCCGCACGCGACAGGGAGTCCTTCTGCGCGAGTTCGGGCGTCGAAGCGATCAGCTCGCTCAAGGTCTCGAAGTACCCGAGCTGCAGGTAGGCCGCCTGGCCGAGGAACGTGTCGATTTCGGGTGCGAGCTCTTCGAAGTCGACCCTGGTCGCGTCGCCGAGGTCGCCGCGGGAACGCAAAGACAATGCGCGCTCGCCCTTGCGCGGACGCTGCCAGAACCACGTGACCACGGCCACCAGCCTAGGCCCACACCCCGTCACCACCCCCGGAGAGGCAAGCAGACGGCGCGCCCGGTATCCTTAGGGAGTCCCCGGCGTCGGATCGGGGCCCCCGCGCCTGTGGCTGAGTGAATGGCGTGGATCCATCCCCACCTCCCGGGCGACATCTCACCGCCCAGACAGGCATTCATCGTGACGACCTTCGCCGAACTCGGCGTGGACCAGGACATCGTCGAGACTCTCGCCGCAAAGGGCATCGTCGACGCATTCCCGATCCAAGAGCAGACCATTCCCCTCGGCCTCCCCGGTCAGGACATCATCGGCCAGGCGAAGACGGGCACCGGCAAGACCTTCGGGTTCGGCATCCCGGTCGTCCAGAGACTCGGGCTCAACCCTGAGCACGGCGTCAAGGCACTGATCGTGGTGCCGACCCGCGAACTGTGCGTGCAGGTCTACGAAGACATCGACATGCTCACCTCCGGCCGCAGCACGAGCGTCGTCGCGATCTACGGCGGCAAGGCCTACGAAGGCCAGATCGAGCAGCTCCAGGCCGGCGCTCAGATCGTCGTCGGCACCCCGGGCCGGCTGATCGACCTGAACAACCAGCGCCTCCTCGACCTGTCGCACGCGACCGAGGTCGTGCTGGACGAGGCCGACAAGATGCTCGACCTCGGGTTCCTCCCCGACATCGAGAAGATCTTCCAGAAGGTTCCGGCGATCCGCCACACGCAGCTGTTCTCCGCGACCATGCCGGGGCCGATCGTCGCGCTGGCACGCCGGTTCATGTCGAACCCGATCCACATCCGCGCGACCGACCCCGACGAGGGACTCACGCAGGCCAACATCCGTCACCTCGTGTACCGCGCGCACTCGCTCGACAAGGACGAGGTCATCGCCCGCATCCTGCAGGCCGACGGCCGTGGCAAGACCGTCGTCTTCACGCGCACCAAGCGCGCCGCCCAGCGCCTGTCCGACGAGCTCGGCGATCGCGGCTTCAACACGGCATCCGTCCACGGCGACATGAGCCAGGAGGCGCGGGAGCGCTCGATGGCCGCGTTCAAGGCCGGCAAGAAGGATGTCCTCATCGCGACCGACGTCGCAGCCCGCGGCATCGACGTGGACGACGTGACGCACGTGATCAACCACACGATCCCCGACGACGAGAAGACCTACCTGCACCGCGCCGGCCGCACGGGCCGCGCCGGCAAGACCGGCATCGCCGTCACGTTCGTCGACTGGGACGACCTGCACAAGTGGGCTCTGATCAACCGCGCCCTCGAGTTCGGTCAGCCCGAGCCGACCGAGACCTACTCGTCGAGCCCGCACCTGTTCGACGACCTCGACATCCCTGCAGGCACCAAGGGACGCATCGCGACCGCGCCGAAGACGCAGACCGTGAAGACTCAGGATGCCGCTCCGGCCAAGGACGGCTCCGGCGCGCCCCGCGCACGCCGTCGCCGTCGCACCGACGGCGCCGCGGGTGGCTCCGGATCGGGTTCGACCGGACCCGCTGCCCGCAGCGCTGCTCCCGACGTCCCCGCCGACCACGGCTCGAACGACGCGGCCGAGGGCGAAGGCACGCACGACGGAGGCGGCAGCGAGCATCACGACGGAAATGCCGCCCCGCGTCGCCGTCGCCGTCGTCGCGGCGGCTCGCGCGGGGGCGCACCCGTCGCCGGGGCCTGAGCCGCGGCATCCGCTCGACGGCTTCAGGTGAATCGACCGATTCAGGACGATTCGGCGTCGGAACCTCCTGAATTCGCCGAATCACCTGATCTGGATGACACGGCCACCGCGCGGAAACGTCAGGGGTAGACCGGTGCGGTCCCGGTCGACTGGTCGATGATGCGCGCGACCATGTCGTCGTCGGTCGTGTTCTCCGCCGGCTGGTTCGGCTTGCCGAGCCCGTGGTAATCACTCGAGCCGGTGATGATGAGGTCTCGCTCGCTCGCCAGGCGGCGGAGGGTGCGGATGCCGCTCTCGAGGTTCTCGCGGTGGCCGAGCTCGAATCCGCCGAGGCCGGCGGCCAGCATGCGGTCGAGCAGGGGCTTCGGCAGCACCCCCGCCCTGCCTGCGGGATGCGCGATGATCGCGACGCCGCCTGCTCCCACGACAAGCTCCACCGCCGTGACCGGATCGGGTGCGTAGAGCGCGACGTAGTAGTCGCCGCGGGGGCTCAGGATGCTCGAGAACGCCTCGGCGCGGTCGCGCACCAGGCCACGCGCGACGAGCGCATCGGCGATGTGCGGACGCCCGACCGTCGCGCCGTCGGAGGTCTGCGCGACGATGTCGTCCCATTCCAGGTCGTAGTCGCGCCCGATGCGGTCGGCCATGATCCGCGCACGATCCAGGCGTGACGAGCGGATGCGGTCGGTCATGGCTCGCAGCGACACATCGTCGGGATCGACGAGATAGGCGAGCACGTGGACGCTCCGCCACTCATGCCGAGCCGACAGCTCCATACCCGGGATGAGCGTCATGCCGAGGGATGCCGCCGCCTCGGCCGCCTCGGCCCAGCCCGATGTCGTGTCATGGTCGGTGAGTGCCGCCGTTCGCACGCCATGCCGGTGCGCAGCCGCCATCACTTGCGAGGGAGACTCCGTGCCATCGGAGTGGACGGAGTGCAGATGAAGGTCGCTCGGCCCTACGAAGCGTCGCGTCCCCTGCACGTTCCGAGCGTAGCGCGCGGCGCAGACGCACCGACTCCGCGCCGGCAGCGATCGCCTGCGCGACACCGTGACACGGTGTGTGCGCTGACGGATCTCTCAGCCTGCTGACATAGAGTCGCGGTCGTGCTGCGCCTCGTGGGGATCCTGGTGACCGTGCTGTTCGCGGTCGGCGCGGCGGTCCTCACATGGCCGTCCTTCTTCCGCGTCGAGCGGCACTATCCGATCGCGCAGATCATCTCCTTCCGCGGCGTCGTTGTGCTCGGCTTCGCGGTGCTGATGGTCATCGCGCTGCTCCTGGCGATCGCGCGCCCGATCCGCGGGCTCGCCCTTTCGATCGCCCTCGTCGCAGGTCTCGCGGCCGTCGCCGGCGGCATCACGATGTGGTCGCGGGGACTCGGCACCGACACGCTTCCGGCAAAGACCGAGAGCAGCATCCGCGTCATGACGTGGAACACCGCCGGCTCGGCCACATCGGCCGAAACCGTGGCGCGGATCGCCGTCGCGATGGATGCCGACATCGTGACGCTGCCCGAGACGACGATCGAGACCGGCGAGCAGGTCGCCATCGCGATGGGCGAGCTCGGACACCCGATGTGGGCGCACCACGCCGAATACGGCACGGACGGGTGGGATGCCCGTTCGACGACGCTGCTCATCTCTCCGGATCTCGGCGACTACGCCGTCATCGAGTCGTCGCAGGACGGGTCGAGCAACACCTCGACGCTGCCGAGCGCCGTCGCGATGCCGACCTCGGGCGACGGCCCGATCGTCGTGGCGGCGCACGCCGTCGCCCCGCGGCCGAGCTACATGCAGCACTGGCGAGACGACCTGCAGTGGCTGGCCGACCAGTGCTCCACCGCCAACGTCATCATGGCCGGCGATTTCAACGCCACCGTCGATCACATGGGCCAGCTCGGGGTCGACGGCGGCGCACTCGGGCTGTGCCACGACACCGCGAGCGACACGGGCAACGGTGCGATCGGCACCTGGTCCACCGACATGCCGGCTCTGCTCGGCGCGCCGATCGACCACGTGATGGCCTCGTCGGGATGGAAGGCGACAGGCTCGCTCGTGCTCCGGTCGCTCGGCGACTCGACGAGCGACCACCGGCCGCTCATCGTGCAGCTCGAGCCCGCCGGCTGAGCCCGGGCGGCGATTTCGCCGGCGTGCGAGACTTGATGCATGAGCACGACAGGCGACAGCGATACGATCGCACAGACCGACTCCGAGTCCCCCTCCACCACCGTCAACCGGCGCCAGCCGTTCGGCCAGGGTTTCCTCGACACCATCTCGACCGGATGGGCGGATCGGCCGGCATCGGCACCCCCGCAGCGCGAGCAGGCTGTGTTCGCCAGCGCGCGACGCAGCGCGGTGTCTGCGGCGTTCCCCGGTAGGCGCATCGTGGTGCCGGCCGGTGAACTCAAGCAGCGCAGCAATGACACCGACTATCCGTTCCGGGCGCACTCGGCCTTCTCGCACCTCACGGGCTGGGCGGCCGACTCCGAGCCCGACTCCACTCTCGTCCTCGATCCCCGACCCGATGGCGGCCACGAGGCGACGCTGTACTTCCGCGAGCGCGCCGACCGCACGACGCCCGAGTTCTACTCCAACGCGTCGATCGGCGAGTTCTGGATCGGGCCGCGCCCGTCGCTCGGCGGCGTGGCGACGGACCTGGGACTCCCGACGAAGCACATCGACGCATTCGAAGCCGGCGACGACGACCTGGTGGTGGACGTCGACGACGAGCTCACCCGGTTCGTCTCGGAACTGCGGCTCACGAAGGACGCGTACGAGATCGCGCAGATGCGGCTCGCGGTCGAGGTGACGGCGCGCGGGTTCGACGACATCGTCGCGAACCTTCCTGCGATCATCGAGCACCCGCACGGCGAGCGCATCGTCGAGGGCGTCTTCCATCAGCGGGCGCGCTCCGACGGCAACACCGTCGGCTATGACACGATCGCGGCGGCCGGCTCGCACGCGTGCTACCTGCACTGGACCCGCAATGACGGCGCCGTCGTGCCGGGCGACCTCATCCTGGTGGATGCCGGCGTCGAGGTGGACAGTCTCTACACCGCCGACATCACCCGGACGCTGCCGGTCAGCGGCCACTTCACCGAAGTGCAGCGTCGCGTCTACGAGACCGTGCGCGAGGCTGCGGATGCCGGATTCGCAGCCGCCCGCCTCGGCGTGAAGTTCCGCGACGTACACGAGGCGGCGATGCAGGTCATCGCGCGACGCGTCGCCGAGTGGGGGCTGCTTCCCGTGACCGCCGAGGAGGCGCTCGATGCCGACAAGGGCGGACACCACCGTCGCTACATGGTGCACGGCACGAGCCACCACCTCGGCATCGACGTTCACGACTGCGCGCAGGCCCGTCGCGAGATGTACTACGACGGCATCCTCGAACCCGGCATGGTCTTCACGATCGAGCCGGGGCTGTACTTCCAGATCGACGACCTCACCGTGCCCCAGGAGTACCGGGGCATCGGCGTGCGCATCGAGGACGACATCGTCATGACCGCCGAGGGACCCGTCAACCTCTCGGCCGCCATCCCCCGCACCGCGGACGAGGTCGAGGCCTGGATCGCCCGACTGAACCCCTGACCCGCGTGGCCTACACCGCTCCCCCGTCGTTCACGACGCGTCCGACCCTGTCGGGAACGTTCGGGATGGCGGCATCCACGCACTGGCTGGCGACGGCGAGCGCGCAGAGTGTGCTCGAGCGCGGCGGCAACGCGTTCGACGCCGTGGTCGCCGGTGCGTTCGTGCTCCACATCGTCGAACCGCACCTCAACGGCCCCGGCGGTGACCTCGTCGGTATCTTCGCGACCGCGGATGACGCGACGCCCACGGTGCTGATGGGCCAGGGTCCCGCTCCCGCCGGCGCCACGATCGAGCGATTCCGGGCCGAGGGGCTCGACCTCGTCCCCGGCGCGGGCGGCCTCGCGGCGGCGATCCCGGGCGCGGTGGACGCGTGGCTCCTGCTGCTGCGCGACCACGGCACGTGGGAGCTCACGGACGTCCTCGCCTACGCCATCGGCTACGCCCGAGACGGACACGCGCTCGGACCGGCCGCAGCCGCCACGATCGGCCGCGTCGCGAGCCTGTTCATGCGGGACTGGACCACCTCGGCCGACCTGTGGATGCCGGGAGGCGCACCGCCGGCCGCCGGCACCGTGGTGCGCAACCCCGCGTATGCCGCGGTGCTGGACGGTCTCGTGCACGCGTCGTGCACGGTGCGCGACGACGGACCGATCGGCCGCGCCGCGCGGATCGACGCCGCGCGCAGCGAATGGAAATCAGGCCTCGTCGCGCAGGAGGCGGCCGCGTTCGTCGCCGCTCCGCACCGGCACTCCAGCGGCGGGCTCCACGCCGGAGTGATCGGCGTCGACGACTTCGCGTCGTTCGACGCCGGCTACGAGCCCGCAGTGACCGGCGAATTCCGCGGACGCACGATCGCGAAGGCGGGGCCCTGGACCCAGGGGCCTGCGATCCTGCAGACGCTCGGGATGCTCGAGCCACTGGCGGACGACCTTCTCGATCCGTCGCAGGAGGAGGGTGCCCACACCATCCTCGAGGCACAGAAGCTCGCGTTCGCCGACCGCGACGCGTGGTTCGGCGACGACGACGTCGACCTCGACGCGCTCCTTTCCGCCGACTACCTGGACGAGCGCCGGTCGCTGATCGACGGCGAGGCATCGACCGCGTTTCGCCCTGGCGCCCTGCGAGGTCGCGCCGCATCCCACCCACCGCTGCGCACGACGCCGGCATCGGCCACGGCTCTCGGCGTCGGTGAGCCGACCGTTGCGAAGTCCGGTGAGACGCGCGGGGACACGTGCCACATCGACGTGATCGACCGGTGGGGAAACATCATCTCGGTCACCCCGTCGGGCGGGTGGCTGCAGTCCTCGCCGACGATCCCCGCGCTCGGCTTCTGCCTCGGCACCCGCCTTCAGATGACGTGGCTGGAGCCGGGACTCACGTCGACGCTGCGACCCGGCAGACGGCCTCGTACGACGCTCACGCCCACGCTGGTGCTTCATGACGGGCTGCCGGAGTTCGCCATCGGCTCCCCCGGCGGCGATCAGCAGGACCAGTGGCAGCTGCTGGTGCTGCTGCGCATGATCGTGGGCGGGTACTCACCGCAGCAGGCGATCGACGCTCCAGCCCTGCACACGACCGCTCTCGTGGACTCGTTCTGGCCTCGCACGTGGGACCCGGCGGGCGCCGTGGTGGAGGACCGCCTGGGCGACGACGTCATCGCCGGGCTCGAGCGTCGGGGCCACGTCGTGACCCGTGCGGGCGACTGGTCGCTCGGCCGGGTCTCGGCGGTCGGACGCGATGCGTCCACGGGCCTCGTCTGGGGCGCCGCCAATCCGCGAGGCATGCAGGGCTACGCCGCCGGTCGCTGAGCTCGCCGTCAGGCGCGTTCCCGCATCCACGTCGCAACGAGGCCGGCCAGCTCCTCGCCGATCGCGTCCGCGGACCGCTTGGCACCCTTCACCTCGAAGGAGTGGCCGCCGCCCTTGATCCACGCGATGGCAGCGTCCTGACAGCTTGCGACGGCTTCCTCGAGCTGCGCATGAGGGTCGATGAACGGGTCAGTCGTCCCCTCCACGAACAGCTGGGGCTGCACGACATCCGGCAGGTGAGCGACGCGCGCCTTGGACGGATCGCCGGGCGGATGCAGCGGATAGCCGAGGTAGATGAGCCCGGAGGGGTCGATCACGCCCTCGGCAGCCGCCATCGACGCCATGCGCCCGCCGTACGACTTGCCCGCCGCCCACACCGGCACCCCGCCACCCACGTGAGATGCGAACGCGCCGATCGCCGCCCAGGTCGCGACGGCGTGCGCAGCCGGGCCGGGCATCCGTCGCCCCGCCTCGACGTAGGGGAAGTTGAAGCGCACGGTGGCGACGCCCAGCTCGTTCATGCCGCGTGCGAAGCCGAGCAGGAACGGATGCCGGTACCCCGTGCCGGCTCCGTGGGCGAGGGCGATGGTCGCCCAGGCATCCACAGGCACGGTGCTGTCGGCCGACACCTCGACCGCACCGGCGGGCAGCGACACCGTGACACGGTGTCCTGCAGGCGCAATGTCGGCCATCAGGACTCCGGCCGGGCTCGCGGGATCTCTTCGTCCCCCGCCAGTGGTACAGCCGCTCCCTCGACTCCTCCGCCTTCGACGGCCCCGGGCTCGCCGTCGGGGATGTCAGGCGTGGGATCGGAGTCGGCGGTGCTGACCCGCTCGCCATAGCGCGGCGGATCGGCCGGAGGTGCGTCGGGCGTCTCCACCCGCTCGGGCTCACGCGGCGGCGCGGCCGCTGCCTGGGTGCCGAGCACCTGCCGCGCGCGCTGGATGCTCGTCGCACTCACGGTCACCTCGTAACTGTCCGCGACGACCTGCATCACAGATGCGAAATCCCGCCGGCGCCGGACGAACGAGTAGGTCACGATGCTCAGCAGCATGCCGATCGCGATACCCACGAACAGCACGCCGACGAACGCCTGGATCGGCACCGAGGGCGACCCGATCACGAGGATCGCCGAGAAGAGAAGTCCGAGCAGCAGACCGTTGATGGCGCCGGAACGGGCCGCCGCTGCATATCCCAGTCGACCCGTCACGCGCTCCACCGACCGCAGGTCCTTGCCCACGATCGCGATGTCGCGCGCGGGGATGTCGGCGGCGATGAGCGTCGAGACGGCCTTCTGCGCGGCCTCGTAAGTCGGGAAGTTCGCAACGGTCTGGCCGACCTCATCGCGCCCCTGCGGCATCCGCCCGCCCATCATGCTCATCTCTCCATCCTTCCACGGTCTCCGGGCTACGCTGGGACGCGTGAGCACGCAGAGGGTATTCGTCGCGCGCCTGTCCGGGTGCTCCGTCTTCGACCCCGTGGGCGACCGTCTCGGCAAGGTCCGCGACGCCGTCGTCATCTATCGCAAGGACGATCCGCCGCGCGTCGTGGGCCTCGTCGTCGAGATCCCCGGCCGCCGCCACGTGTTCGTGTCCATCGGCCGGGTCACGTCCATAGCGACCGGCCAGGTGATCACGACGGGGCTCATCAACGTCCGCCGGTTCCAGCAGCGCGGGGGCGAGGTACGGGTCCTGTCCGAGCTCGTCGGACGCCGAGTCCACCTCGTGGACGGCAGTGGCACCGCCGTCATCGAAGACGTCGCGATCGAGCGGAACCGGCTGGGCGAATGGGATGTCGGTCAGCTGTTCCTGCGTCGCCCGCGCACCAGCGCATCTCCCTTCGCGAAAGGCCCCACGACGTTCGCCGTGTGGAAGGACGTGCGCGAAGACCAGATCCCCGGGGAGGCGCAGTCCGCCGAGCAGCTCGTCGCCACATACGCAGATCTGCGTCCCGCCGACCTGGCGAACACCCTGCTCGATCTCTCTGACGCGCGCATGATCGAAGTCGCCGAAGAGCTCTCCGACGAGCGACTCGCCGACGCACTTGAGGAGATGCCCGAGGAAGAGCAGGTCCACATCCTCGAGCAGCTCGGCGACGAGCGCGCTGCCGACATCCTCGACGCCATGGAGCCGGATGACGCCGCCGACCTGCTCGGACAGCTGCCCGAGCAGCGCTCCGAGGAGCTCCTCGACCTGATGGAACCGGAAGAGGCCGAGGACGTGCGCGCCCTTCTGCAGTACGGCCCCGACACCGCCGGCGGTCTCATGACGAGCGAGCCGATCGTGCTGTCGGCAGATGCCACGGTCGCCGAGGCGCTCGCCCTCATCCGCCGCCACGAGCTGCACCCTGCCCTCGCCGCGGCGGTGTTCATCACGCTGCCGCCGTTCGAGACGCCGACCGGCCGGCTGCTGGGCACCGTGCACTTCCAGCGGATGCTGCGCTATCCCCCACACGAGCGTCTGGGCGCGATCATCGACGACACGCTCGACCCGGTCCCCGCCACGGCGACGGCCGCCGAGGTGGCACGCATGCTGGCGAGCTACAACCTCGTCTCGCTCCCCGTCGTCGACCAGGCTCGGCGGCTCGTGGGTGCGGTGAGCGTGGACGACGTGCTCGACTACCTGCTGCCCGATGACTGGCGTTCCCACGACGATGACGGGCCCGCCGCGTCGGTCTCGACGTCGACTGCGAGCATTCCGAGGAGGCGTTGATGGCGCGACAGTCACGCCTGCCGTCGCTGGATGCGCCGCTCGGACGCACCGGCATGCTCCAGCGCGCGCCGCAGCCCTCGCAGGACCGTTTCGGGCGCTTCTCCGAGGCGTTCGCGCGCGGGATGGGCACCTCGGGCTTCCTCATCGGGATGACGATCTTCGTCGTCTTGTGGCTCGCATGGAACACCTTCGCCCCGCGGGAGCTGCAGTTCGACCCGCGCGAATACAACTACACGCTGCTGACCCTCATCCTGTCGCTGCAGGCGTCGTATGCCGCGCCGCTCATCCTGCTCGCGCAGAACCGGCAGGATGACCGCGACCGCGTGCAGATCGAGCAGGACCGCCAGCGCGCCGAGCGCAATCTCGCCGACACCGAGTACCTCGCCCGCGAGATCGTGGCGCTGCGGATGGCGCTCACCGACGTCTCGGATGAGGTCGTCACGAGAGACGTGCTGCGCACCGAGCTGCGGGCCGCGCTCGAGCGTTTCGATGTGCGCGCCGAACGGGCCGAGGACGGCGCCGGCCGATGACGGTCGCCGACGCCGACGCCGTCCGGCGTGCCGTCGAAGCGGTCGTCGATCCGGAGCTGCGCCGCCCCATCGGCGAACTCGACATGGTGCGCGACATCTCGGTGGACGCCGAGGTCGCCCATGTCGGGATCGTCCTCACGATCGTCGGGTGTCCCGCCTCGGATCGCATCTCACGCGAGGTCACAGCGGCCGCGGCATCCGTCGCCGGCATCTCGGATGTCGCACTGGAAGTCGGCGTGATGTCGCCCGACGAGCGCCGGGCGCTGACCGATCGCCTCCGCGGCGGACGCGCGGCGCGCGAGATGCCCTTCGGCCCCGGAACGCTGACGCGAGTCATCGCCGTCACGAGCGGCAAGGGCGGCGTGGGCAAGTCCACGGTCACCGCCAACCTCGCGGTCGCCCTCGCGGCTCGCGGACTGTCGGTCGGCCTGATCGATGCGGACGTCCACGGGTTCTCGATCCCCGGCCTGCTGGGGCTCGTCGGCGCCGACGGCAGTGCACCCCAGCCCACCCGCATCGACGACCTCATGCTGCCGCCGGTGGCCCACGGGGTGAAGGTGATCTCGATCGGCATGTTCCTGCGCCGCACCGGCGGCGATGCACCCCTGGGGGCCGTGGCGTGGCGCGGGCCCATGCTGCACCGCACCGTGCAGCAGTTCCTGACGGACGTCTACTTCGGCGATCTCGACGTGCTGCTGATCGACATGCCGCCGGGCACCGGCGACGTGGCGATCTCGGTCGGGCAGCTCCTTCCCAACGCCGACGTCGTCGTCGTGACGACCCCGCAGGTCGCCGCGTCCGATATCGCGGTGCGCAGCGGGCTCGTCGCACGCCAGACCGGTCAGCGGATCGCCGGGGTCGTCGAGAACATGGCTGCCATGACACTGCCCGACGGCTCGCAGCTCGCACTGTTCGGCGCAGGCGGGGGCGCCGCTGTCGCGGCCGCGCTCTCGGAGCCGCCGGACCAGGTGCCTCTGCTGGCCTCCATTCCTCTCAGCGCTGCCCTGCGCGAAGACGCGGATGCCGGCATCCCCAGCGTCCTTGCACACCCCGACGACGTGGCATCCACAGCCATCGAGGGGCTCGCCACCGCGCTCACCGCCACACCGCGAGGCCTCTCCGGCCGGCCGCTGCCCTTCCGCCCGCGCTGAATCCGGCCCGGAAGTCCGGGTTCCGCAGTTTCTGCGGCTCCGAAACCTGCGGAACCCGGACCTCGCGTCAGGTCGCTTCGGCGTCGAACGGCGGAATCTCTCCCGGGACGAACGGCGTGCGGCGATTCTCATCGGGGGCGGCGGAGGACGCCAGCGTGGCCGTGGCGGCTCGGGGCGGGACGGGAGCATCGTCGAGCAGGGCCTCGCGGATGATGCGTCGCGGGTCGTACTGCCGCGGATCGAGCGTTCGCCAGTCGAGGTCTTCGAAGTCGTCGCCCATCTCGTCCTTCACCCGGGTTCGGGCGGTCGACAGCCACTCGCGGGCGCGCTTGGTGGCGGCAGCGAGAGCCTCGGCGTAGCGGGGCAGACGCTCGGGACCCACGACGAAGGCTGCGACGACACCGATCAGCAGCAGCTTCTCGATCGTGAGCCCGAAGAACATGAGTTCAGGTTACCGCCGCGCCTCGGAGGCGGGCGCCCGCGGGACGCGTAGGCTGGCGCCCGGAGGGTGCATATGGGCGAGCAGGACGCGAACTACCGGTTCGCCGCGGAAGCGACGATCGAACCGGACCACATCGCCCGGGCCCGGGCACACGCCCTCGAGCTCGGAGCGGATCCCATCAGCCCCGGCGTCGGTGCGCAGTGCGCCGTCATCGCGGCCGCCTCCCAGGCCCTCAACATCGTCGAGATCGGCACCGGCGCGGGCGTGTCCGGTCTCTGGCTGCTCCACGGTTCGCCCCGGGCGACGCTCACCACGATCGACAACGAGCCCGAGCATCTGGCCGCTGCCCGACGGGTGTTCGCCGATGCCAAGGTGCCGCCCGCGCGCGCGCGGTTCATCACGGGCCGCGCCGCCGAGGTTCTCCCCCGCATGAACGAGGCGTCGTACGACATCGTGCTGGTCGACGCCGATCCCGAAGGCGTCATCGAATACGTGGAACATGGCCTGCGACTGGTGCGCGCCGGCGGAACCGTGCTCGTGCCGAGAGTGCTGGCCCGCGGCGCGGTGGCGGACCCGGTGCGCCGCGACCCCATCACGGTCGCCTATCGCTCCTTGATCCAAGAGACCCAGGCCTCGCCCGCGGTGATCGGTGCGCTCTCGATCGTCGGAGAAGGCCTGCTGCAGCTGACGACGATCGCCGCGGAGTGACAACCGCCTACCCGCCGCAGAACGCGAAGAACGGCCGACCTTGAGAGGTCGACCGCTCTTCGGGATGCTGGGGCTCAGACGGGCTGAACTACTCCGCCCAGCACATCGTAGAGTTCCCGTGCCTCAGCGTCGTTGACGGAGACGACGAGTCGACCGCCACCCTCGAGCGGCACGCGCACGATGATGAGTCGACCCTCTTTCACGGCCTCCATCGGCCCGTCTCCGGTTCTCGGCTTCATGGCTGCCATTGCGGCTCCTTTTCATGGGGGGTCTGTCAGTGAAGTTTATCGTGCGGTCAGGACGGGGGATAAATCGCGGCGAAATCCTGTGGACGCGCGCTGGTTCGGGATGCGTTCGTCCCGCGTCACGGGACCTGCAGATTCGTATTCCCCAGCGCGTACATGTTGTAGATCCACCACCACTGGCCGACGAGTCCGGCAACCAGCACCCCTACGCGCCAGAGCCTGGAGCGGGGCAGCGCGACAGCGCCCCACAGCGGTGAAAGCGGGACCAGCAGCCGGAAGATGCTCGACTGCGGGAAGAACACGAGCAGGAGGTAGACGAGGTAGCTCGCGCTCCACAGCCGCAGCTCGACGCCGAGGCGCCGGACGTGCGGCTCGAAGAGCAGCACGGCGGTCAGTGCGACGAGAGATGCTCCCACCACCACGTATCCGATCGGCGGGGTCAGACTCCACACGGTCCCGAACCAGTATTCGATGCCTGCCAGGAATCCCTCGAAGGGCGCGAAGGCCGCATCGCCGGGGATCCAGTTTCGCCGCCAGGCCAGTTCGGTCGAGAGGTAGGCGCCCGAATCCCCCGTCACCCACCCGGCGAGCAGCTGCCATGAGAACCCCATGAGCACGGCGAGCAGTCCGAGCGCGACGATCTGGACGATCTCCGGCCCGGCCAGCTGCTCACGTCGCCGCGAGATCCACCGCCAGATCCCGAACAGACCGAGGAACAGGGCGAACGCCAGCACCCCAGGACGAGTGAAGGCCATCAGCGGGATGAGCAGATACAGCCACGCATATCGCCGGCGCATCACGCACCAGAGAGCGAGGAACAGCCAGAGGAGGTAGAGCGACTCGGCGTACCCCACCTGGAACAGCCCGGCGAGCGGCCCTGCAGCGAAGAACGCCACAGCCCACATCGAGGAGCCCGCATCGATCCTGTCGCGGAGCATCCGATACAGGACGAGTGAGGCGCCGAACCCCGCAGCAACCGACACCAGGAAAGCACCGACGACCCACTGACCGCCGAACGGGAGGGAGACGTACTTGGCGAGGTAAGGATAGATCGGCATGAACGCCCACTGGTTCTCAGCCACCACGCCCGAGTCGGTCAGCGGGAGCTGCGACGGATACCCGACCTCGGCGATGATCCAGTACCACCGCGAGTCCCACCCGAGGACGAGATCGCCCAGCCCGGCTTCCGGACCGAACCGCGATTCGAAGCCCGACAGGTTCGCGGCCATGAGGAAGAAGACAGTCGTGACGATTCGCGCGAGAAGGTAGACGACGCCGACCCGCGCCGCCGCCGGCAGCCGCGCCCATGCGCTGTGCTCCGTATCGGCGTCCGTCAGCGGTTCGTCAGCCACGCCCGCAGGCCCCGCTCGACGGAGTCGATCTGTGCGAGCGGCACGCGCTCCTCATCATGGTGCGCGAGCATGGGGTCACCCGGCCCGTAGTTGACGGCCGGCACCCCGAAGGCGCTGAACCGCGCCACATCCGTCCAGCCGTACTTCGGACGCGGCTCGGCGCCGACGGCAGCGAGGAACTCCTGCGCAAGGGGCGCGTCGAGCCCCGGCCGGGCCCCTACTGCGAGATCCACGACTTCGACCTCGAACCCGTCGAAGACGTCGTGCACGTGCTGTGCGGCCTCCGCCGCGCCGCGGCTCGGCGCGAAGCGGTAGTTGACCTCGACCTCGCAGAGATCGGGGATGACGTTGCTCGCGATCCCTCCCCCGATGCGCACGGCGTTCAGCCCCTCGCGGTACACGAGTCCGTCGACGTCGATCGAGGCCGGCTCATAGGCGGCGAGACGGGCGAGCACGGGAGCCGCCTTGTGGATGGCGTTCTCGCCCACCCACGCGCGTGCGCTGTGCGCGCGAACGCCGCGGGTGCGCACGATGGCGCGCAGCGTGCCGTTGCAGCCGCCTTCGACCTGTCCGTTCGAGGGCTCACCGAGGATCGCGAAGTCCGCGACGAAGAGGTCGGGGCGCGTACGCGAGAGCCGGGTGAGTCCGTTGAGGTCGGAATCCACCTCTTCGTGGTCGTACCACATCCAGGTGATGTCGACCCGCGGGTCGGCAAGCTCGGCGGCGAGCTTCAGCTGCACGGCGACGCCCGCCTTCATGTCGACCGTGCCGCGGCCCCACAGGTGCGGCTCGCCCTCCATCTCGATGTCGCGCGTCGGCACGTTGCCGTTGATCGGCACGGTGTCGATATGGCCGGCGATCGCGACGCGCTGTGCGCGTCCGAGGTCGGTCCGCGCCACGATCGTGTCTCCGTCGCGGAAGACATCGAGGTGGGCCAGCGCTCCGACCGCGGCGTGGATCGCGTCGGCGAGCGTGGTCTCGTCTCCCGAGACGCTCGGCATGTCGCAGATGGTCCGGGTGAGATCGACGGATGTGGCGGACAGGTCGAGCGCAGGCATCCACCGAGTCTAGCCACGCACCCTTTGCCGGCCCGCCCTTCGGTACGGTGGAGTCCATGAGCGACGAGCGATGGGTGTGGGGCGTCGGACTCGCGACGACGGCGGCGGACGGCACCGTCCTCGATACGTGGTACCCCGCTCCCGGCGTGGGCCGGATCCCACTCGGGTTCGATCCCGCCATCCCGCCCGATGACCTCGATCGGTTCGCGGTGCCCGACGCCCGCCGCGCGGTCACCGTGGATGTGGTGACGGTCGAGGTGGACCTCGACGCGGCGCCGAGCTCGACATCCGACGCGTATCTGCGCCTGCAGGCGCTCTCCCACCGGCTGGTGCGCCCCAACGAGGTCAACCTCGACGGCATCTTCGGGCATCTGCCGAATGTGGCATGGACGAACGCCGGGCCGATGCATCCCGACGACGCGACACGCTTGCGGCCGGTTCTCGCGCGCGACGGAATCCAGGTGCAGGGGCTCGACAAGTTCCCCCGCCTGCTCGACTACGTGACCCCGCCGGGTGTGCGCATCGCGGACGCGAGCCGCGTGCGCCTCGGCGCCTACCTCTCCCCCGGCACGACGGTCATGCACGAGGGGTTCGTGAACTTCAACGCCGGCACCCTCGGCACATCGATGGTGGAAGGCCGCATCTCGCAAGGAGTCGTCGTGGGCGATGGCAGCGATGTCGGCGGCGGCTCGTCGATCATGGGGACACTGTCCGGCGGCGGAGCGCACAAGGTGTCGATCGGCGCGCGCACGCTCCTCGGCGCGAACGCCGGCATCGGCATCTCGCTGGGCGACGACTGCGTCGTCGAGGCGGGGCTCTACGTGACGGCGGGCTCGAAGATCGTGCTCGCTGATGAGGCGCCGACCGCCGACGGGGCGCGACCCGTCGTCAAGGGTGCAGAGCTCTCGGGGCGCGACGGCATCCTGTTCCGCCGCAACTCGCTCACCGGGGCCATCGAAGCCGTCCGACGCGCCGGCGTCGGCGTGACGCTGAACGAAGCGCTGCACGCCTAGACGCTGGGCGGGATCACAGGAGGTCACGGTGGGCAAGCGGATGAAGAAGGCGCTCTACGAACAGGAGCTCAAGGAACTCCAGGCGAAGCTCGTCGACATGCAGGCCTGGGTGCAGGCGAGCGGTGCCCGCATCGTGGTCATCTTCGAGGGCAGGGATGCCGCGGGCAAGGGCTCCACGATCAAGCGCGTCTCGGAGTACCTGAACCCCCGCGTGACGCGTATCGCCGCACTTCCCGCGCCGACCGAGCGTGAGCGCACCCAGTGGTATTTCCAGCGCTACATCTCGCACCTTCCCGCCGCCGGCGAGATCCTGCTCATGGACCGGTCCTGGTACAACAGAGCCGGGGTCGAGCACGTCATGGGCTACTGCACCAATGTGGAATACCACCGGTTCCTGCATCAGGCGCCGATCTTCGAGCGGATGCTGGTCGAAGACGGCGTCATCCTTCTGAAGTACTGGTTCAGCGTGTCGGACATCGAGCAGGAGAGGCGGTTCCGCTCGCGGGCCGAGGATCCGATGCGACGGTGGAAGCTGTCTCCGAACGACGTGAAGTCGATCACCAAGTGGGAGGACTACTCACGGGCGAAAGACACCATGTTCGTCCACACCGACATTCCGGAAGCGCCCTGGTTCGAAGTCCGATCCGACGACAAGCGCGCGAGTCGCATCAACATGATCGCTCACCTGCTCTCACGCGTCCCGTACCGGATGGTGGAGCGTGAAGAGGTCGCGATCCCGCCGCGTCCCCAGCCGGGCGGCTACGAGCGCCCGCCGCGCAACGTCGAGAACTACATCCCGGATGTCGCGTCCGACCTCGAGCGCAGGGCGGCGGAGGCCTAGCTGCCGAGGACGCTCAGGCGACGCCCGGGTAATCGCGGCGCTGGGCGCCCACGTACAGCTGCTGCGGGCGGCCGATCTTGGTCTGCGGGTCGGCCTGCATCTCACGCCAGTGCGCGAGCCAGCCCGGCAGACGGCCGATGGCGAACAGCACGGTGAACATCCGCGTCGGGAAGCCCATCGCCTTGTAGATCACGCCGGTGTAGAAGTCGACGTTCGGGTAGAGCCTGCGCTCGCGGAAGTAGTCGTCGGCGAGCGCGATCTCCTCCAGCTCCTTCGCGAGATCCAGCAGTGGGTCGCTGACCCCGAGGGCGGTGAGCACCTCGTCGGCGGACTCCTTCACGAGCTTGGCGCGCGGGTCGTAGTTCTTGTAGACGCGGTGCCCGAAGCCCATGAGCTTCACACCGTCTTCCTTGTTCTTGACGCGCTCGACGAACCGCTGGACGCTCTCCCCCGACTCGCGGATGCGCGCCAGCATGTCGAGGACGGCTTCGTTCGCGCCGCCGTGGAGGGGTCCGTAGAGGGCGTTGATGCCGGCAGAGATCGATGAGAACTGGTTGGCGCCCGTCGAGCCGACGAGGCGGACCGTCGACGTCGAGGCGTTCTGCTCATGGTCCTCGTGCAGGATCAGCAGGCGCTCGAGCGCGCGCGACATGACCGGGTTCATCTCGTACAGCTCGGACAGCACGCCGAAGTTCAGCTTCAGGAAGTTGTCGACGAAGCTCAGCGAGTTGTCGGGGTAGAGAAACGCCTGACCGATGCTCTTCTTGTGCGCGTAGGCCGCGATGACCGGCAGCTTCGCGAGCATCCGGATCGTGTTGAGCTCGACGTGCTCGGGGTTGTTCGGGTCGGACTCGTTCTCGTAATAGGTCGAGAGCGCGGCGGTGGCCGAAGACAGCACCGACATCGGGTGCGCGGTGGACGGCAGCGACGAGAAGAAGCGCTTCAGGTCTTCGTGCAGCAGCGTGTGGTGACGGATGCGCTCATCGAACTCGGACAGCTCGGACGCGGACGGGAGGTTGCCGTAGATGAGCAGCCACGCGACCTCGAGGTAGGTGCTGTTCTGCGCCAGCTGCTCGATCGGGTAGCCGCGGTAGCGCAGGATGCCATGATCACCGTCGATGAAGGTGATTGCCGACTTGGTCGCCGATGTGTTGACGAAACCGTAGTCCAGTGTGGTGTGGCCGGTCTGGCGGGTGAACGTCGAGATGTCCACACTCGGCACCCCATCGGTGCCGTTCAGCACCGGGAATTCGGCGGTCCGACCTCCGATCGTGAGGGTGGCCTTCTCCTGCTGGGTGCCCGCGTCGCTCACGGCGCCTCCTCGCGATTTCTGGTCGTGCCGGGGGTGTCGCCCGCCTCCGAGGTGCGCTGTGGGGCGTCATCCGGGAGCCGGCGCGGGACGGGGGATGCCGCGCCGCCGCGTCCTTAGAGCCTAGTGCTCCCGCGCGCCTACTGCCGACAGCGCCAAAGGCTCGCGACATCCGATGGAGGAAACCTCACGATTCGGCGCGTAACCTTCGCGCGGCGGCGGCGATGCGCTCGTCCGTAGCCGTCAGCGAGAGGCGCACGTGCCGGGGGTAGTGCGTGCCGTAGAAGTGGCCCGGACCTGCGAGGATTCCGAGATCCGCCAGACGCCCGATGCTCTCCCAGGCGTCGCGGCCCTCGGTCGCCCAGAGGTACAGCCCGGCCTCACTCGCATCGATGCGGAATCCGGCGCCGACGAGGGCGGGCTTCAGGAGCGCCCGGCGCCCCCGATAGCGCTCCTTCTGCCCGGCGACGTGCGCGTCATCCCCGAGTGCGGCGATCATGGCGGACTGCACCGGTGCCGGGAGCATGAGCCCGAGGTGCTTGCGCGCCGTGACGAGCCGCGAGACGAGTGCGGGATCACCCGCGACGAACGCCGCACGGTAGCCTGCGAGGTTCGACTGCTTGCTGAGCGAATAGACCGACAGGATGCCGGCCACGTCGCCGTGCGTCACTCTCGGATCGAGCGCAGAAGGAATCGGGTCGGAGTCCCACGGGGCGTCCCAGCCGAGCTCGGCGTAGCACTCGTCCGACGCCAGGACGGCGCCGAGTTCTCGGCAGCGTGCCACCGCCGCACGGAGGGCCGCGGCATCCAGCACACGTCCGTCGGGGTTGCCCGGCGAGTTCACCCACACCAGCCGTGTGCCGACGGGCCACTCCGCAGGGTCGTCGGCCGCGACAGGGGTGGCGCCGACGAGGCGCGCACCGACCTCGTAGGTCGGGTAGGCGGCACGCGGGTGCACCACGACGTCCTCCGGACCGAGTCCGAGCAGGAGCGGCAGCAGCGCGACCAGCTCCTTCGAACCGACGGTGGGCAGCACATTCGCCGCGGTCAGACCTGGAACGCCGCGACGGCGCGCGTACCAGGCGGCGATCGCCGCGCGCAGGGGTGCGGTGCCCACTGTCTGGGGGTAGGAGTGGGCGTCTGTCGCGGCTGCGAGCGCGTCCGCGATGATCCGCGGCGTCTCGTCGACGGGCGACCCGATCGACAGGTCCACGATGCCGTCGGGATGCTCGGCGGCACGTGCGGCGTAGGGTGCCACCGAATCCCATGGATAGTCGGCGAGGTCGGCGACTCCCACGTCAGCGTCCGCGGTCGGTCACGTCGCCTGGGGCGGAAGCGCGTCGATGATCGGGTGGTCCTTGTGGATGACGCCCACCTTGGCGGCACCACCGGGGGAACCCACGTCGTCGAACCACTCGACGTTCGCCTTGTAGTAGTCCTGCCATTCGTCGGGCAGGTCGTCTTCGTAGTAGATCGCCTCCACGGGGCACACCGGCTCGCACGCACCGCAGTCCACGCACTCGTCGGGGTGGATGTACAGCATCCGATCGCCCTCGTAGATGCAGTCCACGGGACACTCGTCGATGCATGCGCGATCTTTCAGATCAACACACGGCAGGGCGATCACATACGTCACGAGTTCAGTCTAGTTGCCCCTCAGCGCCCCGACGCGGTCAGGCCACACCACGACGATCAGCACCAGGATCGGCAACGCGAGCGTCCACACCGTGGCGAGCGCCGTCTCGGGAACGATCACCGAACCGCCGGGGCCCTTGCCCGAGAAGAAGAGCGTTGCCGCGACCATCCCGAGCCCCGTCGCGAGCGCCGCCCACCGATCGCCGGTCAGCAGTCGCACGGCCGCCAGCAGCGCCCCGCACCCGATGACGGCGAGCACCAGCCCGAGCGGAAACCAGCCGAGCGTGTACGAGTGCGCGATGGTGCCGGCGAGGCCGTAGACACCGCCGACGACGAATGCGACGATCCATGTTGCGAGCCGTACCAGGAGCGAACCGCGCATCATCCGACTCTAGCGGCGCACCGCGGGCTGCTCAGTCCGCCCAACCCCACAGCCTGAGGAGGGCCGCGACGAGTGCGGCCGCGGCGACCACGACGAGGAACGGCGCGCGCAGCAGCAGCAGGCCCGCGGCGACCAGCACAGCCGGCAGCCGGGCGTCGACGACGATGGCCTGCCCGAGCCCGAACGTCTGAACGGCCACCAGCGCCGCGAGCAGCGCCACGGTCAGCAGGTCGGCGATGCGAGCCGGGCGGGGTGCTTCGAGCCAGCGCGGCGGGATGAGGTAGCCCAGGGTCTTGAGCACGACGCACACGATCGAGGCGATGAGGATCGCCGTCCACATGGTCACGGCAGCCCCTCCCGCTCGGCCACGTCGTCGGGCTCGGCATCCTTCTCACCGGGCGAGCCCAGCCAGTTCGTCCAGCCGACGACGATCGCGACCACCGCGGCGATGATCACCGGGAGGCCCGGCATCAGCACCGGGGTGAGGAGCGTCGCCAACACCGCCGCGGCGATGCCGACGGCGATCGGCTGGCGGTGACGCAGCCGCGGCCAGAGCAGGGCGAGGAATGCGGCGGCGGCCGCGGCATCCAGCCCGTAGGCACGAGGGTCCCCGAGCACATCACCCAGGAGCGCGCCGGCCAGGGTGGACAGGTTCCAGCCGACGTAGATGCCAATGCCGGTCACCCAGAAGCCGACGGTGCGCGCACGCTGCGTGCGCTGGGCGAGCGAAACGGCCGTCGACTCATCGATGGTGAACTGCGCGGCGGCCGCGCGGCGCCAGAATCCGCGGCCGATGACGGGCGACATCCGCATGCCGTAGGCGACGTTGCGCACCCCGAGCAGCGACGCCGACGCGATCGCCGCCGGCGCCGCGACAAGGCCGCCCGCCCCGACGACGCCGGCGAAAGCGAACTGCGAGCCGCCGGTGAACATGAACAGGCTCATGAAGCACGTCTGCCACACGTCGAGCCCCGCCGCCACGGCGAGCGCACCGAACGAGATGCCGTACGCGCTGGTCGCGAATGCGACACCCAGCCCCTGACGCATCGCGCGGCGCGCTTCGCCCGCGCTGTGCGCGTCGTCGAAGTGCGGTTCGAGGGTCACCCGCCCGATGCTACCCACCGTGGTGCGGGCGGCGCAGACGCCACCCTCGGGTCTGTGGCCCGCTCCCCTACAGCCGGTTACGGACGCGAAACGCCGCCCGGCTCGGGGCCGGGGCGGGGGGTTGCGTCCGTAACCGGGTGTTGGAGCGGGGGTCAGGCGTTGGCGTCCTGGCGCTTCACACGCGCGGTGTTGCGGGCGCGGAGCGTCTGGTCGAGCTCGACCTTGCGGATGCGGACCATGTCGGGCGTGACCTCGACGCACTCGTCGTCGCGCGCGAACTCGAGGCTCTCCTCGAGCGAGAGCCTGCGCGGCGGCGTCATCGCCTCGAACGTGTCGGAGGTCGACTGACGCATGTTGGTCAGCTTCTTCTCCTTGGTGATGTTCACGTCCATGTCGTCGTTGCGCGAGTTCTCACCGATCACCATGCCCTCGTACACCTCCTGCGTCGGCTGCACGAAGAACGACATCCGCTCCTGCAGCGCGATGATCGCGAAGGGCGTGACGACACCGGAGCGGTCGGCCACGATCGAGCCGTTCTGACGCGTCACGATGTGACCGGCCCAGGGCTCATAGCCGTGCGAGATGGCATTCGCGATGCCGGTGCCGCGGGTCGTCGTGAGGAACTCGGTGCGGAAGCCGATGAGCCCGCGGGACGGCACGACGAACTCCATGCGCACCCAGCCCGTGCCGTGGTTGGTCATGCCCTCCATGCGGCCCTTGCGGGTCGCGAGCAGCTGCGTGATCGCGCCGAGGTACTCCTCCGGAGCGTCGATTGTGAGGTGCTCGAACGGCTCGTAGGTCTTTCCGTCGACCTTCTTGGTGACGACCTGCGGCTTGCCGACGGTGAGCTCGAAGCCCTCTCGCCGCATGTTCTCCACGAGGATCGCCAGGGCCAGCTCGCCACGGCCCTGCACCTCCCACGCGTCGGGCCGGCCGATGTCGACGACCTTGAGCGACACGTTGCCGACGAGCTCGCGGTCGAGACGGTCCTTCACCATGCGCGCGGTCAGCTTGTGCCCCTTGACCTTGCCGACGAGCGGCGACGTGTTCGTGCCGATCGTCATCGAGATCGCCGGGTCGTCGACGTGGATCTGCGGCAGCGGGCGGATGTCGTCGGGGTCGGCGATCGTCTCGCCGATCGTGATGTCTTCGAAGCCCGCGATGGCGACGATGTCGCCGGGGCCGGCGCTCTCTGCGGAGTAACGCTCCAGGGCGCGGGTCTTCAGCAGCTCGGTGATGCGGGCGTTGCTGGTCGTGCCGTCGGCGCGCACCCAGGCCACGGTCTGGCCCTTCTTGAGCGTGCCGTTGAAGACCCGCAACAGCGCGAGGCGGCCGAGGAAGGGGCTGGAGTCGAGGTTCGTGACCCAGGCCTGCAGCGGCGCCTCGTCGTCGTATGACGGAGCCGGAACGTGCTCGAGGATCGCCTCGAACAGCGGTTCGAGATCGTCGTTGTCGGGAAGGGTGCCGTTCTCAGGGCGGTTGCGGGATGCCGCGCCGGCGCGACCGCTCGCGTACACGACTGGCACGTCGAGGAGTGCATCGACATCGAGGTCGGGCACATCGTCGATGAGGTCGCTGGCGAGGCCGAGCAGCAGATCGTGCGCCTCTTCCTCGACCTCGGCGATCCGCGCATCGGGACGGTCGGTCTTGTTGACGAGCAGGATGACGGGAAGCTTCGCCTCGAGCGCCTTGCGCAGCACGAAACGGGTCTGCGGCAAGGGGCCCTCACTCGCGTCGACGAGCAGGACGACGCCGTCCACCATCGACAGGCCCCGCTCCACCTCGCCGCCGAAGTCGGCGTGGCCGGGCGTGTCGATGACGTTGATCGTCACTGGACCGTCGGTGGCGTGCTCGCCGCGGTAGGTGATCGCCGTGTTCTTGGCGAGGATGGTGATGCCCTTCTCGCGCTCGAGGTCATTCGAGTCCATGGCCCGCTCTTCCATGTGCTCGTGCGAGCCGAAAGAGCCGGTCTGACGCAGCATGGCGTCGACGAGGGTCGTCTTGCCGTGGTCGACGTGGGCAACGATCGCGACGTTACGGAGGTCCGGACGGAGGGCGCGCGCCATGAGAGGATCCTTGCAAGTGTGGGGGCAACCCGGAATCGGGCCCCCCAAGTCTACCGCCCGGAGCCTGAGCGAACGCCGCCACGAGCCCGTCGCGCGTGGCGCGGGCTCGTGGCGGTGTTCGTGCGGAGCGCGCGAGCGCCTACTCGAGCCCGCTCGCGAGGAGCGCCGCACGCGCCTCGCGGCGGATGCGCTGCTCGCCGGGATCCGGCACCGGGACGGCCGCGAGGAGCCGCTGCGTGTACGGGTCCTTCGGGTTGCGGAGGATCTGCTCTTTCGTGCCCTGCTCGACGATCCGGCCGTGCTGCATCACGGCGATGCGGTCGGCGAGGAGGTCGACGACCGCCAGGTCGTGCGTCACGAAGAGGGTCGCGAACTGCTTCTCCTTCTGGATGTTCTGCAGCAGCTCGAGTACCCGTGCCTGCACAGAGACATCCAGAGCGCTCGTCGGCTCGTCGGCGACGAGCACCGTCGGGTCGAGGGCGAGTGCGCGTGCGATGCCGACACGCTGGCGCTGACCGCCCGACAGCTCGTGGGGATAGCGGTTGCGGAAGTCCCGAGGCAGTTCGACGAGGTCGAGCAGCTCGACGATGCGCCGATCGATCTCTTTGTCGTCCCGGCCGGCGAGCTCCAGCGGCTCGCCGATGCTCTCGCCGACGGGCCAGCGCGGGTTCAGCGACGAACCGGGGTCCTGGAAGACGATGCCGATCTTCCGGCGGACGGCGCGCAGCTGCTTCGCGTCGACCCCGACCATCTCCTGACCGGCGACCCGCAGCGTTCCTTCGGCTATCGGAACCAGGCCGACGATCGCGCGGGCGATCGTCGTCTTGCCCGAACCCGACTCGCCGACGAGCCCGAGCACCTCGCCGGGCTGGATCGTGAGGGATGCCTCGGCGACCGCTCGGAACGCGGGCACGCGCCCCCGCTTCGGATAGTCGATGGAGGCGTTCTCGAGCACCAGCGCCGCGGTCGTGTTGTCGCGGCCGTCGTGCACGTCGGCGCTCGCCTCACCCAGGCCGAGGTGCGGCACGGCCGCCATCAGGGCACGGGTGTACGGGTGGGTCGGCGCATTGAAGATCTTGTCCGCACTGGCTTGCTCGACGACGTCGCCGTCCTTCATCACCATGACGTCGTCAGCCATATCGGCCACGACACCCATGTCGTGCGTGATCAGGATGATCGCGGAGTCGAGCTTCTGGTGCAGATGCCGCAGCAGATCGAGGATCTCCGCCTGCACCGTCACATCGAGCGCTGTGGTGGGCTCGTCGGCGACGAGCACACGCGGGTCGAGCGAGATCGACTGAGCGATCATCGCACGCTGCCGCTGGCCGCCGGAGAGCTGGTGCGGGTACGAGTTGTAGGCCTTGAGCGGATCCGGCATCTCGACGAGGCCCAGGAGCTCGAGAGAGCGGTCCTTCGCCTCTTTGCGGGTCATGCCCGCACGGTGCGTGAGCAGCGACTCCGAGATCTGGAACCCGATCGTGTAGACCGGGTTCAGTGCGGTCATGGGCTCCTGGAAGATCGCCGCGATGCCCTCACCGCGCACTCGTCGCAGGTCGACCTCGCGAGCGCCGATGAGCTCGCGGCCGGCGAGCTTCGCGCTCCCCGTGACACGGGAGTTCTTCGGGAGGAGTCCCATGAGGGCCATGGAGCTCGTGCTCTTGCCGGAGCCGGACTCGCCCACGATGGCGAGCACCTTGCCCGGCATGAGGTCGTAGTTGATGTGCTTGGCAGCCGCGTTCCACTGACCGCCGACCCAGAACTCGACGCCCAGGTCCTTCACCGACAGGGCTGGACCGCCCTCCTGGTGGACGTGGCCCTTGCCGCGTGGTCGATCTCTCATACTCATAGAACCGTCGTCTCCCGTGTCAAGATGGGCGAATGGCGCCACCGGTCACCTTCAGACCCCGCGGCGGCGCAATCCTCGCCGCCATCGCGATCGCGATCTGTGCGATCGGACTCGCCTACGTGGCAGTGACGGAGGGAGTGGTCTCTCTCGTCACGTGGGCGTGGCCGATCGTCGCCGTGGCGTGGGGCGCGTGGCTTCTCTACATCCGGCCGAGCGTCCGCGTCACGGATGGCTTCGTCGAGGTGCGCAACATCGTGCGCACCTACCGTGTGCCATGGGGCGATGTCGAAGACATCGACTCCCGTTACGCGCTGACCATCCAGACGGTGGACGGCCGCCGCATCCGCGCGTGGGCCGCGCCGGCACCCGGTGCCCGTCAGGCGATGACCACGCGTCGCGAGGAGGTCACCCGCACTCCCGGCGAAGGAGATACGCGTCGTCCGTCCGATGCGAGGGGCACCTCGTCCGGCGACGCCGCGGAGGTCGTGCGTCGCGCGTTCGAGACCTACCAGCGCGAGGGCGGCACTGTCCTGCCGGGCGGAACCGTGACCACGTGGGACATACCGGTGATCGTCGTCACGATTCTTCTGGTGGCGGGCGCGATTCTGACTCTCGTGCTGCCTCACGGCTGACCGTCTTTGTCACCGCGCGGGCCCGACCCGCCATCGGAGTCGTTCAGCGGGTGCTCGCTGTACGTGGGCGCCTGCGGCGGTCCCGAGAACGAGTCGGTCTCGCGCTCCTCGTCGTACCCGGATGTCGGAACGTCGACCATCTGGACGCCCTGAATCGAAGGGATCGCGGCGACCGCACGGTTCGCCCGCCGCTGGCTGACCTTCGACTGCTGACGCGGATCGAACGCATCGCGCAGTCCGTCGCCGATGAAGTTGATGCACAGCGCCAGCGTGACGATGAACAGACCCGGCCACCAGAACAGCCACGGCCTCGTGCGGAACGCCTCGCGGTACTCGCTGATGATCTGGCCGAGCGAGACATCCGGTGGTGTGATCCCGAACCCGAGGAAGCTCAGCGCCGCCTCTGTCAGGACCGCGGCGCTCATCAGCAGCGTCGTGTTGACGATGATGACACCCACAGCGTTCGGCAGGATGTGGCGGAAGATGATGCGCGAGTCGCTGGCACCCGCCACACGGGCGGCGTCGACGAACTCCCGTTCTCGAAGGGACAGGAAGTCGCCGCGCACGAGTCTCGCGAGACCCGTCCAGCTCAGGATTCCGAGGAAGATGCCGAAGACGAAGGCGTTGCCTCCGAAGATGCGACCGAAGATCGAGCCGATGACGATGATCGGGATGATGATGATCACGTCGGTGAACCGCATGATCAGCGCGTCCGACCAGCCGCGGAAGTAACCCGAGACCGCACCGAGCAGCACCCCGAGGATCAGGGACGTGATGCCCACGAGGAACATGACGGTGATCGACTGCTGCGTTCCGCGCATCACCTGTGCGAAGACGTCCTTGCCGAGGGTGTCCTGACCGAAGGGGTGCTCCCCCAGGCTGAACGGCCACAGCGTGATCGTGGGCATTCCGTTGTTGACGATCGGGTAGGCGGACCACCAGTTCAGCGGCCACCAGCCGGGGATGCGCCAGCCGTTGACCTCGAGGCCGCCGTCGGGTGCCGCCTGGAGCTTGCCGGTGCCGCCGACTACGGTGCCGACCGAGGTGAACGCGAGCAGAATGACGAGGATGAGCACGACGAGCGCGATCATCGCGAAACGGTGCCTGACGAAGCGGCGACGGACGAGAGCGCCCTGGCTGAGGCCGGCGACGGCCTTCTGCTCGATCGACTGCTCGCTCCCGCGATCCTGCGGGGCGTCGGCGTCGGTGGGGATCGTTGCAGTCATGGTCAGCTCACCCGGATTCTCGGGTCAAGTCCCGAATACAAGAGGTCGGCGACGAGGTTGAAGATGACCGCGAGCAGACCGGTGACGAGGAAGAATCCCATCACGAGGTTCACGTCTCCGGCTCTCAGCCCGTCGGTGAAGAGTGCGCCCATGCCCTTCCAGGCGAAGATCGTCTCGGTGATGACCGCGCCGCCGATGAGGGCGCCGATGTCGAACGCGATGATCGTCGCGATGGGGATCAGCGCGTTGCGCATGGCGTGGCGGATGACGACGGTGCGCTCGGTGAGGCCCTTCGCACGTGCGGTTCGCACGTAGTCCTGGTTCATCACTTCGAGCAGGCTGGAGCGGGAGTAGCGGGTGTATGCCGCGAGCGACACGACCGCGAGCGCGATGGTGGGCAGGATCAGGTGGGCGAACCCGTCGAGGATCTGGAACCACATGTCGCCCTGGAGCCCCGGCGTCTCGGAGCCGATCGTCGCGATGACGCCGCTCTGCGGGATGCGCTCCAGGTAGTCGGGGTACACCAGCATGACGCGGTCGATGACGATCACGAAGAACGTGATGAAGCTCACGATCGCCGCGGTGCGGGCGACCTCCTTCTTGCCGTCACCGCCCATCAGCAGGCCCACGCCGATGCCGAGGCCGATGGCCACGATGAACATGATCCACAGCATCCAGCCCGTCGGCACGTAGAAGAACAGATACTGCAGCGGGTACCAGAGGGCGGCCCAGATCGCGACGACGATGAGCGACGCGTAGAGCGCCCGCCTGTTGGCCAGTCCCGTCGAGATGGCCGTCACACCGACAGCGGCGCCGACGCCGGTGATGATGATCCCGATGAGTCCGACGGACGGGTGCTCGAACCAGCCTGTGACACCAAGGAGGAAGAGGAGTCCGCCGCTCGCGACAGCTGCCGCTCCGAAGGTGATGAGCCGTCGTCGCCAACTGCCGCCGAGTATCGCGGCGAAGATGAACCCGGTTATGAGGCCGGTGAGCAGGACCGCCCACCACGTTATGACGGGGTCGTTGAGGAAGGCGTTGAAGCGGATCGCTCCGAACTCCTTGAGGAGCACCGCGAACCAGAAGATGGGGAGCGAGTAGACGATGAACGTCAGGAACGTGACCGAGTAGTCGAAGCCGCTGTACTGGCGCAGGGCCGTCAGGATGCCGATCGTGACGCCGAAGATGATGGCGATGATCGTCGCCGCGGTGACGAGCTGGATCGTGGATACGGCTGCCGCACTCACGGCTTCGGTGACCGGCTGATCACTGCGGCTGAAGGCGATGCCGAGGTCGCACGGCATGAAGAACGGGACCAGGCACTTCGCGGCGCCTGCCAGCCATGTGAAGTAGCGCAGAATCGGCGGAACGTCGAGGTGGAGCTTCTCGATGCGGTTGTCGATGAGCTCCTGGCGATTGGAGGCCGTGCTCCCCTTCAGGTCCTGGAGCGGATCCACTCCGATCGCCGTCAAGGTGTAGACGATGAAGGAGGCGACCAGCAGCACGAGGACTGTCGCGCCGAGTCTCCGCAGGATGAAGGTCAGCACTGATGCCCTCGCGGTGATCGTGGAACACGGTTCATGTTGGTTCGTCCGTTCGGGAGCCCGTGAGCCCCAAGGTACTCCTAAGGCGCCGCCGGATCACGGACCGCCTGTTTCTGACACGAATGTGGGTGCCGAGGGCACTCGGCACCCACATTCGATTCGGTGTGTCGATCCGGGAGGAGCGGCGGTGCCACTCCTCCCGGATGGGTCGACTACTCCGCGGCAGCGTCCGCCGGTGCCCACTCCCAGAAGTTCCAGAAGTAGTCCGGGCTCAGCGCCATGGCCTTGACCCCGGTGACTTCTTCGCTCGAGACCGTGAGGCCCGGGAACTGGAAGATCGGGATCGTGACATTGTCAGCCCAGATTGCGGCCTCGGCCTGCTTCAGGAGCTCGGTCTGCTTGTCGGCGTCAGCCGTCACGTTCAGCTCGAGCAGCAGGTCGGTGACCTCCTGGTTGCAGTAGCCGTTGTAGTTTCCGCCCTTGAGGCTCGGGTCGTCGTAGCACGCGTAGATCTGGTCGGATCCACCCACGGCGAGGCTCGTCTGCGACCACGCGAAGATCGTGGCGTCGTGCGAGTTGATCGGCTCCTGCGACGGGTCGGTGAACACCCAGTTCGGCTCGCTCTCGTCGACCAGCTGGAAGCCGGCCTTGGCAGCGGATGCCGCGATCAGCTCGTACTCCTGGCCACGACGGACGTTGCCCTCGGGGTACCAGAAGCCGACCTCGATCGGACCGGTGACGCCGGCGTCGGCGAGGAGCGCCTTGGCGCCCTCGATGTCGACCTCAGCGAAGTCCGCCGAGCCGTTGGAGTCGGCGAGGATCGGGTAGCGCACCGGGTCTTCGGCGCTGACGAGGTCGGTGTTGCGAACCTCGGCGTCGGCCTGGAGCGGAACGATGATCTTGTCGACGATCTCCTGGCGGGGGATGGTCTTCAGGAAGGCGAGACGAACGTTGCTGGCCTTCTCCTCGTCGCCGCCGTACGTGGCGGGGTCGAACGGGCCGCCGTTGTTGACGGTCAGGTCGACGTGCTCGTGCGAAGCCTGGACACCCTGCTGAACCTCAGCGGTGTCGATGCCCTGCGCGAGCTGGAGGATGTCGGCCGTGGGCTGACCCGACCAGATGTCGAGCTCACCCGACTGGAGCGCCTGCAGTGCCGTGGTCGAGTCGCCGATGGCGCGCACCGTGATGCGCTCGTACTTCGGCGAGGGGCCCCACGTGAAGAGCGGGTTCGCGACGATCGTCGTGTACTCGTCTTCCTTGGTCTCCTCGAGGTTGTACTGACCGGCGGTCAGGAACGCGGCCGGGCTGTCGGGCATCGTGGTGTAGACGTACGCGTCGTTCCAGGCGGTCGCGAGAGCGGTGAGCACCTCTTCGTCGCCGTCCTGGATGGCCTTGACGACCTTCTCCTTGGCGCCCGTCGCGAACTTCTTCGCGGCGTCGGAGTACTTGGTGAAGTCACCCTCGTCGCCCGAGTCCTTGTAGGTGTCCCATGCGGCCTGCACATCGGCGTACTCGTCCGGGTAGGCGAGCGCGTACGTGCCGTGAGCCGAGACGCCGAGCGGCGACTGCAGCTCCCAGTCGACGAAGGGCTTGTCGTAGACGAGCGTGATCTCCTTGTCGTCGACCTCGGGGGTCTTGGTGATCAGGTTCCAGCCGGCGGTCGAGGCCGGGGCCCAGCCACCAGCGACGTTGCTCGACATGGCTGCCCAGTGCATGAGCATGTCGGCCTCGTCGATCGGCACGCCGTCGGACCAGACCGCGTCGGCCGTGATCTTGTAGTCCACCGTCAGCGGATCGTCGCTGGTCTTCTCGTAGCTGCCGAAGTCGGTGTTCTTCACCCACTCAGGAGTGTTGTTGTAGTAGCCCCACGACGACGCAGAGTCGGTGAGGTACTTGATGTTCGAGTTCGCGGTGTTGTTGCCGGCGCTGCTGCTCGAGTTGAACGCCATGAAGCCTTCGTTGTAGGCGACGTTGATTTCGGTGCCTTCAACGATTTCTGACTGGTAGGGGTTACCGCAGCCAGAGAGCACGAGAGCGCCCACCGCCACGACGCCCACGCCTGCCAATAGACGTGAGATCTTCACATTTCCTCCTGTGCAAGGGTTATGTGCCCAGCCTGTGACAGCACTGGACACGGACATCGCCACCCTAAGCAGACCGTGCGGTCTTAGCAAAACGGATTGGAAAACCGTTACATATCCTTAACTCAATCCTGCGGGAGTGTGGCAATCTGGCAACGTGAGCGCAGGTCTGGCTGAGAACGAGCCGTATGTTCCCCTCAGCCGCGCTGAGCGCATCCGCACCTGGTGGGAGATCAGCATCGTGCTGCTCCTCTCGGTCGGGCGCTCGGCGATCTACTCCGTCCTCTCACTGATCCAGGCGTTGCAGCGCGATGTGTCGCTCGGCGACCAGACGTCGTCGCTCAATCCGTCGGCGGATGCCGAGGCGTTCTGGGACGTGCTCTACCAGTTCCTCGGTCAAGCGTTCGGGCTCGTGCCCGTGGCGCTGGCGATCTTCCTGCTGTGGGACCCGGGGATGTCTGCCTTCCGCCGCATCGGACTCGACTTCCGCCGCTTCGGCGGAGATCTCGGACGCGGCGCCGCGCTCGTGGCCGTCATCGGCATCCCGGGCCTCGCCCTCTATGCGGCGGGCCGCGCACTGGGAGCCACCGTCCAGGTCGACGCCTCGCCTCTCGACCCGTCGCTGTGGACCATCCCCCTCCTCCTGCTGGCCGCACTGCGCGCCGGCCTCACCGAAGAGGTGATCTTCATCGGCTACCTCTTCGACCGGCTGCGCCGGCTCGGCTGGGGGTGGTGGGCGATCATCCTCTCGACGGCCGCGCTGCGAGGGGCCTATCACGCCTACCAGGGCCTGCCCGCGGTGCTGGGGAACTTCGCGATGGGCGTCGTCTTCGGCTGGTGCTACCGCCGCTGGGGGCGCGTCATGCCGCTCGTGATCGCGCACACCCTCATCGACATCGTCGCCTTCGTCGGCTATCCGCTGGCGGTGGCGCTGTGGCCCGGTCTGTTCGGTCCGGCGCCGTCGCCGAGCCCGACCCCCTCACTCTCGCCCAGCCCGACTCCATCGGCCTGACCCAACCGTGTTGCCCTGACTCTCCATAGCGGCTGCTGACACCCCGGAAGCGGTCCGAGACCCCGGACCCCCGCCGACACCGGGTCGTGTAACACCGGGTCTCGGCGACGAAGCCGGGTCTCGGCGCCGAGACCCGGCCCCGGTCGCAGATCCCTGGATCCGGTGCACAGACCCCGCAGCTACGCCGAGACCTGGGAATTACGCCGACACCGAGCGGCACATCACCGGGTCTCGGCGTCGAGAGCGGGTCTGGAGCGCCGGGAAGGGGCGGATGCCCGGCAGTCGCGGCCGTCGGGGCCGTCGAGATTCCCGCTGGTCCCCGTTCCTCCCCGCGCAGCGTCGGCGGTGACCTGTCCACAGTCAGAGGCGGGGGCGGCGCGGGGACGGACATTTCGCATCACAGTGGCGGGATGCCGCCATCCGCCAAGCCCGAACCGACCCTGTATCTCAGCAGAGACGAAGCCCTTGTCTCGGGACGACTTCACCGCGACCCGGGATTGATCCGCATTCGTCGCGGCGTCTACGCGGAGGAGGCCGGGTGGCGGGAACTTGCTCCCTGGAACCGCTACCGCGCGAGAGTGCGCGCCGTATCGATGACGTGGAAGGATCCGGTGTTCTGCCTCGAGTCGGCAGCCGTGCTGCTCGGTCTGCCCATCTTCGGCGAGCCGCGCGACATCCACCTTCTCGATGTCGGCGGCAAGTCTCGACGCTACGGGGACATCGTCGTACACGGGAGCACGGAGGCGCTCGAGCTGACCACTCGCGATGGCTTCGTGACAACGTCTGTCGTCGACACCACGCTCGAACTCTGTCGTGCGCTGCCGCCGGCCTTCGCACTCGCCACGGCGGATGCGGCCCACCGCCTCCACGCGCCGCAGTCCGTCGACCTCAGTGCGCTCGGACGGGAGCGGCCCAACCGACGAGGGCGCCGACAGCTCGATTGGGTCCAGGAGAGGGCGACCCCGGATGCGGAGTCGCCAGGCGAGTCGGTCAGCCGCGCCGTCATCGAGTGGCTGGGATTCGATCCGCCGGAGCTCCAGGTCTCGTTCCGTCATGAAGACGTCGAGGACCGTACCGACTTCTTCTGGCGAAGCCGACGCGTCATCGGCGAGTCGGACGGCTATGGCAAGTACGACGCATCGGATGCGGAGGGGTCGAAGGCTGTCTTCCTCGCCGAGAAGGTGCGCGAGGACCGACTCCGACGCCACGTGAACGGATTCGCACGGTGGGACTGGTCGGACGCGATGCGGGCGACCCCTCTCGGCGAGAAGCTCAGCGCCGCGGGGGTGAGCCAAACCCGACCCGCCCAAAAGGGGCTTCTCGCCACCCTTCGCCACAACCCGCGGTCGATAAAACCCAAGGCGAAGACCGCCGGCGGCGCTCCCCCAGCCGAGGGGTCGGGTACTTGACCCGACTGAGACCCGTGCGCTGCGCGACTCACCGGCGCCCGGGCCGGGCCCCGAGACCCGGCACTGACGCGGAGACCCGGCCCGGGGGCCGAGACCCTGCTGCACACCACCAGGTCTCGGCGCGAACGCGGGGTCTCGGCGCGGCCACCAGGCGTCGGCGCCAACACTGGGTCTCGACACGAACTCCGCGATCGCCGCCGAGACCTCCCCGCACACCAGCAGGTCTCGGCGCAAACGCCAGGTCTCGCCGCACACCGCAGGGCCTCGGCGCAAACACCGCGACGGATGCCGCATGCTGCGGCGACGGATGCCGGTGGCACCGGCATCCGTCACGCACGGCCGCTACGCGAAGGCCTCGATCGGCGGGCAGGCGCACACCAGGTTTCGGTCGCCGTACGCCTGGTCGATGCGGCGCACGGGCGGCCAGTACTTGGTGCGGACGAGCGTGCGCACCGGATACACCGCGATCTCGCGCGAGTAGGGATGCGTCCACTCGCCGGTGACGACCGCTTCGGCCGTGTGCGGGGCGTTCACGAGCGGGTTGTCATCCGCCGGCCACTCTCCCGCTGCCACCATGTCGGCTTCGACCTTGATCGCGATCATGGCGTCGATGAACCGCTCGATCTCGGCGAGATCCTCCGACTCCGTCGGCTCGACCATCAGCGTGCCCGCGACCGGGAACGACATCGTCGGGGCGTGGAAGCCGTAGTCGATGAGGCGCTTGGCGACGTCGTCGACGGTGACCCCGGTGGCATCGCGGAGCGGCCGCAGATCGAGGATGCACTCGTGTGCGACGAGTCCGCCCTCGCCCGCGTACAGCACGGGATAGTGCTCGCGCAGGCGCACCGCGATGTAGTTCGCCGCGAGGACCGCAGCGGCGGTCGCCGACCGGAGCCCTTCGGACCCCAGCATTCGGACATACGCCCACGAGATCGGCAGGATCCCGGCCGATCCGTGCGGGGCACCCGACACCGGCCCTCCCTGGAAGACGCCGCCCGCGTGATCGGCGCGCTGCGAGAACGCGTGCCCGGGCAGGTGCGGTGCGAGGTGCGCCTTCGCTGCGACGGGTCCGACGCCCGGTCCGCCGCCGCCGTGCGGGATCGCGAACGTCTTGTGCAGGTTCAGATGCGACACGTCGCCGCCGAGGTCGCCGAAGCGGGCGTAGCCGAGGAGCGCGTTGAGGTTGGCGCCGTCGACGTAGACCTGGCCGCCGGCGTCGTGGACGGACTGCGTGATCTCGAGCACGTCCTGCTCGTAGACGCCGTGCGTGGAGGGATATGTGATCATCAGGGCGGCGAGCGCATCGGCGTGCACGGCGATCTTCGCACGCAGGTCGTCGAGATCGACGTTGCCCGCATCGTCGCACGCGACCACGACGACCTTCATGCCCGCGAGCACCGCGGATGCGGCGTTCGTGCCGTGCGCGGAGGACGGGATGAGGCACACGGTGCGGTCGAGATCGCCATTGGCGCGGTGGTACCCCCGGATGGCGAGCAGGCCGGCGAGCTCGCCCTGCGAGCCGGCGTTCGGCTGCAGCGAGACTGCGTCGTAGCCCGTGACCTCGGCCAGCCACACCTCGAGCTGCTCGATCATCGCGAGGTAGCCGTGGACGTCCGCCTCCGGCGCGAACGGATGAACGCGCGAGAACTCGGGCCACGAGACCGCCGCCATCTCGGTCGCTGCGTTGAGCTTCATGGTGCAGGACCCGAGCGGGATCATGCCGCGATCGAGCGCGTAGTCGCGATCGGCGAGCTGCTTGAGATAGCGCATCATCGCCGTCTCGGAGCGGTGGGTGCTGAAGACCGGATGCGTGAGGTACTCGTCGGTGCGATGCAGCGCCGAAGGCACACCCGCGAGGGCGACGGCATCCGAGAACGGCAGCGACCGCTCGCCCTGGTCTCCGGCGCCCGCGAATTCGTCCTCGGGCAGGCCGAACGCCCACGCGACCGCGGCGAGGTCGTCAGCGGTCGTCGTCTCGTCGACGGAGATGCCGATCGACGCGGCATCCGCCCAGAAGAGCTGGTAGCCGCGCTCTCGCGCGCGGTCGATGACCCGGCGCGAGGGGCCAGGGGTCACCACCCGGATGGTGTCGAAGAACGAATCGTGCCTGACCACGAGTCCGTACTCGCGGAGTCGCCGCGCGAGCGCCTCAGCCTTCTTCGAGACATCCGTCGCGATCGCACGCAGGCCGTCCGCACCGTGGTACACCGCATACATCGCTGCCATGACGGCGAGCAGAACCTGAGCGGTGCAGATGTTCGACGTGGCCTTCTCACGACGGATGTGCTGCTCACGCGTCTGCAGCGAGAGGCGATAGGCAGGGTGCCCCGCGGCATCCTGCGACACACCCACGAGACGGCCGGGCAGCTGACGTTCCAGGCCGGAACGCACAGCCATGTAGCCCGCGTGCGGGCCGCCGAAGCCGAGCGGCACCCCGAAGCGCTGGGTGGTTCCGACCGCGACGTCGGCGCCGAGCGAGCCGGGCGAGCGCAGCAGCGTGAGGGCGAGGAGGTCGGCTGCGACCACGACCAGTCCGCCCTGTGCCTTGACCGCCGTGATCACCTCGGAGGGGTCCCACACTCGGCCGCTGGCACCGGGGTACTGGATGAACGCGCCGAAGGCTTCCACAGGCTCAGCCACGCCGGTCCCTGATCTTGTCGAAGCGTCGTACGGCGTGTATTGCAGCTCGATTCCCACGGCGGCTGCGCGGTGCTCGAGCAGCGACTTGGTCTGCGGCAGGGTGTCGGCGTCGACGAGGAAGATGTTCGACGCGGACCTCGAGGCGCGGCGCGCGACGAGCATCCCCTCGACGACCGCGGTCGACTCGTCGAGCATCGATGCGTTCGCCGTCGCCAGACCCGTGAGGTCGGTCACCATCGTCTGGAAGTTGATCAGGGCCTCGAGGCGTCCCTGCGAGATCTCGGGCTGGTAAGGGGTGTACGCGGTGTACCAGGACGGGTTCTCGAGCACGTTCCGCGTGATCACCGAGGGGGTGAGGGTGTCGTAGTAGCCCAGACCGATCATCGGCCGCGCGACGCGGTTCTGCGACGCCAGCGAGCGCAGCTCGGCGAGCGCCTCGGCCTCGGTCGCGGCGGGCGGGATGTCGCTCGTCGATCGCTCCGCGACATGGATGGATTCCGGCACCGCCGCCTGCACGAGCGCATCGACGTCGGCGTAGCCGAGCGCGTCGAGCATCGTGCGCTGGGCTGCGGCATCCGTTCCGATGTGACGCTCGGCGAATCCCCTGGCGCTCACGCCTCGCCACCCGTGAGGGCCACGTAGGCCGCGCGGTCGAGCAGCTCCGCGACGGCCGAAGGATCGACCCGGAGCTTGATGAGCCAGCCATCGCCGAACGGATCGGAGTTGACGAGCGACGGATCGTCGACGACGCCGTCGTTCACGGCGACGACCTCGCCGGTGAGCGGGGCATACAGCTCGCCGACCGATTTCGTCGACTCGATCTCGCCGCACACCTGACCTGCCGAGACGTCGGAGTGGACGCCGGGCACTTCGACGAACACCACATCGCCGAGCTTGTCGGCGGCGTAGTCCGTGATGCCGACGGTGGCGATATCGCCCTCGAGGGCGATCCACTCGTGCTCGGCGGTGTACTTGAGGCTGTTGAGATCGGTCACTTCCGCCTCCGGTCGGTGGATGCTGGGTAGGAGCGCGCGCACATCACCGGGCACGCCGGTAGAAAGGCAGCACGGTCACGGTGGCGGGGATGCGGGTGCCCCGCACGTCGATGGTCAGTTCGGTGCCGGGTTCGCTCACGCGAGGTGAGACGAAGGCCATGGCGATCGGATGCCCGAGCGTGGGGCTGAGCGCGCCGCTGGTGATCTCGCCCACGGCGGTTTCGGTCCCTGAGCTTGTGGAAGGGTCGTAGACGGCATACCCGGCGCGGCCCGCGCGCTTGCCCGCCGAGGCGAGTCCGACGAGCACCGGGGCATCCGATGCGATGACCGCGGAGAGCCCCGCACGGCCGACGAAGTCGTCCTTGTCGGCCGCCACGACCCGGCCGAGCCCGGCCTGGGCCGGAAGGATGTCGAGCGAGAGCTCATGGCCGTAGAGGGGCATGCCGGCTTCGAGCCGCAGCGTGTCGCGGGCCGCGAGGCCGGCGGGCACCAGTCCGAGCGGAGCACCGACGGCGAGCAGCTCGTCCCAGAGCGCCCCCGCGGAGGTGGCCTGGATGTAGAGCTCGAACCCGTCTTCGCCCGTATACCCGGTGCGGCCGATGTGCATCGGCACCGGGTCGGCCCCGGCAGCCGAGTAGTCGGCGTGCGTCATTCGGTAGTACTTCAGATCACCGAGTGGCAGCCGGGTCGCACCGATCCCCGACGCCGCTTCGACGATCGCCTGCGCCGCCGGACCCTGCACCGCGATCAGCGCGATGCGGTCGGTCGCATCCTCGACCTCGACGTCGAATTCGAGCGAGCGCTCCAGGAGCGCCGGAGCGACGGCATCCCGGTTTCCGGCGTTCGCGACGACCATGTAGCGCTCGGCGCTGTGTCGGTACACGATGACGTCGTCGATGATCCCGCCGTCCGCATCGAGGAGCAGGCTGTACTTCGCCTGGTCGTCGGCCATCGTCGACAGCCGCCCGGCCAGCGCATAGTCGAGGAACGCCCCGGCGCCTTCACCCTCGACCAGGAACTCCGCCATGTGCGAGATGTCGAACAGGCCGGCCGCCGTGCGGACGGCGTGATGCTCGGCCAGATCGGAGCTGTAGCGCACCGGCATCAGCCATCCACCGAAATCGGTGAAGGTGGCTCCGAGCGCCTCGTGGCGCTCGTACAAGGGGGTCGTGCGGGGGTCTGTCATGAGTTCTCCCGTCGGCGATCGGGCAGACGCCGGACGGCGTCTGTGAACTCCCCCTCTGTCATGGGCCTGAGAGCTTCGCGACGGCAACCGTGGGTGAGACGGATGTCGGGGCTTTCACCTTCGGCGGATTTCTCGCTGTGCTTCGACTAGTGCGTGGAGACGCGTAGCTGTCAGCTTGCGTAAGGGGCTTCGATACGGCGCCGGGGCGCCTGCTCAGCCCGATTTCCTGCTCGCTTCGCTCGCTCGAAATCGCTTTCCAGAGCGGCCGGACGCATCGCGGTAACGGGACCTGAGAGATTGGCGGGGAGGCTTGCTCCTTCGGTGCCCGACGATGACGCTGTCGAGGCTCTCCCGCGAGGGTCGTTCGGCCTGTGTTAAGTTGCGCGTCCAGCATACCGGTGCGGTGTGCGCTGCACGGCAGCCGCGCGTCGTCAGCCGGTGCAGTGTCCCGGCGCGACCGCGGCATCCATTCCGGCGACACCGCCCAGCACCGCAGACAGCTCGGTCGTCGTCATCGCGTACCCTCGCGCGGCATCGTCGAGGCCACGCGCGAACACCAGTCCGGCGACGGCGCCGTCATCGGTCAGCAGCGGGCCTCCGGAGTTGCCGGGGAGGACGGCCGCCTCGAGCGAGTAGATCTCACGGGGCGCCGCACTCTCGTCGTACACATCCGGCACCGGCACGATGCCGACCGACAGCACCGTCGCGGGGATGCTCGTGAACGGCCCGCCGTTGGGGTATCCCTGCACTGCTGCGGCCGCGCCGGCGCCGAGAACCGATCCGAACGCGAGCGGCGCGGCCCCGAGGTCGTCCACCGCGACCACCGCGAGGTCGTCGACGGGGTCGAAATACACCACACGACCCTCGCGTGGCTCGCGCCCGGGCAGTTCGACGATGGGCGTTTCGACCCCCGCCACGACGTGCGCGTTCGTGATCAGGCGATCCTCGGCGATGACGAACCCCGACCCGGTGACTCCGGTGCCGCAGGCGTAGGCGGTGCCCGAGATCCGGGCGACGGATGCCGCGGCCTGCTGCAGCTGCGGATCGTCGAGCGCGATCGGGGGCGCCGCCGGAGCTGCACCGCCGGGCCCGAGCAGATCGCGGAGCCGCGGCAGCCCGTCGCCCATCACCGTCGCCCGCAGCTGCGCGATCGTCGCATCGACCGGCGCGGGGGTGATCGCGTCGATCCCCTGCAGCACGCGCGACGAGCCGATCGCCGTCGCCACGGCAGGAGCACCCGAGATGGCGATGGCGGGCGCGACGACGACGATCGCCAGCGCAGCCACCACGACGCTCGCGACGCCGCCGAGCAGGCGCTCGAAGCCCTTGAGGGGCGTGCGGTCCACACCACGTCGCAGGGCCGCGCCCACAGCCGATCCCAGCAGCGCTCCCAGCACCAGCAATCCGATCCCCAGCGCGACGACCGCGACGCCTCGCCACACCGGCGACGGCAGCCACGCACTCGCGAGCGGCAGCAGCCAGAACGCGGCGACGCCGCCGACGGCCAGTCCGACGATGGTGCCGAGGCTCGCGAGCAGACCCCGCTGCAAGCCGGTGACGAGTGCAATGACCAGGATCACGGCGATCACGACATCCGCGATGACCACGGCACCTCCTCATTCAGGCCAGCAGCCAGAGTATGGGCTCTGCCTGAGGAATCACCGCTGGAAGCGCCGTTTGCCTTCTGGTCGAAGTGACTATAAGATCGCAAGGAGGAGTTAGAGTCACCATGACACGAACAGCCACCCTTCCCGACATCCGCCCCGCCGCGCCCACAGCGGGGGATGCGACGCGCGTGGCCGTCTCGACGGTGATCTTCACCCTGCGTCGCGACCGCGGCGCCGACCGCGCCTCCGTGGTCATCCCGCTGGTGCGACGCACCCGCGACCCGCACGAGGGACTATGGGCTCTTCCGGGCGGCTGGCTGGATGTCGCCGAGAGCCTCGACACCGCGGCCGCGCGCACGCTCGCCGAGACGACCGGGCTCGCTCCGAGCTTCCTCGAGCAGCTGTACGCCTTCGGAGCCGTCGAGCGCTCCCCCAGCCGCGTCGTGTCGATCGTCTACTGGGCACTGCTGCGGTCGGATGAAGTCATCGCCGCCGATGCACGCGAGAACGTGCAGTGGTTCGATGCGGCATCCCTCCCCCGGCTCGCCTTCGACCACAACGAGATCGTGGACTACGCGCTGTGGCGACTGCGCAACAAGGCCGGCTACAGCCGCATCGCCCACGGACTGCTCGCCGACGAGTTCACGCTGGCCCAACTGCGCGAGGTCTACGAAGCGGTGCTCGGCCGACGACTCGATCCGGCCAACTTCCGCCGTCAGGTCGAGAACTCCGGAAACCTCATCCCCACCGAAAGATTCCGCACGGGCAGCCACCGCCCCGCCCGTGTCTACCGCTACAACCAGGACGTCGAGCTCGCCGATCGCGGCCCACTCGTCCGACACTGAAGAGAGCACGTCATGACCGCGACATCCATCACCCTCGAGCCTCGACCCGCAGACCCCTCCGTCGACCATGCGATCCAAGCGATCGTGGCGGGCGCGTCGACGGCCGAGACCTGCAACACCGACCTCGCCGCCGGCCCGTGGAACTTCGACGCGCGGCCGGGGTATGGCCCGGGCTCTTCGATGGGCGACGTGATCCCGGTCGGATCCCCACGGCAGGGCGAGCTCCCGGCCGAATACCGCGACGCCTCCCCCGACGAGCTGGACGCGCGCGTGCGCGCGGCCAAGCTCGCCCTCGGCGACCGGGTCGTCATCCTCGGCCACTTCTACCAGCGCGAAGAGGTCATGCGTCACGCCGACTACGTCGGGGACTCGTTCCAGCTCGCCAACGCCGCTGTCGAGCACCCGGACGCCGAGGCCATCGTGTTCTGCGGCGTCCACTTCATGGCCGAGACCGCGGACCTTCTCTCACGCCCCGAGCAGTCCGTCATCCTGCCGAACCTGGCCGCCGGCTGCTCGATGGCCGACATGGCCGACATCGACCAGGTCGAGGAGTGCTGGGAGCAGCTCGCAGACGTCTACGGCGACATGGACACTCCCGACGCAGACGGGCTCGTGCCCGTCATCCCGGTCACCTATATGAACTCCTCCGCGGCGATCAAGGGCTTCGTCGGTCGCCACGGCGGCATCGTCTGCACGTCGTCGAACGCGCGGACGGTATTGGAGTGGGCGTTCGAGCGCGGCCGCCGCGTGCTGTTCTTCCCCGATCAGCACCTGGGCCGCAACACCGCGAAGGCCATGGGGGTGCCGATCGAGCAGATGCCGATGTGGAACCCGCGCAAGCCGCTCGGCGGCTCGAGCGCGAACGAGCTCGACGACGCGCGCGTCATCCTCTGGCACGGCTTCTGCTCGGTGCACCGTCGGTTCACGGTGGAGCAGATCGAGCGGGCGCGCGCCGAGCACCCCGGGGTGCGGGTCATCGTGCACCCTGAGTGCCCCATGGCCGTCGTGGACGCCGCCGACGAGTCCGGCTCGACGGACTACATCCGCCGGGCCATCGAGGCCGCGACCGAGCCCACCACCTTCGCGATCGGCACCGAGGTCAACCTCGTGCAGCGTCTGGCCGCCGACAACCCGCAGCACGAGGTCTTCTGCCTGGACCCGGTGGTGTGCCCGTGCTCGACGATGTACCGCATCCACCCGGGCTACCTGGCCTGGGTGCTCGAGGGACTGGTGGCCGGCGAGGTGCTCAACCGCATCGTCGTGCCGCAGGATGTGGCCGACCCCGCCCGTCTGGCCCTCGAGCGGATGCTCGCCGCCAAGCCGCCACAGGCACCCGTCTCGGATTGGCAGAACGCCTCATGACCCGTCGACAAGCGCAGGAACCGGAAAGCTCCGACATCCGTGTCCCGAATTCGCCCGCTTCGCGGGGCTCATTCCAGAGCATTCCGGGACATGATGCACAGCTTTCGGGACACCAGGCGGCAGGGGATGTCCACGTCGTGGTCGTCGGCAGCGGCATCGCCGGCCTGACGGTCGCACTCCACGCGGTGCAGAACGGATGCCGCGTCACCCTCGTGACGAAGGACGTGCTCGAACACGCCAACACCCGCTACGCGCAAGGCGGCATCGCGGGCGTCATGTTCGCCGACGACCGTGCCGAGGACCACATCCGCGACACACTCGTCGCCGGTGCGGGCCTCAGCGACCCCGATGCGGTGCGCGTGCTCGTGGATGAGGGCCCCGCCCGCATCCGCGAGCTCATCGCGCTGGGTGTGGCATTCGACCGCGACGGCGAGGGGGCGTTCGTGAAAGGCCTCGAAGCAGCTCACTCCTACCCCCGCATCCTCCATTCCGGCGGGGATGCCACGGGCACCGCGATCGAGAAGGCCCTCGTCGCGAGCCTCCGGGCGAGCGACGTCCGCGTGATCGAACACGCGTTCCTCATCGACGTCGTGCTTCGCGATGGGCGGGCACGCGGTGTCGAGCTGCTGATCGACGACGCCGTCCGCGAGGTCGTCGAGGCCGACGCGGTCGTGCTCGCAACCGGCGGCGCGGGTGAGCTGTACGCGCACTCCACCAACCCCGAGGTGGCTACGGGCGACGGCATCGCCGCGGGCATCCGCGCGGGCGCGGACGTGCGCGACCTCGAGTTCTTCCAGTTCCATCCGACGATCCTGGGTGTCGGCGAGGCGTTCCTCGTCTCGGAGGCCGTGCGCGGCGAGGGTGCGACCCTCATCGACGAGGGCGGGCGGCGCTTCGCGTTCGATGCGCACCCCGACGGCGAACTGGCCCCGCGGGATGTCGTCGCGCGGGCGATCGCACACCAGATGGACGTACAGGGCGGCCGGCCCGTGTTGCTCGACGCGACCGGGCTGCGCCCGACGTATGAGGAGCGCCGGGAGTTCCTGGCGCGGCGATTCCCGACGATCGACCAGGCCGTCCGAGCGCGCGGTCTCGACTGGGCGCGGGACCCGATTCCGGTCACCCCTGCGGCCCACTACCTGATGGGCGGTGTGACGACCGATCTCACCGGCCGGACCACGGTTCCGGGCCTGTACGCCGTCGGCGAAGTCGCTCGCACAGGCGTACACGGCGCCAACCGCCTGGCGTCGAACTCGCTGCTGGAGGGCGCCGTGTTCGGCGCGCGTGCGGGCGACGCACTCGCGGCCGACACGGCCTCCGGTACGTGGCCGGCGGCCGCAGCCGATGACACGATCACCCTTGCCCGGGGTTTCGCCGGCGGTCAGGCCGACTCGCACGTCATGCCCTTCTCACGGGCGGCCCTGCAGCAGCTGCTGTGGGAGGACGCCGGGCTCGTGCGCAATGCCGAGGGCCTCTCTCACGCGGCACGGGTGCTGGCCGTCTGGAACTCGCAGGCGCGTGCGCCGCAGACGGAGAAGGAGTTCGAGGACGAGAACCTCCTCCTCGTCGCGACGCGACTCGTCGATGCGGCGCTGCGGCGTCGCGAGTCGGTGGGCGCGCACTTCCGGAGCGACGCCTCGAGCGTTGCACCGCTCGCCGGATCGACCAGCGGCATCAGCCGCGCGTCGAGGTCCGCCGACCCCATCGCCGTCTCCGTCGGAGCAGCCTGATGCTCACGAGAGCGACGATCGATCGCGTGGTCAGCGCCGCCCTCGACGAGGATGCGCCGTGGGGAGACATCACGAGCGAATACCTCATCGTCGAGACAGCCACGGCGCGCGCGGATCTCGTCGCACGCGAGAACGGCGTCTTCAGCGGCGGTGACGTCTTCGTGGCGGCCTTCCGCCTCACCGATCCGCGGGTCGAGGTCGAGCTGGTCGTCGAGGACGGCGAATGGTTCGAAGCGGGCGCCGTGCTGGCGGTCGTCAGCGGCCCCGCCCGGTCGGTGCTCACGGCCGAGCGCATCGGGCTCAATTTCACGCAGCGGATGTCGGGCATCGCGACCCTCACGGGTCGCTACGTCGCCGAGGTCGCCCACACCGGAGCGCGCATCGCCGACACCCGCAAGACCACCCCTGGGCTCCGCGCGTTCGAGCGCCACGCCGTCGTCAACGGCGGCGGCCACAATCACCGCTACTCCCTCTCGGACGCGGTCATGGCGAAGGACAACCACCTTGCTGTGGTGGCGCGCAGCGGGATCTCGGTGACGGCCGCGCTGCAGGGGGCGATCGCACGACTGCCGCACACGACGCACGTCGAGGTGGAGGTCGATCGTCTCGACCAGATCGAGCCCGTGCTGGCTGCGGGGATCGACACGATCATGCTCGACAACTTCTCGCTCGACGACCTGCGCGCCGGTGTCGCGCAGATCGCCGGGCGGGCCACCGTCGAGGCATCGGGCGGCGTGTCACTCGCGACCGTGCGCGCGATCGCCGAGACCGGCGTCGACGTCATCTCGGTCGGGGCACTCACGCACTCGGCGCCCGCGCTCGACCTCGGTCTCGACATCCGGATCTCCTGAAGGCCGCCGCGGTGAGCATGCTCTATCTCGACAATGCGGCCACCACACCGGTGCGACCCGAGGTGCTCGAGGCGATGATGCCGTACCTGACGCAGTGGTTCGGCAACCCGTCGAGTCACCACACGGTCGGCGAGGCGGCAGCCAATGCCCTGACCGACGCCCGCGCACGGATCGCTCGCATCCTCGGTATGCGCACCAGCGACATCGTCTTCACCTCCGGCGGCACCGAGGCCAACAATCTCGCCGTGAAAGGCATCGCGATCGCGGCGCAGCTGTCGCGCGCGGCCACGCGTGGCGGACACATCGTCACGTCGCCGATCGAGCACGAGTCGATCATCGAGTCGGTCGACTACCTGACGCGCGTCCACGGCTTCGAGGTGACACGCGTGCCTGTCGACCGCGCCGCAAAGATCGACCCCGAAGCGCTGGCCCGCGCACTCCGCGATGACACTGCTCTCGTCACGATCGGCTATGCGAACAACGAGGTGGGCACGATTCAGGATGTCGCCACCCTCGCCGCGATCGCGCACGAGCGCGGCATCCCGATGCACGTCGACGCCGTGCAGGCGGCCGGCTGGCTCACCCTCTCGGCGAGGGATCTCGGCGCGGATGCCGTGTCGATCGCCGGCCACAAGCTCGGCGCGCCGAAGGGCACGGGACTCCTCGCCATCCGCGGGCGCGTCCCGCTCGAACCGCTGCTGCACGGGGGCGGACAGGAGCGTGGTCGGCGCAGCGGCACCGAGGACGTCGCGGGAGCGGTCGGGCTCGCCGCGGCGCTCGAGCTCGCCGAAGCCGAGCGGGAGGAGGCGTCCGCACGCGTCACAGCTCTGCGAGACAGGTTCATCACGCGCGTGCTCGCCCTGGTTCCCGCCGCGCGGCTGACCGGCGACCCCGTGCAGCGCCTTCCCGGCACGGCGAGCTTCACGTTCGCGGGCACGAGCGGCGAGGCGATCCTGCTCGAGCTCGAACGCCGCGGCGTGGTGTCGTCGAGCGGGTCGGCGTGCGCGGCCGGAAGCGACGAACCATCCCACGTCCTCGTCGCCATGGGCATTGCGCCCGAGGTGGCCCAGACGGCGGTGCGGTTCACGTTCTCACACGCTCAGCACGGGTCGCTGGATGTCGTCGCCGACGCGGTCGCGGCATCCGTCATCGCCGTACAATCGGGCGGGTGAGTCCGTCCCAGGCGCCCGTCGTCACTGTCATCGTGCCCGGCTTCGACGTGGCGGACTACGCCGACGACGCACTCGACTCGTTGCGGGCGCAGACCCGCGACGACTGGGTCGCGGTGCTGGTCGATGATGCGTCGACGGATGAGACGGGCCGCATCTTCGATGATGCCGCGGCTGCCGACGCGAGATTCCGCGTCGTTCACCATTCCACGCGGGTGGGCCTCGGCGCCGCCCGGAACACCGGTCTCGATCTCGTCGAGACGCCGTTCGTCGCGTTCCTCGACGCGGATGACCGGCTCGCCCCCGCGGCACTCGATCGGCTCGTCGGCACTGTGACCGCGAGCGGCAGCGACTTCGCCGTCGGTGCCTACGTGCGCCTGCGCCCCGATGCCGGCGGCGGCTACACCGCGGGCGTCGTGCAGCCGTGGGTCGCGGCATCCACGGATCCGGCGCGCACGGCGACAAGTCTGGAGCTGCATCCGGAGGCGAGCGGCAACATCGTCGCGTGGTCGAAGGTAAGCCGCACGGGCCTCTGGCAGCGCACCGGCCTGCGATTTCCCGTCGGCAAGGCCTACGAGGATCAGATCGTCGCGCAGCAGATGTACACGCTGGCGCGGGCGTTCGACGTCATCCCGGATGTCGTGGTGGAGTGGCGGGAACGCGCCGACGGGTCGTCGATCACGCAGCACAAGGACGAACTCCCCGTGCTCGAGGACTACCTCGAGGCCCTCGCGGGAGGGATTGCCATCCTCGACACGGCGGGCTACCCCGCGGCGGCCGCTGCCCGCGTCCGGCTCATCCTCGCGATGGACCTTCCTCCGCTGATCGCCATCGCCCGCGACCACCCCGACGACGCCTACCGTCGCGCGATCGGCGCGTTCGCGCGGGAGCTGTGGGCACGGGCGGACAAGCCCCCTGCCGTGCTCGACGAGGCGACCCTTAACGCCCTCGCCGCTGCGCGGCTCTGGTAGGGCAGCCGGCGGGCCGGAGGCTGGAGCCGACCGGCCGAGGGGCCCCGGACCTCAGGCCTCGGGCACCCCGGGCACATCCGGCACGAACGCCGGCGCCCTCGCGCCGGCGCCTCCGCCGACTGCACCGACGGGGTCCAGGACGGTGGGCTCCGCCGGCGGCCGGTCGGCGCGGCGCTCCGGGTGGTCGGCGGAGGGCTCCGACTGCTCGGCCTCAAGGATGCGCGACGACGCGAGCTGCTCGGCCGCGAGCTCGGCGTAGAGACCGCCGGCCGCAAGCAGCGTCGAGTGCGTGCCGGACTCGACGATCCGGCCGGCCTCGACCACATGGATCACGTCGGCCGCGATCACGGTCGACAGCCGGTGGGCGATCGAGAGCGTCGTGCGACCGCGGGCCGCGGCATCCAGCGCCTCCTGCACGACCCGCTCCGACACCGTGTCCAGCGCCGACGTGGCCTCGTCCAGGAGCAGCACCGGCGGGTCCTTGAGCAGCACGCGGGCGATCGCGATCCGCTGCTTCTCGCCACCCGAGAGGCGGTAGCCGCGTTCGCCGACGACGGTGTCGTACCCCTCCTCGAAGCTCTCGATCACGTGGTGGATGTTCGCAGCGCGGCAGGCGGCCTCGAGCTCGGCGTCGCTCCCGCCGGGCTTGGCGTAGCGCAGGTTCTCTCGGATGGTGGCGTGGAACAGATACGTCTCCTGCGAGACGATTCCCACCGCATCGATGATCGACTCCTGAGTGAGCTGACGCACGTCCTCCCCTGCGAACAGCACTGCACCGCCGGAAGCCTCGTACATCCGCGGCGTCAGGTACAAGATGGTCGTCTTGCCCGCGCCGGAAGGCCCGACGAACGCGACATGCTGGCCGGGATCAGCCGTGAAGGTCACTCCTCGGAGCGTAGGCCGGGCGTCGGCCGCGGCATCCGGATACCGGAATGTGACATCGCGGAACTCGATGCGTCCGATCGGACCGGGAGCCGCGTCGACCGAGATGGCATCGGGGGCCTCGCGGATGGCCGGCACGAAGTCGAGGTACTCGAAGATGCGGGCGAACAGCGCTTCGGACGTCTGCACGTCGAGCGCCACCCGCATGAGGCCCATGAGCGGCATGAGCAGCCGCGCCTGAACGGTCGTGAAAGCCACGATCGTGCCCGCCGTGATGGTGTCGGTGCCGCCCGCGATCAGGAATCCCGAGACCAGGTAGATCACGGCAGGAACGCTCGCCATCAGGACCTGCACGACGGCGAAGAAGCCCTGACCGCTCATCGCGCGGCGCACCTGAAGCCGCACCTGGTTGCGGTTCTCGTCCTGATAGCGAGCCGACTCGGTGCGCTGGCGATTGAACGACTTCGACAGCAGGATGCCGGAGACGCTCAGCGTCTCCTGCGTGATGGCGGTGAGCTCGGACAGCGACTCCTGCGTCTCGCCCGCGATCCTGGCGCGTACCTGGCCGACACGACGCTGCACGATCACGAGGAACGGCATCATCACCACCGCGATGAGCGTCAGGCGCCAGTCGATCAGGATCATCGCGACGAGCGACGCGATCACAGTCACCAGGTTGCCCAGGATGCTCGTGACGGTGTTCGTGAGCACACCCGAGACACCGCCGACGTCGTTCTGCAGCCGGGACTGGATGACGCCTGTCTTGGTCCGCGTGAAGAAGCCGAGCTCCATCGCCTGCAGGTGCTCGAACAGTTTCACCCTGAGGTCGCCGGTCACCTGGTTGCCCACGGTGGAAGTGAGGTACGTCTGCACCACGCCCAGCGCGGCCGACATCAGGAAGAGCGCGATCATGATGGCGACCAGCCGCCAGAGGAGCGGGATGTCGGGGGCCCCGCCGTCGACGGGGAACAGCGCGTCGTCGAAGATCCGCTGCACGATGAGCGCCGGGACGACCGCGATCGCAGCACCGGCGACGACGAGGAAGCCCGTGAGGATGATCCGCGCGAGATACGGACGGAAGAGCGCGACGACCCGGCGGCCGAGGTCGGGGATCTTCGGCGCCTGTGCGTTCAGCTTCTTCTGCGCCGCGATGTCGACGCCGCGGAAGCCCGAGGGTCCGCCTCCGCCGCCCGCTCCGCCGCCGCCGCGCCCTGCCGTGCTCATGCGCGCAAGCCTAACCAGCGCCGAGGACGTCGCGGCCGAAGTCGGGACGCTCGAAGCGAGGGCCGCTCAGCCGAGGCCGGTGACGAGGTTGATGATCGTGGCCAGGATGACAGCGCCGAAGAGATAGGCGAGGAACGTCTGTCCGAGTACGATCCGCCGCAGCTGGTTCGTCCTGAGACCGGTGTCCGCGACCTGGTAGGTCATTCCGAGAGCGAACGCCAAGTAGGCGAAGTCGGTGTACACGGGGTCCTCGACTTGATTGAAGTCGATGCCGCCGACGGGATCCGAATAGTACACGCGGGCGATCCGCAGCATGTAATCGGCCTGTATGAGAGCCCAGGATGACGCGACCGCGACCACGGCGATGCCGGCGAGTGAGTAGGACTCGAACGGAGGGACGATCCGGGTCTGGATGAGAACGACGGCCACGGCGCCGAGGCTCGCGACGCTTCCAATCATCACCGCGGTGATCCGGGCTATGACGAGTGCTGGGTCCTCACGCGTCGCGTGCTGGCGGGTCTCCGATGCATCCATGGGCCAAACGAGCCGCAGGATCCAACTCACGCTGGTCGCGGCGACCCCGGCCCACCCCGCCAGGAAGCCCGCGGCGAGACCCAGGAACGGCGCGACGGCGACGGCCGCGAGGACGCCGACCGCGAGGGCGACGGTCAAGCGCAGAAGCGCCGACGCGCGCTTCGAGGACTCAGCCATCCCCGAATGCTTCCACGCAATTCGGGAATGCCAGGTCAGGCGCGGCCGTTATCGTCGTTCGCGGGCACCTCGGTGCACCTGCCCACGCACACGACGAGGAGACGACCCATGGCCGCCACCGACACGAATCCCGGCACCGACTCCATCAGCCTTCCCGCGACGAAAGCTCCTGCGCTCTCGCGCGAGCAGAACCGGGTGATCTGGCTGCTGCTCGCGGCCGCGTTCGTCGCGATCCTCAACGAGACGACGATGGGCGTCGCGATCCCCCACCTGATGGTGGATCTGCAGATCACGGCGCTTCAGGCGCAGTGGCTGACCACATCGTTCATGCTGACGATGGCGATCGTGATCCCGATCACCGGATTCCTGCTGCAGCGGTTCACGACGCGCGCGATGTTCGTGACGGCCATGAGCCTCTTCTCGGCGGGAACACTGATCGCGATGCTGGCGCCCGGATTCCCTGTGCTGCTCGTGGCGCGAGTGGTGCAGGCCTCGGGCACCGCGATCATGATGCCCCTGCTCATGACGACGATCATGACTGTCGTTCCACCGCAGTCCCGCGGCCGGATGATGGGCCGGGTCAGCGTCGTGATCTCGCTCGCCCCCGCGATCGGCCCGACGCTCTCGGGCTTCCTCCTCGACACCGTCGGGTGGCGCGCGATCTTCGCCGTCGTGCTGCCGATCGCGCTGCTCGCGCTGGGCGTCGGCGCGCGCTGGATCCACAACCTCGGCGATACGATCAACGCCCCCATCGACGTCCTGTCGGTGATCCTTTCCGCACTGGGATTCGGCGGCATCGTCTACGGACTGAGCCAGATCGGTGGTGCCGCGGCGCATACGACGGATGCGGCCGAAGCGGCGGCGAGCGCCAATTCCACCATCGCGCTCGTGATCTCGCTGTCAGTGGGTGCGGTCGCGCTCGGGCTGTTCATCTGGCGTCAGCTGCGACTGCAGAGGGTGGACGACGCGCTGCTCGATCTGCGGGTCTTCCTCTCGGCGAACTTCTCGCTGTCGATCGGTCAGATGGTGCTCCTCTCGATCGCCTTCTTCGGTGCCATCACCGTCATTCCGCTGTACATGCAGAACGTCCTCGAGGTCTCGGCCTTCGAGACCGGATTGGTGGTGCTGCCCGGCGCCCTCGTGATGGGCCTCACCGGTCCGTCCATCGGGCGGATCTACGACCGCTGGGGCAGCCGGGTGCTGCTCGTACCCGGATCGATCATCGCAAGCGCCACGCTGTGGGTCTTCACGACGTTCGACGAGACGACGCCTGTGTGGGCGGTCGCGGTGGCGCAGACCGTGCTCTCACTCGGACTCGCGATGTCGTTCACCCCGCTGTTCACGGCATCCCTCGCCTCGCTCGAGCGCCGCTTCTACTCCTACGGCTCGGCTGTCGTCGGCACGGTGCAGCAGGTCGCCGGCGCCGCCGGCATCGCCCTGCTCATCGCGGTGTACTCGGCGGTGTCTGCCGACGCCTTCGCCGCCGGCGCCTCTCAGGTCGAGGCCGATGCGGCAGGCGCTCACATCGCCTTCATGATCGCCGCGATCGTGTCGGTCCCGCTGATCGTGGGGGCGTTCCTCATCCGCAAGCCCGACGAGGAGCCGTTCCCGCCCGTCGCCGCCCACTGACCCGTCGCCGCTGATCGGCGCGGGCATCCCAGCGTGCGTGCCAAGCTGGTCGCACGCGCCGGAGTGCACTCGACCGGCCGGTGAGGAGGTCCCCATGATCGTCGTCCCGCCCACGATCGACGAAGCCGAAGGTCACGCCGCCGAGATGTACGAGGGCGATCTCAGTGGCGACGGATTCGTCTACAGCCACACCCAGGTGATGGCGATCAATCCCGAGGCGCATCAGGCCTTCGAGGCTCTGATCGGCGCCATCGTGCCTTCCATCGGCGTGCGCGATTACGAGCTCGCCACCCTGGCCGCGGCGCGCGCCATCCGGTCACCGCACTGCCTGCTGGCCCACGGGCGCAAGACCCTGCGGGCGGGTGCGCTGAGCGCCGAGCAGCTGGAGCGCGTCGCGCTGGACTACGAGACCGCGGGACTCGACGCGGCCGATGTTGCGGTCATGCGCTTCGCCGAGAAGCTGTCGACGGATGCCGCGGCCATGACCGATGCGGATTCCCAGTCGCTTCGCGACCACGGTTTCAGCGACCGGCAGATCCTCGACCTCGCACTCGCGGCGGGGGTGCGCAACCTGTTCAGCCGCACGCTCCAGGCGCTCGCGGTGCCTGTCGAAGACGTGCCGGGGCTCAGTCCCGAACTGACAGCAGCTCTGCTGTCGCCCGTCTCGGACCGATAGCGCGGATCAGTCGATCGCGCAGGACGAGCCGCCGCAGCAGGATCCCGCGGACTCGACGACGGTCAACAGGTTCTTCTCATCACCGATGGGCTGCAGACCGATGGTCTGGAGGGTCGGCGCCGGATGCTGCGAAGTCGTCATGGTTCGATGCTACCCGTCCGTGCCGGCGGCAGGCGGCATCCGGACTCTCCTAGGCTCGGCCCTATGGACGATGCGCCCGCCTCGATGCGCTGGTGCCTGAGCCGCCACGGCCCTGCGATCTGCACGCGCCCGATCGGTCACGCCGGGCTGCACAACCGGGCGGGAACCTCGCTGATGTGGTCGGATCGTGAGGCCGATCCGGCGTTGTGTCCGGCGTCCGGCATGCCTGCGGTCGCCGCCGCCGAGTCGGCCGACGGGTTCCCGCACGGCCGTGCGCTCTGCCCGACGTGCCTTGCATTCGTCCGGCTCACCGACGACGGCAGACTCTGGAACCACGACTCGTTCCGGGGCACCCGCAGCGAGGCCGAGAGCGCGCAGCGCGCCGAGTGGTTCAACTCCCACGGCTGGGACGACCCTGACGCCTCAGCTCTCCAGTAGCTCGCCGTTCGTCTGGCAGGTCGGGCAGTACTGCGCCGCCGCGCCCGAGAACACATACTCGTGGATCGTCCCCCCGCAGACCGGGCACGTCTCGCCGGTGCGCCGGTGCACGCGCAGCGCCGCATGCTTGGCCGCACGGAGTTCCGCAGGAGGGATGCCGCGACGGGCCGCTGTCGCGTCGAGCAGCACAGCCCGCATCGCGGTGAAGAGCCGCTCGACCTCTCCGGCCGAGAGAGACGCGGCATGCACCACGGGCGAGAGGCGCGCGGCGTGGAGGATCTCGTCCGAGTAGGCGTTGCCGATGCCCGCGAGGGCGGTCTGGTCCTGCAGGAGTGCCTTGATCTGCTTGCGGCGTCCGGCCAGGATGCCGGCGAACTCCGCTTCGGTGAACTGCGGCGCGGTCGGGTCCGGACCGAGCTTCGCCACGGCCGGCACATCGTCGGGCGCCTTCACGACGTGGATCGTGAGGGCCTTCCACTGGCCGGCATCCGTGAGATCGAAGCCGGGGCCGGAGGATCCGGCCGAGAGACGCACGCGTGCCATCAGCGTCGCATCGCCCGCCCGCTTGAGGTCGCCGGGCGCCGAGTCGTGCCACAGCACCCAGCCGTCGTGGCCGAAATGAACGATGACGTGCAGGATGCCGGCATCCGTCGTCTCGACCGCGAAATCGAGCATCTTCGCGATGCGGGTGACGCCGGAGATGCGTCCGCCGAGCAAGACGCCGATCGGTGGAGACTGCGTCTTGAGCGCCTTCGGCAGGAGCACGTCGACCGTGCGGACGGCGGCAGCCGTCGTGCGCGCATCGAGGAAGTTCGCGAGCTCCTGGACCTCTGGGGACTCCGGCATGCGCCCATGATTCCACGAACGGCGACGCCGTAGCCTCGCACCGTGGCCGACGCCGCGCTCACCGGTTCCGCGCGGCCGATCGTCGCGACGCGCGGGGCCCCGCAGTGGAGCTGCCGGGGTCGGCGTGGAGCGGGCGAAGTCAGTTGACGGCTGAGGTGAGTCGTGCGATCCCGTCGAGGAAGGTGGCTTTGCCGGGTTCGCGTTTCCATTCCTCGAGCGTGAGCTGGCGGCCGGCATCCCGGTAGCCCTGCTCCACCTCCCGCATCCCGGCGACGAACGACTCGCCGAGCACCATCAGCGAGACCTCCATGTTGAGGCTGAACGAGCGGATGTCCATGTTGGATGATCCGATCACGGCGATGTCGTCGTCGATCGAGAAATGCTTCGAGTGGAGGATGTAGGGCGCGGGGTAGAGGAAGATCTTCACGCCCGCCTCGAGCAGCGCATCGTAGTACGACCGCTGGGCGTGATACACGAGCCCCTGGTCGCCGATCTCGGACACGAACAGCTGCACCTCGAGGCCCCGCTGGCAGGCCGTGGTGATCGCGTAGACCATGGCCTCGTCGGGCACGAAGTACGGCGACGTGAGGATCACCTTCTCGGTCGCACCGTAGATCAGCGACAGGAACAGTCGCAGATTGTTCTCGGTCTGGTAGCCGGGGCCGGACGGCACCACCTGGCACACGAGGGCATCCGCCGACGTGCTGGCGACGACGTCCTTCGCCGGCAGGTGCTCGGTGTCGAGCAGGTTCTCACCCGTCTCGATGAGCCAGTCCGAGAGGAAGACCGCGTTCACGGATGCGACGACGGGCCCCGTGAGCCGGGTGACGAGCTCCTGCCACTTCAGGCCGCGCTTGATGTTCTTCTCGGAGTTGTACGTGCGGTCGATCAGGTTCTGCGAACCCAGGAACGCGACCCTGCCGTCGACCACGACGATCTTGCGGTGATTGCGGAGGTCCGGGCGCTGGTACTTGCCCTTGAAAGGCATCACCGGGAGCATCCACTCCCACTTCACCCCTATCCGGTCCAGCTCGGCGAAGGTCTCCTTCGAATGCGCCATCTTGCGCGATGAGATGTGGTCGGCGAGCAGCCTCACACTCACACCGCGCGCGACCGCCTGCTCCATCGCGGAGAAGAACCGACGAGTGGTGTCATCCCACGACACGATGAAGAACTCGACGTGCACCCACTTCTGCGCCCTTTCGATCTCGGCCGCCATCGCGTCGATGGACGCCTGATAGTCGCCGTACAGTGTCGCGTCGTTGCCGCCGAGCGCGGGCAGGGCCGTGAGATCCTCATTCTGCTGCGCGATCCGCTGGAACCACCGCGGCCACGTCGACTCGTCGGCGATGACGCTGCCGGCGTTCGCCGCCCGCCCTTTGATGAGCGAGTCGATGCGCGCCTGTTCGTCCCGCCTCTTCTTCGGCAGGCGGAAGTTGCCGATGAGCAGGAACAGCAGAATGCCGACGAAAGGTATGAGGAAGATGGCGAGCAGCCAGGCCATCGCAGCGGTCGGCTTGCGGTGTCGGGGGATGAAGATCAGCGCCAGGACCTTGATCGCGAGATCCGCGAAGAAGGCGATGGCCCAGATCAGATTGGCGAGGAGGGTGCCGTCCATAATGCGGTCAGGCTATCGGCATCCTGGTCGCCGCGAGCACCACGCGGCCGTAACACTCCGGCGCGCACCCGCCCGCGCGGGTGCGCTGGGGTCTCAGCCGACCGGCATCCCGTCGTCCACAGCGGGTACATGCCCGTCGAGGACGGATGCCGCGACCCGCGCGGAGGGGACGCCACGGACGCCCGGGCGAGCCGTGAACAGCCGCCCCGAGTCCGGGTAGCCGACGACGTCCAGCGTCCCGTGGTCGTCGGATGCCGTCGTGATCACGAGCACATCGAGATCCGGCCCGGCGAATGCGACGCTCGAAGTGAACGGTGCCGCGACATCGAGGCGATCGACGACGGCCCCATCGGGCGAGAACCGCAGCACGGCGCCCTCCCCCCAGACCGCCACCCAGAGGTGGTCCTCCGCATCGATGCAGATGCCGTCGGGACTCCCGGCATCCAGCGTCGCGAAGGGCGTCCACTCGCCGGAGGACCCCGCCGTCGAGTCATGATCACGCATCCGGATGACGGCGGTCAGCGTGTCGACGCTGTACATGCGCGATCCGTCAGACGTCCAGGCGAGGCCGTTCGACAGCGTCAGATCGTCGTCGACCACCTCGACGTCTGCGCCGTGCACCCGGAACAGCTGCTCGGCGGACGAATGTCCCGACAGGCTCATCGTGCCGACCACATAGCGACCCGAGGGGTCCGCCTTGCCGTCGTTGAAGCGGCGGCGCGCATCCTCGAAGAGCGGCGGACCGGCGCGGCGCGACCCGTCTGGTGAGACCCGCACGAGCCGATCCAGCGCCGCCACGAGAAGGTCGTCCGCCTCCGTCAGAGCGACCGCCCCGACCATGGTCGGGAAATGCAGCTCGTCTACGATGCTGATCCGGTCGTCGTCGCCGAGCGATCCGATGAGCACGTCGCCGGCGAGGATGTCCACCCACAGCAGACGCTGGGTTCGGTCATCCCACACCGGCCCCTCGGCGAGACGGAAGGCGCGGTCTGTCGCAGGCGTCGCGATCACGTGGTCTGTCCTTCGATGGGATGCGGATACAGGATTCCGGGTGCTCCACAGGGTAGTTCGTCCCGTGGGGAGGTCGAAGAACGCCGAGTACGGGCATGCCGAGATTGCTGAGCGTTCGACGGGAACATCACGACACCGGACGGCGGCGGTTGGCAGAGGTGTAGCCTGACGCTAAGTGCCCCGGACCCCGGCTTTCCGACACGCGATGCGCGTCGGAGTCGCGAACGGTCGGGGCCCATGGCTACTCTGCTCACCACCTCCACAACATCGCCCGTTCCGCGCGCTGTTCGTACACCATCGAACAAGGACTTCACCGAGCTGGCCAAGGCGGTCGGCGCCTCCGGCTATATGCGGCGGCGCTACGGCTACTACTGGACGCGGCTCATCGCCGCCCCCGTGGCCATCGCGGTCGCCCTCGTCGTCTTCGTCCTCGTCGGCGACACGTGGTGGCAGCTGTTCACCGCCGCCGCGCTGGCGATCATCTTCACTCAGGTCGCGATGCTCGGGCATGACGCCGCACACCGTCAGATCTTCCGATCCGGGCGATGGAACGACTGGACGACGCTGGTGATCGGCAATCTGCTCGTCGGCATGAGCTATGGATGGTGGCAGCACAAGCACACGCGTCACCATGCGAACCCGAACAAGATCGGGTCGGACCCCGACATCGATCTGCCGGTGATCTCCGTCACCCCAGCGCAGGCGTCGCGGCGCTCGCGCGGCGCGCTCGGCTGGGTCATGGCCCACCAGGGGGTCTTCTTCTTCCCCATCCTGCTGCTCGAAGGCCTGTCGCTGCACGCATCGAGCGTGCGACGGGTGTTCTCACCCGAGCCGCTGCGGCGGCGGCCCGCCGAGATCGCGTTCATCCTGATCCGTCTGGGCGGCTTCCTCACCTTGGTGTTCCTCATACTGTCGCCCGGCATCGCGTTCGTCTTCCTTGCGGTGCAACTCGGCCTCTTCGGCTTCTACATGGGCATGTCGTTCGCTCCGAACCACAAGGGCATGCCGCTCGTGCCCAAGGACATGAAGCTCGATTTCCTTCGTCGCCAGGTGATGATGAGTCGCAACATCGCGGGAAGCCGTGTGCTCGACACCGCGATGGGTGGACTGAACTACCAGATCGAGCACCACCTGTTCCCGTCCATGCCGCGGCCGCACCTCCGGGCCGCATCGCCGATGATCGCGGAGTACTGCCGCGCACACGGGGTGCCCTACATGGAGACAGGGCTCTTCGAGTCGTACGGGATCGTGGTCCGCTACATAAACCGCGTCGGCCTGGGCGAGCGCGATCCCTTCGAGTGCCCGATGGTTGCACAGCGACAGTCCGTCTGACCCGCCCCGCGTCGGCGCCGTCTGCACCCTCCCCCAGGTCCGGCGCCGACGCGGGTGTACGCGTGGCGTGCGGATGCGCCGCGCATCGTGTGCGCGTGTCAACCCCGGCGACGGATGCGGGTATCGGACGTAGCGTCGCGGTAGGACAGATCCCACGGAGGAACCATGGCCCAGTCAGACAGCGAGAGTCCCGTCCAGGCGGAGGACGAGCCGCAGGAGGCCGGTGAGACGACCGAAAAGCCCGGCGGACTCGGTCAGGACGGCACGATCCCCGCGCACCCGGGCGGTGTCGCAGCCGGTCACACCGGAACGGCGTCGACCTTCGAACCCGAAGAGGACGAGCAGGCCTGATCCCGCCCGGCCCTCACACCGGCACGAGTTCGAGTTCGCGAAGGGCGCCGTCGGCTACCGTCGCGGTCATCATCGTGCAGCGCGGCTGACGGCGACGGTCGGTCGGAGAACCGGGGTTCAGCAGCAGCAGACCGCCGGCCGTGACGGTGTGCCACGGGATGTGACTGTGGCCGAACACGAGCACGTCGGCGTCCGGGAACGCGGCGTCCATCCTCGTGGCTCGACGCTGGGCGTCGCCCGTCTCGTGGACCACCGCGAAACGCACGCCGTCGATCTCGCACCGGGCGACTTCGGGCAGGCGATCCCGCACGTCGAGTCCGTCGTTGTTGCCGTATACGCCGATGACCTCGGCGTGCTGCACGAGTCGTCCAGAACGGATGCCGCCACCCAGTCCCCCGCATGGATCACCAGGTCGGCGGCATCCGCCGCGTCCAGCAGTGCCGGCGGAAGCACGCGGGCTCGACCGGGGATGTGGGTGTCGGAGGTGAGCAGCAGCCGGGTCGCCATACGCCTCAGTGAACCAGCGAAGCGGCGGCAGCGGCATCCCGCATTCGCGAATCGGACGGCGCCGCCCGCAAAATCATGCACAACGGGTGATGCCGCGCCGATACCGCGGGGGCATGGTGGAGGCGGTGCGAAAGCGTGCCCTCCAGCCGAAGGAAGACGAGGACGGATCACATGAGTGAGTACGAACTATCGGAGTTGGGGCCAGTCGATTACCTGGTCATCGAATTTCCCGAAGGACACCAGAACTTCACCGGCGAGATCGCCGAGGAGCTGCTGAATCTCGTGGATGCCGGCACGATCCGCGTGATCGACGCGATCATCCTGACCAAGGACGAGGACGGCGCTGTCGATGCCGTCGAGCTCTCCGATGCCGGAGACCTCGGTCCACTGGTGCAGCTCGAGGCCCAGCTCGCAGAGCTCCTGGCGGTGGAGGACGTCGCTCACCTCGCCAACGCCATGGATCCCGGCAGCGTCGCTGGCGTGCTGGTGTACGAGAACCTCTGGGCCGCGCCCTTCGCGTCCGCCGCCCGGCGGGCCGGCGGTCAGCTCATCGCGAACGGCCGCATCCCCATCCAAGCGATCATCGCCTCGCTCGAGGCCGATGAAGAACTCGAAACGACAGGAGCCTGACATGCCACTGAGAGCAGCACGAGTCGGACGGGTCGGCGTCGTCGGCGCCCCCGTCGCCAAAGCCGCAGTCGTCGCCTCGGCGGTCTCGCCCGGACCTTCGCCGATCGCCAAGGCGGCGGTCGTGGGCGCCGTGGTGACGCCCGGACGACGCCGGCGCATCTAGCCGATACGAATCAGCGCAGCCCCGGAGTCACCAGACTTCCGGGACCGCACCGTGGGCGGCGCCGGACGGATTCGACTCCGTCATCGACTCCAGGAGTTCGTCGACCCCGACTGAGAAGACGCGGATGCGGGAGTCGCCGATGCCGACGGGGATCCACAGGGTGCCACGATGGACGATGCCACCGCACGAGTACGCCACGCGGGGCACGTATCCGTCGCGCAGGTCGCCGGTGGGCTTCAGCAGCGGTTCCGTCGTTCGCGCGATGACCCGCAACGGGTCGTCCACGTCGAGAAGCAGCGCGCCGAGCGAATAGGTGCGCAACGGTCCCACGCCGTGCGTGAGCACGAGCCATCCCCGGTCGGTCTCGATCGGTGCGCCGCAGTTGCCGAGCTGCACGAGCTCCCACAGTTCAGTCGGAGGGTGGACGATCCCCACGTCCTCCCAGATGACGCCGTCACTCGACTTCGCGAGGGAGATGTTCTCGCCATCGGTGCGGCTGAGCGCCAGGTGGTGGCCGCCGACAAGTCTCGGGAACAGCGCCATCCCCTTGTTCCGTGCACCGGTTCCGGTCAGCCGATGGATGGCGAACTCGGCCAAGTCGGGAGAGGTGATCAGCCGCGGGGCGATATCGCGTCCGTCGTATGCCGTATAGGTGGCGCGGTAGCCCACGACACCGTCGGCGTCGGTGAAGCGGACGAACCGCGCGTCCTCCATGCCGTGGTTCTCCTCCGCGGCCACGGGCAGCAGCATGCGTGCGCTGAGCGGAGTGCCCGCGGTGAAGTCGGCACGGTAGGCGGATGCCGCCATGTCGCGCATAGCCTGCGTCGGCCGTCGGCTGTCAGGTCGGGTGGAGAGCTGGTCGGGCAGTTCGAGGAGCGCGTACTCCAGCTCGGCCACCGTGAAGCGGTCGGGCAGCTCACCGAGCACCGCGGTTGCAAGGTCGCTGAGATGACCTTCGTGCTCGAGCGCGCGCGCGTAGTGCGTCCGCGACCAGTCGCCACTCCACACGGTCGGCGGACTGAGCGGGGTTGCGCGCGGGGCGAAGGTCCACGCGCCGCCGGCGTCGATCACGGCCTCCGCGAACCCGATGGATGAGATGTGACCCTCGCCGATGCACCGCAGAGCGATCGCGACCCGCAGATCGCCCTCGCCGAGTCCCTCCTGCGAGGGATGCTCGATCGCACTCGGGTTGCACAGTGCCGCCCCCTCCACCGCGTACTCCGCTGTGAAAGCCGCGCCGAGCACGAGAAGCTGGGCCTCGGTGAGCCGCGACGCGTCCGCGATCCGGCTGCCGACGGCCCGCGCGTTGGAAATGAGCAGGTCCTCGGCGTCCGCGTGGCGTCCTTCGAGGTCGGAGACGACCAGTTCCGCCATCTGCTCCGTCAGTGCGGCCGAGCTTTCGAGCACCCGCCCGACGATCTGGGCGACCCGCGAATACGACGAAGGCAGACCGTCACCGGGGAGGAAGAATCGGGCGACGATGCGCGCCGGATCGTGCTCGAGATGAGCGTTGTGCTCCCGAACGATCAAGACGCCACCAGCTCCAGCACCTCGAGGCGGCGGGCGTGCTGGTATGTGCTCAACGCCGCGAGCGTCGACTCCGCCCCCCGGTTCCCGTTGCGACCATGCTCGTGCAGACCATCGAATCCGGCACCCGACACGTGATCGAACATGGGTGTGGACGCGTCATTGTCGCCCGTGAACCAAGCCCAGGCGATCGCGACGACATCGCGCCACTCGCTGTCCTGGGTGATCTCGAAGGCACGCGCGCTCGCGTCCGCGAGGGCGGCCACCTCGATCGGCTGCTGGTCGAACTGGGCCGATCGCTGCGCCGGACCACGTCCGGCGACGCCGGCGACCGAGAGGTGACCTCGGGCGGTCTCGATGTGGACCAGGAATCGCAGCATCAGCAGACCGCGGGCGATGATGCGGGGGTTGTCGGTCGCGGAGCCGCCGGCCAGGAGCGCTTCGGGGAGCACCGCGTTCGCGTAACGGAGGCGTGGCTCGGGCCACTCCCACGAGTCGACGTGCGGCGTCGCGATCGTCGCCATCCCGTCGAGCACCAGGGCACGAGCGGCGAGATCGTGCGGATCGTTGATGAGCACCTCCGCGGCACCGAGCGTGGCGAACGCCATCGCCCTGCCGTGCGGCGAGCGAGCCAGTGCCGCGCGGTGGAACGCGGCGAGCGCCTGGTAGCGCAGCTGCTCGGTCGGGGCGCGGACGGCCGCGAGGCCGAGAGCCTGCACGGCACGGCCCCACCAGTCGCCCAGCGCCGGCTCGTCGGTCCAGCCGCCCCCGTCCGCCATCCGGTTGTGTGCCCGGCCGTCCGGGTCGACGGCCTGCTCGACGAAGCGAAGACATGTCCTCATCAGCACGACCAGCTCCGGAGCGGGATCGGGCTCACGAAGCAGGACGCCGATCGCGCGGGCGACGTCATCGACGCAATAGCCGTGCTCGCGCCGCGGCGCGTCGAGGAGAGCGTGCTCGAACACGCCGTGCTCATCCGACAATGCGAGCAGGTGCGAGAACGAAGGGGCCGCTGCCGAGGTGACGTTCGACTCCGGTCGGGTCATGCGGCGACCGCGGCCAGTCGGGTGGCGATCGCCCTGTAATGCTCGGCGACGACCGGCCAGGAGGAATCGTGCGTGTCACGGAGGGCCGCTTCATGCATGCGCTCGGCCGTCCTCTCCTCCTCGATGATGATGCGGATGGCGTCCGCCATCGACTGCGGGTCGCGGTGCTTCGCGATCAGGCCGGCGCCGCCGGCGAGCAGTTCGATCGCGTGGGGGAATCCGGTCGCCACGACCGGGATCCCCGCCGCCACCGCCTCGACCAGGACGCCGGACGTGGCCTGGTCGTGCGAGTCGTAGGGCAGCAGGACGACGTCGGATTCGGCGGCGAGCTCGGCGAGCTGATCGGCCCCGAGGTAGCGGTCGTCGAGCGTGACCAGATCGGCGAGATCGAGCTCGGCGATCAGCTCATGGAGCGATTCGCGATAGCGCTCACCCTCGCGTGCGAGCACCTTGGGGTGGGTCTGGCCGGCGATCAGGTATTCGACCGGCGGAACGACATCGCGAAGCTGTGCGATCGCCCGGATCCCCCACTCGAGTCCCTTGCCGGGCGAGATGAGGCCCCAGGTGAGGATGCGCCGCGATTCGGTGCGCATCCTGGGACGAGCCGGGATCGGCACCGGAACACCGTGCGGGATGACGCGGACCTTGGAGTCGCGCACGTTGTACGTCCGGCGCAGGATGTCGCGCGCGTTCGCCGTCATGACGACGACGTAGTCCGCGAGCTTGCACACGGTGTCGAGCACGGCGCGCTGGTGCGGTGTCGGAGCGTCGAGCACCGTGTGGAGCACGACGATCGATCGGGTCGCGAGAGACCGCAGCAGTGGGATGATCTCATCACCGTCCGGCCCGCCGTAGATGCCGTACTCGTGCTGGATGATCGCGACGTCGCACCGATCGAGAGCGCGCACGGAAGTGCGCATGCTGACGCGGTTTCCCGCGATCAGCTCGGCGGTGATGGGGATGCGGCCCACGACGGCGGGGCCCGGCCGGCCGTCCCGCACATCGAGCACGCGGACGATGGTGGTCTCGTGCGTGTCTCCGGAGAGGGCGTCAGCGAGGCCTTCCGTGAAGGTGGCCAGGCCGCAGCGGGTGGGCGGGTACGTGGACAGAAAACCGAAGTGGGTCATGGCGACCATCTCTGTCGGCCCGGGTCGGACGACGCCGGGTTACTTCGAGACGTCTGCCAACGGCATCCCTCGTGGGACTGCGCCTGCGTCGCCGCCGTCCGGTGTACGCAGCGGCGTGAAGCCACCGCGCGGTGGTCCAACTTTACACCCTGGTCGCGTCAGGCCCCTCCGATGGATCTGCCCCCCGACGAGCTCCCCCTCACTGGACGGCAGTGTCACTGGCTCGCGACGGCGCCTCCCCCGGCATCGACCAGCCGCTTGATCTCGGCCAGTTCGGCCTGCGATCGAAGCATTAGGGCGCGGAGTTCATCGAGTGTCGCGGCGGAATCGGCAGGTGCGGCATCCGTCTGGATCGTCGCATTCGCGTCATCGCTCGCCGCCGACTCGATCGAGCCCGTGTCCACCGGCTCGGGCTCATCCGCCGACGGCTCCTCATCCTCCTTTCGGGGCGACAGGAAGACGTTCGCCAGATACCCCGTGAACGTGCCGAAGATGCCGACACCCACGATGATGATGACGGTGCCCACCAATCGGCCCGCGTTCGTGACGGGGTACTGGTCACCGTAGCCGACCGTCGAGATCGTGACCATGGTGTACCAGAGCGCGTCGGATGCCGTCGTGATGTTGGCGCCTTTGGCGTACTGCTCGACCTGCAGCACCGTCAGGCTGCCGAACTGGAGCACCATGATGCCCATCAGCAGAAGTATCAGCAGTGCGCTGCCGGCGCGATCCCTGATCAGCGTGCGCCAGATCGTGCGGATGCCGACCTCGCGCAGCAGGCGCGTGACGCGGATCAGCCGGAAGATGCGCAGCACCTTGAACTGCGGGAAAGGCAGGCTGGCGAGCAGGTCCGCCCAGCCGAAGTGCTTGAAGAAGTATGTGCTGCGGGATGGCGCGGTCACCATCCGGTACGTGAAGTCGCCGAGGAAGATCGCGCTGAACAGCGCGTTCATCACCTGCAGGACCGTCTGCATCGCCGCGTCGTCGACGTACGCGTACAGAAGCACGAGATTCAAGATCGAGAGTATCGACAGGATGCCGATGAAGATCTCGTAGCCGGTCTTCTTGAGTTCGGTCTTGACCTTCGCCATGCCCGGAGTATGCCAGGTGCGTCGGCGGACAAGCGAGCCGGGGTCAGCCCCTGGAGTCGTCGGGGTTGTCGCCGTGGCTTTGGCGAGTCTGCGTGGTCCGCTCGTTCAAAAGCGAAACGATCGGACCGCTCGCCGTGCCGATGATGGCGACACCGCCCGCCATGAGCACCACGGCCGGAATCAGTCCGACGACGGTGACCGGCCGTTCTGCAAGGATCTGGGTATGTCTGCCGTCACACACACCCCGGCCAGCGTGGGTGTCATGCTCCCCCGCGATCTTCCCGCAGATCAGGTGCTCACCTTCGCCCGTCGCGCCGAGGACCTCGGCTTCGACGAGCTCTGGGTCGTGGAAGACCTCGGCTTCCGCGGGGGCATCGCGCAGGCGAGCGCCGTCCTCGCCGTGACCGAGCGGATCACCGTCGGCATCGGCATCCTCCCCGCAGGAGCTCGCAATGCCGCGTTCACGGCGATGGAGCTCGCCACCCTCGCCCAGCTCTTCCCGAACCGGCTCGTGGCCGGGATCGGGCATGGGATGCCGGTATGGATGCGGCAGGTCGGCGCCTGGCCGAAGAGCCCCCTGACGCTCCTCGAGGAGTACACGACGGCGATTCGCACCCTGCTCCGGGGTGAGCCGGGACCGGGGGCCGGGCGCTATGTCGATGTGGCGGGCGTCACGCTGACCGAGATTCCCGATGTCGTGCCGCCGATCCTGCTCGGCGTCCGCGGTCCCAAGTCGCTCGCCGTCGCCGGGAGGTCAGCCGACGGCGCCATCCTCGCCGAACCATCCACGCCCGGGTATGTCGCGGCCTCGCTCGGCATCGTCGGCACTGCTGCACCGGTAGGCGCCGACATCCGGATCACGACCTACGACGTCGCGGCGATCGATGACGAAGCCGAGGCCGCCGTCGCGCACGCACGACCCGCGCTCGCCTGGTTCGGCGAACCGGACTGGGCGCCGCACCTCGTCGACCTTCCCTTCGCGGCCGAGCTCGCACGCCACCGCCAGGGCTGCTCGGGACCGGAGGAATTCGCGATGACGATTCCCGCCGAGTGGGTCGCCGAGCTCTCGCTCGCCGGCACGCCCGACCAGGTGCGCGACCGAATCGCCGCCCGCGCGCGAGCGGGAGCGACGAGCATCATCCTCACGCCCGTCGGCGCCGACCGCCTCGGACAGCTCCGCCGCTTCGCGGAGGTGCGGGCCGGGCACGGGGTCGCAGTGCCCTGACCGCGCCCGATCAGCTGTGTGCGTCGACGACCGCCGCGTGCAGATCGAGGAGCGGAGCGGTGCGCTCTGCCGGCCCTCGGCCGAATCCGCATTCGGTGCCGACCCCGAAGCTGTCGAGGACCGTCGCCGCAGCCGCGATTCGGCGCTCGGCGCCCTCGAACCCGTCCTCGTGGTGGAGCAGGCCCAGGTCGAGTTCGGTGCCTGCGGGCAGATCGAGGTCCGCGAGGGGCGCGAAGTAGGCCGCGTCGTCCCGCTCTATCGGCACGGGAAGGTGGAACCAGCTCACGGTTCGAGGTGACGCCGCCAAGATCCCGCGGATGACGGATGCAAGGGTTCCGGCATCCTTCGGCTGGATGAAGTGCTGCTCCTCGACGTCGCCGTAGCAGAGGTGGAAGCCCACCTCCACGTCGTCGGGAACGGCGGCGATCTGGCGGATCGCGCGATCGATCACGCCACCGAGGAGGTCGCCCTCCCACCCCGCGCTGAACGGCACGCCGCCGAACTCGGCGCGATCGAGGATTCCGAACTCGACCGCCGAATCCCACTGGATCGCGAGGTCCTCGTGCGGGATGGCGTCGGCGATGCGGGAGACCTCGGCGAAGAGGGCGTGCTCGTACACCGGCTCGACGGCGGTGCGGTCGTCGGGCACGATGAAGGCCCCGACGACACCCACTGGCGTCGGGAGCGAGACCTGGAAGCGCGCCCCGGCAGGGATTGCGCCGCCCTCGCGTACCGCGGCGAACTGTGTATACGACTCGATCGCCGCGTCAGCGTAGCCCAGGTTCGGGAACTGCAGGTCCGCTGCGGCGACGGTGCCGTCGAGGGCGAACGGGCGCAGGTCGAAGATGTCGCGGATCCGATAGGGCAGCTCCTCGCCCACACGGACGAGCCCGGGGGTCTCGTCGAGGCGGAAGGTCTGGAACTGTATCCAGTAGAACCGCTCGCCGACCTCGCCGTCGGGGATGCGCTTGGCGCGATCCCCGAGGTGCTCGCCGACGGCGCGGAAGACGGACTCGGCGTCGGGCTGGTTGATGCTGCCGACAAGGTGGGCGTTGGTGACGGTGACCATGGCGTGGTGCTCCTTGGAACGGGAGCCGCGATAGCGCGACTCCGCGGAACGAAACCGCAGGCGTGTCCCGCGAGTGGGATGCGAGACTTCGCTGCGCGCTGCGCGCTCAGAGTAACAGCGGGTGCGAACGTCATCCGCTGCGTTGCGGTCCATTACGCTACTCAGCCATGAGCTACGCGGATGACGCCAACGGGTCCTCGTGAACATCACCGTGCTGCAGCGGTTCGTCGCCGTCGTGGACGAGGGGCTGCACGTCCCGCGCGCCGCAGAAGCCCTCGGCATCCCGATCGCCGCCGTCTACTCCTCCCTCGACAAGCTCGAGGACGAAGTCGGACATCCGCTCTTCAACCGCGCCAAATCCGGATGGACATTGACTGCCGCCGGAGTCCTGCTTCTCGAGGAGGCCGAGCGGCAGATCGCCGCCGCACCCGCCCCGGCCGCTAAGCCGGTGGTGCCGGCGGGCGGCAAGGCGAAGGCCTCGAAGGGCAAGGGGAGGGCGCCTGCCGTCAAAGGGCAGCCGAAGCCGTTCAAGAAGCGACAGGGCCGTTAGGCCGCAGTCGCCGGGCTAGTCCCAGTCGAGGTATTCCTCGATGATGAACGCCGTCTGGATCGGGTGCGTCAGGGGGAACAGGTGGCCTGCACCGTCGACGGTCTTGACGCTCGCACGCTCCGGCGCGGTCGACTGCAGGCGCTCGCCATTGACAGGCGGGGTGGTCTCGTCATCCGTTCCCTGGATGATCAGCACCGGCATGATCGGCGCGAGCGGGATGTCCTGATCCTCCACTCCGAGCAGCAGCAGGCCGTTGACCCGTTCGTGGTGCGACGCGGCGAACGCCCGTGCCACCGTTCCGCCGGCGCCGTGCCCGCCGATCCAGGTGTGGTCGAGCCCCAGATGGTCGATGACCGCCGCGACATCCTGCACCCGCTCGTCCAGGCTGTCCGAGTCGGCGCGGGTGTCGACCCGCACGACATGGAAGCCGGCCTCCTCGACGAGGTAGTGCGAGATCACGCCGAGACCATCGGCGCCGAGGTCGCGCTCGGACAGGAGCACGAGTGAGACCGGTCCCTCACCCTCCACGGCGAAGGGGATGGCGCGTCCGTCCGGCTCGAAGGTCTGGGTGTCGGTCATGGGCGTCCTCTCAGCTGGGGAACTGCGACTCAGACGTTGAAGCGGAACTCGACGACATCCCCGTCGTGCATGACGTATTCCTTGCCCTCGAGGCGCGCCTTGCCGCGGTGGCGGGCCTCAAGCACCGAACCCGCGTCGATCAGGTCCTGGTACGAGATGACCTCGGCCTTGATGAAGCCCTTCTCGAAGTCGGTGTGGATCACACCCGCCGCCTGCGGCGCCTTCCAGCCCTTGCCGATCGTCCAGGCCCGCGCTTCCTTCGGCCCGGCGGTGAGGTAGGTCTGCAGCCCGAGGGTGTCGAAGCCGATCCGGGCGAGCTGGTCGATGCCCGACTCCTCCTGACCCGTCGATGCGAGCAGTTCGGCGGCATCGTCGGGGTCGAGGTCGATGAGCTCGGACTCGATCTTCGCGTCGAGGAACACCGCGTGGGCTGGCGCGACCAGGGCCTCGAGCTCGGCCAGACGCGCGGCATCCGTGAGCACCGCCTCGTCGACGTTGAACACATAGATGTACGGCTTCGCGGTCATCAATCCGAGCTCTTTGATCGGCGCCAGGTCCAGATCCGAGTGCGACAGCAGCACGCCCCTCTCGAGGGCATCCTTCGCGGCGACGGCGGCCTCGAGCGTCGCGGCATCCGCTCGCTTGCCCTTGACGTCCTTCTCGAGACGCGGAATCGCCTTGTCGAGAGTCTGCAGGTCGGCGAGCATCAGCTCGGCATTGATCGTCTCGAGGTCGTTCTTCGGGTTCACGTCACCCTCGACGTGCACCACATCGTCGTCGGTGAAGCCGCGCACCACCTGCGCGATCGCATCGGCCTCGCGGATGTTCGCAAGGAACTGGTTGCCGAGCCCCTCGCCTTCGCTCGCCCCGCGCACGATCCCGGCGATGTCGACGAACGACACCGTCGCGGGGAGGATGCGCTCGGAGTGGAAGACCTCGGCGAGCTTCGCCAGGCGTGCATCCGGCAGCGACACCACGCCCACGTTCGGCTCGATCGTGGCGAACGGATAGTTCGCCGCCAGCACGTCGTTCTTGGTCAGCGCGTTGAAAAGGGTGGACTTGCCGACGTTGGGCAGGCCGACGATGCCGATAGTGAGAGCCACGGGCATCCAGTCTACGGGTGACAGCAGCCGCCTCCCGGCGTCAGGCGCCGTGCTGGTCCCTCAGTCGGCGGGATCGACGCGCCACCGCATCAGCACATTGCCCGACTCGGCCCATGCGTGCGTGCCGAGGAGCTTGAGCGACACCGGTGGCCGGTCGCCGAACAGCGGAACGCCGCCGCCCGCGATGAGCGGGAAGGTCACGAGGTGCAATTCGTCCACGAGCCCCGCGTGCATCAGGTCGTTCCAGAGCAGCCGCGAGAGCAGGATCAGGATGCCGCGCCCGTCGCCCTGCTTGAGCGCGGCGACCTCGGCGCGCGAGTCGGCGATCCGAACGATGCGGGTGTTCGGCCACGGAGCGATGTCGTCCTCGGTGATGGTGTCCGAGACGACGATCTTCTCGATGTCCAGGATGAGCTCGGCCAGCTGACGACGGATGCCGGTGGCACTCGCATCGCCTTGGACGCCCAGCCAGTACTCCATGTTCCCGAGAAAGGACCGCCTGCCGGCGAGGAGGAACGTGTCGGAGTCGCGCAGCAGCCCCGCGGTGTAATGGTCGAACGAGTCCGCACCCGCATAGTCGGAGTGCTGGTTCTCGAAGAACGACACGATGTCGTGGTCGTCGTCTTCGTACCGTCCGTCGACGGTGGTGAAGTTGCAGACCGTGAGCGTGCGCATGGCCGCCACGCTACCCCGCGCTACGGCCGGATGGTGCGGTAGGCGCGCGTGACGTACGGCAGAGTCACCGGCTCCGAGCCGACGGCTCCGATCTCATCGAAGAGGTCGGCGAGGCCCGACTCGATCCGATCGCGGTCGTCGGGCGCTGCTGTGATGACATAGCTGCGCGACCGCGCCATCGCGAGCAGCGCGTCTCGGGTCATGGGCCTGCTCCATCGCCAGACACGCGCCTCGACCCCGTCGAACGGGTCGCGCACCGCCGGGTCGCCGTCGGCGAGCATCTCCTCGGCATGGCTGCCGTGCATGATCTCGGTGAGCCGGTGAACCCACGGCACCGACTCGTCGCGGATGTTCCAGACGAGACCCAGCACACCGCCCGACCGCAGCACGCGGCCCGCCTCGGCGGAGGCCGCGACAGCGTCGACCCAATGCCACGCCTGGCCGAAGAGCAGCGCATCGACCGACGCATCGGGGAGCGGCATCCGCTCTGCCGACCCCACGAAGGTCGGCACGCCGTGAACGTGAGTCCGCAGCTCGGCGAGCATGGCCGCGTCCGGATCGATCGCGACGACCTCTGCACCCAGCTCCACCGCGACGCGGGTGAGCTTGCCCGTGCCGGCCCCGGCATCCGCCACTCGGAGCGCGCGACCGTCTCGATGCACGGGATCGAGCAGCCACTGCACCGCCGCGGTCGGGTAACCGGGGCGGCCGGCCTCGTACACGCTGGCGTTCGAGCCGAACGACTTCGACATCTCCTCGCGGCTGGCCATGCATCGAGCCTACGACGCGGGTCGCACCCGGTCACGGCGCGCCTCCGCGCATACCCGTGCCGCGCGGGTGACTCTGACAGCGTGCCCCTGGACTTCACCGCGATCGACTTCGAGACGGCGAACTCCAGCAACGCGTCAGCGTGCGCGGTCGGGTTCGCCCGGGTGCGAGACGGCCAGGTCGTGGCGACGGCGGGATGGCTCATCCGCCCACCGGCAGGGCACGACCGTTTCTTCGAGCTGAACACGCGGATCCACGGCATCCAGGCCGAAGACGTCATCGACGCGAAGGGCTGGACCGAGCAGCTCGGCGATCTCGCCGCCTTCGCCGGCGCGGATGTGCTGGTCGCACACAACGCCGGCTTCGACATGGCGGTGCTCAAGCGCGCGTGCGAGGCGACCGGTGACGACTGCCCGCCGTACCGCTACGCGTGCAGCCTGCAGGTCGCCCGCAAGCTGTACCAGCTGGAGTCCTACCGCCTGCCGTTCGTCGCGGCGCAGGCGGGGTTCGCCGACTTCCCGCACCACAACGCCACCGCCGACGCCTTGGCGTGCGCGCACATCATGATCGACGCCGCGCGCCGCGTCGGTGCCGACGACATCGAGGCACTGGCCCAGGCAGCATCGATCCGGGTCTGCCAGATCGCGATCACCGACGCCCCCGCCGTGTCGTTCGCGGTCGCCTGAGCCCACCACCTTGCCGCTCCGGGCGGTCGCCGCGCCGTGACGCGAGCGACGGATGTCGGGGGCTGCCGTCATCCTGAACCCATGGACGCACTCATCCTCTCCGGCGTGGTGATCGGATCCCTGCTGCTCGGCGCACTCGCCGGCTGGGTTCTCGGCATCGCGCGAAGCAGCGCCCGGAGCACGCGCGAGCACGCCGAGGTGAAAGCGCGACTCGCCGCAGCCGAGGCGGCGCGACTGGGCGTGCAGGCCCAGCTCGACCACCAGCAGCTGCTGTATCGCGACCTCGCCGGCCAGGCTCGAGCCGACCAGGCCGCGCGCGAAGAGCGCGAGCGCCGCGAGCAGTCCGTCCTGCGGGCGCTGGCTCCGGTCCAAGAGACCCTGCACTCGATGCAGACCAAGGTCGACGAGCTCGAGCGCGACCGGCACACCCAGTTCGGCACGCTCGCCGAGCAGCTGCGGCGCGCGAATGAGACCGACGATGCCCTGCGGACGATGACCGAGTCACTCGCGAGTGCGCTGCGCTCGGGCAGCACTCGGGGCGTCTGGGGCGAGACCCAGCTGCGGCGAGTGGTCGAGGCGGCAGGACTCACGCGCTACATCGACTTCGACACGCAGACCTCGATCATGTCGGATGCCGGGGCCGGCCGCCCCGACATGGTCATCCGCCTTCCCGGTGACAAGGCGATCGCCGTCGACGCGAAGGTGCCGCTCGACGCGTACCTGGAGGCGAGCGCGATCTCGCTGACCGCGCAGGGCGCAGAGGCGGCGCGCCGCCGAGCGCTGCTCGACAAGCACGTCAAGGCCGTGCGATCGCATGTCGACGCGCTGGCGAAGAAGACGTACTGGGCGGGTCTGCCGTCGAGCCCCGAGTTCGTCGTGTGCTTCCTGCCGAGCGAGTCGCTGCTGGCGGCCGCGCTCGAAGAGGATCCGTCGCTGCTGGATTACGCGTTCGGCAAGCGCGTCGCGCTCGCCTCGCCGGTGAACCTGTGGGCAGTGCTGAAGACCGTCGCCTACACCTGGACGCAGCAGGATGTGTCGCGAGAGGCCCGGACGCTGTTCGAGCTCGGCAACCAGCTCTACGAGCGGCTGGGCGGGCTGGCGAAGCACGCCGACGATCTTCGCCGTGCGATCGAGCGCACCGTCGACAGCTACAACAGCTTCGCGGGCTCGCTCGAGACCCGGGTGCTCGTGAGTGCGCGGCGGTTCCCCGGCATCGACCAGACCAAGCTCGACGCCCTGGCACAGCCGGGGGCGATCGACAAAGCACCGCGGCGGCTCACCGCTCCCGAACTGCTGGACGGTGCGCTGGCCATGGACGAGCCTTCTGCCCTGGCCGATCTGGGAGACCTGCGCGACCGGCTCGCCGATACGCCGGAGCACGATCCCGCAGCGTGACGCGACCAGGGGCGGCTCGGGTCGATCGCGGTCCGGTCGAGGGTCAGCTCACGCGCCGCCGGGCACGAAGCTCAGCAACGCGATCACGGCCGCCGACACGGCCACGAAGGCGCCGATCATCCACCAGGCGCTGACCTCGTGACCCTCGTCCCGGCGCACCCGCAGCAGGACGTCGGGACGGCGCGCTGGGTCGTGCGCGTCGGCGATGACCGCCTGCGCGCCGGTCTGCGGCGACGAACCGCTCAATTGTGCCGACATCGAGATACCCCCTCGGGCGTGGGAAAACGAAAGCGAGTCCTCGTTGACACCGGTTCGATTGTGCCAGACAACCGCCTCGGACGTGGTCACAAACGCGTCACTGCGATCCCTTGCCGTGCCGGCGGGAGCAGCCGGCGACTACAGCCACTTCGAGACGAGGTGCTCCGAAGAGATCCGACGGAGCGTGCCCGAGGCGCCGCGCAGCACCACGCTCTCCGTGTACAGGTACTCCCCCTCGCGGCGCACACCTGCCACCAGCTGACCATCCGTCACGCCGGTCGCGACGAAGATCGTGTTGCTCCCTCGCACCAGCTCGTCGGCTTCATACACGTAGCCTTCGAGCTTCAACCCGGCGTCGATGCCCTTCTGCTTCTCGTCGTCGTCGCGTGCCCAGAGCCGTCCCTGGATGTGACCCCCGAGAGCCTTGATCGCGCACGCGGTCACGATTCCCTCGGGGCTGCCGCCGATGCCGACGCACATGTCGGTGCGGGCGTTGTGGCGTGCCGCGTTGATGCCGCCGGCGACGTCGCCGTCAGTCATCAGCCGCGTGCCGGCGCCCGCGGTCCGGATGTCTTCGATGAGCTGCTCGTGCCGGGGCCGGTGCAGCACCGATACGACGAGCTCGTCGACGGGCTTGTCGAGCGCCTTCGCGAGCAGGCGGATGTTCTCGCCGATCGGAAGCCGGATGTCCACGACTCCGACTCCTGCCGGCCCCGTCACGAGCTTGTCCATGTAGAACACGGTGGAAGCGTCCAGCATCGTCCCGTGGTCCGAGACGGCGATGACCGAAAGCGCGTTGTTGCGGCCCGCAGCGGTGAGCGAGGTGCCGTCGATCGGGTCCACCGCAACATCGCACTGCGGTCCGCGGCCGCTGCCGACGTGCTCACCGTTGAAGAGCATCGGGGCGTCATCCTTCTCGCCTTCGCCGATCACGATGGTGCCGTCGAAGTCGACCGTCGTGAAGAACGCCCGCATGGCGTCGACGGCCGCGCCGTCCGCCGATTCCTTCGCGCCACGGCCGATGAACGGCACCGCCCGGATGGCTGCGGCTTCGGTCGCGCGAACGAGCTCCAGCGCGAGGTTTCGATCGGGATGCAGGGGGTTCATATCAGCGGTCAGACTCACCATGGCGCCAGCCTAACCAGCGCGGCATCCGCCAACCGGCGTCTGTCGCGACCAGTGCGCGAAGGAAATGCGATTCTTTCGCCAGGGATAGACGACGCCCCACTGCACGGACGAGTCGACCTCACCCTGCCACTCGGCGAGCGCTTCGCTAGAGTGACCATGACGTCCCCACAGACCAAGGAGCACTCATGCCCGTCGCCACTCCCGAGCAGTACGCCGACATGCTGGATCGCGCCAAGGCAGGCGGATTCGCGTATCCCGCGATCAACGTCTCCAGCTCGCAGACGATCAACTCCGTGCTCCAAGGTCTGACCGAGGCGGGGTCCGACGGAATCCTCCAGGTCACCACGGGCGGTGCGGACTACTTCGCCGGGCAGAGCGTCAAAGCCCGCGCCACTGGCGCCCTCGCCTTCGCCAAGTTCGCCACCGAGGTCGCGAAGAACTATCCGATCACGGTCGCGCTCCACACCGATCACTGCCCGAAGGATGCTCTGCCGGGCTTTGTGATCCCCCTCATCGAGGCATCAGAGGAAGAGGTCAGGGCCGGCCGCAACCCGATCTTCCAGTCGCACATGTGGGACGGCTCCGCGGTCCCCCTCGATGAGAACATCGAGATCGCGAAGGACCTGCTCCCCCGTCTCAAGAACATCAACGCCATCCTCGAGGTCGAGATCGGCGTCGTCGGCGGCGAGGAGGACGGCGTCCAGCACGAAGGCTCGAACGATGCGCTGTACACGACGGTGGCGGATGTCACCAAGGCCGTCGAAGCGCTCGGACTCGGCGAGAACGGCCGCTACATCTCGGCCCTCACGTTCGGCAACGTGCACGGCGTGTACAAGCCGGGCAACGTCAAGCTGCGCCCCGAACTGCTCGGCGAGATCCAGGAGGGCATCGCCGCGCGCTTCGGCACCGCAGCGAAGCCGCTCGACCTCGTCTTCCACGGCGGCAGCGGCTCGACCTCCGAGGAGATCTCGCTCGCGGTCTCGAACGGCGTCGTCAAGATGAACATCGACACCGACACCCAGTACGCGTTCACGCGTTCGGTGGCCGGCTTCATGTTCTCGAACTACGACGGCGTCCTGAAGGTCGACGGCGAGGTCGGGAACAAGAAGGCCTACGACCCCCGTGCATGGGGCAAGGTCGCCGAGTCGGCGATGGCCGTCCGCGTCGTCGAGGCCACCCAGCAGCTCGGTTCGCACGGCAAGAGCCTCGGCGTTTAGCCCGCCGGCGGACGGCTACCCGGTCAGTTCAGTCCGCATGAGGACCTTTCCCGACGTGACGGAGCGGATCTCGATGGCGGAGATCTGATCGGGGTCGAGGGATGTCCCGGCACCCAGCCGGGCCGTCGTGCCGGGGAACGCCAGCCAGCTCGACACCTCGCTGGTCGTACCGTCCGCGGCTTCGATCACGAGTGCGTACGGCCATCCCTTCGAGGGTTCATCGGGGTCTGCAGGCTCGGTGTAGCGGCAGATCATCTCGAGCCGCGTGCCCCATGCCACGTCGACGAGTTCGACCGTCGCCGTGATCGGCAGGTCGGCGACAGGCTCGAGGGCCACGACCTGGATGTTGCGCACAGCGGGCGCGATCGAGATGGTGACCGCCAGGACCACCGCGGTGACGACTGCCGCCGCGGCCGCGACACCGGTCGCCCACCAGGTGCGACGACGCCGGCGCGCCTGGCGGACCCCCAGGGCGATGAGGTCCCCGCGGCGCTCACTGCTGGGCCCGTCACCCGCGTCGGCCGGCTCGAGCAGCGACTCGGCGCGCTCGGGCGAGACGCGGGACAGCAGCCCGATCGTGGGGGCGGTCTCGACGATCGCCGCGCGGCACGCGTCGCAGTCCTGCAGGTGCGCCTCGAACAGCCGTCGGTCTGCGGGGCTCAGCGCGCCGAGGAGGTAGGCGGCGTCCCATTCCGCGAAGTACGCGTGATCCGGGTTCGTCATCGCGTCACCCCCTTCTCCTGCAGCGCGAGCCGCAGGGCGCGAAGTCCGTAGTGAAGCCGCGACTTGACGGTGCCCGCGGGGATGTCGAGTTCCGCCGCGATCTCGGTGATCGGAAGGCCGCCGAAGTACGCGCGGACGATGACTGTGCGGTGATCGGAAGAGAGCGATGCGAGCGCCTCCTCGACGAGGATCGCCTCGAAGAGCGCATCCGTCAGGTCTGCCGTCGCGACCTCCGGAGTCTCGGCGACCGCGATCTCACGGCGGCGATGAGCACTGCGCGCGTCGTCTATCACGAGGTGACGGGCGACCGTGAACATCCACGACCGGGCGGTGGCAGGATCCTGCTCGAGGATGCGGGGTGTGCGCCACGCGCGCAGCAGCGTCTCCTGCACGACATCGTCGGCCGCTGCTCGATCTCCGGTGAGGTGCACGACGTAGCGCCACACCGGCGCGGCGTGCGCGTCATAAAGCGCACTCAAGCGCGTGGCATCGTCAGTCGCACGGTCACCAGCACCGTCACGTGGCATCTTCACCTCCCGCTGGAGACACGAGACACAGTGGCGGAAGGTTCAGCCGTGTGTCAGCGGACCGAGCCGACCAGGACGTCCCAGACGGCGGGATCGGACATGAGCGGCACCAGCATGAGACTGCCGCACGCGAACGTGAAGACGATGCCTCCGACGAGCGGGATCCACCATGTCAGCCGTCCGCGGCGCAGGCTCCACAGAGACAGCGCAGCCGTGATGGCCCAGCCGACCGCGAGGATGATCGCGGCCGCGATGCCCCAGGGCCGTCCCGCGGCGGGGTCGGACAGCTCGACGTCGACCCCGAGCAGCCTGAAGACCGTGTCGGTGTAGGCGCCGTAGTCCACGAGTGCGGGGATCGATGTCACGACGTTCACCAGCCCATACGCGAGCAGCGCGAACGTGATGATGCGGTCGTAGGGCCGTGGTCGGCGCTCGGCCGTAGCGGCCGGCGCGGACGCCCGTCCCGGGACGACCGCCGGGGGCGTGGGCTCGAGCTGAACCGCTGGTCCGGCACTCGCGGCCAGGGTCGTCGCGTCCGGCTGACGGATGCGGGCGCGCTGCTCCTCGGGCGTCGCGTACTCGCCGTACTGCGGCCGCGGCGGCGAATCGGGGGTCTGGTCGGTCATCAGCGGCCACGTCCTCCCAGGGCGCGGTCATCACGCCGGCCGTCGGCATCCTGACGCAGCTCTTTCGGGAGCGAGAACAGCAGGTCCTCCTCGGCGGTGCGCACCTCTTCCACATCGCGGAAGCCGGCGAGCGCCAGGTCTTCCATGACCTGCTGCACGAGCACCTCGGGCACCGAGGCACCGCTCGTCACACCGACGGTCGCGACGCCCTCGAACCAGGCCTGCTCCACCTCATCGGCGTAGTCGACGCGGTACGCCGCCTTGGCGCCGTATTCGAGAGCCACCTCGACGAGCCGGACGCTGTTCGACGAGTTGGCCGAGCCGACGACGATCACGAGATCGGCATCCTTCGCGACCTTCTTGATCGCCACCTGGCGGTTCTGGGTGGCGTAGCAGATGTCATCCGACGGCGGATCCTGCAGCTGCGGGAAGCGCTCGCGCAGGCGCCGCACGGTCTCCATCGTCTCGTCCACCGAGAGTGTCGTCTGCGACAGCCACACCACCTTCGACGGGTCGCGCACCTCCACGACATCCGCGTGGTCCGGCGAGTTCACGACCGTGACGTGGTCGGGAGCCTCACCGGCGGTCCCTTCGACCTCCTCGTGACCCTCGTGGCCGATCAGCAGGATCTCGTAATCGTCGCGCGCGAACCGGACCGCCTCGCGGTGCACCTTCGTCACGAGCGGGCAGGTCGCGTCGATGGCCTGCAGGCCGCGATCGGATGCCGCGTTGACGACGGCCGGTGACACACCGTGTGCGCTGAAGACGACGTGAGAACCCGCCGGCACCTCGTCGACCTCTTCGACGAAGACCGCCCCCTTCTGCTCGAGCTCGGTCACGACGTGGATGTTGTGGACGATCTGCTTTCGGACGTAGACGGGAGCCCCGTAACGCTCGAGCGCCTTCTCGACGGCGACGACGGCGCGGTCGACTCCGGCGCAGTAGCCGCGAGGCGAGGCGAGGAGCACCCGCTTGGGTCGGCCGACCGGGATATCCTGGAGCGGTTCGCGCCGTCGCGGAATGCGCGGGACGGGCATACTCACAGAGGTCTTGCCCAAGGCGCTGGTGCTCACCCCTCGATTCTACGGTCGGCCCCCCTGAGCGCAGGCCGAACAGCGCGCCATCCCGGCGCCGACAGGCAGGAAAGGACCGCGTGACGACCTTCGAGCCTCAGATCGCCCCGGGCGAGGCGCCCCCGCCGGATTCCGTCAAGCCGCGCGACTCCACGCCCCAGGCGCCGACATCCGTGTCTCGGCTCAACGAGACGATCCGCGGATTCGTCTCGAATTGGGGCTCGGTGTGGGTCGAGGGTGAGATCACGGGGTGGAACCTCCGCGGCGGCACGGTGTTCGGCCGGCTCAAGGATCTCTCCACCGACGCGACGATCGCATTCCGGATCTGGTCGTCGACGCGCGAGCGGCTTGCGGACGACATGAAGGTCGGCGACCATGTCATCGCCTGCGTCAAGGCCGACTACTTCGTGAAGGGCGGGGACTTCAGCTTCGGCGTCTCGTCGATGCGGCATGTGGGTCTCGGTGATCAGCTCGAGCGCCTCGAGCGCCTTCGCGCCAAGCTGCGAACCGAGGGACTGTTCGACGCGTCGCGCAAGAAGCCGATCCCCTTCCTGCCGCACGTCATCGGACTGATCACGGGCGAACGATCGGATGCCGAGAAGGACGTGCGACGCAACGCCGAGCTGCGCTGGCCGCACGTGCGCTTCCGCGCCGCTTACGCCTCCGTCCAGGGCGACCGGTGCGTGCCCGAGACGATCGGCGCCCTGAAGGCACTGGACGCCGACCCGAACGTCGATGTCATCGTCATCGCCCGCGGCGGCGGCGACCCGCAGAGTCTGCTCGGGTTCAGCGATGAACGACTGCTGCGCGCGGTGGCCGCGGCATCCACCCCCGTCGTCAGTGCGATCGGCCACGAGAACGACCATCCGCTCCTGGACGATGTCGCCGACGTTCGGGCATCCACTCCGACGGACGCGGCCAAGCGGCTGGTTCCGGATGTCGCCGAGCAGCGCGCCGCGGTCGCGCAGCTCCGGTCACGCCTCACGTCGCGGCTGACCCAGCGCGTGACGCACGACATCGCGCAGCTCGAACAGCTGCGGTCGCGGCCCGCGCTGCGCGACCCCGACTCACTGCTCACGTCCCGCGCGCACGAAGTGGAGCTGCTCACCGCGCGGGGACGCGATCGGATCGGCCGGGGTCTCGAGGCGGGTGCACGGCGTACCGCCGAGCTGCGGGCTACGCTCGGTGCCCTCTCGCCCGCATCGACACTCGCCCGCGGCTATGCCATCGCCCATCTGGCCGACGGTGTGATCGTTCGGGATGCCGCGCAGGCGCCGAGGGGCGACAGGGTCATCGTCACGGTGGGGCGCGGATCGTTCGCCACGCGTTCCGAGGGCGAGATCGCCGAGGTGGATGGACGAGGCGTCGCGGGCGACCTCGCCGACGCCGCAGGCACCGGTTCGGAGCCGAACTAGGATGGAACCATGACCGAAGCCGCCGCTGACGTGGGGTCGCTCACGTTCGAGCAGGCCCGCGACGAGCTCGTGAGGGTCGTTGCCGAGCTCGAGCAGGGCACGCCCACACTCGAACACTCGCTCGCCCTGTGGGAGCGCGGCGAATCGCTCGCGGCACGGTGCGAGGAGTGGCTCCTCGGCGCGAAGCGTCGCCTCGATGCCGCCCGTTCCACGGGCGCCGCGGCAGCGTCGGCGCCCTCGGGCGAAGGCACGGTGGCGTGATGGCGCAGGCGCCCCGCGTGGTCGCCGAGCTCGGCAGGCCGGAGACCCCGGAAGAGACCGCCGACCGCAAGGCCGCGGCGTCGGAGGCCTATCGGGCGAGCAAGACCACCCGCAATCTCATCGCGGCACTGCTCGTGACGCTCGCTGTCGTGCTGGTCATCATCCTGGGGGTCCCCCGCGGCGCACCGCCGGCGCCCGACCGGATCGACGTCGCGGCCGTCGCCCGCGACGTCGAGCAGGCCGAGGGCCGGAGGGTCGTCATCCCCGATGCCCCCGAGGACTGGCTGGTGAACAGCGCGACGGTCGACGGTGACTCCACCCGCGCGTGGACCGTCGTCTATGTTCCCGCCGAGGGCTTCGTCCGCGTCTCCCAGGGGTTCGACGCCGACGAGTCCTGGCCGGCACGGGTGCTCGGCGGGGCAGAAGCAGACGACACCGTGACGATCGGCGGCGTCGAGTGGGACCGCTACGCCATCGACGACCCTGCGAAGGCCGGCAACGTCTCGGGCGCCCTCTCCACTGAGGCTGGTACCGATACCGTCATCGTTTACGGATTCGCCGACGACAAGGCGCTCGAGACCGCCGCCGCTTCTGTGGCGGAACAGGTCCTCGAACTCCGCGAGGAGGCCGAGTGACCTCGGACGGACCCAGTCCTCGCAAGGCGTGGGCCGAGATGCAGCGCGGCAACGCGCGCTTCGTCGCGGGCGAGCCCCGGCATCCCCGGCAGGACGTCGAACGACGCAATCTCCTGGCCGCGGGTCAGACGCCGCGCGCCGCGCTCTTCGGCTGCTCCGATTCGCGACTTGCCGCCGAGATCATCTTCGACAAGGGTCTCGGCGACCTGTTCGTGGTGCGCAACGCAGGTCAGGTGATCTCGGACTCGGTCATCGGCAGCCTCGAGTACGCGGTCGCCGTGCTCGGCGTACCCCTCATCGTCGTGCTCGGACACGATGAATGCGGCGCCGTGAACGCCGCGATCGAGAGCACCCAGCTCGATGCACCAGCTCTTCCCCCGCACATCTGGCGACAGATCGCGCCGATCGTGCCGGCGGTGCGCCGCGTCATCCAGCAGAGCGGCAACGGTGCGAGCCTGCCCCTCGAGATCGATGCCGAGCAGGTGGGGCGCGAGCATCTCCGGGACACGGTCGCGGAACTGCTGCACTCATCGGAGCTGATCAGCGAAGCCGTGGCCGAGGGACGCCTCGCCATCGTGGGCGCCAACTACCGCCTGGCAGAAGGCGCGGCGGTGCCCGACATCGTCGTCGGCGCCGCGACCGACGAGGCGTGACCGGAACGTAGCAACAGACGGAGGAACGACGACGTGACCGACATCGAATACCGCATCGAGCACGACACGATGGGTGAGGTGCGCGTGCCGAAGGACGCGCTCTACGGGGCGCAGACCCAGCGCGCGGTGGAGAACTTCCCCATCTCGGGCGATCCCCTCGAGCCGGCACAGATCGTCGCGCTTGCGCGGATCAAGAAGGCCGCCGCACTCGCCAATAAGGCATTGGGCACTCTCGACAGCACGATCGCAGAGGCCATCGCGCGCGCGGCGGACCGGATCATCGCAGGCGAGTTCGCCGACCAGTTCCCCATCGACGTGTACCAGACCGGCAGCGGGACGTCGACGAACATGAACATGAACGAGGTGCTCGCCTCCCTCGCGACCCAGGATCTCGGCTCCCTCGTACACCCGAACGACCATGTCAACGCATCGCAGTCGTCGAACGACGTCTTCCCGACCTCGGTTCACATCGCGGTCACGCAAGAGTTGATCGACGATCTCATCCCCGCGCTCGACCACCTCGCAGTCTCCCTCGAGGCGAAGGCCGAGGCGTGGCACGACGTCGTCAAGTCGGGTCGGACGCATCTGATGGATGCGACGCCCGTGACGCTCGGCCAGGAATTCGGCGGGTACGCCCGCCAGATGCGACTCGGGATCGAGCGGGTACAGGCCGTGCTGCCTCGCGTCGCCGAGGTTCCGCTCGGCGGAACCGCGGTGGGCACCGGCATCAACACCCCGCTGGGGTTCCCGCAGAAGGTGCTCGAGCTCATCGTGGCCGACACCGAGCTGCCGATCACCGAGGCGAAGGATCACTTCGAGGCACAGGCGAACCGCGACGCGCTCGTGGAGGCATCCGGGGCGCTGCGCACGATCGCCGTGTCGCTGACGAAGATCAACAACGACATCCGGTGGATGGGCTCGGGTCCCAACACCGGGCTCGGCGAGCTGCACATCCCCGACCTGCAGCCGGGCTCGTCGATCATGCCGGGCAAGGTCAATCCCGTCATCCCCGAGGCGACGCTGATGGTGTGCGCGCGCGTCATCGGCAACGATGCGACCATCGCCTGGGCGGGGGCATCAGGGAGCTTCGAGCTCAACGTCGCGATCCCGGTGATGGGCACTGCCATCCTGGAGTCGATCAGCCTCCTCGGCAATGCGGCGCGTCTGCTCGCCGACAAGACGATCGACGGACTCGAGGCGGATGTCGACCGCGCGGCCGCCTACGCCGGCATGTCGCCATCGATCGTGACGCCGCTCAACAAGCTCATCGGCTACGAGGCGGCGGCGAAGATCGCGAAGCACTCCGTCGCGAAGGGCATCACGGTCCGCGAGGCCGTGATCGATCTCGGCTACGTCGAGCGGGGCGAACTCACGATCGACCAGCTCGACGAAAAGCTCGATCTGCTGTCGATGACTCATCCCGGATGATCTGAAGGCTGTGCCGATTCGCGGCATGGTGGAGCGATAATCAGAGGGTGGCACGCTCACCCCGGCCGATTTCGGCGCGCGTCAGGATCCTCGGAGCGATCCTCGCTGTGGCGTGCATCGGCCTCGCGATCGTCGGCAGCGTCACATTCCTGGTCCAACGCGAGCGTGTCATCGTCGATGTCGACGCGCGACTCAAAGCTCAGGTGGACCGGCTCGAAACCGTCGCGCAGGGCGGCCAGGGCGGCCCTGCCAGCGATGTCGGCGACCCGTCCACGCCGAGCCTCGATGTCAACGAGTACGAATCGCTGACGGCTTACCTCAAGGCCGTGATCGGCACACTCGTCCCCTCACGCAATGAGGCATCCCTCGCGATCATCGACGGCTCCGCACGGCTGGTCCCGGGAACGCTGTCGGGCTTCGACATCTCTGAGCAGGATGAGCTGATAGCCCGGGCCGTCGCCGATACCGCCGGGGGCAAAGTGAAGGTCGGTACCGCGGTCACCGACATCGGATCGCTTCGATACATCGCCATACCGGTGGAGGTCGAGGGCGATCCGGCGTCGGGCGTATACCTCCGGGCCATCGACCTGGGGGCCGAGCTGGAGCCCGTCACGGCCGCCATGACGACCTACATCATCGCGGCGGTCGCCGTGCTCATCGCGATCGGCATCGTGGGATGGTTCGTCACAGGCCGCCTGCTCTCCCCCATCAGACACATGCGCGAGACGGCGGATGCCATCACGATCACCGACCTCTCGCCGCGCCTTCCCACCCAGGGCAACGACGACATCGCCGACCTGTCGCGCACCGTGAACTCCATGCTCGATCGCATCGAAGGCTCGGTCGACGTTCAGCGCCAACTGCTCGACGACGTTCGTCACGAGCTGAAGACGCCCATCACGATCGTGCGCGGCCACCTCGAGCTGATGGATCCCACAGATGCCGAGGATGTCGCCAGCGCCCGCCAGATCGGCATCGCCGAGCTGGATCGCATGACGCGACTCGTGGAGGACATCGACATCCTTGCGACTGCCGAGGGTGACGCCTACAACATGGCCGAGGTCGACCTCGGAGCGCTCACGGCGCGGGTTGCAGAGCTCGTCACGGTCATTCCCGACCACTCGTGGAGCATCGACGCGCACGGCGAGGGCGTCATCGTCGCCGACTCGGATCGCCTGCTGCAGGCGTGGCTGCAGCTCGCCGACAACGCCGCCAAGTACACCCCGGCAGGTGCTCCGATCGAAGTCGGCAGCGAGCTCGATGGGACGGGCGCCAGATTGTGGGTACGAGACCACGGTGCGGGCATCCCTCCTGCCGCCCGCCATCGCATCTTCCGCCGGTTCGACCGTGCCCACGGCAAGCGCTCGGTCGGCGGGTCCGGACTCGGCCTCGCCATCGTCGACGCCATCACCAAGGGCCATGGCGGGCAATGCGTCGTGACCGACACGCCGGGCGGCGGCGCGACCTTCACGATCCACCTGCCACCCGCCGCGGGGGCGGGGCTGCCCGCGCCGGTGCGCGCCGGCGACGTCGTGCTGCAGCGTGAGGCGTCCGAGTGACCAAGATCCTGATCGTCGAGGACGAGCCGCGCATCGCAGCCTTCGTCAGCCGTGGGCTGCAGTCTGCGGGCTACGAGACAGAGATGGTCGAAGACGGCGCAGATGGCCTTGCACGCGCCCTCAGCGGAGACGCCGACCTCGTGCTGCTGGACGTGGGACTGCCGACGATGGACGGCTTCGAGGTGCTGCGAGAGCTGCGCTCGCGTGGTTCCGCGGTGCCGATCATCATGCTGACGGCTCGCTCGAGCACCCGCGACACGGTCGAGGGACTCGATGGTGGCGCCAATGACTACGTTCCGAAGCCCTTCACGTTCGAGGAGCTGCTGGCCCGCGTGCGGTCACGCCTGCGCGAGACGCCGCTGGCCGCGGGCGTGTCTGTCACGCATGACGACGTGGTGCTCGACATACTCGCCCGACGGGCGACCGTCGGCGGACGAGAAGTCGACCTGTCAGCCCGCGAGTTCGCCCTCGCGGAGCAGTTCCTGCGTAATCCGGGCCGCGTGCTGAGCCGGGAGCTGCTCCTCAGCCGGGTGTGGGGGATGGACTTCGATCCGGGCTCCAACGTTGTCGATGTCTACGTGCGCTATCTGCGCGGCAAGCTCGGTGCAGATCACATCGCGACGGTGCGCGGAGCCGGGTACCGCTGGGAGTGATCGCCCTCATCCGGGCATGAAGAAGCCCCCGATGCTGGGGGACATCGGGGGCTGGTAAGGGCCGGGCTGGGGAAGCCGGCCACCTATCGGTCGTGGTTATCTGGGGTATCCCACGATCGATTCTTCTTCACACCGAAGCCATGCTTCTCTGAGTGGCGTTCGGCGTCTCTGTCCGCATCTGCGGAGTCCTGCGAAGAGCCCTCGTATGCCGCCTGCTCGAGCGCGGCCCGCTTCTCTTCAAGAGTCTTGATCATTGCGTCGATGCGTTCGTCGGACCAGCCGACACGGTTCGCCCACGCGCGCAGCCTGTCCCATGTTCCGGTCGCCTCGGCCTCGGCGACCGCGTCATCGACGACCGTGGGCTCAGCTGGCGTCGTGGGCGCAGGCACCGAAACATCCACCGGTGCCGGTCCCTCCACCGTCTCGGTTCCCTGATCGACAGGCGCCGCCGGCGCCGATGCCGTGGGCGCCGGGGTGGTGGGGGTCGGCGCCGGAGCCGGCGTGGGGGCCACGGCAGTGGCGGTCGGCGTGGCCGACGGGACGACGACACGGGCCGCGCCGATCGAGGCGCCGCCCGAGTCGGCGAGGGCCACGGAGTTTGTCAACGCGACGAGGCAGACGACGGCGACACTCGCCACGACGGTGGCCATGCCACCGACGGCGAAGCGTGTCGTGCTGTCCACGGTCGCCTCCGTTTCGATCGAGTTCGCAGTCCTGCTCATCAATCGTGACAGACCCGGCCCTGTGATAACGCCGATTCAGATGAGACTCTTCTCATTCCCACGGCTCGCGGGGAGCGGCGAAGCAGCGTGCCGGCGGGCGGGATGCGGCATCCCGCCCGCCTCCCGAGGACTAGGCCAGTTCGCTCGCCTCGAGCAGCTCGGTCACCAGCGCGGCGATCGCGGATCGCTCCGAACGCATCAGCGTCACATGCCCGAACAGGCCGTGCCCTTTCAGCGTCTCGATGACCGACGCGACGCCGTCATGGCGTCCGACACGCAGGTTGTCGCGCTGTCCGACGTCGTGGGTGAGCACGACCCGCGAGTTCTGCCCGATGCGGCTCAGCACCGTGAGCAGCACATTGCGCTCGAGAGACTGCGCCTCATCCACGATCACGAACGCATCGTGGAGCGAGCGGCCTCGGATGTGCGTGAGCGGCAGCACTTCGAGCAGCCCGCGCTCCACGACCTCGGTGAGCACGTTCGGCGAGACCACGGATCCAAGAGTGTCGAACACCGCCTGTCCCCACGGGTTCATCTTCTCCTGCGCATCGCCGGGGAGGTAGCCGAGCTCCTGACCGCCGACGGCGAAGAGCGGGCGGAAGACGATGATCTTGCGCTGCTGCTGGCGCTCGAGTACCGCCTCCAGCGCTGCGCACAGAGCAAGCGCGGACTTTCCCGTGCCGGCGCGGCCGCCGAGCGAGATGATCCCGACCTCGGGGTCGAGCAGCAGATCGATAGCGATGCGCTGCTCGGCTGACCGTCCATGCAGGCCGAACACCTCGCGGTCGCCGCGCACGAGCTTGTATGCCCGGTCGCCGGTGACGCGTCCCAGAGCCGAACCGCGCTCGGAGTGGATGATGAGGCCCGTGTTGATGGGCAGCCCATGGATGTCGTCGCTCGTCGCGACCTCGCTCTCATAGAGGTCGCTGATGTCGTCGCCTGAGACATCGAGCGTGGCGATACCCGTCCAGCCCGAATCGACCGCCTGCTCCGCGAGATACTCCTCCGCACTTATGCCCAGGGATGCCGCCTTCACCCGCATCGGGAGATCCTTCGAGACGACCGTCACCTCCTGGCCGTCCTGCGCGAGGTGCATCGCGACCGCGAGGATGCGGGTGTCGTTGTCGCCGAGCCGCATACCCGAGGGGAGCACGGTGGCATCGGTGTTGTTGAGCTCTACCCGCAGGGTGCCGCCGTCGCCCACGGACACCGGGAAGTCCAGCCGACCGTGTTCGATGCGCAGCTCGTCGAGGTGGCGCAGCGCCTGGCGGGCGAAGTAGCCGATCTCGGGGTCATGACGCTTGCCCTCCAGTTCGGTGATCACCACGACCGGGAGGACGACGTTGTGTTCGGCGAACCGGAAGAACGCTCGCGGATCGCTCAGCAGCACGGAGGTGTCGAGCACATAGGTCCTGAGATCCTGTGCGTCATCGATGGCCTCGTCGATGTCCTGAACGCGCTGCCCGTGTGATTCCCGTGTGGTCACAACCCACTCCCGCCCCGGGTTGATTCACCCGGCAGTCACGAGTCGACCAGGGGGCCACGAGTCGCGATCCGTGAGGCCGACCCGACCGGGCGCTCTGCCCGATGAATCGAACGTACGTCGCCCAGCGGACACCGAGGCGCCAGACACGCTGGATTGCGGTTACGGTCGGGTAAATTCCCGGCAACGGCGAGTCACCACACGCGGGTCGATGCGAACTCCGCAAGCGCGTCGCCGAACAGCCGGAGCGTGTCTGCGCCGGTTCCGACATGGGGTGCGACGCGGACGAGGTCGGACCGGGTGGTGACCGTCAGGCCGTGGTTCGCAAGGGATGCCGCCAGCGGGCCGGCATCCTGCCGACCCGGCGCCAGCGTCACGATGCCCGCGCGGTTCCCGGGCACGCGGGGCGTCACGACCGGCACTTCGTAGCGATCGGCGACGAAGATGACGTCGCGCGTGCGGTCGGCGAGTTCGGCCTCGATCACGTCGACACCGACGTCGCGGACGTCGCGCAGCGCTGTGGCGAGCCGTGCCGCCGCAAGGTAGTCGGTCCCTGTCACGGTGAACGCCTGCGCGGACGCCGACGGCTGCGGGACCGCGTCGACCGGCAGCTCGCCGTCGACGCCCGCGAAACCCGAGAGCACCGGCGAGATCCGTTCGAGCGCGCGGTCTCCGAACCACGCGAAACCGGTGCCCCGGCCGGCGCGCAGCCACTTGTAGCCGTTGCCGCACACGACGTCGGCGGCCGTGTAGTCCGCCTGCACAGCGCCGAACCCCTGGATGGCGTCGACGATCAGCAGCCGGTCGCCGATGACGTCACGCAGCGCGGTGAGGTCGGCGCGGTACCCGGTGCGGAAATCCACAAGGCTGACGCCGACCGCGCGGATGTCGTCGGTCAGCGCATCGCGAACGGCGTCAGGGGTGACGAATCCGTTCGGCGGCTCGAGCCAGTGCACCTGCATCGACCCGAGAGCGTCCGCCGCGCGGGTGGCCGCGACCGTCAGGCTCGGGAACTCGGCACGCGAGAGCAGCAGACCGCCGGCGAGCCCGTAGACCGCCTGCATCAGCCCGTGGGTGGTCGAAGGCTGCAGCACGACGTGCGAGGCATCCGACCCGATCAGCTCGGCGATGAGCTCGCGCGCCTCGCGCACGTGCTCCGCCACGAGGTCGACGCTCGATGTGCGGCCCGATCCGAGTAGCTCGGTATCCGCGTGTGCGTCCGCGCGCACGGCGGAGGACAGCGGGCCGAACGACGCCCAATCCAGATAGCCGGGTTCCCCATCGAAGGACGCCAGAAATGATTCCAGATCCATCACGGACACATTCTGGCACGCGCATGCCCTGGCGTGTGCTGCGAGCGGCCGCTAAGGATCAGCTGCCGAAGCGCCGATCGCGCGTAGCGAAGTCACGGATCGCGCGGAGGAAGTCCACCTCGCGCAGATCCGGCCCGAGCGCTTCCACGAAGTAGAACTCCGAATGCGCACTCTGCCAGAGAAGGAAGTCGCTCAATCGCTGCTCGCCCGACGTGCGGATGACGAGGTCGGGATCGGGCTGCCCTCCGGTGTAGAGGTGCTCGCCGATCTGCTCCGGCGTGAGGCTCTCGGCGAGCTCTTCGAGCGATCCGCCCCCTCCCCCGTGCTGCGCGATGATGCTTCGCACGGCATCCACGATCTCGCCTCGCCCGCCGTACGCGACGGCGAGGTTCACATGCAGCCCGGTGTTGTCCCGCGAGCGCTCCTCGGCTTCGGCGAGCACGCGCGCGAGCTCGGGAGGAAGGATGTCGGCGCGGCCGACGTGCTGCACCCGCCAATCGCGCTCGTGCGAGAGCTCGTCGGCCAGTTCCGCGATGATCTCCAGCAGATCGGCGAGCTCCTGGGAGTCGCGCTTGCTCAGATTGTCGGTCGACAGCAGGTAGAGGGAGACGACCCGCACGCCGACGTCGTCGCACCATCCGAGGAACTCGCGCATCTTCGCCGCGCCGGCGCGATGGCCGTGGGCGGCCGACGCGAGTCCGAGCTGGCGGGCCCACCGGCGGTTGCCGTCGATCATCATGGCGACATGACGGGGCACAACGGCGGGGTCGAGCCGGCGACGGAGGCGATTGATGTACAGCCGATAGAGGGGCCCCCTGCCCTCATTCGACGAAGCGCGCGCCACATGCCTACGCTACCGCCATCGCCGCACCAGCCCCATCCACGGCCTCGCCGCCGGCCGACGGACTCCCGCTATGTTCCGCTCCGAGCATGCGCGGGGGCCTAGCCTGGTGCAATGAGCCGACGCACTCGCCTGCCCAAGGCACCCGATGTACCCGTGCTGCCGCTCATGGAGGCGGCGGCCGTCGATGCGACGGTCGACCTGAAGCCCACATGGCGCGGCTGGATCCACGCCGCGACCTTCCCTGTCGCGATCGCCGCCGGCATCGTCCTCATCGTCCTCGCGCAGGGACCGGCGGCGAAATGGTCGTGCGCCGTGTTCATGGCGACATCCCTGCTGCTGTTCGGCAACTCAGCGCTGTATCACCGGTTCGACTGGGGTCCCAAGACCAAAGCGACCCTCAAGCGCATCGACCACGCCAACATCGTGCTGCTGATCGCCGGCACCTACACGCCGATCGCGGTGCTGGCGCTGCCCACCGACCAGGCCGTGCTGCTGCTGTCACTCGTATGGGGCGGCGCGATCCTCGCCATCCTGTTCCGGGTCTTCTGGCTTCACGCCCCGCGCTGGCTGTACGTCGCGATCTACCTGCTCCTCGGCTGGGCCGCGGTGATGTACCTCCCGCAGCTGTGGCAGGCGAGCGTCGCGATGGTCGTCCTGGTGGCGATCGGCGGCCTGCTCTACACCGGCGGGGCGATCGTCTACGCGATGAAGCGGCCCAATCCCTGGCCCGGCCACTTCGGATTCCACGAGATCTTCCACGTCTGCACGGTCCTCGCGTTCCTGTGCCACTGGACCGCGTGCCTCATCATCGCGACGAACCCCGCGTACCGCGGCTGAGGATTCGGGGCGTCTGCCAGGACTCAGGTTCGGGGCGCCCGCCCGTCATGGCCGTCGGCGCCGGCGTCCTCGACCGGATCAGCGGCGTCGGCGCTCTCATCGTCCACCTGCGTGGCCTCGACGGCCGCTGCTGCCTGCTGCTCGGCATCCAGTTCGTCGCGAAGATCGGCGCGCACCCGGCCGCGACGGATACGGCGGGTCATGTCCAACGCCAGCAGGATCGCGGCCACCGCGATCAGGACGATGATCACCAGACCCCAGGGACCCGGAGTGACGCTGTTCGGGTCGACCTGCGACGGAGTCGGCGTCGGGGTGACGGCGACGCGCGCGACTGCGGCGAGCGCATCATGCATGGGTGTCCTCGTTCTGGCCTGTGGCATTCCCGGACTGTGGCGCGGGTGCCGCGCGGAAGCGAATAGCCTGGATGCTCCAGCCTAATCTCGCGACGGAGCTGCGATGACGACGCCAGGTCCGACGACACAGGACATGCTCGATGAGCGATACGGCCGCGGCCGATCGCCCGGCCGACGCTGGGCGATCATCGTCGGCGCATCCATCGCGATCGTTGCCGTCGGCCTGTTCGGCTGGATGACGTTCGTCGACGCAGCCTCCGCCGTCGACGCCGACACGACGGGCTTCGAGGTCATCGACCAGCACTCGGTGGCGCTCAGCTTCCAGATCTCCGCACCCCTCGGGCGGTCGGTCGCCTGTGCGATCGAGGCGCAGGACGAGGAGCACGGCGTCGTGGGCTGGCGGATCGTCGAATACGCAGGTTCCGACCTGCACTCCCGGGCCTTCCGCGAGGTCATCCCCACGACGGCCGAGGCGACCACGGGTTTGGTCAACTCCTGCTGGGTGACGTAGTCTGTCGTGACTGCAGTCGATATACGCCCTGGCGGGAGCCGGGGCGTTTGACATATCGACCGTCCGTCCCCCCACAGTCGAAGGAGTCAGCCGTGTCCAGCGATGCCCCGGTGACGTTTCTCACCCAGGATGCCTACGACCGTCTTGCGCACGAGCTCGAGCAGCTCTCGACGACCGGCCGCGAAGACATCGCCAAGAAGATCGAAGCCGCCCGCGAAGAGGGCGACCTCAAGGAGAACGGCGGCTACCACGCGGCCAAAGACGAGCAGGGCAAGCAGGAGGCGCGCATCCGCACGCTCCAGCACCTCCTGAAGACCGCGACTGTCAGTGAAGCGCCCGAGAGCCACGGCGTCGTCGAGCCGGGCACTGTCGTGACGGCCATCGTGGCAGGGGGCGAAGAGGTCTTCCTGCTCGGAAACCGCGAGATCGCGGTGGGCTCGGAGCTCGACGTGTACAGCGAGGCGTCGCCGCTCGGCTCCGCCATCCTCGGTCGCAAGGAGGGCGAGAAGACGTCCTACACCGCGCCGAACGGACGCGAGATCAGCGTCGAGATCGTCAAGGTCGAGACCTACACCGGTCAGTGAGACTCACCGGCGGACGACGCCCGAACGGTCGTCGCTGTCCCCCCTCTGGCCGATGGTCAGTCCAGCATGACGGTCGGTGAGAAGCCGGCCTGCTCGAGCACCGAGATGACCGCCGCGCGATGCTCCTCACCGCGGGTCTCGACACTCAGCTGAAGTATCACCTCGCTGATCTGCAGACCCTGACCATGCCGGGTGTGCAGCACCTCGGTGACGTTCGCGCCGGCCTGCGCGAGCAGGTCCGACACCTGCGCGAGCTGGCCGGGACGATCGGGCAGCGGGATGCGCAGCGTCATGTAGCGACCGGATGCCGAGAGCCCGTGTGCGACGACGCGCTGCAGCAGCAGCGGATCGATGTTGCCGCCGGAGAGGACGGTGACGGCCGGCCCGGATGCCGTGATCTTGCCGGCCAGGATCGCTGCGACCCCGACCGCGCCGGCCGGCTCCACGACCTGCTTGGCGCGTTCCAGCAGGACCAGCAGCGCCCGCGCGATGTCGTCCTCGGATACCGTGACGATCTCATCCACGTACTCGCGGATGATCTCGAACGGCAGGTCGCCGGGTCTCGCCACGGCGATGCCGTCGGCGATCGTCGCACGCGTGGCGACTTCGAGCGGATGTCCGGCGGCCAGGGACGCCGGGTAGGCCGCGGAGTTCTCGGCCTGAACGCCGATGACCCGCAGCGTCCGTCCCTCGGCGGCGGCACGCTGCTTGGCTGCCGCGGCGACTCCCGCGACAAGTCCCCCGCCGCCGATCCCCACGATTATGGTCTCGAGGTCGGGCACCTCGTCGAGCAGCTCGAGACCGAGCGTGCCCTGCCCCGCGATGACGTCGGGGTGATCGAACGGATGTATGAACACCGCGCCGGTACGCTCGGCGAACTCGGCGGCCAATCGGAGCGGCGTCTCGACCGTGGCACCCTCCAGCACGACGTCGGCGCCGTATCCCCGCGTGGCGAGCAGCTTCGGAACCGGAACACCGAGGGGCATGAAGATGGTGGCCGAGATCCCCAGCGCCTTGGCAGCGAGCGCGACGCCCTGCGCGTGGTTGCCCGCCGATGCGGCGACCACCCCACGAGCCCGCTCTTCAGGAGTCAGGCGTGACAGGCGGTAGGTCGCCCCGCGGATCTTGAACGACCCGGTGCGCTGCAGGTTCTCGAGCTTGAGATGAACCGTGGCTCCGAGCAGATCGGACAGGTGCTGCGAGCGATCGACCGGGGTTCGTGTGATGACGCCGCGCAGGGCTGCGGCAGCGGTCTCGAATTCGGCCAGCGTCGGGGCGGCCGTAGCCGATGCGCGCGCCGGCGACGGGGATGGCGAGGTGGTCACGCGGGTGTCCTCCTGGGTCGTGGGACGGTGCTCCAGATCAGATCGGCCGGTGGGGGCCTTACGCCCGACTCCCACGTGCGATTGGAGATGTACACCACGACGACGTTGACGAAGGCGGCAAGCGGAACGGCGAACAGGGCGCCGGGGATGCCGGCGATCAGCGCGCCGCCGGCGACGACCAGCACGACCGCGAGCGGGTGGACCTTGACGGCGGAGCCCATCAGCAGCGGCTGCAGGACGTGGCCCTCGAGCTGCTGCACCCCGAGGACGACGACGAGCATCCACAGCGCGATCCACGGGCCGTTGTAGACGAGGGCGAGGAACACCGCGAGCACCCCGGTGACCACGGCACCGACGATCGGCACGAACGCGCCGAGGAAGACGAGCACCCCGATCGGGATCGCGAGCGGCACTCCGAGCAGGAAGGCGCCGAGCGCGATGCCGGTCGCGTCGATCGTCGCCACGAGCAGCTGCGTTCGCGCGTAGTTGATGACCGCGACCCAGCCTGCGCGTCCCGCGCCGTCCACGGCCGGTCGCGCCTTCTGCGGGAACAGGCGGGTGGTCCAGCGCCAGATGCCGCCGCCGTCGGCGAGGATGCACAGCAGGATGAACAGCGACAGCAGCCCACCCGTCGCGACATGGCCCAGAGTCGAGCCGATGGCGAGGGCGCCGGACCACACGAGCGCCGCCTGCTCCTGGAGGAACGTTCCCGCCTGGGCGAGGAATCCGTTGATCTGATCCTCGGTCAGGTGAAGGGGGCCGTCGATGAGGTACTGCCGCAGCTGGTCGATCGACTCGACGGTGCGGGTCTGGACAGACGCCCACTGCCGGGTGACCTGCCACACGGCGAGCCACAGCAGCCCGGAGACGATCGCGAGGGTGCCGAGCACCGAGATGACGATGGCGAGCCACCGCGGCACCCGATGCCGCAGCATCCAGTCGAATGCCGGCCACAGCAGCGCGGTGACGAGGATCGCGATGAGCAGCGGGATGACGAGCAGTTTGAGCTGGATGACGAGCCAGATGCCCACGCCCACGGCCGCGGCCACGACCAGAAACCGCCACGAGTAGGCGGTGGCGACGCGCAGGCCGTGCGGAATCGATCCCGACACATCGGTCGACACGATCCGATGCCGATCACGCAGGGCGTCGAACAGCGAGCCGCGTGGCTTTTCGTCGGAGCCGCTCATTCCGTCAGTCTAGGCGGGTCGCATTCCCCGGACGTCATGCGTCCGAGGGGTGCCAGCACCACCGTCGGACGTATGTGTCGGAGGCCGTCACTAGGCTTGCGCGAGTGAAGTCGTCGCTCAGCGCTGCCGAGGCGCGCCGCATCGCGGTCTCCGCCCAGGGCTTCGGACGAAGCCGCCCTGCCACACCCGGCACCCGCCAGTTGAACATCGAACTGAGCCGTATGGCGACCCTGCAGATCGATTCCGTGAACGTCTTCGCGCGCTCGCATTACATGCCGCTCTTCTCGCGGGTCGGCTCGTACGACACCGCAGCGCTCGATCGCCTGCTGTTCGCGCAGAAGAGCCCGTACGTCGAGTACTGGGCGCACATGGCGTCCTTCATCCCGGCGGGCGACTGGGAGCTCTTCCGGTTCCGTATGGACGACATGAGAGCGAAGTACGGGAATGGACCCGACTCGTGGGTCCATACCCACCACGAGATCGTGGAGTGGGTCCGCACCGAGCTCGCGACCCGCGGACCGCTGCGCCCCGCCGAGATCGAGCATGACGCGAAGAAGGGCGCCCGTGGACCGTGGTGGGACTGGGATGTCGTCAAGCACGCGCTGGAGTTCCTGTGGACGTTCGGCGAGGTGGCGATCGCGGGGCGCCGCAGCTTCGAGCGGCGCTATGCGCTCGCCGAGCAGGTGATTCCCCGAGAGGTCCTCGGCTCGCCGGTCGCCCGCTCCGACGCCATCCGCGAGCTGGTGCGACGAGCTGCGAGGGCCTATGGCGTCGCCACGGCATCCGATCTGGCCGACTACTGGCGCATCAAGGATCGCCGCGCCCTCATGGCCGCGATCGGCGAGCTTCAGGATGCCGGTGAGCTGACCCCGGTCACGGTTGCAGGCTGGACGAGCGCCGGCCGCCCTGCGAAGGCGTGGCTTCATCGCGATGCCACGCTCCCCCGCCGGGTCGACGCCACGGCGATCCTGACGCCGTTCGACCCCGTCGTGTGGTTCCGCAGCCGCGCCGAACGGCTCTTCGGCTTCGAGTACCGGATCGAGATCTACACGCCGGCACCGAAGCGCCGCTACGGCTACTACTCGCTGCCTCTGCTCCTCGACGACGACATCGTCGGGCGTGTCGATCTCAAGGCCGACCGCGCATCGTCCACGCTTCTCGTCCAGTCCGCGTGGTGGGAGCACGATGCGCCTGCCGACGCCGCAGCCCGCGTCGCGGACGCGCTCCGCTCAGCTGCGCGCTGGCAGGGGCTTGAGTCGATCTCGGTGTCGCGCCGGGGGGACGCCGTCGACGACCTCGCGGGTGTGCTGATCGAGGCTCGCCGCCATGAAGGGGGCCCGCCAGAGCCGGTCGCGCTCGCCGCGGACGAGCCCACCGGCTAGCGTGAACGTGTGAACCGCGGCGCCGTCATCGCGATCGCGGCTGCCGCGGTCGTGCTCGTCGTCGCGGGCGGCGTCACCGCCTGGATCCTGACGCGACCGCCGGGCCCCGAGGCCGTCGCCGAACGGTACCTGCAGGCGCTGTCCGACGGCGACTTCGGAACGATCGAGGGCCTCCTCGCGGAGCGCGATGAGGGACTCGACGCCGTCGGAGCGGCCCTCGCGGGTGCAACCGGCTTCATCTCCGACTATTCGTTCCAGATCGAGAACGAGTCGGATGCCGCCCGGACCGTGCGAGCGGATGTCGAACTCGACGGCGAGCCGGCCGTCGTCGGCTTCGGGCTGGTGCAGCAGGACGGCGGGTGGAAGATCGACGGCGACTACCTCGCCTCGCTCGAAGCGCAGACGATGATCGGCGACGCGGTGCGCGTCGGCGGCGAGCTCTTCCCCGCCGCGACCCCGATCCCGCTCCTGCCGGCCGTCTATCCCGTCGTCGCGGCCCCGGCGGGTCTGGTCGTCGGCGAGGGGATCGCCGTCGTGTCGAACGAGGCGCCCGTCACTGTCACCATCGACGCCACGGTGTCGCCCGATGCGACGGCCCGGGCACAGGAGCAGCTCGACGCGTACGCGGATGCGTGCGCCGCGCCCGCCGACGCCGTACCGGCGAACTGCGGGGTGCGCGTGCCCTGGGCCGCCGATCTTGCGACCCTGAACTCGATCACGTTCCGGATCGACGCCTATCCTGCCGTCACGATCGGGGACGACGGCCAGACGTTCGCCGCGGTCGACGGCGAGATCGTTGCGACCGCCCAGGGCACCACCCGCGCCGGCCAGCCCGGCACCTTCACGTACCGCGCCGACGACTGGGCGTTGCGCGGCACGGTGGAATTCACCGGAGACGAGATGGTGCTCGCGGTCCGCTGACCCTCAGGGCAGCCCCACGACGTCGAGCCCGAGCCACTCCGCCAGCTCCCGGATCTCGCCGTGGACGGCATCCGCCGTATCCGCGGTGAACTCCTCGTCGTCGTGCACCGCTGCCACGCGGAACACCCCGGCCTTGCGGTCGGCGGCCGCATCCAGCTTGCCGACGAGTCGATCGCCATGGAGGATCGGCAGCGCGAAGTAGCCCCACCTGCGTTTCGCCGCGGGCTTGTACATCTCGAGGATGTACTCGAACCCGAACAGCTCCTGAACGCGCTTGCGATCGAACGCCATGCGATCGAACGGCGACAACAGCGCGGTACGGCCCTCGAACGGCAGCCCGACGGCCGCAGGGTCCACCCGCCAGGTGCCGGGCACCCCATCGACGACGGCTTCTTCCCCTGCCCGGCCTACGTCCCAGGGCTCGACAGGCTGGGCAGGGGCCTTCGCGCGCGCGATGCCGAGCGACGCGAGCCGCCTCTCGTCTCGGCGCCGTCTGGCCTCATCGGAGGTCAACTCCTCGACCTCGGGTGGGTACACCCGTTCTGCGAGATCCCAGAGTCGTTCCTTGCCTTCGCGCCGCGGTATGGCGACCTCGCCGCAGCCCGCGAGGATCTCGAGCAGCTGGGTGACGTTGCGGTCGTTGGTCCAGCCTGTCGAGGGCCACGACACCTGACTGGTGTCGGGGATCTGGCTGGTGCGCAGCGGCCCCTCCGCCCTCAGGCGCGCGATCACTTCGCGATGGAAGCGTTCGTTCGAGGTCAGCCACTCGCGGGTGTGCACATAGCGCGGCGCCGCGCGCATCGTGGGCCGGTACAGATCGAGATCGGTCATCGGCCGGTAGAAGCCCGCCCATTCGAACACGGTGCGATCGACTTCGACGGCACGCGCGAGGTCAGCCGCCTGGAAGGGCCAGCCGAGCCGGCTCCAGAGGATCAGCTCGGCGCTCGGGGCAACCGCCGCCGTGGGTTCGATGTTGACGACGGTGAGCCCGTCGATGGTCTCGACCATGTCTGCTGGCCGGTCGGCGGCGAGCAGCTGCGCGCGCACCGCGATGCGACGCGCTTCATCGCGGTCGAGCCGGATCACCATGACGCGAGGTTAGCGCGGCCCGGCGCCGCTAGAAGGATCCACCCATGGCGTGCAGCCGCTCGATGCGCTGCGGGATCGGAGGGTGGGTCGAGAACATCCGCTCCATGGCGTTCGGTCGCAGCGGATCGGCGATCCACAGGTGCGCCATCGAGGTGTTGGCCTTCTTGAGGGGCTGTCCGAACTCGGCGAGCTTGCCGAGTGCCGAGGCGAGGCCGTCAGGGTCGCGAGTGGTCATCGCGCTCGTCGCGTCGGCGAGGTACTCCCGCTGCCGGGAGATCCCCGCCTGCACGGCGCCCGCCAGCAGCGGCGTGATGATCGCCGCAATGATCCCGAAGATCAGCAGGAAGAGCTGCGCCTGGCCGTTGCCGCCGCGGCGCCCGCCCCCGAAGAACGCGAAACGCAGCAGCATGTCGGCGAGGATGCCGACCGCGACGACGAGTCCGAACACGATCAGCGAGACCCGGATGTCGTAATTGCGGATGTGGCCGAGCTCATGGCCCAGCACACCCTCGAGCTCACGATCGGTCATCAGTTCGAACAGCCCCGTCGTGACCGTGATGGATGCCTGCTCGGGAGTTCGACCCATCGCGAACGCGTTCGGCGCGGGATCGTCCACGACGTACAGCTTCGGCATCGGACTGCCGGTCGTGATGCACAGGTTCTCGACGAGCCGGTAGTAGCGGGGGGCATCGACCTGGGTGACCTCTTGCGCACCGCTCATCGCGATCGCCTCGCGGTCCGCGAAGAAGTACTGGAACGTGGCGTAGCCGGCCGCGAACAGCAGGATGAAGCCCGTCACCCACCAGTTGTTGCCCATGAGCCAGCCGGCGAGGAGGCCGATTCCCGCGAGCAGCAGGATGAACGCACCGAGGATGAACCACGTGTTGCGCTTGTTGCGCGCGATGGCGGTGTACATCTCAAGTTCCGCGCGTCAAGCGAGTCGCGTCAAAACTGAACCCTCGGCGGCTCGGATATGGCGGCGCCGTCAACGACCTCGAAGAACTCGCGCTCGTCGAACCCGAGGTTGCGCGCGAACATGTTGTTCGGGAAGACCCGGATCTTCGTGTTGAGCTCGCGCACGCCGCCGTTGTAGAACCTGCGAGAGGCCTGGATCTTGTCCTCGGTGTCGACGATCGACTGCTGCAGCTGCAGGAAGTTCTGGCTCGCCTGCAGCTGCGGGTAGGCCTCGGCCACTGCGAACAGGGACTTGAGCGCCTGCTGCATGTGACCCTCGGCGACACCCGCCTCGGCGGGACCGGCGGCACCGAGCGTCTCCGCCCGGGCTCTCGTCACGTTCTCGAAGACAGCCTTCTCGTGGGCGGCGTAGCCTTTCACCGCCTCGATCAGGTTCGGCAGCAGGTCGGCTCGCCGTTTCAGCTGGACCGTGATGTCGCTCCAGGCTTCGTCGACACGCACATTCAGCTGCACCAGCGAGTTGTACGTCGCCCACAGATAGATGCCCGCGATGACGACCAGCGCCACCACGATGAGGACAGGGATCAGCCATTCCCACATAGCGAGCGACTCCGTTCGGTGATTGTCATCATCCTAGTCGCGGAGCCCGGCCGCGCATCAGGTCGAGCCGCGACTCTCGGCCGTTACTCACCCAGGACGCGCTCGAGGTACGTGTTCTGGAACATCCGATCGGGATCGAGCCGGTCCCGGAGGGCGACGAAGTCGTCGAACCTGGGGTATCGCTCACGCAGGATGCCGGCATCCAGCGTGTGCATCTTGCCCCAGTGGGGACGCCCGCCGTACGACAGCATGATCTGCTCCACCGCCTCGAAGTACTCGGTAGGGTCCTCGCGCCAGTATCGGTGGACAGCGATGTAGCCCGAGGCGCGACCGTGCGCGGTCGACATCCAGCGGTCATCGGCAGCGGCGAACCGCACCTCGACGGGGAATGAGATGCGCCAGCCGCGATCATCCACGAGGGCGCGGAGCGCGTCGAAGGCGGGACGCACGTTCTCGGTCGGCAGCGCGTACTCCATCTCGCGGAATCGCACCGAGCGGGATGTCGCGAAGACGTGGGTCGAGGCATCCGTGAATTCGCGATCGCCCCAGACCTTCACCGAGAGCCGATTGATCGACGGGACGGTGACGGGCACTGCCCTGGCCACGCTGCAGGCTGTCTGGTGCAGCATGCTGCCGACCACCCGGTCGTCGAACCACTTGCCGACCGGCGAGAGCGGGTGCCGGGGAGCGCTTTCGGGCAGGCGGGTGTTGTTCTTCGTCATCGCACGGTCGGTGTGCGGAAACCAGTAGAACTCGAAGTGATCCGATTCCGCGACGCGTCGGTCGAGCGCGGCGAGGACGTCGGACAACGGTTCCGGGTGCTCGACGGCGTGCAGCACGAATGCCGGGACGCACTGCAGGGTGACGTGGACGAGGATGCCCAGCGCGCCGAGGCCGAGGGCGACCGCCGGCAGCAGCTCGGCATTCTCGGTCTCGTTGACGGTGAGCAGCTCGCCCGCCGCCGTGACCAGCACGGCACCCGTGACCTGGGCGGCGATCCCCCCGAATCGGGCGCCGGTGCCGTGCGTGCCCGTGGAGATCGCGCCCGAGATGGACTGCCGGTCGATGTCTCCGAGGTTCTCCATCGCCAGGCCGTAGGGTGCGAGGAGCGTCGGAACCCGGTGGAGGCGCGTGCCGGCGAGGATCGTCACCCTGGACCGCTCACGGTCGACGTCGACGAGGCCGGTCAGGTCGGAGAGGTCGAGCAGGACGCCGGGCGCGACCGCGATGCCGGTGAAGCTGTGGCCTGCGCCGACCGCCTTGACCTGCAGGTTCGCCGCGGCCGCCGAGACCACCGAACGCTGCACGGCCTCGACGGTGCGGGGGAACTCGACCCTCCTCGGACGCACCGATGCCGAGCGTCCCCAGTTCTGCCAGGTGCCACCGGGGCGCGTCACAGGAAGGCCCGCCCTTCGCCGCGATAGGTCGGCGCGACGCCCACGACCGCTCCGTCGTCGACGAGGTGGTATCGGTCGACGCGCTCTGCGAGTTCGCCGCTCTTGGAGTGGCGGAACCACACCCGGTCGCCGACCGCGAGCTGCTTGGCGGACTCACCCTGCAGCGGGGTCTGCACTTCGCCGGCGCCCTCTCGCGAGAGCATCTTGAGTCCTGCGGGCCAGACCGGCAGCGGCTGACGCGAAGCCAGCGGCGGGCCGGAGGCGATCCAGCCACCACCGAGGACGGTCGCGATGTCAGGTGACGGCTTGCGGACGACCTCGAGGGCGAAGGCGGCAGCCGGAGCCGGATCGAACGCCCGATAGCCGTCGAACAGGTGGCCCGCGAGCAGTCCGCTGCCAGCGGTCAGCTCGGTGACGGCCTGATCGGATGCGGTGTACTCGAGCGAACCGGTGCCGCCGCCGTTCACGAATTCGAGGGGTGCGATGTCGCGCAGCGCAGCGACGATCTCGCCGCGACGCTCGAGCAGTTCGGCCTCGGAGCGGCGCTGCATCCAGCGGATGACGGAGTCGCCGGAACCCGTCGCGTCGCCCTGCCCTGCGATCTGCGCCTCGTACATCATCAGGCCGACGAGCCGGAACCCCGGCCTGGCGGCGATCGCCCGCGCCAGGTTCGCGACCTCCGCAGCGTCGTGGACAGGTGAGCGGTGCACGCCGATGTGCCCGAGCGCCGGAGCACGCCACGATGCGTCGGCATCGATCGCAACCCGCAGTTCGGCTCGCCGGCTCTGCGCGACGACGGCGTCGACGACATCCAGCTGGGCGATGTCGTCGACCATCAGCGTGACTCGCGCAGCGGCGCGCTCGTCGGCCGCGAGGGCGGCGATCGCGGCCCGGTCGACGGTGGGGTAGCCGAGCACGACGTCGTCATGGGTCTCGGCCAGCCAAAGCGCTTCGGGAAGGGTGAAGCCGAGGATGCCGTGATAGCCAGGAAGCCCGAGCGTGGCATCGATGATCTCGCGGACCCGCACCGACTTGCTCGCCACGCGGATCGGGACCCCGCTGGCCCGGACCAGCATGTCGAGCGCGTTGTAGCGGAGGGCCGACAGGTCGACCGCCGCGACGGGGCCGCTCACACCCTCGAGGGCGTGCGAGAGGGCCGGCCAGTAGGTGTCTGGGGCCGTCCAGGATGAGGTCTCCGGCGAGGTCGTCAGCAGGTCGAGGGTCATCGTGCCTGCTTGTGGGGCGCGCGCATGGCGACAAGCCTACGGCTCGGCCGACCCGCATCGAGGCGCCCTGTGAACAGGTGCCCCCGCCGGGACTCGTCCCCACCGCCACTCCACTCGCCGCTGCGCGGCGGGCGGAGCCTCGGGCGCCACGGATCGACGTACCCCCGCTGGGACTCGAACCCAGACTGGAGCGATTTTAAGTCGCCTGCCTCTGCCATTGGGCTACGGGGGCGCGCCGCGTCGACGGACCGTCGCGTCGCGTGATCAGGGTAATACGCCCGCCTCACGGGCAGCGGTCAGCGGAATGCCGAGAGCGTCAGCCCGCAGCGGGCGTCTTCGTGACCGCCTGTGCCGGTCGCTTCGTGATGGCAGGCTTCTCAGCCGCGGCAGGCTTCTCGGCCTCGACGGGCTGCGGCGGACGCGGACGAGCCGCGAACTCCTCGAACACGTATCGTGGGCTCTGCACCGTCGACAGGTTGACCAGGTCGCGGCGCAGCCAGAGGTTGTTCCACCAGTCCCACAGCACGCGGAACTTGCGCTCCCACGACGGCATCGCGAGGCCGTGGTAGCCGCGGTGCGCGATCCACGCGACGAAGCCCTTGAGCGCCAGGTTGCCGGACTGGAACACGCCGTTGTAGAGACCGAGCCCTGCGACGGCACCGAGGTTCTTGTGGAAGTACTCTCGCGGCAGTTCGCCGCGCAGTACAGCCGTGAGGTTCTTCGCGAGCAGCTTCGCCTGGCGCACCGCGTGCTGCGCGTTCGGCACGCAGTAGCCGCCGACACCGCCACCCGACAGGTCGGGGACAGCCGAGACGTCGCCGGCAGCCCAGGCGCCCTCGACGATCTCCTCCTCGCTGCCGACCCGGAGGTCGGCGCGGGTGCGGATGCGGCCACGCTCTTCGACCGGCAGGTCTCCCCCGCGGACGACGGTCGGGTTCGCCATGACACCGGCCGTCCAGATGATCAGGTCGGTGGGGATCGTCTCGCCGGTCGAGAGCTCGACGTTGCCGCCGACGGCACCGGTGACCTGCGTGTCGAGGTGCACGAACGCCCCGCGCTTCGCAAGATCCTTCAGCACCCACTCGCTCGTCTTCAGCGATACCTCGGGCATGATGCGGCTCATCGCCTCGATGAGGTGGTAGTGGGTGTCATCGAAGGTCAGCGTCGGGTAGCTCTTGACGAGCGACGACGCGAGCGAGCGCAGCTCCGCGAACACCTCGATGCCCGCGAACCCCCCGCCGATCACGACGACGGTCAGCAGACGGTCGCGGTCGGGACCCGGGGGCAGCATGGAGGCTTTGTCGAAGTTCGACATCAGGCGGTCGCGGATCGCCACGGCCTCTTCGATGGTCTTCAGCCCGATGGCGTTGTCGGCGATGCCCGGGATCGGGAACGTGCGCGAGACGGCGCCGGCCGTGACGACGATCTGGTCGTACTCCTGCTCATAGGGCTCGCCCGCGATCGGAGTGATCGTGGCGACCTTGCCGGCATGGTTGATGCCGGTGACCTTCGCGGCGACGACGGTCGTGCGCTTGAGGTGGCGACGCAGGGCGACGACGGCGTGACGGGCTTCGATGGACCCGGCGGCAACCTCGGGGAGGAACGGCTGGTAGGTCATGTACGGCAGCGGGTCGACGATGATGACGTCGGCCTCACCCTTGCGCAGGCTCTTCTCGAGCTTCCAAGCAGTGTAGAAGCCTGCGTAGCCGCCACCGACAATCAGGATCTTTGGCACGGTGTTGGTCACGGGGGGAATACTCCTCCTGGTCAGCGGCTCGGCGTGCGGGACGCCAATCGGATGCGTCGGACAGCAGCGGTGACGCCGAGCGCCACCAGTATAGCCGCGGCTGTGCCGAGCGTGAGCGGCAGACTCCCGTACACGAAGGTGTCACGGGTGGGCAGCAGGGGCGATGCGGGCCTGGGCGCGGCATCCGCCGGAGGCAGCGGCGCGACCTCGACCGGCCGCACCGTCGGCACCGGCAGCGGGTCGCTCTGCGCACGTCGGTACACGCGGATCCACTCCTCGAGGCTTCCCATCGGGTTGGCCGAGACCAGCGGCACCTCCGCGGTGACGGCGGATGCGGCATCCACGATGCCGTACCCGTACAGCGGATCGGGTACCGCCGTCGCCGCGGCGGCGGGGTGGGCGGTCTGGATGATGCGGTTGATCACATTCTCGGCGTCGAGGTCGGGATGGGCGGCGCGGACCAGGGCGGCGATCCCGGCACGATCGGCGCCGCGCCGCTCGTGCCGTTCCACAGCACGAGGCTGCCGTCCGCGGACACGCCGACGAGCTTCTCGCTCGGCGCCGACACGCCGATCGTGATGCCCTGCGTCGACGCCTCGACGCTCGCTCGTCCCTCCGGGTCCAGGCCGGCGACGGTGAGCACTCCGGGAATGGTCGCGGGGGCACCCACGCGTGTGGTGCCGCTGCCGCGGTTGCCGGCCGCCACCACCACGACGACATCGTGGTCGAACGCGTAGAGGAACGCCTGATCCCAGCTCTCGTCCCAGTCCGGTGTGTTCGTGGTGAGAGACAGGTTGATGACATCCGCCCCGTTGTCGACTGACCACAGGATCGCCTCGGCGATCTGCTCGGTGAACGGTCGCGTCGCGGACGCGCCGAACCCCACGGACACCGACAGCAGCCCGGCCTCAGGGGCGACGCCGATCATTCCGGCATCCGGTCCGGTGCCGCGTCCGGCCGCGAGGGAGGCCACCCAGCTGCCGTGGTTGGCGTCGACGGCTCCGATCGGAGTGCGGCCATCGTCGCTGCCGACTCCCGACACGTCGGTGCCGCCCACGACCGCCGCCGTGAACTCGACGGGTCCCCTCCCGACGCCGGTGTCGATGATCGCGATCCGCACGCCCGCGCCGCGTGTCGTCTCCCACGCCTTCTCGATGCCGTAGTCGTCGAGCCAGTACTCGGCGCTGCGAATCGGATCCTTCTCAGGCGTGGGCTCGGGCGGGGTCGCCGCGAGGGCCTGGGTGCCGCCGCCCGCGGCAAGAATGCCCCCGACGAGCAGAGCTCCGGCCAGTCGGCGGATCATCCGCTGGCCCTCGGATTCGTGCAGACGCACCGGTCGGGCGACCACGACGACAGGGCGAGAGCGCGATCGCCGATCGGATTGACACCGGGACCCGCCGCCAGTGCATGGCCCGCCACAGCGTGCAGGCACTTGACACGCGTGGGCATGCCGCCGGCAGAGATCCCCTCGATCTCGTCGACCTCGCCGTATTCGGCGCGGTCGGCCAGGTAGGCCTCGTGCGCTTTCGCGTAGGCGTCGGCGAGCTCTTCGTCGGCCGCGAGCTCATCGTTGAGGTCGCGCATCATATGGCTCGCCTCGAGCGTCGACATCGCGGCGGTCGCCGCGGGATGCGTGAGGTAGTAGAACGTGGGGAACGGGCTTCCGTCGGCCAGCCGTGGTGCAGTCGCGGCCACCGTGGGGTTGCCGCAGACGCAGCGTGCCGCGATGCCGACGACACCCCGTGCGGGACGGCCGAGCTGCTCGCGCAGAGCCGCGAGATCGGCGTCGCTGACGGGCGGGAACGGAGGGGTCGTCACGCTGAAAGGCTACCTGCGGACGGCTGGGACGAGGCTGGGCCGGCGGCCCGCCGCGCCTCGCTCTGAGCGCCGGCTCACGGCGCTCCGGTGCCGGTCTCGCTCGGTGTCGATGTGGGGTCCGGCACGCCGACGGTGAGGGGCTTGACCGTCTGCGCGAGCCCCGCTGCGGTGACCGATCGCACGAGCTGCGACATCCAGTCCGTCCGTGTCTGCTCGAGCTCGGCGCTGATCGGCGTCTGCTCCTGCGGGGCGAGCTCGGGCGGCAGATCGTTGTCGACCAGGTAGACGACCTCGCCGGGCCTCACGTAGTAGAGCCGCTCGCGGGCCTGGGTGGTGATGTACGCCGGATCGGTCCATCGAGCACGCTGAGACTCGAGGTCGGCGACTTCCTGGCGGGTGAGTTCGACGGCTGATTCCAGTGCGGCGATCTGCTGCCGCTGGTCGAGATACGTGCCGATGGTGGGCACGAGGACGAAAGCCGCGAGAACGACGAGCCCCATCATGATCACCATGAAGCCCGAGAGACGGATGCCGCCGAGCCACCCTCGCACGTCGACCGGTCGGCGCGCCGCACGCCGCTGGGGAGCGCGAGAAGGAGGAGCCGCCTTCTCTGCCACGGCTCCTCCTTACGTGAATCCCAGTGCTGGGCCTCAGCCCGTGAAGCGCGGGTATGCCGAGCGGCCCGCGAATTCGGCCGCATCGCCCAGCTCTTCCTCGATGCGCAGAAGCTGATTGTATTTCGCGATGCGCTCGCTGCGAGCGGGCGCGCCGGTCTTGATCTGACCGCAGTTGACAGCCACTGCGAGATCCGCGATGAAGGTGTCCTCGGTCTCACCGGACCGGTGCGACATCATCGACGTGTACCCGGAACGGGTCGCGAGGCCCACCGCGTCGAGCGTCTCGGACAGCGTGCCGATCTGGTTGACCTTCACCAGCAGCGAGTTCGCGACGCCGCGCTTGATGCCGTCGGCGAGCCGCGCCGGATTCGTGACGAACAGGTCGTCGCCGACGAGCTGCACCTTGGAGCCGATGTCGTCGGTGAGCGCCTTCCAGCCGTCCCAGTCGTCCTCGCTGAGGGCGTCTTCGATGGTGACCAGCGGGTAGTTCGCGAGGAGCTCCTCGTAGTACTTGGTCAGTTCTGCGGCCGACCAGTCCTTGCCCTCGAAGTGGTAGGCCCCGTCGGAGTAGAACTCCGTGGCGGCGACATCCAGCCCGACCGCGATGTCGGTGCCGGGCTTGTAGCCGGCCTTCTCGATGGCCGCGAGCAGGAAGTCCAGCGCGCCGCGGTTGCTCGGCAGATCCGGGGCGAAGCCGCCCTCGTCGCCCAGTCCGGTGGCGAAGCCCCCGGCCTTCAGCTCGCCCTTGAGGACGTGGTAGGTCTCGGTGCCCCAGCGCATCGCCTCGGCGAACGTCTCGGCGCCGAGCGGAACGAGGAAGAACTCCTGGATGTCGACGCCGGTGTCGGCGTGCGCACCGCCGTTGATCACGTTGAGCGCCGGCACGGGCAGCAGGTGGGCGTTGGGCCCACCGAGGTAGCGGAAGAGCGGCAGATCGGCCGAGTCGGCAGCGGCCTTCGCGACAGCGAGGCTCACGCCGAGGATCGCGTTCGCACCGGTGCGCGATTTGTTCTCGGTGCCATCGGTCTCGATCAGGATCGAATCGATGATGCGCTGCTCGCTCGCCTCGACACCCTCGATCGCCGGTCCGAGCTCGTCGACGACCGCGGCGACAGCCTTGAGCACGCCCTTGCCGCTGTAGCGGCTCTTGTCGTCGTCCCTGAGCTCATACGCTTCGAAAGCTCCGGTCGATGCGCCGGACGGGACGGCCGCGCGCTGGACGGTTCCGTCATCGAGCAGCACCTCCACCTCTACGGTCGGGTTTCCGCGCGAATCCAGAATCTCGCGCGCGCCTACAGCCTCGATCAATGCCACGGGAATGCTCCTTGCTCGTGGTGGGGTGGTGGTTCGGAGCGACGTCGGTCCGACCCGAGTCTAGTGAGGCGGATGCGTCGGCCACAGGCGCGGTTCGAGGGAGCGGTCACACGACCAGTGCGATCGCGATGCCGTCGTAGCCCTTGCGATCGAGCGTCTGCAGTGCTGTGGCGTCGAACCGAGGATCTCGGGCGAGCAGCTCGAGACCTCGCTGCGTCCCGATCACCTGAGGGTTCATGGTGGCGGGATTGGCCACTTCGCCGCCGCGGCCGATGTTGTCGACGACGACGACCGTGCCCGGCCTGCCGAGACGCGCCGCCCAATCGATGTAGATCGTGTTCGACTCCTTGTCTGCGTCGATGAAGACGAGGTCGAACGGCTCGGAGCCCTCCAGCGTGGGCAGCACGTCCGCCGCGCGTCCGACCATGATCTTGACCCGGTCGCCCACGCCGGCGCGATCGAGGTTCGCCCGGGCGATCCGCGCGTTCTCGGGTTCGGCCTCGACCGTGACCACGCTACCGCCGGGGGCGAGGCCGCGCGCCATCCAGATCGTCGAGTAGGCGCCGAGCGTTCCGATCTCGAGCACTCGACGGGCCCCGGAGATGCGGACGAGGAGCTGCAGCAGCTTTCCGGACACGGGTGCCACCTCGATCGCCGGCATTCCTGCGGCGTGCTGCTCGGCGACGGCGGTCTCGAGGTCGGGGTCGTGTCCGACGAGGGTCTCGGTGAGGTAGGCGTCGACACGCCGCCAGGACTCGGGTGTGGGGTCGGCCATGCCGCCAGCCAACCGCCCCGAGACCGGCCGGTCAAGGGGCTGAGGGTGCCGCGCGGGGCCGCGCAGCCGGCCCGATGGGTGGAAACCCCCCTCGGTTTGTAGACCGCCGACAGTCGATGTGTCCGCACGTCGCGGCCTCGGGCACACTGACCGGCATGGAAGTCACTCCCCGGCGCCTCGCCGTCGGCATGAGCCTCTGGGCACCCAACTTCTTCAGCGGTATCCGCATCAAGCGCTTCTCCGCCGACTGGACCAGCGCGACGGTCGAGCTGCATGTGAACCCCGTCACTCGCAACTACGTGAAGACGGCGTTCGGCGGCTCGATGTCGGCGATGACGGACCCCTACTTCTTCATGCTCGTAATGCACCAGCTCGGGCGCGAGTACGTCGTGTGGGACACGCGCGGCGAGATCGAGTTCGTGAAACCGGGGCGCGGCGTGCTCACCGCGCACTTCGAGGTGCCGCGCGAGAAGGCCGTCGAGCTGCGAGAGCGCGCTCGCGGTGGCGCGAAGGTGCTGGAGTGGTTCGAGACCGAGATCACCGACGCCGACGGCGACGTGATCGCCCGCGTGCGGCGCGAGGTCTACGTTCGCGAGAAGCGACGCGTCACGGGATCGAAGGCAGAGCAAGCGCCGAAGTGAGTGTCTGCCCGACCGCGGTAAGGTTCCGCGCGTGACCACACCGTCGCTCGAACGCCGGCTGGGGCTCGGCGACGCCGTCTTCATCGGGCTCGGCTCGATGATCGGCGCCGGGGTGTTCTCCGTCTTCGCTCCGGCCGCCGCCGCGGCCGGGACCGGGCTGCTCATCGGACTCGTGCTTGCGGCGATCGTCGCTTTCGGCAACGCCACGTCGTCGGCGCAGCTCGCTGCCGCCCACCCGACGTCGGGTGGCACCTATGCGTACGGTCGCGCGGAACTCGGGCCCTGGTGGGGATTCGTCGCAGGCTGGGGTTTCGTGGTCGGCAAGTTGGCGAGCGGCGCGGCGATGGCGCTCACTTTCGCCGCGTACGCCGCTCCACCTGGATGGGAGCGTCCGGTCGCGATCCTCGCAGTGGTGGCCATTTCGGCCGTCAACTGGTTCGGGGTCACCCGGACGGCACAGCTCGCTCGCGTCATCGTGGTGATCGCGCTCCTCGCGCTCGCGGTCGCCGTCGCGGCGGGTGCCGCAACGCCGGACGTTCCGAGATGGCTGGACGCCGACGAGGTGTGGGTCGGTGGGTGGTACGGCATTCTGCAGGCGGGCGGCCTGCTCTTCTTCGCGTTCGCGGGTTATGCACGCATCGCGACGATGGGCGAGGAGGTGCGCGACCCCGCGCGAACCATCCCACGAGCCATCGTGATCGCCTTTGCCGCCGCGGTCATCGTCTACGCGGCGGTGGGTGTCGCCGTGCTGTCCACCCTCGGCCCCGAAGCCACGGCGCTTTCCACCGAGCCTGTGGCCGACGCGGTCGCGACCGCCGGATGGGGCTGGGCTGTGCCTGTGGTCAGGATCGGCGCCGCGGCGGCGTCGCTGGGCGCGCTCCTGGCACTCATCGCGGGAATCAGCAGGACGATGTTCGCGATGGCCCGCGAAGATGATCTCCCTCGCCTGTTCGCCGCGGTTCATCCGCGTTGGAAGGTGCCGCACCGGGCGGAGGTCGCAGTCGCTGCGGCGGTGGTGGCGATCGTCTCCCTCGTCGACATCCGGGGCGCGATCGGCTTCTCGTCGTTCGGGGTGCTGCTCTACTACCTCGTCGCGAACATCGCGGCATTCCGGCAGCGCCCGAGCGCCCGTCGATATCCCCGGGTGCTGCAGATCGTCGGGGGCATCGGGTGCGTGGTGCTGGGCGTCACGCTGCCCTGGCAGAGCGTGGCCGCGGGTGCCGCGGTGGTCGCGATCGGCATCATCTACCGCGCACTGCGCCTGCGCTTCAGCCGAGCGGCTTGACCTCGAGCGTCTCGCTGGTCGCGCCGGATGAGACGGTCGCGAAGGCGGTGTATCCATCGGATGCCGCGCGCTCGAGCAGCGCCTTGAGGTTCTTCGTCCGCTGCTCGAGCCGCACGCGCGAGCCCTGGCCGACGAGAGCGGACTTCAGCGCCAGGAGTTCACCGAGCGGGACGTCCCGATCATGGACCAGCACGACCGCGGCGGCGGCGGCATCCGCTCTCGCCTCTACGAGGTCGACGATGCGCTCGAAGCCGATCGAGAAGCCGACAGCCGGGACGTCCTGGCCGAGGAATCGGCCGATCATGCCGTCGTAGCGTCCGCCGCCCCCCAGCGAGTACTCCACAGATGGGTGGGCGAGCTCGAAGATCGTGCCGGTGTAGTACCCCATGCCGCGCACCAGGAACGGGTCGAAGATGAGCGGGATGTCGGCGGACGCCCCGGCTTGCGTGCCGCGCGCCGCCGCGACGGCCTCGCCGATCTGCACCAGGTGCGCCACGATCTCATCGGGCGCCTCGGGCGGGAGGAGCTTTCGGATCTGCCCCTCGCCGTACGGGTTGTACTCGAGCGTCATCGGGCGCCGCAGGAACGCCTCCAGCGCGTCCACGGCCGCGTGCTCCGGTCCCTGAGCGTGCGATTCCGGTCCCTGAGCCTGTGATTCCGGTCCCTGAGCGTGTGATTCCGGTCCCTCAGCGTGTGACTCCGGTCCCTGAGCCTGTGACTTCGGTCCCTGAGCCTGTCGAAGGGCGCGGGTCCGCAGTTCCGCGACCACTCCCTCGGGTCCGACCTTGTCGAGTTTGTCGATCGTGATGAGAGCGCCCGGCCGCTCCTGCGCGGTGAACCCGAAGCCGTCGAGCATCCAGTCCAGCGCTCGTCGATCGTTGATCCGCACCGTCGCCCCTTCGAGACCGAGGGCGTCGACGGTGTCGAGGGTCGCCACGATGAGCTCGGCCTCGGCGCGGGGTGACGGATCTCCGATGATGTCGATGTCGCACTGCACGAACTGGCGGTAGCGGCCCTTCTGCGGACGCTCGGCACGCCAGACCGGCGCGCTCTGGATGGCGCGGAAGACCGTCGGCAGCTCGGCCCGGTGGCTCGCGTAGAACCTCGCGAGCGGCACCGTGAGGTCGTAGCGCAGGCCCAGATCCGCCAGGCGGGCGGTGTCCACAGCCACGGAATCCTCCGCTGCAGCGCGGACGGCCTCGGCATCCAGACCCCGCTTCAGGACGTTGTACGCGAGCTTCTCGTTGTCGCCGCCGATCCCGGCGTGCAGCCGCGAGTACTCCTCCACGACGGGCGTCTCGATCTCGTCGAAGCCGTGGGCGGCGTAGCGCTCGCGGATGACGCCGAGCACACGCTCGCGACGGGCCTTCTCGGCGGGGAGGAAGTCGCGCATGCCACGCGGAGGATTGACGGATGCCACCCGTGCATTCTTTCAGGTCGGGTCCGGTCCCACCGGCGCGATCGGGTCTTCCGACTCCGCGCGACGGGTTTCGGCTTGCAGCTCCCGCAGGCGTTCGCGGAGCGCACGGTCGGCATCCCATCCGTTCGCGCGGGCGGTCGCGACCAGCGCCAGGAGCGCGTCCCCGAGCTCGGATTCGGAGGAGGGCTCGACGGAAGCTCGGGTGTCGGGTGCCACCACCACGTCCACCAGTGCTGCCTTGCCGACGAGCTTCTGAGCGAGGGCGAGGCTCGGCATCCGTTCACTCACCCCGTCGAGCACGCTCGTGCGGGTGTGCTTCTCGGCCGCTTTCGCGGCGTTCCAGAGCACCAGGACCTGTTCGGGCGTCGTCGCGACGGCGTCACCGAAGACGTGCGGATGCCGGCGCACCATCTTCTCGGTCAGCCCCGCGGCCACATCGTCGATGTCGAACGGTTCGACGGGATCGCGCGAGGCGATCTCGGCGTGGAACAGCACCTGCCAGAGCAGGTCGCCGAGCTCTTCGCGCAGCTCCGCGCGGGATCCGTCCTCTACGGCGTCGACGAGCTCGGCGCTCTCTTCCACGAGGTAGGGCACCAGCGCGCGGTGGTCGATCTGCTGCGTCCACACGCAGCGATCGCGCACGGCGCGCATCGTGTCGGCCGCTGCTCGCAGCGGGTCGACGACTCCGGCATCCGGTCGGTCTGGTCTCGCTGGATCGGTCACGGCACCTCCACGACGACTCCGCGGCGATGGTGCGCCGCACGCAACGACACCAGGATCCCGGCGACGAGCAGGGAGATCACCGACCCGGCGAGCACTCCGAGCACGGCCTGGTCACGGATCTCGGGGCGCGCCGAGAAGGCCAGCTCCGACAGCAGGAGCGAGACGGTGAATCCGATGCCGCCCAATGCCCCTGCCGCGAGCAGGTCGGCAAAGGCGAGGTGGGGGGCGTCTTCGCGCCTGCCGAGGCGCAGCGCGATCCAGCCGAACACCGAGATGCCCAGGACCTTGCCCACCGGGAGCGCGATGAGCACACCCCAGAAAGCCGGAGAGAGATCGCCGATCGAGACCGCAGGGATGGCCACGAGCGCCGCCGAGAAGGCGAACAGCGGCATGACGATGACGTTGACCCAGGGTTCGAGAGCATGGCGGGTGCGAAGCGCGGGCTGCTGCGCCATGGCGAGGCCGAGCGCGACACCCGCGATCGTCGCGTGCACCCCCGACTGGAGGACGAGGACCCAGGTCGCGATGGCGAGGATCACGAGCACGACGGCGATCGGCACCCGGGCTCGGGTGCCGAGCCTGCGGCTGAGGACACCGAAGATCGCCACCGCGATCGCCGCCGCGGCGAGCAGGCCGAAGTTGACATCGGTGGCGAACAGCACGGCGATGAAGATGATCCCCACGATGTCATCGAGGATGGCGAGCGCCATGAGGAAGATCCGAAGGCTCGCGGGCAGCCCCTTGCCGAAGACCGCGAGCACACCGAGCGCGAAGGCGATGTCGGTGGCCGTCGGGATCGGCCATCCCGACACGGTGTCGGATCCCGAGGCGATCGCGAGATAGATCGCGATCGGAATGATGACACCGCCCGCGGCGGCGATCGCCGGCTGCATCGCCTTGCGGGCGGAGTTGAGCTCACCGCTGGTGAGCTCGAACTGCAGCTCGACGGCGACCACGAAGAAGAAGACCGCGAGCAGGCCGTCCTGGATCCAGTGCGAGACCGACAGCTCGAACATGCCCGGGATGCCGGCGTACTCATGCATGAAATGGTCGACCGCGGGGCCTGCCGGCGAATTGGCCACGATGAGTCCGAGCGCGGCCGCGGCCAGCAGCACGACCGCGGGAAAACGCGCGGAGCGAAGCAGCGACATCGGGTCCTTCCGTCGGAGACGAAGTCTATCGACGCGTTGCGTCACACGATCGGCGACGATACGTCCGCGAAACAGGGCGGCGATAGCCTCGACGGCATGCGCGAACTCACCCAGACCGAGGCGATCGATCTCGTCGGCCGCTTCGAGGCAGGCCAGGAGATCCCCGAGACCATGCGGGCCGATGTGCGGATGCTCGGCTCCCTGCTCGGGCGGGTGCTGCAGGAGAGCGGCTCGCCGGGGCTCTTCGACGATGTCGAGCGACTTCGGGTGGCCACGATCGACGCCTATACCGACGAGTCGTCTGCGGCATTCGCGCGGGCGCAGGCCATCGCCGATTCGTTCACGGTGCAGCGGGCGGACGAGGTCGCCCGCGCGTTCACGTGCTACTTCCACCTCGTGAACCTCGCCGAGGAGCATCAGCGGGTGCGCATCCTGCGTGAGCGCGATGGCCGCCCCGAGCGGGAGGATGCCACCGACTCCGTCGCGGCCGCATTCGTGCGACTCGCCGCCGAGGTGGGCGACGAGACCGCCCTGTCGCGGTTGCAGTCGATGCGCTTCCACCCCGTCTTCACGGCGCACCCCACCGAGGCGCGCAGGCGCGCGGTGTCCACGAGCATCCGGAGGCTCGCGGCGCTTCTCGAAGAGCGCGACGGGATGCGCCGCAACGGCGCCGATGTGCGCCGCGCCGATCGCCGCATCCTCGAAGAGATCGACACGCTGTGGCGCACCGCCCCGCTGCGCCCCGAGAAGCCCTCCCCTGTGGACGAGGTCCGCGCCGTCATGGCGGTGTTCGACGAGACGCTGTACACCGCCGTGCCCCACGTCTACCGCCGCGTCGACGACGCCCTGCAGGGCCCGGCCGCAGGCGGGCGCGCCCCGATCGTGCGACCGTTCGTGCGCATCGGGTCCTGGGTGGGCGGCGACCGTGACGGCAATCCGTTCGTGACGGCATCCATCACCCGCAAGGCGGCCTCGATCGCCAGTGAGCATGTGCTGCTGGGACTCGAGCGCACCGCACTGCGCATCGGTCGGGGGCTGACGCTCGACGGCACCAGCACGCCGCCGAGCGACGCGCTGATCGCCCTGTGGCAGCGTCTGAAGGCAGCCGACGAGGACGCCGCGGCCGAGGTCGCCAAGCGCTCCCCCGACGAGCCGCATCGCCGCATCCTGCTGCTGATCGCCCGCAAGATCGCCGCAACGCGCACGCGGGACGCCGACCTCGGATACCGCGATCCCGAGCGCCTGATCGCCGACCTGCGGGTCGTGCAGGAGTCGCTCGCCAGGGCCGGCGCTCCCCGTCAGGCGTACGGGCACCTGCAGCAGCTGCTCTGGCAGGTCGAGACGTACGGCTTCCACCTGACGGAGCTCGAGGTGCGGCAGCATTCGGCGGTGCACGCCAAGGTGCTGGCCGAGCTCGAGTCGGGCGCGCCCCGCACCGAGCTGACCGACGAGGTGCTCGACGTGTTCCGCGCGGTCTCGTACCTCCAGGAGCGCTACGGTGCGCGCGCCGCCGGACGCTACATCGTGTCGTTCACGCAGTCCGCCGATGACCTCGCCAACGTCCATCGGCTGGCGCGCTTCGCTGTCGGCCCCTCGGGCACGCCGCCGGTGCTCGACGTCATCCCGCTCTTCGAGACGTTCGCCGACCTGCAGGCAGCACCCCGCATCCTCGCCGAGATCGTCGAGCACCCCGAGTTCGCGGCTCGGCTCGAGGCGACCGGCCGCCGGCTCGAGGTCATGCTCGGCTACTCCGACTCGTCGAAGGATGTCGGACCCGTCGCCGCGAACCTCGCGCTGTACGAGGCGCAGGCCGAGATCGCCGCATGGGCGCAGCAGGAGGGAATCGAGCTGACCCTCTTCCACGGCCGGGGCGGCGCGCTCGGACGCGGCGGCGGCCCCGCCAACTCGGCGATCCTGGCCCAGCCGCCGCACTCGGTGGACGGGCGCTTCAAGCTCACCGAACAGGGTGAGGTGATCTTCGCGCGCTACGGCGACCCCGCGATCGCGATGCGCCACATCGATCAGGTGGCCGCCGCCATCCTGCTCGCATCCTCGCCGTCCAACGAAAAACGCAACCGCGACGCCGCCGAGCGCTACACCGATGTCGCGGCGACGATGGATGCCGCATCCCGCGACCGCTTCTTCTCCCTCGTGAAGGCGCCCGGCTTCGCGCCGTGGTTCGCGCGCGTCACGCCGATGGAGGAGCTCGGACTGCTCGCGCTCGGCTCCCGCCCCGCGCGCCGTGGGCTCTCGGTCGAATCGCTCGAGGACCTCCGAGCGATCCCGTGGGTGTTCGCGTGGACGCAGGCGCGCATCAATCTCACGGGATGGTTCGGGCTCGGCAGCGCCCTCGAGGCAGTCGGCGACGAGCCGCGGCTCGTGCGCGCGTACGACGACTGGCCGCTGTTTCGCACCCTGATCGACAACGTGGCCATGAGTCTCGCGAAGGCCGACGACCGCATCGCACGGCACTACCTCGAACTCGGCGACCGCGAAGACCTCGCGGCGCTCGTCCGCGACGAGATGGCGCTCACCCGCTCGTGGGTGGTGCGGCTCACGGGAGGGACCGAACTGCTCGGCAACAAGCCGGTGCTGCAGCGAGCCGTGAAGATGCGGAGCCCCTACGTCGACGCGCTGTCGCTGCTGCAGCTGCGGGCGCTGCGTGCCCTGCGCACGGACGCCGAGGCCGGTGCACCGATCGATCCAGAGCAGCAGCGGCTGCTGCTGCTGTCGGTGAGCGGCGTCGCGGCGGGACTGCAGAACACCGGCTGACACGCGCGTCGGTCCGGCCAATGCCACCGCACGGGGTTACCGTGGCCCCATGAACGCCAGATCCGCCGTCACAGCGGAGATGTGCCCCCAGTGCGGCTCGTTGGACGTACGGGCAGCCGAGCCCCGCTGGTTCGCCGTCGACGTCGACCGTCGCGGCGAGCTCGGATCGTGGGACTCCGACTGGGTCGAGCGCATCGAATTCGGATGCCGCGAGTGCGGCACCGCCTGGGACTGAGCAGACCTCAGTCGACCCGGCGGTCGTCGGCGTGCCTCGCCAGGCCGCGGCCATAGCGCTCGGTGAGCTGCACCATGAGATCCGGTGTCTCGCGATCGAGGCCGAAGACATAGCCCGGGAAGTCGAGTTCGCGCTGCGCCGCCCAGATCTCGTCATGGCGGTCAGGTGGGAGGATCTGCACCGGATCGCCGATCGCGACCCAGCCGATGGGCACGACGGTGTCGACCGGAAGGGTCGTCCGCAGATGCACGACGGCGTTGATGCGCACTTCGCTGCGCTCTCCGATCCGCGCGCCGTTGAAGATGCGCGTGCCCGTCGCGAGGAACACTTCATCGCCGACGGAGGCGCCCGAGACACTGGCCATCGGCCCCACCAGCACGTGATCGCCGATGTGCACCGGGTTCGTCGAGGTCGCGCGGATGAGCGCGTTCTCCATGACGATGACGTTCTCGCCGAAGGTGATCGCACCGCCTTCGGCCGTGATCACCGCCCCATGGAGGATCTGGCAGTCGGCGCCGATCACGACATCCCCGCTGATGACCGCCGTCGGCGCGACGACCGCGTCGGGGTGGATGCGGGGCCGCGCCCCGAGGTGTTCGAACTGCACGGTTCCTCCTCGGTCGGTCACAGCGTAGCGGTCCGGCGGGCCCGGGATCAGGCCCCCGCGGAAGCCGCCAGTCGAAGACACGGCCAGCATGCGCAAGCACGAAGGCGACCGAGAAGCCCACGGCGAGTGCGAACTTCGGGCGGCCGGTCGTCGTGAGCAGGATGCCGGTGGTCACGGCGAACAACGCGAGCTGGCAACTTTTTGTTCGAGTATGGGATGGCAACAGATGCTGCTGATGTCTTATTTTGTCGATACTTTGTGCTATAGTGACACGACTACCAAGCGCATGTGCCCACTAGCGCGACTCGGCAGAACCGATGCGGAGATTCAATGGGGCACACGGTCGGCAGCGACGGACCCGGTGCGTGGCACGAGCTCGACGAGCTGGTCACGCGGGTGGTCGAGCAGCGCGCCGCGATCGCATCGCTCCAGGCGGGCGAGGCTGCTTTGCTGTCCGAGGCGGTGGATCTTGTGATCTCGCGTACGGCCCAGCGTCACGCCGAGGGACGACGCACCGGCAACGATCTGCCCCTCCGCGAGGTCTGCGCCGAACTCGGCGCGGCGATGCGTATGAGCGACCGCACCGTTCAGACGCGCCTCGGTGACGCGAGCACTCTCACGACTTCTTTCTCCGCCACCCACGATGCGTGGCGAGCCGGTCGCATCGATGCAGGACATGTGGCTGCGATCCTCGACGCCGGCGCCGGGATCGCCGACCAGGACGCACGGGCGCGGTACGAACATCAGGTTCTGGATGCCGCGGCCCACGAGAGCCCTGGCCGGCTGCGACCACTCGCGCGAATAGTCGCCGCCCGAGTTGATCCGCAGTCGATCGATGAGCGGCACCGGCTGGCTCGCGCGCGCCGCGATGTTCGCGTCATCGACCTCGAAGATGCGATGGCTCGGGTGATCGCCGACGTACCTGCGACCCTGGCGTATGCGATCCTCGACCGGATCACGCAGATGGCACATGAAGTCAGGGCAGCCGAGGGTGCGGCGGCGGCGTCACACAGAGGCGAAGCCGGCGAACAGAGCGCTTGGCCCTGTGGGCAGAGCGACCCGATCGACGCAGGCGAGGGGACCGGCGACGCCGTGCTGACCGGGCCAAGCACCCGCGAGTCGGTCGCCCCTTCGACTGAGCCGGGACACTCAGCCGGCAACGGCGGTGCAGAGACAAGCGGACCCGGAAGCGACGACCGCTCGATGGGCGAACTGCGAGCGGACATCCTGGTCGACCTGCTTCTGACTTCTACGCCGACGGCACATGGCGATGCAGACGCCATGGGTGCGATTTCGGGACGGGTTCAGGTGACCATTCCCGTGTTGACCGCCGCCGGCGTGGGTCACGAACCCGCGATCCTCGCCGGGCACGGTCCGATCGATGCCGCGACGGCGCGCCGCCTTGCGGCCGATGCCCCTGGGTGGGATCGGATCATGACCCATCCCTGCACCGGCGAGCCGCTGTCCGTCGACCGATACCGGCCCAGTACCGAGATCACCCGCTTCTTGAGCGTTCGCGATGAGCATTGCCGCTTTCCCGGGTGCCGGATGCCGGTGTGGCGTTGCGATGTGGATCACACCGTCGACGCGGCACTCGGCGGAGCGACATGCGTGTGCAATCTCGCCAACCTGTGCCGTCGACACCACACTCTCAAGCACGCGTCCGACTGGATCGTCAGACAGCTTGGCGGCGGAGTACTCGAGTGGACGAGCCCGACCAGGCGTCGCTACATCGACCGGCCGCCCAGCACTGTCAGCTTCGTGCCGGACCCCGCGTTCGCGGTCGGACGATACGCAGACCCGCCGCCGCCCTTCTGAGCGAGCCGGCCTGCATGGGCCGGCCCGCATGCGCGGCCATGCGTGACGGGCATGCGTGAGCCGACCTCTGCGAGCCGACGCTCAGTGTGCCTACCCGCGTGTGCCTACCTGCGTGTGCCCACTTGCGTGCCGAACCGAGCCGACGCTCAGGCGCCGGCATCCACGGTCGCCGGCTCGGGCTTCGGCGCGGGCCACAGCTGGTCGATCAGCTGGCCGACCCACGTGATGAGGTCGGCATCCGCCACGGCCTCTCCCCCGACACGCGGCATGGGCACCACCAGTGCATCGCCGCCAGCGAGGAGCTTGGCCGTGGGATGCAGCCGCTGCAGCCGCACGCGCATCGAATCGGGCAGGTTCGCCGGGGCGATCCGCAGGTTCGGTCCCATTGCGACCACGTCCGACAGCCCCGCCTGCGCGGCACGCCGGCGAAGACGTGCGACGGCGAGCAGACCGTCGACCTCGGGCGGAAGATCGCCGTAGCGATCCTGCAGTTCATCGGCGACGTGGTCGAGCGCGTCATCCTTCGCCGTCGCGGCTGCCGCCGCCGAGAGCTTCTGGTACGCCTCGAGACGAAGGCGCTCGCTGTCGATATAGGACTCCGGGATGCGTGCCTGGACCGGCAGCTCGAGCCGCAGCTCGGTCTGCGTCTCAACCTCGTCGCCGCGAAACGCAGAGACCGCTTCGCCGATCATGCGCAGGTACAGGTCGAAGCCGACGCCGGCGATGTGGCCGGCCTGCTCGGCACCGAGCAGATTGCCGGCGCCGCGGAGCTCGAGGTCTTTCAGCGCGACCTGCATCCCACTGCCGAGGTCGTTGTTCACCGCGATCGTCTCAAGGCGGTCTGCGGCCGTCTCGGAGATCGGCTTGTTCTCGTCATAGAGGAAGTACGCGTACGCGCGCTCGCGCGCCCGGCCGACGCGGCCGCGCAGCTGGTGCAGCTGCGAGAGACCGTACTTGTCGGCCCGGTCGATGATGATCGTGTTGGCGTTCGAGATGTCCAGGCCGGTCTCGACGATCGTCGTGCACACCAGGACGTCGGCCTTCCGCTCCCAGAAGTCGTCGACGACCTGCTCGAGGGCGTTCTCGCCCATCTGGCCGTGCGCTACCGCGATGCGCGCCTCGGGCACGAGCTCGGCGAGCTGCGACGCGACGCGCTGGATCGACTGCACGCGGTTGTGGACGAAGAACACCTGTCCCTCGCGCAGCAGTTCGCGACGGATGGCGGCCGCGATCTGCTTGTCGTTGCGCGGGCCGACATACGACAGGATCGGATGCCGGTCCTCCGGCGGAGTCTGCAGCGTCGACATCTCGCGGATGCCGGTGACAGCCATCTCGAGAGTCCGCGGGATCGGCGTCGCGCTCATCGCGAGGATGTCGACGTTCGTCTTGAGCTTCTTGAGGGTCTCCTTGTGCTCCACCCCGAAGCGCTGTTCTTCGTCGATGATCATCAGCCCGAGGTCCTTGAAATGGATCTTCTCGGTCAGGATGCGATGGGTGCCGATCACCATATCGACGGTGCCGTCCGTGATCCCTGCGAGGGTGTCACGCGCCTGCTTGTCGGTCTGGAATCGTGAGAGCGCGCGCACGTTGACGGGGAATCCGGCAAATCGCTCGCTGAAGGTCTCGAAGTGCTGCTTGACGAGCAGTGTCGTCGGCACCAGCATCGCGACCTGCTTGCCGTCCTGGATCGCCTTGAACGCGGCCCGCACCGCGACCTCGGTCTTGCCGAAGCCGACGTCACCTGAGAGCAGCCGGTCCATCGGGATGGGCTTCTCCATGTCGGCCTTGATCTCGTCGATGGTCTGGAGCTGGTCGGGTGTCTCGGCGAACGGGAACGCCTCTTCCAGCTCGCGCTGCCATGGTGTGTCGGGACCGAAGGCGTATCCCTTGGCGGCCATTCGCGCCGAATACAGCTTGACGAGCTCGACGGCGATGTCACGGACCGCCTTGCGGGCGCGACCTTTGGCCTGCGCCCAGTCGCTGCCGCCCATCTTCGAGAGCACCGGCGCCTCGCCGCCGACATACCGCGAAAGCAGGTCGAGCTGATCGGTGGGGACGAAGAGCTTGTCGCCCGGGTAGCCGCGCTTGGACGGCGCGTACTCGAGGACGAGGTACTCGCGGACCGTCTTGACGGGATTGCGGCCACCGCTCGAGACCTCGCGCTGGGTCAGCTCCACGAACTTGCCGATGCCGTGCGTCGCGTGGACGACGTAGTCACCCGTCTTGAGCTGCAGCGGGTCGACGACGTTGCGGCGCCGCGATGCCAGTTTCCTGATCACGCGCTGGTCGCCGCCGATGGTGCGTCCGTAGAACTCCGACTCGGTGAGCACGGCGAGCTTCGCCTCGGCCGATTCGAACCCGCGCTCGAGCACCGAGAGGACGACGTGCGCGACGCCCGCATCCGGCACATCCGACACGTCGTCGACGCGTCGCGCCGCGATGCCGCGTTCGGCGAGCACGTCGCGCGCGCGTTCCACCAGTCCGGGGCCGGATGCCGCGACGACGACGCGCCATCCATCCGCGAGAAGCTGACCGACATGGGCGGTCGCCCCGTCCACGTTGCCCTGGAACGCCGGGACGCCGGCACCCGGAACCCGGATCATGGCGGCGGACTCGAGGGCCGCATCGATGTCGATGAGACCCTCGGCTGCGGCATCCGCGTGTCCGGAGTCGAAGGAGCTCAGCGTCCACCACACGTCGCCCCGCGCCTGGGCAGCCTCTCGGAGTCGCGGGAGCGTCACGAAGTCGCCCGCGCCGAGGTCGACGGGGGTCGCGGCGCCGGCCGTCGCCGCGCTCCAGGCCGCATCGAGGAATTCGCGGTTGGTGTCGCCCAGCGTGATCGCGCGGGTCACCGAGCGCTCGGGGTCGACGAGCGCGACGGCGGCGGCCTCGGGGAGGTAGTCGACGAGCGTGACGAGTGCGTCGGCGAGCACCGGCAGAAGCGACTCCATGCCCTCGACGGGAATGCCCTCGGACATCTTCTCGAGCATGCCGCGAAGCCCGGGGAACTCCTCCTTCAGCTCGCGTGCGCGCTCGCGCACCGGCGTGGTGAGCAGGAGCTCGCGACTCGCGACGAGCGACACGCTGCGGACCTCCTCCGGCAGCGATCGCTGGTCTGCGACGGAGAAGGCGCGGATCTGATCCACCTCGTCGCCGAAGAACTCGACGCGATACGGGTGCGGCGCCGTGGGCGGAAAGACGTCCAGGATGCCGCCGCGGAGGGCGAACTCGCCCCGGCGCGAGACCATGTCGACGCGGTGATACGCCAGTTCCACCAGCCGCGCCGCGACCTCGCCGAGGTCATGGCCCCGCGCGCCCATCGTGAGTTCGACCGGCTCGACATCGGTGAGCCCCGCGGCGAGGGGCTGGATGGCGCCACGCACCGACGCGGTGATCACGAGCGGCGTGTCCGCGTGCCAGCGTGCGATGTGGCCGAGCACCTCGAGCCTGGTGCCGACGATCTCGGCGCTCGGGCTCAGTCGTTCGTGCGGGAGGGTCTCCCACGCCGGAAAATGGAGCACCTCGGCGCCCGGCACGAGCGCCTCGAGCGCCGGCCCCAGCGATTCCGCACGTCGGCCGGTCGGCGCGATCGCGAGGAGAATCGGCGGCTTGCCCGCTGCCCGTCGGCGTTCGAGCAGGGCGGCGAGAAGAGGGGCATCAAGGCCCTCAACGAGCGAGAAGTCCGCGTCGACGGATGACGCAGCCACAGCGTCCCGGAACGGTTCAGCCTGTTCGAGGGCGCGCACGATCCCGGGAACTGTCACCGGACGAGTCTACGCACCGGCAGTGACACCCAGCGCCCCGAGGGAACGCGAACCGCCCACCACAGGGCCCTCGTAGGATGAGTCGAGTGAGTCATCCTGCCGAGCCGGCGCCGCCCGTGCCGCCGATACCGCCGCTTCCGGCCGGGTCGCCGCCGCAGTCCGCGCCGCACTGGGTGGCGCCGCCCGCACCGCCGATGTCCGCTGCGCCCGCTGGAGCTCGCTCCACGCCCACGCCGGTGGCACCGGCATCCGGACCATTGCCGCACCCCCCGAACTTCACCGCGCCGTACCCCGCGCCGGGGTCATACGCGCCGCCGCCCGGCTATGCCGGCCCGTACCTCGCATCGCCCGCACCGGTGGGTGGCATGGCGACGAACCCGCGGCACGCGACAGGGGCCGGACTCGGCCTCGTCGCCCTCCTCGCGGCGATCGCAGCGACCGTCATCTCGGGGATCGCCATCGTGATCGCAGCCTTCAACATCGGGCTCGGCGCAGGGCGCGAGATCGCGCTCCGCCCGATGGACGTCCGCTTCGACTGGTCTGCACTCACGCCCGTGCGGGACTGGGTTCTCGTCGCGGAGGTCTCGTTCTGGATCGGAACCGCGCTGGGCGTATGGGCGATCATCCAGGGCATCGTCGCGATCGCGAAGAACCGCGGTCGGGGTCTGGGCGTCGCCGCGATCGTGGTGGCGGCGCTCGGACTCATCGTGTTCGTCATCGCATTGCAGAGTGCCCTGACCGCGGGGCTGGCCGCGGGCACCGGCATCGGCGGCTGACCCCGCGCGCTCTACGCGCGCGGGGCGTGGTGCCGCTGCTGGGCGGCGAGCAGACCCTCGTCGACGAGCTGTTCGACGGCATCCGCCGCATCGCCCAGCAGAATCGGCAGGTTCTTGCGCTCGGAGGGGCCGAACGGGTCGAGCACCCAGTCCGCGGGGTCCTGGCGTCCGACCGGTCGGCCGATCCCGACGCGCACCCGGGCGAACTCCGACGAGTCCAGCGCCTTCGCAACATCTCGGACCCCGTTGTGGCCTCCGTGGCCGCCACCGGTCTTGAGCTTGATCGTGTCGAACGGGATGTCGAGTTCGTCGTGGATGACGACGACATGCTCCGGCTCCACGGCGTAGAACTTCGCGAGACCCGCCACCGGACCGCCCGAAACGTTCATGAAGGTGTTGGGCTTGGCGAGGATGAGCTTCGCGCCGCCCGGACGGAGCCAGGTCTCGGCGACGCGCGCGTTCGCCTTGTGGGAGCGGAATCCCTCACCGCGTCGCGCCGCGAGCTCGTCGACGACGAGCTGACCCACGTTGTGGCGCGTGAGCTCATACCGCGGGCCCGGGTTTCCGAGCCCCACGATCAGCCACGCCTCTGCCATGTCATCCATCCTGCCCGAGCCGCGGGCATCCGCAGCTCGCTGCCGTCCTGCCTGCTCCGCCGGCGGCGTCTTCGAGGAACAGGAAAGGGGACGCGGAACCCGCGTCCCCTCCCCTGCAGAGTGGTCCTACTCGGAGTCTTCTTCGGTTTCAGCGGCCGCTTCGGATTCCAGAGCCTGAGCGGCCGAGACCGCTGCGTCCAGCTCGGCGATCTCGTCTTCGGCCGCGAGGGTCGAGGACGGGATCGAGATGGCGACGATGAGCGTCTCGGCGTCGACGATCAGCGACGCGCCGGACGGCAGCGTGAGGTCGGCAGCGGTGATGTGCGTGCCCTCCTCGAGTCCCTCGACGTCGACCTCGATGCGCTCGGGGATGTGGGTCGCCTCGACCTCGAGCAGGACGGTGTTGGCGTCCTGCGCGGCGATCGTTCCGGGAGCGGGCTCGCCGATGATCGAGATGGGCACGTCGACCTGGATCTTCTCGCCCTTGCGGACCACGAGCAGGTCGATGTGCTCGATGATCTGGTGCACCGGGTCCTTCTGCACGTCCTTGACGAGGGTGAGCTGCTGCTTGCCGTTCACGTCGAGCTCGAGCACGACGTTGGCGCGACGGATGAGCAGCGCGACCTGGTGACCCGGAAGGGCGACGTGCACCGGGTCGGTGCCATGCCCGTAGATGACGGCGGGGATCTTGCCGGCGGCGCGCAGGCGGCGGGCGAAGCCCTTGCCGAAGTTCTCGCGAACCTCGGCGTGGACTTTGGTGTCGGTTTCAGTCGACATGGTGGTTACTCCTTGCGGGCGCACGGCCCGGGTATGTGGTCTGGATTCGACTCGAACGCGATCGCGTGAGGAAAGCCGTGGCCTGCTTCACCGCGTCGATCACGGATGCCGCAACCTGCCATCATGGCGGGTCCGAGGCATCCCTCGCCGAAGTACAAGGGTTCAGTCTACCAGGGGGCGCGGCGCAGCCGAACGAGCCCAGCGACTCTCGCGGGATCCCCCCGCGGTCGAATGGACAGAGCCCCGCTACGATGAGGAACGCACCAATCAGCGCCCGGCCAGCACTGCCACGGAGGACACCATGGAATACGGAACCGCAAGCCACGTCCTGCTCTGGCTGATCGGAGCGATGGCCGCGGTCGGCGGCGTGCTGACGGTCTTCGGATTCTGGTCGATGGGCAGGTCGGCGTACCGCAAGGACTGACCTGCGTCAGGCCGAGCTCAGCCTCGCGGCCACGTCGTCGACCAGGTCGCTCACCGGCATCCCGACGTCTGCGACAAGACCCCTCTCGTCCGCGGCGAGCGGTTCGAGCGTCGCGATCTGCGAGTTCAGGAGCGCCGCCGGCATGAAGTGATCCGTGCGTGCGGCGGCGCGGGCCGCGAGCAGCTCGCGCGAACCGTCGAGATGGACGAACACCACGTCGGGGGCGACGGCTCGGATGCGATCACGGTAGACCCTGCGCAGCGCACTGCACGCCATCACGAGTCCCGTCGCACGATGCTCTTGAAAATGGCCGCCGACGGCATCCAGCCAGGGCCATCGGTCCTCGTCGCCGAGCGGGATCCCCGACGCCATCTTCGACCGGTTGGCGTCGGAGTGCAGATCGTCCGCGTCGGCGAACGGCACCCCCAGCACCCCGGCGAGGGCGGCACCGACGGTGGACTTGCCCGCCGCCGACACCCCCATCACGCAGACGAGCGGGGTGCTGTTCGTCACCAGTCGTGGACCGTTCCGTCGGCGAGTCGGTTGAAGGGGAGGTAGGCCTGCTCGTAGGGGTACTTGCCGGCCTCGTCGACATCCAGTGTGACACCCAGCCCGGGCGCATCGCCGGGGTGGAGGTAGCCGTCCGACCAGGAGAAGGTCTGCTGGAAGACGCTGTCGGTCGCCGCGGAGTGCTTCATGTATTCCTGGATGCCGAAGTTGTGGATCGACAGGCCCAGGTGCATCGCGGCGGCCATGCCCACCGGAGAGATGTCGGTCGGCCCGTGCATGCCGGACTTGACTTGATACTGCGCGGCATACTCCAGGGTCTTCTTCAGGGGGGAGATGCCGCCCATGTGGGTGACCGCACCGCGCACGTAGTCGATCAGCTGCTCTTTGATGAGGTCCTTGAAGTCCCACACCGTGTTGAAGATCTCACCGATGGCCAGCGGCGTCGTGGTGTGCTGACGCACCAGCCGCAGCGCCTCCTGGTTCTCGGCCGGCGTGCAGTCCTCGAGCCAGAACAGGTCATACGGCTCGAGCGACTTGCCGAGCTTCGCCGCCTGGATCGGCGTCATCCGGTGATGCCCGTCGTGCAGCAGCGGCAGCTCCGGACCGAACTCGTTGCGCACGGCCTCGAACACCGTCGGCAGATGCCGCATGTAGGCCCGTGTGTCCCAGTCCTCCTCGGTCGGCTTGGCGCCGCGGCGGGCGGGCTCGTGGTCGTACCGGATGTCGGAGTCCTTGGTTCCGGCCGCCTGCGACGCGATCCCGTAGATCGCCTGCAGTCCGGGCACACCGGACTGCACGCGGATCGACCGATACCCCTGCTCGAGGTGCGATCGGACGGAATCGAAGATCTCGGGGAGATCCTTGCCCGAGGCGTGGCCGTAGGCCATCAGACCGCGGCGGCTGGCGCCTCCGAGCAGCTGGTACACCGGCATCCCGGCCGCCTTGCCCTTGATGTCCCACAGTGCCATGTCGACCGACGCGATCGCCGCCATCGTGACGGGGCCTCGCCGCCAGTACGCCGAGCGATAGAGGAACTGCCAGGTGTCCTCGATCTTGCCCGCATCGACGCCGATCAGCAGCGGTGCGACATGATCCTTGAGGTAGCTCACGACCGCCAGCTCGCGTCCGTTGAGGGTCGCATCGCCGATGCCCACGTGGCCTTCGTCGGTGGTGAGCCGCAGGGTGACGAAGTTGCGTCCCGGACTCGTGACAATGACCTCAGCCTTGTCGATGATCATTTCTGCTGTCCCTTCGATGGAATCGATGTATTGGTCGTGGTGCCGTCAGTCCGGCAGTGAGGCCCCGGACCCGGGGTCCGCAGCGCGGAACGCAGCGGTGCTGAGCGACGGATCGCCGGCGGCATCCTGATTCTTCGCCTCACGGCGCTCGGCGATCTCGGCGACGATCTCGCGGTGCCGAGCGTCGGTCAGCGGGTAGAAGAACATGATCGCAATCGCGATGAGCGCGGCGACTGCGGGCAGCAGTCCTGCCGCGGCGCGGATGCCCCACTCCGCCGACGTGGACTGCACGTCTGCTCCTGCCGCGTAGCCGCCGATGGCGAGGGCGTAGGCCGCGAGCGCGCCGCCGACCGCCTGACCGGTCTTGCGGGTGAAGGAGAACAGGGCGTAGATGATGCCCTCGGCGCGCACGCCGGTCTTCCACTCGCCGTACTCGACGGTGTCGGCCTCGAGGGCCCAGACGAGCATGTTCACCAGCACGACGCCCACCTGGCACAGCACCAGTCCCGCGAACGCGAGCCATGGGACGCTCGGCGGCGCCAGGAACACCAGCAGACCGCCGATGATCATGATCACTCCGCCGGCGACGTAGCCGTTGCGCTTGCCGAAACGGCGGACGATGGCCGGCACGAACGCCGCAAGCCCGAAGGTCAGCACGAGCTGGACGATGGACAGCACGGCGTACAGCGGAAGTGCGTGCAGCACATCGCGCAGGTAGTAGAGCTGAACGGTGCTCAGCGCCAGCATCCCGGTCAGGAACGCGAACGAGCTCACGCAGAGCATGAGCAGCGGACGGTTGCTCTTGAGGATGGCGAAGCTCTGCTTCATCGTCACGTGGGCGACGTCGCGGATGACGGTCTCCTTCGCCGTGAAGAATGTGAACAGGTAGAGCCCGAAGCCGACGACCACGAACCCGAGCGTCATGAAGGTGAACAGCGACTGCAGGTCGCGATCGGGCGTGATCAGCGGGGCGATGAAGATGCCGAGCGCCGCGCCGACGATCATCGCGCCGACGGTGCGGGCACTGGCGAGCTTGGCGCGCTCCCCCCCGTTGCGGGTCATCGCCCCGGCCAGCGAGCCGTAGGGGATGTTCACCAGGCTGTAGGCGAGACCCAGCGCGGCGTAGGTGAGGTACGCGTAGAGCAGCATGCCCGATTCACCGATCTGGGGCACCGAGAACGTCGCCACGCTCAGGAGCAGCAGCGGCAGGGAGCCGAACAGGATGAACGGACGGAATTTGCCGAACCGCTTGCTGTAGGTGCGATCCACGATGCGCCCCGCGAGGACGTCTGCGAACGCGTCGAAGACTCTCACGACGAGCAGCAGCGTGCCCGCAGCTGCTGCGGAGATTCCCGCCACATCCGTGTAGTACACGAGGAGGAACATCGTCGCGGTGGTGAACGCGAGGTTGTTCGCGGCGTCGCCGGCGCCGTAGCCGACGACGCTGAGTGGGCTCAGCTTCTTCGGTGTCGCCACGGCGACGCCAGTGCTCTGATCGGTGATGGTCATGATGGCTTCCTTGCCTGGGAGGATCGGTGGGACTCGGTCGGATGGGGTCGGTGTCAGTCGGCGTCGCGCGGGGCGGTCCACCGGGTGCGGAGGGCGTGTGCGGCGGCCTTCGGCTTGCGGTCGCGCGTGAACACGCCCTTCTTGTTGCCGTCGACCCGCGCGAACCCGTTTTTGGTCTGGAAGTCCGCGAAATTCCACACCTGCTCGCCCACGATCGCGGGGATGCGGTCGTGCACGCGGTGGTACATCTCGAGGAAGCTCGTCTGGTACTCCTCCGTGAAGGGGGAGTCGTAGATGGAGTGATAGCCCGGTACCGTATCGGCCCCGTACTCGGTCATGATGAGCGGCCGGGCGAACTTCTCCTGCCAGCCGAGCAGCTCGGCCTCGAGCTTGCGCTCCGCCGTCTTCAGGTCGCCGGAGTCGACGTACCAGCCGTAGTAGCGGTTCAGGCAGATGACGTCGAACAGGTCCGCGATGAGGTCGTTCTCGAATGTCGAGAACATGACGTTGACGAACGTGACCGGGCGCGTGGGGTCGAGTTCACGGGTGAGGGAGACGAGCGGCTCGAAGTACTCGCGGGCGCCGTCCTCGTTCGAGGCGGGTTCGTTCGTGATGGACCACATCACGACGCTGGGGTGGTTCTTGTCGCGCGCGATGAGCTCGCGGATCGCCTGCGCATGCGTCTCACGGGTGCGATCGTTGATCGTCTCGGGCGAGAACGTGGGTGCTGCCTGTCCGCCGAAGATGCCGCCGCCCATCGCCAGGTTGAGGCCGACGGCGCCCACCTCGTCGATCACGACGATGCCGTGGCGGTCCGCGAATTCCATGACCTCCTCGGCGTAGGGATAGTGGGAGGTGCGGAACGAGTTCGCTCCGATCCAGTCCATGAGCTGGAAGTCGTGCACGAGGTAGGCGTTGTCGTGGCCCTTGCCTCGGATCGCGCTGTCCTCATGGCGGCCGAAGCCCGTGAAGTAGAACGGCGTGCCGTTGATGAGGAACTCGGTGCCCCGGACCTCGATCGTGCGGACGCCCACCGGGAGTGAATACTCGTCGACGACGTCACCGGCGACGATCGCCTGTGCGGTCAGGGTGTACAGGTACGCGGCGCCGGGCTGCCAGAGACGCACATCCTGAACGCGAAGTGCGCCGGCGATGCCGTCTCCGGTCGCCACGACCTCGCCCGCGGCGTCTCGCAGCGTGACGTTCACCGAATCGGCGCCGGTCGTCTCGATGTCGAAGCCGACGATGCCCGTGGAACCGTCGAGGTCCGTCGTGATCGTGATGTCGGACACGCGCACGGCCGGCGCGCTGTACAGCCACACTGAGCGGGCAAGCCCCGCGTAGTTGAAGAAGTCGTGCAGGTAGTCCTGCGTTCGGCCGCCGTCATCCGTGACGGTGACCTTGCCCGGCGGAATCGTGATGTTCGTGAGCTCGTTGCTCACGCCGATGGTGAGGCGGAACTCGCCGCCCGCCGTCACGACGTCGGTGATGTCGGCCTCGAACGGGGTGTAGCCGCCCACGTGCTCGGCGACCTTGGTGTCGTCGACGTAGACGACCCCCTCGTGGGTCGCCGCGTCGAGTCGGACGAAGACGCGCTCGCCGGCCCACCCGCGCGGGACGCGCACAGACCGCTGATACCAGACCCAGCCGACGTGATCGCGGATGGCGGCATCCGCGAACAGGTCGTTGTAGCTTGCGGGAACCGCAGCCTCGAGCTGCGTCGGCAGCGTCGCAGTCCACGGGGAGGCGGGCACCGAGGTGTCGACGGCGAACTTCCAGAGTCCGTCGAGGCCGACCAGTTCTCGTGTCGGGCTGGTCTGAGGCTTCAGCATGGTGGTTTGCCTTTCTTCGCGTCCTTGCGACGACGCGTCACTGCGTGGGGGATATGCGGCCGGGCATCTGGCAACCGGTTGCCTCTATTGAACCACATTCAGAACTTGGTGGCAACCGATTGCCACAATCTTCTTCCGAGGTTCCATGAGCAACCTGATCGGCAGTCTCCTCCGTTGCCGCTGTCGCGTCGACGGATTCGTCAGACGCGTTCGAACGCGGCCGCCGCCCCGGCGACGGCAGCGACGATCGACGGATCGTCCGCGAGCTCGTCATCGACCAGGCGGAGAAGTGCCACGACGCCCCGCTCCCCCGACTCCGAGGCTGCGGCCGCGAGCGAGTCGCCCACGCGGTCTGCGGGCAGTTCGCCCCGGCGGGCGGCAGCGACCCACGCGCCGATGGCGCGCACGGATGCCGCGCCATCGCGGCCCGCGGCGCGCTCCGCCTTCAGGAGCGGGGCGATGCGCACGCGAAGCTTCGTCGTGCCGTCCTGCCCGATCTGGCGGAGGAGATGCTGGATGCGGGCGTTCTCGAAGCGGGTGAGAAGCGCGGCGCGGTAGGCCTCGAGTTCGAGTCCCTCGGCCGGCAGGTGGCGGACCGCTTCGCTCCAGTACTCCTCGACCCACGACCGCACGGTCGGATCAGCGATGGCCTGGGCGACGGTGAGGTGGCCGCGAGCCGCGCCGGCGTACGCCATGAGCGTGTGCGACCCATTGAGCAGCGACAGCTTGCGGCGCTCGAAGGGATCGATGTCGTCGACGAACCGCGCACCGCCGCGCTCCCATTCCGGTCGCCCACTGGGGAACTCGCCGGAGAGCACCCAATCGTGGAAGGGCTCGGTCACCACCGGCGCCCGGTCGTTCCAGCCGGTCGCCGCGGCGACCAGGGAGATGTCCTCGGGTGTGGTCTTCGGCGTGATCCGGTCGATGGACGTCGAGACGAATGCGACGTGGTCAGCGACGTACTCGCGCGTCTCCGATGAACCGGCGAGGTCCGCGAGGCCGAGCAGGCCGCCACGTGTCAGCGCACCGTTGTCGGGAAGGTTGTCGCACGAGACGATCGCGAGGTCCCCCGCGCCGACGCGCCGGCGCGCCTCGACTCCGGCGAGAAGGCGCGCGAGCGCCGTCCGCGGCGCTGCGGACAGGTCGAAGCGGGCAGCGCCGAGGTTGCGACGGAGCCAGTCCAGGTCCGCCGCGACAGCGGCGTTCGCGACATCCGGGCGTCCGTCGGCACCGAGCGCATAGCCCGCTTCCGTGATCGTGAGCGTGACCAGCGCCGTCCGGGGCGCGGCGACCGTATCGATGAGGCGGTCGACCCGGGCTCCGTCGACAGCCTCTGAGATGCTGTCGACGATGCGGACGTCGTCGTCATCCGCAGAACGGACGAGCACGGAGTAGAGGCCGTCCTGCGCCTGGAGATCCTCGGCGGCGACGGGGCTGCGTCCGGTGAAGGCCGCGATCCCCCACTCGTTCGCGTCGTCTGCGACATCGGTGTACCACGCCTGATGGGCACGGTGGAAGGCGCCGAGGCCGAGGTGCGCGATGCGGACCGGCGCAGCGTCGACGCGGGAGCCGGTGCGCTCAGCGAGGGCGAAGCGGTTGAGGTCGGCGGTGACGGTCTCTTTCACAGCTTGAACACCTTTCGAGGGAGCGCGTCCACGAGATCCGTCACGATGCGTTCGGCGGCAGCCGGCGATACGCGACCCTCTCTCACCAGTCGCGCCAGGAACGCGGAGTCGAGCCGGCGTGCCATGTCGTGACGGGCCGGGATGGAAAGGAACGCGCGTGTGTCGTCGATGAATCCGGAGCCACGGTAGAAACCGGCGGTCTCGGTGACCGCCGAGCGGAAGCGCACGACCGCGTCGGGTGCGTCCAGGAACCACCACGGCGCGCCGATGAACACGCTGGAGTAGAAGCCCGCGAGCGGTGCGACTTCGCGCGAGTAGACCGTCTCGTCCACGGCGAACAGCACCAGGTGCAGGCCGGGCTCCAGACCGTGGCGTTCAAGGAGCGGGCGCAGGTTGCCGGTGTACGTCGTCGTGATCGGGATGTCGTGACCCGTGTCGGGGCCGAATCGATCGAACGTGGCACTGGAGTGATTGCGGTAGACCCCGGGGTGGATCGTCATGACGAGTCCGTCGCGCGCACTCATGCCTGCCATGCGCAACAGCATGTTGCCCGCGAACTCGCGGGCGCCCGCCGCATCGAGATCGCCTGCGACGGCGCGGCGATACAGGGCGGACGCCTCGTCATCGCTCAGGTCCACGGTGTACGGCTCGCGGACGCCGTGATCGGCCGAGACTGCGCCGTGTGCGACGAAGTGGGCGCGGCGGGCCTCGAGCGCGGAGAGGTAGCCGGCGAAGTCGTCCGGTGCGGTGCCGTTCGCCTCGGTGAGCCGTGCGATGCGCGCACGGAAGTCGGCAGCGGTCGGGTCCAAGTAGGCATCCGGACGAAAAGTCGGCAGCACCCGGCCTGAGAAGGTCGGATCGGCCGCGAGCGCCGCGTGCACGGAGAGGTCGTCCATCGGATCGTCGGTCGTAGCGAGAACCTCGATGCCGAACCGGTCGAAGAGCGCCCTCGGGCGATAAGCCGGGTCGGCCAGTCGGGTGGCGATCGCGTCGTACGAGGCGTCAGCGGTCTCGGCGGACGGCTCGTCGCGGATGTCGAAGAGGGTGGCGAGCTCATGGGTCAGCCAGTAGCCGGAGGCAGTGCCTGCGAGGAGGTGCCAGTTCTCGGCGAGGATGCGCCACGCGTGCCGCGGATCGACGGGCGCGCTCCGGCCGACCCCGAGCGCGCCGAGATCCACGCCGGCGGAGTGCAGCAGCCGCGTGACGTAGTGGTCGTGCGTGATGAACAGCTCCGCCGGGTCGGAGAACGGCTCATCATCCATCAGAAGACTGGGCGCGACATGGCCGTGTGGCGAGATGATCGGCAGCTGTGCGACTGACTCGTAGAGTGCGCGCGCGATCGAGCGCGTCTGCGGGTCCGCGGGGAGGAGGCGGTCGGGATCGAGTTGCAGCGGCGTTGACACGTGATCCATGATGCCCCGATGTCGCCGGTTTGTCAACCGGTTGCCATCTTGGACCGCGAGAACGAGTCGGCACCATAGGGCACGCTATGCCGCCGGGTGTCCCGTGGAGCCGCGCACGACGAGATCCGTCTGCATCAGGACGGCGTGGTCGGCGTCCGCCTTCGTGCTGTGCGGGGCTCCGCGGCTCAGCAGGTATCGGACGGCGCGCTCCCCCGCCTCGTCCAGCGGGGTGCGGACGGTGGTGATTCCGGGCGTCGTGAAGTCGCTCCCGAATATGTCGTCGAAACCCGCGATGCTCAGCTGCGAGGGCACTGCGATCCCGCGTTCGACGGCGGCTCGCAGGAGGCCGATGGCCATCAGATCGTTGAATGCGACGACCGCGGTCACCCGGGCGGCGATCACACGCGAGATCGCCGCTGTGCCGCCATCGAGCGTCGGCACACCCGGTCCGATCTCCACGATGGACATTCCACGCTCCGGAGCCGCCGCGAGCAGCGCCTCCCAGCGCCGCGCGCTGATCCACGACGTATCGGGTCCTGACAGGTATGCAAGCGAGCGATGGCCGAGATCCGCGAGGTGCGACACGAGCTGACCGACGCCGCGCTCCACGTCGGGAAGGATCGAGGTCAGGCCTTCGACGGCGCGGTTGATGACGACGATCGGCTTGCGTTCGGCGATGCTCCGGATCTGCGCGTCACCGAGTCGTGTCGTCGCGAGCACGAGCCCGTCGACCGACGGGAGCACGCGCTCGACCGCGGTCGCCTCGCGCTCACCGGACTCCTGCGACTCCGCGACGATCAGGGTGTAGCCGGCGTCGGCCGCGGCGTGCTCGGCACCGCGGACGATGCCGAAGATCACGGGGTTGGTGATGTCGGCGACCACGAGGCCGAGAGTGTTCGTGCGACCGGTCGGCAGCGCTCGCGCGATGGGGTTCACCCGGTAGTTGAGCTCTTTCGCCGCCGCGCGGATGCGCTCCTCGGTCTTGGCATTGATGCGCCCCGGCTGGCTGAGCGCTCGTGAGACTGTGGACGGATTGACATCGGCCAGACGAGCGATGTCGTAGATGGTCGGCGCCGTGCCGCCACGCGACCGTTTGGGGGTGCCGTTCGGCGCGGCAGCTGCCTCGTCGGCCATCGGACCGCCCCCTCTCGCCGAAGCCCTCTGACCCACGCTAGCGCGCGAGCATGTCTGCGAAGCCCAGCGCCGCGATGCTGTCATGGGAGGTCTGCGGCGCGTCGCACCGTTCGGCCGTACAGATCGTCGTGCTCGACGAGCAGATATCCGCCGTGCTCACTTCGTCGGGAACCCGACAGCGGATGCCGCTCTCAGGTCGTGACGATATCGAACCACATATCGCTAAGGGACGCAACCGATTGCCGCAATCTTCCGGATCGAACGTCGGCAGCGGCATTGTCATCTGAGCGAAGCAGTGGCAATCGGTTGACAAAACGATCTCATAGGAGTCAAATGGAGAGACGATCCAGCAGTTCGCCTTTGTGAGCCGGCGCAGTCGCCGCGCTCGGATCACCGCGGGATGACCGCCACGGTGAGCGGTTCGCCTCGGGCTCGTAACGCGAGCCCGGCAGACTCTAGGCTGGAAGACGATCCCCGTGTACGGCAAGGAGCAGGCGTGTCCTCGAACGAGTCCTCAGCAACGACGAACATCTCGACCGACCGGGACGACCACCCCGGTGCGACGCAGATTCACGAGGGTGCTCCCGCGCCCCAGGACGTGGAGCGTCCTGCGCCCACTCCCACAGGGCCGGATGCGCCTGCTCAGGCCGCCGCCAACATCGGCGTCGTCGGACTCGCAGTGATGGGCTCGAATCTTGCTCGCAACCTCGCGAGCCGGGAGGGCAACACCGTCGCGATCTACAACCGCACCCCTGCCAAGACCGAGGAGCTCGTCGGCGCTCACCCGGAGGCCGGATTCGTCTCGACGGCGACGTACGAGGAGTTCGCGGCGTCGCTTGTGAAGCCGCGTGCGGCGATCATCATGGTCAAAGCCGGTGCCGGGACGGATGCCGTCATCGACGCGCTGGTGAACGTGTTCGAGCCGGGCGACATCATCGTCGACGGCGGCAACGCGCTGTTCACCGACACCATTCGGCGTGAGAAGGCGGTGCGCGCCACCGGCATCAACTACGTCGGCATGGGCGTCTCCGGCGGTGAAGAGGGCGCCCTGCTCGGGCCGTCGATCATGCCCGGCGGGTCGGACGAGTCGTGGGTGACCCTCGGGCCGATCCTGAAGTCCATCGCCGCTGTCGCCGAGGGTGAGCCGTGCGTGACGCACGTCGGTCACGATGGCGCCGGCCACTTCGTGAAGATGGTGCACAACGGCATCGAGTACGCCGACATGCAGCTCATCGCCGAGGCCTACGACCTCATCCGCCGCGGCACCGGAAGGACCCCCGCCGAGATCGCCGAGGTGTTCGCCGAATGGAACCGCGGTGAGCTCGAGTCCTACCTCATCGAGATCACCGCCGAGGTGCTGCGCCAGGTGGACGCCTCGACGGGCACGCCGCTCGTGGACATCATCCTCGACCAGGCCGGCGCCAAGGGCACCGGCGCCTGGACGGTGCAGACGGCCCTCGACCTCGGCGTGCCGGTCTCCGGCATCGCCGAGGCGACGTTCGCCCGGTCGCTGTCGAGCCACCCCGAGCAGCGCTCGGTGTCCCGCGACCTGCCCGGCCCGCAGGACGACCTCACGGTCGACGACGTGGATGCGTTCATCGAAGACGTGCGCCTGGCCCTGTTCGCGTCGAAGATCGTCGCGTACTCGCAGGGGTTCGACGAGATCCGCGCCGGCGCCGCTCAGTACGGCTGGTCGATCGACCTCGGCGCGGTTTCGAAGATCTGGCGCGGCGGCTGCATCATCCGCGCCCAGTTCCTCAACCGCATCGCCGACGCCTACGCCGAGACCCCCGACCTGCCGGTGCTGCTCACCGCCCCGTACTTCGTCGAAGCACTCGGCCGCGCCCAGGACGCCTGGCGCCGAATCGTCTCCACCGCGGCGACCGCAGGCCTCCCTTCGCCGGCGTTCTCGTCATCCCTCGCGTATTACGACGGCCTGCGCGCCGATCGCCTCCCGGCCGCCCTCATCCAGGGACAGCGCGACTTCTTCGGCGCCCACACCTACAAGCGAATCGACAAAGAAGGCACCTTCCACACGCTATGGTCAGGCGATCGCACCGAGATCGAAGCCGAAGACACCCACTGACCGCCGGCTTCTGAGTCCGTCGAACCACGCCTCCGCTCAGGCGGGGCGGACGTTGTGGTTGCGGCTGAAACGGTTCTGGGGATCCCACTCCCGCTTCACCAGGGCCAGGCGCGCCATCGTGGCGGGCGGATACATCCGCCCCGCCAGCGAAGCGTCTGTCGACGTGCTGAAGTTTCCGTAGAATCCCTGTCCGACGGCCTCGATCGCGTCCCAATCGGCTTGGATGCGGGGGCGAGTCTCGTCGTCGACGACTCCCGGGATGTCGAAGGCTCCTGCCATCACGAACCACGTAGCGTCTCGCGCGGGGAACGGCGTATCGTTCTGCGGCACGTCGCCGAACGCGCCGCCCAGTGAGCGCAGGAAGATCACCGACGCTTCATTGGCCTCGCGGAACGAGACGAGCCGGTCGATCGCGTCGTCGCTCAGGTCTCGCACCAGGGTGTTGCCGCCGACGAACCCGGGCATCTGCTGTTCGGGATCGGACGCCGGCATCTCCATCAGGATGTCGGGATACGCCTGCGCCGTGATCGAGGACTCTGTCACGGCATCGAGCGCCAGCATGGGAGCGAGCGCGGCTCGGGCCGCCGACTCGTCGTCGCCGATCCAGCAGGCCGTGATCGTCGCGCCCGCGGGCGCACTCGGATCCATCGGCGGTACGTGCATGTACGTGACCGTGAGTTCGCGCGGCGCGTCGCGCATGGAGTCGCGCAGCACCCCCAGAATCGGGCGTGCGTCACCCGCGACATCCAGGGTCGAGAAGACGACGGACGACAGCGCGTGGGCTCGAAAGTCGAACCGCGTGACGGCCCCGAAATTGCCGCCGCCGCCCCGAAGTGCCCAGAGCAGCTCAGGATGGGACCGGTCGTTCGCCTCGACGACATCGCCCGACGCGGTCACGAGCTCGACGCCGACGAGTTGGTCGGCCGCGAGACCCCAGGATCGCACCATCCAACCGATCCCGCCACCGAGGGTGAGACCGCCGACCCCCACGGATGCGGTGTCGCCCGAGCTCAGGCCGAGCCCGTGATCGGCGAGGGCACGCGCGACGTCGCCCCACACCGCGCCGCCGCCGACACGCACCAGCGTGCCGTCGACGTCGATGCTGTTCAGGGCGGACAGGTCCAGTGCGAGTCCGCCAGGCAGGGCGCCCCACGCACTGTGGCCGCCGCCGCGCACCATGACATCCAGCCCTCGGGCGGTGGCATAGCGGAGTGCGCCGCTCACGTCGTCGACGCTCGTCGCGCGGACGACGACGTCGGGTTGTCCGATGCCGGAGTGGAACGTGCGAGCTGCGTCCCACTCGGCGTCACCGGGTGCGACCACGCCGCTGGGAATGAGGCCTTTCAAGGTCGAAGCAGTCATGCGGTCAAAATAGTGACCGCCTCCGACACCGCGCTACAGCCAGCCTCTGCTCTTGAACACCCGATACAGCGTGAAGCTGGTGGCCGCCATGAGCCCCACGGCCATCGGATACCCGAACACCCAATGCAGCTCGGGCATGTACTCGAAGTTCATGCCGTAGATCGTGCCGACGAGGGTCGGCGCGAACAGGATGGCCGCCCATGCCGACACCTTCTTGACCTGATCGTTCTGCTCGATTCCGAACTCCGCCATCCGGCGCATCGCCTCGTTGTTCTCCTGATCGACCATCGTGGCGTGCACGGTGAGCGCGCTGTCCAGGGTCACCCGGAAGGTGTCGACCTGCTCCACGATCTGCCGGGCATGGTCATCGACATCGCGGAACGCCGGCGCCTCCTGCGCCCCGGTGACCTCCATGACGATCTTCTGGAGGCGGTCGAACATCGACACGAGCGGTGCGGTCGCATGCTGCAGGTCGATCACTTCGCGCTGCAGTCCGAAGATGCGCTTGGACACCGCCGGGTCTCCTGAGAACAGTTCGTCCTCGATCTCGTCGATGTCGTTCTCAACGCCGGCGACGACCGGACGATACTGGTCGACGATGTCGTCGCAGACCGCCCACACCACCGCGTACGGTCCGAGTGCCAGGACCTCGGGACGAGCCTCGAGGGTATGCCGCACGGCCGCGAGGTCCGGGTTCTCGGCGTGGCGCACCGTGATCACGTAGCCCGGTCCCACGAAGACGTGCACCTCGCCGAACTCGACCGTCTCGGTGTCGTCGATGTAGCGTGCGGGCTGCAGCACCAGGAAGGTCATATCGCCGTAGCGCTCGAGCTTCGCTCGCTGGTGACCCTTGAGCGTGTCCTCGACTGCCAGCGGGTGCAGATCGAGCACCTCCGCGATCGCGTGCATCTCTTCCGCATCCGGGCGATACAGGCCGACCCACGCCATGCCGCCGAACGCCCGGGCCTCATGGAGCACCTCGGTCGCCGTGCCACTCAGGATTCTGCGACCGTTGCGGTACACGGCGGCGTCGACAAGAGTCATGAGCCCCACCCTAGGTCAGCTCACCCGGGCTAGTGTCGAACGGTGACGAGTCGCAGCATCCTCTATATCGGCGGTACCGGGACCATCAGCGCAGCGTGCGTGCGAAGGTCGCTCGAGCGGGGAGACGAGGTCACCGTCCTCAATCGCGGATCCGCCCGCAGACCCCTCCCGGACGGCGTTCGCGAGATCGTCGCGGACGTCCGGGATGCCGCGGCGGTGCGCGCCGCGGTCGGCGATGCCGACTTCGACGTCGTCGCGGAGTTCCTGGCGTTCACGCCCGATCAGGTGCAGCAGGATCTCGACGTCTTCGAGGGCGAGACCGGGCAATACGTGTTCATCAGCTCGGCATCCGCTTATCAGAAGCCGCCCCGCCGGCTGCCGGTCACCGAGTCCACTCCGCTGCGCAACCCGTTCTGGCAGTACTCCCGCGACAAGATCGCCTGCGAGGACCTGCTCGTCGCCGCCTATCGCGAGCGCGGACTGCCGGTGACGATCATCCGCCCCTCGCACACCTACGACGAGCGGATGATCCCCACCCTGGGCGACTGGACCGACATCGCTCGCCTGCGATCCGGCCGCCCCGTCGTCATCCACGGCGACGGCACGAGCCTGTGGACGATCACCCACGCAGACGACTTCGCCGTCGCGTTCGCCGGACTGCTCGGCAACCCGGCCGCGATCGGCGACGCGTTCACCATCACCGGCTCGCACGCCCCGAGCTGGAATCAGATCTACGGCTGGCTGGCGGATGCCGCGGGCGTCTCGGATCCGGACTTCGTGCACGTCTCATCCGACGCGATCTCCGCTTTCGCACCCGACCTCGGTCCGACGCTCATCGGTGACAAGGCGCATTCGGTGGTATTCGACAACAGCAAGGTGGCGGCCCTCGTGCCCGAGTTCCGCACCACGATCACGTTCGACGAGGGCGCGCGACGCATCATCCAGCACTATGACGCGCACCCCGACGAGCAGCGGGTGGACGCGGCGAAGGATGAGGTTTTCGACCGCATCACCGCGTACGCCCGCTCCGCTGGATGACGATCTGAGCCGGCTGACCGTCCTGACTCGGGTCTCGGTCAGGACGGTGAGCCGGTCGCGACCTAGCGGTGTGACCGGTGGAAGTTGTGGGCGAGCACCCACATCGATACGCGCTTGCTGATGCCGACCCCGTCCTCCACGGCAGAGCGGAAGTGGATGCCGCCCCAGATGCGGGCGTTGCCGACCTCGTACGTCAGATCACCTGGCTGCGCGAACGTACGATCACCGAGCCCGGTCAGGCTGGGAATCGTGAGGTTGATCCGCGTTGTGTGCAGGAACCTGGCGATCACCCACCCCGCGGTGGGCGTGATGCACGAGTGGGCACTCGGATACTCCGGGTGGTTCGGTGTCGCCGGGAGGAGCGTGGACCACAACGGATCGCCTGCCGTCCTGGCATTGCCGTCGGTGTCGCCGGCTCGGATCGCGGTGATCGGCCGCCAGAACGCGTAGTGATATTTGGCGTCGAAGCAGGCGATGAGCGCGTCCGCGTACGTCACCGAGATCATCGCCATGAAGCGGGCCGCGTCGACGACGTCGAGCTGGTGGTCGAGCACGAACTTGCGCCACGCGCCATGCGCCTGCTGGACCGGCGCCTCTCCCCAGAACCTGGCAGCCAGCGTCTGGTCGGCGGTCCGCGTCGTGCTGGTGCTCGAGCCGATCAGCTTGACCTCGCTGTATTCGCGAGCCCACTCCCGGCTCCCGAGGTGAGGTGGGCCCTTCGGCCGGAACTGGTCGGGCGAGCGAAGCGCGAACGGCTCCATGAGCCCGAGGTACGGGCCGATCAGTGGGGTCGCCGATGTCGGGAGGAAGACTCCCGGAATGGGCGGGTCCGGCGGCGTATACGTGACCGCGGCCCGGAAACCGTCGTTCGCGCGCACGGCGATCACTTTTCCCGCCACTTCGGTGCCGATCGCCACGCCGTCGCTCTCCGCTCTCCCGTCCGGGATCGCCTCGAGTGCCGCGGTGTAGGCGGGCTCGACGATCGACGCTGACTGTGCCGGCAGGTAGTGGACGAGGATGCCGCGCGCCGCCGCCGCCACCGCCGCCTCCGCCGAGGCGCCGTCGGGCGCGTCGGCAGCCACGAGGAACGGGTCGTACCCGCCCTTGACTGCCATCACCGAGTCGTAGACCGCGATCGCCATGTACGCGAAGATCGTGTGTCCTTCGGCAGGCGACAGGGCAGCGGCCGTGAATGCCTGCGTGCCGACGGCATCCCAACTCGCGACCGATGCATCCGGCGGGCCCGTCTCGCCGTGCCCGTGGCCGCCGCCGGCGGTGGCCGGACCACCCGGCCCGACCACATACATCGTCACGAGCAGAGGAGCGAGCAGCCAGGCCATCCGCGAAGTCGTTGATCTCATGTCATCTCCCTGCGTCATCGGGCTGGTGCCCGTTGGTGAGATGACCGTTCTGCCACGCGCCGATATCAGCGCGATATCAACCGGTTATCGGCAGAGGGATCACGCGGCCGCCGATCAGCGGGTGATATCGCGCCCTGCCGTGATGTCGCGCACCTGTCCGCGGTCGATGCGCAGGCGCCGGCGCGCCCGGCGAGCGACCGCCGAGTCGTGCGTGACGACGATGAGCGTCAGCCCCTCGGCGCATAGCGACTCGAGCACGGCGAGGATCTCGTCGCGCATACTCTCATCGAGGTTTCCGGTGGGTTCGTCGGCGAGGAGCACCCGAGGCCTCTTGACGATCGCGCGAGCGATCGCGACGCGCTGCTGCTGACCGCCCGACAGCTCTCCGGGTCGGTGATCGGCCCGGTCGGCGAGTCCGACGTGCTCGAGGGCCGCCGCAACCTGCGCCGCACGATCCGCCTTCGGGATGCCGAGCGGCTCGAGTGCCATATCGACGTTCTCGGCTGCGCTGAGGGTCGGGATCAGATTGAACCCCTGGAAGACGAAGCCGATCTCGCGCGCACGCACGTGCCCGAGCTGGGCGCTCGTCGCGCCGGCGAGGTCGACATCCCCCAGCAGGACCGAGCCGGAGGTGGGCCGGTCGAGCGCGCCGAGCAGCTGCAGCAGCGTGGACTTGCCCCCGCCGGTGGGGCCCTGGATCGTCACGAAGTCGCCGGCGGCGATCTCGAGGTCCACCCCCGCAAGCGCCTTCACCACCCTGTCCTTCTGCCGGTAGGTCCGCGTGACGTCGGTCAGGCGGTAGAGCGGAGCGGATGCGGCATCCGCTGGGTTCGTGGTTGCGATCTCGGTCATGGTCATGGTGGTCTCTCCTGTCGAGTGGGTCGGGTCGGACGGTTCCGCGGGTTCGTTCAGGTCTGACATGGCCCGGTCACCCGACCGACCTCAGTGCCTCGGCGGGGCTCAGCCGCGCGGCGCGCCATCCGCCGAACGCGCCGGCGAGCAGTCCACCCAGGAGCGCGAGACCCACGGCCGCGACGATGACCCAGAGCGTCACCGGAGCCGACAGCACGATGTCGGTCGCGCCCTGTGAGAGGGCCCCCGCGAACGAGGGACCGCCGCCACCCCCTGGCCCACCCGCTCCGCCGGGACCACCGGTGATGGCCTGCGGGGCCGTCGAGATCGTGGGCGAGATGATGTTGATGAGTGCGATGCCGATGAAGCCCAGCGCAAGGCCGGCGACGCCGCCGATGAGGCTCTGGACGACCGACTCCCCCGCGACCTGGCCGACGACGCGACGGTTGGACCAGCCGATCGCCTTGAGCGTGCCGAACTCGCGGGTGCGGCGCGAGACGCCCGAGATCGTGAACAGCACGGCGAGCGCGAGTGCCACCCCGAGCACGATGAGCGACAGCCAGGTACCGAGGCTGGTGATGAGCGACGATGCGCTGGAGAGCGATCCCGAAACGGTGGATGCGAGGTCGGACTGCGAGCTCACCGTGGCGTCCGGCAGCTCCTCCTGGAGCGCCGTCTGTACGGCCGCGATCGCGTCCGAGGACTCTGCCTGCACGTAGACGGTCGAGACCACGTCACCGGCGCCCGAGAGGGTCTGCGCGACATCCAGCGGAATGTAGACGTTCGCTGCCGTGTCGGCGTCGCTCGAGGATGACGCGACGATCCCGACGACCTCCATCTCCTGCCCGCCCACGTCGATGGTGTCGCCCACCGCCAGGTCGGCGGTCGCGGCGTACGTCGCATCGAGCACCGCGACGCTTGCACCTTCATCGTCGGCGTCGAGGGCCCGGCCGTCGCTGAGCGTGACGGCCGAGAGCGGTCCGACCGCGGTCGACGCCCCGTCGATCCCGAGGACGCTGAACGAGTCGACGTCGAACGATCCACCGGCGAAGCCGCCGCCGCCGTCCTGGGGCGGCGCGCCCTGGGTGTCCGTGCCGGCGTCGGTGCCGCCATCCGGCCGCTGCGGCAGCTCGCCGGAGAAGGTCATGTTCGTGAGGCTCAATGCCCCCGCGGCGGCGGAGACCCCGTCGACGCCCGTGACGGTGCTGACCGTGGACGCGTCGAGCGTCGCGCGCATCGGCTCGGTCACGAGCCGCGACTGACTCAGGTTGGTCGTGCCGTCATCGCCGGTCTGACCGCCATCCTGATCGAACTGGAAGGACGGTCCGCCGCCTTCGCCGGGTTCTGCCATCGCGCCGGTGACGGTCAGATCGGTGCCCACTCCGTACACCGACTCGAGTGCCTGCGCCTGTGCGTCCCGCACACCCGCGGCCAGCGAGTTGACGATCATCACGAGGGCGATGGCTATTGCAAGGCCGGTCGCGACGATGATCGTCTGCTTCTTGCGGCCGACGAGTTCACGCCGCAGATATGTGCCGTACATGGGTCTCCTCCCGGCGGGCCACATGCCCTGCCGTCGCACCGAAGCTAGAAGCGGCGCCGATGCGCTGAGCCAGCACGAGCTATGAGGGAGTTATGAGCCTCAGCGCAGACTCACAGCAGACGGATAGCGTGCTCCATAGGAAGCACATAGGAACGCGCGCACAATGGAGTCATGACAAGCGCTGCTCCTGCACTCCTCCGGCCCGACGGCTCCGCTCTGCGTGTGCTGGTGGTCGACGACGAGCAGATGCTCACCGACCTGCTCTCGATGGCCCTTCGGATGGAGGGGTGGGACGTCCGCACCGCGGGCTCCGGCTTCCAGGCGCTGCAGACGGCCCGCGAGTTCGGCCCCGACGCGATGGTGCTGGACATCATGATGCCCGACCTCGACGGCATGGCGGTGTTGCAGCGCCTGCGGCAGTCGGGCGACGACGTACCCGTGCTGTTCCTCACCGCGAAGGATGCCGTGAGCGACCGCGTCGCGGGGCTCACCGCCGGCGGCGACGACTACGTGACCAAGCCCTTCAGCCTCGAAGAGGTGGTCGCTCGCCTCCGCGGACTCATGCGCCGGGCGGGCACCGCGCACACCAGCGGAGCCGAGCCCATTCTGCGGGTCGCGGACCTGACCCTCAACGAAGACAGCCACGAGGTCGAGCGGGCCGGCGACGAGATCGAGCTGACCGCCACCGAGTTCGAGCTGTTGCGGTATCTCATGCGCAACCAGCGCCGCGTGGTCTCCAAGGCGCAGATCCTCGACCGCGTCTGGAACTACGACTTCGGCGGGCGCTCCAGTGTCGTCGAGCTCTACATCTCGTACCTGCGCAAGAAGATCGACGCGGGCCGCGAGCCCCTCATCCACACCGTTCGCGGTGTCGGCTACATGATCAAGACGCCACAGTGACCGCGACCGAGATCCATGAATCCGCCGACGCCGAGCCGGCGGTCAACGGCGGTGCGAAGGATGCCGCCGCGAAGACGGCGGGCAAAGCGCCATCGCGCCGGCGGCGACCCTGGACGCTGCAGCGTCGCCTGATCGTCACGGTGGTCGGGACGACATCGCTCATCATGGTGCTCGTCGCCGTCGCGACGAGCGTCATCCTGGGCTCGGTGCTCGAAGGTCAGCTGGATGCGCAGCTCAATGCCATGAAGAGCCGCTCGGAGGCTCTTCGGCCCTTCATCACGAACCGATTGAGTGCGGAGGAGATCCTGCAGGAGCAGCCTTTGCCCGCCGGGACCCTGCTGGCGATCCAGACTCCGCCAGCGGCACCGAGCGGAGCAGTGATGACCAGCGACGGTGAGGTCGTCGCACTCACCAGCACCCAGATTCAGCAGCTCGCAGAGGGCCTCCGGGCCGAAGGTCCGCTCGTCGTCACGATCGAAGACGTCGGCACCTATCGCATCGAGGCGTACCGCTCCGGTCCGTCCGTGATCGTCGTCGGAGTGTCGCGGGCGGATGTCGCGACGACGTTCACCCAGATGCTGACGACGATCGTGCTGCTCACCATCGGCGGACTGCTGCTGCTCGCCGCCGTCACGGCGTGGACCATCCGCGCCGGCCTCGCACCGCTGCGCTCGGTCGCGGACACGGCGGCGCGAGTGTCGAAGCTGCGACTCGACCAGGGCGAGGTGTCGATCTCGGAGCGCGTGCCTGCACGCGAGTCAGACCCTCGAACGGAGGTCGGGCGCGTCGGTGAGGCGCTCAACACACTGCTCGACCACGTCGACGAGTCCCTCGACGCCCGTCAGCGCAACGAAGAGCGGATGCGGCGCTTCGTCGCGGACGCGAGCCACGAGCTGCGGACGCCGCTCGCGTCGATCCGCGGCTACTCGGAGCTCTCGCTGCGCGCTCTCGCGCAGAGCCACGATCCCCTGACCCTCGAGACGACCGAGTCGTCGCTCGACCGCATCCAGGCCCAGTCGCTGCGGATGACGACGCTGGTGGAGGACCTGCTGCTGCTCGCACGACTCGATGAAGGCCAAGAGCTCATCTACGGCTCGGTCGATGTGTCGCGGCTCGCCATCGAGGCCGTCGGCGACGCACGGCCCGTGGGGCCGGATCACAACTGGGTGATCGACGTCGGCGAAGAACCTGTCATGATCGCCGGCGATGCCGGCCGCCTGCACCAGGTGGCGGCGAACCTGCTCGCGAACGCGCGGACGCACACCCCCGCGGGCACGACCGTGACCGTGACGGTGTCGGTCGAGGGGACGGATGCCGTGCTCAGCGTCCACGACGACGGGCCGGGCATCGACCCCGCGATCTCGGCGGAGCTGTTCGAGCGCTTCTCGCGCGCCGACCGTTCCCGCGCCCGCCAGACGGGCGGAACGGGGCTCGGGCTGTCGATCGTGCGGGCGATCGTGGAGGCGCACGCCGGCTCGATCACCGTGCACAGCGCCCCCGGCGACACGACGTTCGAGGTCCGGCTGCCGACGCGGTCGGTCGCGACGACCTGACGCCCCAGCCCCCGACCCCCTCTCCCGGTTACGGACGCGACACGCCGTTGCCCGCACGCGCGACGCGGCGTGTCGCGTCCGTAACCGTGCGGGGATGGGCGGCGCAGCGGGGGGTCAGTAGCCGCTGAAGGCGTCCGTCGTGATGGACCTAGCCTGTTCGAGTGCGGGTGCGAGGTCGGCGATGAGCGCGGCCGGCCCTGAGATGTACGCGTGCCGCGCGGCGATGTCGGGCACGACGCGCAGCAGTCCCTCGGCGTCGAGGCGCACGCCGCGCGCCCACAGCCAGCGCTGCGGGAGTCGGGCGGGCTGGTCCCGGGTGAACACGACGACGGGCACGCCCGAGGCCTCGAGTTCGTCGCGGAAGGACAGCTCCGACGCCTCGGAGGCCACGTAGACGAGCACGACGTCACGATCCTCCCCGGCGAGCCGCGCCTGGCGCAGCTGCGACACGAACGGCGTGATGCCGATTCCCGCGGCGACCATCAGCACCGGGGCTTCGACGCGCTTGGGCAGCACGAAGTCGCCCCACACCCCGGTGACCGCGAGCTCCGATCCGGTCGACACCTCGGCGAGCGCCCGCTTGTACGAGCTCTGCGACGCGCCGGCCGGACCCTCGCGGAAGGCCACGCGCAGCAGCGGCAGATCCTTCGGCGCGGACGCGATGCTGAACTCCCGCCGCGTACCGCGGGCATCCGGATGCCGGTGCGGCACCTCGAGCTCGAGGTACTGGCCGGGAACGAAGAAGAGCCGGCTGTGCGCCCGGAACGTGAGCTCACGGACCGTCGGCGTGAGGTCGGCGCGGGACTCGAGCGTGAGACGCACCGCCGTCCGCAACGCGAAGGCGAAGGCCACGGCGTTGCCGATGAGGAGTGCGCGCTCCTGACCCAGGCTGATCGCCCCGAGGTCGATCGGCCAGCCCGCGAGGACGCCGACGACCGCTGCGACGGTGAACTGCTGCCAGCGCCGCGGCGGCTGGGTCAGCGGCTCGGACAGCATGAACGCGCCGAGGAAGAGGAACGGCGAAGACCAGAGGACCGCCCACAGGATCTGCAGCGAGTCGACCTCGAGCCCCGCCGACTGATACTGCGCGGAGGTGCGGAGCACCCCGACCGCGACCGCGCTCACCAGGAACACGCCGACCATGCGGAGCTTCTCGGTGCGCCAGAGCACGGCGACGCCGAGGATGATCACGGGTGCGGCGAGTGCCGGGGTGCCGACCCACCACGACGACGAGCCCAGCGCCGGCACCGCGACGCTCAAGAGCGTGAGCGCCGTCGCACCTATCGCCGCCGGGTTGAAGATGTGACGGCCCTGCCACGCGAGCACGTACTTCGAGAGCGAAGCGACCGCGGCCGCGATGGCGATGCCGCCGAGTGCCACCGGATCCAGTGACGGCCGCAGCACGAAGAGCAGGATCTGCGCCGTGATGAGCGAGGACTCGATGCGCCAGGGCAGGTGCAGGATGCTCTGGGCCGCGGCATCCACCCCCACGCAGACGATCGCGAGCACCGCGGCCGTCACCACGAGTTCGAGCCACGTCGGCGACACCAGCTCGAAGAACGAGAGGATGAGCGCGATCCCGGCGAGTGCCGCGAGCGCCAAGAACGCGAGGCGGTACATCGAGACCTTGCCGAGCACGGCGAAGACCCGGTTCCAGATCGAGGTGAGGGTTCCGAGCACGGTCAGCGCCTCCGCAGATCTGTCACTGCTCCACGCTACCGGTCCGCACGAACAGGTCGGCGCGGCAGCCGGGCGACCACTCGACCACGCCGTCCGTCGTCATCCGCACCCACTCGATTCCCCACTCGTGTGCCAGCCGTGGCCCGCCGTCGAAGAAGAGAGCGGTCGCGAGCGCATCGGCGCGCATGGCGGTGTCGGCGACCGCCCACGTGGCCGCGATCGTCCGCACCGGCAGCCCGGTGCGCGCGTCGAGCACGTGGTGCAGGCCGTCACCCCATGCGCGGCGGTTCGTCGCTGAGGCGCACAGCGCCGCATCCGTCACCTCCCATACGCCGATCACGCGACGTGCATCGAACGGATGCTCGAGCCCGATGCGCTGCGATGCTCCGCGCATCGCGACGTCTCCGCTGGCATCCACCACGATGTCTCCGACGTCGGAGGCGGCGACGATTTCCATGACCCTGTCGACGAGACGACCCTTGCCGAGGGCGCCGACGTCGATGGAGGCGGGCTGCGCGAGGCGCACGGTGCCGTGATCCCATTCGAGGATGCCGCGCCAGTCCGCCGGCGCCGGGATGGCCCCGTGATCGACCAGCGTGTGAGCGGCGTCATAGCCGAGGCTGGAGAGCGAGGCTCCGACGAGCGGATTGACGGCACCATCGGTCGCATCCGACAGCGCCGCATAGGCGTCGAGCAAGGCCGCCGCATCCGCAGGCGCGTCGACGGCGCCACCGCGTCGCGCGAGCTCGGAGACGAGTGAGTCGTCGCGGAACCGCGACCAGTCCTGATCGAACGCCGCGATGAGGTCCGTCACCGCGCGACGCGTCACGTCGGAGAGCGGATGCCGGGTCTCGATCTGCCACGGCGTGCCGATCGCGTCGAACGCCCACGTGGCTCCCGCCTCACGCATGGCGATCAGGCGGCCGCTTCGGCCTTGATCGTCTCGATCGCCTGGTTGAAGCCGCCGCTGGTGAGCGACGACCCCGCGACGCGGCTCACCGACACCGCGTCGAGATCCTCGCCGACGACGGCGGCCGCGATACCGCCGATGAACTTGCTCTGGTACTCCTCGGACTCGCGCTTCTGCGGGTTGCCCGAGACCTCGACGTCTGTGACGACATCGCCCTCGACGGTGACGGTCACCGAGATCGTCTCGACGGATTCCGGTGTCGCGTAAGAACCCTCCGCCGAGTACGTTCCGTCGGCGTACGCGGTGTCACCGGTCGACGCCGGCGAGTCCGAGTCGGTCGTGTCGGTCGAGCCGCCGGTGCCTGATGAACTGGTGTCAGGCTCGTCCGCCGATTCTGCGGCGGTGCCCGCGCAGCCGGCGAGTGCGAGTGCCCCGGCGATGCCGACGGCGGCAACGCCGACACGGAGTGAGCGGGGTGCGGCGGTGTGGATCATGGAGGTCCTCCTTCTGCGGTGCCTCGCATCGAGGTTCGTTTCACGCTAACGGCGGGTATCGGGCATCCGGCCGGTATTGACTATGAGTCGCCTATGAAGATGCAACCGCTCGGCAATGCCGCGCGGAAGCGAAACGCCTCTGGTCCTACGCGGCTCCATCGAACATGCTCGTGACCGAGCCGTCCTCGAAGACCTCGTGGATGGCGCGCGCGAGCAGCGGCGCGATCGGCAGGATCGTGAGGGTGGGGAACCGCTTGGCCGTCGGAATCGGAATCGTGTCGGTGACGACGACCTGGTCGATCGCGGCGCTCTGCAGCTTCTCGGACGCCGGATCACTGAAGATCGCGTGGGTCGCGGCGACGATCACCTTCTGCGCGCCGTTCTTCTTGAGCGCCTCGGCGGCCTTGACGATCGTGCCGCCGGTGTCGATCATGTCGTCGACGAGCAGGCAGACTCGCCCGTCGACCTGACCGACGATCTCGTTGACCGTGACCTGGTTGGCGACGTTCGGATCACGGCGCTTGTGGATGATCGCGAGCGGCGCACCGAGGCTGTCGGACCAGGTATCGGCGACCCGGACGCGACCGGTGTCGGGCGAGACGACGGTCAAGTGCGCACGGTCGTCGGCGGACAGCGTGCGCTCGAAGTACTCCAGCAGCACCGGCTTGGCGAACAGGTGATCGACCGGTCCGTCGAAGAAGCCCTGGATCTGGGCGGCGTGAAGGTCGACGCTCATGATCCGGTCGGCACCCGCGGTCTTCAGCAGGTCCGACACGAGACGGGCGCTGATCGGCTCGCGCCCGCGTCCCTTCTTGTCCTGACGCGAATAGGGGTAGTACGGCGCAACCACCGTGATCCGCTTCGCCGAGGCGCGCTTGGCCGCGTCGAGCATGATGAGGGTCTCCATCAGCCACTCGTTCACCGGCGGGCCGAAGCTCTGGATGAGGAAGAAGTCGCAGCCGCGGATCGACACCTCGAAACGGGTCAGGATTTCGCCCGATGCGAACGTCCGGTGCTCGGTGGGGACGAGTTCGGTGCCCAGCGAGTCCGCCACGTCCGATGCCAGCGTCGGATGCGAACGCCCGGCGGCGACGACGAGCCGCTTCTTCGTCTTGGCGACGATCCCGGGAGCGATGTCATGTTCCCGGTCGAGCTCAACCGTCTTCCTCTTGCGCGCCATCGTCCGCCTTCTGTGCGGACCGAGCCCTGGCTGCGACATCCGCCGCACCGGTTCCCGGTCTGTTGGTCTCGACCCATCCCTCGATATTGCGCTGAGGGGCCACACTGAGTGCCAGAGCACCGGCCGGCACATCCTTCCGGATGACCGCCCCTGCCCCGGTCTTCGCGCCGTCTCCCACCCTAACGGGCGCGACGAACACGTTGTGCGATCCGGTGTGGACCTCGTCGCCGATCTCGGTGCGGTGCTTGGCGATGTCGTCGTAGTTGGCCGTGATGGCACCGGCGCCGAGATTCACACCGGTGCCGATCGTGGTGTCGCCGATGTACGACAGGTGCGGGACTTTGCTGCGCTCACCGATCGTGGAGTTCTTCGTCTCGACGAACGTGCCGATCTTTCCCTTGTCACCGAGGTACGTGCCGGGGCGGAGGTAGGCGAACGGCCCTACGGTCGCACTTGCGCCGATCACGGCGAGCGTGGCATCCGCGCGCGTCACGGTCGCCCACTCCCCCACCTCGCAGTCGACGAGGCTCGTGTCGGGCCCGACGGTGGCGCCCTCGGCGATGACCGTGGCGCGCAGGATGTGGGTGTTCGGCAGCACCGTGACATCCGGCGCGAGTTTGGCGGTGACGTCGATCCAGGTCGTCGCCGGATCCAGGATCGTCACTCCTTCGAGCTGCCATCGGCGCACCGTACGCGCATTGAGCACGCGCGCCGCCTCGGACAGCTGCACCCGGTCGTTGACCCCGAGTGCCGTGGCGGCATCCGGCGCGCTCGAGACGGCGACCGTGAGCCCCGACGCGCGCAGCAGCGCGACGATGTCGGTGAGGTATTTCTCGCCCTGCGCGTTCGCGGTGCCGACGAGCGAGATGTGCGCTCGCAGGGCCGGCGCCTGGAACACGTACACGCCGGCGTTGATCTCCGAGACGGATGCCTCATCCGCCGTGGCATCCTTCTGCTCGACGATGCGCTGCACGGCGCCGTCGGCCGCGCGGATGACGCGGCCGTAGCCGGTCGCATCCGGGACGTCGGCGCTCAGGACCGTGGCCGCCGCGGCACCGTCGCGGTGTGCGCGCACCAGGTTCACGAGGGTGGCCTCTTCGAGCAGCGGCACATCGCCGCTCAGCACGAGCACATCGCCGTCGAAGCCGCCGAGCTCGTCGAGGGCCATCTCGACCGCCCTGCCGGTGCCGGGGGTCTCGTCCTGGTCGACCACGACGACGTCGGGCGCCGAGTCGAGCACCGCGGCGGCCACCTGGTCGCGTTCGTGGCGGACGACGACGACCACCCGCTCGGGCGAGAGCGCGTACGCGATGTCGAGGACATGGCCGACGAGCGGCCTCCCGCCGATGCGGTGCAGCACCTTGGGGATCGACGACTTCATGCGGGTGCCCTGACCGGCGGCCAGGACGATCACGGCGAGTCGGGTATCGACGATGTTCTCGGTCATGCTCCGCCGCCAGGATTCGAACCTGGGCCTAACAGCTCCAAAGGCTGTCGTGCTGCCGTTACACCACGGCGGACCGCGGCGCCCGAGAGCGGACGTCGCCCATCAAGTCTGCCAGCCCTTCGACTGGCTCAGGGACCGGAACCGGGGGCTCGGGGCCGGGCCCGGGACGACGGGTTCGGTGGCGGCAGGCTGGGAGGCGTGGCCCGGGACGACGGGTTCGATGGCGGCACCCGATAATGGGGGCATGGCGAAGGAGACGGACGAGGTCGATCGCATCGTCGAGGCGTGGATCGCGCAGCGCCCCGACCTCGACTTCTCGCCGCTCGAGGTCCTGTCGCGGGTCGATCGGCTTTCCCGCCACCTCGACAGGGCTCGCCGTGACGCGTTCCGGCGAAGCAACCTCGAACCATGGGAGTGGGATGTGCTGTCGGCACTCCGGCGCGCCGGCGAGCCGTTCCAGCTGAGCCCGAAGCAGCTCCTGCAGCAGACCCTCGTCTCGAGCGGCACGATGACCAACCGCATCGACCGGCTCGTGGACCGGCTGCTGGTGCGACGCGAGGCCGACCCCGGCGACGGGCGCAGCATCCTCGTCATCCTGACCGACGATGGAAAGACGAGGGTGGATGCCGCGATCACGCGGCTCGTGGATGCCGAGGCGATGCTGCTGGCCACCCTCGCCCGAGGCGACCGCGAGCGTCTCGCCGGGCTGCTGCGCAAACTGAGCCTCGGCTTCGACGCCTGACCCCTTCCGCCTCGTCGGTCATCCGAGCTGGTCGGTGAGCTCGAACCAGCGCGCCTCGACGTCGTCGCGCTCGCCTTCCAGGCCCGTGATGCGGGTCATCTCGGCCCCGATCCCGACGTAGTCCGCCTGATCGTGATCGGCGAGCGACGTGCGGGCGGCCGCGATCTGTCCCTCGAGCTTCTCGAGGCGGCGTTCCAGCGCACTCAGCTCCTTCTGCGCCGCACGCAGGTCGGAACCGCTGAGCCCCGGCGCGGCGGCCGGCGTCGCAGCGGCGGGGCCGGGTTTCGCGGGCGTATCGCGCTCGCGAGCGCGCAGTCGCAGATACTCGTCCACCCCGCCGGGGAGATGCCGCAGTCGCCCCGAAAGGATCGCGTACTGCTGATCGGTGACACGTTCGAGGAAGTACCGGTCGTGCGAGACCACGATGAGGGTTCCCGGCCACGAGTCGAGCAGGTCCTCCATCGCCGCGAGCATGTCGGTGTCGAGGTCGTTGGTCGGCTCGTCGAGGATCAGCACGTTCGGCTGCTCGAGCAGGATCAGCAGCAGCTGGAGGCGGCGCTTCTGCCCGCCCGAGAGGTCTTTCACGGGTGTCGACAGCTGGGCGCTGGCGAACCCCATCCGCTCCAGCAGCTGGCCCGGCGTCAATTCCTGCGCCTTCGATCCCGATCCGAACTCGTACGTCGTGCGCAGCCGTGAGATGACCACGCGAACCGGATCGTTCAGGTGGTCCTCGAGTTCGTCCAGCCGCTGGGTGAGCGTGGCGACGTTGACGGTCTTGCCGCGCTTGACCCTGCCGGCCGTCGGCGTGACGTCGCCCGAGACGAGCCCGAGCAGCGTCGACTTGCCGGCCCCGTTCACGCCGAGGATGCCGGTGCGCTCACCGGGAGCGATCCGCCACTCCACGTCGTGGAGCACCTCCTTCGGACCTGCGGGGCCTGTCGCAGGGTAGGTGACGGACGCGCCCAGCAGATCGACCACATCCTTGCCGAGCCGCGATACGGCGAGCGACTGCAGCGCGAGCTTGTCGCGGATCTCGGGCTCATCGGCGATGAGGGCATTGGCCGCGTCGATGCGGAACTTCGGCTTCGAGGTGCGGGCCGGCGGACCACGCCTGAGCCACGCGAGCTCTTTGCGGGCGAGGTTCTGCCGGCGGGCCTCGATCGCCGCGGACTGCCGGTCGCGCTCGACGCGCTGCAGGATGTACGCCGCGTAGCCTCCGTCGAACGGCTCCACCGTCCGGTCGTGCACCTCCCAGGTCTTCGTGCAGACCTCGTCGAGGAACCACCGGTCGTGGGTCACCACCAGAAGCGCTCCGGATGACGCCGACCAGCGGCGGCGCAAGTGGTCGGCGAGCCAGGCGATCGCCTCCACATCCAGATGGTTGGTCGGCTCGTCGAGGAAGAGCACGTCGTCGTCGCCCGAGAGCAGCGCCGCAAGCGCCACGCGCCGTCGCTGTCCGCCCGAAAGGTCGGCGATCGCGGCATCCCATGGGATCTCGGCCAGCAGACCGCCGATGACGTCGCGCGTGCGTGCATCACCCGCCCACTCGTGCTCGGTCCGCGTGCCGACGACGGCTTCGCCGACCGTGAGAGCGTCATCGAGGGTGTCGGTCTGGTCGAGAACGCCGACCCGCACACCACCCCGGAACGTGACACGACCGGAATCCGGCGCGAGGCGACCCGCGAGCATCGCCATCAGGCTCGACTTGCCGTCGCCGTTGCGACCCACGATGCCGATGCGGTCCCCCTCATCGACGCCGAGCGAGATGCCGTCGAACACGACCTTGGTGGGGAATTCCAAGTGCAGGCCCCCGGCCCCGAGAAGATGTGCCATGTCTGCTCCAGGCTAGGCCAGCGCATGGCATGCCCGCATCGGGCGGATCAGTACCAGACGCTCAGCCGGGGCACGGCGTGCCAGCCGAACACGCGCGCGGCGGCGGCCGCATCCGTCGACCGCACCCGCCCGGCCGCAGCCAGGGTCGCGAGCGACACCCCACCCAGGTATGCGGCCGAGAGCTCCTCGACGCCCAGCTGCACGCCGACGGCGCCATCAGGCGCATTTCCGGGCTCGGCAGCGGTGACGTGGCCATGGCCGCCGGCATCGACGGTCAGCACCCAGCTGCCGGCCGCGTAACCCAGCGCATCCTCGACGTCCAGCACCAGGGTTCCCGAGGCGGCGTATTCGCGCGCCTCGAGCGCCACGACGATGTCGAGGATGCGGACGTACTGGTGATCGCTCACCATGACGGTCGCCGCACGCTGATCCGAGATCATCCACCGCAGCGGCTCGTCGACCGACAGCTCGTGCGCGCGAACCTCTCCGATCAGGTCGAGCTCGAGGAAGAACCGCCACAGCGCCGCGTAGGCGTCATCCGTCTCGGCGAGGAGATACGACACCGACACGGTCGACTTCGTCCAGTCCTTCTCGTTCTCTCGCACCGAGTACACCGCGACACCGCGGACCTCGCCCGCTTCGTCGGCGTACTGGACCGCGCGGGTGCTGCCGGCGTCCTTGGCGTCGGGACGGGTGCCCGCGTACGAGTCCCAATGGCCGCCCGGCACGTCGATCTCGCCCGCAACCGACAGCCGCACCCGATCGTGGAGGGGCGCGATCAGCTCGCGCAGCCGCTCGCGCGGGATGAAGTCGACCCGGCCGCCCGGTCGCGGGCCGATCCAGTGCGCCCGCTTGACATCGATGTGCCACGACGCGCTCGCGGCTGCCGGAGCGAACCCGTAGCGGCCGTAAAGCTGCGACTCGCTCACGGTGAGCATCGCGATCGGCACGCCCGCCCTATCCGCAACCTTCAGTTCGCCCTCCAGCATCGCGCGGGCGATGCCACGGCGTCGGTGCGTCGGGGCGACGGTGACCGCCGAGATGGCGCACGAGGGGATGCCGGCGCCACCGGGCAGCGCGAGCTCGCCGATCCACGAGGCGATGGTCGCGACCGGAGCCTCGGGCATCGGGGCGGAGTCGTCGTAGATGCCCGTTGCGCGGCGATAGGCGCTGCGTTCCCGGACCGCCGTGCGCTGCTCATCGGAGCGCTCCGAGTCCAGGAACCCGCGCGCGACCACCTGCAGCCAATTGCCGAACGCGTCGGGATCCTCGATGGAGACCAGTCGCGGTTCGAGCCCGACCCCGGCCAGGCGGACGACGGTGCTGGGGTCTATGGCGGCTACCCGGAACGCGGCCGGGTCCACCCGCCGTGCCTCGACTCCCGCTGTGGAGCTCGTGTCTGTGTCAGTGCTCATCGATCAGTCCTTCTCATCACGATCGTTCTGTTTCTTCTCCGCCGGTCCCCCGCCTCGCGCCGGGACGGTCACATGCTCATCACACGTGCGCCCGCGACAGGCCCGTGGACGTGCAGCGCCGTCATCCCGGCGGCAGACAGCGTCACCTGCAGTTCGAGCGCGGACTCCGCGTCCGCGGTGAGGAAGGCGAGGGTCGGGCCGGACCCTGAGACCATCCCCACGAGTGCGCCCGAGTGGTCACCGAGTTCGAGGGCATCGCGCAGCTGCGGCCGGAGTGAGAGCGCGGCGGTCTGCAGGTCGTTGCGCACCCGTTCGGCGAGGGCGACCGGATCCCCCGCGCGCAGGGCCTGGAGCACACCCGGGTCGACTTCAGGCGTGCGTCTGACACCGATCTCCCTCGGTGCGGACCCGCCACCGCTCTGATCGCGAAGCCGATCGAGGTGCGCGTAGACCTCCGGCGTGGACAGCCCGGCATCCGTCGGAAGCAGCACCCAGTCGAAGCGTCCTTTCGCGAGGGCCGGGTTCAGCTGGTCGCCGCGACCGGTCCCGATCGCAGTGCCTCCCATGAGCGCGAAGGGCACGTCGGCGCCGAGGCGCGCGCCCAGACGATGCAGCTCGGCGGTGCCGACATCCGTTCCCCACAGGGCGTCGCAAGCGACCAGCGCCGCAGCGGCATCCGCTGATCCACCGCCCATTCCGCCGGCGACCGGCACGTACTTGTGGATGTCGAGGTGAACCCCGCCGGCATGGCCGGTCTTCTTGGCGAGCAGCCGCGCGGCGCGCAGGGCGAGATTGCGATCGTCCGCGGGGACGCCCGAGACGTCGACCGCTCCGGCGATCGACACCGTGAAGTCGTCGGAGGGCTCGGCCCACACATCCTCGTACAGCGACACCGCCTGGTAGGCCGACGCGACGTCGTGATAACCGTCGGCTTGAACGTCGCCGACCTCGAAGAAGAGATTCAGCTTGCCCGGCGCCCGCACGTGGACCCGATCGGCGACGAGATGGGTGGTCACAGCTTGGTCGACTCCGCCCAGAGATCGACGTCGATGTCGTCCGACAGCCCGTCGATGCGCTCCAGCTCCTCGACCGTGAACGCCGGGCCGTCGAGGGCCGCGAGGTTCTCGTCGAGCTGCTCGGGACGGGATGCGCCGATCAATGCCGACGCGACGACCGGGTCACGCAGCACCCACTGGATCGCGAACTGTGCGAGGGTCTGGCCACGCTCCTTCGCGATCACATCCAATCCGCGCAGCGTCGCCAGCCCCCTAGGGCTCAGCGATGCCTCGGGCAGCGACGAGCGCTGCTGGGCGCGCTCGGCCTTCCCGTCGCCGAGATACTTGGAGGTCAGCAGGCCCTGAGCAAGCGGTGTGAAGGCGATGGCTCCGATGCCCTCCTGCTTCATCACGCCGGTCAGCCCGTCCTCGATCCAGCGGTTGAGGATGGAGTACGACGGCTGGTGTATGACGAGCGGCGTGCCGAGGCTGCGCGCGATGGCGACGGCCACTGCGGTGCGCTCCGCGCTGTACGACGAGATGCCGACGTAGCGGGCCTTGCCCTGGCGTACCAGCGTGTCGAGGGCGCCGATCGTCTCCTCCAGCGGCGTCACCGGGTCTACGCGGTGCGAGTAGAAGATGTCGACGTCGTCCAGGCCCATCCGCTTCAGGGACTGGTCCGCGCTCGCCAGGATGTACTTGCGCGACGCGAGATCGCCGTACGGCCCCGGCCACATGTCCCATCCGGCCTTGGACGAGATGATGAGCTCGTCGCGATAGGGAGCGAAGTCCTCGCGCATCATCCGCCCGAAGTTCGTCTCGGCCGATCCGTACGGCGGGCCGTAGTTGTTCGCGAGGTCGAAATGGGTGATGCCCCGGTCGAACGCGTGGCGCAGGAGCGCACGCTGCCGATCGAACGGGATGTTGTCGCCGAAGTTCCACCACAGCCCCAACGAGATCGGCGGGAGGTAGAGGCCCGACGCCCCGACTTGGCGGTAGTCAGTTCCTGCGTAGCGGTCGTCGGCTGCTGTGTACGGGCGGTGGATGTCTCGCACATCCGGGCGGAACCGTGGCACGTCGCTCATGCACACAGGCTATCGATGGTGCCGCGCCCGCGCAGGGCCAGCTCGTGCCGGCGGATGCCGCGACAGTCCGGTCGGCGGTGTCAAGGATCGGGCGGGGAAATGTTTCCGAAACACCGTCTGCATAGTGTGTGCCACACCCGGAGCGCGCCCGGCAGCGCGCACACCTGAAGAAGGAACCCTATGGCGAACCTCTCCGCTCTGCCGCAGCAGGAGCACTCGTGGTCCGGCCTCATCGATCGCGACGACATCGTGTGGGATCGCGGCCTGCTGCATCTGGTGCACGACAGCCTCACGCCCGATCAGGCGCGCGTCGCCGACCTCCTGCTCGTCGCGGAGGCCCTGGAGCAAGCCGGCGTACCGGTCCTGCTGATCCGTCACGATCGCGCGGTGCCGGCGCTCGTTGCAGATCTGTCGCATGGGGCGGTCGCGTCTGCCGCCCTCGCCGCGCTCGGCGAGCGCGAGCCGCTGTATGTCAAAGCTCGGCGGCAGCCTCCGCAGCTCGCCGCGGAAGCGGATGCGCTCCCCGCGTCTCCGACCGCTCTCCGGGTCTACCGCCCACGCGTGGTGCGGGGCGGCGGCCTGCGCTACGGCTCCTCGCTGGCCGCCCGGCTGGAGTTCTGGCGGTTCGGCGAAGAGCTCGTCGAGGCGCCGAACGACAACGCGCTGATGCGGCGCGCGTCGCCGGTCCATGACCTGGCTTACGAAGAGGTCGAGCGCTTCGGCCGCACCTGGCGCACGATCTCGGGCATGTTCGACGCTCAGCCCGACGAGTTCACACACGACGTGGATCTGGTCTTCTCGTGGGTGGATGGCTCATCCACCGACTTCCAGAGGCAGCGCGCCGCCCACCTGGCGGAGTACGTCGTCGGCGAAGGCGATGACGGGCCCGCACGGTACCGCCACGTCGACGAGCTGCGCTACGCCCTGCGCAGCGTCTACATGTACGCGCCGTGGGTGCGCCGGATCTTCATCGCCACCGACTCCCCCGTGCCGGAGTGGCTGCGCGAGCATCCGAAGATCACCATCGTGCGCAGCGAGGAGTTCTTCGCCGACCCGACCGTGCTGCCGACGCACAACTCCCACGCGGTCGAGGCGCAGCTGCACCGCATCCCGGGTCTCGCCGAGCACTTCATCTACTCCAATGACGACATGTTCTTCGGACGCCTCGTCGAGCCCGAGCTGTTCTTCTCGGCGGCGGGCGTGTCGCAGTTCGTCGAGTGCGAGGTGCGCATCGGCGTCGGCGCTCCCGACAGCGCGCGGAGCGGACATGACAACGGCTTGCGGGTCAACCGCGAGCTCTTGCGCAAACGATTCGGCCGCACGATCCTCCGCGATCTCGAGCACTGCGCGACGCCCCTTCGGCGCAGCGTCATGAGCGAGCTGGAGCAGACCTTCGCGTCCGATTTCGCGCGCACCGCGGCATCCCGATTCCGGTCGGCGACGGACGTGTCGGTCACCAACAGCCTGTACCACTACTACGCGCTGATGACCGGACGGGCCGTCACGACCACGCGCCCGCAGGTGCGCTACGTGCAGACGACGCTCGTCGACTCGCCGCGGCGGATGGAGCGGCTCGCGGGCCGCACCGACATCGACATGTTCTGCCTCAACGACGGCGGGGCCGCCCAGATCCCGGAGGAAGTGCGCGTACGCGCGCTGCGCACCACGCTCGAGAGGATGTTCCCGGTGCGACCCCCGTGGGAGCGCGACGAGATCAGCGAAGCACGCCGATCGGCTCGGTCGGCGCATCCTTCGGGGCGGCACTGAGGTCGGCGATCCCCGCCGCTGCGATGCGACGCCGCGCCTCGACGGGTTCGATGAACTCGAGGGTGCGCGGGGCGTCGACGGGCACGACCGAGTGGACGATCGTGTGGTCGTACACGTGGACGAGGTTGAACGCCTGAGCGCCGTCCTGCGGGCGGGTGCCGCCGACGGGCACCGTGAGATCCTGCGCGTAGCAGGTCGATGAAGCGACCGAGACCGGGATGCCGGCGAAGGTGGCGAAGGTCGAGTAGTGCAGGTGGCCGGCGATGATCGCGCGCACGTCCGTGCCGCGGAGCACCCGCGCCAGACGGCCCTGATCGCGCAGCTCGACGGTCGAGGCGAGGGGAAGCACGCTCGGCACGGGAGGGTGATGCATCGCCAGGATCGTCCCCAGCGGCGCCGGGGTGGCGAGCACCTCCGCCAGCCAGGCGAGCTGCTCGTCCCGCAGTTCACCGTGGTGCAGACCGGGAACCGTCGAGTCCAGCGTCACGAGCCGCAGCCCGTCGAGCTCGTCGACGCGGTCCACCGGTCGCATGGGATCGCAGGAGTGATCGTCGAGCAGCCGGGACCGGAAAGCCGCCCTGTCGTCGTGGTTGCCCATCACCCAGAACACCCGAGTGCCGAGTCGGGCGGCGAACGGCTCCACGATCGCGCGCAGTTCGACGTAGGCGTCGGACTCGCCGAGATCGACCAGGTCACCCGTGAAGACGATCCCGTCCGGCACCGCACCGGATGCCTCGATCGCCTCGAGCGCGCTCTTCAGATGAGCCGTCGCATCCACGAGATCGAAGAGCCGCGATCCGGCCGCACGCAGGTGGGTGTCGCTCAGATGGAGCAGCGTGCGCTCGGGAGCGGGGTACTCGGCGTGGCGCATGCGTTCATCCCTTTGGCCGCAGTGGGTTGTGCTCGCGCCGATATGACCGAGCCCACCAAATGTTACAGGCATGTTTCGTGAACGCCTGGACAACAGCCGTGTAACAGCGTGATCCGCGTCACACGAGGATGCGGGCGATGCGCACGAAATCGTCGATCGAGAGCTCCTCGCCGCGCGCGGTGGGAGCCACTCCGGCCCTTTCCAGGACTTCGGATGCCGTGGCGGACGATCCGCCGAGAACTGCCGACAGCGCCTGCCTGAGCATCTTGCGACGCTGCTGGAAGGCGGCATCCACGATCGAGAAGGTGCGGCGGCGCTCTTCGACGCTCCCCCGCGGCTCGGCATCCCGCTCGAACGCGACCAGCGCGCTGTCCACATTCGGGACCGGCCAGAACACCTGCCGCGAGACCGTGCCGGCCAGGCGCCACGGGCCGTACCACGCCGCTTTGACGCTCGGGGCGCCGTAGACCTTGGATCCCGGCGGTGCGGCAAGGCGCTCGCCGACCTCGGCCTGCACCATCACCACGCCGCGCTCGAGGCCCGGGAACGTCTCGAGGAAATGCAGCAGGACGGGCACCGACACGTTGTAGGGAAGGTTGGCGACGAGCACAGTCGGGTCACCGGGAAGCTCCGTCAGCCGCAGCGCGTCGGCATCGACCACGGTCAGAGCGCCCTCCGACACGCCGTGCGCTGTGGCGGTGACGGGCAGACGCTCCGCGAGGCGATGGTCGATCTCGACCGCGGTCACGGTCGCGCCCACCTCGAGGATCGCGAGCGTCAGGGATCCCAGCCCGGGACCGACCTCGACGACTCTGTCGCCGGGCTGAACGCGCGCGACGTGGACGATCCTCCGGACGGTGTTCGCATCGACGACGAAGTTCTGCCCGAGCTTCTTCGTGGGTGTCACGTCGAGGTCGGCGGCGAGGGCGCGGATCTCGCCGGCACCGAGCAGGGTCACGGGCATGCGTTCACACTATCTATCGTCGTCGAAGCCCTCGCGCAAGGCCTGCCCCAGTACCCGCCCGCTCGCTAATGTGACGGGAGTGAGCAGCTCAGGAGCGATTCCGATCGATGCGTTCTCTGCCAGAAGCCCCTACTCTCGGAGGGCGATAGGCCTCGCTGTCGCCGCCGCAGTGGGCGGCTTCCTCTTCGGGTTCGACTCCTCGGTCATCAACGGCGCCGTCGAGTCCATCCAGGGCGACTTCGCGCTCAACGACTTCGTGACCGGCCTGGTGGTCGCGATCGCGCTCCTCGGCTGTGCAGCCGGCGCCCTGATCGCCGGCAGCCTGGCCGACCGATGGGGGCGCCTGCGGGTCATGCTGCTCGGCTCGATCATGTTCTTCGCGAGCTCGGTCGGCGCGGGTCTGGCGGTCGGTGTCTGGGACCTCGGCTTCTGGCGCGTGATCGGCGGTCTCGGGATCGGCATCGCCTCGGTCGTGGCACCGGCCTATATCGCTGAGATCTCGCCCCGGCAGATCCGCGGCGGCCTGGCCTCGCTCCAGCAGCTCGCCATCACCCTGGGCATCTTCGTCGCCCTCCTGAGCGACTTCGTGCTCGAGGGTGCGGCCGGTGGACCTGACAACGTGCTGTGGCTCGGACTCGAGGCCTGGCGGTGGATGTTCCTGGTCGGAGCAATTCCCGCGGCGGTGTACGGCATCCTGTCGTTCACACTTCCCGAGTCTCCGCGGTATCTCATCTCGCAGGGACGCGCCGACGAGGCACGGGCGATCTTCACGCGGCTGGTGCCGCCCGCCGATCTCGACAAGACGATCAACGAGATCACCACGGCGATCGACGAGGACAAGAAGAACAAGGGAGTGTCGCTGCGGGGGCCGGTGTTCGGCCTGCAGGGCATCGTCTGGATCGGGATCATCCTCTCGGTGTTCCAGCAGTTCGTCGGCATCAACGTGATCTTCTACTACTCGACGAGCCTGTGGAATTCGGTCGGGTTCACCAACTCCGCCTTCATCAGCGTCGTGACCAGCATCGTCAACGTGCTCGTGACCCTGATTGCGATCTTCCTCGTCGACCGGGTGGGGCGACGGCCGATCCTCCTCTCCGGGTCTGTCGTGATGGCCCTCTCGCTCGGCGCGATGGCCCTCGCGTTCACGTTCTCGACCACCAACGACAAGGGCGAGGTCACGCTCGGAGCCCCCTGGGGTCCGATCGCCCTCGTCGCTGCAAACCTCTTCGTGATCGGGTTCGGCGCGTCGTGGGGTCCGCTGGTGTGGGTGCTGCTGGGCGAGATCTTCCCGAGCCGCATCCGCGGAAAGGCGCTCGGCGTGGCGGCCGGCGCGCAGTGGATCGCGAACTTCCTCATCACGGTGAGCTTCCCCGCGATGAGCTCCTGGTCGCTGCCCTTGACCTACGGCATGTACGCCGGGTTCGCGGCCCTGTCGTTCTTCTTCATCCTCTGGAAGATTCCCGAGACGAAGGGCATGGATCTCGAGCAGACCGAGACGCTCTTCCACAAGCCGGCCAAAGCGGCCGAAGCCTCCGGCTGATGCGGGGCCTCCTGCGTCGCTCGTTGGATCGAGGGATGCCCTCGATCGGCGACGCCGTCGCACCCCGCCGCCTGGGGATGGATTTCCGCTGGCTGCTCGCATCCTCGTGGACGAGCAACCTCGGTGACGGGATCGCTCTGTCGGCGGCGCCGCTGCTGATCGCATCCATGACCTCGTCGCCGATCCTCGTGGCGTCGGGGGCGATGATGCAGTTCCTGCCGTGGCTTCTCTTCGGGCTGCTCGCCGGTTCGGTCGCCGACCATCACGATCGCCGGCGCCTGGTGATGCTTTCGAACGCGCTGCGCGCGGTGGTGGTGCTGGCACTGGTCGCGTTCCTCGTGACCGGGACGGCCACTGTGTGGATCGTCCTCGCCACGGCGTTCCTGTACGGCACCGCAGAGGTCTTCGCCGACTCGGCCGGCAGCACGCTGCTGCCGATGCTGGTGCGTCCGGCCGACCTGGGCATCGGCAATGCACGGATGCAGGCCGGGTACCTCGTCGGCAACCAGCTCGTCGGTCCGCCGCTCGGCGCCTTCCTCTTCGCGATCGGCTCGTTCTGGCCGTTCGTCGTGCAGATCCTGTGCGTGTCGCTCGCCGTCATCCTCATCTCGCGGATCGCGCATACGCCGGTTCCACCCCAGCCGCCTGCGGTGTCGGGCGTCAAACCGCGCCCGATCCGCGAAGGGCTGCACTGGTTGCGCGGCAATGCTCCGGTACGCACGCTCGTGCTGATCATCCTGGTCTTCAACGTGACCTGGGCGGCGCCATGGGGCGTCCTGGTCCTCTACGCGACCGAGTACCTGCACATGGGACCCGTCGGATACGGGGCGCTCACGACCGCCTCCGCCCTCGGCGGGCTGATCGCGATCTTCAGCTTCGGCTGGCTCGAGCGTCACGTGTCGTTCGCGACGCTCATGCGCGTCTGCCTGTCGCTGGAGGTGCTCATGCACCTCTCCTTCGCGCTCACCACATCAGGAGTGGTCGCCCTCGTCATCATGTTCGGATTCGGCGCGTATGCGTTCGTCTGGGGAACGATCTCGACCACCGTGCGGCAACGTCTCGTGCCGATGGAGCTGCAGGGGCGCATCGCGTCGGTGAACATGGTCGGGGTCTTCGGCGGACTGGTGATCGGGCAGTTCCTCGGCGGCCTGATCGCGCAGGCGTGGGGACCGACGGCACCGTGGTGGTTCGCCTTCGCCGGTTCGGCGATCACGCTGCTGCTCGTGTGGCGCTCGATCTCGAACATCGCGGCCGCTCCACCCGTCGTGGGCGCGCCGACAGGGCCCGTCGACCTGCCGTGACCGGGTGGCAGCTCAGTCCTGGAACGCGCCGTAGACCGCGAGGGTGTTCTCGGCCAGCTGTGCGCAGAATTCGTCGAGATCCACGCCGAGCTCGGCCGCCATGAAGCGCACCGTCACGGGAACGAGGTAGGGAGCGTTGGGCCGCCCACGATGCGGGATCGGCGTGAGGAACGGGGCATCCGTCTCGACCAGGATGTGGTCCAGTGGAGTCATGGCCAGTGCGTCGCGCAGGTTCTGCGCGTTCTTGAACGTCACGTTGCCCGCGAACGACAGGTAGTACCCCGCGTCGGCGGCCACGCGGGCCATCGCGTCGTCACCCGAGAAGCAGTGGAAGACCGTCCGCTCCGGTGCGCCGACCCGCTCGAGCGTCGACAGCACCGCGTCATGTGCGTCGCGGTCGTGGATCTGCATGGCGATCCCATGCTTCTTCGCCAGCGCGATGTGCGCCTCGAAGGCGTGGAACTGCGCCGGAACGCCATCCGCGCCGGTGCGGAAGAAGTCCAGGCCGGTCTCGCCGATCGCCCGCACACGCGGCTGCGCGGCGAGCTCGTCGATCACCGCGATCGCCTCCTCCAGCCGCCCGGCCTCGGCATACGCCGGCGCCTCGTTCGGATGGATCGCAACGGCCGCCAGCACACGAGGGTGGGATGCCGCGGCCCACGCCGACCACCGGCTCGACTCGATGTCGCCACCGGCCTGGACCACGCCGATGACGCCGACCTCGCCGGCACGCTCCAGTTGAACCTCCAACGACAGCGGCTCGTCGCCGTCGGCGATCTCGAGGTGCGCGTGGTTGTCGTAGACGGCCACCCGCAGGGGCTCGGGCGGATCGGGCCACCGCACATCCCTGCCTTGTGTGTGGCGCTCGCGCACGTACTGGCTGGGGTCGGTCGGCTCACTCACCGAGGTCCCTCGTCCGCTCGGCCATGTGCAGCCCGGCGTCGGGCATGTCCCACTTTCGCTCGCTTCGCCGCCCCCAGTGCGGGGGAAACTGGGACATGAACCGGGGAGATCGGGACACGGATGCCCGGGTCATACCGACTGCTCGACCCGGGGGAAGAGCGGTGCCAGGCCGTTGGCTGACGTGCCGGGCACGAGCTTGCCCCACCCCCCGGCCTCGCGGATCGGCTGATCGGCGAGGCGCCCGAGGCTCTCGGCCGCGCCCAGCGCGATCCACAGCCTCTCCGTCGCGATCGGCATGACCGGCGAGAGCAGCACGGCGAGCGCGCGGAGCCCCTCGGCGGCGGTGTACAGCACCGTCCCGAGACGCTCGCGCTGGGCGTCGTCCTTCGCAAGCGCCCACGGCGCGTTCTCGGTGATGTAGAGGTTGAGCGCGTCGACGATCGTCCAGACCGATGTGATCGCCTCGTCGATGCGGAACCGCTCGATCGCGGCGTCGGCGGCGGCCGCGGCATCCGCAACGGTCTTCTGGATGGCGACATCCTGCTCCGTGTACTCCCCCGGCGGGGGCACGATGCCTTCGAAGTAGCGCTCGATCATCGCGGTGGTGCGCGATGCGAGGTTGCCGAAGCCGTTCGCGAGCTCCGCCTGGTAGCGGGCCGACAAGTCCTCCCACGAGAACGAGCCGTCCTGGCCGAACGCGATCGCCGAGAGGAAGTAGAAGCGGTACGCGTCCGAGCCGAAGACATCCGTGATCTCGGTGGGCGCGATGCCGGTGAGCTTGGACTTCGACATCTTCTCGCCGCCCACGAGCAGCCAGCCGTGTGCGAAGACGCCACGCGGCACCTCGACCCCGGCGGCCATCAGCATGGCGGGCCAGATCACGGCGTGGAAGCGCAGGATGTCCTTGCCGACCACGTGGAAGGCCGGCCAGCGGCGTGCGAACTCCTCGGGATCGGAGCCGTACCCGACGGCCGTCGCATAGTTCAGCAGAGCGTCGATCCACACGTAGATGACGTGCGTCTCGTCCCACGGCACCTTGATGCCCCAGTCGAACGTGGAGCGCGACACTGAAAGGTCCTTGAGCCCCTGCTTGACGAACGAGACCACCTCGTTGCGGGCGGACTCGGGCTGGATGAAGTCGGTCTTGTACAGGTCCAGCAGGCGATCCTGGAACTCGCTGAGCTTGAAGAAGTAGTTCTTCTCCTGCAGCAGCTCGAGCGGCTTCGAATGGATCGCGCAGACCTTCAGACCCTCGAAGGGTCCCGTGCCGTCCACGATCTCGGCTTCGGGTTTGAACTCCTCGCAGCCGACGCAGTAGAGCGCCTCGTACTCCCCCGCGTAGATGTAGCCGCTGTCGTACAGCGCCTGGAAGAACGTCTGCACGTTGCGCTCGTGGCGCTCCTGGGTCGTGCGGATGAAGTCGTCGTTCGCGACGTCCAGGGTCTTCAGCAGCGGGAACCACGATTCGCTGACCAGCCGGTCGACCCACTGCTGCGGGGTGACCCCGTTGGCGCTCGCCGCCCGCAGCATCTTCTGGCCGTGCTCGTCGGTGCCGGTCAGCATCCACGTGTCGTCGCCCGCCTGGCGGTGCCAGCGCGCCAGGGTGTCCACCGCCACGGTCGTATAGCCGTGGCCGATGTGGGGCACGTCGCTCGGATAATAGATCGGCGTCGTGATGTAGAAGGACTGGCGGCCGGAGGTCACCCGTGAATTCTAGTCAGGCAGAATGCCGCCGCCCGCCGTGTGTCGGGAGCGGGTGGCGCCGGCTTCGAATATGCGGCGATCGTCATATTCGGATGCCGCGCACGCCGCCGACGGTCGTTCAGGCGGTCTCGCGCACGATCAGCGTGGTGGGCAGCGTCACGGAACGTTGTGGCGCACCGGCGATGACATCGAGGAGCAGATCGACCATCTCCTCGCTGATGCGATCCCAGGGCTGGCGGATCGTGGTGAGCGGAGGCTCCTGGTTGGCCGCCAGCCCGGAGTCATCGAATCCGCTGACGGCGATGTCTTCGGGCACCCGCAGGCCCGCCTTGCGCAGGGTGGCGATCGCCCCGGCAGCCATCAGATCGGATGCCGCGAAGACCGCGTCGATGTCGGTCGTCCGCTCGAGCAAGCGCGCCATGGCCGCAGCGCCGGACTCCTGGCTGTAGTCGCCCTCTTCGACGAGGTCGGCGACGAAGTCCTCGCCCATCTCGTCGCGGAAGCCCACCAGCCGGAACCGCCCGCCGGGGGTGTCGTGCGGGCCGGCGATCATCGCGATGCGGCGATGCCCGTGGTTGCGCAGATACCTCGTCATCATCCTCGCCGATTCGATCTCGTCGACCGAGACCGTCGAGACCTCATCCTCATGCCCGAGTGGGATGCCGCAGCACACGGTCGGGATGCCGCTCGCGAGCAGGTCGACCAGCAGCGGGTCGGACTCGTGCGAGGAGATGAGCAGCACGCCGTCGACGTGACCGGCACTGACGAAGTGGGCGACGTTCGCCCGCTCGGTCGGGGTGCCTGCGACGAGCAGTACGAGGGTCATCGACCGATGCGAGAGCGCTTCGGCCGCGCCGCGCAGCAGCAGGGCGAAGGTGGGGTCCGCGAACAGGAGGTGCTGCGGCTCGGTGAGCAGAAAGGCGAGCGAGTTCGCGCGCCCGGTCGCGAGGCTGCGTGCATGGTGGTTGGTCGTGTAGCCGGTGCGCCGGATCGCCTCTTCGACGGCCGTCTGAGCCTCCGGTGACACCCATCGTCCGCCGTTGATGACCCGTGACACGGTGCCTCGCGAGACGCCGGCCTCTGCCGCGACATCGCGAATGGTGGGCTTGCGCCGCATCGCCGTCGTCTCCTCCACGACGTGGACTCTACCGCGCCGGGCCACAGTTCTCGCGCTCGCCGACAAGAAACCTGTGACCGGTCACAGTTCGGTAACAGAATGGTCACGAGTCTGGCTCGCCGGGATGGAGTGGGATAGAACTGTGACCGGTCACAGTCACGGTTTCAACCCGACCGGAACCCCGTCCGCTATCGACACAATGGAGCGTCATGACCTCGACGAACGCCTGGCCCGACCTCAGGGGCATCGCCTATGGCGGCGACTACACCCCCGAGCAGTGGCCGCGGGAGACGTGGGATGAGGATGTCGCGCTGATGCGCGAAGCCGGGGTGAACCTCGTCAGCGTCGGGATCTTCTCGTGGGCGCTCCTCGAGACCAGCGAAGGCGTCTTCGACTTCACGTGGCTCGACGAGCTCATCGACCTGCTCCACGCCAACGGCATCTCGGTCGACCTCGGCACTCCGACCGCCTCGCCGCCGGCGTGGTTCTTCGCCGACCACCCCGAGGCGCGCGTGATCACGCGCGACGGCACGGTGATGGGGTTCGGTTCACGAGGCATGGCCTCGCACTCGTCGCCGGAGTACCGCGCGGCGATCGTGCGCATCGCATCGACCCTCGCCGAGCGGTATGGGCAGCATCCCGCGGTCGTTCTCTGGCATGTCCACAACGAGTACGGCGTGCCGGTCGGCGAGGACTACTCAGCGCAGTCCGTGCACGCCTGGCGCGAGTGGCTGCGGGAGCGCTACGGCAGCCTCGACGACCTCAATCGCGCGTGGGGCACGGCCTTCTGGGGCCAGCACTACGGCGACTGGGAACACGTCGGCGCGCCTGCAGCGGCCCCGTCGGTCGTCAACCCGGCCCAGCGCCTCGACTTCGCGCGCTTCACGGACCACCAGCTGCGCGAGTGCTTCATCGCCGAGCGCGATGCCATCCGCGCGCACGCCGGGCAGCCCATCACGACCAACTTCATGGCCAACCAGAGCTGGACCACCGACATGTGGGCCTGGGCGCGCGAGGTCGACATCGTCTCGGACGACCACTACCTGTGGGCCGCCGATCCCGAGGGCGAGATCGGGCTCGCGATCGCCGCCGACCTGTCTCGATCGGTGGGCGGCGGGAAGCCCTGGATCCTGATGGAGCATTCGACGTCGGCCGTCAACTGGCAGCCGCGCAACGTTGCCAAGCGCCCCGGCGAGATGGCACGCAACTCGCTGTCGCACCTCGGCCGCGGCGCCGACGGCATCCTCTTCTTCCAGTGGCGGGCATCGCGCTCCGGTGCCGAGAAGTTCCACTCCGCGATGGTCCCCCACGCCGGCACCGGCGCGCGGGTGTGGCGCGAGGTCGTCGAACTCGGCGACACGCTCGGCCGCCTGACCGAGGTCAAGGGGTCGCGCGTCGTGGCCGACGTCGCAATCCTCTGGGACTTCGAATCGTTCTGGGCGCAGGACCTCGAGTGGCGCCCGTCCGAGGACGTCGGGCATGCCGAGCGGGTGCGGGCGTTCTACGAGCGGTGCTGGCGGGATGGCATCACGGTCGACTTCGCCCTGCCCGGTCAAGACCTCTCGGCGTACCGGCTGGTGATAGCCCCGGCGCAGTACCTGCTGACGACGGCGGATGCCGCGAACCTCACGCGATACGTCGCGCACGGCGGCACCCTCGTGGTGTCGTTCTTCTCCGCCATCGTCGATGAGAACGACACCGTTCACGCGGGCGGCTACGGTGCACCCCTGCGCGAGGCACTCGGTGTGGCCGTCGAGGAGTTCCTGCCCTTGCGCGCCGGTGACACATCCACCGTCGTCTGGAACGGCGAGGGCGCCGACGAGCTGTCCGCCGACGTGTGGCAGGAGCACCTCGTCGTCGACGACGCCGAGGTGCGCGGATCCTTCCTGGACGGACCCGGCGCAGGGATGCCGGCGATCACCCGCCATCGACACGGTGCCGGGACCGGGTGGTACATCAGCACCCGGCTGGATGCCGCCGGGCTCGCGATCGTGATGAAGGAGGTCTACGCCGACGCAGGCGTCGCTCCTTCAGGGCTCCTCGACGGAGTCGAGGTGATCACGCGGCGCGGAGCGGACGCCGACTTCACCGTCGCGATCAACCATCGCGCCGAGACCATATCGTTGCCAATCACCGGTCACAACCTAGTGACGGGAACGGACGCTCCGGGCATGCTTGACCTGGCAGGTGGCGAGGTCGCCGTCATCCGGACATCACGAGTCGCCGAGGGAGGTGGTCGCTGACCGGTCCATCTGCCCGGCGGCGCTCGCGCCGCGACTCACAGCACCAAGAAACTCCATGACGTCGTGCCCTCGGGCCCGACTACCAGCTCACCGGTCGTAACGGCGCGATCTCGCGAGAGGCGCGCTGGATCGACCACCTTTCGGAAGGAAAATCCATGCGCAAGAAGATTGTGTTCGGCGCCCTCGCATTCGCATCGGCCGTGGTCCTAGCCGGCTGCAGCAGCGGCAGCGGCGGCGGAACGACTGAGCCGAGCGAGACCGCGATCGACGGCACCGGCCAGGAACTCACGATCTGGGTCGACGCCAACCGCAAGCCGGCCGTCGAGGCCGCGGCCGCTTCGTTCGAGGAGGAGACCGGTGCGACCGTGACTCTCGTCGAGAAGAACTTCGAGGACATGCGCGCCGACTTCATCTCGCAGGTCCCGACCGGCGACGGCCCCGACATCACGGTCGGCGCTCACGACTGGCTGGGTGCGCTCGTCGCCGCCGGCGTCGTGAACACGGTCGACCTCGGCGACAAGGCCTCCGAGTTCGAGCAGGTCGCCCTCGACGCGATGACGTACGACGGCCAGCTGTACGCGTTGCCGTACTCGCTCGAGACCGTGGCACTGATCCAGAACACCGACCTGGTCGGTGACACCGCCCCCACCACGTGGGACGAGATGATCCAGATGGGCACCGACTCGGGCGCCGAGCGTCCGTTCGTGATCAACACGGGCGGCCAGACCGGTGACGCATACACGATGTACGGCTTCCAGACGTCTTATGACGCTCCCGTCTTCGTGCAGGACGACACCGGCTCGTACACGACCGAGGTCGGCATGGGCGGCGAGGCCGGTGACGCGTTCGCCACCTGGCTCGGCTCGCAGGGCAAGAGCGGTACGGGCGTCATCTCGACGACGATCGACTACGACACCAACAACGAGCTGTTCAACACCGGCAAGGCTGCGTTCACGGTCCAGGGACCGTGGGCCATCGCGTCGTACCCCGACGTGAACCTCAAGGTCAGCGCCATCCCGTCCGCCGGTGGTGAAGCCGCAGCGCCGTTCGTGGGCGTGCAGGGCTTCTACATCAGCTCGCAGAGCGAGAACACACTGCTCGCAAACGAGTTCCTGGTGAACTACCTCGGGACCGAAGAGGCGCAGCGCGCACTCTACGACGCGGACCCCCGCATCCCCGCGTGGTCGACCCTGGCCACCGAGGTGGCCTCGGACCCGGTCATCGCCGGATTCCTCGAGTCCTCGAAGAACGGCGTCCCGATGCCGAGCATCCCTGAGATGGGGTCGGTGTGGGATCTGTGGAACGCGGCTCAGGTGCAGATCATCGACGGTGCGGACCCGACCGCTACCTGGAACAAGATGGTCGACGACCTCAACGCCAGCCTGGGCGGCTGACGCCGACCGACCGTGGGGCGGGCGCACGCCCGCCCCACGGTCCACCCCCTACTGATCGCCCCTGATTCGACCAAGGAGCAACACATGTCGGTGCAGCAGGACACGCAGCAGGCGCCTCCGCCTCCCGGCGAGGGTGCGTTGAAACCAGTACGCGAGTCGCACGCGCGCAACTGGCGGGGCATCGGATGGGGCTTCGTCGTCAAGCTCGTGGTGATGATGATCGTGAACGCGCTCGGAATCGCCGGAATCATCTCCGCGTTCCGCGTCGAATCCTGGATCATCCTCGGCATTCTGGTCGTGCTGCTCGTCGCGGCCGACTACGTCTATTTCTCCAAGCGCGTGATACCCCTGAAGTACATGGTTCCGGGGCTCATCTTCCTTCTCACCTTCCAGATCTTCATCTTCATCTACACGGGCTACATCGCCTTCACGAACTACGGCACCGGCCATAGCGGCACGCAGGAGCAGGCTGTCAACGCAGCCCTGATCCAAGGCGAGCGCCGCGTGGAGAGCTCACCCAGCTATCCGCTCACAGTTGTGGAGCGGGGCGGCGGCGAGCTTGGCTTCGCGATCAACGACGAGGGCACCGTGAAGGTCGGTTCCGAAGTGCAGCCGCTCACAGACGTCGGCGAGCAGGCCGCGGGGGCACCCACGGATGTGCCCGGCTGGCAGATCGTCGACCGAAATCAGCTGCTGTCAGATCAGGCGCTGCAGCAGCAGGTGATCGACCTGCGCGTTCCGGTGTCAGAAGACCCCAATGACGGCGCGATCCGCACCCGTGACGGGGCGAGCGGCGCCGTCTACCAGTCGACCCTGGTGTGGGATGCCGACGCGCAGACCATCACCGATACGACGAACGGGACCGTCTACCACGCCACCGACACCGGCAGCTTCGTCGCGGATGACGGCACGGCGCTCCCAGCCGGGTGGTACGTCAACGTGGGTTTCGCCAACTTCCTGAAGCTCTTCACCGATCCGCCGCTCGCCCAGGCGCTCGGAATCGTCGCGGTGTGGACGTTCGTATTCGCGATTCTGTCGGTGGTCCTGCCCTTCGGTCTCGGGTTGCTGTTCGCCCTGATGTACAACGACCCCCGCATCCGCGGACGGAAGACTCTGCGGACGTTGTTCATCCTCCCCTACGCGTTCCCCGTCTTCCTGTCGGCGCTCATCTTCCGCGGAATGTTCAACTCCGAGTTCGGAGTAATCAACGACCTGTTCTTCTTCGGCGCAGACATCAACTGGCTGGGCGACCCCTGGCTCGCCAAGATCTCGCTGCTCTGGGTGAACGTCTGGCTCAGTTATCCGTACTGGTTCTTGGTGTGCTTGGGTGCGATCCAATCGATCCCCGCCGATGCGCTGGAAGCGGCCGAGATCGACGGTGCGGGCAGGTTCGCGCGGTTCCGCTCGATCATCCTTCCTCTGCTCCTCGTCTCGACGGCTCCCCTTGCCATCGCGTCGTTCGCCGTGGGCTTCAACAACCTGACGCTCGTGTACCTGTTCAACCAAGGTGGTCCTGCCATCCCCGGCGCGCCGTACGCGCTCGGATACACGGACATCCTGATATCCGCGATCTATGACATCTCCGGGGTATCCGGCGGCGCCGCTGACTTCGGTCTCGCGAGCGCTCTCGCCATCATCGTGTTCATCATCGTCGGCATCATCGCGGCGATCGCCTTCCGACAGACCCGTCGACTCGAGGAGTTCTGATGTCTGCACAAACGGTTCCTGCACGGTCGACGACAGCGCCCACGCGAAAGGACGACCAGCCGTCGCGCGCGGGTGCGCGACGCAGGCGCTGGTGGCTCGATATCGGCTGGAAATACCTCTTCGCTGTGATCATCGTGTTCTATGCGGCGTTCCCGCTGGTCTACACGCTTTCTGCGGCATTCAACCCGCGAGGGAGCCTCTCCGCGGCGACCGGCCTGTTCAGCGAGGTCACGTTCGCCAACTTCATCGCCCTCGGCGACACGAAGTTCTGGACGTGGATGGTCAACAGCCTCATCATCTCGTCCATCACCGCCGTCGGCTCGGTTCTGATGGGTGCCGCAGCGGCCTACGCATTCTCGCGATTCCGCTTCAAAGGCCGTCGCACCGGACTGAGCAGCCTGCTCATCATCCAGATGTTCCCGCAAGCGCTGGCGTTCATCGCCATCTTCCTGATGCTGCTCGCGATCGGCGATGTCGTGCCCGCGCTCGGCATCAATACGAAACTCGGGCTCATCTGCGTCTACTTCGGCGGAGTGCTCGGGGCGAACACGTTCCTCATGTACGGGTTCTTCAACACGATCCCGGTCGAGATCGATGAGTCGGCGAAGATCGATGGCGCGACCCACGCCCAGATCTACTGGCGGCTCATCTTCCCGCTGGTCATGCCCATCCTGGCCGTCATCGCGCTGATCTCGTTCATCGCGACGTACAACGACTTCATCATCGCCCGGCTGGTGCTCACCTCCGAGGACAACTGGACGCTCGCGGTCGGGATGTACGGTTGGGTGTCGAACCAGCTCCAGTCGAACTGGGGTCTGTTCACGGCGGGTGCGGTGATCGCCGCCATTCCCATCCTGATCCTGGCGCTGTCACTTCAGCGCTTCATCGTCGGTGGTCTGACCACCGGAGCCGTCAAGGGCTGATCGGTCGGCGCCCGCCGGTCGCCGACCCCTCGACACAACGCCGCGTCGCCCGCCCGACGCACCCGCATTTCGAACAATCGGAGCAGAAGTGGTATCTCGCTACATCGGATTGGGACCGGTCACAGCCCTCGTGGTCGCCTCTCTCCTCACCGCCGGAGTGACGCCGGCCGCAGCCGCGATCCCGGCCGACGGTCCCGTCGAGGCGGGCATCGTCGTCCAGAAGGTCGAGAACCTTCCCGCGGACTTCATCAACGGCGTCGACGTGTCGTCGGTGATCGCCGAGGAGGAGTCCGGCGTCGTCTTCCGCGACGACGCAGGGAACCCGGCCGACTTGTTCGACGTCCTGGCAGATCACGGCATCACCGATGTGCGCGTCCGCGTGTGGAACGACCCCTTCGATGCGGATGGCCACGGCTATGGCGGCGGAACGGTCGACGTCGCACGGGCGGTCGAAATCGGCGAACGCGCGACGAACGCCGGACTCCGCGTACTGGTCGACTTCCACTACTCCGACTTCTGGGCGGACCCTGCGAAGCAGAAGTCGCCGAAGGCCTGGACCGATCTCTCGATCGCCGACAAGGCCGCGGCCGTCACCGACTTCACGACCGACGCACTGCAGCAGATGAAAGCCGCCGGCGTCGACGTGCGCATGGTGCAGGTGGGCAACGAGACCAACAACGCGGTGGCCGGAGTGACCGGCTGGCCGGGAATGGCGCAGATCTTCTCCGCGGGATCCGCCGCGGTGCGCGCCGTCCTGCCTGACGCGCTCGTCGCGGTGCACTTCACGAACCCCGAGACGACCGGCCGATACGCCGATCTCGCGCAGAAACTCGACGTCAACGACGTGGACTACGACGTGTTCGCCTCGAGCTACTACCCCTACTGGCACGGCACGCTGACGAATCTCACGTCCGTGCTGAAGAAGGTCTCCGACACCTACGGCAAAAAGGTCATGGTCGCCGAGACATCGTGGGCGTACACGCTCGAGGACGGTGACGGCCACGGCAACACGATCGACCTCCCCTCCGAGGCTACGCAGTACCCGGTGAGCGTGCAGGGACAGGCGACCGCGGTGCGCGACGTCATCCAGGCCGTGGCGAATGTGGGCACCGCCGGCATCGGCGTCTTCTACTGGGAGCCTGCGTGGCTGCCGGTCGGCCCTCCGTCGGAACTCGCGGCGAACAAGGTGAAGTGGGAGACCGACGGCTCGGGATGGGCCACAAGCTATGCCGGGGACTTCGATCCGGACGACGCAGGTGTCTGGTATGGCGGGTCGTCCTGGGACAATCAGGCGCTGTTCGGTCACGACGGCACACCCCTCGAGTCGCTCAACGTGTTCACGTACGCCCGCACGGGTGCGACCGCGCCACGCGAGGTGACGGATGTCGAGGACGTGACCCTCACGATCACCGAGGGATCCCCGATCGAGCTTCCTGCCACCGTCACGGTGTCGTACAACGATGGTTCTCAGGAAGAGCAGGCCGTCACGTGGTCGGATGCCGCGGAGTGGATCGGAGGACCGGGCGAATACCGCGTGAGCGGCGTCACGGCGTCGGGGCACGCGACATCCGCCACCGTCGTCGTCACGCAGGCGAACCTGCTCCGCAACCCCGGGTTCGAGGACGCGGACGTGAGCATGTGGAGCAAGACCGGCACGGGGCTGACCGTGAGAGCGACGGACGATCCGCACAGCGGCACCAAGTCCGCGCACTTCTACTCGTCGAGCGCATACGCGTTCTCGCTCTCGCAGACGGTGACCGGCCTCGAGGCGGGCACGTACGTCGCGCGCGCCGCGCTGCAGGGCGACGGGGAGGATGCCGCGAGCACCGTCGTGCTCTCGCTGTCGAATCAGACCGGCGACATCGCATCGTCGCCGTTCGCGATGACGGGATGGCGGGTCTGGTCTACTCCGACAACGGGATCCATCACTGTCCCCGCGGGCGGATCGGCGACCGTGACCTTCACTGCGAGCCTGCCCGCCGTGGCGTGGGGAACCATCGACGACTTCGAGCTGGTCCGCGCCACCGCCACCGGCGGAGCCGACGCCGCCGACCTCGAAGCCGCGGTCGCACGCGCCGGTTCGCTCAATCGATCGGTGTTCAGCGCGGAGTCGCTTGCCGCGCTCGACGACGCGGTTGAGATCGCCGAGGTCGTGCTCGGCGCCGCATCGCCCACGCAGGCTCACGTCGACGACGCCCTCGACGTCATGAACGCCGCGTTCGACGGGCTCGAACTGGTCGGCGAGGCACCCGCTCCGGTCGTGACTCCCGTCGCGCTCACGGTCGTCGACGGCGACCCGATCGCCCTCCCGTCCGCCGTGAAGGTGACGGCCTACGACGGCGCGGTGGCCAGCCAGCAGGTGACGTGGTCGAGTGCAGTGCAGTGGATCGCGGGCACCGGCACGTACTCGATCCCGGGGGTCACGGCATCCGGTCTCGCGGCGAAGGCGACCATCACGGTCACCGTGCGCAACTGGCTGCGCAACGCCGGCTTCGAGGACGCCGACACGTCGATGTGGGAAGTCGTCGGCGATGGTGCGGCGATCAAGACCTCGGCGGATGCCGCATCGGGCGCGCGTGCCGTGGACTTCTGGCTCGACCGCGGGTACACGTTCACCGTCCGCCAGGAGCTCACCGGCCTGCCCGCCGGGGACTACATCCTTTCGGCGACGACGCAGGGATCGGACTCTCCGGCGACGGATGTCCGCACGCTCGAGGTGCACACCACCGTGGGCGCGGCGAGCGCGCCGCTGGAACTCGCCGGATGGCGGGCCTTCCGAACCGCCACGACCGCGCCGGTCACGGTGGGAGCGGACGGCAAGGTCTCGGTCTCGGCCTCGCTCAAGCTCAGCGCGGCCGCATGGGGCACGATCGACGCCTTCACGCTCATCCGGGGCGGCTCGGCCGACGTCGACGCCTCGGCGCTCGAAGCCGACATCGCGGCCGCCGAGGCGGCGGATCGCAAGGCATACACACCGGAATCCGTGGCCGTCCTCGTGGCGGCGATCGAACGCGGGCACGTCGTGCTCGGGGCCGACGCCCCGTCGCAGGGCGCCGTCGACGGGGCGCGCGCAGCGATCACCGCTGCGACGGAGGGTCTGCTGGTGCGCGACTCGGCACGCAAGGCACCGGCGCGCGGACTCCTGGTGCACGACAACGGCTGGGACAACGGCCTGCGCGATGGCACATACAACGTGCGGATGCACCTGTGGTGGGGCGAGAACGCGACGAAGTTCCGGCTGTTCGAGAACGGTGTCCTCATCAAGACGGTGGCCCTCACGTACGCCGGCGTCGCGCCGCAGTCGGCGGTGGTGGCGATCACGGGCAAACCGAACGGCACCTACGTGTACACCGGAGAACTCATCAACTCGAAGGGGACCACCAAGGTCCTGCCGGTGACCGTGAAAGTGACCCAGGCGAATCCGTCCACACCCGTCCTCAGTCATGACAACTCCGACGGCGACGGGAGCTACACGGTGACGGCGAAGCTCGCGTGGGGCACCAATGCCACCTCCTACCGGTTCTTCGAGAACGGCGTGCAGGTCTCCCAGGGCACCCTGAAAGCCGCGACCCCCGGTCCGCAGCAGGCGGTGCTCAAGGTCAGCGGCAAGGCCAAGGGCACGTACGAGTACCGCGTCGACTTCGTGAATGCGGCGGGGTCGACCTCGAGCAAGGTGCTGAGCGTGAAGGTCAAGAGGTAAGTCGGCTCACTGCGTTTCGTCTCGCTTCGCTCGCTCAACGACCGAAACCCCCGGTCGTTGAGCGAGGAGCGCAGCGACGAGACGAAACGCCGTGACGCATCCGGGACGCGTCAGCCGCGCACGGCGAGGGCAGCTTGGTAGAGCTCGCGGCTCGAGTGACCGGTGTGAGCCGAGACCTCGGCGGCGGCATCCTTCAATCGCGTGCCCGATCGGACGATCTCGAGCACCTGCGTGACAGCGTCGGGGAACGGGATGTCGCGCGGCGCGGCGCCCGCCACGACGATCACGACCTCGCCCCGCACCCCCGCCTGCGCCCACTCGACAAGCTCGCTGAGAGGGCCTCGCGCGACCTCCTCGTAGAGCTTCGTCAGCTCGCGGCAGACGGCGGCCCGACGATCCGCACCGAATGCCGACGCCATGTCGGCCAGCGTCACGGCGACGCGGCTCGGCGCCTCGAAGAAGACCATGGTGCGCTGCTCGCCGGCGAGGCCTCGAAGCACGGCACCCCGCTCTCCCGGCTTGCGCGCGACGAACCCCTCGAATGTGAACCGATCGGTCGGCAGGCCGGACACCGCCAGCGCCGTCAGCACCGCACTGGGTCCGGGAATCGCGGTCACCGCAACCCCCGCCGCCGCCGCGGCCGCGACCACCCCGTACCCCGGATCGCTCACTGTCGGCATACCGGCATCGCTCAGCAGGAGCACATCCTGCCCACGTGCGAGCTCGACCAGCTCGGGTGCCCGGTCCTTCTCGTTGTGGTCGTGCAGCGCGATCAGTCGGGGCCGGTTCGCGATGCCGAGGGCGGCCAGCAGGCGCTGGGTCGTGCGGGTGTCCTCCGCCGCGATGACCGTGGCATTCTCGAGCGCCTCGATGAGCCGCCGCGAAGCGTCCCCCAGGTTTCCGATGGGGGTCGCAGCGAGGATGATCACGCGCCCAGCCTAGACTTGACCGGGTGACCCACGCCGCTGAGCAGGAGGCTGCACCGCCCTCCGAACCGCTCTGGCCGGCGACGCGTCCGAGCCTCTACGACCGGTTCTCTGCACGTCTGCAGTCCGATCCTCGCGCGATGAGACTGTACTCGTGGCTCGGCCCGACCATCGTCGTGCTCGTCGCGGCGGTACTCCGGCTGTGGGACCTCGGCAACGCCCACGACCTGATGAACCAGTTCGACGAGACGTACTACGTGAAAGACGCATGGACGCTCTCGAGGCTCGGGTACGAGGGCTCCTGGAAGGCGGAGGGAGATGTCACGGCGAACGACCGCTTCCTGTCGGGCGACGTGAACAGCTTCTCGACCGATCCGTCTTTCGTCGTGCATCCGCCCCTCGGCAAGTGGCTCATCTCGCTCGGCATGATGGCGATCACGCCGACGAACGGCTGGGGATGGCGCATCACGACGGCGCTGCTGGGCACGGCGGCCGTGCTGGTGCTGATGCTCATCGCCAAGCGGATGACGCGCTCCACCACCTTCGCGGTCATCGTCGGCCTCCTCATGGCGATCGACGGACTGGCGATCTCGATGAGCCGCGTCGCCCTGCTCGACACTCCCCTGCTGTTCTTCGTGCTCCTCGCGTTCTGGTTCATCCTCAAGGATCGAGAACGCACCATGACCCGCATCGCCGAGACGGTCGCGGCGCGATACGAGGGCGACCAGGCGCCGCTGTGGGGCCCCATCCTGTGGAACCGCCCGTGGATCGTCGCCGCCGGCGCGGCCCTCGGCGCCGCATCCGCCGTCAAGTGGTCGGGGGTGTGGGTGCTCGCCGGACTCGGCGTCTACCTCGTCGTGACAGACGCTCTCGCCCGCCGCAGGGCAGGCGTGCTGGTCTGGACGACGGATGCGCTGCGGCAGGCGGGTGCGACGTTCGTGCTGCTCGTGCCGGTCGCCTTCGTCGTGTACCTCGCCTCCTGGACCGGGTGGCTCGTGACCGACGGCGGCTACGACCGGCACGCTGCCGACGGGTCCCCGGCGACCGGTATCTGGTCGTGGGTGCCGCTGCCGCTGCAGAGCCTGTGGATCGACCACGTCACGATGTACAACGCGGCTGCCGGGATCGTCAGCGATCACGTCTACAAGAGCCCGGCCTGGCAGTGGCCCCTGCTGCTGAGACCCACCGGGATGTACTACCACCACGACGCCCTGGGTCAGAACGGCTGCGAGAGCGTCAACGGCTGCTCGGCGGTCATCGCGAGCATGCCGAATCCGCTCATCTGGTACGCGGGCGTCGCGGCCGTTCTCTACCTGGCCTACCGATTCGTCATCGTCCGCGACTGGCGCTACGCGCTCGTGCTCACCGGCGTCGTGGTGACCTACGTGCCGTGGCTGTTCTTCCCCGAGCGCACCGTGTTCCAGTTCTACACGGTGCTCACGCTGCCCTTCATGCTGCTCGCTCTCACGTTCGCGCTGCGAGACATCGCGGGCCCACGGCACGCTGATCCGTACCGTCGGCTCACGGGACAGCGATTGGTGTGGGTCTTCCTCGTGGTCGCCATCGCGCTGTCGGTGTTCTGGTATCCGGTGATCTCGGCGATGGCGGTGCCTTACGACTTCTGGCACGCGCATATCTGGATGACGGGCTGGGCCTGACAGATCAGGGGATGAGGTCCTCGGGGTCGGTGACCGGCAGCCGGCAGGCGAAGTTCTGACAGTCGTAGGCCGTCGCCGCGCCGCCGCGCATCGACTTCTCGGCGAAGAGCGAGAAGCCGTCCGCCGTCCACGCCTTCGCCTGGCCCGCGTCGACGACGGCGACGACGTCTGCCGGGATGCCGCGCGCGGCCACGGCGAGCGGATGCGAGGCATCGGCGGCGATCACGACGATCTGTCTCGGCGGCACCGACAGCAGCGCAGCGACGCGCAGCAAAGCACCATACGCGAGCGGCTGGGCGAGCGCCTCCGCCGAGTGCGCAGCGACGATCCGTTCAGCGAGGGCGCGATAGTCGTCCCCCGCGCCCAGCAGCCACAGCGCCGCAGCCGCATCGGCGAGCGCCGAGGCGCCTGAGGGCTCATCCCCGTCGGACGCGGCATCCGGCGCTGCCACCCCCTGTGCTGCCAGTACCGGATCCCCGCCGCCAGGAACGCCGAGCGCGGAGCCATCGGAACATGCGTCCACGAGCGCGCGGGCTCGCACGGCATAGAGCGGCTCCCCGGTCGCCACGGCGAGCGCGGTGAGCCCCGCCGCGAGCTGCCCGTAGTCGGCCAGCGTCGCTCGTGCTCGCGAGGGGATCTCGTCGAGCGACGCGCGCACGAGCCTGTCGTCGGCATCGGCGTTCGTCTCGAGCACCGCCTCTGCCGACCAGCGCGCCGCTTCGAGCAGGGTCGGATCGTCGAGCCGCGCGCCGGCGCGCGCGAGCGCGCCGATCGCCAGCCCGTTCCAGCCCGTGACCACCTTGCCGTCGACCGACGGCGGCTCGAGTTCGGCACGGGATGCGGCATCCCGTTGGTAATAGCCGCCCTCGCTGCGCGCGCCGTCGATCCAGGATTCGGAGTCCTGCGCCGCACCGAATCCCCCACCGGGTCGCTGGAGCACCTCGAGCAGAAACCCTGCGACGTCGCGCGCCACGTCCGTCCGACCCGCATCCAGCGCCACGTCGAGAAGCTGTGCGTTGTCGGCCAGCATCCGCTCGTAATGCGGCACCGACCAGTCGCGCCGCGTCGCATAACGGAAGAAGCCGCCCTCGACGGGATCGCGGAGCGCCGAGGCTGCCATCGCCGCGAGTGCGCGATCGGCGACGGCGGATGCCTCGGCCGACACCTCCCGGATCGCCCGGGCCTGAAGAAACCGCAGCGCTGTGGCGACGGGGAACTTCGGCGCTGCCGGATCCGGCCCGCCGAAGCCGCCGAACTCGCGATCCTCTCGTGCGGCGACGGCAGCCGCGGCGAGGGCGAGCTCGTCGATCTTCGGCGCGGTGGCGCCCGCGTCGAGTGCCGCTCCGGCCTCGGCGAGTGCCGAGACGATGGCGTCCGCGGTGCCGTCGATCTCGTCGCGTCTCTCGGTCCACGCCTCGCGGACGGCGGCGAGCACCTGCCGGAAGGCGGGAAGGCCCGACCGAGGCTCGGGCGGGAAGTAGGTGCCCGCGAAGAACGGTCGCCCCTCCGGCGTGACGAACACCGTCAGCGGCCAGCCGAGGTGCGGTGTGAACGCGGCCGCCGCTGCCATGTACGCCGAATCGACTTCGGGATGCTCTTCGCGATCGACCTTGATGGCGACGAACCCGGCATCGAGATCGGCCGCGGTCGCGGCATCCTGGAACGACTCGCGCGCCATCACGTGACACCAGTGGCACGTGGAGTAGCCGATGGAGACCATCACCGGCACATCTCGCTCCCCGGCGCGCGCAAACGCGTCTGCGCCCCACGCCCACCAGTCGACGGGATTGTCCTGATGCTGCCGCAGATAGGGACTCGTCGCAGCCGCCAGCCGATTCGTCACGACATCCTCTTTTCATCCCGCTGGGGTGACGCGGACCACCGGCGCAGCTTGCTTTGATGTTCGCGCCCCAGGTCGTAAACCGAGTATGGAGGCTTCGATGGCTGATTCGACTGCACCGGCGACATCCGATACACCGGCTCCGTTCTCGTCGGTCGCCGACGTGCTGGTGGTCTTCGGGATCACCGGCGACCTCGCCAGGGTGATGACGTTCCGCTCGCTGTACCGGCTGGAACGGCGAGGGATGCTCGACGTGCCGATCGTGGGCGTGTCCGTCGACGACTGGACGCTGGATCATCTGGTGCAGCGGGCACGGGACTCGATCGTCGCCACCGGCGAACCATTCGATGAGGACGTCTTCCCCCGGTTCGCCGCGCGACTCTCCTACGTGCAGGGCGATTTCGGCGATGCGGCGACCTACCAGCGTGTGGGCGACGCGATCAGCTTCGCGCAGCATCCGGTGTTCTACCTGGAGATTCCGCCGTTCCTCTTCGGCCGAGTCGTCAAGGGCCTGGCAGAAGCCGGATTGACCACCGATGCACGGGTCGTCGTCGAAAAGCCGTTCGGCCACGATGTCGAATCCGCGAAGGCTCTCGCGGCCGAGCTGCACGAGTCGGTCGATGAGGCGCAGCTGTACCGGATCGACCACTACATGGGGAAGATGGGCTACGAGGAGATCCTCTACCTGCGGTTCGCCAACACGATCCTCGAGCCGCTCTGGAGCAGCGCCCACGTGGAGTGCGTGCAGGTCACCATGGCCGAGGCTTTCGGGGTCGAGGATCGCGGTCATTTCTACGACCCGGTGGGGGCGCTCCGCGACGTGGTGGTGAACCATCTCATGCAGGTGGTGGCGGCCACCGCGATGGAGCCGCCTTCAGCGACGGGCTCCGAGGCGCTGCACGACGCGGCGGTCGAGCTGTTTCGTGCCGTCAAGGCTGCCGATCCTGCGCATTACGTCCGTGGCCAGCACGACGGCTACCTCGACGTCACGGGCGTTGACCCCGACTCCACCACCGAGACCTATGCCGCGCTGCGGCTCGAGATCGACAACGCGCGCTGGGCGGGCGTGCCGTTCTACATCAGGACGGGCAAGCTGCTGGCCGTCACGCAGACCGAAGTGCGAGTCGTCTTCAAGGAACCGCCGCTGCTGCACCTCGGGCTCGGCGCCGGTGAGAACCGGCAGCCGGCGCGCGACGAGTTCGTGATCAAGCTCGACCCCGCGACCGGCGCTCGCCTGATCGTCGACGCCCACCGCGCCGATCAGGAAGGCCCGGGCGCGATCACGCTCGATGCCGAATTCGCCGACGAGGGCGGCGAGGGCCCCACGCCGTACGAGGTGCTGCTGCACGCGGCGCTCGTCGGGGACTCCGGCCGCTTCAAGCGGCAGGACGTCGTGAACGAGAACTGGCGGATCATGCAGCCGCTGATCGACAGCCCCCCGCCGGTGCACCCTTATGCACCCGGTTCGTGGGGTCCCGACGCCGGAACGACGCTGGTCGCGGACCACGGCGGATGGCAGGGCCCGTGGATCGTGGCGCCCGTTGCGGAGGCGACGACATGAGCCTGCCGGCGTCGCCGTTCCCGCCGATCGCCGACTATGCGTTCCTCTCGAACTGCCACACCGGGGCCCTGATCGCACCTGACGGATCGGTGGACTGGCTGTGCGTGCCCGCCTTCGACTCGCCGAGCGCGTTCGGCAATCTGCTCGACCGCGGCGCGGGATCGTTCCGCTTCGGCCCCTACGGCATCAACGTCCCCACCCAGCGCACGTACGTACCGGGCACGAACGTGCTCACCACGACGTGGCACACGCCCAGCGGGTGGCTCGTGGTGCACGATGCCCTCACGGTGGGGCCGAGCAACGGGGCCGACCACGTGACCCCGCACACCAGGCCACCGGCGGACGATGACGCCGAGCACGTCCTCGTGCGACTCGTGGAATGTCTCGAAGGGTCGGTCGAGGTCGAACTCGTCTGCGAGCCCGCGTTCGACTACGGGCGCGAGCCGGCCACGTGGTCCCTCGTCGATGACGACCGCCACGCCGCCGATGCCACGGGCGCCGGCCAGACGTTCCGACTGAGCAGCGACCTCTCGATCGGGATCGAGGGCAGTTCGGCGCGAGCGCGTCACACGATCTCGAAGGGCCAGAAAGCGTTCTGCGCTCTCTCATGGGCCGAGGAGTTCGCCTCGCCTGCTGACGTCGACGACGCCGCCGAGCGGATCGCGCGAACCGTGGACTTCTGGCGGCGGTGGCTCTCCCGCGCGCGCATCCCCGACCACGCGCTCCGACACCCGCTGGAGAGATCGGCGCTCACCATCAAGGGCCTGACCTACATGCCGACCGGCGCCACCGTGGCAGCGCTGACCACCTCGCTGCCGGAGACCCCCGGCGGAGAGCGCAACTGGGACTACCGCTACACCTGGATGCGCGACACCACGTTCACGCTCCAGGCGCTGCATTTCCTCAACCTGGACTGGGAAGCCGACGAGTTCATGCAGTTCGTCGCCGACCTGGAGCCGAATGAGGACGGCGGCCTGCAGATCATGTACGGCATCGACGGCAGACGCGACCTCACCGAGACGACCCGCGACGAACTATCCGGCTACGAGGGCGCGAAGCCCGTCCGGCTCGGCAACGGCGCATACGACCAGCGCCAGAACGACGTCTACGGCGCCGTCCTGGACTCGCTGCTGCTGCACACCCGGCGCAGCGAGCACCTGCCCCGCCGACTCTGGCCTCTGGTGAAATCCCAGGCCGAAGGCGCGCTGGCGTCCTGGCGTGAGCCCGACCAGGGCATCTGGGAGGCACGCGGAGCGCCGCAGCACTACGTGTCGTCCAAGCTCATGGGCTGGGTCGCGCTCGATCGCGCTGCCAAACTCGCCGCCATCCGCGACGACCCCGAGCTCGAGAAGACCTGGGCCGACGCAGCCGAAGAGATCCGCGCCGACATCCTCGAGCACGGCGTCAGCAAGCGCGGCGTGTTCCGCCAGCACTACGACACCGACGCACTGGACGCCTCCACGCTGCTCTCGGCGATCTTCGGCTTCCTCCCCGGCACCGACGAACGCATGAAGAACACCGTCGACGCCATCGGCTCCGAACTCACCGAGCACGGCTTCGTGCTGCGCTACGTCACCGGCGAGACCGACGACGGACTGTCCGGCAAAGAGGGAACATTCCTGATCTGCTCCTTCTGGCTCGTCTCAGCGCTGTCGATCGTCGGCGAACGCCAGCAGGCAACCGATCTGCTGGAGAGGCTGCTGCGGATCGCGTCGCCGCTGGGCCTGTACGCCGAGGAGTTCGAGGTAGACCGTGCACGACACCTCGGGAACTTCCCGCAGGCCTTCTCCCACCTCGCACTCATCGAGGCCGCGGCCCGGATCATCCTCGCCGACCGCCTCGACGAGCTGTCGCTGTAGCCCTTTGGCAGTTCAGTTCACCTCGTCGGGGTGGGCGCTCACACGTCCCATACCGTCCCCCGGGTCGATGCCATCGATCGCCGCCACCTCGGCATCGCTGAGCTCGAAGTCGAACACGTCGAGGTTCTCTGCGAGCCGTTCGCGCCGCACCGACTTCGGGAAGACGATGAAGCCCTTCTGCAGATGCCAGCGAAGCACCGCCTGGGCGGGCGTCTTGCCGTGCGCCCGCGCGGCGTCAGCGACCGGGGAGGTGCCGAACAGGTCGTACTTGCCCTGACCGAGCGGACCCCATGCCTCGATCTTCACGTCGTGGGCAGCGGCCCAGTCGGTGACATCCCGTTGCTGGTGAGCGGGGTGGAGCTCGATCTGGTCGACGGCGGGAACGACGCCGGTCTCGGCGACGATGCGCTCCAGGTGCGGCACCAGATGGTTCGAGACGCCGATGCTGCGCGCGAGTCCGGCATCCCGGATCTCGATCAGCTTCTGCCACGCGTGCACGTAGTTGTCGGCGGCGGGGGTCGGCCAGTGCACGAGGTAGAGGTCGACCTGTGAAAGACCCAGCTTGGCAAGGCTCTCGGCGATGGCCTCGTGCGGCTGGTCACCGTCGTGCCGGGTGTTCCAGAGCTTCGTGGTGACGAAGAGCTCATCACGCGGGATGCCGCTCACGGCGATGGCCGCGCCCACACCCTCTTCGTTGCCGTAGATCGCCGCCGTGTCGATGTGCCGGTAGCCGACCTCGAGAGCTTCGGCGACCGCCCGCTCGGTGTCTGCCGGCGGAACCTTGAAGACGCCGTAGCCGAGCTGCGGAATGCTGTGACCGTCGTTGAGAAGGATCTGGGGGATGGATGCCATGGCACCAAGCCTAGGAGGGTACGGAATCGGCAGGACCCGGAAGAGTTACGATCGAACGCTATGCCTGCGCCCGAACCCGTCATCGTCTATCCGCCGGAGCTGCCCGTCAGCGCAGCGCGCGACGAGATCGCGCACGCCATCCGCGACAACCAGGTCGTCATCGTGGCCGGAGCGACCGGGTCGGGCAAGACTACGCAGCTGCCGAAGATCTGCCTCGAACTCGGCCGCACCCGCATCGCCCACACCCAGCCGCGCCGGATCGCCGCGCGTACCATCGCCGAGCGCATCGCCGAAGAGATGCAGGTGCCACTCGGGTCGACCGTCGGATACAAGGTGCGCTTCACCGACAAGGTGTCGGAAGACACGCGTGTCGCGCTCATGACGGACGGTATCCTGCTCAACGAGATCCACCGCGACCGCCTTCTGCGTCGCTATGACACGATCATCGTGGACGAGGCGCACGAGCGGTCACTGAACGTGGACTTCTTGATCGGGTACCTCCGCCGCATCCTGCCGAAACGGCCTGATCTCAGGGTGATCGTCACGAGCGCGACGATCGATCCCGAGAGCTTCGCGAAGCACTTCTCGGATGCCGCAGGTGGACCTGCGCCGATCATCGAGGTCTCCGGACGCACGTACCCGGTGGAGATCCGCTACCGCCCCCCGACGGAGTCCTCGACCACCCCCGCCGACGGCGACGACGTGGACGGGATCGTCGCGGCCCTCCGCGAGCTCGACCGCGAGCCGGCGGGCGACGTGCTGGTCTTCCTCCCGGGCGAAGCCGAGATCCGGGATGCGGCAGATGCCGTTCGGGGAATGTACGCGAAGGATGCAGCCCCTACCGAGGTCCTCCCGCTGTACGGCCGGCTGAGCTCGGCCGAGCAGCACCGTGTCTTCGAACGGTCGAGCATCCCCGGCGTACGCCGGCGCGTCATCCTCGCCACCAACGTCGCGGAGACGAGCCTGACCGTTCCCGGCATCCGTTACGTGGTCGACACCGGCAGCGCGCGCATCTCGCGCTACAGCAACCGGACGAAGATCCAGCAGCTGCCCATCGAGGCGATCTCGCAAGCATCGGCGCAGCAGCGCTCAGGTCGCGCCGGACGAACCGCGCCGGGGATAGCGATCCGCCTGTACGCGGAAGAAGACTTCGCGACCCGCGACGAGTTCACCGAGCCCGAGATCCTTCGCACCAGCCTGGCTTCGGTCATCCTGCAGATGCTCTCGCTCGGCTTCGGCGACATCTCGGCGTTTCCGTTCCTCACTCCCCCCGATTCACGAGGGGTGAAGGCGGCGCTCGAGCTGCTCGTCGAACTGGGCGCAGTGCGCCTTTCGACAGGCTCAGCGACCGGAGGTCGGTCGGTGAGCGCCCTTCGACGGGCGCAGGAACCGCGATCTGACGAGACGAAACGCGACACCGACTCGACCTCGACCTCGACCTCGCTGACGGATCTGGGTCGTGAGATCGCGCGTCTGCCGATCGACCCGCGCTTCGCCCGGATCCTCATCGAGGCGAAGCGGGTCGGCGTTCTGCCCGATGTGCTCGCGATCGTGGCCGGCCTGTCCATCCAGGACGTCCGCGAGCGCCCCGAGGAACGCCGCGAAGAGGCCGACCGCATGCACGCCCGCTTCACGGATCCGACAAGCGACTTCCTCAGCCTGCTCAACCTGTGGAACCACCTGCAAGAGCAGCAGGCCGCGCTCGGCTCGAGTGCCTTCCGACGACTGTGCCGTGCCGAGCACCTCAACTACGTGCGGGTGAGGGAATGGGCCGATGTCCACCGGCAGCTGGGCGCGCTCGTCGGAGCGCCGCGACGCACTGCGGAACGGATTCCTTCCGCCGCGGCGCCGGGCGACGCGGCCGACCAGATCCACCGCGCCATTCTGTCCGGCCTGCTGTCGCACATCGGCATCCTCGATGAACGAACCGCGCCGCAGCACAAGCGCCAGGGGGCGGGCGGTGACGCGAAACGCCGCCCCGACCCCCGCGGCAACGACTACATGGGAGCACGCGGCACGCGATTCGCGATCTTCCCTGGCTCGGGGCTGCGCAAGAAGCGCCCATCGGCGGTCATGGCCGCAGAACTGGTCGAGACCTCGAGGCTGTTCGCCCGGACCGTCGCCTCGATCGACCCGGCGTGGGCCGAGGATCTCGCGGGCGATCTCGCGAAGCGCCAGCTGAGCGAGCCGCACTGGTCCAAGGCGGCGGGGGCCGCATCCGCCTACCAGAAGGTGACCCTGTTCGGCGTCGAGATCATCCCGCGCCGGCGCGTGCAGCTGGCCCGCTTCGACCGACCGTTCGCACGTGAGCTGTTCGTGCGACACGCTCTCGTGGAGGGCGACTGGGATGTGACGCACCTCGACAAGCGCCTCACCGCGTTCGAGCGACGCAATCTCGAGCTGCGTCGCCGACTCGAGAAGATCGAGGAGCGCGAGCGTCGCCGCGACATCCTTGTCGGCGATGAGGCCGTCTTCCGGTTCTACGACGCTCGCATCCCGCGCGACGTCTTCGACGCGCGCTCGTTCGAGACATGGTGGCAGGATGCGGCCACCCGCACGCCGCGGCTGCTCGACATGACCGAAGCCGACCTGGTCGACGAGGCGTCGCGCGGTGACGAACGGGACTTCCCGGCGCGTTGGCATCAGTCCGATCAGGTGCTCTCCCTCGCCTATCGTTTCGAGCCCGGTGCATCCGACGACGGGGTGACGGCGATCGTGCCGCTCGCGCTGCTCGCGCAGCTGCGCCCGGAGGGATTCGACTGGCAGGTGCCGGGGATGCGCGACGAACTCATCGCGGCGCTGCTGCGGTCGCTCCCCAAGCCGATTCGCCGCAACGTCGTGCCCGCGGCGGACTGGGCGGCGAAGTTCTCCGACGAGCTCGCCGGCCAAGGCCCCGAATCGCACGACGGGGTGCCGCCGACGCGACTTCTGGACGCGCTCGCGACTCGCATCCAGCGCGTCGCGAATCAACCGGTGACCGCCGCCGACTTCGACCTCGAGCGGGTGCCGGGCCATCTGCGCATCTCGTTCCGGGCGGTCGACGAGCGCGGCCGGCCGGTGGGAACGGATCGCGATCTCGGCGCCCTGCAGAGCCGGCTCGCCGGGCGCGCCCGCGACTCAGTCGCAAAGTCGCTCGCGAGAGCGGACTCGCCCCCATCCCCCGAGTCCCCTCGGTCCTTGAGCAAGCAAAGCGAGACGAAACGTCCCACACCGCGCGCACATGCGGATTCCGGGTTCGCGGAACGCTCGGGCCTCACCGAGTGGTCGTTCGGCGAACTGCCCGAGGTCGTCGACACGCGCGTCGCCGGTGGAGTCGTGCGCGGCTACCCGGCACTCGTCGACGAGGGCGCGACGGTCGCGCTGCGGATCGAGTCCACGCCCGAAGCGGCGGCATCCGCCACGAAGGCGGGCGCGCGGCGGCTCCTGCTCCTCTCGGTCCCCTCGCCGTCGGCCTATGTGCTCGACCACCTCACCGCGAACGAGAAGCTCGCGCTCGCGGCATCCCCCTATCCGTCCGCGAAGGCCCTCGTCGAGGACTGCCGCGTGGCGGTGGCGGATGCCGTCATCGCGCGCACTGGGCTGAACGGGGCTCCGCCCCAAACCCCCGGCTCGCTGACGCACGCCCTCAATGGGGCTCCGCCCCAAACCCCCCGCTCGCTGACGCACGCCCCGGGCGGCGTCATCCGCACCCGTGCTGCATTCGATGCCGCCCGCGACGCGCTGTCGGCGGTTGTCGTCGACGAGCTCTTCCAGGCGGTGTCGCTGACCGCGCGCATCCTCACCGCCGCGCGCGAAGTGGATCGCGCCCTTCGCGCGCAGAACTCGCTCACGCTGCTCGGCGCGCTGAACGACGTGAAGGGCCAGGTCGCCGGCCTGGTCTTCTCAGGATTCGTGTCGCGGACCGGGATCGCGCGGTTGCCGCACCTGCACCGCTACCTGCAGGGCGCTCTGGAACGGGTGCGCGTGCTCGGCGACAACGCCGGCCGTGACCGGCAGCGGATGTCGGAGTTCGAGCGAGTCGCGACGCTGTACACCGAGGCGGGCGGCACCGTGCCGCTGCCCGAGGACGCGTCGCCCGCGCTGGCACACGCACGGTGGCTGCTCGAGGAGTACCGCGTGAGCCTGTTCGCGCAGCAGCTCGGCACGGCCGAGCCGGTGTCTCCGCAGCGGATCCAGAAGGCGTTGCGGGAATAGCCGCATCCAGCCGCTGTGTTGGCCCTGCCATGGCGAGCGCAATCGTGTACACCGAGTTCGGCGGACCCGAGGTCCTGCATCCCATCGAGATCCCCGACCCGATCCCTGGCGAGGGCGAGGTTGCGATCCACGTCGAGGCGGCAGGGGTGAATCCGATCGAGTGGAAGATCCGTGCGGGCTTCCGACCGTCCGACCCGATCGCCGAGCCGCGCCGTATCGGCGGTGACGGCGCCGGCGTCATCACGGCCGTCGGCGAAGGCGTGGACGGCTTCCGCCCTGGCCAGACCGTCGTCTTCTTCGGGGCCTCTGGTGCCTACGCATCCGACGTCGTCGTCGCGGCGTCCCGCGTCACTCCTCGGCCCCCGCAAGTGAGTGCCGCCGAGGGTGCCGCGCTCGGCATCCCCGCCGGGACCGCCTACCAGACTCTGCGCTCGCTCGGCGTCGGCACAGGCGACACCCTGCTGGTGCACGCCGGCTCGGGCACCGTCGGCCAGACCGTCATCCAGTACGCCGTGCTGTGGGGTGCCACCGTCATCGCGACATCGTCCGAGTTGCGGTTCGATCGCATCCGCCAGCTGGGCGCGACCCCGGTCGCGTACGGCGAGGGTCTGGCGGACCGGGTGCGCGAGGCGGCGCCGCAGGGCATCAGCGTCTCGATCGATCTGGCGGGCACCGACGAGGCGCTGCAGACGTCGCTCGACCTCGTGGCCGATCGCGATCGCATCGCGACGCTCGTGCGAGGGCGGGATGCCGCATCCCTCGGCATTCGCGCATTCTCAGGCGGATCGCCCGTCCCCCTCACCGCACAGCAGCTCGCATGGCGCGCCGAGGCGGTGCCGGTGACCCTCGCCCTGATGGCGGCGGGGCGGTTCTCGGTCGAACTGGGCCCGTCCTTCCCCCTCGCGGATGCCGCAGAGGCCCATCGAGTGGGGCAGGCCGGCGCCGCCGGCAAGATCGCCCTCATTCCGTAGCGGTTCGCCCGTCACGCTCGCCATTCGCAACAGTTCGACATACGGCTCGGTGGGCCGACCCGTTGGCCGCGACAATGGATGGATGCCCGAGACCCCGCGTTCTTTCGCGACGACGCAGGTGCAGGCGGGGTACCGGCCCGGTGTCGCCGAGAACACCGCGGTGCCCCCCATCCACCAGTCGAACGCGTTCGAGTTCGCCTCGCTGAGCGAGGCGCGCGACCTGTTCGCGCTCCGCCGCGACGGCAACATCTACAGCCGCGCCGCGAATCCGACTGTCCTGGTCTTCGAGCGCCGCGTGGCCGAGCTCGAAGGCGGCATCGCGGCTGCGGCCGTCGCATCCGGGCAGGCCGCCGTCGCGATCGCCCTCTTGGCGCTCGCAAAGCAGGGCGAGCACATCGTCGCCGCCCGTCAGCTCTACGGCGGCACCGTGGATCTGCTGCAGGACACCTTCGCGGATTGGGGCATCGAGGTCACGTTCGTCGATCAGGACGACCTGGACGCGTGGGCCGCCGCGGCGCGACCGCAGACGCGGGCCTTCTTCGCGGAGTCCATCACCAACCCGATCGCCCAGGTGCTCGACGTGCGGGCGGTGTCCGACATCGCCCACCGCGCGGGGGTGCCGCTCGTGATCGACAGCACGGTCTCGACTCCCTACCTGCAGCGCGTGAAGGATGTCGGCGCCGACATCGCGGTGCACTCCGCGACGAAGTTCCTCGGCGGACACGGCACGTCGCTCGGCGGCGTCATCGTCGATCTCGGCACCTTCGACTTCGCCGCGGAGCCTGAGCGCTGGCCGCAGCTGACCGGACCGTACCGCCGCGTGCCCGGCGGCAGCCTCGTCGAGCGCTTCGGCGAGACCGGGTCGCCGTTCGTGACGCTGGTCAAGACCAAGTACGTGCACGACCTCGGTCCGTCTCTCTCCGCGTTCAACGCCTTTCAGCTGCTGCAGGGCCTCGAAACCCTCGACCTGCGCGTCGCGCGCCACACTGAGAGCGCGCTCGGAGTCGCACGCTTCCTCGAGCACCATCCGGCCGTCGCGCGCGTGCACCATCCTGGTCTGGAGTCGAGCCCGTGGCACGAGCTGGCGCTCACCTACCTGCCACGCGGCGCGGGGTCGGTGTTCTCGTTCGATCTGCAGTCGACCGGCGACGATGACGAGGACTTCGCGCGCGTCGAGGAGTTCATCGATCGCCTCCGGGTCGTTCGTCTCGTCGCGAACATCGGCGACGCACGCAGCCTCGTCGCGCACCCCGCCTCGATGACCCACAGCCATATGACCCCGACGCAGCTGGCCCAGGCCGGTATCGGCCCGACAACGGTGCGGCTGTCGATCGGTCTCGAGGATCTCGGCGACATCCTGGCCGACTTCGAGACCGCCCTCGCCGGGGCGCTCGTGCCCGAGCTCGATCAGCTCGACGCGATCAGCGCGCGGTAGAACTCGATCCCCCGCAGCCACACGTCGACGCGGATGCGCTCATCGTGGGCGTGCAGCGCGTCGCGCTCCGACCTCGTGAGGTGGAACGGCGTGAAGCGATAGACGTGCTCGCTCACCGTCGTGAACCAGCGGCTGTCGCTCGCCCCGAGCTGCAGATACGGAGTCGTCACGACGTCGGCCCCGAGCGATGTCGTGACCGCGGTGGCGAGCCGACGCCATGCCTCCCCCTTCCACGGTGACACCGGCGACGGCTCCGACGCGTGTCGCACCTCCAGCTGCACCGCTGGATCGGCGATGATGCGGCGCACGTGCTCGACCGCCCCGGCGATCGAGTCGCCGGTGAGCAGCCGGATGTTGACCGCGGCGCGCGCCGTCGTGGCGAGGACGTTCTCGCCCGGTGCACCGCTCAACTCGGTCGCCACCGCCGTGGTGCGGACGATCGCATTCGTCTCCGGGCCGAGCCGCGCCAGCACGCGGGCGACGAGCGGCCCTGTGAGGCGGAGGCTCTGAAAGACCGTCCGCAGCGGCTGCGGGGCCCGCGGGGCAACGGTCGCGAGCATGGCGCGGACCGGCGGTGACAGGCGCACCGGAAACGGATGCCGGTGAAGCCGGTGGATCGCCCGCGCCAGGCGCGCCGTCGCCGGGAACGCCGACGGCGTCGAGGCATGCCCGCCGCCTTCGTGCGCCGACATGACGAGCGTCATCACGCCGCGCTCTGCAACGCCCACCATGGCGGTCGGCACCGCGACCCCGGGGATCGCGCCCTCGACCACCGCGCCGCCTTCGTCGAGGACGAGCGCCGGGCGGATGCCGCGCTCGGCCAGGAGCGCCGCGATCGCCTGCGCTCCCCCGCCCGCGGTCTCCTCGTTGTGCCCGAACGCCAAGTAGACGTCGCGCTCGGGGGTGAAGTCCCCAGTGACGAGGGCGTCGACGGCTTCGAGGATCGCCACGAGAGAGCCTTTGTCGTCGATCGCGCCGCGCGCGTGGATGGCGGCATCCGGCCCATCGCCCACGATCTCGGCTGCGAACGGCGGATGCCGCCACTCGTCGTCGACGACGGGCACCACGTCGATGTGCGCCATGAGCACGAGCGGCTCGCCCGGCACGGAGCCCGGCCAGCGGTACAGCAGCGAATGCCCGTCGACGACGTCGAACCCGAGCCGCTCATGCATGGCGGGATAGAGGCGCTCGATGGCCGCGCGGAATTCGTCGAACCGGGACCAGTCCACCGCGGACTCGTCGGTGTGCGACACGGTGGGGATGCGCAGCAGTTCGCGAAAGCGTTCGACGGCGGCGGTCACGCGTCGAGCCTAGGCGCACAGGCTAACCTCGGACCATGACCGAACCTCGCACCTCAGGCCTGCGCTGGGGCATCCTCGCCACGAGCGGGATCGCACACGCGTTCACCCGGGACTTGAGGACTGCGGGGCTCGATGTCGCCGCCGTCGGCTCGCGCCGCGCCGACTCGGCGGCAGAGTTCGCGGCCGAGTTCGGCATCCCGCGCTCTCACGGATCGTACGAAGATCTCGTCGCCGACCCGGATGTCGACATCGTCTACATCTCTACGCCGCACCCGTTCCACGCCGAGAACGCGATCCTCGCACTGGAGGCCGGCAAGCACGTCCTGGTCGAGAAGCCCTTCACGCTCAACGCCGCCGAAGCCGCGCGCGTCCGCGCTGTCGCCGCCGAGCGGGGGCTGCTGGCGATGGAAGCGATGTGGAGCCGCTACCTGCCGCACATGGTCCGCATCCGCGAGCTGCTGGCGGATGGCGCACTCGGCGATGTGCGCGCCGTCCTCGCCGACCACACACAGCGGATCACGAGCGACCCGACGCACCGCCTGAACGCGCTGGAGCTCGGCGGCGGCGCGCTGCTCGACCTCGGCATCTACCCGATCTCGTTCGTGTGGGACGTGCTCGGTGCCCCAGCCACCGTGACGGCGAGCGCGACGATCGCAGCCACCGGCGCCGACTCGGAAGTCGCGACGATCTTCACCTACGCGTCCGGCGCGATCTCGACGACCTTCTCGGCGTCTCACTCCGCCGGGCCGAACACGGCGCACGTGATCGGCACCGAGGCCCGCATCGACATCGACGCCGTCTGGTACGACGGGGCGACCACGTTCCGCCTCGTCGCCCCCGACGGCGCAGTGCGCGAAGAGTATGTGTCGAAGCTCGAAGGACGCGGAATGCAGTACCAGGCGCTCGCCGCCGAGCGATACATCGCCGAGGGCACCAACGACAGCGACATCCTGCCGATCGACGAGACCGTGGCGATCATGGGCACTCTCGACACTGTGCGCTCGATCATCGGCGTGCGCTACCCCGGGGAGGAGTGACATGCCCGACTTGGAGAACCAGCGCGTCGCGGTCTACCTGGACTTCGACAACATCGTGATGTCCTGGTACGACCGCGTGCACGGACGCAACTCGTACTCGCGCGACCGGCAGCGCATCTCGGAGAACCCGACCGAGCCCGAGATCGCCGAGCGCCTGTTGGCCGCGACCATCGACGTCGGGGCGATCATCGACTACGCGGCATCCTTCGGCACACTCGTGCTCACTCGCGCCTACGCCGACTGGTCCGCGCCGGTCAACGCGGTGTATCGATCGCAACTGGTCGCGCGGGCGATCGATCTCGTGCAGCTGTTCCCCGCCGCGGCATACGCCAAGAACGGTGCCGACATACGTCTCGCGGTCGACGCCGTGGAAGACATGTTCCGCCTGCCCGACCTCACCCACGTCGTGATCGTGGCGGGCGACTCCGACTACGTGCCTCTCGCGCAGCGCTGCAAGCGGTTGGGCAGGTTCGTCGTAGGCGTCGGCGTCGCGGGTTCGACCGCGAAGTCGCTCGCGGCGGCGTGCGATCAGTTCGACGCCTACGACGCGCTCCCCGGCGTCGCCCGGCCGACGGTCGAAGCCAAGAAGGACGCCACGTCGCCTCGCACGCGCAAGAGCAAGCCGGCGGCGGACCCCTCGGCTGACCTCCTCGAGCGCGCACTGCGGCTCGAGAGCGACAAAGAGGACGCCGATTGGCAGCACGCGTCGGCGGTCAAGAGCCTGATCAAGCGGATCGACCCGTCGTTCAGCGAGAAGGCGCTCGGCCACAAGAGCTTCTCGGACTTCGTGAAGGCGCATCCGGATGTCGCGGAGGTCGACGAGTCGGGCAATATCGTGCTGATCCGGCTGGCTCCGGCGCGCGGCTGAGGCGTTCTGACCGGGTCTGCCGCAGGCGTCGCAGAGCGTCTCGCGAGGCGCCCGAGTTGCGACATCCGGTACAGTGTGGCCTGTGTCACGCCGCAGAGTCCCTCCCGGCTCGCAGTCTTCACTTCGTGAAGCCAACCGAGCCCGGCTTGTCGAGTCTCTGAAACGGCACGGTCGCCTGACCCAGGTTGAGCTCGCCGGCAGCACGGGCCTCTCCCCCGCCACCGTGTCCAACATCGTCAAGGAGCTCACCGCTTCGGGGCTGCTCCACACCTCGTTCACGTCGCGCAGCGGCCGCCGCGCGACACTCGTATCGCTCGCCCGCCAGCTCGGACTGGTGGCGGGCGTGCATTTCAGTTCGCGGCAGCTGCATGTGGCGATCGCGGACGCCACCCGGACGATCGTGACCGAGAGCTCGCTGCCCCTCGCCCTCGATCACCGCCACGATGCCGAGCTCGATCGCCTCGCGATCCTGCTGAGCGACATGATGGAATCCCTCGGCGGCTCGGTCTCCGACATCCTTGCGGTCGGACTCGCACTGCCTGCACCCATCGACCCGCGCACCGGGATGGTCTCCACCCCCGGTCTGCTGCGCGGCTGGGAAGGGGTCGACGTCGCCGAGAGCCTGCGAGCGCGCATCGGCCGACCCGTCTTCGTCGACAGCGAGGCGAACCTCGGCGGACTCGCCGAGGCGCGCGAGGGAAACGCGCGGACGGTGTCATCGTCGGTGTTCATCCGCGTGGGTCACTCCATCAGCGCCGGGCTCATCGTGAACGGCGATCTCTTCCGCGGCGTGAACGGCAAGGCGGGCCAGATCGGGCACGTCACGATCGACGAGAACGGCCCGATCTGCCGCTGCAGCAACCGAGGATGCCTCGAGACGTATGCCGGCGGTCCTGCCCTGCTCTCGCTCTTCCCTCCCGGGGAGGGCATGCAGCGCCTGGGAGACCTGCTGCAGGCCGCCGAGGCCGGCGACGGCAGCGCCCGCCGGGTCATCGCGGACGCGGGTCGCCATATCGGAGTCGCCGCCGCGAGCCTGTGCAACCTGTTCGACCCTGAGCTCATCATCATCGGCGGAGAGCTCTCGCAGGCCGGCGAGATCCTCATGGCGCCGATGCGGCACTCGCTCGAGCGTTCGGCCCTCGCCGCCGACGGCGGGCTGCCTGAGATCATCGGCACATCCTTCGGCGAATGGGCTGAGACGCGCGGCGCAATCGCCGTCGCGCTCGACCACGTCACGGTCGAGGCCGAAGCGATTCCCTTCTCGGCTTAGGATCTGACGTGGCTTTCCCGGCGTCGATGCGACGCTCTCCTCGATCGCGCCGTGCACGCGCCGTGCTGATCGCAGCCCTCCTGGCTGTCAGCCTCACGGGCTGCACCGGCGAGCCCGGCGGCACGGGCGCCGGATCGGCTGGCAAGATCGCGCTCCTGCTTCCCGACGCCAAGACCGCGCGCTACGAGACTTTCGACCGGCCGATGTTCGAGAACCGGATCGCCGAGCTCGGCCCGTACCAGGTGCTGTACGCCAACGCGGATCAGGATGCCGCGAAGCAGCAGCAGCAGGCCGAGTCCGCATTGGCTGCCGGCGCCGAGGTGCTCGTGCTCGACCCGGTCGACTCCCACGCCGCCATCACGATCGTGAATGAGGCGAACGCCCAGGATGTGCCGGTGATCGCGTACGACCGCCTGATCGCCGGAGGCGACCTCGCGTACTACGTCTCGTTCGACAACGAGAAGGTGGGCACACTGCAGGCGACGGAACTCGTCGACGCTCTGGATGCCGCCGGCGATGACTCGGCCGGCATCCTGATGGTCAACGGATCACCCACCGACAACAACGCGAAGCTCTTCGCCGAGGGCGCCCACGCCATCATCGACGACACCGATCTGCGCATCCTGGCCGATTACGAGACCCCGGACTGGAGTCCCGACAAGGCGCAGTCGTGGGTGGCAGGACAGATCTCGCAGTACGGCGATGCGATCGCCGGGGTGTACGCGGCCAACGACGGGATCGCGAGCGGAGCGATCTCGGCCTTCCACTCGGCGAACGTGGAGCCCATACCGGTCGTCACCGGCCAGGACGCCGAGCTGTCGGCCATCCAGCGGATCCTGATAGGCGATCAGCGTATGACGGTTTACAAGGCCATCAAGCCGCAGGCCGAGCTCGCCGCCGAGGTCGCCGTCGCGCTCATCGAGGGCGACGAGGTCACCGCGCCGATGGAGATCGAAGGAACTCCCGCCACGCTGCTCGACCCGGTCGCGGTGACGGTCGACAACATCATGGAGACTGTGATCGCGGGCGGCTTCTGGACCGTCGACGACATCTGCACGCCGGCGTACGAGAAAGCCTGTGTGGCGGCGGGGCTGCGATAGTCCTGGCATCATTGAGCATGATGTCGTCGACACACCCGCGAACGGGCCGGACGCGCGAACGTGTGCTCACGATGCGCGGCATCGGCAAGCACTTCGGTGCCGTCAAGGCGCTGACCGATGTCGAGTTCTCGGTGAATGAGGGCGAAGTCGTCGCTCTGATCGGGGACAACGGCGCCGGCAAGTCCACGCTCGTCAAGGTGCTCGCGGGCGTTCACGCACCGGATGCCGGAACCATCGAGTTCGATGGCGAACCGGTCGAGATCGCGAGTCCCGCCGACGCTCAGGATCTCGGCATCGCGACGGTGTTCCAGGACCTCGCGCTGTGCGACAACCTCGATGTCGTGGCGAACCTGTGGCTCGGGCGCGAGTTGCGCAGCGGCAGCACCCTCGACGAGGTCGGCATGGAGGAGCGCACCTGGACGCTGCTGCGCGAGCTTGCGGCCAAGATCCCGTCGGTGCGCATCCCGGTCGCATCCCTTTCGGGCGGACAGCGTCAGACCGTGGCGATTGCGCGATCGCTCATCGGCGAGCCCCGCATCATCATCCTCGACGAGCCGACCGCGGCGCTCGGCGTCGCGCAGACGGCCGAAGTGCTGAACCTCATCGAGCGACTTCGCGAGCGCGGCCACGGCGTCATCCTCATCAGCCACAACATGGCGGACGTGTTGGCGGTCGCCGATCGCGTCGTGGTGCTGCGCCTCGGGCGCAACAATGGCGTCTACAACGTCGTCGACGTCACCAGCGAGACCTTGATCGCCGCCATCACCGGTGCGGTCGACGGCACCGGCAAGCGGCCGGAGGCTGGCAAACAGCGTACCGAGGAACCGCCGGAGTCCCGGGAGGCGAAGATCATCCCGATGCCGACCGGCCCCCGCCGAATGCCCGACGCCGCGGACGGTGACGAATGACTCCCTCCAAGAAGCCCGCCACCGCGTCGCTGCCCACGCTCGAGACGCCGGAGGAGCGGATCCTGAGCCCCGGCGGCATCCGCGTGGCCTTCGCGCGTCTGGTCACACGGATCCGAGGCGGCGACCTCGGGTCGCTGCCGGTCATCGTCGGCCTCGTAGTGATCTGGAGCGTCTTCCAGATCCTCAACCCGGTGTTCCTCTCGAGCCGCAATCTCGTCGACCTCACGATGCAGTGCGCCGCGATCGGCACGATCTCACTTGGCATCGTGCTCGTGCTGCTCCTGGGGGAGATCGACCTGTCCGTCGGCTCGGTGTCGGGGCTGGCCGCGGCCGTCCTCGCGGTCACGTTCGTCGAGCTGCAATGGAACCTCGTGCTCGCGCTCGTGGCAGCCGTCGGGATCGGGTCTCTTGTGGGCCTGCTGTACGGATACCTGTATACGCGCTTCGGGGTGCCGAGCTTCGTGATCACCCTCGCCGGATTGCTGGGGTTCCTCGGGCTGCAGATCTGGGTGCTGGGTGACGCGGGGACGATCGGGATTCCGACGGACTCGTGGATCGTGGAATTCGCCCAGCAGATGTTCCTCCCGCCGTGGCTGTCGCACGTGCTCTCGGCCCTGACCGCCGCGGCCTACGGATGGACCCTCGCGCGGCGGGCGAGGCTCCGAGCTGCCGCGAATCTCGTCAGTCAGAGCTACCGCGAGATCGCGCTTCGCACCGGGGCACTGCTCGTCGGACTCGTCGCGGCCGCGTGGTACCTCAACCTCTGGCGCGGCGTCGGCGTCATGTTCCTGTTCTTCCTCGCACTCGTCGTCGTCGTGAACTTCGCGCTCACCCGCACCCGATGGGGTCGCGCCGTGTACGCGGTCGGCGGCTCGGTGGAAGCCGCTCGTCGCGCCGGCATCCGCGTGAATCGCATCTACATCTCGGTGTTCATGCTCTGCTCCAGCCTCGCGGCCGTGGGCGGCATCCTCGCAGCGGCACGGCTCGGGTCGGCGAACCAGAGCTCCGGCGGCGGTGACACGAACCTGAACGCGATCGCCGCTGCGGTCATCGGAGGTGCGAGCCTCTTCGGCGGGCGGGGATCTGCGTTCTCGGCTGTCCTGGGGATCATCGTGATCCAGTCCATCTCATCGGGTCTGACATTGCTCAGTCTCGATGCGTCGATAGCCTTCATGATCACCGGGGTGGTCCTCGTGCTCGCCGTGATCGTCGACTCGATCTCGAGGCGGACCCGGGCGGCAACGGGTCGCGCTTAGCCCTGAATTCATTGGAAAAACTCTCCGCTGCTCCTAGGCGAGAGATTCCGCGCAAGACATGCACATATTGCGTTGCTTGGCGGGCATGGATTACGCAATCTGCGCCGGCTTCAGGCCCGACGTGCGACCAAGACGCTGTGCTCGGCGAGGCGTTCCCTGCCGTTGCCAAAGCGTTACGTTCATAACTTGACGCCAAGGTTCAACCCGGGGAGGATCGCATCAGCGCGAAGTGCGCCAGGTACGATCCTGGGGCTCGCACCTTCAATGACGAAAGGCAAAAGATGAAGAAGTCTGCATTTCTTCCCGCAGTAGCACTTGCCGGTGCTGCCGCGGTGATGCTCGCCGGCTGTTCCAGCGGCGGCGGCGGCGGAACCCCGAGCGAAAGCGGCGGCGGCGACGCCGCAGGCGGTCGCGCATGTGTCATCCTCCCCGACGCGGCATCCTCGCCGCGCTGGGAGAACTTCGACCGCAAGTACCTGCAGGAGACTCTCGAGGGCGAAGGCTTCGAGGTCGACATCCAAAACGCTCAGGGTGACGTCGCGAAATACGCGACCATCGCCGAGCAGCAGCTGACCCAGGGTTGCGACGTGATGCTTCTCGTCGACTACCAGGGTGCCGCTGAAGCCGTCGCCACCAAGGCGAAGGCCGAAGGCATTCCCGTCGTGGCCTACGACCGCCCGTTCAAGGGCGCCGACGTCTACGTGTCGTTCGACAACGAAGAGGTCGGGCGCATGCAGGGGCAGATGGTGCTCGACGGTCTCGAGACCGAGGGCATCGCGCCTGCGGACGCAATCGTCGTCTACATGGGCGGCGACCCCACCGACGGCAACGCGAAGATGTTCCACGACGGCGCAGTCGAGGTCATGGAGGCCGCGGGCATCACCGCAGCCGCCGAGCCTCCGGGGGTGTGGAGCCAGGAGGACTCGCAGACCAACTTCGAGCAGGCGCTGACCGGGCTCGGCGGCAAGGTCGACGGCGTGTGGGTGGCGAACGACACCAACGCGGCGGGCGTCATCAAGGTTCTTCAGGACAACAACCTCAAGGGCGTCGCGGTTTCCGGTCAGGACGCGAACGTCGCGGGTCTGCAGAACATCCTCCTCGGGTGGCAGACCGCCACGGTCTGGAAGCAGGTCAACCTCGAGGCGGACGCCGCGATCGCTGCTGCGATCGCGCTGGTGAACGGCGAGACGCCTGACGCTCCCGCTCAGCTCGACGACGGAACTCCCTACATCACGGTGCCGCCGACTCGCGTCGGTGCGGATGGCGTCAAGGACGTGGTCGCCGCCGGCGACGCCGCGTACGACGATGTCTGCACGCCCGATGTCATGGCCGCCTGTGAGGAGAACGGCGTAACCGAGTAACGTACGGATCACAGCCGCGAGGGCGCCGCGTCATCGAAGGCGTGGCGCCCTCTGCGCGCCCCGGAGCGACAGCGCAAGGAAGCGAGTATGTCAGACACGACAACTGCAAAAGAACCGATCATCGAGCTGGTCGGCGTCAAGAAATCATTCGGACCCGTCAGCGTCCTCAAGGGCGTCGACCTCAAGGTCTACCCCGGCAAGGTGACCGCCCTGGTCGGCGACAATGGCGCCGGCAAGTCCACCCTCATCAAGGGACTCGCGGGGGTGCAGCCCTATGACGAGGGTGAAGTTCGCATCGACGGCGAGCACCGAGATCTGCACACTCCCCGCGACGCCGGCGCGCTCGGCATCGAGGTGGTGTACCAGGACCTCGCCCTGTGCGACAACCTCGACATCGTGCAGAACATGTTCCTCGGCCGCGAGGAGCTCGCGACCGGCACGTTCGACGAGGGCCGCATGGAGAAGGATGCGTCCGACACGCTGCGGTCGCTCTCGGTCCGCACCGTGAAGTCGGTGCGGCAGAAAGTGTCGTCGCTCTCGGGTGGCCAGCGCCAGACGGTGGCGATCGCCCGAGCCGTGCTGAAGAAGGCGCGCGTCGTCATCCTCGACGAGCCGACCGCCGCTCTCGGCGTCGCCCAGACCGAGCAAGTGCTGAACCTCGTCAAGCGGCTCTCGGACCAGGGTGTCGCCGTCATCCTGATCAGCCACAACCTCGCCGACGTCTTCGAGGTCGCCGATGACATCGCGGTGCTCTACCTCGGCCAGATGGTGGCTCAGATCAACGTTGCGGACACGACCCGCGACGATGTCGTCGGGTACATCACCGGCACCAAGACCCTCGGCGGTGTCCAGCATATGGGCACGACGACCATCGTGGCAGGAGGAGCGGCATGACCGCCACAACGAGGACCGAAGCGGCACCCGATCCGCTCGCCAGCGACCTGATCGGCAGCGGCGTCGAAGGCGGCCTGGGCGACCAGATTCAGGCGTGGTGGCAGCGGATCCGCAGCGGCGACATGGGCGCCCTGCCCGCCGTCGGCGGCCTGGTCGTGCTCGGCATCCTGTTCTCGGTACTGAGCCCGTTCTTCCTCACTGAGCGCAACTTCGCCAATCTGCTCAACCAGGCGGCGACGCTCGTCGTCCTGGGCATGGCGCTGGTGTTCGTCCTGCTCCTCGGGGAGATCGACCTGTCGGCCGGTGTCACCGGCGGCGTGGGAATGGCGCTGTTCGTCGTGCTGAATGCCCAGTTCGACGTCCCGTGGCCGCTGGCCCTGCTGCTCGGGTTCGGCTTCGGCTTCCTCATCGGCGCTCTCATCGGCTTCTTCGTCGCGAGGGTCGGCATACCGTCGTTCGTCGTCACGCTGGGTCTGTTCCTTGGTCTGCAGGGCCTCGCGCTCGTCGTCATCGGTCCGGGCGGGCTCTTCCGCGTGGAGGTGCCCGAACTGATCGCGCTGCAGAACGGCAACCTGCCGGTCTGGGCAGGATGGGCGCTGCTCGTGATCATGCTCGCCGTGTCTGCGGGCACGTCGTTCTGGGATCGCGCGCGTCGCACCCGCGCGGGCGTCCCCAACCGGGCGATATCGCTCGTCTTCATCAAGCTCGGCGTGATCCTCGTGATCGGTGGAGCGGTCGTGTTCATCCTCAACCAGGACCGCGGACAAGGGGTGAACGCCGTACAGGGTGTTCCGAACGTGGTTCCGATCGTGCTGGTGATCCTCTGGATCGGCACCTTCGTCCTCGACCGGACGAAGTTCGGCCGCTACCTCTACGCGATCGGCGGCAACGCCGAGGCCGCACGCCGCTCCGGTGTCAAGGTGCGGTGGATCAAGTGGTGGGCGTTCGTGATCTGCTCGAGCCTCGCGGTGTTCTCCGCGCTGCTGAGCGTGTCGCGCGTCGGATCCGTGGATGCGACTGTGGGTCGCGACATCGTGCTGAGCGGCGTCGCAGCGGCCGTCGTCGGTGGCGTCAGCCTCTTCGGCGGGCGCGGCCGGCTGATCCACGCCGCGATCGGTGCGCTCGTGATCGCGGTGATCACCAACGGCTTGGGTCTGCTCAACCTACCGGCCGGCGTCAACCTGCTGGTCACCGGCGCGGTGCTGATCCTCGCTGCGACGGTCGACGCACTGTCGCGACTGCGGTCCGGCGGCGGTTCACGAACCTAGCCGCATGGTCATCGAAGCGCCGGAGCCGCCTGTCGGCTCCGGCGCTTCGTCATGCCGGTGGGGCGCCGAGGACCTCGTCCACCCACGCCGGCACGAGCACGCTCGCGAACCCGGCACGCGCGTCGTCGAAGGGCACGAGCGCATCGCTCGGCTCCAGGTTCAGTTCCACGGTCCGGGCGCCGAACGCCGCCGCAAGGGCGGCATAACCCGCCGCGGGGTAGACGGCGCCCGAGGTTCCGACCGAGACGAAGACATCGCACGCCAGGACCGCCCGCTCGATGCGGTCCAGGTCGTACGGCAGTTCGCCGAACCATACGACATCCGGGCGCAGCGTCCGTGCACCGCATACCGGACACGGAGGGCGGTCGATGAGGTCGGCGTCCCACTCCGGCCGCGAATCACATGTCGCACAGAGTGCCCGACGGAGCTCGCCATGCATGTGGGCCAGCCTGCGGGCGCCGGCACGCTCGTGAAGATCGTCGACATTCTGCGTCACGACGAGCACTTGGTCGCCGAGGCGCTCTTCGAGCCGTGCCAGCGCGTGGTGCGCCGCGTTGGGTGAAGATGCCGATGCGTCTCGCCGCCGCGCGTCGTAGAAGCGCAGCACCGTATCGGGATCGCGCTCGTAGCCCTCCGGAGTGGCGACATCCTCGACGGAGTACCCCTCCCACAACCCGCCCGCATCACGGAAGGTCCGGATCCCGCTCTCGGCCGAGATGCCCGCGCCGGTGAGGACCACGATGCGCATGACACCATTGTCGCGTGAGCGATGCCGCAACTGGGAGAATGCCGCTGACCCGCCTTCCGGACGGGACGGTCAAGCAGATCGGGCCGCTCACGGGCACCCGGGTCTGGACCGTACCGGGCAGGGCGAATCGGCCGATCACGGTCGCGCGGGACGAGCCACGCGCGCTCGGGCCCGGCGAGACCGAACGCCTGTGCGCGTTCTGCGAAGCCCGCGTCCTCGAGACGACGCCCGAGAAGTCGCGGCTGGTGGGCGACGACTACCGGGAACTGCGTCGCGTTCCCGCATCGGAGCTCTTCGACACCGTCGCCGAGTTCCGCCGTTTCGGCAACCTGTTCGAGATCGTCTCGGCAGAGTACTGGCGCGAGAACCACGGCTTCCGCCAGCCCCCCGACGTCGTCGGGTGGGCCCGCGACTACCTGCAGGATCCGGTCGGACGACAGCACATCGAACTGCTCGCAGCCGTGCGGGCCGCCGCATCCGGCGTTCACCAGAGTCTCGAGGAAGCCGCACTCGACCTCGTCGGCGGATCCCACGACGTCGTCGTCGCCCGCCGCCACGTGGTCGACGGCGCGACGGACGACGATCAGCTCTTGTCCTCAGGACTGCTCACGCCGCGCGCGCACGCCGAGTACTTCGCGTTCACCGTGCGGTCGCTCGACGAGATCGCGCGCGCCCAGCCTCACGCCGCGTACGTCGCTGTCTTCCAGAACTGGCTGCGACCCGCGGGTGCGTCGTTCGAGCACCTGCACAAGCAGCTCGTCGCGATCGACGAACACGGCCCGCAGGTCGATCACGAACTCCGGCTGCTCGCGGGCGACCGCGGCCTCTACCAGCACGCCATCGCCGACCTCGCCGTGCAGCACGGGCTCATCGTCGCTGCCAATGAAGGCGCCGTGGCATTCGCAGGGGTGGGGCACCGATATCCCGCGTTCGAGGTCTATTCGCGATCGGCCGCGAACCTCCCTCACGAGCATTCGCCCGCGGCTGTCCGCGCAATGTCCGACATCGTGCATGCGCTCCACGCCGCGACGGGAGTGCACGTACCCACCAATGAGGAGTGGCACTACCGACCGCCCGGAGCGCCCTGGCCCATGCCGTGGCGCATCGTGCTCAAGTGGCGCATCTCGAACCCGGCAGGGTTCGAGGGTGGAACGAAGATCTACGTCAACACGATCGATCCCTGGGAGCTGCGCCGGCGGACGATCGGGCGGTTGACGCACCTGCGGCTCGTGGGGCGTCTCGCAGCCGGCATCCGGATCGGCGACGAATGCGCGCCACAGGATGCCCGGCTCGCGTACGCCGACTGACGATCACGCCGGCCGGCGGGTGGTCCATATCGCGAGCGCGACGAGGACCGGCTGGAAGAACAGCCGAACGAGGCGCCGGGCATCGGTGTCGAGGCCGAAGCCGTCGCGGCGCTTGACGTACTGCTCGACGTTGCCCGGAAAGACCGCAACGAAGAACGCGGCGAGGATGACGCCGATCCGGCTCCGCTCCTTCGGGAAGACGACGAGCGACGCACCCAGCAGGATCTCCACTGCGCCGGACGCGACGACCACGCCGTCCTTGTCGATCGGCACGACCTCGGTCGTCCAGTCCGGCACCTGTGCCTGGAATTCGCGGCGACCCCAGAAGAGGTGCGTGAGGCCGGCGAACACCATCGAGGCGGCCAGGAACCAGCGAAGTGCAGTGCGCATCCGTCCACTCAACCGGATCCTGGCGTCCGGTTCGAGTGGTTGCGTCGCGTCGCGGCTGGTGATACCGGAGCGCGAGCGGATGCCGCGACGCACTGTACGACGGAGCCGACACGGCCCTCGCTCCCCCGCGGCTGTGGTTGGCTGGTTCGGTCGGTGTCGAGGCGGCGAAGGGAATGCGCGTGTCAGACGGTGTGGGGCTGCGCTCGGAACGGGGCCCGATCCTTCTCGCGCTGATGCTGTCGACGTTCCTCATCGCGATCGACTCGACGGTGCTCTCGACCGCGGTGCCGACGATCGTGGACGAGTTCGGCGGATTCGAGCAGTTCGCGTGGCTCTTCTCGATCTACATGCTGGCGCAGGCGGCATCCGTGCCCGTGTACGCGAAGCTCAGCGACATCATCGGCCGGCGCCCCGTCATCTACATCGGAATCGTGCTGTTCCTGATCGGGTCGGTGCTGTGCGCGTCGGCGTGGAGCATGGGTTCCCTCATCGCCTTCCGCGCGGTACAGGGTCTCGGCGCCGGTGCGATCCTGCCGACCACCATGACCATCGCGGGCGACATCTACACGGTTCGCGAGCGTGCCAGGACACAGGGCTACCTGGCCAGCGTGTGGGCGTTCTCGTCGGTCGCCGGCCCGACCCTCGGCGGACTCTTCTCGCAGTTCCTGTCGTGGCGCTGGATCTTCTGGATCAACGTCCCGCTGTGCCTGCTCGCTCTCTGGATGCTGTGGCGCAACTACCGTCAGCCCTATGAGCGGCATCGGCGACCGATCGACTACGCCGGCGCGCTTTTGCTCACTGCCGCGCTGGTGCTGATCGTGCTGGCACTCCTCGAGGGCGGCAACGGCTGGGCGTGGATGTCGTGGCAGAGTGTCGGGGCGTTCGGTCTCGGCGGCGTGCTGCTCATCGCGTTCGCGTTCGTGGAGCGTCGAGCCGTAGATCCGATCCTCGCGCCGTGGGTCTTCTCCAGCCGGATCGTCGTCAGCACATCCGTCGTGTCGCTCTTCGTCGGTGTCGTCCTGATCGGCCTCGTCTCGTTCGTTCCGACATTTCTCCAGTCCACGGCGAACGCCGTGCCACTGGCCGCGGGACTCGCGGTGGCGGCGCTGACGCTCGGCTGGCCGATCTCAGCGGGCTTCGCGGGGCGCTTCTATCTGCGCATCGGATTCCGCGCGACGACGCTCATCGGCAGCGTGCTCGCGATCATCGGCGCGGGCTTGCTCACCGTGTTCGCCTTCTCGCCGTCCATTCCCCTCACCGCGGTCGCCTGCTTCGTCGTCGGGCTGGGTCTCGGTTTCGTCGCCGCTCCGAGCCTCATCGCCGCGCAGTCATCCGTCGACATGCGCCGACGCGGCGTCGTGTCGGGCACCAACATGCTCGCGCGATCGATCGGCAGCGCGGTCGGTGTCGCCGTTTTCGGGGCGATGGCGAACGCGATGATCGCCGCGAACGGCGGTGCCGACAGTCCCGCTGCGATCCGGGCCGGCACGATCGCGGTATTCGTCGGCGTCGGTTCGGCGGCGATCGTCATGCTCATCGCGTGCGTGTTCATCCCGCCGGTCCACATCGCCGAACCTGAGACGGAGCCGTCGACGGAGCGCGCGACGGTGGCCCCGGCGGAGGACTGAGAGCCGGCACCCGCGGCGGGGACTCAGCCGCGGAGCATGCCCCGCAGAGTCTGAATCGTGTCGGCCTCGGCGGGGCGTTTGTCGTCCCGGTATCGCTTGACCCGAGCGAACCGCAATGCGATCCCGCCGGGGTAGCGCGTGGACCGCTGCACGCCGTCGATCGCGATCTCGACGACGATCTCCGGAGCGACCCAGACCGTGCCGGGCGTCTCGCGCACCGCGATCTCGGGGAAGCGGGTCGTCTGCCACGTCAGCAGCGCGTCGGTGAGTCCCTTGAAGGTCTTGCCGACCATCACGAATCCCCCGCCGAACTCTCCTGTCTCGTCGAGCGCGCCGAGGTGCAGGTTCGAGAGCCAGCCTTGCCGGCGCCCGTAACCCCACTCGGCTGCGAGCACCACGAGGTCGAACGTATGGACGGGTTTGACCTTGATCCAGCTCGATCCGCGACGTCCTGCCGCGTACAGCGAGTCGATCGCCTTGACCACGACGCCCTCGTGGCCCGCGGCGAGGGCCTCTTGCGAGACGCGCTCCGCAGCATCCGGATCACTCGTGACCTCGCCGGGAATACGGTGTTCCGGCGCGATCCTGCCGAGCTCATCGCGCCGCATGCGCAGCGGCTCGTCGATCAGGTCTCGGCCGTCGACATGGAGCACGTCGAAGAACCAGGGATGCAGCACGGTCTCGCGAGCCGCCGCGGCCCCGAACCGCGACATCGTGTCTTGGAACGGCCGCGGCGCGTCGTTCTCGTCGAGGGCGAGTGTCTCGCCGTCGAGAATGACGGCGGTGACCGGCATCGCCTTCACGACCTCGACGACCTCGGGCAGCCGATGCGTGATGTCGGCGAGGTTGCGGGTGAAGATGCGCACATCGTCGCCGTTGCGGTGCACCTGGATGCGGGCGCCGTCGAGTTTGAACTCGACGGATGCCTCGCCCACCGCACCGATCGCCTCCGAGGGCGTTGCGGCCGTCGAGGCGAGCATCGGCGACACCGCGCGACCGACCACCAGCCCCACGGCGTCCAGCTCTTCTGCGGTCCCGGTCAGGGCGAGCAGCGCCGTCTCACCCAAATCGCCCGAGAGCATCGCGGCACGGCGGACGGAGTCCGCGGGGCGTCCGGCGGCGCGTGCGATGGCATCGAGCAGCACGCCCTCGAGCGCTCCTGTGCGGAGCTCACCGAGGATGACGCGGCTGAGGAAGTCCCACTCCGCCGTGGTCGCCTGCTCGGCGAGTTCACGCAGGGTCGCGCCTCGTGCCGCGACGGACCCGGATCCGGATGCCGCCACCAGCGCGTCGAGCGCCTCGTCGACCTGGTCGATGGTCAGCGTCGGATCCATCGCGTGGACGGCATCGAGCGATGCGATCCCCCGCCAGCCGACCCCGACCCGCCCCTGCCTGGGACTGGCGGTGAGGAAGCCGACCACCGGACCGATCTCATCGACCCGCAGGCGACGCAGCACGGCAGCGAGTGCCTCGATCTTGGCGAGGCGCGAGCGTGTCGCCGTGACGGTCTCGACGGTGTCGACCAGGTCCGCGAGCAGCATCCTCGCATTCTCTCAGCAACCCGCGACATCCCGGCTCCGGGTGCAGCCGGATCAGCGCGCTGACCGGGACCGAGTGCTCCAGATGGCCCATGCGACGAGCGGGAGCTGCAGGAAGAGGCGGACCAGCCGAGCCCGGTCGGTGCGCAGCATGGGGGCCGACCGCCCGGTGCGCCACTGGTGGACGTTGCCGGGGAACACCGCGACGAAGAACGTCGCGATCGCCCAACCGATGCGCTCCCGCTCCTTGGGCAGGGTCGCCAATGCCGTTCCGAGTGCGATCTCGGCGACACCCGACGCGACGACGATCGCGTCCTTGTCGAGCCCGGTCACCCGTGGCGCCCAGTCCGGAACGACGATCCGGTATCCACGGCGTCCCCAGGTCAGGTGCGAGACGCCCGCGGTCACGAGCAGCGCGGCGAGCAGCCAGAGGGCGACGGTGCGGATGACATGCAGAATTGACTGGCCCGAACGACTCATCACGCCAGTGTGCCATCGGATCGGCGGCGTGCCAGCGGGTGCCGCGCCGGACGCGGGCGACGCTAGAGCGAGAACCCGTCGGCGAACCGGACCTGCTTCTCGCCTGCGCGAACGGCGAAGGGCAACCTGTTCTGCGGCGGCGGAAGCGGGCAGTTCATGTGGTTGGAGAACCCGCAGGGCGGCACGATCGCCCGGTTGAAGTCGATCGTGATCGGGATGCTGTCGCCCGCCGTCATGCCGACGCCCGGAGCCGGGTGATCGAGGAACAGGAATCGCCCCGCGGCGTAGCTCTCGGCGCCGTTGGTGCTGTCGCCGAAGACGAGCTGCAGCTGAGCGATCCGGCCGTTGTCTGTGTCGAACGCGCTCAGCCGGTACTCGGTGCCGTCATGTTCGAAGACCAGATCGCCCGAGACCGGAAGGGACCGCGTCGCACCGTCATCCTTCAGGTGCTCGAACGGGACCACCCGCTCCTCGTCGACCAGCTCGAATCTGCCGCGGATGACCCAGGCGGGGTCGTACTCGTAATACTCGATCGCCTCGAACGCCCGCTGCGCGGGCGACTCCGGATCCCAGACGCGGAAGCCCTCTTGGGTGACACCCGAATGGATGTCGGTGCGCTGCAGCCTCGTGACGGTCGCATCGATGGACTGCCCGGCGCGAGCGACGGCATCCGTCACGGCGGGAGCGCCCGGCGGCTCCCAGTGCGTCAGCACGAGCGAGAGGGCACCGCGAGGGCTGGTGACGGCCCTCCGCCGAGCATCTATCCAGTTCGTGTGCGCCTCGGGCGCCTGCGTGCTCACCATGTCAGCAGAGCAGAACGCCTGCCGGTCCGCGAAATTCCATGACGCCCGGTTTCCCGGCGATAGGCTGTGCGCGCGGGCCATCGAACCCGACTTCCGACCCGATCGAGGAGCACCATGTCGGACCTGCCTGTCTTCACGCTGGAGGATCTCGAGCGCACGCCACGTGTCGAGCTCACCTCATTCGACAACGATGCGGCCGTGTCGCTGGGCGAGGTCGCCGTGGACGTCATCCGCGAGCGGGGGCTGAACCTCGCCGTGCGGATCATGGTCTCGGGCGATGTCGTCTTCGTCGCCAAGCTCGGCACGACGGGTCCCGGCAACGATCCGTGGCTGCGGGGCAAGGCGCTCGTCGCCGAGAAGTTCGGCGAGCCGTCGCTGCTCGTCCGCCGACGCCACCAGGCCGCCGGCACGCCGTTCGAGGATCGCGACGATGTCGACCACGACGCGATGCGCGCGCATGGCGGATCCATTCCGATCTTCGTCAGCGGAGTCGTCGCGGGCTCCATCACGATGTCAGGCGAACCGGACGTCGTGGACCACGACACCGCCGCCGAGACCCTGCGGCGGTACCTCGAGGACTGAGCCCTGCGACTGCCAGATGCCGCCGCATCCGAACGCTCAGGTCGTGAGCCGCGCCACCTCGGCGACACCGCCGAGGAACGCGGCATGGTCTGCGTCGGTGTGGAGCGGCTGCAGGATGACGGCATCCGCTCCTGCCGCGTGGTACTCCGCAACACCGGCGGCAACCTGCCCGGGGTCACCCACGAGGATGCGGTCGATCTCGCCGGGCATCCCCCACGCTTCGAGCTGTGCCGCCGCTCGGGCGGGGGCATCGCGCCCGAACGCCACTGCGACGTAGACCACCACCTCATGGTCGGCGGGGTCACGCTGTGCGGCCGCCCGACCCCGCGCGATCAGCTCGCGGGCCGCGACCACCTGCGCTGTCGTGGTCCCGCCGGTGAGGACGGTGCCCTCGGCGACTTCGCCACTCAGCGCGAGCGTCTTGGGTCCCTCCGCCGCCGCGAACACTCGCGGCGGGACGGTGGGCGGCCAGTCGAGTCGAACGTCGTTCAGCTGCACGTACCGACCTGCCGTGGTCACGGTCTCGCCGGCGAGCAGCGTGCGAAGCGCCGGCACGTACTCCCGCATCAGGGTCAGCGGCGACGCGACGCGGGCGCCGACCTGCCCCATCCACGACAGCACGCCGTGCCCCACCCCCGGGATCAGGCGTCCCGGAAACATCCGCTCGACCGACGCGATCTCCATCGCGGTGAGCGCGACATTGCGGAGGGGCATCGGCGAGATGCCGATGCCGATGCGCAGCCTCTCGGTCCATGCCAGGGCTGCTGCGGCGCTCGCGAACGCACCCTCCTGAAAGCAGTCCTCCCAGAGCCATATCTCGTCGACTCCCGCATGCTCTGCGGTCAGCACGAACTCGCGCAATTGCTCGGGCGGATGGTCGGGAAGGAAGATCGCTCCCACGCGGCGAGATGTCACCGCGTCATCTTCGCATCGGGGGCCGACATCCCACACGCGAAGGTGATCCCCGCACCCGTGCCTCGCGGCAAATCGACGGATCCCCGCCTGACTCAGGGTGAATAGGGCACTTCCTGGTAGCTGTCATCGAGGCACATCGGACTGTCGCCGAGCATCTCGGCCGGGAATCGCGCTGCCGTGAGAGTGGCGCAGTCCGGAAGATTCTGATGCACGAGCAGCACCTCCCAGCTTCCATCACGCTGGGACCACAACACGTCGGCACCACCCATCGGCTCCGCGCACTCCTCGGCGCCCACGGCGAACCCGTCGAGTCGCAGTCTGCTCACCCGGATCACGCCTTCGCAGCCGGGGCCGTCCAGCTTCTGCTTCTCACTCCACACGAAGTCTCTGAAGTCCTGCGGGGCACCTTCGAGGTACTCCAGATCTGCCACCTGCTGGACGTGGACGGACGGATCGTAGACGATCAGGTCGCCGTCGACTCGTGCGCCCCTCGACGGCAGTGTGACGGGCGGCTCACCCGTTGCCACCACGCCGCTCGCGACGAGACTTCCGTAGACGAAGGCGATGGACGTCCATCCCACCCCGCTCGGACAGCATCGCGAGTCCTCGTCTGTGAGGTAGTTGCCGGTGAGCAGGATCTGGCCGTCGACGAACGACACGGCGTCGGGGACCAGGAACGAGCCGCTCGGAGACACGCCGAGCGCGCTGGTGTCGAGAATTCCGAGCAGCTCGGCGCCGCTCGCACCCGCCGTGAACACCGCGATCGGGAAAGCACCGACGCCATTCGCGTCGTGGAGCAGGCAGGAGTAGCGGATGATGGCGGCGGGACGTCCCGCGAGATCACCGTAGTCCGGCGGAAGCTCGGCAGTGACGGTGTACGCCGTCACCTCGTCCACCGTCACTTCGCCCGTGCCGTCGACGAGCGTGATGTCGCCGGTCGCCTCAGGATCGCACGACGAGGCAGGGAGTGTCAGCGAAGTCCAGTCGTACGAACTCAGGACTTCGGAATCGGCCGGATCGGCGGAAGCCGTCTCGGACACTGTGGCGGAGGGTTCCGCCGCGGGGGCCGCAGAAGGGGCTGCGGCGGTGCACGAAGTGAGGGCGATCGACACGGCCGCGAGCACGCCGATGATCCCCAGGGGCGGCGCCTGGCGACGCGACCATACTCTCCGACGTGCCTTCACCGCTTCCCCAGTCTGATCGGCGGGCCATCTGATGAGGATGGTACCGCTGACGCTCCGACGAGGGAACGACGTCTCGTGCCGGCGCGCCCGGATCATGCCAAGACCCCCGCAGGATATCCCGCGGGGGTCTTGCACGATCGGAGGTCAGGCTGCGGCAGGCACCGTCGCGGCGACCGCTACGACGAGCGCGCCGGATGCGGCATCCACCGTCACGGCTCCGCCGTCGACGAGCGCCCCGCTGACGAAGAGCTCGGCGATGCGATCGTCCACCTGGCTCTGGATGAGCCGGCGCAGCGGTCGGGCACCGTACTCGGGCTCGTATCCGTTCTCGGCGAGCCAGTCGATCGCGGCCTCCGTCACGTCGATCGTGACCTCGCGGGCGCCGAGGCGCCTCTCGGTCGCGCGCAGCAGCAGCGAGACGATCTCGCGAAGCTGCGGCTTGTCGAGCTTGCGGAAGAGCACGACATCGTCGATGCGGTTGAGGAACTCGGGCCGCATCGCCTCGCGCAGCTTGCCCATGACACGGTCGCGCAGATCCTTCTCGGACCCGAAGCCCGTCGGGCCGCCGCCGTCCGCGATGAAGCCGATCGCTCCTGCGCGTGACGCGAGGAACTCGCTGCCGATGTTCGAGGTCATGACGACGACGGCGTTTCGGAAGTCGACGGTGCGCCCCTGGCCGTCGGTCAGCCGCCCGTCGTCGAGTACCTGCAGGAGCAGGTTGAAGACGTCGGGGTGAGCCTTCTCGATCTCGTCGAACAGCACGATCGAGTACGGATTGCGGCGTACGCGCTCGGTGAGCTGGCCGGCCTCGTCGTAGCCGACGTAGCCCGGAGGGGCGCCGATGAGGCGCGACACGGTGTGACGCTCGCCGAACTCGCTCATGTCGAACCGGACAACGGCGGTCTCGTCATCGAACAGCGAGGCGGCCAGCGCCTTGGCCAGCTCGGTCTTGCCGACGCCCGTCGGGCCGAGGAAGAGGAACGACCCCACCGGACGGTTCGCATCGCCCATGCCGGTGCGGTTACGCCGCACCGCCTTGGCGACGGCTGTGACGGCGTCATCCTGACCGATCACACGCCCGTGCAACTCGTCCTCCAGCGAGGCGAGGCGATCCCGCTCGCCCGCGGTCAGACGATTGACGGGGATGCCCGTGGCCCGGCTGATGACAGCCGCGATCTGCACGTCATCGACCACGGCCGCGGTCCCTGAGCTTGCCGCGGTCCCTGAGCTTGCCGCGGTCCCTGAGCTTGCCGCGGTCCCTGAGCTTGCCGCGGTCCCTGAGCTTGCCGCGGTCCCTGAGCTTGTCGAAGGGCGCGAGGTCGCCTCGTCGAGACGCGCCTGCACCTCTGCGATCTGGTCACGGATGCGGGAGGCCTCTTCGTAGTGCTCGTGCGAGACCGCCGCGTTCTTGTCGGCCTCGAGGGTCGCGAGGCGCTCCACAAGCGCGCTGACGTCGACCTTGACACCCAGGCGAAGCCGCAGGCGGGCTCCGGCCTGGTCGATCAGGTCGATGGCCTTGTCGGGCAGCACGCGCTCGGTGAGGTACCGATCGCCGAGCTCCACGGCGGCGCGGAGCGCGTCATCCGTATAGGTGATACCGTGGTGCGCCTCGTAGGCGGGTCGGAGTCCGCGCAGGATCAGCACTGCGTCCTCGACGGACGGCTCGCCGACCTTCACCGGCTGGAATCGCCGCTCGAGAGCAGGATCCTTCTCCACCACTCGGTATTCCTTGAGCGTGGTCGCACCCACCAGGTGCAGATCACCGCGCGCCAGGCGCGGCTTGAGGATGTTGCCGGCGTCCATGGCACCCTCGCCGCCGCCACCGGCGCCGACGACGGTGTGCACCTCGTCGATGAAGACGATCAGCTCCGCCTTGCGGGCGGCGACCTCATCCATTGTCTTGGTGAGGCGCTCCTCGAAGTCTCCGCGGTAGCGCGTGCCAGCGAGCATTGCAGGCAGGTCGAGGGCTATCACTCGCTTGTCTCGCAACTGCTCGGGAACCGCACCCGCGACGATCGCGGAGGCGAGACCTTCGACGATGGCCGTCTTGCCGACGCCCGCCTCACCGACCAGCACCGGGTTGTTCTTCGTCCGGCGGCTCAGGATCTCGATCGTCTGCTCGATCTCATCGGCGCGGCCGATGACCGGATCCAGCTCACCGGCCCGAGCGCGAGCGGTCAGGTCTGTGCCGTACGTGTCGAGCATGGGGGTGTCGGATGCCGCGGCATCCGTTCGACCGTCGCTCTGTGTCGCGGCGCCCGGCGTGACCGTCTCGCGCATGCCCTGAGTCAGCGCCTCTGCGGTGACCCCGGCGTGTGCCAGCACCTGCCCCGCCGGCGTGTCCTGCGCGAGGACCAGGGCGAAGAACAGGTGCTCGGGGTCGACGTACGTCGAGCCCGCCGAGCGCGCCACCTGGAAGGCGTGGAAGAGCGCGCGCTGCACCGACGGGGTGACCACGGCGCCGTCGACGTCTGCGGGGGCGGATGCCGCGGGCAGACGCTCCTCGGTCGCGCTGAGGATCGCGCCCGCATCGCCACCGATACGCTGCACGGCCTCCTTCGCGGGGTCCTCGGCGACGAGGACGCGCAACAGGTGCAGCGCGTCAAGCTCCCGCTGTCCGCGTTCGAGTGCGAAGCGTCCGGCGCGCTGCAGCACGTCCTGCGTCCGCGCGCTCAGGAAGCGGCTGAGGTCGATCGACCGCTCCGCACGCGCACGCTCACCCGCCATGTAGCGGGCGAGGAACTCGTCGAACGTGCTGCCGCTGTCGTCGGAGCCGCTCGGCGGGGTGAAGTCTTCGGGCATTCCATCTCCAAGGAAACTTGAGTCTAAATCTGTCAATTTTACAAACTTGAGCAGAGTCGTATCAAGTTCAAACCCTGGGGATCCGCCGATATTCCCGCATCCGTCGATTCAGATGATCGAGGGGTCGACCTCATCCCATTTCTGCGCCGTCTGAGCCAGCCAGAACATCGCGAAAAGTCCCAGCGCGGCGCACTCGCCGACCAGGATGAGTGGGACGCCGGTCTCCCCGACCGGATCCGCTCCGACCAGATTCAACACCGACACCGCAGCCACGAAGAACAGGCTGAGGGTGAACAGCACCGCGAAGACGAGGTACAGCGCCCGGAAGCTCGTGCCGCCCGCTCCGGCAGCGGCCGCGACCGAAACGACCGCCATCAGGCCCAGGAAGGTTCCGGTCGCGACCACGTGCGCCCATGGCACGAAGCTCTCCGGACTCATGGCCCACCACAGGGTCGCGCCGAGGATGATCGCGGCAGCGATCGCGATGACGGCGAGGAGGCCCTTCGAAACCGTCTTCTGAACTATGGCGAGGACCACCGCGAGCACCACGCCCGCACCCCCGATCACGGCGAAGGTCACCATGCCGTTCGCGATGTCGGGCAGATACTCGACGGGAACGCAGGGTGCTGTGTCGGGGCACGCACCGGTGAGACCGGGAACATCACCCTCGGCGATCACCGTGGGCACGATCGCGATGAGTGGACCGACGACCGCCGCGAGGTCGAGCAGGCCCTGCTCCAGACTGTGACCCGAGAGCGCCAACAGGCCCAGCGTGACGGCGAAGAGGGCGCCGACGAACACAGTGCGCCCGGGCGTGTAGTAGAGGGCGCTGATCGACGTGGGCCAGCCGTACGTCGTGCCGATCGCGATGAGCGAGACGAAGATCGCCGCGACAGCACCGATGATTCCGAGCCGGACGTAGCGGTACGTCCGCTGGGTGGACGTGCTGGCGAGCTGCATGTCGACACCGTCGCTCTCTTGGAGGGCGTCCGCGATGAGCCCTTCCGAGACCGATCATCCCGCGACGCCGGCATCCGCTCGCTGCACCCGGGCCGCGTGTCGTGCCACGTCCGGACGCCACGGTCAGTCTCCGGCTGATTCCCCACCGATCCGCACCACGACACTGCCCCGCTTTCTGCCGGTGTCGACGTAGCGGTGAGCCTCGACGATATCGGCGAGGTCGTACGTCCGATCGACCACCGGTCGAAGGTCGCCCGCCTCGGCGTGCCGCACGATCTCGGCCATGACCGGCGCGCCGAACATCGAGCCGGTATGCGTGACGAGCTTTCCGCTGCGCCGCGACTGGATGCGCTCGCCCAGCATGCCCGGCAGGTCCGAGATCACGAGCAGCAGAGCCGCGCCGGGCTTCATCACGCGGCGGCTGCGACTGAAGGGTGCGTTGCCGACGCACTCGACGATGACGTCGTATCGCTCGTCGCCGGCCGCGAAGTCCTCCGTCGCATAGTCGATGACGCGGTGCGCGCCGAGGGAACGGACGAGATCGGCGTTGCCCTGGCTGCACACCCCGGTCACGCGGGCGCCTGCCTGCGACGCCAGCTGCACCACGGCAGTCCCCACCGCACCCGAGGCGCCGTTCACGAGGATGTCGGTCCCCGGCCCGAGCTCGACACGGTCGAGGAAGGAGATCGCGGTATAGCCGCCGAACACCAGGGCGGCGGCATCCTCGAACGACATGCCCGCTGGCTTGGGTGCGATGCAGCCGTTCGCCTTGACGGTGACGTATTCCGCATGGCAGCCCATGCGGGGTCCCTGCATCACGATGACCTCGTCGCCCGGCGTGAATCCCGTGACGTCGGCGCCGACAGCCTCGATCACGCCGGCGCCGTCCATCCCGAGGATGGCGTGCCGCGGGCGGAAGACCCCGAGGGCGACGACGGCCAGCAACCCGAGTCCCCTCGGCAGATCCTTCGCGCGCAGGCGGTGGTCTGCGATGCTCACGGTCGAGGCACGCAGGCGTATGAGCACCTCGTCGTGCGCCGGCACCGGCCTGGGAACGCGCTCGACGGCCACGACCTGCGGTGGCCCGAACCGGCGGGCCACAGCGGCGGTCATCATGGTGACGGTGGTGGCTGACCCCATCGTGTCTCGAGTCATCGCAATCCCCTTACTCTGTAAGTATTACACCGTAAGGTACTCTGAGATCCTCGCTTTGTCCATCGCCAGCCTGACGTTGTACGGTGATCGAAGGAGGTGGGTCGATGACGGTTTCGCGCAAGGCGGCCGAACGCGCTCCCCTCACGAAGGACCGCGTGCTGTCGGCGGCGTCTGCCATCGCCGACGACGACGGGCTGGACGCGCTCACGATGCGCCGTCTCGCCGACGATCTCGGCGTCGAGGCCATGTCGATCTACTACCACCTGCCCAACAAGGATGCGATCCTCGATGGCCTCGTCGAGCTCGTGTTCGGCGAGGTCGAGGCGGAGGTCGGCGGCTTCGCACATAGGACCGACGTCGGCGCGGAGTCGGTGGATGCGTGGCAGAGCGCACTGCGCGCCCGGATCCTCGGCGCGCGTCGCGTACTGCTGCGGCATCGCTGGGTGCCGAGCGTGATGGAGTCGCGCTCGGTGCTCGGCCCGACGATGGCGCGCTACATCGACGGGATCGTGGGCATCATGCGCGCCGGCGGCCTTTCGTTCGACCTCATCCACCATTCGCTGCACGCGCTCGGCAGCCGGATGTACGGCTTCTCGCAGGAGCTGACGATGGACAGCGGGGCCGCCACGCCGACTGGCGATGACCTGACGCAGATGCGGGCGTTCGTGCCGAACCTGGCGGCGATGCTCGACGATGTCGTGCACGACGATCCGGAGTCGACGCTCGGCTGGTGCGACGATCAGACCGAGTTCGAGTTCGGCCTGGACATCCTGCTCGACGGCATCGCACGGCGCGGCGCCGAGACGGACACCCGCTGATGCGTGAACCCTTGCTCTCTGGTGACCATGGAGCATTGACGTGAGCTTCTCGCTCGACGCGATCCGGCGATGGCCCGACATCGAGAGTCCTGACCTGCCGGCGATCGATGCCGCCGATCGGCTGATCTTGGATGAATCCGCCGTTGCTAGAGCCGGGGTGGGCGAGTCGAAGCTCGTGGTCATCGGCGACGGATACGGCGCCCTGACGCTGGGTGCGGCAGCAGCCGCCGTGGAGCGAGGGACGGATGCGGCTGCCCTCGACATCCGGGTCCATCAGGATCCGCTCACGGGCGAGCAGGCGTTGGCCGCGAACGCCGAGCGCGTCGGCCTTGCCGGCACGTGCCGCTCGCTGCCGCTCTCGGCCGAGCTGGTGGGAGGCGCCGGCGTCGTGGTCATGCGGCTCCCCCGGTCGCTCGAAGCGCTGCGGGAAACCGCGGGCTTGATCGCCGCTCATGCGTCACCGGATGTCGAGGTGTACGCGGGTGGCCGGCTCAAGCACATGACCCTCGCGATGAACGATGTGCTCCGCGAGCATTTCGACACTGTCGACGTGAGCCACGCCCGGCAGAAGTCGCGCGTGCTGATCGCCCGCGGCCCGCACGACGGCTGCGATCCACAGCCGCGGCGGGCCGTCCACGACGGGCTCGTGGTGTGCGCCTTCGGCGAGACGTTCGCGGGCACGTCCATCGACATCGGCACCCGGCTGCTGCTCGAGAGCCTGCCCGTCGACATCCCGTCAGACGACGCCGTGGTCGACATGGCGTGCGGAAGCGGAGTCGTCGCGGCATGGCTTGCTCGCCGGCATCCTGAGCTGCGGGTCTACGCAACCGACCAGTCCGCGGCCGCCGTGGCGTCGGCGCGGGCGACCGTCGAGGCCAACGGGGTGGGCGATCGGATCACCGTGGAGCGGGATGATGCACTGTCACTCGTGCCCGACGCGAGCGCGACGCTCATCGCACTCAACCCGCCGTTCCACCTCGGCGGCGCCATCCACGAGGGAATCGCGCCGCGCCTCTTCGCCGACGCAGCCCGTGTGCTGCGGCCCGGCGGGGAACTATGGACCGTGTGGAACTCGACCCTCTTCTACCGCCCGGCCCTCGAGCGGCTCGTCGGCCCCACCCGTCAGGTCGCGCGCAACGCGAAGTTCACCGTGACTGCTTCGGTGAAGGGGTGAGCCGCGCTCAGCCGTCGGTGCCCGAGTCCTCGCCGTCCGAGTCATCGGTCGGCTCGGGCGTGGGGAGGCTGTTGTCCGGGACCGGCGTCGGCCCGAACAGGGTCCAGGCGCCACCGCTGCACTGGTAATACTGGTTGACCTCGGTGTCGATGTACACATCTCCGTCGGTCTGACACGTCTCGTCGTCGGGTGCACCGACGCCGAGAAGGACCTGCGTGCCCGCCGTGCCGGGTGCGCCCGGTTCGCCGGGAGCCCCGGGCGTGCCGGCGGGGCCGGTCTCGCCGGTCAGATTCTCGGCGGCATTGGCCTTGATGTTGCCGACCCAGACCCAGTCGTCTCCCTGGAAGACGTACACGTCCGCGTTCGAGCGATCGATGTAGACGTCGCCCTCGTAGCCCTTGCCGGACTCCGGCGCCCCCGTCCCCGCCCGCACGGCCGATCCAGCCGGCAGGAGGTCCTCGACGATGGCTTCGTAGTCGGGCGGAGCGGTCTCGCTCGGAGTTGCAGCGGGTGTCTCCACGGCGGATGGCGTGGGCTCGGCCGCCGCCTCGTTGCCGGCCGATCGCGCAAGCCATGAGCCGAGGAATGCCGCGACGAACGAGAGGAGGACGACGGCGACACCGATCCAGATGAGCGCCCCACGGCTCACGCCTGACGTCGGCGGCTTCGGGGCATCGACGGGCGCCGGTGCACGGGTGATCGGCGGGGTCTGGTCGTTCTGGCCAGTGCTCATGGGGACTTCCTTCCGGCATGCACCGCACCGCATACACGGGCGATTTCGCCGAAAGCCTACGGTGCACCTCGCACGCGGCAATCACCCTGGCCGGATGATCTGGTACCTGCTGGAGGGTTGCTGTGCCGGCGGCAACGGTGGCGGCGCTACGTGCTGATCAGAAGTCCCAGTCCTCGTCTTCGGTCGCCTCGGCCTTGCCGATCACGTAGGACGAGCCTGAGCCCGAGAAGAAGTCGTGGTTCTCGTCGGCGTTCGGCGAGAGCGCGGACAGGATCGCCGGGTTCACGTTCGTGACGGTGGCGGGGAACATCGCCTCGTAGCCCAGGTTCATCAGCGCCTTGTTGGCGTTGTAGTGCAGGAACTTCTTGACGTCCTCGGTCAGGCCGACGCCGTCGTAGAGGTCCTGCGTGTACTGGATCTCGTTGTCGTAGAGCTCGTACAGCAGCGAGAACGTGTAGTCCTTGATGTCGTTGCGCTCGGTCTCGCTGACCCGCTCCAGTCCCTTCTGGAACTTGTAGCCGATGTAGTAGCCGTGCACGGCCTCGTCGCGGATGATGAGGCGGATCAAGTCGGCGGTGTTCGTGAGCTTCGCTCGGCTAGACCAGTGCATCGGCAGGTAGAACCCCGAGTAGAACAGGAAGCTCTCGAGCAGGGTCGAGGCGACCTTGCGCTTGAGCGGGTTGTCGCCCTGGTAGTACTCCATGACGATTTGAGCCTTCTTCTGAAGGTTCGGGTTCTCGACCGACCAGCGGAAGGCCTCGTCGATCTCCTTCGTGGAGCACAGCGTTGAGAAGATCGAGGAGTACGACTTCGCGTGCACCGACTCCATGAATGCGATGTTCGTGTAGACGGCCTCTTCGTGCGGCGTGATCGCGTCGGGGATGAGCGACACGGCTCCCACGGTCCCCTGGATCGTGTCGAGCAGCGTGAGTCCGGTGAACACGCGCATCGTCAAGAGCTGCTCGTCGGGCGTCAGAGTGTTCCACGACTGGATGTCGTTGGACAGCGGGATCTTCTCGGGCAGCCAGAAGTTGTTGACGAGACGGTTCCACACCTCGACGTCCTTGTCGTCCTGGATGCGGTTCCAGTTGATCGCCTGGACGTGATCGATGAGCTTGAGCTTCTCGGGGGTCATGAGATTCCTCGGTTGTTCGCGGGGCCGGCGGGGGTCACAACATGCACGAGACGCACTCGGACATATCCGTGCCCTCGAGGGCCATCTGCCGCAGGCGGATGTAGTAGATCGTCTTGATGCCCTTGCGCCATGCGTAGATCTGCGCCTTGTTGATGTCGCGGGTGGTGGCGGTGTCCTTGAAGAACAGCGTCAGCGACAGGCCCTGGTCGACGTGCTGCGTGGCAGCGGCGTACGTGTCGATGACCTTCTCGTAGCCGATCTCGTACGCGTCCTGGTAGTACTCCAGGTTCTCGTTCGTCATGAACGGCGCCGGGTAGTAGACGCGGCCGAGCTTGCCTTCCTTGCGGATCTCGATCTTCGACGCGATCGGGTGGATCGACGACGTCGAGTTGTTGATGTAGGAGATCGAGCCGGTCGGCGGCACCGCCTGCAGGTTCTGGTTGTAGATGCCGTGCTCCTGGATGCTGGCGCGCAGCGCCGTCCAGTCTGCCTGGGTCGGGATCGGGATGCCGGCGAACAGCTCCTTCACCTTCTCGGTCTGCGGCTCCCATGCCTGCTCGATGTACTTGTCGAAGAACTCTCCCGACGCGTACGTGGAGTCGGCGAATCCGTCGAAGGCCTCGCCGCGCTCCTTCGCGAGGTTGTTCGATGCGCGCAGCGCGTGGAACAGCACGGTGTAGAAGTAGATGTTCGTGAAGTCGAGACCCTCTTCAGACCCGTAGTGGACGTGCTCGCGGGCGAGGTAGCCGTGCAGGTTCATCTGCCCGAGGCCGATCGCGTGCGAGCGGTCGTTGCCGTCCTCGATTGAACGGACCGACGAGATGTGGCTCTGCTCGCTGACGGCGCTGAGGGCCCGGATGGCCGTCTCGACGGTGGTGCCGAGGTCGCCGCCATCCATCGCCAGCGCGATGTTCATCGAGCCGAGGTTGCACGAGATGTCCTTGCCGATCTCCTTATAGGAGAGGTCCTCGTTGTACGTCGTCGGCGTGTTCACCTGCAGGATCTCGGAGCAGAGGTTCGACATGTTGATGCGGCCCTTGATCGGGTTCGCCTTGTTCACGGTGTCTTCGAACATGATGTACGGGTAGCCCGACTCGAACTGGATCTCGGCGAGCGTCTGGAAGAACTCGCGGGCGTTGATCTTCGTCTTCTTGATGCGGGCGTCATCCACCATCTCGCGGTACTTCTCGGTCACCGAGATGTCGCCGAAGGGCACGCCGTATACGCGCTCGACGTCGTAGGGCGAGAAGAGGTACATGTCTTCGCCGTTCTTCGCGAGCTCGAACGTGATGTCGGGGATGACGACACCGAGCGACAGGGTCTTGATGCGGATCTTCTCGTCGGCGTTCTCGCGCTTGGTGTCGAGGAAGCGCAGGATGTCGGGGTGGTGCGCTGAGAGGTACACCGCGCCGGCGCCCTGACGGGCACCGAGCTGGTTGGCGTAGCTGAAGCTGTCCTCGAGCAGCTTCATCACGGGGATGATCCCGCTGGACTGGTTCTCGATCTGCTTGATCGGCGCACCCGACTCGCGGATGTTCGACAGGAGGAGCGCAACGCCGCCGCCGCGCTTGGAGAGCTGCAGCGACGAGTTGATGCCGCGCGAGATCGACTCCATGTTGTCTTCGATGCGCAGCAGGAAGCACGAGACGAGCTCACCGCGCTGGGCCTTGCCCGTGTTGAGGAAGGTCGGGGTCGCGGGCTGGAAGCGGCCGGAGATGATCTCCTCCACCAGCTCGATCGCGAGCGCCTGGTCGCCGTCGGCGAGTCCGAGCGCCGTCATGACGACGCGGTCCTCGAAGCGCTCGAGGTACCGCTTGCCGTCGAAGGTCTTGAGCGTGTAGCTCGTGTAGTACTTGAACGCGCCGAGGAAGGTGTCGAAGCGGAACTTCTTGCCGTAGGCGAGGTCGTTGATCTTCTGGATGAACTCGAACGGGTACTTCGCGAGCACCGCGGGTTCGTAGTACTCCTTCTCGACGAGGTAGTCGAGACGCTCCTTGAGCGAGTGGAAGAACACCGTGTTGAGATTCACGTGCTGGAGGAAGTACTCGCGAGCTGCGCGCTTGTCGGCATCGAACTGGATCCTGCCGTCCGCGTCGTACAGGTTCAGCATCGCGTTGAGGGAGTGGTAGTCCATCCCCTCGAACCGCGCCTCGGTCTTGAAGTCCTTCTCGCTTACTGCAGCTTCCACCATCGTTCCAATCCGTCGCTCACGCGATCCACGTCTTCTGGCGTGCCGAATACTTCTAGCCGGTACAGGTGCGGCACGTTGCACTTGCGGCTGATGATCTCGCCGGCGATACAGAAGTGCTCGCCGAAATTCGTGTTTCCTGCGGAGATGACTCCGCGGATGAGGGCCCGATTTCGCTCTTCGTTGAGGAACCGGATCACCTGCTTGGGGACCGCACCCTTCTCCTCACCGCGACCCTGGCCTCCGCCGTACGTGGGGGTGACGAGGACGAACGGCTCATCGACGGTGAGGGCGGCATCCGTGGCATGAAGCGGGATCCGCGCTGCTCGCAGTCCCAGCTTCTCGATGAAACGGGCGGTGTTGCCCGAGATGCTCGAGAAGTACACCAGCAGCGGTGCCTGAGTTGCGACCGCGGTCACGGTTCACCCCGGTCCCTGAGCTCCGTCGAAGGGCTACGCGAGTCGCGAAGCGAGCTCGTCGATCTTGTCGGGACGGAAGCCCGACCAGTGGTCCTCATCCGTGATGACGACCGGCGCCTGGAGGTAGCCCAGCGCCCTGACCTGCTCGAGGGCAGCCGGGTCCTCGGAGAGGTCGTGCACCTCGTAATCGATGCCTTTCGAGTCCAGCGCGCGGTAGGTCGCGGTGCACTGAACGCACGCGGGCTTTGTGTAGACAGTGATCGTCATTTCGATCAGTCCCCCTCACATCCGAAGTTCTTACCGGTAGGCCCCCCACCGGGAGTCCAATACTACATATGGGTACCGACATTGGATAGCACCACAAGGGATAGTAGTTACATCCGTGTAGTTTTCCACTGCTCTCCTCAGATACAACACAGGTTGTCCACCGTTTCATCCACAGGCGAGCGAGTTTTCCAAGGCCGGGAAAAGGCCTGGAACACGCCGGAATCGGATGCCGCAGCCACATCCATCCACAGGCATCACGCTATGGAGAGGGTCCGACATCCGATCGCCCTGTGGAATGTCGACCTGGGCGTGTCGGCGTGTCGAGCAGCCGCTGTGGCACCGGCGCCCTCGCCGTGGTGACGGTTGGCGATACCGTGGACGGATGGCCGGCTATCGGGACGTTCTGCGCACCCCCGGGGTCGGGCGCATCATCGCAGCACAGCTGACCGCTCGCTTCCCCAACGGCATGATCAGCCTCGCGGTCCTGCTGTACATCGAGCACGTCACGGGGTCGTACGGCGCCGCCGGGCTGGTCCTGGCCGCCACCTCGATCGGCCAGGCCATCGCGGGCCCGGTCACCAGTCGCTGGATGGGGATCTGGGGCATGCGCCGGGTGCTGACGATCACTCTCGTGGTGTGCGCACTGGCGATCACGACTCTCGCGCTCGTTGAGATGCCGGTTCCCGTGTACATGGCGCTCGGCCTCGTGATCGGCCTCTCGACGCCGCCGATCCAGTCCGCCGCCCGCACGATCTATCCCAAGCTGGTGAGCGCGCGCATGCTCACGCCGCTCTTCTCGCTCGACGCGTCGCTGCAGGAGATCATCTGGATCGTCGCCCCCGTGGTCATCACGCTCGTCGCCACGCAGGTCGGCACGGTCCAGGCGCTCCTGCTCATCGTCGTCGTGCTCGCCGGCGGTGGCGCGTGGTTCATCCTGTCGCCGGAGGTCGGGCGCGTCCGCATCCCGCGCAGCCGGCGCAGCCTCGGCAAGGTGCTGACGAAGCCGCCGGTGCTGCTCGCGACGGTCATCGGGTTCCTCCTCATCGGGGCGTGCGCGGCGGTCGAGGCCGGAGTGGTCTCGACGTTCGGGCATGGCGGACTCGAGGCAGGCATCGTCCTCGCGCTCTTCTCCGTCGGCAGCCTTGCCGGTGGCCTGTCGTTCGGGCACATCCCCATCGGACCGTGGGCGATGGCTCGAAGACTCGCCATCGTCACCATCGGCCTCTCGCTCACGATGCTGTCGCTGCAGGTGTGGTGGCTCGGCGGGACGCTCGTCCTGGCGGGAATCGGCATCGCCCCCGCCCTCGCGGTGCTCTTCGCCATGACTTCGGCCAGCGTCAAATTCAGCGACACGGCCGAGGCCTTCGGCTGGGTCGCCACCGGACAGCTGATCGGCGCGGCCGCCGGCTCGTCGATCGCAGGGTTCCTCATCGACGGCGTCGGCCCGCAGGGCGCGTACGTGGCGGCAACCGGATTCGCAGCCGTCGGACTCCTGGTCGCCATCGTCTTCGTGCGCGGATTCCCGGATCTTCGCCGACGCGATCCGAGCCCGATTCCCGACACGGAGCCCGTGCCGCAGATCACCTGACCCGGAGACGCGGCGATCTGATGCGCCGCTGGGGCCGTCCATAGCCATTGCATAGGATGGCGCGCTTTGATCGGACCATGACCGACGACAATCGCTGGCTCGATGAGAACGGCACCCCCATCGACGAGGACCATCGCGGCCTCGTGTACGACGTGCAGACCCTGATCGACCGACGCCGTGCGCTCGGCATCTTCGGCGGCGTGGCACTCACGAGTCTGCTCGCCGCCTGCGGCGCGCAGCCGACGGATGCCGCGACCACCACGGACGCGGCGTCACCCGCTGCCTCGGCAACCGCCACGCCGAGCGCCTCCCCGAGCGCTAAGGGTCAGGCATCCGAACCCGTGACCGAGGTGCCCGACGAGACGGGTGGCCCGTACCCCGGCGATGGATCGAACGGAGTGAACGTGCTCGACGATTCCGGCATCGTGCGTGCCGACATCCGCTCGAGCTTCGGCTCGTCGACGACGGTGGCCGAGGGCGTGCGGCTCACGATCTCGCTGACGGTCCGGGATGCCGCAACCGGCGAGGCGCTGGCCGGCCGCGGCGTGTATCTGTGGCACTGCGACCGCGACGGCGACTACTCGCTCTACAGCCAGGGGGTCGAGAACGAGAACTACCTGCGCGGTGTGCAGGAGACCGATGCGAACGGCACCGTGACCTTCACCTCCGTCTACCCCGCCTGCTACTCCGGGCGCTGGCCGCACATCCACTTCGAGGTGTACGACGATGTCGCGAACGCCGTCGCGTCCGGCCCGATCGTGAAGACCTCGCAGATCGCGCTCCCCGCCGAGGCGAACACCGCGGTGTACGCGACCAGCGGCTATGAGCGGAGCGTGCAGAACGCCGGGAGCGTGTCGCTGCAGAGCGACAACGTCTTCAGCGATGACGGCGGCATCCACCAGATCGCGACGATCGCCGGCTCGGTCGCCGACGGCTACACCGCATCGCTCACGATCGGCGTGTGAGCTCCGATGATCCGACCGCGCGGCGCTCTGCCGCCCATCACTCAGGCGATGCGGCGCAGCAGCTCCAGTACGGCGAGGGCGTACGCGTCGGCCGGTTCGGGATGCTCGAAGGTCAGCACCTCCTCGTGATCGGTCCCCGAGCCCCACGCGAGCTCGACCTGGTGCGTGTCGTCGAGTCGTCGCAGCGACCGGAACGCGCCCCGCAGCAGCTCGCGCAGCTGATGCTCGTGCGGCAGCCACAGCGCGTCCTCCTGGGCGACGGAGTCCAGCGCCCACTCGGTGGTGCCGTTGAACGCCAGGATGCGCCCGGTCGGATACTCGCGCGGCTCGATCGTCATCTCGCTGACCGTGAACACGTCGGCCTCGAACTCCGGCTCGTCGAGCTGGAATCGGTCGCCCGACCGCGGGTGCCAGATGAGCCCCGCCTCTTTGAGTGCGACTGCCAGTTCCGTCGAGATCATGCCAACCATCTTCGCCTGGATGCGGGGGTTCCGGGCCGCTCCTAGGCTGGGAGGGTGCCCGCTCCCGTCACCCTCCCCCGCCTGTCGTGGGGCGATCCCGCCTCGTCGCGTCGCGCGCTGCTCGTCCACGGGCTCGGGTCGAACGGCGCCCTCATGTGGCGGTTCGGAGTCGCCATCGCGAATGCCGGCTGGCAGGCGGATGCCGTCGACCTGCGCGGCCACGGCGTCGCTCCTCGTACGCTCGACTACCGGGTTGCGGCGTACGCGGCCGACCTGTCGGCGACCTTGGCCGCAGCCCGCGGCGCGTGGGACCTCGTCGTGGGCCATTCGCTCGGCGGCGCCGCATCCGTCGTCGCGGCGGCGGAGCACCCCGAGTGGGCACGCCGCCTCATCCTGGTCGATCCCGCCATCCGGCCGACGCCGCGCGACCTCGAGATCGTCCGCGCCAGTCAGGAGGAGTCCTTCGCCGACCCCAGCAAGGAGGCGGTGCGCAGCGCTCACCCGAACTGGCACGAGCACGACATCGAGCTCAAATCGCTTTCCGCACACCAGGCGAGCCGCTGGGCGGTCGAGCAGACCAGCTCGCAGAACACGCCGTGGGACGTGACGGATGCCGCGGCATCCGTCACGGTGCCGATGCACATCCTCGGATCCGACCCCGATGTCTACAGCATCTACTGGGGTGAGCGGCTGGCGGGACTTCGCGCCGCGAATCCGGCGATCGGCTACTCGTTCGTCGCGGGCGCCGGCCACTCTCCGCATCGTGATCGTCCTGAGGAGACGGTCGCGGAGTTCCTGCGGATCATCGGAGACTGAACGGACTGACGCTCACTGGACGACGTGCTCGACGCCCTGACCGACGTCGACGGTGACGCCGACGTAACTCGGGATGGCCGTCGAAAGGGCGTCCCTGAGGTCGTCGATCGGGGGAACCGATCCGTCATCCGTGGTGAGCTCCACCGTCGCGGACAGCCCGCTCCAGTTGACGTCGTACACGCGCGCGCCCTTCTCGTCCTTCAGCCAGTTGCTCGTGACCTGCTGGATCGTCACCGACCACCGGGCGATCGCGACCGAGGCGATCGAGTTGGCCGCGAGCGGGACGGCGACGACGATCGCGAGCACCGTGACGATCGTGTAGGCGCGGCGGCGGTTCGCGTCGGGCGAGGAACTGGGGTCGCGGGCGTAGCCGCCCATCGTGAACACGATGGTTCCCGCGATGACGAGAGCGACCACGTTCGAGAGGAACAGGATGAGGGCGCCGAACGCGTCCTGCCAGAGACCCTGACCCGCGCACACCCCTACGACCCCGAGAGGCGGCACGAGCGATATCGCGATCGCGACACCGGGCAGGACGGCGCTCAGATCCTTGCGCGACATGGCGAAGCCGCCGGCGAATCCCGTCGCCAGGGCCGCGACCAGATCCATGAGGCTCGGCGACGTCCGGCCGATCACCTGCGAGTTCGTCTCGAGGCTCTCGGGGGTCGAGACGAAGATCGTGAAGAAGAGGCCCAGGACCACGACGATGACGAGCCCGCTCAGCACCCACAGGATCGAGCGGATCACGAGACTGAGGTGGCCGGTCACGATCCCCAGCGCGATGCCGAGGATCGGGGTGCCGAGCGGGGCGATGATCATGGCGCCGATCACCGTGGCGGTCGAGTCGGTGAGCACGCCCGCGATCGCGATCGTGCCCGCCAGCGTCAGCATGATGAGGAAGCCGGTGCGCTTGCTCAGCGCGTCGCCGTAGCTCAGGTCGAGCGCATCGTTGAGTGCCTCGACCGGCTGTCGCTGTGCGGGCGGGATGAGCGTCTGAGTGAAACGCGACATGTTTGCTCCTTGCGGCGGTCTGCGCCCATCGTGGCACGGCCCACGCCCTTCCTCATCGAGCCGACGCGACGCGATCGGCAGTTCGCGACGCTGCCGAACGGACATCCGCGCCGACCCCGCCCCGAGCGGCGCGAGAATGGGTCGGTGACCGACTTCGAACCCGCCGCACACCTCCCCGACGAGATGCTGGAGAGGTTCCGCGAACGGGCTGCGATCCATGACCGCGAGAACACCTTCCCCGACCAGGACCTCGCCGAGCTGAAGGCCGCCGGCTACCTGTCGATCCTGGTGCCCGTCGAGCTCGGCGGCGGCGGACTGGGTATGGCGGAGGCATCCGTTCTGCAGCAGCGGCTCGCCGGCGCTGCCCCCGCGACCGCGCTGGCGGTGAACATGCACCTGGTGTGGACCGGCGTGGCAAAGGTGCTCTCCGACCGAGGCGTCGACGCGCTGCGGTTCGTGCAGGAGGGCGCGGTGGCCGGCGAGGTGTTCGCCTTCGGCATCAGCGAGGCGGGCAACGATCTCGTGCTGTTCGGCAGCGAAACGGATGCCGCGCCCCAGCCGGACGGCGCCTACGCGTTCACGGGGACGAAGATCTTCACCTCGCTCGCTCCGGTGTGGACGCAGCTGGGCCTCCACGGCCTGGATGCGACATCCGCCGACGCACCGAAGCTCGTCTACGCGTTCGTGCCTCGATCGGATGCGGTCGTGACCCGCGACGACTGGGACACGCTCGGGATGCGCGGCACGCAATCGCGCACCACGGAGCTGCACGGAGCCCTCGCACCACCGGATCGCGTCGTGCGCCGCATCGATCCCGGGCCGAATCCCGACCCGATGGTGTTCGGCATCTTCAGCGTGTTCGAGTTGCTGCTCGCATCCGTCTACACCGGGATCGCCCGCCGCGCGCTCGACCTGGCCGTCGAGACGGCCGGCCGACGCCGGTCGAAGAAGACCGGCAAGGCCTACAGCCAGGACCCCGACATCCGCTGGCGCATCGCCGACATGGCACTCGCGTACGACGCGCTGCCGGCCGAGCTCGCGGCGCTGAGCCGCGACGTCGACACGCTCGCCGACCACGGCGCGCGGTGGTTCTCGCTCCTGGCGGGCATCAAGCACCGCGCGGTGACCATGGCCAAGCGCGTCGTCGACGACGCCGTGCTCGTCGCGGGCGGGTCCTCGTACTTCTCGGCCTCGGAGCTGTCGAGGCTCTACCGCGACGTGCTCGCGGGACTGTTCCACCCCTCCGACCCCGAGTCCGCGCACTCGACGGTCGCGAGCGCCTGGCTCGGCCCGGTGCAGGACTGACCGGCGCGCGCGGCGCGGCGGCATCCGCCCTCTGCCGGCTTATCGAAATCAGGACGATCGACGAAGTCAGGACGATGCCGGCCGAATCGTCCTGAATCGGTCGATCCTCCTGATCTGGGCACCACACCGGCCTGCTCTCGGCGGCGCGTGACAGGATGACGGCATGGCGCGCACCCCCACGGCTCTGCTGAGTTCGGCCGATCAGGACCGCCGCCGCGGCCTGCAGCTCATGAAGGGCATCGCGCTCGGCGCGCTGCTGCTGTCGGCTGCGGTCTTCGCCTTCGCGTTCGCCTTCGAAGAGCAGATCCCCTGGCTCGTGTATGTACGCGCCGCCGCCGAAGGCGCGATGGTCGGCGCGCTGGCGGACTGGTTCGCCGTCACCGCCCTCTTCCGGCATCCGCTCGGCATCCCGATCCCTCACACCGCGATCATTCCGAGGCGCAAGGACGAAATCGGCCGCACCCTCGGCGAGTTCGTCGAGACCGAGTTCCTGCGCGGGGATGTCGTGCGCACGAAGCTCGAAGGAACGGCGATCGCGACGAAGCTCGGCGAATGGCTGCGCGAGCCCGTCCATGCCGAGCGGGTCACGGCCGAAGGCTCGGTCATGGCGTCGGGCATCCTCGAGGCGCTGAGCGACGACGACGTACGGGACGTGATCGAAGACCTCGCCCGTGAGCACCTCATCGCGCCCGACTGGGGACCCCCACTCGGTGGGTGGCTCGATCGCATCATCGAGTCGGGCGCGCACCACGGCGCCGTCGACATGGGTATCGACAGCATCGGGACGTGGCTCGAGTCCAACCACTCCTCCTTCACGGGGCTCGTGTCGCGGCGACTGCCGTCGTGGGTCCCCTCGGTGGCGCACCGCTTCGTGGACGACACCGTCTACAACGAGGCGGTGAAGTTCATCGCGGCCGTCCAGGCCGATCCGCAGCATCCTGCCCGTATCGCGATCGATGGCTACCTCTCACGCCTCGCCGACAATCTGCAGCACGATCCGGCAACCATCGGTCGTCTCGAGGACGCGAAGGTCACGCTTTTCGACAGCCCACGCGTGCGTGAGCTCGCCGGTGAGGCCTGGAACACCGCGAAGGCCGGGCTGCTCGCATCCCTCGCCGATCCGCAGAGCGGACTGCGTCGCCGCGCCGCCACGGCGATCGCCGAGATCGGCGACCGGCTGACGACGGATGCCGCGCTCCAGCATCGCGTCGACACCTGGGTGACGGATGCCGCAGTGTTCCTCGTCGACCGCTACCGCAGCGACATCGCCTCGATCATCACCGACACGGTGGAGCGGTGGGATCCCGCCGAAACGACGGAGAAGATCGAGCTGATGGTGGGCCGCGACCTGCAGTACATCCGCCTCAATGGCACGATCGTCGGCGCGCTCGCCGGACTCGCCATCTTCTCGCTGGCTCACGCGCTGCTCGGATGACCGACGGTGACGTCGCCCCCAGCGGCGGGCCCGCGAAGGGATAGCCTGAACCCGTGGCCGCCGACCCGCTCCTCTTCAGCTACGGGACCCTCCAGAATCCCGATGTTCAGCTCGAGATCTTCGGGCGCGTCGTCGAGGCGGAGGATGACGTCCTCCCCGGCCACAGGGTGGACTACGCCGAGATCGAGGATGCGCGGATCATCGACCTGTCAGGGGCCTCGGTCCATCCGATCGTGCGAGCGACCGGCAACCAGCTCGACAAGGTCGTCGGCAAGGTGCTGCGGGTGACCGAGGACGAACTCGACGCCTCGGACGAGTACGAGGTGTCGATCTATCGCCGAGCTTCGGTGGTCCTCGCCTCCGGCCGATCTGCCTGGGTGTACGTGGCCGACTGATGGCTCTCGTCCACGATCCTCTCTGGCCGCGGGCCGGCGGCTGGCCGGCCCCCGAAGCCGTCGCCGGGCGGGTGGATGCCGCGATCATGGGCGTGCCCGCATGGCGCACGTCCCTCTCCCCCACGGGCGCGCACGCCACGCCGGCTGCCGTGCGCGAGGCGCTGGCGCGCTACAGCCCCACCCTGCTCGGGCCGCCGCCGGTCGACCTGAACGAGGCGCTGCGGATCATCGATGCGGGCGACGTGCCGGAGCCCGATGGACCCGCGGGCGAGGCATCCGTCCGCGCTCTGGTGCAGCAGCTCGTGGGCCGTGCCGACCTCGTGATCGCGCTCGGCGGCGACAACTCTGCGACGTACGCGGTCGCGCAGGGCGCGGCGGCTGAGGGGCTCATCACGATCGACGCGCACTTCGACCTGCGCGACGGCGTCTCGAACGGCTCGCCGGTGCGCAGGCTCGTCGAAGACGGGCTCGATCCGCGGCGGATCGTGCAGCTCGGCATCGCCGACTTCGCGAACTCGGTCGCCTACGCGCAGCGCGCCGCGGAGTGGGGCATCACCGTCGTGTCCCTCGACGAGGTCCGGCGCCGCGGTGCCGCCGAGGTGGCGGCCGCGGCGCTCGCCATCGCGGGCGCCGAGGACGGATCGGTACACCTCGACATCGACGTGGACGTGTGCGACCGCTCGGTCGCCCCGGGTTGCCCCGCGTCGGTGCCCGGAGGACTCGCTGCGTGGGAGCTCAGAGCGCTCGTGCGCGCTCTCGCCGGCGACGCGCGCGTGGCGAGCGCCGACATCGTCGAGGTCGACGCCACCGCCGACGCTCCCGACGCCAGAACCGTGCGACTCGCGGCACTGTGCGTTCTCGAACTCCTCGCCGGAAAGGCTGCGCGCACATGACCTCCACACCGGATCGCTCCGATCCCGCCTCGATCCGGCTCGTCCTCATCCGTCATGCCAAGTCGGACTGGGGCGACTCCTCGCTCGACGATCACGACCGCCCACTGGGCGAACGCGGACTGCGGGATGCCCCACGCATGGCGCGAGAACTCACCGAGTCGGGCTTCCGGCCCGACGTCATCCTCTCGAGCACGGCACTGCGGGCACGGACGACCGCAGAGGCCTTCGCAGCCGAACTCGGGGTCGCGGTGACACTCGATCCCGAGCTGTACGGCGCATCCGCGAGCACACTGCTCGCGATAGCGGCAGGCAGCGGGGCTCTCTCCGTCGTGCTCGTCGCCCACGACCCTGGCATGAGCGTGCTCGCCGGACGTCTGTCCGGGGGCCGCATCGAGCACATGCCCACGTGCGCGGTCGCGACCTTCCAGTGGGACACCCGTGACTGGGATGTCGTGGACTCGATCGAGCCGACGGATTGGACGTTCGACTCACCGCGGTGATCCGCGGCGCACGGGTGGCTCAGCCCGCGATTCCGTCCTTCCAGACGGCCGCGATGAGCGGGACTCCGGGTCGGTAGGCGAGGTGCGTGCGGGTCGGCGCATCCAGGAGCACGAGGTCGGCGCGTCTGCCGGGCGCGATGGCCCCGATGTCATTGCGTCGCAGCGCCGTGGCGCCACCCGCCGTGGCGGCCCACACCGCCTCCGCGGTCGTCATGCCCATCTCGCGCACCGCGAGCGCGATCATCAGGGGCATCGAGCTCGTGAAGCTCGAGCCGGGGTTGCAGTCGCTCGCGATCGCCACCGTCACGCCCGCATCGAGCAGGCGACGAGCGTCGGGGTACGGCTGACGCGTCGAGAATTCGACGCCCGGCAGCAGCGTCGCCACTGTGTGCGACCCGGCGAGGGCCGCGACATCCGCGTCGTCGAGATACGTGCAGTGATCGACGGATGCCGCGCCCACTGCGACGGCCAGCTGCACGCCGTCGCCGGAGCCCAGCTGATTGCCGTGCACCCGGGCTTCAAGGCCGTGCGCGATGCCCGCCGTCAGCACCCGGCGGCTCTCGCCCGGATCGAACGCCCCTCGCTCGCAGAACACGTCGACCCACCGGCTGTGCGGGGCGACAGCGTGCATCATCTCGCCGCATACCAGGTCGACGTAGTCGTCGCGGCGATCGGCGAACTCGGCCGGGACGACATGGGCGCCGAGGAACGTGACCTCCGGCGTCACCTCTGCGGCGAGCCGCGCCAGTCGTGCCTCGTCCTCGACGGTGAGCCCATATCCGGTCTTGATCTCGAACGTGGTCGTGCCCTGAGCGCGCAGCTCAGCCACGAACCCGGCAAGTCGCCGCCGCAGCTCGTCGTCGCTCGCTGCGCGCGTCGCCGCGACCGTGCGGCGTATTCCCCCCGCGGCATACGGTGTGCCCGCCATCCGCGCCTCGAACTCGTCGGCGCGATCGCCGCCGAAGACGATATGGGTGTGGCTGTCGACGAATCCGGGGATGACGGCCTTGCCGCCGGCATCCACGACGGTGACGTCGGTTGGGCGCGTTTCGTCTCGTCGCTCCGCTCCCTGCTCGACGACCGGAAGCGGATCCGCGGTGGCGGGTCGCGCCGGTGGGCTCGCGAATCCGCCATTCGACTCAGGCATCGCGCGCTGCGGGATGTTTCGTCCGGAAAGGCGCTTCTCGGCGTCGGCCGCGGAACCGACCCACGCGATCCGGCCGCCCTCGACAAGCACGGCGGCCTCGGTGCGCGTGCCGCACGGGTCTCCGGCGACGGCGACGTTGGTCGTCAGTTCGCCGATGTTCGTGATGAGGGTGGTCATCGCTCGCACCTTGGTCATGTCCCGATCTTCCCGCCTCGTGTCCCGATTTCCACCGTTCGACCGGCTGCGCAGCGGTGGATTTCGGGACATGGATGCCGCGCCACCGGCGCCTCGCCGGTGCCCGAGAGGGCTGCCGGAAGAGGGTCGGGTGTCACAGCATCGGAATCTTGAGGCCCCGCTCGCGCGCGACCTCCTTCGCCCGGTCGTAGCCGGCGTCGACGTGACGCATGACGCCGGTTCCCGGGTCGTTGGTGAGCACTCGCTCGAGCTTCTCGGCCGCGAGGGCAGTGCCGTCCGCGACGGTGACCTGTCCGGCGTGGATGCTGCGGCCGATGCCGACGCCGCCGCCGTGGTGGATCGATACCCACGATGCGCCGCTCGACGTGTTGAGCAGTGCGTTCAACAGGGGCCAGTCCGCGATGGCGTCCGAGCCATCTGCCATGGCCTCGGTCTCGCGGTAGGGGGACGCGACCGAGCCCGAATCGAGGTGGTCGCGGCCGATCACGATCGGCGCCGAGAGCTCGCCCGAGGCGACCATCTCGTTGAACTTCAGCCCGGCGAGATGGCGCTCCTTGTACCCGAGCCAGCAGATGCGGGCGGGCAGTCCTTCGAAGTGCACAGCGTCGGCTGCTTTGTCGAGCCAGCGGATGAGCCCCGCATTGTCGGGGAAGAGCGCCTTGACGGCCTCATCGGTCTTGCGGATGTCTTCGGGGTCTCCCGACAGGGCGACCCACCGGAAGGGACCGCGCCCCTCGGCGAACTGCGGGCGGATGTAGGCAGGCACGAATCCCGGGAACTCGAACGCCCGCTCGAAGCCGCCCAGCTGCGCCTCGCGGCGGATCGAGTTGCCGTAGTCGAACACCTCGGCTCCGGCATCCTGGAACCCGACCATCGCGGCCACGTGCTTGGCCATGCTGCCGCGCGCGCGAGCGGTGAATCCCTCCGGGTCGCGGTCCGCTTCGGCCTTCCAGTCCTCGAACGCGATGCCGACCGGCAGATACGCGAGCGGGTCGTGGGCGCTGGTCTGGTCGGTGACGACGTCGATCGGCACGCCGCGGAGCAGCAGGTCACCGAAGACCTCGGCGGCGTTGCCGACGACCCCGACCGAGAGCGCCTCGCCGGCATCCTTGGCGGCGACGACGCGCGCGATCGCAGCGTCGAGGTCGGTCGTGTACTCGTCGAGGTAGCCGTGCTCGACCCGGCGGGCGAGCCGCGACTCGTCGACATCCACGATCAGCACCGCGCCGCCGTTCATGGTCACGGCCAGCGGCTGCGCGCCGCCCATTCCGCCGCATCCTGCCGTCAGGGTCAGGGTCCCGGTGAGGTCCTCACGACCGAGGCTTCGCGCGACCGCGACGAACGTCTCGTACGTGCCCTGCAGGATGCCCTGCGTGCCGATGTAGATCCACGAACCGGCCGTCATCTGGCCGTACATCGTGAGGCCGAGCTCTTCGAGGCGCCGGAACTCGGGCCACGTCGCCCAGTCGCCGACGAGGTTCGAGTTGGCGATCAGCACTCGAGGCGCCCACTCGTGCGTGCGGAACACGCCGACCGGCTTGCCCGACTGCACGAGCAGCGTCTCGTCGGGCTCGAGCTCGTCGAGGGTGCGGACGATCGCGTCGTACGCCTCCCACGTGCGGGCGGCCTTGCCCGTTCCGCCGTAGACGACGAGGTCTTCGGGGTGCTCGGCGACCTCGGGGTCGAGGTTGTTCATGAGCATGCGCTTGGCGGCCTCGGCCCCCCAGCTCTTGGCGGTGCGCTCGGCGCCGCGCGCGGCGCGGACAACCCGGGTCTGAGTCTGCATGATGTATCCCTTCTCGGCGTCCACCCCTCCGGTTACGGACGGGACACGCCGCCTTCCGTTTCGTCGGCGCGGCGTGTCGCGTCCGTAATCGAGGCTGTGGTGGTTGCGGCGGCGACGACGGCGCCGGAGAGGACGAGCTCGGTCACGGCCTCCATGTCGGGTGAGAGGTAGCGGTCGGCACCGGGACCATCCGCGACGGTGCGAACGAGGTCGCGCACCGCACCGGTGGCGGGGCCGGGCTCGAGCGGCGAACGCAGGTCGACGGCGCGGGCGCCGGTGAGCACCTCGATCGCGAGCACCCGGGCGAGCCCGTCGATCGCACGCCGCAGCTTTCGTGCGGCCGCCCAGCCCATCGACACGTGATCCTCCTGCATCGCCGAGGACGGGATCGAGTCGACGGATGCCGGCGCCGCGAGCCGCTTGAGCTCCGACACGATCCCCGCCGCCGCGTACTGCGCGATCATGAGGCCCGAGTCGACGCCCACCTCGTGGGCGAGGAACGGCGGCAGCCCGTGGCTGCGGGCGGGATCGAGGGCGCGATCGGTGCGTCGCTCCGAGATCGACGCGACATCCGCGACCGCGATGGCGAGGAAGTCGAGCACATACGCGATAGGCGCACCGTGGAAGTTGCCGTTCGACTCGACCCGGCCATCGTCGGTGATGACGGGGTTGTCGACGGCCGAAGACAGCTCACGGAAGGCGATCATCCGCGCGTAATCGACGGTGTCGCGTGCCGCACCGTGCACCTGCGGCGCGCAGCGCAGCGAGTACGCGTCCTGCACGCGGGTGCAGACCGCGGGTTCTCGGTGCGAGGCCATGATCGGCGAGTCCGCGAGGTAGGCGCGCAGATTCGCAGCGGATGCCGCCTGCCCGACCTGGGGACGCAGCGCCATGAGATCGGCCGCGAAGACGGCATCCGTCGCCAGCTGGCTCTCGATCGAGAGTGCGGCCGCGACATCGGCCGTGTCGAGCAGCAAGGACAGGTCGTGCAGCGCGAGCAGCAGCATCCCGAGCATGCCGTCGGTGCCGTTGATGAGCGCGAGGCCCTCCTTCTCGCGCAGTTCGAGCGGGGTGAGGGATGCCGCGGCCAACGCCTCGGCGGCATCGACCTCGGCGCCTGAGCCGTCGCGCACGCGTCCCTCGCCCATCGCCGCAAGGGCCACGTGCGAGAGCGGTGCGAGGTCTCCAGAGCAGCCAAGTGAGCCGTACTCGCGGACGATCGGCGTGATCCCGGCGTTGAGCATCGCGGCGTACATCTCGACCACGACCGGGCGCACGCCGGTGTGCGCCGTGGCGAGCGTCTGCAGACGGAGCAGCTGCAGCGCGCGCACCACCTCGCGCTCCACCTCGGCGCCGGTGCCCGCCGCGTGCGAGCGGATGAGGCTGACCTGCAGCTGCAGGCGGCGTTCGGGCGCGATGAACGTGGTCGCGAGCGCACCGAAGCCGGTGGAGATGCCGTAGTGCGGCTCGGGATCGTCGGCGAGGCCCTCGACCAGAGCGCGGGATGCCGCGACGCGCACCATTGCAGCAGGGTCGAGCTCGACGCGGGCGTCGTGGCGTGCGACGGCGACGACGTCTTCGGGCCGCAGCGGCGCGGCCCCGACGACGACGGTGCCGACGGAGCGCAGGGTTTCGGTGACGGTGGTCATGCCTCGATTCCACACCGTTCCCCTCGCGTGGGACAGGTGGGCGTGGCATCCTGTGTCTGTCATGTCAGACAACTCCCCGGCATCCGAATCCCCCGGACGCCCACAGGTGCCCGCAGCCGATCAGACGCTGCGGATCCTCACGTTCCTCGCGCGACAGCGCGGACCGATCGCGGCGTCCACGCTCGCCACGCACCTCGGCATCCCGCGTTCGAGCATGTACCACCTGCTCGCCACGCTCGAAGAGCACGGGTTCGTCGTGCATGTCCCCTCCGAACGGCGCTGGGGGCTCGGAACCGCGGCGTTCGAGCTCGCGGGTGGCTACGCCCGGCAGCAGCCGCTGGCCCGGCTGGGCCGCCCGCTCGTCGCCGCGCTCGCCGACCGCACCGGCGAGAGCGCGCACCTGGCGGTCATGACGGGCAGCGACGTCCTCTACATCGTCGAGGAGCGCGCGCCGCGCCGTCCCGCACTGGTGACGGATGTCGGAGTGCGCCTGCCCGCGCACCTCACCGCCACGGGCCGAGCCATGCTCGCCGCGCTCCCCCGCGAGCAGGTGAGAGCCCTGTATCCAGGCAGCGCGTCGTTCGCCGATCGCACCGGACGCGGCCCGCGCCGGCCGGGCGAGCTGCGCGAGGTGCTGCGCCAGGTGCGCGTCGACGGATTCGCCACCGAGGACGGCGAGGTGACACTCGGTCTGCGCTCCGTCGGCGTCGCGGTTCGCGACCATGCCGGCTGGCCGGTCGCCGCGGTGGCGGTCACCTGGCCCGACGACAGCGCACAGCAGGCTTCGACTTTCGCCGCATTGCTGGAGGCGGCCGCGGCCGAGCTCCGACGGCGCCTCTATGGCTCGGGGGCCGGCGTCAGCGCACGATGAGCTGCGGAGTCACCAGTACGTGCTCCAGACCCGCGGGATGAGGCCCGACGACGCTGCCGGTCGGCCCCATGAGGAGTTCGAGGGCGCCCAGGGCGACACGCTCCGGCAGCTGTTCGATGCTGCTGATGCCGAGCGCCTCGACCGCAGGGGTGTTGTCGAAGCCGATCACCGGAAGACGGGGGATGCCGGCATCCACTGCCGCGAGATGTACGCCGATCGCGAGCGAATCGCTGGCGCAGACGACAGCATCCGCCTCGCGGGCTGCGAGCGCTCCGGCGACCGCGTCGCGGGCCAGGGCGACGTCATCCACGGCCGTGTACCGCGGACCGGAGCTCGCGGCCACGGCCATCGCCTCACGCCAGCCGCGCTCGCGGTCGTCCCCGGTGCCGGAACCGGACGGCCAGCCGAGGAACGCGATGCGACCGCCCGCAATTGCGAGCGCATGTTCGGTGGCCGCCCTCGTGCCGGCCGCGCCGTCGACGTCGACCCACGGATGCGAGGGCTGTGCGACATCGTCCTCGCCCCAGGGTCTCCCGAACGAGACGAACGGCAGATCCCGTTCATTGAGCCAGTTGGTTCGCGGGTCGCCGTAGAACGTGCCGGTGATGACGACCGCGTCGATCTCGGCGCGATCGGTGAGTTCGGCAAGCCGCGCGAGTTCCTCTTCGGGACTCCGCGCCGCGTACACGAGCATCCGCATGCCGCGCTCGCTCGCCCGCTCGGTGAGCGCGTGGACGAATCGGTCGAGCACGACGCCCGACACTCCCCCGGCGTACGGATCGAGGTGGATGCCGATCGTCGAGCTGCGGCGGGTGCGCAGCATCCGTGCCGCGGCGTGAGGTCGATAGCCGAGCTCGGCGATCGCCGACTCGACCCGCTCGCGGGTGGAGCCCTTGACGATTCCCGGTGAGTTCAGCACGTTCGACACGGTCTGGCGGCTCACCCCCGCGACACGCGCCACGTCCTCGACCGTCGGTGACTTCGCCATGCGGACCTCCTCGTCCCGGCAGAGCCATGAACGTTCAAATCGTTATCCTACGGCGCCCTCAACCACCTTGACAGTGCCATCACGCAGTCGTACCGTGACCCTTGGCGGCATGCTTTGATCGTTCAAATTCCCAGGCGAACGATCGATCGGGCTGAGCCCATGTCAGCCGCCGAGTTGACTCATCAAAGGAGAGAGACATGACACGGCACACCATGCGCGCCGTCCTCGGCGCTGGCGCGCTCCTCATCGCGGGGGCGCTCACGCTCTCGGGCTGTGGCGGATCGGGGTTCGACGAACCTGCGGGTACCGGCGACGCGAGCGACCTCACCTCATCCGATGACGCCCTCACGGTCCTGATCGGCTCGAGTGGAGAGGCCGAGACGACCGCGGTCGAGGATGCGGTCGCTGCCTGGTCAGAGGAGTCGGGCGTCGAGGCGACCGTCTCGGTGGCCAACGATCTCCCCCAGCAGCTGTCGCAGGGCTTCGCCGCGGGCTCGCCTCCCGATCTCTTCTACCTCAACCCCGAGGCGATGACCGGCTACGCGGACAACGGGTCGCTCAAGGCGTACGGCGACCTCCTCGAGAACAAGGACGACTTCTACCCCTCGCTCGTGGAGAACTTCACCCTCGACGGCGAGTTCTACTGTGCTCCGAAGGACTTCTCGACGCTTGCGCTGATCATCAACAACGATCTGTGGACGGCGGCCGGACTCACCGAGGACGACATCCCGACGACGTGGGACGAGCTCACCGCCGTCGCTGAGACCCTGACCACGGAGGGCAGGGTAGGACTAGCTTTCGGTGCGGAGTACGAGCGCGTCGGAACGTTCATGGCCCAGGCGTCGGGCGGGGGGCTGGTCGTCGACGGGGCAGCCGTCGCCAATAGTCCCGAGAACGTTGAAGCTCTCGACTATGTGAAGTCGCAGCTGGAGGCCGGTACCTTCGCTTACGCCACCACGGACCTCGGCCTGGGGTGGGGCGGCGAGGCGTTCGGCAAGCAAGCCGCGGCGATGGTGATCGAGGGCAACTGGATCACGGGGGCGATGACGAACGACTACCCGGACATCTCCTACACTGTCGCGGAGCTGCCTGCCGGACCCGCGGGCCAAGGCACGTTGCAGTTCACGAACTGCTGGGGCATGGCAGCCGACAGCCCCAACCAGGAAGCCGCTCTCAAACTCGCTGAGTACCTGACGGCGACCGACCAGCAGCTGGCGTTCTCGGAGGCGTTCGGCCCGATGCCTTCGATCCAGTCCGCCGCGGATGCGTGGAGTGAGGCCAACCCCGACCTGACCGCGTTCCTGACCGGCGCGGACTACGCTCAGTTCCGGCCGACGCAGGATGGCGCGATCGAGGTGCTCGCCGACTTCAACGCCCAGCTGGAGGGCCTCAAGGCGGGCGATCCCCAAGAGATCCTCGACTCGGTCCAGGCGAACCTCGAGGCCGTGGTCGGCTGACGATGTCCGCCCCCACTCGTCCCCGCGCCGGATCCTCCGCGATCCGGCGCGGGGAAGGCCTCGCCGGATGGATCTTCACGGCCCCCGTGATCATCATTCTCGGCGTCTTCCTCCTGATCCCCGTTCTGATGGCGTTGTGGGTGAGCTTCTCGGACTGGAACGGCCGGGGCAGTCCGCTCTCGCCCCGAGTCGGCTTCGTCGGGCTCGAGAACTACGCCGCTGTGACGACGGGCGGCGGCCTGACGGAGCGCAACTTCGGCATCGCTCTTCGCAACAACGCCTGGTACGTATTCCTCGTCGTGCCCCTGCAGACCATCCTGTCGCTGTTCCTGGCAGTGCTCGTCAGCCGCGCAATCCTCCGCGGCCGCGGCTTCTTCCGCACGGCGTTCTACTTCCCGTCGGTGACGAGCTCCGTGGCCATCACGGTCCTCTGGCTCTTCCTCTTCAACAAGGACGGCGTCGTCAACGAGGTTCTCTCGTGGATCGGGATCAACGGGCCCAATTGGTTCCGCGATCCGCGCGGAATCGTGCATATCGCCCTCGGAAATGTCGGTCCATTGGCCGGCCCCGATTTTCTCGTGCAGAACGGCTTCCTCGGCATCTCCTGGTGGGAGTGGCTCGCCGGGCCGTCCGTGGCGATGACGGCCTTCATCCTGATGGCTGTCTTCACGACGAGCGGGACGTTCATGCTTCTGTTCATCGCCGCGCTCGTGAACGTCGGCGTCGAACTCGGAGAAGCGGGCATGATGGACGGCGCGAACGGCTGGCAACGCTTCTGGCACATCACCTTCCCGCAGCTGCGACCCACGCTGTTCACGGTGCTCACGCTCGGCTTGATCGGCTGCTGGCAGGTGTTCGACCAGATCTACACCGGTACTCAGGGCGGGCCGGCCAAGACGACTGTGACACCCGCATTCCTGTCGTACCAGTCCGCCTTCCTCAACCAGGACTGGGGACAGGGCGCTGCGATCGCATTCATCCTGTTCCTGATCATCATCGTCTTCGCCCTCTTCCAACGCTGGGTGCTGCGCGATCGGCCGGTGTCGAAGCGGCGCGCGCGCCAGTATCAGGTGAAGAGCACCTCCCGGGTCGCAGCTCCGGTACTCGTGAAGGGATCCAAGCCATGACCATTGAACCGGTCGCCGTCGTGCCCGATGCCGCCGCCCCTGCGGTGCCGGAACTCCCGCCAAAGAGCACGAGGCGGTGGACCGGCAAGGCCATCACCGGCCAGGTTCTGCTCTACGCGATGCTGAGCGTACTCGCCCTCATCTACATCTATCCGTTCCTCGTGCAAGTGGCGACCTCCTTCAAGTCGGATGCGGAGGCGACTGCGGATCCGATCTCGCTGATTCCCCAAACCTGGACCCTCGCCGCATACGAACTGCTGTTCACTCGGAGCGACTTTCCGCTGTGGTCCATGAACTCGGCGATCGTCACGATCTTCGTCACCCTCGGACGCGTCTTCTTCGTCTCGCTCGCCGGCTATGCTCTCGCGAGGCTCCAGTTCCGAGGCCGAGCGCTCATCTTCGCGCTCGTGGTAGGGGTGATGGCAGTGCCGGGCGTGGTGCTGCTCATCCCGAAATTCCTCGTACTGAACCAACTGGGGCTCTACGACTCGTACGCCGGCATGATCCTGCCGTTGCTCGTGGACGCCGCAGGGGTCTTCATCATGAAGAACTTCTTCGAGTCGATACCCGTGTCGATCGAAGAACAGGCCCGCATCGACGGCGCCGGACCGTTCCGCGTCTTCTGGTCGGTCGTCCTTCCCATGGCTCGACCCGCGCTCATCACGATCATCATCCTGTCGTTCCAGGGATCGTGGAACGAACTGAATCACTTCATCGTGTCGACCCAGTCGCCCGAACTCACCACCCTGACGAAGGGCGTCGCATCGCTGGCATCCGGCCAGCTCAGTCAAGGCAACCAGTTTCCGATCAAGCTCGCTGCCGCGGCCATAATGACGATCCCTGTCGCGGTCATGTTCCTGGTCTTCCAGAAGCGCATACTGAACACCGCGGAAGGAGCGCTCAAAGGATGAGCGAGCCAGCAGTGGCGGAGCACCCGCTGCAGCCCCTGCTCAACGACTCCGTCATTGTTCTGCGCGCTCCAACCCAGGTCTGGTCCGCGGCGTCCGGCGATCTCGGCTCGGCCCCGATCCACGGCGTGTACCACGGCGACATCCGGCACCTCCGCGAAGCGGTGCTCACGTGCGACGGCGAGCAGCCTGAGTGGATCTCGGTGTCGGCGGACGGCCCATCGCGGGTGGTCTTCGGCGGTCTGCTGCGGGCTCTCGACGACTACTGGCCCGATCCCAAGGTGCGCGTGCTGCGGGAGCGGATCGTGGCGGACGGCGCGGTCGGCGAGACGCTCACGATCGTTTCGCACGTGCCCCACACCGTGCGGACCGCACTGCGCCTGCGCCTGGTGCCCGAGTTCGCCCCGCTGCAGGAGGTGAAGGCGGGCACCCCGACTCCCCGCGCATGGGACGCGACCGGAGCGGTCGGTGTGCAGGCTCCGTTCTCGGTGACATCGGGTGAGCGCTCGTTCACGGTGTCGGCGCCGGGTGCCGACCTCACCGTCGACGATGACACCGTCATCCTCGATTGGGACATGCAGGTCGCACCGGGCAAGAGCACGAGTGTGTCGTGGTCGATCGCGCTCGATGACCCGACCCTCGTCGTGCAGGGCGCTCCACGTTCCTCGAGTGGCCTCACCCCGCTCGATTCCGGATCACACGACCCGCGCATCGCGCGCTGGCAGGATGTCGCGCTCGGCGATCTCGACGCGCTGCGGCTCGTGCTGCCGGATCGTCCGGACGACGAGTTCTACGCCGCCGGAGCACCATGGTTCTTCACTCTCTTCGGACGCGACTCGCTGTGGGCGGCCCGCCTTGCGCTGCCGGTCGACACCGGGATGGCGGCATCCACTCTGCGCGTTCTCGCGCGCCTCCAAGGCGACCGCGTCGACGTGGCGATGGCGCAGCAGCCGGGCAAGATCCCTCACGAGCTGCGCAGCGCGCCGCTCGCGCTGCCCGGCGAGCAGGTGCTCCTTCCGCCGCTCTACTACGGCACCGTCGACGCGACCTTGCTCTGGATCTGTCTGCTCGCCGACGCATTCGACGCCGGGATGCCGCGTGACGAGGTCGTCGCGCTGCTGCCGGCCCTGCGTGCGGCACTGTCATGGACGACCGAATACGGCGACGGCTCGGGCCACGGGTTCATCGACTACATCGACGAGACCGGCCACGGCCTCGCCAATCAGGGGTGGAAGGACTCCGGCGACTCGATCCAGTGGCGGGACGGATCGCTCGCCCGGGGGCCGATCGCGCTGTGCGAGGTGCAGGGCTACGCGTTCGAGGCCGCGATGCGCGGGGCGGGCGTTCTCGACGCCCTCGGCGAGGAAGGCGGCGAGGCACTCCGGAGCTGGGCGACAGCGCTGCGCGAACGCTTCCGGTCTTCGTTCTGGGTGGAGACTCCCGAGGGTCGATATCCCGCTGTGGCCCTCGACGCCGACCAACGGCCGGTCGATACGCTGACGAGCAACATCGGGCACCTGGTCGGCACCGGCATCCTCGACGCCGACGAAGAGGCACACGTGGCGGCGCTGCTGCTCGCGCCATCCATGTCATCCGGTTTCGGCATCAGGACGATGTCCGCCGACGCGTCCGGATACTGGCCCCTCAGCTACCACGGCGGCAGTGTGTGGGCGCACGACACCGCAATCGCGGCGCACGGGATGTCGCGCGCCGGGCTGCATGACGAAGCCTTGCAGGTCGTCCAGGGACTGCTCGCCGCGGCGGAAGGATTCGGCTTTCGGATGCCGGAGCTGCACTCCGGGGATCCTTCGGGTGAGACGCGCACTCCCGCGCCCTACCCGGCCGCGTGCCGCCCGCAAGCCTGGTCGGCTGCTGCGGCCGTCGCGTGCGCTCAGGCCGTGCGGGCCGCGGGCGCCGCTCTGCCCGCCAACGGTCGCTGAGCTTGTCGAAGCGTCGCGCCCGCACCGGGCCCTTCGACACGCTCAGGGACCGATGCTCCTCGCCGCCCCCACGTTCCGTCTCGGTCGCTGGGCTCCCTTGGTCGCTAGTCGGCGTCGACCTTGGAGATCGTGCCGCCGGTCACTCGCACCAGCTCGTCGAACGTGAGCGGGAACACCGTGTGGGGCGTGCCGCCGGCTGCCCAGATCCGCGGATACCCGGCCAGGTCCTCATCGACGATCGTTGTGAGCGCTGCCGGGTGCCCCGTCGGAGCGACACCGCCGATGGCCTGGCCCGTGGCATCTCGCACCTGCTCGGGTGTCGCACGTTGGATGCTGCCTCGCCCGAGACGAGCGGCGAGCGCAGCGGTGTCGACGCGGTGCGCGCCGCTGGTCATGACCAGCAGTGGCTCGCCGTCCGACCAGAACACGAGGCTGTTCGCGATCGCGCCAACCTCGATCCCGAGGGCGGCGGCCGCGAGCGGCGCGGTGTGGGCGGCATCCGGAAGCACGACGATTTCGCCCTCGATCCCCGCCGCGCGGAGCGAGTCGTGCACGAGCCGGGCGCGGGCGGGCAGGTGCGCTGTCACGCCAGCAAGCCTATTGGCGCGATCGCCGCAGTCGGCTGCTGAGGACGCAGCGGCTCCGCAATCTTCCGAAGAATGCGGCATCGACCACGCAGAATGCGCAACGCGCAGCGAGGTGGTTGAACACTACGCCCCACAGTGGTGCAATGGATGCACGGACACCGCAAAGCCGCGGCCCGCAATGCACCGCCCAAAAGGCCCGCTGAGAGAAGACTGCGATGACGCGCACCCTGCCCCTCCCCGATTTCACCCACGAACGCGTCGAGGTGATCACCGGACGACGCAGCGGACTGTTCATCACCGTCGCCCTGCATTCCTCGGTGCTCGGCTCTGCTCTCGGCGGTGCGCGGCTGTGGACGTACCCGCACTGGAGCGATGCGCTCGGCGATGCGCTGCGGCTCTCGGCGGCGATGACCCTCAAGAACGCGGCGGCCGGGCTCGACGCCGGCGGCGGCAAGTCCGTCATCGCCCTCCCGGCGGGTGTGACATTGGATGCCGAGCGCCGACGCGCGGCATTCCTCGACCTCGGCGACGCCGTGGAGTCGTTGCATGGCCTCTATCGCACCGCCGAGGATGTCGGATCGACCACCGAGGACATGCTCACCGTCAGCGAGCGCACGGAGCACGTCGTGGGGCTGCCCGACGCGGTCGGCGGCTCTGGTGAGCCGGCCGGTCCGACGAGCCTCGGGGTGTACGAGTCGCTTCGCGCGACGCTCGAACGGGTCGCCGGCACCTCGGATGTGGCGGGCCGACGCATCACGATCTCGGGCCTGGGCCAGGTCGGCAGCCGTCTGGCTGTTCGTCTCTCCGCGGAGGGCGCCCTGCTGACCATCACCGACGTCAATCCCGCGAAGCGCGATCTCGCCCTCGACCTCGACGCGCAGTGGTGCCTGCCCGGCGAGGAGCACCTCATCGCCGCCGACGTCTTCGTTCCCGCCGGCATCGGCGGCCTCCTGACCGACGAGGTCATCGACGCCCTCGACGCGAAAGCGGTCTGCGGACCCGCGAACAACCCGCTGGCGGCTCGGAGCGGCGCCGACCGACTCGCCGCTCGCGGCATCCTGTACGCACCCGACTTCGTCGTGAATGCCGGAGGGGTCATCTACCTCGATCTCGAGGCCAAGCACATCGGCAGCCGCAGCGAGATCATGGAGCGCGTCGGCGCCATCGGCGACACGGTGCGACGGGTCTTCGACGAGGCGGAATCGCGCGGCGTCACGCCTCTCGAAGCAGCCGAGGGCCTGGCGGCAGAGCGACTCAGTCGCGGTCTGCGCGAGCCCTCGCTCGCCTGACCCCGACCGGTTACGGACGCGACACGCCGCGCCACCGCGTCGTGCGACGGCGCGTCGCGTCCGTAACCGAACGAACGCGGACTCAGTGCCTCGACGTGTGGTACCGAGTCGCACGAGTGGCATGATGTAGGGACCCGTAAGGGATGCCGCACCGGCGCGGCGCACACGATCGTCAAAGGAGAGTTTCGTGTTCACCAGCTCGTTTCCCGATGTCGAGATCCCTGACGTCTCCGTCTTCGACTTCCTGTTCGCTTCGCTCACCGACGACGAGGTCACCCGCGTCGCGCTGATCGACGCGGCATCCGGTGCGGAGACCACGTATGGCGCACTCCGCGCGCAGGCGAGCGCCTTCGCCGGAGCCCTCGCGGCACGTGGCGTCGGCACCGATACGGTGATCGCGCTCCTCTGCCCGAACGTGCCGGCGTTCGCGACGGTGTTCCACGGCATTCTGCGTGCGGGCGCGGTCGTGACCACGATCAACTCGCTCTACACCGCGGGCGAGATCCAGAAGCAGCTGACGGATGCCGGCGCCACCTGGCTCATCACGGTCTCGCCCCTGCTCGCGCAGGCCAGCGCCGCAGCCGAGGCCGCCGGCATCCCCCACGAGCGCGTGATCGTGCTCGACGGCGCGTCCGGGCACCCGAACCTCCGCCAGCTGCTGGCGGAGCAGCGCGTCGCCCCCGAGGTGAGCTTCGACCCGGCCACGCATCTCGCGGTGCTGCCGTATTCCTCGGGCACGACCGGGGTTCCCAAGGGCGTCATGCTCACGCACCGCAATCTGGTCGCGAACGTGCAGCAGTGCCGATCGAACATCGACCTGCGCGACACCGATCGCGTGCTGGCGGTGCTGCCGTTCTTCCACATCTACGGCATGACCGTGCTGCTCAACCTCGCGCTGCGTCAGCGCGCGAGCCTCGTCACGATGCCGAAGTTCGACCTGGTCGAGTTCCTCACGAACATCCAGAAGTACGGCTGCACCTACCTCTATATCGCGCCGCCCATCGCCGTCGCCCTCGCGAAGCACCCGGTCGTCGACCAGTTCGACATCTCCACGGTGCACACGGTGTTCTCAGGCGCTGCACCGCTCGACGGCGACACCGCCGAAGCCGCCGGACGGCGCCTCGGCGCCCGCATGATGCAGGGCTATGGAATGAGCGAGCTCAGCCCCGTGTCGCACGCGATGCCCGCAGACCGGCACGACATCCCCGTCAGCTCGGTGGGCACGATGCTGCCGAATCAGAGCTGCAAGCTCATCGACACCGCGACCGGTGAAGAGATCACGGAGGTGGGCGCCGACGGCGTCACGAAGCCCGGCGAGCTCTGGGTGAAGGGCCCGAACGTCATGCTCGGCTACCTCAACCAGCCCGAGGCCACCGCAGAGACCCTCGATTCCGACGGATTCCTCCACACCGGCGACATTGCGGTCTACCACGAGGGCGACTACTTCTCGATCGTCGACCGCGTCAAGGAGCTCATCAAGTACAAGGGCTACCAGATCGCTCCGGCCGAGCTCGAGGCGCTGCTGCTTTCGCACCCGAAGGTGATGGATGCCGCCGTCATCGGCGTGCTCGACGACGACAAGCAGGAGATTCCCAAGGCGTTCGTCGTGGCGGCTCCCGACTCGGAGCTGACCGAGGAGGACGTCATGGCGTTCGTCGCCGAGAACGTCGCGCCGCACAAGAAGGTGCGTCGCGTCGAGTTCATCGAGGCCATCCCGAAGTCGACCTCCGGCAAGATCCTCCGCAAGGATCTGCGGGCGCGCGAGGTCGCGCACGTCTGACTCTTCGCGCACCCGCGGGCGCGTCCCGTCACGCCGGCCGTCTCGCGTCGGCGCATAATCGGCGTATGACGACATCGTCGTGGCGACCGGCGCCCATCCACGTCGGCGACGACGTACTGGACGACCTCCGTGATCGGCTGCACGCGACCCGCTGGCCGCAGCCGCTTCCGCGCGGGGCGTGGGAGGCAGGCGTCGACCTCTCGGTCGTGCGTGAAGCGTGCCGCGTGTGGGCGGATGAGTTCGACTGGCGTGCGCAGGAGCGATGGCTCAACGCGCTCGATCCGCACTTCGCGCACGTCGACGGGCTGGACCTCCACGTCTTCCGTGCCGCATCCGCGTCGGAGGACGGGATGCCGCTGCTGCTGCTTCACGGCTGGCCGGGGAGCGTCGTGGAGTTCCGTCACGTCATCCGGACGCTCACTCAGGGGTCTCCCGCGTTCGAGCTCGTCATCCCCTCGCTCCCGGGGTTCGGATTCGGCGGCAAGCCGGCCGAATCAGGCTGGGGCGTCACGAGATCGGCCGAGGCCTTCCATGCGCTCATGACCGACGTGCTCGGCCATGAGCGGTACGGCGTGCAGGGCGGCGACTGGGGCGCGATCATCGGTTCGCGGCTCGCGCAGCTGCATCCTGATGCGGTCGTGGGACTGCATACCAACTATCCGCTCAGCGCGAGCGACATCGATCAGGCGTGGGCGGCGGATGCCACACCGCTCGAGCGCGAGTACCTCGCACACCTCGCGGCGTACGCGACCACCGAGCGCGGCTACAGCGCCATCCAGTCGACCAAGCCGCAGACCCTCGCCGTGGCACAGACCGACTCCCCCGCGGGACTTGCCGCGTGGATCCTCGAGAAGTTCGAGACCTGGAGCGACCGCGGCAGCTCGGGGTTCGACGTCGAGGACCTCCTGACGAACCTCATGTTCTACTGGGCGCCCGACTCGGTGGCCTCGTCGGCGGCGATGTACTTCGAGTCGCGGCTCGACCCCGAGGGACGCAGTCATCCCGTGCCAGACGTGCCGGTCGGCGTCGCCAACTTCCCCCACGAGATCACACGGATCACTCGCCGCTGGGCGGAGCCGAAATACCGGATCGCCCACTGGACCGACATGCCCCACGGGGGCCACTTCGCCGCGCTCGAAGAGCCGGTGCTGCTCGCCGACGACATCCGCGCGTTCTTCGCGTCACGAGGGTGACTGCATGGAACTCTGGCTCGCCGCGCTGAGCGGCCTGATCGCCGGCGGCGCACTCCTCGCGGGTTCCGCCGTGGCGTGGTTCGTCCAGATTCCCAAGCGCCGCGTGGCGGCGATCATGGCGCTCGGCGCCGGAGTCCTCATCTCGACGCTCGCGTACGAGCTCGTCGAAGAGGCAGCGGATGACGGCGGGCTCGTCGCGACGATCTTCGGATTCCTGGGCGGCGCGATCCTCTACATCGTGGCGGACTGGCTCGTGTCACGTCCGCGCGGGTCGGCATCGACGTCTGCAGTGACCGATACGGCCAACATCGTCGCTCGCCGCGCCGCGGCCGGCAGCGGCGTGGTGATCGCGATCGGGGCGCTGATCGACGGCATCCCCGAATCCATCGTGATGGGACTCTCGGTGCTGCAGGACGGTGGCCTCAGCGTTCCGATCGTGGCGGCGATCGCGATCAGCAACATCCCCGAGGGGCTCTCATCGACCGCCCAGCTCAAGTCCAGCGGCAAGACCGGAGGATGGATCGCCCGGCTCTGGCTGGGCATCGCCCTCGTGACGGTCATCGCGTCCGTGCTGGGATTCGTCGCGTTCCAATCTGCATCGCCCAACCTCATCGCGGTCATCACCACGATCGCCGCCGGCGGCCTGCTTGCAATGATCTGCAACACGATGATCCCCGAGGCGTTCGACGAGCAGCGTGCCATGACCGGGCTGTGGGCCACGATCGGCTTCCTCTTCGCATTCGTCCTGCACGAGATCGCCTGACGCGTCGTCCAGGGGTGGTCATTGTCATACCGCTGACTCCGTGGTGCCTCGGGCAGGATGCGGTTTCTCGGCGAGCGGTTCGCGTGTCGCTGTGGTCCGCCCGTGGTCGGCAGCCGTCAGACGGGCGGAGGGTCGCCGTCAGGAATGAATCGCAGCGTGGTCGGCGGGATATCGATGTAGGTCAGTCCAGTGGGGCTCGTCCACTCGAGGACTCCGCCGCCCAACTGCTGGACCTTCCATTCCGTGGCGTGTCGGAGCATGTGATGTCGCTTGCACAGACACTCGAGGTTCTCGTCGCACGTCGGACCGCCGAGCGCAGCATCATGACTGTGATCCAGGTCGCATCGCCAGGGCGGCTGCCGACATCCGGGGAACCGACAGTGCTCGTCGCGCACCCATAGGACTCGCTTTATGTCAGCAGTTGCTCGATACCGATCGACCGCGAGGATGGCTCCGGTGACCGGGTGGGTCATCACGCGATCCCAGCCAGGAGCCGTGGCGGCAAGGCGTCGAGCGGTCTCGGGGTCGATCGGTCCGGTGCCGGCCAGATCGGCGCCTTCGTGATGGACTCCGGCGAGGGTCAGCACGGGAATGGACACCTGCACGTGCGCGGTGATGGCATCGAGCCCGTCGCCGGACGCGACCGGAGACCCCGCGAGGGCGAGATCGCTCAGGATGTCTGCACGCAGCTGGTCCATGGTCCGGTCATCATCGACCACGGCGGAGCCGTCGGCTGCGGCATCGACCCCGTCAGCGGCATCGACCCCGTCAGCGCCGACACCGGCTACGGCAGCAGCTGCAACACGGGCGGCCTCAGCCGCGGCAGCCTCAGCACGGGCAGCTCTGCGAACGCGGTGGCCCATCTGTGTGAGCCGGTCGTGGATCCCGTGCGCCAGCACGGCGGGAAGGACCGCGAGGATCTCGGCCATGCCGTCCTCGATGTCGCGAACGAACACGCCGCGCCGCTCGCGTGCGGCTCGATGGCGTTCGGTCATCGAGATCGGGTGAGCCTTCTCGGCGATCGACTGCACGATCGAACGGAGGCGTCCAGCCGTTTCGATCTCGGCGCGATCCAGTGCCGCCAGCTCGAAGACCGCCCGCGCCTCGTCGTCCTGGATCGCCACACCGGCGTCCATGATCACGGTCGCGTGTGCCTGACTGATGCGACCCTCGCTCAGGGCGGTGTGAGTGCGTCCGAATCGAAGCTGCAGGGTCGTGGCATCCGACATCCGGCGCTGAACGGTTCTCTCCGTGATCCGCAGCGCCGAGGCGATCTCGGCGGTCGCCGTCCGCAACGGCATCTCGCGGTCGCGCCGGGCACCCTCCCGCAGGCGTGAAGTCTGCAACTCGACGAGTTCGACCAAAGATGTGTAGAGGGTGGCCTCGCGCGCCTGCAGCCACGCGATCTGGGCCTGGGTGACCTGCAGGCTGGAGATCAGACATCGCACCATCTCGAGCTCCGAGGCGGTCGGATCGGCCGCCGGAAGATCGTCCATGTCAACGAATGTCATGAAAGCATTGTGACAGAACCCTCCGACATTGATACGAGGGCGGATGCCGGAATCCGCGACCGATCCGCTGCCCCGACCACATGGGCTCAGCCCCAAGTCAGTCGCCCGATGCCGACGTCGCGCCTCGCACCACGGATGCCTCGAATGACGGATGCCCCGACCACCATGGCCGAGGCATCCGTCATTCACCGCACCGTGCGGATCAGCCTCAGCCGATCACCACGCCGAGGGCGCCGGGGGCACGACGACCGGGGGACGGTCGTCGCACGTGATGGTGTTCGGCAGTTCCCACGAGGCCATCCACGGACCCGTGGTGCCGCCGCCATCGTTCCCACCCAGGTCGGTCACCGCGAACTCCGAGCCCGCGGGCGTGAAGTTGAACGAGCCGCAGTTGTTGATCCCGACCGCCCCGACGTTGCGCGCATCGACGTTCTGGAACGAGGCACCACCGGCAACGCGCGCGCTCAGCACCGACGTGCCGGTCCCGTCGACCCGGACGTTCGCGAACGCGACATCCGACATCGAATAGAGGTCTTTCACCCCATAGTCGGAGACCAGCATCATCGCGTTGTACGTCGAGTCGAGATAGCTGTCACCGGTGACGTGGATGCCGGAGATCGAGCCCTCGAGGGCGTAGATCCAGATCGACCCGAGCCCGATCTTCCAGTTCAGCTCGAACGTTCCCGCTCTCACCGTCGTGTTGTCGATGAAGTTCAGCGTTCCGCCGAACGGATGCGCGCCGAATCGAGATCCGGCGTGCAGCGCACTGCCCTCGCGGATCGTGTCGGCCACCAGGTTGTTCGAGACGGTGTTGTCTCTGCCGCCGTAGATGGCGATCCCGTTCGCGAGCGTCGGCGTCTGCACCGTGTTGTGGTCGAACACGTTGCGGGCGTTGGTCGCCGTCGTGCCCCCTCGGGACTCCGCCCACATCGCCATCCCGTCGTCCCCGCTGTTGCGGACGAAGTTGTCGCGCGCGACGGAGTCGACGACACCGATGTGGAAGTTCAGGGCATCGGCGATCTGGTCGACGATGATGTTGTCTTCGACGACCACGTTCGACATCGGCCCGTCGAACCAGAGACCGACCTTGGTGTGCTGGATGTGCAGGCCGCTGAACGACGAGTCGTGGAACGCTCCGCCGATCGCGTTCACCTGGTCGGTGTCGATCCGCTCGCGCACATCGCCCTCGATGGCGAAGCCCGAGAGGTGCACGTTGCTGCTGCCACCGACCGCGGCATCCTGCCCGTAGAACCCCACGCCGGTGTGCACCGAGCCGTCCGCCGCAGGCTGGGCGAGTGCGACCTCGCGTCCCTTGATCTTCGTGTACCAGCTGCCGGCACCCTCGATCGTCACGCCGTCGACGACGATGTGGCGGTCGACGCGGTACGTCCCCGGTGGGATGTAGACCGTGAGGCCCTTCTTCTTCGCGAACGCGATGGCCTTGTCGATCGCCGGCGCGGAATCCCTGCGTCCGGTCGGATCGGCGCCGAAGAGCAGCACGTTCGAGGCCACGAGCTTCACGTGCGGCAGGCCGACCTTCTCGGTGTCGATGAGGTCGATGACGGTCCATGCCACGCCGGCAGGGGCGGTGAGGCGGATCTTCTCGCCCGCCTTGTAGGTCTTGCCGAGCAGCAGCCGCTCCTCGTCGTAGAACTTCGTCGGGCGGAACGGCGTCGAGAACGTCGGGGTGGGCGTCGTGAACTGCGGCACGCATGCGCACTCCGTCACCCACCAATCGGGGTGCAGCAGACCGGCGTTCGGGTCGTTCGAGAACGGGTACTGGTTGTACAGGTAGGCATACTGCGACGTCATCGGCAGCGTGGCCTTCTGCGAGCCCGCCTTGACCGCGAGCGCCGCCGTGAGACCGCCGCCGGTGGGCGAATCCGGGATGCTGTAGCGCACCGTGATCGCGTTGGCGGCGGCCGGGAGCGTGAACTCGACGTACTGCCCGGGCAGCAGCTTCACGGCCTTGCGGCCAGAGGCCTCCGCCTCGAGCGTGTAGGCCTCGCGGCCGCCGCCGATCACGGTGCCGTTCGTCGCCGCGTTCTCGGCTTCCTGCTCGAGGAAGCGGACGTCCGCGCCGCGTCCCGCGACCAGCGCCGGGTCGAGCGCCGCGCGCGTGACCACGGAGCCGGACGCAGGCGTCGCCGACGCTGCGGGTGCGATGGCGAGAACGCCGATGGTGAGGGATGCCGCGGCCACAGCCGCGACGAGGGTTCCAGGTCGTGTCATCGTCGACTCGCTTCATCGGGGGCACGGGCGACAGTGCCCGCTCGGCGCCAATCTATGGCCGTATCCTCTCCTATTTCAAGTAGATGTTGTAAATTCCCACGACTCTGTTTGATTCTTGCGTCTGATTGCGGAGATCGCGCAAGACTTGCGGCTCTTGCGCGATCCCGCGGGTTCGGCGCGGTTCGTCTCGCTTCGCTCGCTCAACGACCGAACCCGCCGGTCGTTGAGCGAGGGACACTTCGACTCTCCTTCGGCTCGGTCAGCGCAGGTCTGCGCGACCGAGACGAGACGGGCCGAACCAGCGAGTACGTCAGGCTTTCTCGACGGGCGCCACCAGATCTGTGACCCAGTCCGACTGGTCCTGGGACTCGGCGTCGACGTAGATCTCCCTCGTCGGTCCGACGATGCGGTAGCCGTCCGCCACGATCTGGTCCATGAGCGCCATCCAGGAGCGCCCGATGCTGGGCATGTCACCGCGGTGGGTGAGCACGGCCGCCAGCTCGATCGGCGGCAGCTCGACAACGTCGTATCCCTCGGCTTCCCGCGGTTCAGGGTCCGCGGTGAACGAGACATGCACCGCGAGCTCCTCCGTATCGGGAACGGCTTCGTACCAGAAGATGCCCGGCTCCCGCGGCGCACCTCCGGCGCTCTCGATCGCCTGGATGAGGCCCGGCATGACCTGGTCGATCACTGGTGAGACGTTCTCGGGGCCCATTCCGGGCGCACGTCCCTCGACGGCGTAGACGGTGGCTGCATCGATCGGGCGATATTCGACGGCGGTTGACATGGTTCCTGCTCCTTCTAGACTGCGGAGTCGTTCTGCGATGCGATCGAGCCGCTCGGTATCAGCGGCGACCGATGCCTCGAGCTCGCTGCGTCGATGCACGAGCGCCCGGCGCAGCGCGGCCTGCTGATCGGACGCCGCCAGGACGGCGCCGATCTCATCCAGCCCGCAGCCGAGATCACGCAGCTCGACGATGCGCAACAGCGCACCGAGCTGACGATCGGCGTAGTGCCGGTATCCCGTGCGTTCGTCCACATACTCAGGCGGCAGGATGCCGATCGCGTCGTAGTGACGCAGCATCCGCACGCTCACGCGCCCGATCGCGGCGAACTCTCCGATGGTGTACATGATGGAGACCACGTTCGACCCTGACACAGTGCGAGAGTCAAGCGGGAGCCCCCGACATTCTTGTCGACACAGGCAGCGTCGCAGCCGGAGGTCGCATCAGGGAGCCGAGATCTGCGCGGAGGACGGCTGAAGTCGCTGAGCCCGTCGCCCTTCGACAAGCTCAGGGACCACTTCGTCTCGGCGCCACACCCAGGTCGAACCGCCCGTCGCCCTTCGACAGGCTCGGGGACCACTGGGCGGGCAGAGCTACGCGGTCTCGGACCAGGGTTGGGCGGCCGGCGGCTCGGCCTCGACTTCGACGCCGATCAGCGTTTCGAGCGCCGCGTGGACCTCGTCGATGCGACCGTCGACTGCCAGCTCGCGGATGCGCAGCGACGGACGATGCAGCAGCACGCCCGCCAGGTGCCGGAGCGCCGCCTCGACGTCGTCACCCGCGCCGCGGGCTCGCGCTCGGGCGATCTCGGCATCGACGGTGTTGAGGACTTGTTTCCGCAGCGCCGTGATGGCCGGCCCTGCGGCACGGTCGGCCTCGAACTCCGCGGCGGCATCGCCGACGAGCGCACGAGCATCCGCGTGGGCGCTGAACTCCTCGAGCGGAGCATGGATGCGGATCGTCTCGAGGTCGAGCAGCTCGACGCCGGCGACGGCGCCGACCACGGGGTCGACATTTCGCGGCAATCCGAGGTCGATGACGAGCACCCGGCGTCCCGGCGCAAAGGCATCAGCGTGCACGACCGCGGTCGCCGTGCACGTGATGACGACATCCGCCGTCGCCACTGCGTCGGCGAACGACGACTCTGCCGTCAGCCCGTATTTGGTAGCGAACGCTCCGCCCCGCCCCGATGGCGAGAAGACGTGGAGGTCGACGGCGCCACGACTGCGGACGGCCTCGGTGGTGGTGGCCGCATAGCGGCCGGTGCCGACGATCAGCACCCGTGCGGCCGACCAGTCCGCGATACGGCTCGATGCCAGCTCGAGAGCGAGCCGGACGAGCGAGGAATGCGTGCCCTTGAGACGCGTGCGGCTGCGAACTCCGCGGCTCGTCTGTGCCGCCTTCTGGAACAGTCGCTCGAGCTCACCGCTCGTCGTCCCCTCCGCCCTGGCGGCGTCGAGGGCACGGCGCACCTGGCCCGAGATCTCCTCTTCGCCGACGACGACCGATTCGAGACCGCTCGTCACGGCGAACAGGTGCGTGGCCGCATCCGACCCCTCGTGCACTGCCACCGAGGCGCGCAGGCTGTCGGGAGAGATGTCGCTGGCGGCGGCCATCGCCTCGACGACGGACTCGACGGCGACCGCGCGGCCGCCGGTGAGCGGTTCGTCGATGTCGAGATAGGCCTCGAAACGGTTGCAGGTCGCGAGCACGACGGCTCCCGAAACGAAAAGCTCGTCATTGACGAGGGCGCGCGTAGCGGCCGGTGCGCCGATCGAGAGACGCTCCAGGATGTCCAGGCTCGCGTTCCGATGGTTCGCGGTGAGACACAGAAGCACGAGCCTAATGTTAACCGTGTGTCACTGAATCCAGCGCATCGGGCCGTAGATCTTCGCAACAACCCCCTGATCCGCGCCTACCGCGGCGAGCGCCAGCCGACTCCGCCGGTCTGGTTCATGAGGCAGGCTGGGCGCTCCCTGCCCGAGTATCGCGAGCTGCGCGTCGGCACCGACATGCTCGAGACGTGCCTCACGCCCGAGCTCGCGAGCGAGATCACGCTGCAGCCGGTGCGCCGGCACCACGTCGATGCCGCGATCTTCTTCAGCGACATCGTCATCCCCGTGAAGCTCGCGGGCGTCGGGGTACGCATCGTGGCCGGGCGCGGACCGGTTCTCGAGACCCCGGTGCGAACGGCGGCGGATGTCGCGGCGCTCCCCCCGCTCGACCCCGCTGCCCTCGACCCCATTCGCGAGGCGGTCGCGGCCACTGCCGCCCAGCTGGGCGACATCCCGCTCATCGGCTTCGCCGGAGCCCCTTACACACTCGCCTCGTACCTCGTCGAGGGCGGACCATCGAGGGAGCAGCTGCGCACCCGCGCACTCATGCACTCCGACCCCGCGACGTGGTCCGCACTCCTGGCCTGGTGCGCAGAGGTGACCGGTGCCTTCCTCGCGGCCCAGATCGAAGCAGGCGCATCGGCCGGTCAGCTGTTCGACTCGTGGGCAGGATCACTGAGTCTCGCCGACTACACCTCGCACGTCGCCCCGCACTCGGCGGCGGCGATCGCGCCGGCCCGCGCGCTCGGCGTGCCCCTTGTGCACTTCGGTGTCGGCACGGGCGAACTCCTTGCTGCGATGCGGGATGTCGGAGCCAACGTCATGGGCGTCGACTGGCGCATCCCGCTCGATGAGGCGTCGCACCGCCTCGGGGGCGACGTCCCGCTGCAGGGCAACATCGATCCCGCCCTGCTCGCCGCGCCATGGCCGGTGCTCGAGGCGCATGTGCGCGATGTGCTCGAACGCGGCCTCGCGGCGCCGTCGCATGTGCTCAACCTCGGCCACGGGGTTCCGCCCGACACCGACCCGGACGTCCTCACCCGCCTCGTCGAGTTCGTCCACGAGCAGGCGTGACCTCGTACAGGCCCCGAGCCTGCCGAACGGCCGCCGATCCGCCGACATCCTGCTCGCCAGTCGCAAACCCCGGGTCGCACCCACGGTTCGTGACAGGCGAGCGGGCAGGTCCGGGTAAAGCCTGATGACACGCGAAGAGGCCGCCCGCACGGCCCGTTGTCGCGCGAGATTCGCTTAGCGTGCGGGGACGGGCGAGGATGGAACCATGAGCCAAACCTCGGCAGCACCGAATTCCGAGACCGAGGCGCTCGGCTACACCTTGTGGGCCGTGTTCCGCCGCGATGCCGCCCACCCGGCGCCCGCTGCCGATCTGAGCCCTATCGTGCAGGTCGTCGAACATGCGGGAGTCACGGTGCGGGGGTTCTACGACGTGTCGGGACTCCGCGCCGACGCTGACCTCATGGTGTGGCTGCACGGCAGCGAGCCCGAGGTTCTCCAGTCCGCACTGCGCACGCTCCGCCGGGCCGAGCCGCTCGCGTCGCTGCTGCCGGTGTGGAATGCCATGGGCGTCCACCGCGCCGCCGAGTTCACTGCCAGCCATATGCCCGCCTTCATGCGGGGCAAGGAGCCCGAAGCGTGGCTCACGGTGTACCCGTTCGTGCGGTCGTACGAGTGGTACCTGCTGCCCGATGACGAGCGCCGCCAGATGCTCGCCGAGCACGGTCGCAGGGGCTCGGAGTTCCGCCAGGTGCTGAGCAACACGGTCGCGAGCTTCGCACTGGGCGATTACGAGTGGATCCTCGCCCTCGAGGCACCCGAGCTCGTCGATCTGGTGGATCTCATGCGCGACCTGCGGCAGACCGACGCGCGTCGACACGTACGTGAGGAGATCCCGTTCTACACCGGACGGCGCATCGGCCTCGACGAGATCGCCGAGGTGCTGGCGTGACCGCCCTCAGGATCGGAACCCGTGGCAGCGCCCTGGCGCTCGCCCAGACCGGGCTCGTCGCGGACGACATCGCGACCGAGACCGGCGCCTCGACGGAGCTCGTCACGATCACGACGGCGGGCGACCGGTCGCGCGAGCCGCTCTCCCGCGCCGGCGGGGAGGGTCTGTTCACCGGCGCACTGCGGGATGCCCTGCTGGCCGACGAGTGCGACGTCATCGTCCATTCCCTCAAGGACCTTCCGACAGCTCCGCACGCCGACCTGACGATCGCCGCAATCCCGGTGCGCGAAGACGCTCGCGACGCGCTGTGCGCCCGCGACCACTTCACGCTCGAGACGCTCCCCCACGGCGCGAAGGTCGGCACCGGCTCGCCGCGCCGTGCTGCGCAGCTGCGTCGCCGGCGACCCGACCTCGAGATCGTCGACATCCGCGGCAACGTCGACACGCGTCTCGCGCGCGTGTCCGAGACCGACCTGGATGCCGTGCTGCTCGCGGCCGCCGGACTGCGACGCCTTGGTCGCACCGATGCGGTGACCGAGTACTTCGACCTCACGCGCTGGCCGACCGCACCCGGGCAGGGCGCGCTGGCCATCGAGGTGCGACGCGGCGACGAAGGACTCGTTGCCGCCCTCGACCACATCGAGACGCGTGCCGCCGCCGAGGCCGAACGGCACGTGCTGGCCCTCCTCGAGGCCGGCTGCTCGGCGCCGCTCGGTGCGCACGCGATCGTCGACGCCGGCCTGCTGCTTCTCACCGCGAGCGTCTACAGCCTCGACGGCAGCACCACGCTGACCGCATCCCATGCCACTGAATGGCCCGACCCGACCGCCGCGGTCGACGTCGCGGCATCCGCTTCTCGCGAGCTGCTCGACGGCGGAGCCGCCGAACTGACCGGAGCCGCACGATGATCGAACGCCCCCGGCGCCTGCGCGCGACCCCGGCCATGCGACGCCTGGTCGCCGAGACCCGTCTGCACCCCGCCGACCTGATTCTTCCCATGTTCGTGCGCGAGGGCGCGACCGAGCCCGTCCCCATCTCGTCCATGCCGGGGGTCGTGCAGCACACGCTCGACTCACTGCGACGTGCGATAGCGCAGGCGGCGGATGCCGGCATCGGCGGCATCATGCTGTTCGGTGTTCCGGAGCACAAGGATGCGACCGGCTCGGGCGCGACCGACCCCCAGGGCATCCTCAACGTCGCGACGCGCGCGGCCGTCGCCGAGGCGGGCGACGCTCTCGTCGTGCAGACCGACCTGTGCCTCGACGAGTTCACCGACCACGGTCACTGCGGCGTGCTCGACGCCCAGGGCAGGGTCGACAACGACGCCTCCCTGGAGCGATACCGCGATATGGGCGTGGCGCAGGCCGAGGCGGGGTCGCAGCTCCTCGGCCTCAGCGGCATGATGGACGGCCAGGTCGCGGCCGTGCGCGACGCGCTCGACAGCACCGGGCACACCGGAACGCCGATCCTCGGCTATGCCGCGAAGTACGCGTCGGCGTTCTATGGCCCGTTCCGTGAGGCCGTGCAGTCCTCGCTCGAGGGCGACCGCCGCACGTACCAGCTCGACCCGGCGAACCGCCGCGAAGGCGTGCGCGAGATCGATCTCGACGTGGCGGAAGGCGCCGACGTCGTCATGGTGAAACCCGCGATGTCTTACCTCGATGTGCTGGCGGATGCCGCCGCCGCGTCCCCCGTCCCGGTGTGGGCGTACCAGGTGTCGGGTGAGTACGCCATGATCGAGGCCGCCGCCGCGAACGGCTGGATCGACCGCCGTCGCGCGATCGAGGAATCGGTGGTCGGCGTCCGCCGCGCAGGCGCCGACGCGGTGCTCACGTACTGGGCCGTCGAGCTGGCCCGGTGGCTGCGTTGACTCCTACCAACGAGCAGGAGTTCGCCCGCGCCCAGGCGGCAATGCCCGGTGGCGTGAATTCCCCGGTCCGGGCCTTCGGATCCGTCGGCGCCACGCCGCGCTTCTTCGTCTCGGCTTCCGGCCCGCGCGTCACCGATGTGGAGGGCCGAGAGTACGTCGACCTCGTCGGCTCGTGGGGTCCGGCGATCCTCGGGCACGCTCATCCCGCCGTCGTTCACGCCGTGCAGGATGCCGCGGCCCGCGGCCTCGGCTTCGGAGCGTCGACCCCGGGCGAGACCGAGCTCGCTGAGCTCGTGGAGCGGCGCATCGAGCGGAGCGGCATCCGCCCCATCGAGAAGCTCCGGCTCGTCTCGACCGGCACCGAGGCGACGATGACCGCGATCCGGCTCGCCCGCGGTGCGACCGGGCGCGACCTGGTCGTGAAGTTCGCCGGGCACTATCACGGCCATTCCGACGGACTCCTCGCTGAGGCCGGCTCGGGCGTCGCGACGCTCGCGCTGCCCGGCTCGGCGGGAGTGCCCGCGGCGATCGCGGCGCAGACCCTCGTCATCCCCTACAACGACCTCGACGCCGTCCACGAGGTGTTCGCCGCACGGGGCACGCAGATCGCCGCGATCATCGTCGAAGCGGCCCCCGCCAACATGGGCATCGTGCCGCCGGCCCACGGCTTCAACGCCGCGATCGCCGAAATCGCGCACGCCCACGGCGCTCTGCTCATTCTCGACGAGGTGCTGACCGGGTTCCGCGTCGGCAGCGCGGGCTGGTGGGGCATCGATCCGGTGCCGTTCGCGCCTGACCTCGTGACGTTCGGCAAGGTGATCGGCGGAGGCCTGCCGCTCGCGGCGCTGGGTGGTTCAGCCGGTGTGATGGACCTGCTCGCCCCGCTCGGCCCGGTCTACCAGGCGGGCACGCTGAGCGGCAATCCGCTCGCCGTCGCGGCCGGACTCGCCACGCTTCGAGCCCTCGACGCGGATGCCTACGCCCAGATCGACGCGGCCTCGACCACGATCGCGGATGCCGCAGCCGACGCCCTGACCGCCGAAGGCGTCGCTCACGTCGTGCAGCGATCAGGCAGTCTCTTCTCGATCGCGTTCGCCGCGACGCCGCCGCATGACTACGAGACGGTCAAGGCGCAGGACGCGTTCCGCTATCCGCCGTTCTTCCGCGCGATGCTGGATGCCGGCATCTCCCTGCCCCCGTCGGTGTTCGAGGCGTGGTTCGTCTCCGCAGCGCACGACGACGAAACCGTCGCGCAGATCGTGGCGGCTCTGCCCGCCGCCGCCCGAGCGGCGGCCGCCGCGACGCCGGCCTGAGCCGTCGTTGAGCGAGCGCAGCGAGACGAAACGCCCGGGGCAGGTACGGCGCGTTTCGTCTCGGTCGCTGCGCTCCCTCGCTCAACGACCGCGGATTAGCGGCCCCCGGCTCCGGTCGTTGAGCGAGCGCAGCGAGACGAAACGCGCCCCTTTGCGGGATCTTCGCTCAACGACTGGGGGTTGCCACGTTCACTGACACGGTGGCGGGCTCGAGCCCCGGCGCCTCGACCGCCACGATGATCGTGCCCGGCCCTGTCGGTCGGACGATCGCGAGTGCCCGCCCGTCGTAGGTCGTGACGGACGGGCCGGCGAAGGGTTCCTCGGTGCGAGCCCGCCCCGTGCCGATTCCGGCGAGCGTGCCAGGACCGTCGACCTTCACTGTGACGACACGATCCGCGTCGTTGACGACCACCCCCGACTCGTCCTCGAGAGTGATCCTGATGAAGCCGAGCCCATCGACCTCGACATCCGAAGTCTCGGCGCGAGCCACCAGCCGCGGGTCTCCGGTGGCGGTGCGCAGCGCGTGGCGCCCGACCTCGGTCCCACCGCGCCGAGCGACGGCGACGAGTTCTCCCTGCCGGTAGTCCATCGCGAATCGCGCTCGGAATGCCTTCTCGACACCGACCGCGCCCACGCCGATCGAGACTCCGTCGAGCAGCAGTTCCACCTCATCCGCATCCGCGTAAACGTCCACCACGATCGGGGAGCCGGGCGGCACATCCCACGTCCACGTCGCGAGCGTGTCGTCCCACGACCAGGGGGTGACGGCCGTCGGGCGGCCATGGTGCTGGGGTCGGTGCACCGCGAGATACGGGTCGCCCCGCAACCCGAACACGATCTCGCGGTAGTACGAGATGGTGCGGCGGAACCCGGTGATGTCGAGATCGCCGCACTCCGCGAGCAGATAGGGGTGCGGTCCCGTTGTACCGGTCGGCTCGTACCCCTCGACATCCGTGTAGTCGACGCGCCCGATGCCGGCTTCGCCGAGGTAGTCCCATCCCGTCCAGGTGAAGTCGCCGATGACGTGCGGAAGTCGCGTCACCAGCCCCCACATCACATCGATCTTCGCGGGGAAGGTCTCGGATCCCACGATCACGCGATGGGGGAACAGTTCGGCATCGAGCTCGTAGCGCGAGTCCGCGTAGTTGAATCCGACGATGTCGAGCACCGCGGCTGATTCCTCGGTCGATTCGGTGACGAGAGTAGAGGCGTTCATGAGCGCCATCTGCTCGCCCATGTCGGCCATCATGGTGTTCGGGTCGGCAGCGGTCGCGTCTGCCATAGCCGCAGCCATCTGATCCAGGTTCGCGATGATGCCATTGATCCCGTTCGTGACGAACCGGGTGTCGTCGAGCGCCCTGATGCCCTCGGCGAGTCGTCTGCTCCAGGTCGCACCGACTGGCGACGCGAGCTCGAGGATCTCATTGCCGATCGAGTAGAGGACCACGCTCGGGTGGTTGAAGTCCTTCGCCACGAGCCCCGCGATGTCGTCCTGCCAGCGTCGAGAGAACGTCGCCGATCCGTCGAATGCCGTCTTCGAGCGAGTCCAGACATCCGTGAGCTCGTCCATGACGAGTACGCCGTGCCGGTCGCACGCATCAAGCATCGCGCGGCTCATGGGGTTGTGCGCACTCCGGAGGGCGTTGAATCCCGCGTCCTTGAGCAGTCGCACCCGGCGGTCTTCCGCGGCGTCGATCGTGACCGCCCCGAGCGGGCCGTTGTCGTGATGAACGCAGGCACCGCGGAGCTTCACCACGTCACCGTTGATTCGCAGCCCGTGCCGCGCATCCAGCTGCAGGCGACGGATGCCGAAGGTCGCGGCATCCGTATCGATCTCTGCGCCGTCCGTATCAACGGCCACGGCACGTAGCCGGTACAGGGAGGGATGGTCGGGATGCCACAGCTCGGGAGTCGAGACGGCGAACCGCGCACGGGCGGTGGCCGTCGCACCGGGCAGGACAGTGACCGGCGCGGAGCCGCCGGCTACTTCGATGCCACCAGGCCCGACGATCGACCAGGTGACCCGCACGGTGCGGGTGTGCCGGGTATCGTTCACGACCTCGGAGGCGACCGCGATGACCGCGCCGTCAGCGTCGATGTCGGGTGTGGTGACGCGGAGACCGTTCAGTGCGAAGTGCACCGGATCGGCCACCAAGAGGTGCACCGGGCGGTACATTCCCGCACCGGAATACCAGCGACTGTCCTTGTGCGCCTTCGCCTCGACGGTGATCCGATTCGGCTCGCCGTAGCGCAGGAAAGGGTCGAGGACCGCGGTGAACGCGGCGTAGCCGTTGGGCTCGTGGACGACGAAGTCACCGTTGACGAAGACGACCGCATCGCGGTAGACGCCTTCGAATTCGACCGCGACGGTCTTGTCACGCCATTCCTCGGGCACGTCGATGGTCTTCGCGTACTCGAACACGCCACCCGGGTGATACCCGGTGTGAACGCCCTGCTCGCTCTCGGCCGAGCGTTCGAGGTCGCGGATCGCATCGTGCGGCAGCGTCACCGGCCTCGTCGGTGCGGCACCGTTGAGCGTCTCGAACGCACCGAGCTTCGGCCCGACCGTCCATCCGTCGTGGAAGGGAAGGCGGAACATATCGGGTCTCCTTGAATTCGTGCGCCCGGCTAGCCGATCGCGGCGGCAACAGCTCTCTCGGGATCATCCCGTGTCGTCGAGTAGGACTCGTCCTGCGCCCTCATCGCGAATCCGATGACGAAGCCGCGGAAGAAGACTTCGAGTGCCTGCGCCATGTCGACGACCTGACGATCCAGCAGCCATTGCACCTGCAAGCCGTCCATCATGGCGAGAGTGGCGACCGCGGCCTGCTGCGGCGTGACGCCGGCCATCAGGCGCCCCTCGCGTTCCAGCGTCTCGAACGACTCTCGCAGACTCGTACGGGTCAGCTCGTAACGGCCGGTGAAGTACTCGTGGGCAGGGTGATCCGGTGCTGTCGCCTCGGCCGAGAGCACGCAGTACAGCTCGACGACGCCGGGGATGGACGCGTTGTAGGCGGCGAGATCGATGAGACCCCGCAACGAGGCCTCTCCGGCATCGATGCCGAGCGGAACACGTTCGCGTGAATGCTGGTCGCGTCGATCGAGCACGGCCGCCAGCAGCGAGCTCTTGTTCGGGAAGTGATGCAGCAGGCCGGCCTCGCTCATGCCGACTTTTCCCGCGACGTCGCGGAGCGAACCGGATCTATAGCCGGACTCGGCGAACACCTCGAGCGCCGCATCGAGGATCGCCGTTCGTTTCGCACTCGTCTTCGCGTATTCGCCTCGCGGCTTCCGCGGGCGAGCTGGTGACGGGGTCTGGGTCATCATCTCCACCGTTTCTTCGGACCTTCTTCGGTCTTCTGTTGTTCGACCATCATCCGCCCTATTCCGCCCATTGTGGGGGCATCGCAAGCAAAAACCTAGCGATCACTAACTTTTTATCCCTAAAACCTAGCGATCACTCGGATTTGCTGCTAGCTTCTCGAAACAGAGGTGATCCGCAGTGGAATCGCCCCCTACCAAGAGGACTCGAAGATGATCCGATGGAAGAAGGTCGCGTCAGCAGCGGCCATCGCAGCCGCAGCCGCACTCATAATGACGGGTTGCGCTGGAGGCGGCGGCACCACAGACGGTGGTGGCGGCGACTCCGGTCGCGCAGACCGACTCACACTCACCGCAATCATCGGGCCCACAAGCTACGACATCGGCGCGGGGGCTGAGTACGGCAACCGCAGCCCGTTCTTCCAGGCCGTGTTCGACACCCTCCTGCAGAAGAACAGCAAGGGCGAGATCGAGCCCTGGCTCGCAACCGCGTGGGAGTACAACGAGGACAACACGGTCCTCACCCTCACGCTTCGAGACGACGTGACTTTCACCGACGGCACGCCGCTCGACGCCGCTGCGGTGGTCGGGAGCCTCGAGCGCTTCCGCGACGGCACGTCTCCGCAGGCCGCAACGCTGGCCGGTAAGGAGTTCGCCGCCGTCGATGACACCACCGTCACAATCACCCAGGACGCACCCGACCCGTCACTCGTGAACCTGCTCTCGATCGCTCCCGGTCTGATCCAGGCGCCGTCGTCGTTCGATGACCCGGACTCGGCGACCAACCCGGTCGGCTCCGGACCGTACGTCCTCGACACCGCGGCCTCGGTCACGGGGACGACGTACGTGTACACCGCCAACCCGGACTACTGGAACCCCGATGTCGTGAAGTACGACAACCTCACGATCAACGTCATCGAGGATCCGACCGCAACCCTCAACGCGCTCAAGGCGGGCGAGGCCAACGGCGCGAAGATCGTGACCAACGACACGATCCCCGAGATCGAAAGCTCCGGCTGGACGATCGAGTCCAACGAACTCGACTTCCAGGGACTTCTGCTGTTCGACCGCGCAGGCACGATGGCGCCCGAGCTCGCCGACGTGAAGGTGCGCCAGGCGATCAACATGGCCTTCGACCGCGAGGCACTCCTGCAGGCCCTCCAGTCCGGCTACGGCACCGTGACCGAGCAGGTCTTCCCCACGACGTCTGTCGGATATGACGACGCACTCGACAGCACCTATGCCTACGACCCCGACGCCGCGAAGGAACTGCTGGCGGATGCCGGCTACCCCGACGGGTTCACGCTGAACATGATGTCGACCCCGGCGTTCCAGACGACCTTCGATCTGGTGGCGCAGCAGCTCGCCGACATCGGGATCACGGTCAACTACACCGACCCCGGCGCGAGCAACTTCATCACCGACATGCTCGCTCCGAAGTACCCCGCGACGTGGATGCAGCTTGAACAGAACCCCGACTGGCAGCTGATCAACTTCATGATCGCTCCGCAGGCGACGTTCAACCCGTTCCACTCCGAGGACCCGAAGGTGAACGAGTACATCACGACGATCCAGATGGGCACCGAGGACGAGGCCGCGCAGGCCACCGCCGACCTCAACGCCTACCTGGTCGATCAGGCCTGGTTCGCTCCGTTCTTCCGAGTGCAGGGCACCTTCGCGGTGGACGCCAACACGAACCTCGAGTTCTGGCCGACCAACGCGTACCCGTCGATCTTCGGCTTCTCGCCCAAGAGCTGACCCGATCCGGCCCGTCCGCACGGCATGCCGTGCGAACGGGCCGGATCCCAACGAGGGGAATCGACATGCTTGTATTCATCCTTCGGCGCCTGCTGTCGGGCGTCATCCTCATCGCGGTGATCTCGTTCCTCGCGTACGTGCTCCTCTACGCGGCCGGCGGCGACATCCCGCGCCGCATCCTCGGAGAGAACGCGACCGCCGAGACCGTCGCCAAGAAGGCCGAGGAGCTCGGCCTCGACCGGCCACTGCTGGCGCAGTACTGGGACTGGGTCACATCGATCTTCACCGGGGATCTGGGTCGCAGCTGGTTCAGCGGTGAACTGGTCACGGTGAGCGTCGCAAACCGCATCGCCGTCACACTGTCGATCGTCATCGGCGCCACGCTGGTCTCCGCGATCATCTCGGTCGTCGTCGGGGTTCTCGCCGCTCGCCGTGGGGGGGCAATCGACGGCAGTGTGCAGGTCTTCTCTCTCATCGGCTTCGCAATCCCCGGATTCCTCATCGCGCTGCTGCTGGTGCTCGTGTTCGCGATCAACCTCGGCTGGTTCAAGGCGACGGGCTACATACCTCTGACCACATCGGTTTCTGGCTGGCTCTCCTCCGTCACACTGCCGATCATCGCCCTGTCTATCGGCGCCATCGCGGTGGTCACGCAACAGGTGCGCGGCTCGGTCATCGACGCCATGTCACGCGACTACGTCCGCACGCTGCGCTCCCGCGGCCTGAGCGCCAATTCGGTTGTCTACCGGCACGTGCTGCGCAACGCCGGCGGCCCCGCCCTCGCGGTGCTCGCTGTGCAGTTCATCGGCCTCCTCGGCGGCTCGGTGATCGTGGAGCAGGTCTTCGCCATCCCGGGCATGGGCCAGCTCAGCGTTCGCGCCACAACCCTGGGCGACATCCCGGTCGTCATGGGCCTGGTGATCGCATTCGCGGTCATCGTCATCATCGTGAATCTCCTCATCGATCTCGCCCAAGCGGCGCTGAACCCGAAGGTGCGACTGTCATGACCGCTGTCGACGTTCCTCTGGACGTACCCGTCTCCCCGGTCCGAGTGGCGCTCTGGCGACGCCTCGTGCGCCGCCCACTCGGACTCGCGTCCCTGCTGTTCCTCGCCTTCGTCATGGTCATCGCGATCATCGGCCCGTGGATCGCCCCGCAGGACCCGAACTATGCCGACATCCGCAATGTGCTGGCCGCGCCGAGCGCCGAGCACATCCTCGGCACCGACGGCAGCGGCCGTGACGTCCTGTCACGTCTGCTGGTGGCGACGCAGGTGAGCGTCTTCGCGGCACTGCTCGCGCTCGTCGTCGCGGTGATCCTCGGCGTGACCAGCGGTCTGATCGCGGGCTACTACCAGGGGTGGTTCAACAACACCGCGACGTGGGTGACCGAGCTCACGATGGCCCTTCCCGGCATCGTGGTGCTACTGGCCGCACGCGCGGTGCTCGGCCCGTCGGTGTGGATCTCGATGTTCATCTTCGGCATCCTCCTCGCTCCGGCGTTCTACCGGCTCGTCTACGCGTCGGTCACCGCCGTGCGGTCGGAGCTCTACGTCGACGCTGCACGGGTGTCGGGTCTGAGCGACACCCGCATCATCGGCCGCCACGTGCTGTCGGTCGTGCGGGCGCCGATCATCATCCAGGGTGCGATCATCGCCGGCATCGCGATCGCGATCCAGTCGGGGCTGGAGTTCCTCGGACTCGGCGACATCGGCGTTCCCACCTGGGGGCAGATGCTCAACGACGGGTTCAAGAACATCTACAAAGAGCCCATGCTGCTGCTGTGGCCGTCGCTGGCGATCGCCCTGACGTGCATGGCGCTGACGCTGCTCGCCAACGTGATGCGCGACGAGCTCGAGCGCACGGTGTCGGTTCGGCGCAAGCGCCGCCGCGCAGTCGCAACGGCCACGGGATCGATCGCGGCCGTGACGACCAATGTCTCGACAGGCGGAGGCGACGTACTCGACCTAGACGAGGTGCCGATCTTCGAGAGCACCGGGATCATCGTCCACGAGGACGATGCACGCAGCAAGGCCACTGAGAAAGTGCTCGAGATCCGCGACCTCCGGGTGGGTTACGACCAGCCGGACGGCTCGCATATCGAGGTGGTCCACGGCGTCTCACTCGACATCCGCAAGGGCGAGGTCCACGGCCTGATCGGCGAGTCCGGCTCGGGAAAGACCCAGACCGCGTTCGCCGTGCTGGGGCTCCTGCCCCGCGGCGGCCATGTCACCGCCGGCTCGATCAACTACGAAGGCACTGAGCTTGCCGACGCTTCCGATCGCGTCTACAAGGGCGTTCGCGGTCAGCGCATCGGTTACATCCCGCAAGAGCCGATGAGCAACCTCGATCAGTCCTTCACGATCGGCAGCCAGCTCGTTGAGCCGCTGTGCAAGAACCTCGGGCTCTCGAAGAAGGAAGCGACAGAGCGTTCCCTCGACCTGCTCGCTCGCGTCGGCATCCCGAATCCGAAGCGCACGTTCGACGCCTACCCGTTCGAAATCTCGGGCGGAATGGCCCAGCGCGTGCTGATCGCAGGCGCGGTGTCGACCGACCCCGACCTGATTATCGCCGACGAGCCGACCACGGCTCTCGACGTCACGGTGCAGGCCGAGGTGCTCGACCTGCTCCGCGACCTCCAGGCCGAGCGTCACATGGCGATGCTCCTCGTCACGCACAACTTCGGCGTCGTCGCTGACCTCTGCGACCACGTCACGGTGATGCAGAGCGGACTGTTCGTCGAGCAGGGTCCGGTGCGCGGGATCTTCAACGACGCGAAGCACCCCTACACGAAGTCGCTGTTGGAGGCGATCCTCGATGAGGGTCCCGCCCGACCGGCGCTGGTCACGAAAGGAGCGGGAGCATGAGCGCTCCACTGCTGGAGGTCAAGGATCTCGTCGTCGAGTACCCGGCGAAGGGGTTCCGCAAGGAGCCGTTCCGGGCGCTCAAGGGCGTTTCGCTCGACATCCTCCCCGGCGAGACCGTGGGTCTTGTCGGCGAGTCGGGCTCGGGCAAGACCACGCTCGGCCGGGCCGCGCTCGGTCTCGCGCCGGTCAGCGGCGGGACGATCCATTACGACGGCCGTGAAATCTCGCACCTGAAGCGCGCCGAACGGCGAGCGCTGAGCTCTGAGATGCAGGTCGTTTTCCAGGATCCGTACTCTTCGCTGAACCCTTCGATGACGATCGAGCAGATCCTCACCGAGCCGCTGACCGCGGCCGGGGTTGGTTCGAAAGAGGCGAAGACGAGGGTTCGTGACCTGCTCGACCAGGTGGGACTGCCCGCCGACGCCCGTGACCGGCTGCCCCGTGAGTTCTCGGGTGGCCAGCGACAGCGCGTCGCCATCGCGCGCGCGCTCGCGCTGCAGCCGCGGCTCATCGTGTGCGACGAGCCGGTCTCGGCGCTCGACCTGTCGACCCAGGCGCGTGTCCTGGATCTGTTCATCGAGATCCAGGAGCGCACCGGCGTCGCCTACCTGTTCATCACCCACGACCTCGCCGTCGTGCGGCACATCAGCCATCGCGTGGCCGTGATGTTCCGCGGCGAGATCGTCGAGACCGGCGACGGCGACCAGGTGACGGCACGTCCCGCGCACCCATACACGCAGCGGCTGTTCATGGCCTCGCCCGTTCCCGACCCCGACAAGCAGGAGACGCGCCGCGTCGAGCGCCGCGCGCTGCTCGACTCCGAAGCCGCGGAAGGAGCGGCAGCAGCATGAGCACTCCCGCCACGTCCACGCAGCCCGAGACGGTCGAGCACCTCCTCCCGCTGCTCGACAAGCTCACGCTCGAACAGAAGGCCGCGCTCGTACAGGGCGCGGACTTCTGGACGACGATCCCGCTGCCTGAGATCGGTCTTCGCGCGATGACCCTGTCCGACGGCCCCGCCGGCGTTCGCGGTCCGCGCTGGGACGAGCGCGAGCCGTCGCTGAACATGCCGTCGGGATCGAGCCTCGCGGCATCGTGGGATGTCGAGCTCGCCTACCGCTATGGTGCGGCTGCGGCATCCGAAGCCCGTCGCAAGAATGTGGATGTCGTCCTCGGCCCGACGATCAACCTGCATCGCTCGCCGCTCGGCGGCCGTCACTTCGAGTGCTTCAGCGAAGACCCGGAGCTCGCGGCTGAGCTGGGCGCAGCCTACGTGCGCGGCCTGCAAGACAACGGAGTCGCCGCGACGCCCAAGCACTACGTCGCGAACGACTCCGAGACCGACCGGTTCACGGTCGACGTGAAGGTGGAGGAGCGTGCACTGCGCGAGCTCTACCTCGCGCCGTTCGAGCGAGCCGTCGAGGCCGGGGCGTGGAGCGTCATGAGCGCCTACAACGCCGTCGATGGCGTCACGATGACCGAGAACGACCTGCTCGAGACGCCGCTCAACTCCGAGTGGGGCTTCGACGGGGTGGTCGTCAGCGACTGGACGGCTGTCCGCTCCCTCGGCTCGATCCCCGCTGCACAGGACCTCGCCATGCCCGGTCCGGCGCCGGCGTGGGCCGACCTCGTCGAGGCGATCCGCGACGGGCGTCTGAATGAGGACGACCTCGACCGCAAGGTGCTGCGGGTGCTCCTGCTCGCCGAACGGGTCGGGGCCCTCGAGGGCACGCCGGCCATCGAGCCGGCAGCCATCGACGGCGTCGCGTTCGTCAGAGAGGCCGCGGCGGCGGGCTCCGTGCTGCTCACGAACGACGGCATCCTGCCCTTGGAGCCGCCGTCCGTCACCCGCGTCGCCGTCATCGGCCACAACGCCCTCGAGGCGCGCACGCAGGGCGGCGGCAGCGCCACCGTCCTGCCCGACCACATCGTCTCGCCGCTCGAGGGTCTGCGAAACGCCTTCCCGGGCGTGGAGGTCACATACGAGCTCGGCGCCGTCGTGCAGGAGGGCGTCGCCGAACTCCCGCTCGAGACCATCGTCAACCCGATCACGGGAGAGCCCGGCGTGCGCGTGGCGTTCCTCGATGCCGACGGTGGCGAGCTGTTCGCCGAGGATCGGCGTGCGACCGCACTGGTCTGGTTCGGGGGCGACGCGCCCGTCGAGGCGGCTGCGAAGCTCGTGCTGCACACCATCTATACGCCCCAGACCACCGGCGACGTGCTGCTCGGCTTCGCGGGCGCCAACCCCGGCCGGGTGTTCGTCGACGGTGAGCTCGTTCTCGACGAGAGCCCGGTCATCACGGGCAGCGATCTCGGCGCGGCCTTCTTGAACCCGCCGTCGAGCACCTCTCGAGTCGGTGTGACCGCGGGAACGTCGCTCGACCTGCGCGCCGAGTTCACCATCGAGAACGGCGGGCCACTCGCCGGTGCCCTCAGCGCGACGTTCGGCATTGCGCCGGATGACTCCGACCCCGAGGCGCTCATCGCGCACGCGGCCGCCTCGGCTGCGGCGGCGGATGTCGCGATCGTCGTCGTCGGAACCAACTCCAAGGTCGAATCCGAGGGCTACGACCGCGAATCGCTCGACCTGCCAGGCCGCCAGGACGACCTCGTCCGTGCGGTCGTCGAGGCCAACTGGCGCACCATCGTCGTCGTGAACGCCGGCTCCCCCGTGGCGCTGCCGTGGGCCGACGAGGTGGCAGCCGTGCTGCAGGGCTACTTCGGCGGCCAGCAGTTCGGCGCCGCGCTCGCCGACGTGCTCACCGGCGCGGTCGAGCCGGGCGGGCGACTGCCCACCACCTGGCCTACGGCCCTCGCCGACGTGCCGGTCACCGATGTGACCCCGACAGACGGCGTGCTCGAGTACACCGAGGGCATCCACATCGGCTACCGCGCGTGGCTGAAGGCGGATGCCGCGCCGGCCTTCCCGTTCGGCCACGGACTCGGCTACACGACCTGGTCGTGGGGCGTCGCCCAGCGAGACGGCGACGCTCTCGAGGTGATCCTCCGCAACACCGGCGACCGTGCCGGAAAGCAGGTCGTGCAGGTCTACGCCGAACGCGCGGACTCCGCCGTGGAGCGGCCTGAGCGCTGGCTCGTCGGCTTCGCCGTGGTTCACGCCGGACCGGGCGAGACCGTGACCGCCGAGATCGACGTACCGGCACGCCGCCTCGCGCACTGGGCCGGCGAGTGGGTGGTCGAGCCGGGAACGTACACGCTGCGGGCCGGCGCCTCCGTCGCCGACCTCCCGCTCTCGGCCGAGTGGACGGTCGAGGCGTGACCGATCCCGCCCTCACCGAGCGACTGCGCGGCACCGCCGACAGTCGACTCGGTGAGATCGTCGATCGACTCGACGGGTTCCTCGCGCAAGATCCCGACCTGTCGTTCCAGGTCGCAGCTTTCCACGACGGGATGCCGGTGCTCGACGCGTGGGGCGGACCGCACCTGACGGGCGACTCCGTCACCGTGCCGTACTCGGTCACCAAGAACACGATCGGGCTGTCCATCGGACTGCTCGTCGAGCGGAGCGAGCTCGACCTCGACGCACGGGTCGCACAGTACTGGCCCGAGTTCGCCCAGCACGGCAGGGCGCACGTCACCGTGCGTCAGCTGCTGTCGCACCAAGCCGGGGTGCCACAGGCGACGCCCGCGCTGACCGCAGCCGAACTGCTCGACCACCACCTCGGGGCGGAGCGGCTCGCGGCCTCGCCGCCCTTCTGGTACCCGGGCTCCGCGTTCGGGTATCACGGACTGACCATCGGCAATCTCGCGTCGGAGCTCGTCTTCCGGGTGACCGGGCGCACGCTGCACGAGTACTACGAGGCCGAGATCCGTGCCCCGCACGACATCGACTTCTTCCTCGGCCTGCCGCCGGAGCACGATGCCCGCAAGGCGCCGACGCTTCCGATGATCCGGCCGGTCGCCGACGCATCGCCGATGTACTCCTCGTTGCTGGGGCCGCGCGTGTTCCTCGCGCCCGGCCCACCCGTCGACCTCGCCAACGACGAGGTCAGCTGGCGGTTCGGGCATCCGGCAGCCTCCGGCACCGGCACGGCTCGCGGTCTCGCCCGGCTGTTCGCGGCCGCGGTGACCGGCGTCGATGGCGCGACGCCATTCCTCTCGCCCGAGACCGTGCTCGCCATTGGGCAACAACAGGTGCGGGGCTACGACGAAGTGCTCGGTCAGCCGAACCGGGCGCATGCGATCGTCTTCCAGAAGCCCACGGCATCCCTCGCCTTCGGCGGCCCGCGCGCCTTCGGGCACGACGGCGCGATGGGTGCACTGGCGTGCGTCGACCCCGAGACGGGGCTCGCCTTCGCCTGGACGATCGCGCGCGGCCCGTGGCCGGGCGGCGCCGACCCCCGTGCCCTCGCACTCGCGACCGACCTCGGCATCACCCTCACCGCATAACCGACGAAGGAACGCCATGAGCACCACCCTCTACAACCCCGTGCTGAACGGGTTCCACCCCGACCCGAGCGTCGTCAAGGTCGGCGAGGAGTGGTTCCTGGCGACATCCAGCTTCGAGTACCTGCCCGGCATCCCGATCCATCGCTCACGCGACTTCGAGAACTGGGAGCTCCTGGGCCACGTCGGCGCGACGCCCGAAGTCTTCGGAATCGCCGACGTGCCGACCGCGGGCGGGGTGTGGGCGCCGACCATCCGGCACCACGACGGGGTGTTCCACCTCGTCATCACGGTGGCGATGGGTCGCGGGATGCTGCATTTCACGGCGACGGATGCCGCAGGCCCGTGGAGCGAGGGCGACCTCCTCCTCAGCGCCGACGGCGCCGGGAGTGTCAACGGCATCGATCCCGATATCGCGTGGGACGCGGACGGCAACGTGTACGTCACCTATTCGGGCCTCATCCTGAGCGGACCCGAGCTCGGCACGCACCTCGGCATCCTTCAGGTGAAGGTCGACCTCGAGAATCACATCGCGCTCGAAGAGCCCCGTTCGCTGTGGTCGGGCACGGGCGGGCAGTTCCCCGAGGCGCCGCATCTCTACGAGGTCGACGGCACGTGGTACCTCATGATCGCGGAGGGCGGCACCGAGCGCGGCCACAGCATCAGCATCGCCCGCAGCTCCTCGCCCGAGGGCCCGTTCGACACCGCCCCGCAGAACCCACTGGTCTCGGCGCGCTCGACCATCCGCCCGGTGCAGAACACCGGTCACGGCGACCTCGTGATCGGGCCCGACGGCGAGTGGTTCTGCATCCTGCTCGGTGTCCGCCCCCGCAGCATGACGCGGGCGTTCTCCGCCCTCGGACGCGAGACCTTCGTCACGCCCGTGCACTGGCACGACAACGGCTGGCCGACGATCGATCCGGTGCTGCTCAATCCGCGGCCGGGCACGCGGGTCGACGTGAAGTTCTCGCCGGACGAAGAGCTCGATGGCGAGTGGCTGGCGATCCGTCGCCCGACCGCGGCTGTGGCCGACCTCGCGAGCCGGCCCGGCTGGCTCACGCTGCACGGCGACGGCTCGACCCTCGACGACTCGCATCCGGTCTTCCTCGGACGCCGACAGGAGCACCTCACGAACGCCGTCACGGTGCGGGCGGATGCCTCCTCCGGCGTCGGCGGACTGGCGGTGCGCTACGACGAGCGCTTCCACGTCGAGATCGAGGCCGGCAGCGGCACCGTGACGGCGCGCGCCGTCATCGGCGGACTGCGTCAGGAATGGACCGGCACCTACGCGGGCGAGGTGATCGACCTGTTCATCGACTCCGTCCAGGCCGGCGGCGAGGGGTTCACTCGCACCAGCGACTTCTTCCACCTCGGATTTGCCGAGCCGGACGGCGAACGACTTGAACTCGCGCAGGTGGACGGTCGCTTCCTGTCGTCCGAGACGACGGAGTCCTTCACGGGGCGGGTCATCGGCGCGTACGCCGTGACGGGCCATGTATCGTTTCAATCTTGGATCGCCGAAGGAGACGATGAATGAGCAACGCCCGAGTCGCAACGCTGCGCGCCGAACTCCGTGACGACACCGCATTCGTCGCCACCCCGACCCCTCGACTGAGCTGGACGATCGAATCGGACGAGCCCGGCTGGGTGCAGGCGAGCGCCGAAGTGAGCGATGGCACGCAGACCGCCGCGATCGAAGGCCGAGCGAGCGTTCTGATCGCCTGGCCGTTCGCACCGCTCGCGCCCGGCGAAAGCCGTGACATCACGGTCCGGGTTCGCTCGACGGCCGGCGGCGACACCGGTGTGAGCGAGCCGCTGCGGATCGAGGCGGGGTTCCTGGCCGACGGCGAATGGACCGCCGAGCCCATCGGACTTGGCGCCGCGTCCCGCGAGGCGCAGCCCGCGCTGGTGCGCACGACCTTCACGGTCTCGCAGCCCGTCGACCGGGCGCTCCTGTTCTGGACGGCGCTCGGTGTCGCCGAGCCAGAGCTCAACGGCTCGGTCGTGTCGGACGAGATCCTCTCCCCCGGATGGACGAGCTACCGTGACCGGCTGATCCACGAGACAGTCGATGTGACGGCACTGGTCCACGAGGGCGAGAACGTGCTCGGCGCAACAGTCGCCGGCGCCTGGTACACCGAGAAGTTCGGCTTCTTCACCTTCACCAATCGTCTGTACGGCACACAGCCCTCGTTCATGGCGCAGCTTCGCGTCACGTACGCGGACGGCACCACCGAGACGGTGGCTGCAACCGGCGACACGTGGCGCGCACTCGGCGACGGCCCCGTCGTCGACAGCGGCATCTACGCCGGCGAGCACCAGGATATGCGCGTCAGCCTGCCGGGCTGGTCGGCACCCGGGTTCGACGACTCGACCTGGCAGCCCGTCCGGGTGGGGGCTGCCGCGCTCCCCGGCTACGAGAACGTCCCGGTTCCCGAACCGCGTATCGCCGCCCCGGTGCGACGCATCGAGTCACTCTCGGTCGCCGAGGTGATCGAGACGCCTTCGAGGGGCCGCATCCTCGATTTCGGGCAGAACCTCGTCGGCCGGCTGCGCGTGCGGGTGCGTGGCGAGCGCGGCCAGCAGGTCGTGATCCGTCACGCCGAAGTGCTCGATGAGGGCGAGCTCGCCATCCGGCCGCTTCGCAATGCCACGGCGACGGCGACGTTCGACCTGTCGGGCGCCGACGACGTGCTCGAGAGCCGCTTCTCGTTCTACGGCTTCCGCTATGCCGAGATCACCGGCGCCGACATCGAGGCGGATGCCGTCGAAGCCGTCGTGCTGCACACCGACATGACGCGCACCGGCTGGTTCGAGGCATCCGATCCGATGATCACGAAACTGCATGAGAACGTGGTCTGGGGAATGCGCGGCAACTTCCTCTCGATCCCGACCGACTGCCCGCAGCGGGATGAACGACTCGGCTGGACCGGCGACATCCAGGTCTTCTCACCGACGGCGAGCTTCTTGTACGACTCCGACGGGTTCCTGACGTCCTGGCTGCGCGACCTCGCCCACGAGCAGGCGCGCAACGACGGCGAAGTCCCGCTCGTGATCCCCGCAGCGCTTCCCTCGTTCGGCAGTCTCGGACCGACAGCCGCCTGGGGGGATGCCGCCACCGCCGTCCCGACCGTCCTCCATGCCCGGTTCGGCGACCTGGGCGTGATCGAGGCGCAGTACGCCAGCATGCGGGATTGGGCGGACGCCGTGCTGCGGGATGCGGGACACCACGGTCCGTGGGCGGGTCGCATGCAGTTGGGCGACTGGCTCGACCCGTCCGCTCCGCCGGACAAGCCACAGCAGGCGAAGGTCGACAGCGACATCGTGGCGACGGCCTACCTGGCCCAGTCGCTTCGCCAGGTCGCCGACGCCGCAGCGCTCCTCGGTTTCGACGAGGACGCCGAGAAGTACGCCGCCTACTCCGAGCGCAGCCGCGAGGCCTTCGTCTCGCACTACGTGACGCCGGGTGGTCGCATGATGAGCGACGCCCCGACTGCGTACGCTCTCGCCCTGGAGTTCGGTCTCGTCACCGATCCCGAACTGCGCCAGCGGCTGGCGGATCGTCTTGCAGTGCTCGTCCGCGAAGGCGGGTACCGCATCGCCACCGGGTTCGTCGGCACACCGCTCGTCACCGATGCCCTGAGCGCTGCCGGGCACGTCGATGCCGCCGAGCGACTGCTCTTCCAGACCGAGTGCCCGTCCTGGCTGTATCCCGTGACGATGGGAGCGACGACGGTCTGGGAGCGCTGGGACAGCCTGCTGCCCGACGGGTCGGTCAACCCCGGCGAGATGACGTCGTTCAACCACTACGCGCTGGGCGCCGTCGCCGACTGGCTGCACCGGATCGTCGCCGGCCTCGCACCGGATGCCCCGGGGTACGCGCGACTGCGAATCGCGCCGCGCCCGCTCGAAGGGCTCGACCACGCCTCTGCCCGCCACCTCACGCCGTACGGCGAGGCATCGGTCGCATGGCACCGTGATGGATCGGATGTCGTGGTCCGGGCTGTGGTGCCGCCCAATACGACCGCGATCGTCGACCTGCCGGGAGTCCCGGTCGCTGAGGCGATCGAAGGGTCGGAGGCCGGTTCCGGAACGCACGAGTGGCGCATCCCGGCGCCCGCGAAGTCGGCCCATGGACCGCTGCCAGGGCTCGCGGCATCCCTCGCCGATATCATCGACGACCCCCGCGCCTACCGGGCGCTGCTCGACACCCTCACCGAGATCGACCCGGCCCGTGCCGAGTCCGTTCGCGCCGAGACCGTGTGGGGCGCCGGTCGCCCGCTGAGCGCGGCACTCATGTTCACCCCGCCGGACGTGCTCGCCAAGGTCGACGAGGCCGTCCGCGCAGCCACCTCCTGAAAGACAAGGAATTCCCGATGTTCGATCGCGCCTCCACGTTCGGCGAAGCCCTCGACAACCCCGCCGCCCGCGCGATCCTCGAGCGCTACCTGCCCGGGATCGCTGCGTCCCCGATGGCGACGCAGTTCCGCGGTGGCAGACTGGGCTCGCTCATCGCGCTTGCTCCGACGCTCGAAGATCCTGCGGAGCGCGCGAAGATGTGGGCGGCTCTGGCGGAGGTCGGCGATGATGTCAGTCGCCCGCCGTACGCGCCCGCGATCGACCCCGACCCGTCCTACGAGGGCGAGGATGTGCCCCAGGGTTCGGCATCCGTCATCCTGCCCGCGCCCGTCCCGCGGTGGGATGCCGTGGAGATCCGGCTGGACGGCCCGTCGCACGGCAATCCGTTCGTGGATGTCGAGCTCGACGCCGTGTTCACCCGCGGCGGCGAACAGCTGCGCGTCGGCGGATTCTACGACGGAGATGGCGCGTACGTCATCCGCGCCCTCGCCGATGTGGAGGGCGAGTGGACCTTCGTGACGCATTCGACGGCTCGGTCGCTCGACGGCATCGAAGGTACGGTCACGGTGGTCGGTCCGCGCGCGGGCAGCCACGGCCCGGTCCGCGTCGACGGACTCCACTTCCGTCATGCCGATGGCACGCGGCACCGCCCCCTCGGCACCACGGCATACGCCTGGACCCACCAGCCCGAAGAGCTTCAGCAGCAGACGCTGCGCACCCTCGCCGATGCGCCGTTCACGAAGCTGCGGATGTGTCTCTTTCCGAAGTCCTACCTCTACAACTCGAACGAGCCCGGTGACTTCATCTTTCCCGGGTCGATCGCCGATGGATTCGACCTCGAGCGATTCGACGTGGATCACTTCCGACGACTCGAGAAGCGAATCGAACAGCTCGGCGAGCTCGGCATCGAGGCGGATCTCATCCTCTTCCATGCCTACGACCGTTGGGGATTCGCCGACCTCGGACCCGCTGTCGACGAGCGCTACCTCCGATACGTCGTGCGGCGCCTCGCCGCGTACGCGAACGTCTGGTGGTCCATGGCCAACGAGTACGACCTGCTGTGGTCGAAGGACGAAGCCGACTGGGAGCGCCTCGCATCGGTCGTCGGCGAGGAGGATCCCTTCGCGCACCTCAACTCGATCCACAACTGCCGTCCCTTCTACGACTACTCGAAGCCGTGGATCACGCATGTGAGCGTGCAACGCGTCGACGTCTACCGCACGGCGGAGAACACCGACGAGTGGCGCGAGCGCTGGGGCAAGCCCGTCGTGATCGACGAATGCGCCTACGAGGGCGACATCGACCAGGGCTGGGGCAACATCACCGGCGAAGAGATGGTGCGCCGGTTCTGGGAGGGCGCGGTCCGCGGTGGCTATGTCGGGCACGGCGAGACGTACCTTCCCGTCGCCGCCGGCGGTGCGACGGATGTCTCGAGCTCCGCGGGCGACGATTCCGAGGTGCTGTGGTGGGCCAAGGGCGGCGAGCTGTACGGCACCTCCCCCGCACGCATCGGCTTCCTCGACATGCTGCTCGCCGAGGCGCCGGATGGCGTCTGGGACCCGCTGCCGTCGGACTGGGATGTGCCTTGGGGCGGTGTCGCCGGTCAGCACATCGTCGGCTACTTCGGGTTCAACCGGCCGAGGTTCCGCAACGTCATGCTGCCCGAGGGCGACTGGACCGTCGAAGTGATCGACACGTGGAACCTGACCATCGAGCCGCTCGAGGGCACGCATTCCGGTGCCGTGCGCGTCGAGCTGCCCGGACGTCAGTTCATGGCCGTGCGCGCCATCCGCGTCGCCTGAACTCCTTCGCGCACCCGCTCAGTCCGTCAACGACGCACCTGATAGCGCAGGTGAAGCACCCGGTTGCCCTGGATCGCGACGTCAGGATCCTCCAACAGGTGCTGTGCGTCGACCGACCCGAAGTAGCGCTTGCCCGACCCGAACACGACGGGCACGACGTCCATGCGCACCTCGTCGACCAGGCCTGCGGCAAGCACCTGGCCACCGAGTTCACCGGCGGCGACCTCGACCAGGCGATCACCTGCGAGCTCCTGCGCCTTGGCCACGGCTGCCTCGACCCCCTCGACGAAGTGGAACGGCGCGTCGGGGTCCCAGCCCTCCGGCTTCGGCCGGTGTGTCACGACGACCACGTGGTCGACCCCGCTCGGGGGCTTCCCGTCCCAGCCGTCCGTCATGTCGAACACGTCACGGCCGACGATCGTCACGGCTATCTGGTCCCAGTACGGTCGGGTGTAGTCGTAGGACGTCTGCGACACCTTCAGCACGCCACTGTCATCCAACGGCACGTCACCGCTGAGCAACCAGTCGAACAGCGGTCCCGGCTGGTCTTTCTCGTCCGCGATGAAGCCGTCTACTGACACCGAGCTGTACATGACAACTTTGCCCATGGTCGCTCCTCGCCTTCGGGATGCCCTCACAGTAGAGTTTCGCGGGCTGTCGCTCAATCGGCCGGCAGCGGGCAGCACGTGCTCGGCTGTGCACGCAGGAAATCGGCGCTGATATGCTCCAGCCACGCAAGATCGCGGCAATCGACGCTGGGGAGCGTGCGGATGCGTACGAAACGTGGATGGTCCGCACGTGCCATGGCGACCGCGACGGTCGTGATCGCGTTCACGCTCGCAGGGTGCGCCAGCGGACCCGGCAGTCCGAGTGCGACGACGGATGCCGCAGCCAGCGCCTCGCCCACGCCGAGCGCGACGCCCACACCCACGCCTACTGTCGATTGGGTCAGCTACCAGACACCCGACCAGTCCGCGGCCTGGGAGCTGCCGGCGGGCTGGAGTGTCTTAGTCGGCAGCACCACCTCGTACGCCACCGGGCTCGATGTCCCGACCTACACGATCCTCGATCCAGACGGCGTCGCGAGGATCAGACTCGACGTGCAGATCGGCGGCATCGGCGGCCCCGGGTGCGAAGTGATGTCGCCGTTGTATCCCTATGCCCTGCTCGACACCGCCGATCCCGCGAGCGCGCCCGGTCACATCTGGTTCGAGAGCGTCGACGCGCCCGCGGGGGTTGTCACGGAACTTCAGCTCGTACCGCCCGACGCAGTGAGCCCCACCGAAGCGTGCGGGACCGACTGGGGCTTCGTGCCGACCGAGAGCCTCGGCATCATCTCGTGGCGCGCGCTCCAGCCGCTGCCCGATCCGGTCGATCAGGCCGCTGACCCCGATGCGTACGCCGCGCTCCCGACCGATGAGGCCGGTGCGGTCATCTCCTTCGCCACGGCTGCCGATGCTGAAGCCTTCATGGACACCGAGCTGTATCAGACGCTTCGCCGGATCCTGAGTTCGCTCGACATCGCCGCCGGCTGAGGCGTCATCGTCGGTCATTCGAGCGCTGCTCTGCCCCGACCGAATGTCGGAGGTATGTTCTAAAGTCCTGGGTATGAGCAGCAACGCCGAGTTCTTCGAGGATTCCCCTCCGGACGACGCTCATGGGGATTGGGACGATCTCGCAGTCCCGGCCGTGGTCGATTCCGTCGACCTGGTCGTCGAAGCAGAGACGATGATGTCGGTGTTCGCCGCGCAGCGTCTCGAGCGGGTCGAGTTCATGCGCCGCGACGCGCTGCGCGACGCCGCTCGGCACGGCTATCAACTGACCGAGGTGATAGAGCGATCGGTGCGGCTCGAACTCGCCGCGGCGCTGGGAATGACAGAGTCTGCGGCTGGGCAGCTGCTCGCCCAGGCCGATGCCCTCGTCAACCGCTATCCCGCCGCGCTGGCATCGCTCGGCGGTGCGCGGATGACACAGCGCCACGCGGTGCATCTCGCCCAGGCACTGGATGCGGTCGAGCCGGAGTTCCACGAGAAGCTGCTAGAGCCGGCGGTGGCGCTCGCCGAGTCCGAGCCATTCGGAACGTTCCGTCGCAAGCTCCGGAACCTGGTCGAATCCGTCCGGTCGATCACGATCACCGAACGGCACGAACGGGCGGTGGATGCGAGGCGAGTCGTCTTCGAACCTGCGGAAGACGGCATGGCCTGGCTTCATGCTTTCATCCCGGCGGTGGAGGCGCGTGCGATCCACAACCGGATGAACGCACAGGCGAAGGTCTTGGCGGCCCAGCCCGAAGAGACCCGCACTCTCGACCAGCTCCGTGCTGACGTTTTCGGTGACATCCTCATCGACGGCGTCACGGATGCTCTTCCGCCAGCGCGCA